>NZ_JAHKRC010000008.1 GCF_019345465.1 Pseudomonas sp. NKUCC02_KPG
AAGCACAACTTGCACTCGTAGCTCAGCTGGATAGAGTACTCGGCTACGAACCGAGCGGTCACAGGTTCGAATCCTGTCGAGTGCACCATTTAAGAGTCAATTGCTTCGGCGATTAACTTGGCTTCAACCAGGGTGGTCTGGTCTATCAAGCACAACTTGCACTCGTAGCTCAGCTGGATAGAGTACTCGGCTACGAACCGAGCGGTCACAGGTTCGAATCCTGTCGAGTGCACCATTTAAGAGTCAATTGCTTCGGCGGTTAACTTGGCTTCAACCAGGGTGGTCTGGTTTATCAAGCACAACTTGCACTCGTAGCTCAGCTGGATAGAGTACTCGGCTACGAACCGAGCGGTCACAGGTTCGAATCCTGTCGAGTGCACCAAACACCAAAAAGCCCGCATTGTATGCGGGCTTTTTGCTATCTGCGATTTGGCTATTGCTGTCATCCTGACGACTTCTCTTCTGATTATTCTGGCAGTGCTGCGCAAGCTTTTGTTATTGCCAAGATTTTTGCGTCATTAATTTTTAAGCCGTGTATGATTGCGCCCGTCAGCCCCGCCGGGGCTTGTGGAATACCTCCATGGACTTACCCAGTAGTAACTCAGCATCCCGTTTTTCCAATCATGAATTGACTGATTGATCCTTCCGGCGTGCCCTGCTGCTGGGAGTGGAGTTCGCCTATGACCGAAGTTGAAGTAAAGAAAACACAAGAAAGCCTGCAAAGCCGCCTCGCTCAAGTCATTGAGCTGCTTAATCGCCAGCGTGTGGTCGAAGACCTGACTCATCGTCAGGAAGGCCATCACCATGACCGGGTTGAAAACCTGGTTCATCGGCAGAACCTTGTTGAGCTCCAGCGCAAGCTGGAAGACCTGCACTCCGCAGACGTTGCCTACATCCTTGAAGCATTGCCACTGGACGACCGCCTGACGGTCTGGCAGCTGGTCAAGGCCGATCGCGATGGCGACATCCTGCTTGAAGTCTCTGACTCGGTACGTGAAACCCTGATCGCCGACATGGACGATCACGAGCTCCTGGCAGCCGCCAAGGAGATGGACGCCGACGAACTTGCTGACCTGGCCCCCGAGCTGCCGCGAGACGTCGTCCATGAGCTGATGGAGACCCTTGATGGTCAGCAGCGTGAGCGTGTTCGCTCCGCGCTGTCCTATAACGAGGATCAGGTCGGCGCACTGATGGACTTCGAGATGGTGACAATCCGTGAGGACGTCAGCCTTGAAGTGGTATTGCGTTACCTGCGTCGCCTCAAAGAATTGCCGGGCCATACCGACAAACTGTTCGTGGTTGATTACGACGGTGCGCTCAAAGGCGTGTTGCCGATCAAGCGTTTGTTGGTCAACGACCCCGAGAAACAAGTGTCCGAGGTCATGGCCAGCGATCCGGTAAGTTTTCATCCGGACGAGGACGCCTACGATGCTGCACAGGCGTTTGAGCGTTACGACTTGATCTCGGCCCCGGTGGTCGACAAGAACGGCAAGCTGATCGGCCGATTGACCATCGATGAAATGGTCGACCTGATCCGTGAAGAGAGCGAGAACGAAGTGCTCAACATGGCCGGTCTGCGTGAAGAAGAAGACATCTTCGCTTCGGTCTGGAAGTCCCTGCGTAACCGCTGGGCCTGGCTGGCAGTCAACCTGGTCACCGCGTTTATTGCTTCGCGGGTGATCGGTCTGTTCGAAGGTTCGATTGAGAAGCTGGTGGCACTGGCAGCACTGATGCCCATCGTGGCCGGTATTGGCGGTAACTCCGGCAACCAGACCATTACCATGATCGTACGGGCGATGGCGCTCGATCAGGTCAATACCGGTAGCACCTCGCGTCTGATGCGCAAGGAACTGGCCGTGGGCTTGATCAATGGCCTGGTGTGGGGTGGGGTGATCGGTGTTGTCGCGTATCTGTTGTACGGCAGCTGGTCACTGGGTGTGGTGATGACCGCGGCCATGACGCTTAACCTGCTGCTGGCAGCGCTGATGGGCGTCTTGATCCCCATGACACTTGCCCGGCTTGGGCGTGACCCGGCGATGGGTGCAAGTGTGATGATCACAGCCATGACTGACAGCGGCGGGTTCTTCATCTTCCTGGGGCTGGCAACCATCTTCCTGCTCTGACGGCCAGCGGCCTGATCTGACAGCTGTCAGATCAGGCCGTTTTTGTTTCTGGCGCAAATGGCGCCCATAAAAAAAGCCAGCGCAATGCTGGCTTTTTGTTACCTGAATTAAATCAGGCTTCCTCCGAAGCTGCCTCAGTGTCGTGAGCAATCAGTGAAACCAGAGCGTTTTGCTGGCGATGGGACAGTTGGCGGAAGCGTTGCAGCAGTTCGCGCTCGTGCAGGGAGAGCTCAGGGCTGTCCAGGCGCATGCTGAGTTCGTCACCCAGTACGCCTTCCTGAATAAGGCTTTGCTCAAGGCGAGCAATGATTTCTGAGTTCATGCTGCGGTGATGATTGCGAGCCACTTCGGCGATGCGCTCGCGCATTCCGTCTGGCAGGCGTACGACGAACTTGTCAGCCGTACGGCTGGAGTAAATTGCCTGTTTCAATGGGCGCATTTTAGTTAACCGGTTAGTTCAGGGGAGCGGTTCTCGGGAATTGGCCGCAGGATGTGATTAAGACCGTCCTTATAGCCAAAGTTCAACCTGAATTGCTAGGAGGCGCGCATCATGCCTCAAATCTGCCACTTCCCTGGCGTCAATTCTGTGACAAATATTGAACCGGATAAAGGCGTTATGCCAGTAGTGATTATTAAAAAAATGCATCGACGTGGATAGTGCACAAATCCACCGTTCATCCTGAAAGGTCTGTTCTCCAGCAGAAGGGCGCTCTCAGCGTAATTGCGGGTCAAATTTGAACCTGCGCCCGATGATCAGCGCCACCAGCCAGCAACTGAAAAATACTCCCGCAGCGATCAAGGGCAGGTTTCCGAATTCGTTACGGGCGAAGACATCAAGTGCAAGGCTTGATAGCGCCAGCATCAACAAACTCAAAGCAATTTTGGACATGATTTACTGCCAACCTCTCAATATGCGCTTCAAAAGACCCAGCGCTCACCCTCGGGAGCCAGGTTGGCTGCAGGGTGGTCTGTAGTCAGATGAGGTGTCGCGCTGCTCACGCTATTCATGACCGCCACTTGCGGCAGCGGCGCGAGGGGTTTGTCATAGGTCTGGACGTATTGCTCGGCGGTGGCGGGTTCAGGTTGAAAGTGAAAAATCACTAAAACAGCCAGTGCCAGGGCATTTAACAGTAACAGGGTGCTGTTCATGGCGGTCATCTCTGAGAGCATGGACGGGATACTGTTAATAGAGCAGTCTTCGTGCCAACTGTTAAAGAGCTAAAAACCCTTATAAAACAGCTGCTTGGAGTATGTATTCAAGAGGGTTTCAGTGCAATTTGCAATGATGGCTTTTTGATGTAGTGCAAATTGCACGATACAGGCCAGGGCCCGCGGGAGCGGGCTTGGCAAGGATTCAGTCGATATCGCCTGCAGGCGATCGGTTATCGCCCGAAACGTTCGGCCCATCCACTGATAACCTTGGGCCGTGGGGTCGCGTAAGTGCGTACTTTTGACGTCGACAGCCCCAGGCGAACCAGCGACTCGGCAATGGTCACCGCAGCGGTAACGCCATCGACTACGGGCACGCCGGTGCGCTGGCGAATCTGCTCATCAAGGCCCGCCATACCACCGCAGCCCAGGCAAATGACCTCTGCCTTGTCCTCGCTGACGGCCAGTTCTGCCTGGTGAACAATGGCTTCAACCGCGCGTTGCGGCGAAGATTCGAGTTCCAGAACGGCAAGGCCGCTGGCGCGCACCGATGCACAGCGGTACCAGAGCCCGGACAGTTTCAGGCGATCTTCAATCAGCGGCACGGTGCGATCCAGCGTGGTGACAACCGAATAGGCGCGGCCCAAAAACATGGCAGTGCTGGCCGCTGCGTCAGTGATGTCCACCACGGGCACGTTGAGCAGTTCCTGTAACCCTTCACGGCCATGCTCGCCATACCCGGCCTGTATCACGGCATCGAAGGGCTGGTCGTAGGACATGACGCAGTCCATCACCGCGATTGCGGCCAGATAACTTTCAAAATTCCCCTCAACCGACTCGGCGCCGAAACCGGGCGTCAGCCCGATGATTTCGGTGCCCGGCGCGGCGACGGACTGCGCCTGACGTGCAATGGCCTGGGTGATGCTGTCGGTCGTGTTGACATTGACCACGAGAATTCGCATGGGGGCTCCTTCAAATCAAGAGTGGGCGGTCTGAATTGGCCAGACCGCAAACGTATCAATGGCCAGCGTTGTCGACCGCGATCGACTCGCCGCTGACGTGGGCGTAGTGGGGTTGGCGCCTGGCGATGATCAGGTAAAGCATTGCCGCGATGCCGGCCCCGATCATCCAGGAGAACGGCGAAACCGTATGAAAACCTGGCACCAATGCCAGCACGATGGCGATCAGAGCAGCAGGAATAAACGCCGCGACGGCGCGTAAATTAACGCCTCGGCTGTAGTAATAAGCGCCGCTCGGGTCTTCGCTGTACAACGCCGGCACGTCGATACGGCCTTTTCGTACAAGCCAGTAGTCGACCATGATCACCCCGTACAGCGGGCCAAGCAGGGCGCCAAGGCCGGACAGGAAGTACACGATAACCAGCGGGCTGTTATAGAGATTCCACGGCAGGATCAGCACTGCCAGGGTTGCGCTGATCAGTCCGGCGCGCTTGAACGTCAGATGCCTGGGTGCCAGGTTGCTCAGCACAAAAGCCGGTGCGACGAAGTTGGCCATGATGTTCACCGCCACCGTCACAATCAGGAATGCCAGGCAGCCCAGCACCAGAAAGAAGGTGTTCGGGATCGACGCGATAATCTGCGTCGGGCTTTCGATAATGGTGCCGTTGATTTGAAACTGGGCGCCGCACAGCAGGACGGTGATACCGGCAAACACCAGAATGTTCACCGGAAGGCCCCAGAAATTACCAACCTTGATGGTTTTGCAGCACGGCGATGAACGTGAGAAATCACTGAAATTCAGGATCAGCGTGCCGTAGATCGCCAGCCACAGTGCGGCTCCGGCAAACACGTTGCGCCACACCTCGGCGGTGCTCAAGGGCACGCGGTCTGACCAGGCAATGGTGCCGTTGGCCTGAAAGTACATCCAGCCTGCCAGGCACAGTACCGTCAGTAAAATGACCGGTCCGGCAAACGCCTCGTAGCGGCGAACCATTTCCATGCCGTAGGCCAGGATCGTCAGCTGCACCAGCCAGATCGCGACAAAACACACCCAGCCCAAGCTCGACAGGCCAAGGATCGAGTCATGGTCGTAAGCGTCGAAACCGGGATGCACGGCCACCAGTAGCACCCGTAACACCACCGAGGCGAGATACGTCTGAATACCGAACCAGGCGATAGCAATGACCGCGCGTATCAGCGCAGGAATCTGCGCACCATGAATGCCGAAACTTATCCGGCTGATGACCGGGAAGGGCACGCCGGTGCGCTGGCCCATATAGCCCGACAGGTTCATGAAGTTGAACACCAGCAGAGCGCCGATCCCGAGTGAAAGCAGGATCTGCCAGCCGTTGAGGCCCAGGGCGTAAAGCCCGATGGCGAACGAGTAGTTGGCGATGTTGTGCACATCGTTGGTCCACAGGGCAAAGATGCTGTAGCGGCCCCAGCGGCGGCCTTCGGTTTTAGTGGGGGCCAGGTCACTGTTGTGCAGGCGCGGACTGAGCGCCAGGGTGGATGCAGTAGCGTCCAGGGAGTCGGGGAGGGGAGTTGAAACCGGTGAAGGTAAATCCAGAGCGAGGGTATCGGAGAGTCTTGAACGCATTCTGGCAAGCTCCTGATGTCCGCTGGTGTGATGACTGTTCATGAGCGTTGGCTCGACAAATCTTCGTCACGGCAGCGGAAATCACTGGTTGTGAGAATTCGCGGTATGCCTGCTTTTATGTAGCGGGCCACGAAACAATGTGTACTTAGTTTTTGTTCGTTTTGTATACAAGTGTCGTGTGGGTGTAAGCGATATTCATGCCAGCAGAAACACACAGATCAGTAGCCGTGTTCACGGATCCCTATGCTGTTTTTTATCTGTATGAAATTAATGGATTTTTTATTTTTTGCGGGCCATCTGAAAAACCAGCGAATAGAAAGGGAGATGGATCGTGGTCAATTGTGACCAGAGAGAGGGTTGTTACTTTTTGATGCATAAAAGGTTTGTGGCGCGGTTGGGTGCACCGTTATGTGACGTTTTGTATACGATCATTAGGCGCTGTATGCGCCTGTGGTTGTCGTTGAGCTGCGTGAGGTTGTGATCGGTCGTAAGTCCTGGGCGTCAGGTCTGACGGTTACACGGCATTAACGGTCAAGGGGCGTGTGTCTGACCGTTAAAAAGGCCACGCACGACATGACAAACAAAGGCATGACCGTTACCATGCTCGCCGTCATTTGTCTCAGTAGCTCAATTGGATAGAGCATCCCCCTCCTAAGGGGAAGGTTGCAGGTTCGAACCCCGCCTGGGACACCAGATACGCAAAGGCCCCGCACTGTTGAACAGGCGGGGCCTTTTTTGTGGCTTTCAATCAGTCAGGCCTGGCCCAGCAGCCCGCGCCCCGCCAGGTTCTTCATCAGTGCCCCAACCCCGAATGCCCATTGTGGAGCCTGGTCGCTACCCGTCACGCGATTGTGCAGGGCGCCCAGAGCGGGTGACGAAATGCTCACTACGTCGTCCGCCTTGTGGGTGAACCCCTGACCCGGATGGTCGCGGTCTTCTGTGGGCGCGAACAGGGTGCCGAGAAACAGCACAAAGCCGTCCGGGTACTGGTGGTTGGCATTGAGGGTTTGCTCCGCCAGATTGGCCGGGTCGCGGCTGATCTGGTTCATGGAACTCTTGCCGTCCAGTACGTAGCCGTCCGTGCCTTCGACGCGCAAGGTCACTTCGCATTGGCGCACGTCGTCGAGACTGAAGTGTTCGTCGAACAGGCGAATAAACGGTCCCAGTGCGCAGGATGCGTTGTTGTCCTTGGCCTTGCTCAGCAGCAGCGCGCTGCGGCCTTCGAAGTCGCGCAGGTTGACGTCGTTGCCCAGGGTTGCGCCGTGAATCCGGCCCTGGCTGTCCACCGCGAGCACGACTTCCGGTTCCGGGTTGTTCCAGCTTGACCCCGGGTGAATGCCGATGGCATTACCGCTGCCCACCGCCGCCAGTATCGGGGCCTTGGTGAAGATCTCGGCGTCCGGGCCGATACCGACTTCCAGGTACTGGGACCACATGTTCTGTTCGATCAGCACCTGCTTGAGGCGCATGGCCTCGGGCGAGCCGGGGAGCAGGTCGCGCAGGTTGTCACCGATGACGTCCTGCACCAGGGCGCGGATCTCTTGAGCACGCAGGGCATCGCCGCCTGCTTTTTCTTCGATGACCCGCTCGATCATGCTGGCGGCAAATGTCACGCCTGCGGCCTTGATCACTTGCAGGTCTGCAGGGGCCAGCAGATAGGGCTTGGCCATGTCACGCTGCTCGCCACTGTTGGCCAGCAAGGCCTGAATCGTACCCAAGGCCGTACCGCTGATTTCGCGTACGCTTTGCAGCGGTTTGTCGCTTTCCAGTAGCGCGCTCAGGGTGGCGAAGTGCGCGGTGCAGTCGATCACCTCGCCGTCTCGAATCACCACCACGGCCGGACCACCACGCTCGCCAGGTAGCCATACACGACCCACCAGCGTCGCGCGCTGCCAGTCGTTCGGCAGGGAGTTTTCTACGGTCAATTGCAGCGTTTGCATAGGCCTGATCCTTGAAAAAATGGGCAGTGCGGGAGCGGACTTGCTCGCGATGACGCCACTGCGGTGTACCTGAGAGAGCGCGCCGCCTGCATCGCGAGCAAGCCCGCTCCCACAGGTCATGTGTCCATAGTGTTTAGTGAGAGTGGCGGGGCGGGCCGTTTTCCGGGATCACGCGCCAGTACAGTGTTGCCGGTTCCAGGCAGCCGCCCGTGGACAACTGGCCTACCAGTTGGCGATACAGTTCCTGCCACGGCGTTTGCGACGGGGCCAGCGGTGGCAGGGGTTCCTGGCGACGCTCGTTGAGCACGCTTTCGTCCACCAGCAAATTGACACTGCGCGCATTCAGGTCGACGCGCAGGCGATCCCCCGTGCGCAGCAACGACAGGCCGCCGCCCACGGCAGACTCCGGAGACATGTTGAGAATCGACGGGCTGGCCGAGGTGCCGCTTTGACGGCCATCGCCCATGCACGGCAGCGAGTCGATCCCGGCCTTGATCAGGTTGGAAGGCGGTGCCATGTTCACCACCTCGCCACTGCCGGGAAAACCGACAGTGCCGCAGCCGCGAATCACCAGAATGCAGCGTTCATCGATGTCCAGCGTCGGGTCGTTGATGCGCGCCTGATAGTCTTCGGGCCCCTCGAACACAATGGCTCGCGCTTCGAAGCTGTTGGGTTGCAACGGGTCGCTGAGATAGGTCTTGCGGAAGGCTTCACCCACCACCGACATTTTCATGATGGCGCTGTCGAAGAAGTTGCCGCTGAGCACGATAAAACCGGCGCGGTGCATCAGCGGATCTTCGTACGAGCGGATCACGTCGCGATCGCCGGTGACGGTGTCGGCAACCACTTCTCCCATGCTGCGGCCACTGACGGTGAGGCAGTCGCGGTGCAGGCGCCCAACCTTGTCCAGTTCATGCATCACTGCCGGTACGCCGCCCGCGCGGTGGAAGCTTTCGCCAAGGTATTCACCGGCAGGCATGCAGTTGACGAGCAACGGGACGTCTTCGCCCACACGCTGCCAGTCTTCCAGCGACAGATCGATGCCACTGTGGCGGGCAATGGCAATCAAGTGTGGCGGGCAGTTGGTGGACGCGCCCAGTGCCGAGGCCACGGCGATGGCGTTTTCAAAGGCGGCGTGGGTCATGATGTGCGATGGGCGCACGTCTTCGCGCACCAGGTCGACGATGCGCATGCCGGTGGCATAGGCCATTTGACCGCGCTCGCGGTACGGTGCCGGAATGCTCGCGCAACCAGGCAGCGACATGCCCAGTGCTTCGGCCAGTGCGTTCATGGAAAGCGCGGTGCCCATCGTGTTGCAGTGGCCCACGGACGGCGATGAAGCCGTGGTCAGGGTCATGAACCCTTCGTAGTCGATCTCCCCTGCGCTGAGCAGGTTGCGCGCATGCCACAGGACGGTGCCGGAGCCGATGCGCTGGCCTTTGTGCCAGCCGTCGAGCATTGGCCCGCCGGACAGCACGATAGAGGGCAAGTCAGTGGTGGCCGCCGCCATCAGGCAGGCCGGGGTGGTCTTGTCGCAGCCGGTGGTCAGCACGACGCCGTCCAGCGGGTAGCCGTGAAGCACTTCCACCAGGCCCAGATAGGCGAGGTTGCGATCCAGCGCCGCGGTTGGGCGACGTGACTGTTCGGCGATCGGGTGCACCGGGAATTCCATCGGAATGCCCCCCGCGTCGCGAATACCGTCCTTGACCCGCTTGGCCAGTTCGATGTGGTGGCGGTTGCAGGGCGTGAGGTCGCTGCCGGTCTGGGCAATACCGATGATGGGCCGTCCCGATTGCAGTTCGGCCCGGGTCAGGCCCTGGTTCATGTAGCGCTCAACGTACAGCGCAGTAAGGTCGGCGTGGCTTGGATCGTCGAACCACAGCTGGCTGCGCAGGCGGCGTGGGGTTGAATCGGTCATGGCAGGCTCCAGCAGATTATTCGGGCAAAGGGTTGTTGCGGCGCACTTGGCGGATCAGTCCGGCGTGGTCGAGTTCGCCGTCACCGGCCTCGACCATCGCTGCAAACAGACTGTCCACCAGGGTGCCCACGGGCAGGTTCAGGCCCAGCTTTTGCGCTTGGGCGAGGGCGGTCCGGGTGTCCTTGAGTTGCCACTTGGCCGGGCCGCCGGGGGTGAAGTCGTTGTTAAGCATGCGTTGGCCGTGTTGACGCCAGATCGGCGAATCGATGAAGCCACCCATCAACGCTTCGTGGACTTTTGACGGGTCGGCGCCGCCGCGCTCGGCCAGCAGCAGGCCTTCGGCGACGGTGGCGATGGTGCTGGCGACAATCAACTGGTTGACCAGTTTGGACAGTTCGCCAGTGCCCGCCGGGCCGACGTGTACCGGGCGGCCCATGGCGGCCAGCACCTCGCGGCCTTGCTCGAAGGCCACGGTTTCACCACCTACCATGATCGCCAGGCTGGCTTCCCGCGCCCCACGCTCGCCCCCCGACACCGGGGCGTCGAGGTAGCGCAGGCCACGTTCGGCACATAGCCGTGCCTGTGCGGCGGCGGTGTCGACCGGGATCGAACTCATCACAATCACCAGCGCACCCGGCGCCAGGGCCAGGGCAGCGCCGTTCTCGCCAAACAGCACCTCGTCGCAGGTCGGGCCATCGCTGAGCATGCAGATCAGCACCTGGGCGCCGTTTGCGGCATGCGCCGGGGCCTGAAAAGCCTCGGCACCTTGTGCCGCGAGTGCCTGCGCCCTGGCGGGAGAACGGTTCCATGCCCGCACCGGGAAGCCTGCGTGCAGCAGGTTGCGGGCCATGGGCTGGCCCATGATCCCGGTACCGATGAAGGCTACGGTTGGCAGGCTCATGCTTTGCCTCCAGCCGCCGGGACCATTTGCTCGCCAATCTGCGACACCTTGTTGCGTGGCATCAGCACCATGCCCAGGCCACCCAGGCCGACCAGTGCAGCAATCACCATGAAGCCTGGGGTGTAGCTGCCGGTGACGGTGAACAGATAGCCGGTCAGGTAAGGGCCGATAAAGCCGCTGAGGTTACCGATGGAGTTGATCAGGCCAATCCCCACGGCGGCCCCGACGCCCGTCAGTACTTGCCCCGGGACGGCCCAGAACACGTTGATCGCGCTGTAAACACCCATCGCCAGAAGGATGAAACCGACGACGATGATCCACGGCTGGTTGAGCCACAGCGCCACGGCAATGGACACGGCCGCGAGCATGGCGGCGCCGCCGGCATGCCAGTGACGTTCTTGCAGGCGATCAGAGCGACGGCTCCACCAGATCATCGCCACAGCGGCGACGGCGTAAGGGATGGCGGTGATCAGGCCGTTCTGCATGAGGCCGATCTCCAGCCCGAACGAGCCACGGAACGAGGCCAGTACGGTGGGCATGAAGAAGTTCATCGCGTTGGAGCCCGACGTGATGCCGAAATACACCAGCGCCAGCAGCCATACCTGACGGTTGCACAGTGCCTTGCGGATCATCTGGCCTTTGGTCGGTTGAATGCCCACCACCAGCGGTTTGTTGCGCTCTTCCTGGGCCAGGGTGTTGATCAGCCAGTTGCGCTGTTTGTCGGTCAGCCAGTGAGCATCCGCCGGGTGGTCGGTGAGGTAGAAGTAGCACACCACACCGAGGATCACGGCCGGTACGGCCTCAACGATGTACATCAGGCGCCAGCCGACCAAGCCCCAGGCATCGCCCAGTTCCATCAGGCCTACCGACAGGGGCGCGCCGATGATTTGTGCAATGGGAACGCCCAGGTAAAAGGTAGCGATCATGCGGGCGCGGTAACGGCTCGGGAACCACAGCGACAGCAGGTAAATGACCCCCGGAAAGAACCCGGCCTCAGCGATACCCAGCAGTACGCGCAGGGAGACGAAGTGCACGGGCGTCTGCAAAAAGCCCATGGCCCCTGCGATGATGCCCCAGGTCACCATGATCCGTGCAATCCAGACACGGGCGCCGTAGCGGTGCAGCAGAATGTTGCTCGGCACTTCGAACATGAAGTAGCCGAGGAAGAAAATACCCGCGCCCAGGCCATAAATGGTCTGGCTGATGCCGATGTCTTCGTTCATCCGCAGTGCGGCGAACCCGACGTTGTTGCGGTCCAGGAAGGCGACCACAAACAGCAGGATAAGAAAGGGGATCATGCGTTTGGTAACGCGCTTGATCGTCTGTTGTTCGATGTCGGAGACATCGGGAAGTGGCGTTGTGGTCATATCGCACGGCCTCAGTTTTTATTGTTGTGTGTAACGCGAGCTTTTTTGCTTTTTGTGGGAGCGGGCTTGCTCGCGATAAAGGCGACGCGGTGTCACTGAACAACCGCATCGATCCCGTCGCGAGCAAGCCCGCACCCACAGAGGTGTGGGGTTATTTGGGGGCCGTATCCTCGATATGGGCGCGCACGATGGCGTCGAAGTCCGGGTCGGCGGTAAAGCCCAGTGCCCGGGCGCGAGGGGCCTGGACCTTGCTCGGCCAGCTTTCGACGATGCGCTGGATGGTGGCGTCCGGCTCCCAGCGAATCAGTTGGGTGACGTCCTCACCGGCGACCCGTTGCAGCGCCGAGACCATGTCCGCCACGGTGGTGGTCACACCCGGCAGCGGGATGATGCGTTCGTTGCCCAGGGTTTGCGGCGACAGGGTCATGCCCAGCAACATCGATTCGATAATGCGACGCGGCGAGGTCAGGTACACCTGGGTGTCCGGGCGCACCGGGCAGACGGCAGGCAGGCCTGCCAGCGGTTCGCGGATGATCGAGCTGAAGAAGGTCGATGCCGCTTTGTTCGGCTTGCCGGGGCGCACGGCCACCGTTGGCAGGCGCAGCACGCGGCCATCGACAAAGCCCTTGCGCGCATAGTCGGCCACCAGCAGTTCGCCCACGGCTTTTTGCATGCCGTAGGAGGACTGAGGGGTGAGTACGGTGTTGTCATCGACCACAGGCGGCAGCGTGCCGCCAAATACGGCGAAGCCGCTGGCATACACAAAGCGCGGTGCGTTGCCCTGTTTGCGCAGGGTTTCGAGCAGCAACATCAGGCCGTGCAGGTTGACCTGCATGCCGAGGTCGAAATCCGCCTCGGCAGCCGAGCTGACCACCGCTGCCAGGTGCCATACCAGATCCACGCCGTCAGTCACCCGGGCGATGACTTCAGGGTCAGCCACATCACCGGTCACCAGTTCGATGCGCGGATCACTGGGCAGGTCTTCGCCCGCAAAGGCATCAAACAGCACGATGCGTTCAATGGCACGAGGTGCCTGGCCTTCGAGGGTCAGGGTGTTCAGGTCAAGCAGACGCTGAGCCAGTTGCTTGCCGATAAAGCCGGTACCGCCGGTGATTAGAATTCTCATGTACAGCCCCTGTTTCTTATAGTTGTTTGAGCGGTGAATCAGTCGGCCTGCACGGTGCGCTGGCGCTGTTCGCCCAGGCCGCTGATGCCCAGGCGCATTTCCTGACCCGGGCGCAGATAGACCGGCGACGGCTTGACGCCCAGGCCCACACCCGGTGGCGTACCGGTGGAAATCACATCGCCTGGTTGCAGCGACATGCAGCGGCTCAGGTAGGCAATCAATGCCGGGATCTGGAACACCATCGTGCGGGTATTGCCGTTCTGGTAGCGCTGTCCATCTACCTCTAGCCACAGGTCGAGCTGGTGTGGATCGGTGATTTCATCACGGGTCACCAGCCACGGGCCGAGGGGGCCGAAGGTGTCGAACCCCTTGCCCTTGTCCCAGGTGCCGCCACGCTCCAGCTGCCATTCGCGTTCGGACACATCGTTGATCACGCAGTAACCGGCCACGTGTTCCAGTGCGTTGTGTTCGTTGATATTGCGGCCGCCCTTGCCGATCACCACGCCCAACTCGACTTCCCAGTCGGTCTTGGTCGAGTCGCGGGGAATTTCTACGTTATCGTTCGGGCCGCAGATGGCGCTGGTCCATTTACTGAACACCACCGGTTCCGACGGCACGGCCAGACCGGACTCTGCGGCGTGGTCCGCATAGTTGAGACCGATGCAGATGAACTTGCCGACCTGGCCGACACAGGCGCCGATACGGGGCGAACCACTGACCAGCGGCAGGGTGGCGGGGTCGATCTTGCTGAGTGCGGCCAGGCTTTCGGGGTTGAGCGCGGAGCCTGCGACATCGGCGATGTGCGCCGACACATCACGGATATTGCCTTGAGCATCCAGCAGACCGGGTTTTTCCTGACCTTTATCGCCGTAGCGCAGCAGTTTCATAAAAGCTCCTTTATCCAAATAAGAAGAGTGCAGCCATTTCCTATAGCCGCTGCCGCAGGCCCTTCAAAAGCGGGGTAGCTGCGCTACCCATCGCAGCCTTCGGCAGCGACTACAGTGAGTCTGGTTTCAGTTGCTCATCCCGCCATCAATCACCTGGGTCGTGCCGGTGGTGTAACTGCTGGCATCGCTGGCCAGGTACAGCGCCAACCGGGCGATTTCTTCAGCGTTGCCAATGCGGCCCATGGGCTGGCGGTCGACGAAAGCCTGGTACACCTCGGCTTCGGAGCGCCCTTGCTCAAGTGCCTGCTGGGCGATGCGCTGGCGCAGCGACGGGGAGTCCACCGTGCCGGGGCAAATGGCGTTGCAGCGAATGCCCTGGCCTACGTAGTCGGCGGCCACCGATTTGGTCAGGCCGATCACGGCGGCTTTGCTGGCGGTGTAGGCAAAGCGGTTGGGCACACCTTTGACGCTGGAGGCCACCGAAGCCATGTTGATGATCGAGCCACCACCGTTGCTCAACATGCCTGGCAAGAAGGCACGGATCATCCGGTACATGGCCGTTACGTTGAGGTCGAAAGAGAATTGCCAGGCCTGTTCGTCGCACTCAAGGACGGCACCGCTGTGCACGTAACCGGCGCAGTTGAACAGCACGTCCACGTTGCCCACCTGTTGGCAGATCGCGTCAATGTCCGAGGCACGGGTCACGTCCAGAGACAGGGTTTGAATGCCGGGAATGTCGTGCAATGCTTCGATATGCAGGTCGGTGGCGATGACCTGAGCGCCGGCATCCCGAAAGGCCAGTACCGATGCGCGGCCTATGCCCTGCGCTGCAGCGGTGATCAGAACGCGTTTGTTGGCTAGGTTCATGACAAGAGTCCGTTGTTATTATTTGGCGCAACCCCTTCACACTAAAGTTGCTTTGCGATAATCGCCAATGAGATATTCTCAGGACTTAATAACCGGAGGTTATCGGATGGCGGATGTCGGGTTTAACCAACTGTGCAACTGGCTGCGGTTTCGCCATTTGGTGCTTATCGACACGCTGGCGCGCACGCAAAACATGCATGCCACCGCGCAGGAAATGAGCATCAGCCAGCCAGCAGTCAGCAAGATGCTGCGTGAGATCGAGCACCAATTGGGTTTCGACGTCTTTGCCCGTTTGCCGCGCAGCATGACGCTTACCGATCTGGGTACCCACGTGGCCCGGTTCGCCCAGATCGCGTTGAACGATACCGGCCAGTTCGTCAGCCAGATCAATCATCTGCGCCAGGGCGGGCATGGCCTGCTGAAGGTCGGCACTATCTATGCGGCAACGGCTCTGGCGGTGCCCGCGGCGATTGTGAGGGTCAAGCAGCAGTGGCCGTTGCTCACCGTGCAAGTGCTTGAAGGCACCAGTGCCAACATGCTGACCCTGCTTGAACACAAGGAACTGGACCTGGTGGTGGCCCGGTTTACCCTCGACCGTCACCGTGAACTGTTCGAGTTCCAGGCGCTGGCACCGGAGCCGTTGTGTCTGGTCACCGGCAGTCAGCATCCGTTGGCGGGGGCCAGCGAAGTCCCCCTGGCCGAACTCGGCAGTTGGCCCTGGGTGATTTACCCCACGGGCACACCGATGCGGGCGCGGGTAGAAAAAGCCTTTGTCGAGGCGGGTATGCAAACCCCTGAAAACACCGTGGAAACCGTGTCCCTGCAAACCACGATGCAACTGCTGCAAACAACGCCTGCGGTGGCCATGCTGGCGGAGTCGATGGTCGAGCCGGAAATCCAGGCCGGGCGCTTGACCCGTCTGGCGTTGCCGTTTCCCCTGGTACTGGCGGATTACGGCGTGATTACCCGGCGCAACGAAGTGCCTCAGTGGTCTGCCAAAGCCTTTATCGATGCCCTGTTAAGTGGTCCCGATGCCCTGCGCGGTGCTCGCCAGACATCTTGATAACCCTCAGTTATTAACTGATCCAATCATGTGATTGGGCACAGGCCAGATCGCCCTCTAAAGTGAGCGTCGCCCCACCTGCCGGGTAGGGGCGAAACCGCTCATGAGAGGCGCGAATGAGAACAATAAAAAGCTACAAGACGCTGACAATCTTCTTCCTGTTCCTGATTGGCGTGGTCAACTACCTGGACCGCAGTGCGCTGTCCATCGCCAACACCACTATCCAGAAAGACCTGGCCATCAGCCCGATGCAAATGGGCGTGATGCTCTCTGCATTTTCCATTGCCTACGCCTTCTCCCAACTCCCCCTCGGTGCCTTGATCGACAAGCTGGGCAGCAAGCTGGCACTGGGTGGCTCGCTGGTGGTGTGGTCGGTAGCGCAGGCGGCTTTCGGGCTATTCAGCAGCTACGGCCATCTGGTCGGACTGAGGGTATTGCTGGGGATTGGCGAGGCACCGGTCTTTCCTTCGGCGGCCAAGGCCTTGTCGGAGTGGTTCGACACCCAGGAGCGGGGCACGGCAACCGGCTGGGTGTGGTCCTCGACCTGCATCGGGCCGTGCCTGGCGCCGCCTTTGTTGACCGTATTCATGGTGCATCTGGGCTGGCGCGGGATGTTCATCCTGACCGGTGTGATGGGCCTGTTACTGGCGGTGTGCTGGTTCAAGTTCTACAAAAGCAAAGCGCAATACATGGCCGAAACAGGCCGCGCAGAACCGGTACCGGTGCAGCAGGCCAAGGCGCCGAAAGTGCGCTGGACCTCGCTGTTCAAGGACCGCAATACATGGGGTGCATTCCTCGGGTTCATGGGCGTGATCTACATGATCTGGCTCAACCTCACCTGGCTGCCCGGCTACTTTGAGCGCGAGCATGGCCTGGACCTGTACCGCACGGCCTGGGTGGTATCGCTGGCTTACCTGTTCGGCGCCTTGGGCACCATCGTCGCCGGCAAATGCTGCGACCGCCTGGTGGCGAGGGGCATGCGGGTACTGGCCAGCCGAAAACTGATGGTGATTCTGGGCCTGCTGGGCGGGGCGCTGTTTACCCTGATCGTGGCGTTTACCACCAACGTGGTGGCGTGCGTGATCCTGCTGTGCCTGACCATGTTCTTCATCAACATCTCCAGCGCCACGGCGTGGATGATCGTCAACACCATCGTGCCGTCGGAGCGTGTCGCTTCGTTTGGTTCGATCCAGAACTTTGGCGGTTATCTGGCGGGCTCCATAGCCCCGATCCTGACGGGGTTCAGCGTTCAGCAGAGCGGCTCGTTTTCTTCGGCATTCGTGATCAGTGCGGTGGTGGCTGCGTGTTCGGCTTTCGCCTACTTTGCGCTGCTCAAGGAGCCGAAAGCCCCGCAGGCACCGCAGGCTGCGTTTGTCCCCGCCTGACTGAGAGAGGGTTTGTGGGAGCGGGCTTGCTCGCGATTCGGGCGACACGGTGTCTCTGAACCACCGCGTCGATATCATCGCGAGCAAGCCCGCTCCCACAGGGGGGATAGGTGTTTACCGTTACAACCACGACTCGGTAATGCGTCGGTCCAGCTCTTCCCATTCAGCCATGCCCAGCACCCGGGTGGTGTTCAGGCCGCGCAGGTAGCCCCGCAGTTGATGGGCGCTGGCGTGTCTATCGGCAGTGCGGGTGCTTTCGCTTTGGAGCGCCTCTTCATAAAGGCTCAGGTACTCGTTCACCCGGTCGCGGTACTCGGGCAGTACCGCTTCGCGAATCAGGTCGAAAGTTCTCAGTTTTTGATTGGTATTCACGGGTCACCCTTTGTGAGATTTCGGGCTGTTGTTTTGATTCCAACTGTTTCCCAATGTAGCTCACATGTGACCCGTGTTAATACCCGCCGCTGCGGTCAGCGTGTCGCAGGTGCTGTCACGGACGGTGAATCAACCTGAATGCCGGGTTCTTGTCCGGTTCTTGCGCAGCGGATCAACATCAGCGCGCCCAGCAACGCTGTCCCGGCCAAAAAGTACATGCCTGCATGGGGGTTGTTGAAGTAGCCCTCGGCCCAGGTTTTGACCGTGGGTGCCAGGAAACCACCCAGGTTGCCCAGCGCACCAATCACCGCAATCCCGCTGGCCGCCGCCGCGCCACCCAAAAAGCGGGTAGGCAGTGTCCAGAACAACGGTTGCACGGTAATAAAGCCGGCGGCAGCCACGCAGAACGCCAAAATCACCAGTGGCAGGCTGCCACTCAATGTCGATCCCACCATGCCCACTGCCGCCAATGCCAGCATCAGCGCGGCGAAGCGGGTTTGCTGACCTGTGCGGTCGGCATGGCGGGTCACGATGTACAGCATGCACACGGTGGCAATCCACGGAATTGAAGTCAGTGCGCCGACTTTCAAGCCAATGCCGGTGCCCAGCAACTCGGCGATCCGCGTCGGCAGGTAGAACAGCACCCCATAGACGCTGACTTGAATCGTGAAATAGATCAGGGTGAAGTACAGCACCACCGGGTTGATCAGTGCCGCGCGCCACGACGAAGGGCCCTTGTTGGCCTTGAGCAGGTGTTCTTTTTCCAGTTCGTGTTCGATGACTGCCTTTTCTTCAGGGCTCAGCCACTTGGCGTCGCGGGGTTTGTCGGTCAGGTAGAAGAACGCAAACACGCCGATGATCGAAGCCGCGAGGCCTTCGGTCACAAACATCCATTGCCAGCCGGTGAGGCCGAATTGCGCGGTTTCCAGCAACCAGCCCGACACGGGCCCGCCCACCATCAGCGACACCGGTACGCCGAAATAGTAGATGCCGTAGGCCGAGCCGCGCTGGTTCTGCGGGAACCAGTAGGTCAGGTACAGCACCACCCCCGGCGACAGACCCGCTTCGGCCACGCCCAGCAAAAAACGCAGGATGTAAAAGCTGGTTTCGTCGTGGGCAAACATCATCGCCGCCGACACCAGCCCCCAGGTGACCATGATCCGGCTCAGCCAGATGCGGGCGCCGATCTTGTGCAGCATCAGGTTGCTGGGGACTTCGAACACCGCGTAGCCGATAAAGAAAATCCCCGCGCCCAACGCAAACGCTGCGTTGCTCAGGCCGGTGTCCGCCTGAAAGGCGTGTTTGGCAAAGCCGATGTTGGAACGGTCGATGATGGCCATCGCGAACATCAACGCGACAAAGGGCAGGATGCGCCAGCGAATTTTACTCAGCGCCTGTTGCAGGACGGGGTTGGACATGAGGTGCTCCGATTATTTTTTTTGTGGAGTACAACGGCATTTAAAGGGCTGGCTTGCCTCTGAGAGCGCCACGGGCATAAGCCGCAACGATCACAAAGCAACCCATCGGCAGCAGGTAGGCCACGGCCGTGGAGGTGTGGTCGGCCACCAGGCCCATCACGTAGGGCAGCAGCGCGCCGCCGACAATGGCCATGATCATGAATGAGCTGCCGCGCTTGGTATGCGGCCCGAGGTTTTTCACGCCCATGGCAAACAGCGTCGGGAACATGATCGACATGAAGAAGAACGTCGCCACCAGCGCCACCACCGACAGGCCTTCAATCCCCGTCACCACCACCGCGCACAGCCCGACGTTGATCAATGCGTAGATCAGCAGCAGACGCTGGGCGTTGACGCGGCCCATCAGCCAGGTGCTGAAGAACCGGCCAAACATGAAGCTGAGCATCGCCACCGAGAGCAAATACGCGGCTTGCTGGCTGCTCATGTGTGCCCAGTGTTCGGTGACGTAGTTGATGAAAAAAGCACCCACGCCGACCTGGGCGCCCACATAGAAAAACTGGGTGATCACCCCTGTGACGAACTCGCGGTGCTGCCACAGGGTTTTGTGGTCGTGCTGCCCGGCTTGCACTTCCTGCTCGCGCAGGTCGGGCAACGGGGTGCGGGCGATCAGCACCGCCACCAGCAACACCAGTGCGGCAATCACCAGGTAGGTCATTTGCAGCGATTGGGTGGTGTCGGTGCTGTTGGCGCCACTGAAGAACAGTGCGCCGCCAATCAACGGTCCGAAGAACTGCCCCAGGCCGTTGAATGACTGTGCCAGGTTCAAGCGTCGCTCGGCACCGGCGGGCTCACCCAATACCGTGGCATACGGGTTGGCGGCGGTTTCCAGGCAACCCAGGCCGCAGGCGATTACAAACAGGGCGAACAGAAAGAACTGAAAGCTCTGTGCGGCAGCGGCTGGCATGAACAGCAGGGCGCCGGTGGCGTAGAGGCACAGGCCCAGCAAAATACCGGCCTTGTAGCCGTATCGGTCCATGATGAAGCCGGCAGGCAGGGCGATCAGAAAGTACGCCCCGAAGTACGCGCTTTGCAGCAGGCCTGACTGGGCCTTGCTGACGTGCAGGGTTTCCTGAAAGTGTTTGTTCAGTACATCGAGCAGGCCATAGGACAGCCCCCACAGGAAAAACAGGCAGGTCACCAGAATCAGTGCCCAGCGATAGGACGTAACCGCCCGGGTAAAGGACGGCTCTGCGACGTTCGAGTGCTTGAGTGACATGACGCATCTCCTTTTTATTGTTGTGTGCGACTTGCATGGTTCTGTGTGGAAGCGGGTCAGGATGAGTGTTTCAAACTGAATATCCGGCTCATTGGCGCCCATTTTTCATGGGGCAAGGTCCAGGGTGTGGGCTGTTGGAAGCGCCACATCAGTGCCTCCCATTCCTGCACCCTGGGGTCGCTGGCGCTGGCCCGTTCAAAAGCTTCAGTGCTGAAGCCGGGGGCGGTGTCCATGACCATGAACAACCGGGTGCCCAGGCGCCAGATCTGCATGTCCAGTACGCCGTGCTGGCGCAGGTGGGCGCTGATCTGCGGCCAGATGTGCCGGTGCAGGCGCTCGTACTCGGCGATCAATGCCGGGTCGTCCTTGAGGTCCAGCGCCAGGCACTGGTGAGTCATGTCAGCGCCCGGTCCAGGTGGGTGTAGCCACCGTCCACCACCAGCCATTGCCCGGTGGTGTGGGAGGCACGCGAGGACAGCAGAAACAGCACGCTGTCGGCGATCTCCGAGGCCGTGGTCATGCGTTGGCCGAAGGGGATTTTTTCGACGATGCTCGAAAGCTTGGCCTTCGGGTCGGCGAACGTGTCGATCCAGCGCTCATACAGTGGGGTCATGACTTCTGCCGGGATCACCGCATTGACCCGAATCCCGTCGGCCAGCAACGAAGTGGCCCATTCGCGGGTCAACGACAGTTGCGCGCCCTTGGCCGCGGTATAACCGCTGGTGCCGCCTTGCCCGGTGAGGGCCGTCTTGGAGCTGATGTTGACGATGGCCCCGCGAGTGGCCTTGAGCGCGTCGACACACAAGTGGGTCATCACGTAGTAATGGATGAGGTTCTTTTCCAGGGAATCGACAAAGGCCGAGCGCCCGGCCTCAAGGCCTACGCTGTCGTTGACCCCGGCGTTGTTGACCAGCCCGTCGATGCGTCCAAAGCGTTGCAGCACCGTCGCGACCGCTGCGCGGCAGGCGTCTTCGTCACGCAGTTCGACCTGGATGAACAGGCTCGGCGTACCGCGTAGATCCAGTTGCCGTGCCAGTTCATCGGACAGTGGGCTGTGACCGAAAATCACCGGTATCGCGCCTTCGTCGGCCAGCCCCAGGGAGATGGCCGCGCCAATCCCCGAACCGCCGCCAGTGACGATAAAAACCTTGTCTTGCAGATACAGATTCATGGAGTCGATCCCTCTATGTTGTAGACGCGGCACGCCGTGCCACCCCAAATGGCCGCGTCTTGCGACACGCTGGCGAGCACGTCGCAGGTGTGTGCGTATTCGCTGGCCAGCAGGCACACCGGCCAGTCGGAGCCGAACATCAAGCGGTCGGGGCCGAACAGTTCCAGTGCGGTGTGCAAATAAGGCGTCAGTTGCCCGCTGTGCCAGTCTTGCCAATGGGCTTCGGTGATCAGCCCCGACAGCTTGCAACTGACGTGGGGCAAGGCAGCCAGCGGCGCGAGCTGTTTGGCCCAGGCCTTTAAATGGTTGGCCTGCACATCGGGTTTGCCCAGGTGGTCGAGCACCAGATGATGCTGATCGTGTTGTCGGCACAGTGCCGTTGCCGCCCCCAGATCCTGGGCCTTGATCAGCACTTCATAGACCAGGCCCTGGCGCTGCAAGGTGCTCAGCCCCCGGTTGAACGCCGGGTTCTGCATGAAACCGGCCGGTGAGTCTTCGTCTTGCAGTTGATGCCGAAAACCACGCAATGCCGGTGCCTGCGCCCAGCGCTCCAGGGACTGTTCAAGATCCCCCGCGCACAGGTCGACCCAACCCACCACGGCGCGAATCCACGGGTAACGCTCAGCCAACAGCAACAATTGATCGGTTTCGCCGGTACAGGCCCGGGCCTGCACGGCAATGCAGCCGTCAAGCCCGGCCGCATCCAGCAGCGGGCGCAGGTCTTCAGGCTCAAAGTTGCGGCGCAAAGCGTCCATGCCGTGACCTATCCAGGGATAGCTGGCCGGGTCATAGCGCCAGAAGTGCTGGTGGGCATCGAGCCGTAGTGAGTGTAAGGACGACATTATTATTGTGCTCCGCCCGTGGGTTCAGCCCCGGTACCGATACTGCTCGCGGGACGCTGCTTTCATCTGGATCGAGAAGCCCGGCGCCTGGGGTGGCATATAGGCCGCGTTGCGAATCACGCACGGGTCTTCAAAGTGCTCATGCAGATGGTCGACAAACTCCACCACCCGGCCTTCGTGAGTCCCGGCGATGCACAGGTAATCGATCATCGACAGGTGCTGCACGTATTCGCACAAACCTACGCCACCCGCATGGGGGCACACGGGCAGGTTGTATTTGGCGGCCATCAGCATCACGGCCAGCACTTCATTGACCCCTCCGAGACGGCAGGCGTCGATCTGCACCACATCAATGGCTTCGCGCATGATCAGTTGCTTGAACACGATACGGTTCTGGCACATCTCACCGGTTGCGACCTTGACCGGGGTAACGCCCAGGCGGATCTTGCGATGACCTTCCACGTCGTCCGGGCTGGTGGGTTCTTCGATAAACCACGGGTTGGCAAATGACAGCTCGCGCACCCAGTCAATGGCCTCGTCCACTTCCCATACCTGATTGGCGTCGATCATCAACTGGCGATCCGGCCCCAACACCTCGCGTGCGATACGCACGCGGCGGATGTCGTCCTGCAGGTCATGGCCGACCTTCAGTTTGACGTGGCTGAAGCCTGCATCCACCGCCTCCTGGCACAGCCTGCGCAGTTTGTCATCGGCATAACCGAGCCACCCGGCCGAGGTGGTGTAGCAGGGGTAGCCGTCAGCTTCGAGCGAAGCCAGGCGCTCGGCCTTGCCCTGGGCGCGTTCGCGCAACAACGTGAGGGCTTGTGCCGGGGTTATGCAGTCGGTGATGTAGCGAAAATCAATGCAGCGCACCAGTTCTTCGGGGCTCATGTCGGCCACCAGGCGCCACACGGGTTTGCCTTCTGCCTTGGCCCACAGGTCCCAGGCGGCATTGACCACCGCGCCAGTGGCCAGGTGAATGGCGCCCTTGTCCGGGCCGATCCAGCGCAGTTGGCTATCGCTGGTGACGTGGCGCCAGAAGCGGCCCATGTCTTCGGCGATCCATTCCAGCTTCAACCCCACCAGCAGGCTGGACAGGGCCTTGATCGAGGCGCAGCAGATTTCATTGCCACGGCCGATGGTGAAGGTCAGGCCATGGCCTTCAAGGCCCGGGGTGTCGGTTTCGAGGATGACATAGGCCGCCGAGTAGTCCGGGTCCGGGTTCATCGCGTCAGAACCGTCGAGCGATTGCGAGGTGGGGAAGCGGATGTCTTCAACCCGTACGGCAGTAATCGTGGTCATGGTGCAGCTCCCTGTCAGTCGGCATTCACGGTGCGTTGCTGTTGTTCGCCCAGCCCGCTGATACCCAGGCGCATGGTCTGGCCTGCGCGCAGGTACACGGGTTCGGGCTTGATGCCCAGGCCGACACCTGGCGGGGTGCCGGTGGAAATCACGTCGCCCGGTTGCAGGCTCATGAACTGGCTGAGGTAGCTGATGATTTTCGGGATCTGGAAAATCATCGTCCGCGTGTTGCCGTTCTGGTAGCGCTTGCCGTCCACTTCCAGCCACAGGTCGAGCTGGTGCGGGTCGGCGATTTCATCACGGGTCACCAGCCACGGCCCAAGCGGGCCGAAGGTGTCGCAGCCCTTGCCTTTGTCCCAGGTGCCGCCCAGCTCCAGCTGGAACTCACGCTCGGACACGTCGTTGATCACGCAATATCCAGCCACATGCTCAAGGGCATCGCTTTCGCTGATGTAGCGACCGCCTTTGCCGATGACCACGCCCAGTTCGACTTCCCAGTCGGTTTTGCGCGAGTTGCGCGGGATTTCAACGTTGTCGTTGGGGCCGACAATGGCGCTGGTCCATTTGCTGAACACCACAGGCTCGGCGGGGATGGCGGCGCCGGTTTCGGCAGCATGGTCGGCGTAGTTGAGGCCGATGCAGATAAATTTGCCGACCTGACCAACGCAGGCGCCGATACGTGGGGAGCCCTCAACCAGTGGCAGGGTCGAGGGGTCGATATCTTGCAGGCGGGCAATGCTTTCGGGGCTCAGGGTTTGGCCTGCGATGTCTGCGACCACTGCGGACAAGTCGCGCAGTTGACCGTTGTTGTCGAGCAGGGCAGGGCGTTCCTGACCTTTGTCACCGTAGCGCAGCAGTTTCATAAACAATCCTTTTTGGAAGGGGTAGGGCCCTGTGGAAGCGAGCAAGCCCGCTCCCACGAGAGCAAAGTCAAAAGCGATGGCGTCAGTTGCTCCAGCCGCCATCAATGATTTGTGCCGTGCCGGTGGTGAAGCCGCTGGCACTCGATCCCAGGTACAGCGCCAACTGGGCGATTTCTTCGGCGGTGCCGATGCGGCCCATGGGCTGGCGCGCAGCAAAGGCGGCGTACACCTCGTCGACACTGCGGCCTTCGCGCAGAGCCTGTTCGCTGATGCGCTGGCGCAGGGAAGGGGAGTCGACGGTGCCGGGGCAGATGGCGTTGCAACGGATGTTCTGGCTCACAAAATCAGCCGCCACTGAACGGGTCAGGCCAATGACCGCGCCTTTGCTGGCGCAGTAGGCAAAGCGGTTGGGCACGCCTTTGACGCTGGAGGCCACCGAGGCCATGTTGATGATCGAACCGCCGCCGTTGCCCAGCATGCCCGGCAAGAAAGCGCGGATCATGCGGTACATGGCGGTCACGTTGAGGTCCAGGGCGAAGCTCCAGTCCTTTTCGCTGCATTCCAGAATATTGCCGCTGTGAACCACGCCCGCGCAGTTGAACAGCACATCCAGCGGGCCAAGTGTTTTGGCCAGGCGCTCGATGGCAGCGGCGTCGGTGACGTCCAGGAGATGAGTGTGCGCGCCTTCAAGGGCGTCGAGGGCGGCGGCATTGATGTCGGCGGCGAAGACTTCGGCGCCAGCGGCGAGATACGCCTGGACACTGGCCTGGCCAATACCCTGAGCGGCCGCAGTGATCAGCACGCGTTTGCCGGAAAGATCCATGGGTGCTCCATTGCGATGTTGTTGTTTTTGTCGTTATAGGTCTAATGGTCAGGCCATTGCGAGCGTAACAAATGGCAAAACGACGCAAGTGTGTGGATAAGGTTTGCTATGATCGCTTTACGTTATCCGTCCAATGGTCAGGCCATTGGTCCTTTTGTAGCATGCACCTCAAGCTTCAACAAGCGCCTTTTTTTGCCAAACGAGCTTGTCGAAGGCTGTCCTTACCAGAGCTTATTTCCTTATGCCATTTCAAGTTATTGATAATCAAAGGCTTTATCGGCAAATCGCTGATCAGCTACGGGCCTTGATCGACAGCGGTGAATTTCCGCCGGGCAGCCGCTTGCCGGCTGAGCGGGAGTTGGCCAAGTTGCTGGGCGTGAGTCGCGCTTCGGTGCGCGAGGCGATGATTGCGCTGGAAGTCATCGGCCTGGTGGATGTGCGCGTGGGTAACGGAGTGCTGGTCTGTGAGCCTCCGGTGCAGGAGGTGTCCGATGAGCCGGTGATGGCCCAGGCCACCCGCAATCAGTGGAAAGAACTGGACCCCGAACTGGGCATCGAAGTTGATTTCAGCGCTGAAATCCCGCCGTTCGCCTTGCTTCAGGCCCGGCGCCTGATCGAGCCCGAGGCCGCTGCACTGGCGGCGGTGAATGCCAGTGACGAAGAATTGGCGGGCATCCGCGAGGCGTTCGAACGCAACGTGCAGGACAATCGCGAAGACTCCCATACCCACCCGGGCGACCGCCTGTTCCATATCCGCATCGCCCAGGCCTCGGACAACCCGGCCTATGCGCTGATGATCCAGCATTTGCTGGGGCACCGTTACGGCAGCATGTTCCAGCGTTTGCAAAGCCATTACACCCCGGACGACATGATTCATCGTTCGGAAAATGAACACCGGCGCGTGCTGCAAGCGCTGGAGCAGCACGACCCGGAGGCTGCGCGTCAGGCCATGGCCGAGCACCTGGATGAGGTGATCCGCATCTTCACCCGCAGTGCTCGCTGACGCTCAATCGACAGCCGGGTCGGCTTGGGATAATTCCTACGTTTAAGGGGAAATTTCCTAGGTAACTATCCTGTTGTCTCCGGGACAATTGACCTACACCGTTTTTCGATGGGTCAACCTGATGTCTGGTCATTCACTGCGTATCCTGATTTTGGAAGATGACGACTTCCAGCGCGCCGTAGCGGTGAGCCTGTTTCGCTCGCTGGGCTGTCATGAAGTGTTTGAGGCCAGCGATGGCAGTGAGGCGCTGGCGGTTCTTGAGCAGGCAGGTGCGGTGGATATCGCCGTCTGCGATTTGCAGATGGAAGGCATGGACGGTCTGGCCTTTTTGCGCCGGGTGGGCAAGTCGGGGCAAGTCAAAGCCATCATCATCAGCAGTGCCCTGTCGGCTGACTTGCGCCGCACGGCGCGTCAGATCGTTACCCTTTTGGGGTTGGAGTTGCTGGGTGATGTCGGCAAGCCGCTGCACGCCGAAGTGCTTGGGCCTCTGCTGGCAAAGTATCAGGGCGCCTGCACCACCGAGAAAACGCCCGGCAGTAAGGTGCAACTGGCCTGTGAAGACGAGGTGCGCCAGGCCCTGGCCCTGCAGCAACTGCAGGCCTGGTACCAACCCAAGTTCAACCTGCAGACCGGCGAGGTGTGTGGTGTTGAGGTGCTGTGTCGCTGGCAGCACCCGAGTAAAGGGGTGCTGCCCCCGGCCATGTTTATCCCGGTGCTGGAGCGCTGCGGGTTGATGGACGACATGTTGTTTGCCCAACTGGATCAGGCGTTGAGACTGCAAGAGCAAGCCAGGATTCAGGGCTTTCCCTTGAACATGGCGTTCAACCTGCAAACCGCGCAATTGGCCAATAACCAGCTGACTTACACCCTCAAGGGCATCCTGACCCGGCATGCGACGCCAGGCTCCAGGCTGACCTTCGAACTGACCGAGAACGGACTGCTGCAAGCGCCAGCCGCCAGCCTGGAGAACCTGGTACGCCTGCGAATGATGGGCTGCCGGTTATCGATCGACGACTTTGGAACCGGGTTTTCCTCGCTGCAACGGCTGTGTCAGTTGCCATTTAATGAAATCAAGCTCGACGCCGGGTTTGTTCGCCACCTGGAGCATGAACCGCGCTGCGAAGCGGTGATCGCCAACACCCTGGCCCTGGGTAAAACCCTGGGCCTGTCGGTGGTCATTGAAGGGATCGAAACCGAGGCCCAGTTTCAGCGCTTGCTGACAATGGGGTGCGTTGAAGGGCAGGGCTACTGGTTTGCACGACCCATGAGCGGACAGGACTTGCTGCACTGGTTGCAACAACGTGAAGCCAGTCCTGGCGCTGAGGTTTCAACGGCGCCGGATCACTCGAATGAGTACGGCGTCAGTGCAGTCGGGTCGATGTTCTGATCCACGGTGGCCATCGCATCCTTGAGCGGGCAAAGCAGGCCGACGCTGGTTTTACGGCAGTCCCCGGCGCTGTTGAAATCACGCTTGAGCGGTTTTTGGGCGCCGGTCAGCTGCGTCAGGTTGCGGATCTGATCCATTGACTGCGCCTCAAAGGCAATGCGCAGAAAGTACTCGCCGGTTTTGACTTCCTTGTAGCGTTCAAACTGCAGCGTACCGACGGGCGGGATATTGTTCTCGATGTAGTCCCCCAGCTTCCAGCCGAAGCCGAGCATGGTGCGCAGGTAGGCGATATTGGTGTCGTGGGCCACGAGCAGCATCAGCGGCACATCAGGCGGGATGCTTTGCCCGTCTTTTTGGGCCAGCGGGGTGCCTTGCTTGAGTTCCAGCGAAATCTGGTTCATCAGCTCTGACGCACCGCGACTGGCGATATAAGGGATGTCATTGAGGTAGTCGTACTTGGCTTTGGTCAGCACCATCAGGCTGGACACTTGGGCTGCGGTACGACCGTTGCCGAACGCGACTTTATCCAGTGGCAAGCCCTGGCTGTATTCCAGGCGGAACACTTCGCCCATGTTGGCGCCCGCGCTCAGGCCCTTGATCGAGAAGCGGCCCTTGGCGTTTTGTTCAAGGGTCCAGGCTTGTTTGCCATAGGGGCAGTCAGCCCCGGGCAGGCAGGCGACTTCCCTGAGTTTTTCTTCAAAGGGTTGGTAGCGCGCCTGTGCCGCTTCGACGCTGCCACCCAGGGCTTTGAGGATTTCGGCTTTGGCTTTCACCGGGTCAAGGGCGGCAAAGGGCATTTCATTGGCCTGGAACAAGGCGTCCTGATTGCCGCTGACATAGGTCGGTTGCAGCCCGCAGCCGGGGAACATGCCATCGAGCAGGGCCTGTGCGGTGGCCTTGGTGCGCTGCAGGGGGCTGGCGTGTACCAGCAACTGGCTGGCATCCGGGCAACCCTTGGGGATCAGTCCGGCGGTGCGCAGTACCTCCCCGCGGTAGCGGCCCATTTCGACAGCACCGGTATAGCCGTGGCCGGTCAAGTTGCCCAAGGGCACAAGCCAGGTTGGCCATTGGCGCTGAGTGACGGAGGTCAGCAGTTTTTCATTGGATTGGGTGGGAGGTCGCACGCCATGACGGCTGACTTGCACGACTTTATCCAGCACATAGCCATCGCTTGTGGGGGTTTGGGCGAAGGCTGCAGGGCTGAGCAGGCTGGCCAGCAGCAGGCTGGTGTAGAGAGGGGGCAGCGGCTTCATGGTTTTTCCTTTTGGTCTTCCTGACACGGTGGGCAAAGAGCTTAGACAGTTATCGGGTAAACACCGCACAACCTGGCGTATTGGCTCTGTGGGAGCGGGCTTGCTCGCGATAGTATCGACGCGGTGTACCTGGTGGACCGCGCCGCCTGAATCGCGAGCAAGCCCGCTCCCACAATGCCGATACGGTCCATCATCAGCGACTACACAAATCTGGAGCAGGTGCGTATTTTGTACACATTGCCCTCAGTGGCCTGCACAACAAGGAACGTGTCATGACGAGCGATGGCCAGGGCTCACTCGCACAGCGATTGGCGGGTATTGATGAGGTTGAGTGCGTCACGCCCGATCTCAATGGCGTACCCCGTGGCAAGGTGATGACCGCTGCGGGATTTCTCGAAGGTCGGCGCTTGCAGATGGCCCGTGGCGTGCTGTTGCAATGCATCATGGGCGGCTACCCCGAGTCGCGTTTCTATGGCAGCGACGATGGCGACCTGGCCCTGGTGCCAGACCTTGCCCAACTCCATCGCTTGCCCTGGAGTCAGCAGCCCCGTGCCCTGGTCATTTGTGACGCCGATGAGTTCAGCGGTGAAAGCTCGGCGTTGTCGACGCGAGGTCAGTTGAAGGCGGTTATTGCCCGTTACGCGGCCCGCGGTCTGGCGCCGGTGGTGGCGACTGAGCTTGAGTTCTTTGTGTTTGCGCCCAACACCGATCCGACTCAGCCATTCCGTCCGCCTGTGGGGCTCGATGGTCGTCCTGAAGAAGGTTTTTCTGCGTTCAGCATCAGCTCCAATAACGGCTTGCGGCCTTTTTTCAGCGAGGTCTACGCATGCATGGCGGCACTGGGCTTGCCGCGCGACACCTTTATGCACGAGATGGGCGTCAGTCAGTTTGAAATAAACCTGCTGCACGGTGATCCGCTGCTGCTCGCCGACCAGACGTTTTTGTTTAAGCATTTACTCAAGGAAGTCGCCCTCAAGCATGGACTGACCGTTGTGTGCATGGCCAAGCCACTGGCCCACACCGCCGGCAGCTCGATGCACATTCACCAGAGCGTGGTGGAGCTGGGCAGCGGTCGTAATGTGTTCAGCGACGAGGCGGGGCAGCCGACGGCCGCCTTTCGCCACTTTATCGGTGGGCAGCAGGCAGGCATGGCTGACTTCACGGCGCTGTTTGCGCCCAACGTCAATTCCTATCAGCGTCTGTTCCACCCCTATGCCTCGCCGAACAATGCGTGCTGGTCCCACGATAACCGTGCTGCAGGCCTTCGGATCCCGGCCAGCTCACCCGTGGCGCGGCGGGTTGAAAACCGTTTGCCGGGCGCTGACGCCAATCCGTATCTGGCCATTGCCGCCAGCCTTGCGGCAGGGTTATATGGCATTGAGCATGAGCTGGAACCGAGCGCTGCGATTCAGGGCGAATTCGAAGTGCCCCCGGCGCTGTCATTGCCCTGTACCTTGCATGCAGCCCTTGATCGCCTCAAGCGCAGTCAGTTGGCGATTGAACTGTTCGGGGTGGAGTTCATCGAAGGTTACGTTGCGTCCAAGACGCTGGAACTTACCAGCTTCCATGACGAAATAACTCCCTGGGAGCGTCGCGTTCTGGCGGCTCAGGCTTAACTGTTTAAATCTGTGGCACCGGGCCTTGCCCCGGCTGCAGATACAAGGAGCCGCACGGAAAGCCAATGCACCAAATCTGGAAGTCTTTTCGAGCGTTGTACTTTGCCTCGCTGATGATGTTGATCGGCTCTGGCCTCTTGAGTACCTATCTGGCGCTGCGCCTGGCGGCCGACAACGTTGACGGCCTGTGGGTCGGCGCGTTGATGGCGGCCAACTATTTTGGCCTGGTCCTGGGCGGCAAGATCGGCCACCGGCTGATTGCCCGGGTCGGGCATATCCGTGCCTACGCCACCTGCGCCGGTATTGTCGGTGCGGCGGTGCTGTGTCACGGGCTGACGGACTGGTTGCCGGTATGGTTGCTGCTGCGGGTGATCGTCGGTCTGGGCATGATGTGCCAGTACATGGTCATCGAAAGCTGGCTCAATGAGCAGGCCGATGCCAAGCAGCGAGGCGTGGTGTTCAGCCTGTACATGATCGCTTCCTATCTGGGCCTGGTGCTCGGCCAATTGATCCTGGTGATCCATCCGGCCCTGGGGCTCGAATTGCTGATGGTTGTGGCGTTGTGCTTTGCCCTGTGCCTGGTGCCCGTGGCCATGACCCGACGTATTCACCCGGCGCCCCTGCACCCCGCACCGATGGACCCCAAGTTTTTTATCAAGCGTGTACCCCAGTCGTTGATCGCGGTGATGGGCGCGGGCCTGCTGGTGGGTTCGTTCTACGGTCTGGCGCCGCTTTATGCCTCGCAGCAGGGGCTGTCGACCGAGCTGGTCGGTCTGTACATGGGTAGCTGTATTTTTGCCGGGTTGCTGGTGCAGTGGCCATTGGGCTGGTTGTCCGACCGCTATGACCGGCCGTTGCTGATCCGCATCTTCGCCTTCTTGCTGGCGCTGGCCGCATTGCCGCTGGCGATCCTGCCGTCGGTACCGCTGGAGGTGCTGTTTGTGGCCGGAGGCATGGCGGCGTTGATGCAGTTTTGCATCTATCCGCTGGCCGTGGCATTTGCCAATGACCACATTGAGCCGGAGCGTCGAGTGTCGCTGACCGCCATGTTACTGGTGACCTACGGCATTGGGGCGAGTGTGGGACCGCTGGTGGCGGGGGTTCTGATGAAGGTGCTTGGCAGCCACATGCTCTACGCCTTTTTCAGCGTGGCGGGTTTGATCCTGGTGTGGCGAATTCGCCCGAATGCAGTGACCAACCTGCACCAGGTCGATGATGCGCCGCTGCATCACGTGGCAATGCCTGACAGCATGTCCAGTTCACCGCTGGTAGCGGCGCTTGACCCGCGGGTGGATGAGCAGGTGGTGCAGGAGCAGATGGTGGATAACGTGGAGCCGGAGCCGGAGCCGGAGCCGGAGCCGGAGCCGGAGCCAGAACCCAAGCCCTAGACACTTTCCCTGTGGGAGCGGGCTTGCTCGCGAAGGCAGCTCCCACAGGATGTGCAGGGTTCACTCACGTTCAGTAATCGTCGTCTTTATCAAACTGGCGCGCTTCGCGTTGCAGTTGATACACAAAACGTTCGACCTGACGCTGTACGGCGCCGCTGATGTTGTGAAAGCGCATGCCGGCAAAGGTAATGTTCAGCCGCTCTTCAAAGTGCAGGTAACGCAACTCGACCGGGGTGGACATCAGGCCAAACGGCAGGTCGGCGCTGAAGCGCTCATACACCTGACCCAGTTGCATGCCCTGGCCGATATCACCCTCAAAACGCAATTTGCAGCCCGTTGCAGAAACGTCCAGCAACTTGCCTTTGATCGGGGTTTTGAGCTTTTCACCCGCGACCTCCACGCTGACCAGATTGGCCAGCCGCAGGGCCGCACGAAAGGCGTTGCGCCGCTGGTGGTAAACCACTTCGCGGGGTAGCGCACCGCGATAGCAGCGGTGATCCTTGCTGTCATCAAGGGTCAGCGGCGTGGTGCACTCCCAGGCAATGCGCACGCCATCGTGGAAACCCTCAACCCGAAACGGTATGCCAGCCTCAAGAAAGCGCTCGCCGTCACGGGGGATCATTTCGTCCAGCGCCATGGTGTTGCGCTCACGGTCTATATCCACCACATAGCTTTGGAAGCGCTGGGTGCGATCCTGGAAAGTGATGATCAGCGGGTCATGGCTCTCTTGCAGCATCCGCAGGTTGGAGGCAATTTCCAAAGGGGTGGTCAGCACCTTTGGCGGTTGCGGAGCATCTTGGGCGTCGAACACGGTTGATCAATCTCCAGACAAAATACAGCGACACGCAAAAAAGAGGCATTCTGCCATTATGGTGCGTGTCTCGCTACAGGCTGCGGATGCGCAGGCTCAAGCCTGGCTGTAGGCGCGATGCTTGTTGAGCATCGAAGTGGTGCCGCGGGCGTCATACAACGAGGGGGCTTCGCCGCCATGAAGAATGCGCAGCTGGTTGGCGGTGATTGCCTGCTGGGTCTGGATCGACTGTCCATTGAGCAGGTTCGCAGCCTGGCATTGGGCCAGTAACTGGTTCAGCACATCGCTTTGGCTGAGCAGTTGCGCGCCCACGCTTGAGTGGCTGGCAAGGCTTTCGAGGCCACTGCGGTTGGTGGCCAGGCCAAGGCCCGCGAGAATCTCGCTGCGCTTGCGGCCATGTTGTTCCAGCAAAATGATCAACGACTGTTTGCGCGCCAGAATGTTTTCCAGCACCTGCATGTCGCGGCCTTTCAGGGCAATGGACTCGTCTTGCAGCAGGCCGAGCAGTTGTTCGGCGGGGGCCAGGTCATCATTGATCAGTTGCAGTAAATTTTCGTCGTGCATAACGGGCTCTGGGAGTTAAGCGTCCAAAAGCCTGGCACAGGCCATGTGGGCCTAGCGCTGGGCTTCCATGTTGAGCAGTTTGCTGGCGACCCGGTTGCTGTCGACTTTGTAGCTGCCCTCGGCGATGGCCTGTTTAAGCTCGGCCACCCGATTTTTGTCGACAACAGGTTGGTCACGCAACGAGTCGCTGATCTTCTGCAACTGCTGAGCCTCTTGGCTGAGGTGTACAGATTCCCCGCTGGGGGCGCTGGCGCTGGTTTGCTCAGGGCCTTTAGCCGGGGCCGCTTGCGTGGTGCTGCCTGCTTCCTGATTTGCATTGCTGCGCGTACTGCCGGTTAAGGGCGGCGCGCTGCCAAGACGACTGAAGTCGATGACCATAACGATAAACCTCTGGGTATTTGGACGCTTGCCATGTTTTCGGCCATACCCGGAAAAACTTTAGGCTCGATTAATCATAGCTTCACACAGAACTGTACTGATCTGTGTCAAACCACAGTGTAGGAAAGTCCGGAGACTGATGCCAACTTTCCTACAATGCCACCTCAACTTGACCGGGTGCTGTCACTCGGGCCCGGATCACACGTTTGGAGTTCAGGTTCTTGACTCGTATCTGCTCGCTGAGGCCTCCGTCTGACAGGGCTTCGCCGGGCATTTTGACACTTAACGTACCGCTACGGGCGCTGATGACCACATGGTCGCCCTTGCGCACGGTGGCAACCTGTTCCAGGTGCGTGAGGGTCAGTACCTGATCGGTGATCATGGGCCGCAGCAGCTTTTGACCCACTGCCAGTTCAGTCGCCGTCAGGTAGCCCTGATTGATCAGGCTGATATCCCGCTCGCGCAAGGTGACATCGGCATAGTCGATCACCATGCCGCGCTTGAGCGGGTGATTGACGATGACCACGTCACGGAACAGTTTGACCTGGGCTGGAACGAAGATAGTCCAGGGCGAGCCCCCTTCGCAGCGCACGCGCACGATCACCCGGCCCATGGGTTGTGCCGGACTTTCCAGGGTTGCTGTCAATTCCTTGTCGCAATGAGCCAGTCGCAGACGGGGGTCAAGGTTGTTGACCTGGATCTGATATCGCCCCTCGGTCTGGCTGGTTGCCAGGTAGTCTTCAACGGTGAATTCAAGAAAGCCCTGGGTCACGCCGATAAGCTGATCAGGCGATGTAAACGCATCAGCCTGGGTATGAGTGCCCAGACCAATCAGGGTGCCAGCCGCCAGGACGCTCAGACAGCTGCGGCGCAGGGTCTGGAGGAAGGGCCGGTGGCAGGAAATTGTCGTTTTTGCGTTCATGGCCGATAAAAAAGCAAGCCCCGTGCCGTTTACCGGGAAGTGCGTGATGAAACTTGAAGTTTTTAAGAGGAGCTGAGAATGGCCGGGATGATGGATGCGGTTAACCAGCGCACTCAGCTGGTCGGGCAAAATCGCCTGGAGCTGTTGTTGTTTCGTCTGGATGGACCACAGCTTTACGGGATCAATGTGTTCAAGGTCAGGGAGGTGCTGCAATGCCCGAAACTGACCTTGATTCCCAAGTCTCATCCCGTGGTATGTGGTGTGGCGAGCATTCGAGGCGCGACCATCCCGATTCTCGATCTGGCCATGGCCACCGGGGCGGGGGCCCTGAAAGATCAAAGCAGCCCGTTTGTGATCATCACCGAGTACAACACCAAGACTCAGGGCTTTCTGGTTCGCTCGGTTGAACGCATCGTGAACATGAACTGGGAAGAGATCCATCCGCCGCCCAAGGGCACGGGTAACGACCATTACTTGACGGCCGTCACCCGGCTGGACGATCAGCTGGTCGAAATCATCGATGTCGAGAAGGTACTGGCAGAAGTCTCGCCATCACCTGAAACCATCACCCACGGTGTAGTGGATGTCGAAACCCGGAGCAAGGCACTGTCATTGCGGGTGCTGACCGTCGACGATTCGTCGGTGGCACGCAAGCAGGTAGCCCGTTGCCTGCAAACGGTAGGCGTTGAAGTGGTGTCGTTGAATGATGGCCGTCAGGCGCTGGACTACCTGCGCAAGCTGGTGGAGGAGGGCAAGGACCCGTCTGAAGAATTTCTGATGATGATCTCGGATATCGAGATGCCGGAAATGGACGGCTACACCCTGACTGCTGAAATCCGTAACGATCCGCGGATGCAAAAGCTGCACATCATTCTGCATACTTCGTTATCCGGGGTATTCAATCAGGCTATGGTGAAAAAGGTCGGTGCCGATGACTTTTTGGCCAAGTTCCGACCTGATGACCTGGCATCCCGGGTAGTTGACCGGATAAAAGCAGCAGACCATAGCCAGGGCTCACCCCTGGCGGTCAAATCGATTTAAGAGGCAGGACATTTGTCGACGGCTAATTTGGATTTTGAACAGTTCCGGGTCTTCCTGGAAAAAGCCTGTGGCATTTTGCTGGGTGAAAACAAGCAGTACCTCGTCTCCAGCCGGCTTAACAAGCTGATGGAGCAGCAAGGTATCAAGTCCCTGGGCGAGCTGATTCAGCGTATCCAGAGCCAGCCGCGCAGCGGGCTGCGCGAACTGGTGGTCGATGCGATGACCACCAACGAAACCTTGTGGTTTCGCGACACCTACCCCTTCGAAGTATTGAAGAACAAGGTGCTGCCCGAGCAAATCAAGGCCAGTCCTGGCCAGCGTTTGCGAATCTGGTCGGCGGCCTGTTCTTCGGGGCAGGAGCCGTACTCGTTGTCGATGGCCATTGACGAGTTTGAGCGCAGCAACCTTGGGCAGTTGAAAGCGGGTGTGCAGATTTTTGCCACCGACCTGTCGGCCCAGATGCTCAATACCTGTAAAACCGGCGAATACGACAACCTTGCGATTGGCCGGGGCCTTTCGCCAGAACGCTTGCAGCGCTATTTCGATCCCAAGGGGCCGGGGCGCTGGGTGCTCAAGACGCCGATCAAGAATCGGGTCGAGTTCCGCTCCTTCAACCTGCTGGACAGCTACGCAGGGTTTGGCAAGTTCGACATCGTGTTTTGCCGCAACGTGTTGATCTACTTCTCGGCAGAAGTGAAAAAAGACATTCTGCTGCGTATCCACAGCACCTTGAAACCGGGTGGCTATTTGTTTTTGGGCGCCTCTGAAGCCCTCAACGGCTTGCCGGATCACTACCAGATGGTCCAATGCAGCCCGGGAATCATCTACCAGGCCAAATAGACCTCTATCCGTAGTCGCTGCCGCAGGCTGCGAAGGGTTGCGCAGCAACCCGTTTCCCGAGATCGGTGCAAAACCTTTTCAAGGGCCTGTGGCCCTTATCGCAGCCTTCGGCAGCGACTACATAAAACCTGCTCCAAGCGGCAGAAAAGCGGCAGTCAGCGGTCAACCGTTGCCGCTTTTCTGGCATTGCCGCTGTCCGCAATCCGGAAAACCCTTGAAATACGGGGCTGTAAAAACTGGCACGGGGTTTGCTCTATCCCTGTCATGTAAAACCTGAATCACATTCTCAGGTCAGCCCACAAAGGTTTTCCGACATGAGCATCAGCTTCGATAAAGCGCTCGGTATCCATGAGCAAGCCCTGGGCTTTCGCGCTCAGCGTGCCGAGGTACTGGCCAACAACATCGCCAACGCCGACACCCCGAACTACAAGGCTCGGGATCTGGACTTTGCCTCTGTGCTCGCGGCACAGAGCGACAAAAACCAGAACGGCGCCTTTGCGTTGAACAAGACCAACACTCGCCATATCGAAGCCCAGGGCCTGAGCAGTGGCGACGAGTCGCTGCTGTACCGCACCCCGATGCAGCCCTCGATCGACCAGAACACCGTGGATGCTCAGTTGGAGCAATCGAACTATGCAGAGAATGCGGTCAACTTCCAGGCCAGCTTCACCCTGCTCAACAGCAAATTCAAAGGGCTGATGTCGGCCCTGCGTGGGGAGTAATCCATGTCTCTATCCAGTGTTTTCAATATTGCCGGTAGTGGCATGAGCGCCCAGACCACGCGCCTGAACACCGTGGCCAGCAACATCGCCAACGCCGACACCGTGTCTTCGAGCATCGACCAGACCTACCGTGCTCGTCACCCGGTATTTGCCACTATGTTTCAGGGCGCGCAAAGCACCACCGGCGACTCGCTGTTCCAGAATCAGGACGGTGCAGGCCAAGGTGTGCAGGTGCTGGGCGTGGTTGAGGACCAAAGCGAGCTTCAGGCCCGTTACGAACCTAACCATCCTTCTGCAGACGCCAAGGGCTATGTGTACTACCCCAACGTCAATGTGGTTGAAGAAATGGCTGACATGATTTCTGCCAGCCGTTCGTTTCAGACCAACGCCGAGCTGATGAATACCGCCAAAACCATGATGCAGAAGGTCCTGACCCTCGGTCAGTGATAAGGGGCGACGCAAATGAGTGTGACCGATTCCACCAGCGGCATGACCCTTAACCAGGTGCTTGCCAACTCCGCCCAGGCCAAGACCACCGATACCAGTCTGGCGGCGGCCTCGAAGGCTGCGTCCGGGAACACGGCGCTGGGCAAGGATGCGTTCCTGCAACTGCTGGTTACCCAACTGAAAAACCAGAACCCGCTGGACCCGCAGGACAACACTGCGTTCGTCGCGCAACTGGCCCAGTTCAGCAGCCTGGAAGGCATCACCACGCTCAACGATACGGTCACTTCGCTCTCGGGCAACTTCCAGTCTTCGCAAGCCTTGCAGGCCTCGTCGCTGGTGGGGCGCTCGGTGATTGTGCAAACCGGTGAGGCCTATGTGGACCCCGCCAGCGAAAAGCCATTCAACGGCACCGTGGTGGTCCAGGACGCCAACTCCAATCCCGTGATCAGCATTACCAATGCGGACGGTGAAGTGGTCCGCACGATCGACATGGGCACCCAGAAGGCCGGTAACGCGGGCTTTACCTGGGATGGCAAGGACGACGAGGGCGTGCTGCTGGACAAGGGCTCGTACACCTTCACCGCATCAAGCAAAACCGACACCGGCACGACGGCGCTCACCACCTACCTGCCAGCCACGGTTAACAGCGTGACCCTGAGCAAGACCGGTGGCGAAATCATGCTCAACCTCGCAGGCCTGGGCAGCATTGGCATATCCAAAGTCCAGACCATTGGCCTCTAAGCCGACTCATACGCCTCAAGGAGAGAAACATGTCATTCAATATCGGCCTTAGCGGCCTCTATGCGGCGAACAAGCAGCTCGACGTGACCGGCAACAACATCGCCAACGCTGCGACCACCGGCTTCAAATCTTCGCGGGCAGAGTTTGCCGACATCTACTCGGCCAACAAGCTGGGGATCGGCAGCAAGACCATCGGCAGTGGCGTGAACCTGGCAGCGGTTTCGCAAAACTTTGGTCAAGGTGCAGTCAACAACACCGGCAACCTTCTGGACATGGGGATTCAGGGCAGCGGCTTCTTCGTGCTGAGCGACAACGGCTCCTTGAGCTACACCCGTGCCGGTACGTTCAAGTCCGATAAAGACGGTTATGTGACCAGCTCTGATGGCACTGCGCGCTTGCAGGGTTATGGCGTGGATGCCAACGGCAATATCGTCAATGGCGTGCTTACCGACCTGCGTATCGACACCTCGAACCTGGCGCCCAAGCCTACAGGTTCGGTCACGTCCGAGATCAACTTGAACTCCAGCGCCGATGCGATCGATCAGGCCAAGGTCCCGTTCGATCCGACCGTCTCCACCAGCTACACCAAAAAATTCAGCACCACGGTCTATGACACCCAGGGCAACGCGCACCCGATGGACCAGTACATGGTCAAGACCGGTGGCAACAACTGGAGCGTCTATACCCTGATCGATGGCCGCAACCCGGATGGCACCTTGCCAACAGGCGAGAATGCCACGGCACCAGTGCCTTCAACCATGGCGTTTGATTCGGCCGGTGCGTTGACCAAGGTGACGCAGCCAGGCGCGGCTGATGACCAGGCTGAAAACACCCTGGTTGTCAGTGGCTGGAAGCCGGGCGCCATGATCAATGGCGAATGGAAAGACAACGGTGCGGCGTCCAAAGCGGGTGGCATCGTGATCAACATGGCCAAAACCACCCAGTACAACACCGATACTTCCCGTAACCCGCCCACCCAGGACGGCTATGCCACCGGCCAGATCAACAACCTGACCATCGATGGTTCGGGCGTGATGTTCGCCAACTTCAGCAACAACCAGAGCCGCGCCATCGGCCAGATTTCCCTGGCCAGCTTTACCAACGAGCAAGGCTTGCAGCCGGTGGGTGGCACCGCCTGGAAAGAAACCTACTCCTCGGGTGTGGCCGGTTACGACGCGCCGAAAATTGGCAGCCTGGGCGCCATCCAGTCCAACTCCCTGGAAGACTCCAACGTCAACCTGACCAGCGAACTGGTGGACCTGATCAAGGCGCAGAGCAACTACCAGGCCAACGCCAAAACCATCTCGACCCAAAGCACCATCATGCAGACCATTATTCAGATGACGTAATGGCGGGTCGCGAGAGGGTATGCCCGTCACCATTGTGGGAGCGGGCTTGCTCGCGATAGCAGCAGCGCGGTCTGGCAAGTGACCGCGTTGTCAGCATCGCAGGCAAGCCAGCTCCTACCCAAAGCGCGCAGGTTCAGGTGAACTCAACCCGCTCCGGCACTCGGGTCATCAGTACCTTGCCTCCACGAATCGAGACCCGCGCCTTGGCCTGGCGGCGCACCGCTTCGTAGTCGCTCTCGGCATCCAGCACCAGCAGATTTGCCGGACGGCCCACGGCAATGCCGTACCGCTCGCCCAGGTCTAGGGTGCGCGCGCTATTGTCAGTGACCAGATCCAGGCAGCGCGCCAGGTCTTCAAAACCCATCATGTGGCAGATATGCAAGCCGGCATCCAGAACCCGCAGGATGTTGCCGTTGCCCAATGGATACCAAGGGTCCTTGATCGAGTCCTGGCCGAAGCACACGTTCATCCCGGCCCGATCCAGTTCGCCAACCCGTGTCACGCCGCGACGTTTAGGGAAGCTGTCGAAGCGGCCCTGCAAGTGGATGCTTTCGGTCGGGCACGAGACGAAGTTGATGCCCGAAGCCTTGAGCAGGCGGAACAGTTTCGAGCAGTAGGCGTTGTCGTAAGAGCCCATGGCCGTGGTGTGGCTGGCGGTTACCCGGCTGCCCATACCGCGTACGCGGGCCTCTTCGGCCAGCACTTCAAGAAAGCGCGAATGGGGGTCGTCGGTTTCGTCGCAGTGCACATCCACCAGGCAGCCGGTGCGCTCGGCCAGGTCCATCAAGAATTTAATTGAACTGACCCCTTGCTCCCGGGTGTTTTCAAAGTGCGGAATGCCGCCGACCACATCAGCGCCCAACTCCACGGCCAGGGTCATCAGCTCGCGCCCTGCGGCGTACGACTCGATACCTTCCTGCGGAAACGCAACGATTTGCAGGTCAACCAGATGCCGGGCCTCTTCGCGCACTTCAATCATCGCCCGCAGTGCGGCCAGGGTTGGATCGGTCACATCGACATGGGTGCGCACGTGCTGAATGCCATGCTCGGCCAGCATGCGCAGAGTGGTGTGGGCACGCTGCTTGGTATCTTCGTGGGTGATGGTTTCCTTGCGCTGTGCCCAGCGCTCGATGCCTTCGAACAGGGTGCCGCTCGCATTCCACTCGGGCTGGCCCGCGGTCAGGGCTGCATCCAGATGGATATGGGGTTCAACCAGAGGGGCGATTAACAGTTGGCCGCGGGCATCGATATCACCGTTTTGCACGGGCACAGTGCCTTGCTGCAACGTGATGGCGCCGATGCGCTCGCCTTCGCAACTGACCGTGAACAGGCCGGGTGTTTTACGCAACGTGGCATTGATGATGTTCATGGGGCGTCCTGTTGTTGAATTCTGCAACCTGCAATGTAGTCGCTGACGAGGCAGGCAGGGGATTCCCGTCGTTTAATCGCGCAAAAAACAAAACCCCCGTTAAACCCAACTGTTACCAGGGTTTAACGGGGGTTTTTGGTCAGGCGGTTTGACCCGCCTGCCCGCTCAGCTTATTGGCAAGCTTCGCAATCCGGCTCGTCAATCGCGCAAGCCTTTGGTACCGGTGCTGGACCGGCAGGGGCTGCAGCGACGTCTTCGCTGTTGTTGCCGTTCGACACGGCGTTGAGCTTGCCCGTGTTGACGGTGGACTTCTCGGTGCTGGTCGCGGCCAGGGCACGGAGGTAGTAAGTGGTTTTCAGACCACGGTACCAGGCCATGCGGTAGGTCACGTCCAGCTTCTTGCCCGAAGCGCCAGCGATGTACAGGTTCAGCGACTGAGCCTGGTCGATCCACTTCTGACGGCGGCTGGCGGCGTCAACGATCCACTTGGTATCGACTTCAAACGCGGTGGCATACAGCTCTTTGAGCTCTTGCGGGATGCGTTCGATCTGCTGCACGGAACCGTCGTAGTACTTCAGGTCGTTGATCATGACCGAGTCCCACAGATCGCGCGCCTTGAGGTCGCGAACCAGGTACGGGTTGATCACGGTGAATTCGCCCGAGAGGTTCGATTTCACGTAGAGGTTCTGGTAGGTCGGTTCGATCGACTGCGATACGCCAGTGATGTTGGCGATGGTGGCGGTCGGTGCGATGGCCATGATGTTGGAGTTACGAATGCCTTTTTGTACACGGGCACGAACCGGTGCCCAGTCCAGGGATTCGTTCAGGTCAACGTCGATGTACTTCTGGCCACGCTGCTCGATCAGGATCTGTTGCGAGTCCAGGGGCAGGATGCCTTTGGACCACAGCGAACCCTGGAACGTCTCGTAAGCGCCGCGCTCGTCTGCCAGGTCGCAAGAAGCCTGGATTGCGTAGTAGCTGACCGCTTCCATCGACTTGTCTGCAAATTCCACGGCTGCTTGCGAAGCGTACGGAATGTGCTGCAGGTACAGAGCGTCCTGGAAGCCCATGATCCCCAGACCCACTGGACGGTGCTTGAGGTTCGAGTTGCGTGCTTGCGGCACCGAGTAGTAGTTGATGTCGATCACGTTATCGAGCATGCGAACGGCTACGTCGATGGTGCGCTTGAGCTTGTCGGTGTCCAGCTTGCCGTTGACGATGTGGTTCGGCAGGTTGATCGAGCCCAGGTTGCAAACGGCGATTTCGTCCTTGTTGGTGTTCAAGGTGATCTCGGTGCACAGGTTCGAGCTGTGGACCACGCCCACGTGCTGCTGCGGGCTGCGCAGGTTGCACGGGTCTTTGAACGTCAGCCACGGGTGGCCGGTTTCAAACAGCATGGACAGCATTTTGCGCCACAGGTCTTTGGCCTGGATGGTCTTGAACAGCTTGATCTTGCCCGGGTACTGGGACAGCGCTTCGTAGTACTCGTAACGCTCTTCGAAGGCCTTGCCGGTCAGGTCGTGCAGGTCCGGTACTTCGGATGGCGAGAACAGGGTCCACGGGCCGTCATCGAAGACGCGCTTCATGAACAGGTCAGGGATCCAGTTGGCGGTGTTCATGTCGTGGGTACGACGACGATCATCACCGGTGTTCTTGCGCAGCTCGATGAACTCTTCGATGTCCATGTGCCAGGTTTCCAGGTAGGCACACACAGCGCCTTTGCGCTTGCCACCCTGGTTAACGGCCACAGCGGTGTCGTTCACGACCTTGAGGAACGGAACCACGCCCTGGGATTTGCCGTTGGTGCCCTTGATCCACGAACCCAGTGCACGTACTGGCGTCCAGTCGTTGCCCAGGCCACCGGCGAATTTGGACAACATGGCGTTGTCGTGAATCGCGTGGTAAATGCCCGACAGGTCATCCGGCACGGTGGTCAGGTAGCAGCTGGACAGCTGCGGACGCTGGGTACCGGCGTTGAACAGGGTCGGAGTCGACGACATGTAGTCGAAGGACGACAGCAAGTTGTAGAACTCGATGGCGCGGTCTTCTTTTTGCTTCTCTTCGATTGCCAGGCCCATGGCCACGCGCATGAAGAAGATCTGCGGCAGTTCGAAACGCACGCCATCGTGGTGGATGAAGTAACGGTCGTACAGGGTTTGCAGGCCCAGGTAGGTGAACTGCTGATCGCGCTCGTGGTTGATCGCCTTGCCCAGTTTTTCCAGGTCGAAGGTGGCCAGCACAGGGTTCAGCAGGTCGAACTCGATACCCTTGGCGATGTAGGCAGGCAGGGCCTTGGCGTACAGGTCAGCCATCTCGTGGTGGGTGGCGCTGTCAGCTACTTTCAGGAAGCTCAGGCCTTCGGCACGCAGGGTGTCCATCAGCAGGCGAGCGGTCACGAACGAGTAGTTGGGCTCGCGCTCTACCAGGGTGCGGGCGGTCATCACCAGGGCGGTGTTGACGTCGCTCAGCGCTACGCCGTCGTAGAGGTTTTTCAGGGTTTCGCGCTGGATCAGGTCGCCGTCAACTTCTTCCAGACCTTCGCAGGCCTCGGTGACGATGGTGTTCAGGCGGCTCATGTCCAGGGGTGCAAAAGTACCGTCGGCAAGGGTGATGCGGATCGACGGGTGAGCATTCACGGCGTCTTGGGCCGGAGCGCGGATGGCGCGTTCCTTGGAGCGGGCGTCACGGTAGATCACATAGTCGCGAGCCACTTTTTGCTCGCCGGCGCGCATCAGGGCCAGTTCAACCTGGTCCTGGATTTCTTCGATGTGGATGGTGCCACCCGATGGCATGCGACGCTTGAAGGTCGCGGTGACTTGTTCGGTCAGGCGCGCAACAGTGTCGTGAATGCGGGACGAGGCAGCAGCGTTGCCGCCCTCAACTGCGAGAAACGCCTTGGTGATGGCAACGGTGATCTTGTCATCGGTGTAAGGAACCACAGCCCCGTTACGTTTGATCACGCGCAGTTGGCCTGGCGCGGTCGCAGACAGATCCAGATTTGAATCGGAACCCTGCGAGTTCTCGCGAGTTGTATCGGTTTGCATGGGGGGTGTCTCCACATTCTCTATGTTTGTTTGGGCGCCTTTTGGGTGCCCACCGTTACGTCCTGAAGCACTACAACCGGTGATGAGCCGGGCATAACAACTTCGGGACGTACAGAAGGGGGGTTGAGCCGCTTCCGTGCCGAAGTCTTGATTCACGCAGACCGCGTGAAACCGTATTCCTGTTGGATGACAGTATTTTTACTGCAACACCCGGGCCGCTTTCCGACATTTACGTTGGAAAGCGGTTGCCATCCGCATGAGCGGTTTGGTCTTTAAAATCGTGTTTGGTTCACCAGGCAGGCGCGAGAAAAGGGCTTGAAATTCTCGTCTGAGTTGTGCTTGGTCTTTTTGCTTAAAACCCTACATATGGGGTTTTTTGGCTGGATAGATACAAGATATGCGTTTTGCCGAGTCTCTGCAACGTAGGATCTTGGCTTGAATCCATGCTCGATTTGTGTATGAAAGTATAAAAAACGGCGTAGGCCCCACAGGCTCTGCATCAGACCGTTTGTCACCAATTTTTACCGGATTAAACTGTGCGTGCTGAATTTTGAGGGCGCGAACCCTACCATAAAAAACAGCGCTGTCCGAACGCATTTTCAGGCGGGTGCAAAGATAGGAAAGGTCAAGGGGATATTGCTACGAAGAAGCACCGGGAAGGTCAGGGCAGACCTTCCCGGTCATTGAGCGAAATTACAGCAATTGGAAGCTGTTTTGCTGGACGTTTTGCGAATCGAGGCCGATCTGCACGTTGAATTCACCCGGTTCTGCGGCGTACTTCAATTGTGCGTTATAGAACTTCAAGTCGTTCTCGTCGATGTTGAACTGCACCACCTTTTCCTCGCCAGGCTGGAGCATGATCTTCTGGAAGTTTTTCAGTTCCTTGAGCGGACGGCTCATGGACGCGGTGACGTCCTGGATATACAGCTGAACCACTGTTTCGCCAGCACGCTTGCCGGTGTTTTTGACGGTCACGCTGGCCGTCAGGGTGGCACCCGGCTTCAAGGTCTTGGCCGACAGGCTGACATCCGACAGGCTGAAGTCGGTGTAGCTCAGGCCATAGCCAAACGGGTACAGCGGGCTGTTGGGCTCATCGAAATACTGCGAGGTGTAGTTGCCCGGCTTGCCCGGCGTGAACGGTCGGCCAATGCTCAGGTGGCTGTAATAAGTCGGAATCTGACCAACCGAGCGCGGGAAGGTAATCGGCAATTTGCCGGACGGGTTGTAGTCGCCGAACAGCACGTCAGCGATTGCATTACCGCCTTCGGTGCCGCTGAACCAGGTTTCCAGCACTGCGTCGGCCTGTTGCTGTTGTACATAAATCGACAGCGGCCGGCCGTTCATCAACACCAGCACCAACGGCTTGCCCGTAGCCTTTAGCGCTGTAATCAGGGCGCGCTGGCTGGCAGGAATGTCGAGGTTGGTGCGGCTTGATGATTCGTGGGACATGCCCCGCGACTCGCCCACCACGGCAACCACCACATCTGCCTGCTGTGCTGCCTTGACCGCTTCGTCAATCATCACCTGCGCCGGGCGCGGATCATTGACCACTTCGGGTGCATCGAAGTTGAGGAAGTTGAGGTAGTCGACGATTTTCTGGTCGTCAGTGATGTTGGCGCCACGGGCATAGATCAAGTTGCCCTGTTCGCCGAGTGCGTTGCGCATGCCGTCGTATACGGTGACAGATTGTGCTGGCTGACCGGCCGCCGCCCAACTGCCCATGATGTCAATCGGGGCCTTGGCCAGCGGGCCAACCAGCGCGATGCGCGCCTCTTTTTTCAGCGGCAGGGTTTCAGACTGGTTTTTCAGCAGCACCAGGCTCTTGCGCGCCACTTCACGGGCTTCGCTGCGATGCAGGCGACTGTCGGCCTTGGTATCGACCGGATCGTCTTCAGCCTTGCCGATCCGCAGGTACGGGTCGCCAAACAGGCCCATGTCGTATTTGGCGCCAAGCACCTCACGCACCGCGTTATCCAGATCGCTTTGCGGCACTTCGCCGGACTTGAGCAGGCCGGGCAACTCCTCACCGTAGGCCTTGTCGTTCATGCTCATGTCGATACCGGCCTTGATCGCCAGCTTGGCGGCCTCCCGGCTGTCCTTGGCCACACCATGCTTGATCAACTCGATGATTGCGCCGTGGTCGCTGACAGCAACGCCTTTAAAGCCCCAGTCCTTGCGCAGCAAATCCTGCATCAGCCACATGTTCGAGGTGGCCGGTATGCCATTGATCGAGTTCAGGGCCACCATCACGCTGCCGGCGCCGGCTTCAATCGCTGCATGGTAGGGCGGCAGATAGTCCTGGAACATGCGTGTCGGGCTCATGTCCACCGTGTTGTAGTCCCGGCCGCCTTCCACTGCGCCATACAGGGCGAAGTGTTTGACGCTGGCCATGATGTTGCCGGGCAGGGCCGGTGACGCGCCCTGATAGGCCTGCACCATGACCCTGGCGATGCGCGAGACCAGGTAAGTGTCTTCACCAAAGCCCTCGGAGGTACGGCCCCAGCGCGGGTCGCGGGCGATATCCACCATGGGTGCGAAGGTCAGGTCGATACTGTCGGCGCTGGCTTCCTTGGCGGCCACGCGACCGCTCAGGCCGATGGCATCCATGTCCCAGCTGGAGGCCAGGGCCAGGCTGATCGGGAAAATAGTGCGATGGCCATGGATCACGTCGTACGCAAAAAACATCGGGATCTTCAGACGGCTGCGCATGGCAGCGTCTTGCATCGGGCGGTTTTCGTCACGGCTGATGGAGTTGAAGGTGCCACCGATACGGCCTGCGGCGATTTCCTTGCGGATCATCTCGCGGGGCATTTCCGGGCCGATGCTGATCAGGCGTAATTGGCCGATCTTTTCATCGACAGTCATTTTCTTCAGCAGGTCAGCGACGAACACGTCTTTAGGCGGGAGCGGGGCCGCAGGGGTTTGAGCCCACACGGTGTGACTGGCCAGGCTGATGACAATGCCCAGCAAACACATTTTTCTCATTGGATTCTTCTGCGCAGCCGCTCACTTGAAGCGAGGGAAGCCCACGCTTGTGCAGCGATATTGTTCTGGGGAGGTATCAGGAGTACTCGAATTAAAGAATTGACCTACCTTTAGAACGGAGTATTCCTGAATGGTAGGCAGTCTTTTAGCTGATTCGTCGCGTGCAATCCAGTATTGCAGGGAGTTTTTAGGCGTGGTGTGTGGTCAATAACCAAATGTCGTTATTTCGGAGCGTCACAAGCATGGGAATACAAAACGTTAGAGTTGTGGGCTGGAAAGTGATCGCCCTGCTGGCCTTGAGCAGCCTGCTGGCGGGGTGCGGGATCAACACCATTCCGACCCTGGACGAGCAGGTCAAGGCGGCCTGGTCGCAAGTGCAGAACCAGTATCAGCGTCGCTCGGACCTGATCCCCAACCTGGTCGAAACGGTCAAGGGCGCGGCCAAGCAGGAGCAAGCCACCTTGACGGCGGTGATTGAGGCGCGGGCCAAGGCGACTTCGATCCAGGTCGACGCCAGCACCCTGAACAATCCCGAAAAACTCAAGCAGTTCCAGGAAGCGCAGAACCAGCTCACGGGAGCCTTGAGTCGATTGATGGTGGTGTCCGAGCGTTACCCGGACCTCAAGTCGAACCAGAACTTCCTCTCGCTGCAGTCACAACTTGAAGGCACGGAAAACCGCATCAGCGTGGCCCGTCGCGACTTTATCCTTGCGGTAGAGCGCTACAACACTGAAATCCGCACCTTTCCGGGGCGTTTGTGGCATGCGGTGATGTACAGCGACCTGCCAGTACGCTCGACCTTTGAAGCCACCACCCCGGACGCCGACAAAGCGCCTGAAGTGAAGTTCTAATTGCTTGTGTGATGTTGTAGTCGCTGCCGCAGGCTGCGAAGGTTTGCGGAGCAAACCGTTTCCTCAAAGACCCTGCGAACCCCTTCGCAGCCTGCGGCAGCGACTACAAGAGTCCGGGCTTTAATATCGAGGTAGCGATGCGCTTATCAAGACCGGGGCTTGGCCTGTTGCTGTGGCTCTTTATAGCCACGGCCCAGGCACTGACCTTTCCCGCGCTCAGCGGGCGGGTGGTGGATGACGGGCAAATGCTTGATCCCGCCACTCGCCAGCAATTGACGCAAACCCTGCAAGCCCACGAAAAAGCCACCGGCGAGCAAGTGGTGGTGGTCACGGTGCCCGACCTGCAAGGCACCCCGATTGAAGACTTCGGCTACCAGTTGGGTCGCGCCTGGGGCATCGGCCAAAAGGACAAAAACAACGGCGCCTTGCTGATCGTGGCCCGTGACGACCGCAAGTTGCGCATCGAGGTCGGCTATGGCCTGGAAGATCGGCTCACTGACGCCCAGTCCTCTGTGATCATCAATCAGGTCATCACTCCGGCCTTCAAGGCAGGGAACTACAACCAGGGGATCAGCGACGGTGTCGGCGCCATCCTGCAGGTATTGGGCGGTGCTCCCTTGGCCGAACCGGCCTACGCCACCGGGCAGGGCGGCAGCAATGATTTCATGGCTGAGCACCCGGGCGTGGTTGTGCTGCTATTTATACTGTTTGTGCTGATTGTCGCTGCCTGCCAGTTCCTGGGCATCTGCCACTCGGGCGGTGGCGGTGGTTCGCGCTCGGGCGGTTTTGGGGGTGGCGGGTTCGGAGGAGGCGGTGGCGGAGGTTTTCGCGGCGGCGGTGGCAGCTTTGGCGGCGGCGGGGCCTCAGGCGGCTGGTAATTCATTTTTCAACGAGTATCGAGACTTATGGCTTTATTAACTCCAGAGCAACAGCGGCAGGTCGAAGAAGCCGTCACCCGTGCCGAATTGCACACCGACGCCGAAATCGTCACCGTGCTGGCTCCCCGTGCCGACGACTACAGCTACATCCCCTTGCTGTGGGCCAGCCTCATCGCCCTGGTGGTGCCCGCTGTGGTGCACTTTTTAAACAGCGGGCTGACGACTTACACGCTGCTGATGCTGCAGTGGGCCAGCTTTGTCTTCCTTAGTCTGATCTTTCGCCTCCCGGCCATCACCACCCGGCTCATTCCGCCCCGTGTGCGGCACTGGCGCGCGAGTAATCTGGCCCGACGCCAGTTTCTCGAACAGAAACTGCATCACACGGCGGGGCGCACCGGCGTGCTGATTTTTGTCAGTGAGGCTGAGCGTTATGTCGAAATCCTGGTAGACGAAGGCATCTCGCGTCATCTGGACAACAGCGACTGGGGCACCATCGTTAACGACTTCGTGCGGCGCGTGGCGCTGGGGCATACGGCAGAGGGCTTTATTACCTGCATCGATGCCTGTGCCGAAGTGCTCAAACAGCATGTGCCCAAGACGCAGACACGTAATCAATTACCGAATCGGTTGGTGATGTTGTAATTGCCGCTGTCTGAAATAACTCCGTGCCCCCGGCGGCCAACACGCCTAAAATGGCCGCCATTCGTTTTTTGATTTCCCCTCCTGCACCCCCGAGGCACCTTTTTCAATGTCAGTGACTGCTACCACCGCCGCGTCTGTGCCGGATCATCGTGCGCAATTTTTGAGCCTGCTGGAAACCGGCCTGGCCCAGAACTCCTTTATCAAGCTGGTCCTGGCCAAGTACGTGGGTGCTGAAGCCGAGCTGCAGCGGATCATCATCAAGCAGGTCACGGTCAAGGATCAGGCCTGCCTGTCGTTTGTGTATCGCTACAAAACCCGTGACATCACCAAGAACTTCCCGCTGCAAGAGGGCGTGGCCAACATTGCCGAGCTGCTGCCGGAAGCGTTCAAGAACGCACATTTGTTGACCCTGACCGACGAAGTGCAGCTGGAATACAGCAAAAAAGGCAAAAGCTCGCTGTTCAAAGGCAAAAGCCAGCAAGAGCGGGAAGTGCCGTCGGCCGAGCACAACCGTGAAAAGAACCGCTTTGTGGATCTGACTCGGCCGTTTCTGGCTGATCTGGGCGTGACCAACAAGCAGCAAGAACTGATCCCGGCGATGTCGCGCAAGTGGAAGCAGATCAACAAGTTTATCGAGGTGTTTTCCCACGCCCTGAGTAACTCGCCCCTCAAGCTGGATCAACCGGTCAAGGTGGTGGATTTTGGTTCGGGCAAGGGTTATCTGACGTTTGCCATCCACGATTACCTGCGCCACAGCCTGCAAGCCGAAGGCCTGGTGACCGGGGTTGAGTTGCGCGAAGACATGGTCACGCTGTGCAACAACGCCGCTCAGCGCCTCGAACATCCGGGCCTGACGTTCCAGCATGGTGATGTGCGCAGTTTTGCGCCGACCCCGATCGACGTAATGATCGCGCTGCATGCCTGCGACATTGCCACCGACTACGCCATCCATATGGGGATTCGCTCCGGGGCTGCGATCATCATGTGTTCGCCGTGCTGCCATAAGCAGATCCGCCTGCAAATCCAGAGCCCGGCATTGCTCAAGCCGATGCTGCAATACGGCCTGCACCTGGGCCAGCAGGCCGAAATGGTCACTGACAGCTTGCGCGCACTGTTCCTAGAAGCCTGCGGTTATGAAACCAAGGTGTTTGAGTTCATCTCCCTGGAGCACACCAACAAAAACAAGATGATCCTCGCGGTCAAGCGCGCCGAGCCGCTTGATCCGGCTCAGCTGTTGGTGAAAATCCAGGAGCTCAAGGCGTTCTACAACATCCAGGAACACTGTCTTGAAACGCTGCTGCAGGCCGATGGCTTGCTGAAATAAGCCTGTAAGTTGCGTCTGGCGGGTACGTAGTACTTGGCTATTACCCGCTTGGGCGCTGAGGGGTTACTTTGGCTACTCTTACTGGCCCAAGGTCTTACCCCACAGGAGCACGCACCATGGCAGCGAAAAAAATTCTGATGCTGGTCGGCGATTACGTCGAAGACTACGAAGTGATGGTGCCGTTTCAGGCGCTGTTGATGGTCGGTCATCACGTGCACGCCGTGTGCCCGGGTAAGACCTCTGGCCAAACCGTGCGTACCGCCATCCACGACTTCGAGGGCGACCAGACCTACAGCGAAAAACCCGGCCATCTGTTTGCCCTGAATTTCGATTTCGACAAGGTTAAAGCCAGCGATTACGACGCTCTGCTCGTGCCGGGTGGTCGTGCACCGGAATACCTGCGCTTGAACGAAAAGGTTCTTGAACTGGTTCGTGATTTCGACACGGCGGGCAAGCCGATTGCGGCGGTGTGCCATGGCGCGCAACTGCTGGCGGCGGCGGGCACGCTTGAAGGACGTGAATGCAGTGCTTATCCGGCGTGTGCACCGGAAGTGCGTCTGGCGGGCGGTACGTATATCGACATCGACGTGACCAAGGCCCATGTACAGGGCAACCTGGCTACCGCTCCTGCCTGGCCGGCACATCCTGCATGGCTTGCGGCGTTTCTGGGCTTGTTGGGCACCAAGATCACTTTGTAGGAAGGAGGCGTGACCATGTGTGAACTGTATGTAAAAGCCGATCCGATTCTTTACGAGTCACGTTCGCGCTCATTGCGTATTTGCGGCGTGGTCACGACGTTGCGCCTGGAAAACCAGTTCTGGGACATTCTCAGTGAAATCGCCGAAGCAGACGGCATGACCACCAACCAATTGGTGGCCAAGCTGTATGAAGAGGTCATGGATTATCGCGGCGAAGTGGTCAACTTTGCCTCGTTCCTGCGCGTGAGTTGCACCCGCTACTTGAGCCAGCGCCGGGTGCAGGCGCCGGAGTTGAGTGTGGTAGCACGTCACAGTAACCGCTCTCTCCCGCAATAGCGCTTGCGGGTGTGAGCGGCACACACCTGTGGGAGCCGGGCTTGCCCGCGATGGCGTCGACGCGGTGGGCCAGATACACCGTGCAGGCCGAATCGCGAGCAAGCCCGCTCCCACAGAGGGTTTGCCGGATCAGCCAACTCAGAAGAACCGCGTTACGCTGACCTTGGCATTGCGGCCCTGGCTGTAGGCGTTATCGCCGCTGAGCATCGGGCGAAAGCTGTTATTGAACATATTGTCCAGGGTGAAGTTGACCTCGGTGCCCTTGAGGTACGGCTGTTGCGGCTTCCAGTTGGCAAACAGGCCCTGCACGTTGTAGCCGTCGTTGTTGTAGTGATCCCAGTAACGGTCACCCAGAACGCTGATCGGGCTGCTGTAGTAATCGTCGCTCGGTCTGCGGTCTGTTTTACGCACCCATTCTCCCTTCCAGCCAACGCGAGCATCCAGGCTCGGTATTTTGGTGCCCAGTACGGCAATCCATTTTGGTGCAGGCACGTCTCGGGCCCAGACGTTGGGGCCCCACGGGTTGGTGTAGGCGCCTTCGTGTTTACCCGTCATCCATGCGTACGACAGTGAGCCGAACACGTAGGTGGACTCGTAAAAGCTCTCAACCTCAAACCCTTTGATCGTCACACTGCCAATATTGCGGTAGTTGGGCATATTGGGGCCGCAGGCTGTGCTCATGCTGACATCGACTGTTTGTGCGGCACAGCCCACACCTGTGGCTTTGAAAATCTCGTCGTCGACGGTGTTGTGGAACAGGGTGGTGCGCACCAGGGCGTGGTCGCTGTCGCTGAAAATCTGATCAAACGTGGTGATGTTTCCCCCGCGCCAGCCGGTGATGCGCTCGGGATCCAGGCTCCGGCTGCTGGAGGTGCGGCTGCCAGTGCCCTGGACTTCGTATTGCTCGTCGATCACCGGGGCGCGCCAGGTCTTGCTGTAGTTAACGAACAAGGCTGTTTTCGGGGTAATTGTCCAGAAGGCCGACAGGCGAGGCGACCAGCCAGTGTAGGTTTTGTCGCTGTAGTCGTGACCCAGTTCCGGATGGTTGTAAAAGGGCGCGTCGTTTTCCTGACCGCGATTGCGCACATGGTCGTAACGCATGGACGGGGTCAAGGTGAAGTCGCCCCAAGTGATGGCGTCCTGAAGGTAGACGCTGTTGGTATTGACCTTGCCCCGTGGCATGAAGTTGGGCTGGTAGTGGCCGTAGTTGTACTTCTCTGTTTCGTAATTACCGCCTGGCATCCACATGTCCACATCACGCTGATGTCTGCGAAATTGCACGCCGGTGGTCACGGCATGGTCCAGCGGGCCGGTGGCAAACAGACTGATGTTTTCGATCTGCAGCATGTCATCGGTGTAGCCGGTTTCCATCTTGCGCCCGCCGGTGGTGGGCTGGGTGTGGGCCTGTTCGCTGCGCTTGTCGGTTTGTTCGGTGTTGGAGTGGGAGTACTTGACCTCAAGGTCTACCAGGGGGTTGTCCAGAGGCTCGTATTTGTATTGGGTCGACCAGGTGGTGTCGATGGTTGAGCGGTTGGACAGGTATCGTCGGGAGGCAATGTCATAGCCATATTTGGCAATGTTGGCCTTGCTGGGTGGCTCCGGATAGCTGACAGCCGAGAAGGGCACCCACAGGTCATTGTTCGCCCGTGAGTAAGACATGCCGACGCGGTGTTCGTCATTGAGTCTCAGGTTGAGCTTGAGCAGTTGCGCGTCCAGATCCTGGGCGGTGTTGGGCAGGCGCTTGGGATTGACCGGGTACAGGTTTTTCGGATCGGGCATCGTGTCGGCCAGCTTCATGTTGTCGCCGTCGCGTTTGGTGTAGTACACCAGTGCATCGGCGCGGCCATCTTCGGTGCGGCCGTACGCGGCACCGCTGTAAACCTGTTGATGATAATTGCTGCTGTAGCCGTACTTGAGCATGGCGCCAACGTCTTTGCCGTCTTCGAGCAAGTCCGGGGCATCTTTGGTTTCCATGTGTACGACGCCGGCAAAACCACCATTGCCGGTGTGTATGTCATGGGGGCCTTTTTCTACTTCAAGGCGCTTGATCAGCTCGGGCTCGATAAAAATCGTGCCCTGTTTGTAGCGCTCAAAGCCGCTTTTGGTCGCGCCATCCACCGTCATTTGAACGTCTTCGGCTTCGCCCATGCCCCAGATATTGATGGTCTGACCGCCAGGCTTGAGCGATCCGCCGAGGTTGATGCCCGGCAGTGTGGCCAGCAGGCTGGGGATGTTGTTGGCCTGATACTGATTGATCTGGGTTTGGGTCATGGTCGATTTGCCGACGCTGCTGGAGTCGACCTCGTTGCCATTACCCACGACGCTGACTGCGCCGAGTTCAAGGCTGTTGCTGGTGGTGGTGCCGTCTTCCCGAGGCCGGACAACGTAGGTGCGGTCGACCTGGATCAAGCTGAAGTCGGTGCCCTTGAGCAGTAGCTGGATGGCCTGTTGTGGTGTGAAGTCGCCTTTGAGCGCGGGGGCTTTTATGTTGCGTAGCAGGGCTTCGTCAAACAGCAGCTGGATTTTCGCTTGCTGTGCCACCTCACTCAGTGAGCTGGCCAGCGATTGTGCCGGCAGCTGCAACTGGAACGACTGGGCATGGGCTTGCAGGCTGATCGCCAGGCAAGCCGCCGCCAGTGTCGGGCGCGCGTAAACGTGCGAGAAGTGATGTGGTGTGCGAAACATGAAATCCCCCGGTGTGGCAACAAAGGCCAAAAAGACATGCGTTAGCAACGCAGACCGGAGGAAGACGCGACAGCCTGAAAAAACCACATATGCGAATGCAAAATATTCGCATATGTTTTTTTAGCGAGGTTCGATGCGGATGATTCCGTTGTCCAGCAGCACGTTTTTTACCGGGATCAACGCGGGAAGGGCCTTGACCAGTGCCAGTGGATCGCGGGTGTCCAGGTTGCCGGAGACCTTGTAGCGAGCGAGGGGGCCATCGGCAAGCTGGATGACGCCGGGGCGGTACAGGTCCAGCTCGTCCACCAGGCTGGCCAGTTCGCGATTGCGAAAGGACAGGTGCCCGCTGCGCCAGTCCGCCACTTCATCAGGGCCCAGGTTTTGCTCTTGCAGTGAGTGCCTGGCGTAGTCGTAGGTGGCGCGTTGCTGAGCGCCAAGCAGGGTTGAAGAGGTGGCATCGGGGGTAAACGCAACCTGGCCATGGGCGACACTGACCACCAATTGGCGTGAGCTGCGCCGGACATCGAATCCGGTGCCGACTACCCGGATGCGCGCATCGCCAGCATGCACCACCAGTGGTTGCTCTTTATTGGCCGCTACGTCGATATAGAACTGGCCCTGATCCAGATATATATCGCGCTGTTGTGCGCTGAATTCGAGGCGTACCCGGGTGTTGGCATTGACATTCAAGGTGCTGCCGTCAGGCAGTGATACCGTGCGCCCGCCTTGGGCCGAGGTGCTCACGTGCAGCTGGTGCAGGGCCACTGGGGCTCCCAGGTTCAGCGCAAAGACGGCGCACAGGACGGCGGCCGCGGTGGCCAGCGCTGCGTTGAATCGCCGGGGGCGCACGGGAAGCGTTACGGGACGGTTTACCCGTTCAAGTTCGCCCAGATCAGCCCACAGGGATTGGAATTCGGCATAGGCCTGTGCATGGGCCGGGTTGGCATGCCACCTGTTGAATTGCTCTCGGCTGGATGGGTCGCGCTCGTTACGATTGCGCGAAAACCAATGGGCCGCCTGTTCATCGATGCTCTCGTGCCCGGCTTCTTGAAAAGGACTCATTTTGGCTGCTCCTTGCCGCTGTCCCGTTGTAGATGTTGCTTGCAGTGCAGTAAGGCCAGGGCAATGTGCTTTTCGACCATGCTCACGGAAATCCCCATGCGTGCGGCAATCTGTGCCTGACTCAAGCCTTCAAAACGGTGCAGCATAAGGGCTTCGCGGCGCCTGGGCGAGAGTTCTGCAAGCACGCTTTTGAGCTGCTCAAGGCGCTGCTGACGCTGGGCCGCGGCCATCGGGTCATCCCTCTCATCGCTTAAGGGTTCGGCTTCACTCTCGGCGTGCTCGCCGTGCACGGCTTGTCGTACTTGCTGGCGCCGCCAGTGGTCGCGCAACAGATTGCGCGCCATCTGAAATAAAAAAGCCCGTGGCTGCTCGACCTTGGCCCGGTCCTGATAACCCAGCCATTGGGTGAAAACATCCTGGGTCATGTCGGCTGCATCGCTGGTGTTGTCGGTGCGCTTGCGCAGAAAGTGCAGAATTTGCGTATAGAACTCGCGAAAGTGATCGGCCGCGGGCGGGTCGGGTTTAAGGCCTGACATGAAGATCCTTGTGAACACAGCGATGCAAATAAGTCGCGAATGGTATCGATAACCATTGCTATTTGTCTCGTTGAAAATGCGTGTCCCGTTCATTCCTGTCGATAAATGGATAAATAGCCTGTGGGGTCTTTACTGAATAAGCGCAGGCACCCTTATTTTCAGGAGAAAGGCTATGTCGGGTTGGTACGAATTGAGCAAGACCAGCAGCGGGCAGTTTCGTTTTGTATTGAAAGCGGCGAATGCCGAAACGATATTGGTCAGTGAGCAGTACACCACGCTCGCGGCGGCCAAGGCCGGGATTGCCTCGGTTCAGGCCAACAGCCCGCTGGATGAGCGCTACGAGAAAAAAGCGGCCAAGGATGGCAAGCCCTACTTCAATCTGAAGGCGGCCAATCACCAGGTCATTGGTACCAGTGAGTTGTACAGCTCAGAGGCCGCGCGGGACAAAGGCATTGCCAGTGTCAAACACAACGGCCCGACGACGGTGATCAAAGAGAAGCTCTGAGGGACGTGGTGTGGGTCAAGCCTCTACCGGCACGGAGTGTCGGCTGAGGCCCAGCGGGTGAGTCTTTGAATTGAAGAAGCGAAGTGCCAGTTTCTTGTCGGCAAACAGCGCGGTGTAATGGTTTTTCTGGAAACGGATAAACGCCTCGCTGCGCGGGTAGATGGCGATGCACAGGGTTTTGAGCGGCGCCAGGCGCAAGGCGTCGATCAGGTGTTGGTCCTGCTCGCTCAAGCTATGGCCAAAAATGCACAGCGCGTCTTTGTGAGCCATTAGCTGCTCATGGCAAAAAGACAGGTAATCGGACTGGCGAATGGATTTGCGCTTGTCGTCACTGCTGGTTTCGCTGACAAATAACGGTACATCGTCCAGTGCGCTGATCGAGTGGTTAATGGCGAAGTTGCTCAACAAGGTGGGCTCGCTGGCCGTGATTTTCCGGGCCTTGCCTTCCTGATTCCTGACCAGGTGCAACGCTCCGTGCAGGTAGAGCATACGGGTGGTTTTGCCCTTGGCGGCGCTCGCACTCAATTCAAAGGTCGAACCGGATGCATTGAACAGGTCATTGAACTGCTTGGGTGCCTGCATGACAGCCCAGGGCGCCAGCAGGTCGTAGTTGGAACAATACACGGTGGCATAGCGCGCCAGTTCCTCGTGCCAGCAAGCCAGGGTGTCGGGCTGCATCAGGCGCCAGGGGATGTGGATGTCCTGAGTGCAGTTGATCAGGGCTTCCTTGATGGCGTAATAGCGTTTGCGCGGTGAGGCCGAGTTGATGGCCAGTGCCTTGTTGACCTTGCTCGCGGTCTTGAGGGCGCTCAGTACATGTTCGAAATTGCGGGTGCCAAGGGCTTCGAACACGCTGAGTTCGGTCTGGCTCAGCGGTTTTTCGGCTACGCTCTTGGCTTTATCAAACAGTGAGTCGTAATAGAAGTCATGCCACACGGCCATGCTCGCGCCGTTACCGATCAGCAGACCGCTGCACGGCGTGCTGGTGCGTAACTGGTTCCAGTCTTCTAGTTCGGCATCAAATTCCTGGAAGGGTGTCATCGCAAATATCGTCTCAAGGCGTGGGCGGTAGCGGACTTTATCACGCTCAAGTGTTGAGCCAGATCAACATTGCTGCATTGTGATTGGGCGAAGCTGTAAAGAACCGATTTAGCCAATGACCCGTCAAGAGGACTCGACATGACCAGTACTTTCTTTATTCCCGCCGTCAACATCATGGGTAATGGTTGTCTGGACGAGGCCATGACTGCGATCCGCAACTATGGCTTTCGCAAGGCATTGATTGTGACCGACGCGGGGCTGGCCAAGGCGGGGGTTGCGACCTTGATCGCTGAAAAGCTCGCGCTGCAAGACATTGATTCGGTGATTTTTGACGGTGCCAAACCTAACCCGAGCATTGCCAACGTAGAGGCGGGACTGCTGGTGCTCAAGGCGCAGCACTGCGACTTTATCGTGTCGCTGGGCGGCGGTTCGCCCCATGACTGCGCCAAGGGCATTGCGCTGTGCGCGACCAATGGCGGGCATATCCGTGATTACGAAGGTGTCGATCGCTCGGCCAAGCCGCAAATGCCGCTGGTTTCGATCAACACCACGGCTGGTACGGCCAGTGAAATGACGCGTTTTTGCATCATCACAGACGAAGAGCGCCACGTAAAAATGGCCATTGTCGACCGCAACGTCACGCCGTTGCTGTCGGTCAACGACCCTGAGTTGATGGTCGCGATGCCTAAAGGCCTGACGGCAGCCACGGGCATGGATGCGCTGACCCATGCCATTGAGGCTTATGTGTCGACCGCAGCCAACCCGATTACCGATGCCTGCGCGATCAAGGCAATGGAGCTGATCAGTCAGAACCTGCGCCAGGCGGTGAATGACGGCAAGGACCTGACGGCGCGCGAAAACATGGCTTACGCGCAGTTCATGGCCGGTATGGCCTTTAACAACGCATCCCTGGGCTTTGTGCATGCGATGGCCCACCAGTTGGGCGGGTTCTATGACTTGCCCCATGGTGTGTGCAACGCAGTATTGCTGCCCCATGTGCAAACCTTTAACGCCAGTGTGTGCGCGGCTCGTTTGACCGACGTGGCCCATGCACTGGGTGCCGATGTGCGCGGCCTGAGCCCGGAAGAGGGCGCCCAGGCGGCCATTGCGGCGATTCGTACGCTGGCCAGGGACGTCGAGATTCCGGCGGGGCTGCGTGATCTGGGGGCCAAGCTGGATGACATCCCGATCCTGGCCACCAATGCCTTGAAAGATGCGTGTGGTTTGACCAATCCGCGCAAGGCAGATCAGGGGCAGATTGAGGAAATCTTCCGTAACGCGTTTTAAGCGGGCTGGTTTGAGGGCATAAAAAAACGGCCGGGTTATTAACCCGGCCGTTTTTATGTCTGGCTTTAAAAGCGCTTATTGCACTTCTACGGCCAGGCTGTCGCTGATTTTTTTCTGCCAGATCGCCGGGCCGGTGATGTGGACCGACTCGCCGTTGCTGTCGACTGCCACAGTGACGGGCATGTCTTTGACGTCGAACTCGTAGATCGCTTCCATACCCAGTTCGGCAAATGCCACCACGCGCGATTTCTTGATCGCCTGGGCTACCAGGTACGCAGCACCGCCGACGGCCATCAGGTACACGGCTTTGTGTTCCTTGATGGCTTCGATGGCGGTAGGACCGCGCTCGGATTTGCCGATCATGCCCAGCAGGCCGGTTTGATCGAGGATCTGACGGGTGAACTTGTCCATCCGCGTGGCGGTGGTCGGACCGGCAGGGCCAACCACTTCGTCGCGCACCGGATCAACCGGGCCCACGTAGTAGATGAAGCGACCCTTGAGGTCTACCGGCAAGGTTTCACCCTTGTTCAGCATTTCAACCATGCGCTTGTGCGCAGCGTCACGACCGGTCAGCATTTTGCCGTTCAGCAGGACGGTTTCGCCCGGCTTCCAGCTCTGCACGTCTTCCGGGGTCAGGGTGTCGAGGTTGACACGGCGGGCCGACGGGCCTGCTTCCCAAACGATTTCCGGGTAGGCGTCCAGCGGTGGCGCTTCGAGTGCTGCAGGGCCGGAGCCGTCCAGTACGAAGTGGGCGTGACGGGTGGCCGCGCAGTTCGGGATCATGCACACCGGCAGGGACGCTGCGTGGGTCGGGTAGTCCATGATTTTCACGTCAAGAACAGTGGTCAGGCCGCCCAGGCCCTGGGCGCCGATACCCAGTTGGTTGACCTTCTCGAACAGCTCGATGCGCATCTCTTCGATACGGCTGGACGGGCCACGCTTGATCAGGTCGTGAATGTCGATGGACTCCATCAACACTTCCTTGGCCATCACGGCCGCTTTTTCAGCGGTGCCGCCGATGCCGATGCCGAGCATGCCCGGTGGGCACCAGCCCGCGCCCATGGTCGGAACAGTCTTGAGCACCCAGTCAACGATCGAGTCGGACGGGTTGAGCATGGCCATTTTCGACTTGTTCTCGGAACCGCCGCCCTTGGCCGCTACGTCCACTTCCACGGTGTTACCCGGAACGATGGAGTAGTGGATGACCGCAGGGGTGTTGTCCTTGGTGTTGCGACGGGCGCCTGCCGGGTCGGCCAGGATCGAAGCGCGCAGGACGTTTTCCGGCAAGTTATAAGCGCGACGCACGCCTTCGTTGATCATGTCGTCCAGGCCCATGGTGGCGCCGGTCCAGCGTACATCCATGCCTACGCGCACGAAAACGGTGACGATGCCGGTGTCCTGGCAAATCGGGCGGTGGCCAGTGGCACACATGCGCGAGTTGATCAGGATTTGCGCCATCGAGTCACGGGCTGCTGGCGATTCTTCGCGCAGGTAGGCCTCGTGCATCGCCTGGATGAAGTCCACGGGGTGGTAGTAGGAAATGAATTGCAGGGCGTCAGCAACGCTCTGAATCAGGTCGTCTTGCTTGATCACGGTCATGGGTCGCGCTCCTCTATAAGACGGGAACATTCAATTAAGGTGTTTGCGACCTTGGTGTATCGGTCTGTCGAAAACATCTTTGCTAGGCATACCGGGCACGCATGACCGGTACAAAAACGGCGCGGCAGTATAACCCGGTACACTCCTTGATACACCCGCACGGGCAAAACTTGTAGCCGCTGGCGAAGGCTGCGATAAAGATCTATCAATCAACCCATACCCCATGTGGGAGCGGGCTTGCTCGCGATGCAGGCTGCACGGTGAACCTGGTACACCGCGGTGATGCAATCGCGAGCAAGTCCGCTCCCACAGAATTATCCTGCGGAGGCCTGAGTGCCCGAATTACACGTTGCCGACCGGCATTGGTCGGTTGCCGATGGCACCAATCTGCTCGACGCCTTGAATCAGGCCGGTGTGGCTGTGCCCTACAGCTGCCGGGCGGGCAGTTGCCATGCGTGTCTGGTGCGCTGCGTGAGGGGTGAGCCCGTGGATCTCAAGCCCGACGCTTTGGTCCGGGCGCAACGTGAGCAGGGCTGGCGCCTGGCGTGTCAGTGCCAGGTGGTCGAAGATCTGGAGGTTGAAGCGTTTGATCCCGTGCGCGACGGCTTGCCTGCCGAGGTGGCGGCGCTCGACTGGCTGAGCCCGACGGTATTGCGTCTGCGTCTTTTGCCGCAGCGCCCTTTGCGTTATCGCGCAGGCCAGCATGTGGTGCTGTGGACCGCCAGTGGTATCGCTCGTCCTTACTCGCTGGCCAGTCTGCCCGAAGAAGACCGCTTTCTGGAGTTTCACCTCGATTGCGCTCACCCCGGTGAGTTCGCCAGCGCTGCCCGCCAATTCAAGGTCGGGGAGGGTGTGCGGCTGGGTGAGTTGCGCGGTGGCGCGCTGCGTTACGACCCGGACTGGCAGGAGCAGCCGCTCTGGCTACTGGCGTCGGGCACCGGTTTGGGGCCGCTGTATGGCGTGTTGCGCGAGGCGTTGCGTCAGGACCATCAAGGGCCGATTTTGCTGGTGCATGTGGCGCGTGATGAAAGCGAGTATTACCTCAAGGACTCATTGTCCGCCCTGGCGGGCACTTGCCCCAACCTTGTAGTCGAGCACCTGGAGCGTCATCAGTTGCCGGAGTACTTGCTTGAGATGCGCATTGTTTCGCGCCAGACCCACGCGCTGGTCTGTGGGCATCCCGACAGTGTCGATGGGTTTGCCAAGCGTCTGTTTCTGGCCGGACTGCCTCGTAATCAGCTGCTGGCGGATGCTTTCTTGACGCGCAGCTAAGTCTGGCAGCCATAAAAAAGCCCCGCCTGATCACTCAGGCGGGGCTTTGGGCTAGAGCCTTGTAAGGCTTAAACCATTTTGTCGCCGACATGCAGAATCTTCATGCCGTTGGTGCCACCGATGGTGTGGTAGCTGTCGCCCTTGGTCAGGATGACCCAGTCGCCATTTTTAACAGCGCCCAGCTTGAGCAACTCGTCGATGGCAGCCTGGCTGACCTGTTCTGGCGGCAGCGAAGCCGGGTCGAACGGTACGGTGTACACGCCACGGAACATCGCGGCGCGGGCCTGGGTTTCACGGTGCGGGGAGAACGCGTAGATCGGCACCGAAGAACGGATGCGCGACATGATCAACGGCGTGTACCCGCTTTCGGTCAGGGCGATGATCGCTTTGACACCCGGGAAGTGGTTGGCGGTGTACATGGCCGCCAGTGCAATGCTTTGATCGCAGCTTTCGAAGGTTTTACCGATGCGGTGGCTGGAGGTCTTGCTGGTCGGATGCTTTTCAGCGCCGACGCAAATACGTGCCATAGCTTGTACGGCTTCCAGTGGATAGGCACCGGCAGCACTTTCGGCCGAGAGCATTACGGCGTCGGTGTAGTCGAGAACAGCGTTGGCAACGTCGGACACTTCGGCGCGAGTTGGCATCGGGTTCTGGATCATCGACTCCATCATCTGGGTCGCTACGATCACCGCTTTATTGTGGCGACGTGCGTGCAGAATGATTTTCTTCTGGATGCCCACCAGCTCTGCATCACCGATTTCAACGCCCAGGTCGCCACGGGCAACCATTACCGCGTCGCTGGCCTTGATCAGGCCGTCGAGGGTTTCGTCGTCAGCCACGGCTTCAGCGCGTTCAATCTTCGCGACCAGCCAGGCAGTACCGCCAGCCTCGTCACGCAGTTGACGGGCGTATTCCATGTCCGCAGCGTCCCGAGGGAAGGATACGGCCAGGTAGTCGACTTCCATTTCGGCAGCCAGCTTGATGTCAGCCTTGTCTTTTTCAGTCAGGGCTGGAGCGGTCAGACCGCCGCCGCGACGGTTGATGCCTTTATGGTCGGACAGCGGGCCGCCGATCAGCACGGAGCAGTGCAGGGCGTCGTCGGTGGCAGTGTCTACACGCATGACGACACGGCCGTCGTCGAGCAGCAGCTCGTCGCCCACGCCGCAGTCTTTAACCAGGTCGGGGTAGTCGATACCGACCACTTGCTGGTTGCCTTCGGTCAACGGATGGCTGGTGGAGAAGGTGAACTTGTCACCGATCTTCAGCTCGATCTTTTTGTTGGCGAATTTGGCGATACGGATTTTCGGGCCTTGCAGGTCACCCAGCAGGGCGACGAAACGACCATGCTTGGCCGCGATCTCACGGACCAGCTTGGCGCGAGCCTTGTGCTCATCGGGAGTGCCGTGGGAGAAGTTCAGACGGGCAACGTCCAGGCCAGCGAGGATCAGCTGCTCCAGCATTTCTGGTGAATTGCTGGCAGGGCCAAGTGTGGCAACAATTTTGGTTCGACGAACAGACATGCAAAGACTCCTGAGTTCAAGCGCTGCCAAAGGCTACTATGGTCTTTAGCTGTAGTCATTGTTCCTCTGCACTACTTTCTGCTTAAGTTGTGGTGCATCGGATCTGTTGCCTGAAGAATTTGACCGTGGGGTCGATACACTGTGGTGAACAGGAGATCCCCATGCGAATTGTGCTCATTTTAGTGTTGGTTGCCAGTGTGGCCGGCTGTACCCGTTGGTCGATGAATCACCATTTGAACAATGCCTACCGTGCTTATGACCGCGGCAACTGCGAAGCGGTGATGCTTGAGTTGTCCGAGGTTGACCGCGACAGTCGCAGTCGTCCGTATATCTGGCCACAAACAGCTATGCTCCGTGGGTTGTGTCTGGAACGTACGAAGTTTTACCTGGATGCGGCCCAGACCTATCAGTACATCATCAATGAATTTCCCAAGAGCGAGTACGCCTATCGGGCCAAGGCGCGGATTGAGACCCTGCGCATTCTCAAATTCATCCCGGGGCCCGGGACAACGGCTCAGGCGCTACCTGCAGTCATTCCATGATGTACGAAATTTAAACTGGTCATTTGGAGTCGGTTGACTAATATTCAACTCGTTTGAGCTTGTCATGTATTTGTGCGTATCCAATAAGGTGTAGTGCCTGGGGGCTGTGCCTCAGGCGGGCAGGGTGTTTCGAGGCGCTAGCGCGGCCATGCTGAATGGCCTTTTAAAGTGATAGTGATCATGGTTATCGAGCGGCTTATCCAGCGGCATCAACTGACGTTTTTCCTAAAAGTGTTCAATAGGTTCACGGACAAGCCCATTGGTTTTTTGGGTAATGTGTCCGAGGGTGGCCTGATGCTGATCAGTCAGCTACCGATGCTGGTGGACGCCAACTTCGAGTTTCGGCTCAAGCTTCCCGATACCGAAGGATACCCGCAGTTTATTGATCTGACGGCGCGTTGCATGTGGTGTCATGAGGATGTAACGCCTCATTATTACGACTCCGGCTTTGTCCTGTATCAGCCGCCTGCCGAATACGCGGCATTGATTACATCCCTGCAGCGCTACTTCAGTTTTCAGCCCTTGCAGGCCTCTGCCTAGCTCCAAGGCTGGTCTTGCCCGGGTTTGAGCGCCTAGACTGTTGAGGTCTACTGCTCAGGAACACCCCGTGACCTCTATTTTTTGGTACGACTACGAAACGACCGGCATTAATCCGCGCTGCGATCGAGCCGTGCAAGTGGCCGGTATCCGCACCGACCTGGAACTCAACGAGATTGATCAGCCGGTCAATCTCTACTGCCAGCCCAGCGACGACATTCTTCCTCATCCGATGGCCTGCCTGATCACGGGCATCACCCCTAGCCGCCTTGAAGACAAAGGCTTGGGCGAGGCGGAGTTCATGACCCGCACGCATGCCCAGCTGGCGCAACCCGGTACCTGTGGCGCGGGCTACAACTCGCTGCGCTTTGATGACGAGGTAACGCGCTACAGTCTGTATCGAAACTTTTTCGATCCTTATGCCCGTGAATGGCAGGGCGGCAACAGTCGCTGGGACTTGATCGATGTCGTGCGTACAGCCTACGCCCTGCGTCCTGAAGGGATCGTCTGGCCTCAGGAAGACGGGCGGGTGACGCTCAAGCTGGAGCGTTTGACGGCCGCCAACGGGATTGATCATGGTCAGGCCCACGATGCGTTGTCCGATGTGCGGGCAACCATCGCACTGGCTCGGCTGATCCGTGACAAACAACCCAAGTTATATGACTGGTTATTCCAGTTGCGCAGTAAGCAGCGCGTGCTTGATCAAGTTCGTCTGTTGCAACCGATGGTGCATATTTCGGGACGCTTTTCTGCGGCCAGACATTATGTGGGCGTGGTATTGCCGCTGGCCTGGCATCCGAAGAATCGCAATGCGCTGATTGTGTGCGATCTGCACTTTGATCCTCAGCCATTACTGGACATGGATGCCGACACTTTGCGCACAATGCTTTACACCCGTCGTGAAGATTTGCCCGAAGGTCAATTGCCGGTTCCGCTAAAGCTGATTCAGATTAATCGTTGTCCGGTGGTGGCGCCCTTGAATGTAGTGCGTGCACAGGATCAAGAGCGCTTGCAATTGGATATGCCGCTCTATCAAGCACGAGCCGCTCGCCTGAGCGAGGCACAGGAAGTTTGGAAGGATAAGTTGTCGGCCATTTATACCCGCGAAGACTTTGCCCCCAGTGAAGATCCGGAGCAGCAATTGTATGACGGCTTTTTCGGTGATCGCGATCGTCGCTTGTGTGAGCAAGTCAGACTCAGTGACCCGGAGCAGTTGGCCAACGATACATGGGCTTTTGATGATGAACGGTTACCCGAATTATTATTCCGCTACCGGGCCCGAAACTTTCCTCATACCTTGAGTGCTGAAGAAGTTGAACGCTGGCATCTGTTCTGCCAACAACGTTTGACTGATCCTGCCATGGGAGCCCCCATGACCCTGGATAACTTCATGCAGGCAGCGGACGAGCTGTCCCGCAGCGCCACGGCGGCTCAGCTAAAGCTGCTGGGCGAATGGCAGCGTTATGCACGGGAGTTGAGCCGTCGCGTTGGGCTGGATGCGTGCACGGAGAGTACGGATTAAAAAACAGGCAATAAAAAACGCCAGCAAGCTGGCGTTTTTTATTAGCGGCGCAAAAAGTGTGCGCGCGGGGTATCACTTAGTCGAGCAAAGTAGCCCAACCTTCAACCTCGTCGCTGCCCCACTTGGCTTTCCACTCTTTCAGAGTTTTGTGGTTGCCGCCTTTGGTTTCAATCACTTCACCGTTGTGCGGGTTTTTGTATTGTTTAACCTTGCGGGCACGTTTGGTGCCGGTGGTTTTAACAACACCGCGTGGTGCTTTGCTTACTTTGGACTCTGGGTCCAGAAGCGCGATGATATCGCGTAGCGATTTCTGGTATTCGCCCATCAGCGTGCGCAGTTTGCCTTCAAATTCCAGCTCGGTTTGAAGTTTGTCGTCTTCGGACAGGTTCTTCAGGCGAGCTTGCAGTTCTTTGATAGCTTCTTCTGTTGCACGGTATTCGTTGATCAAGGACATGAGGATAACCTTATGTTGAAAAGGGGTAACAGGGAGACAGTGGCGCAATAGTAGTCAGACAGTAACTGCAAGTAAACCTGTAACAGGTGATTAATTTAAAATTTTATTCATTAACTTCACCGTCTCTATATGCGCGCTCATTAAATAATGAGCGGTACAGCAGCCTTAATAACGGTGATTAATAAGGCCTGCCAGTTACACGCCAATTACAGTGCAGGCCACGTCGGTGCTGGCGTGTGGAACAGGCAGCGCGACGCCGTGGCGCAGGCAGCAGGGCGTAACGAATACTGTAGTTTTGCCGCGCACTCGCTAGAATGGCGGCCTTAGTAAAGTTTTTGGAGTTTTTCCCTCATGCGCACTTTTCGGTTGGTGATTGCGTGCCCCGACGGCGTCGGCATTGTCGCCAAGGTCAGCAATTTCCTTGCCTCCCACAATGGCTGGATCACTGAAGCGAGCCATCACTCGGACGACCAGAGCGGTTGGTTCTTTATGCGTCACGAGATTCGTGCCGATTCCCTGCCTTTCGGTCTCGAGGCATTTCGTGAGGCATTTGCCCCGATCGCCGAAGAGTTCTCGATGGAGTGGCGTATTACCGATACGGCGCAGAAAAAACGCGTGGTGTTGATGGCGAGCCGCGAATCCCACTGTTTGGCAGATCTGCTGCACCGCTGGCATAGCGATGAACTGGACTGCGATATTTCGTGCGTGATTTCCAACCACGATGACTTGCGCAGCATGGTCGAGTGGCATGGCATCCCGTTCTATCACGTCCCGGTTGACCCGAAGAACAAAGAGCCGGCATTTGCCGAGGTCTCGCGTCTGGTCAAGCATCATGATGCTGAAGTGGTGGTGCTGGCGCGCTACATGCAAATCCTGCCACCTGATCTGTGCCGTGAATATGCAGGCCAGGTCATCAACATTCACCACAGCTTCCTGCCATCGTTTGTAGGCGCCAAGCCTTATCACCAGGCATCAATGCGTGGCGTGAAACTGATCGGCGCAACGTGCCATTACGTGACTGAAGAACTGGACGCCGGCCCCATCATCGAGCAGGACGTGGTGCGCGTCAGCCACAGCGACAGTATTGAAGACATGGTTCGTTTCGGTCGTGACGTCGAGAAGATGGTGCTGGCCCGTGGCCTGCGTTATCACCTTGAAGACCGCGTGCTGGTTCATGGCAACAAGACGGTTGTGTTCTAAGCATTCACTGCACAACACGTGCGGGAGCGGGCTTGCTCGCGATGGTATCGCCTCGGTGTTTCATATGAGCCGGGTTGCCTGTATTGCAGGCAGCCAGCTCCCAAAGGTTTGCAGCAGTGCAGGGGAGGTGACATGAGTGATCCACTCGACAACGCTACATCCCGTGCACCCGCCACTGTGGGTGAAGGCTGTTTGAGTCGTTATGATCCGGATGCGCTGAGCCCGGAGGACGGCACCGATTTTGCCGATGCCGCCAGGCTTTGGGAGCAGTTGCAGCAAGCTTCAAGCGACAGGCTTGAAGCGGCTGACTGTCACTCAGATGCGGAAACTACCCACCAGTTGCTTCAAGCGGGCAGCCTGCTGTTCAAGGTCGGAACAGGCCCGAAGCGTTGACTGAAGGTTTTCAACCCCTTCCTGGTTGAGCGTATTGATTTCGGTAATGTCCATGTTGATCGACTCGACCACCGAGGTTTGCTCTTCGGTTGCCGTGGCGACGGACTGGTTCATCCCGTCGATCTCGCCAATGCGTTCGGTCACGCTGATCAGGCGCTCGCCTGCGCGGTTGGCGATTTCTACGCTGTCCTGGCTGTGACGCTGACTTTCTTCCATGGTGCTCACTGAACCGCGGGCGCTGACCTGCAACTCCTCGATCATCTTTTGTACTTGCTGCGCCGACTCCTGGGTACGGTGTGCCAGGTTGCGAACTTCATCGGCCACCACGGCAAAACCGCGCCCGGCCTCGCCAGCACGAGCCGCTTCAATGGCAGCGTTAAGCGCCAGCAGGTTGGTTTGCTGAGAAATGCTGGTGATCACTTCAAGGATCTGTCCGATGTTCACGGTCTTGTCGTTCAACGACTCGATATGACCGCTGGATGTGCCGAGCATTTGCGACAGTTTTTGCATCGAGTTGATGCTGCGTTCCACCACTTGCTGGCCTTCTTCGGCCAGGCCGCGTGCATCGCTGGCCTGGTGTGATGCCTGGGCCGCATTGCGCGCGATCTCTTGCGCGGCGGCACCCAATTCGTTGATCGCAGCTGCAACGCTGTTGGTGCGACTTGCTTGCTCGTCCGAGTTGAGCATCGATGAGTTGGATGCGCTGACGACACGCAGGGCCACTTCGTTGACCTGTTCAGTCGCCGAGGCCACTTCGCTGATCGACGAGTGAATGCGTTCGACAAAACGGTTGAACGCACTGCCCAGCATGCCGAACTCATCCTGGGACTCAACCACCAGGCGGCGCGTCAGGTCGCCTTCACCTTCGGCAATGTTCTGCATGGCACGGGTCATGACGTGCAGTGGCTGCATCAGCAGGCGAATCAGCAGGCCGAGGAGGGCAATGATCGAAACCACTGCAATCACGGTGGCAATGATGGCCGACGTTCGGAACTCGCTGAGCGCTGCGAACGCTTGTTCCTTGTCAACGGACAGGCCGATGTACCAGTTGACCGAACCCAGGCCTTTGACCGGCGCAAAGGTCACGATACGGGTTTTGCCGTCGACCTGGATCTCGCTGAACCCGGCGTTGATCGAAGGCGTGTCCTGGGGATAGACATCCTTCAGGTTTTTCGTCACCAGGGTTTTGTCCGGGTGGACCAGGATCTTGCCGTCGGCACTGATCAGAAAGGCGTAGCCCATGCCATTGAAGTTCAGGGCATTGATGCTGTCGGTAATGGTTTGCAGCGTCAGGTCGGCGCCGACGACGCCCAGGGTTTGCCCGGATTCTCTAACCGGGGCACCGATGGAAATAACCATCTGGCCGGTGGCTGCATCTATATAGGGTTCAGTCAGGCTTGAGGAGGCGCTGTTCAGCGCATCCTTGTACCAGGGGCGGGTACGCGGGTCGTAGCCGTCAGGCATTTTGCTGTCAGGGCGAATGGTAAAGCCGCCCTGGCTGTCACCAAAATAAACGGCCATAAACGTACTGCTCAGGGTTTTTTGCTCCAGCAGGTTCGCCACCTGGGCGGGCTCTGGAGTGAGGGCGATGGATTCGGCGAGGTTTTGCGCCAGCAGAATCCGGCCTCCCAGCCATGTCTGTATGTTGTTGGCCGTGACGCTGCCCATTTCGTGCAGGTAGCTGTCCAGGTTGTGGCGGATGGCATTGCGTTGCAAGTAGTCGTTGTACAGCGTAAATAGCGAAAAGGCGGCTATTACGATCAGGGACGCGGCAAGCAGGATTTTATGGCTGAAACGCAGGTTTTTATTCATGGCTTGAAGGGTCCGCTAAGGTCTAAAAGTGTGAGGCATACACTCTGGTAAAACGCGCGTGCTACACATCACCGCCTTAACCGGGCAGGTTGAGTGTTCATCAAGGCGCTTTACGACGCTAAATCCGGTTTTTTCTGGTCTAGCATTCAAGGTGTATCGACCCGCGATCGCGAAAGATTAATCAAAGGTGGCAAAATGCCTGACTCTTCTGCTCTAGTACTCGGTGCCGACCTTTCGGGTCAGCCCATCGCTCAGTCCTTGCGCCTTGCCAACCGGCACGGGCTGGTGGCGGGTGCCACGGGGACGGGTAAAACCGTGACTCTCCAACGTTTGGCCGAACAGTTCAGCGATGCCGGAGTTGCAGTCTTTGCCGCTGACATCAAGGGCGATCTGTGCGGTTTGGGCGCGGCCGGCAACCCCCAGGGGAAAATCGCGGAGCGGATTGCGGGAATGCCGTGGCTCAATTACCAGCCCAAGGCGTATCCGGTGACCTTGTGGGATATCCAGGGCAAGACCGGTCATCCGTTGCGTACAACCTTGAGTGAAATGGGGCCGTTGCTGTTAGGCAGCCTGCTGGAGCTGACCGATAGCCAGCAGTCGGCGCTCTATGCAGCCTTCAAGGTGGCGGATCGTGAAGGGTTGTTGTTGCTCGACCTCAAAGACCTGAAGGCGCTCCTCAATCATCTGCGTGATAACCCTCAAATATTGGGCGATGACGCCGCCCTGATGACCACCGGCTCAAGTCAGGCCCTGTTGCGGCGTCTGGCAACCCTCGAACAGCAGGGTGCTGAAGCCCTGTTCGGGGAGCCGGCACTGCAACTCGAAGATATTTTGCAGCCTGCCAGTGACGGTCGCGGGCAGATTCATCTGCTTGATGCCAGTCGCTTGGTTCATGAAGCGCCAAAGGTGTACGCAACCTTTCTGCTGTGGCTGTTGGCGGAGCTTTTCGAGCAACTGCCCGAGCGCGGCGACGCGGACAAACCCCTGCTGGCGCTGTTTTTTGACGAGGCGCACCTGCTGTTTGCCGGGACGCCAAAAGCGTTGCAGGATCGCTTGGAACAAGTCGTACGCCTGATCCGTTCCAAGGGTGTCGGGGTGTATTTTGTCACTCAATCGCCTGCGGACTTGCCGGATACGGTGCTCGCGCAGTTGGGGCTGCGTATCCAGCATGGCCTGCGGGCCTTTACGGCCAAGGAGCAGAAGTCCCTGAAGGCCGTGGCTGACGGATTTCGTCCGAATCCGGCGTTTAATGCGTTGGCGGTACTGACAGAGCTGGGTACAGGGGAGGCGCTGGTGGGCATGCTTGAAGAAAAAGGCACGCCAGCCATGGTCCAGCGCGTACTGATTGCGCCACCGCAATCGCGTATTGGTCCGTTGACTGAAGCCGAGCGCGAGGCCTTGATTCGCGGTTCTGCGCTGCAGGGGCGATACGACAAGCCTGTGGATCGGGAGTCGGCGTACGAGATTCTCATGGCCCGCAAGGGCGTGGCGCCGCAAGACCAGGCGCAGACACAGGCTGCGCCGCACGAGCCGGGGTTTCTGGATCAGGCGGGAGACTTTCTGGGTTCGACCGCAGGCAAGGCGCTGCAGTCGATGGCGCGCCAGGCGGCCAGCCAGATGGGGCGCCAGTTGGTTCGGGGGCTGCTGGGGTCGTTGTTGGGCAGCAGCAAGCGCAAGTAAAACGGTGGGAGCGGGTCAGGGTTTAGGTCGTGCGTGACTCGCCAGGCGCTCAAGGGCGGCGCGCAAGGCCGGGTCGGTAATGCCGTCGGCCGTTGCCTGGATGGTCTGGGCGGCATCCTCGGATAAATCCAGCGTATGCCCCGCAACCTTGGCCTGCACTGTGGGCGGCTGCACTTTGAAGAGAATCCGGGTCAGGCTGGCGAACTCGTCAAATGCCTGCAGTTGGCGCAGCAGGCGTTTTTGCTGATAGCGCAGGCGAGTGGCCCAGTGGCCGTCAGTCACGATTAGCAACAGGTTGCCTTCACGCCACGAAGCGACGTGGCAATGCTCGCGTGCGGCTGGCTGGAGCTGGCTTTCAAGCAAGCGCTGCAGGTGCGCCAGACGCTTTGCATGACCAAAAATGGCTTTTAGGGGCTTGGCCTCGCGGAGCAGAACGGAGGGTGCCCGTGCTGGATGTGGGCGAAATGCCATGTTCAAACACCTGAGAAAGCAGAGCCGCAATCTTAGCAGAAACCGCCGGTTTCACTCGCTCAGATCGAGGTTCATGAACATTTATTCATGAAATCAATGAGTAACTTCTTGTTCTTATGCCTTGAAGTTCAGCAAAAAGCCCTTATTTTATGTAAGCCCCTTCACAACGCTGTACCAGTATCGTGGAATAACGCCACTTTCCTCACCGCCGTTTCCGGGTAGAATGCTCGTTCGCATGCGGCCATCAGGGCTGCTCGGGCGACTCTCGGGGCCGCCCTCCATCCCTATGTGTGGAAGATCCTGCCGATATGTTTGCGCCTTTGTTAAAGAAACTTTTTGGAAGCAAGAACGAGCGCGAAGTTAAACGCATGCTCAAGACAGTACAGGTCGTCAATTCCTTCGAAGAGCAGATGGTTGCCCTGACCGATGAGCAATTGCGCGCCAAGACCCAAGAGTTCAAGGCCCGCATAGCCAAAGGTGAGACCCTCGACCAACTGTTGCCGGAAGCTTTCGCGGTATGCCGTGAGGCAGGCAAGCGTGTCATGGGCATGCGCCACTTCGACGTTCAGTTGATCGGCGGCATGACCTTGCACGAAGGCAAGATCGCTGAAATGCGTACTGGTGAAGGCAAGACCTTGGTCGCGACCCTTGGGGTTTACCTCAACGCGCTGTCGGGTAAAGGCGTTCACGTCATCACCGTGAACGACTATCTGGCTCGCCGCGATGCCAACTGGATGCGTCCTCTTTACGAATTCCTGGGCCTGACAGTCGGTGTTGTAACGCCGTTCCAGCCGCCTCAAGAGAAGCGTGAAGCCTACGCCGCCGACATCACGTACGGTACCAACAACGAGTTTGGCTTCGATTACCTGCGCGACAACATGGCTTTCAGCATGGAAGAAAAATTCCAGCGCGAGCTTAATTTCGCCGTGATCGACGAAGTCGACTCCATCCTGATCGATGAAGCCCGTACTCCGCTGATCATCTCCGGTCAGGCCGAAGACAGTTCCAAGCTGTACACCGAAATCAACAAACTGATCCCGCGCCTTGAGATGCACATCGAGGAAGTCGAAGGTGAAGTTACCAAGGCAGGTCATTTCACCATTGATGAAAAGACTCGCCAGGTAGAACTGAACGAAGCCGGTCACCAGTTCGTTGAAGACATGCTGACCCAGATCGGCTTGCTCGCAGAAGGCGAGAGCCTGTATTCGGCACACAACCTGGGCCTGTTGACCCATGTGTACGCCGCGCTGCGTGCTCACAAGCTGTTCAATCGCAACATTGAATACATCGTTGAAGACGGTCAGGTATTGCTGGTCGACGAACACACTGGCCGTACCATGCCGGGTCGTCGTTTGTCCGAAGGCCTGCACCAGGCTATCGAAGCGAAGGAAGGCCTGAATATTCAGGCAGAGAGCCAGACCCTGGCTACGACCACCTTCCAGAACTACTTCCGTCTGTACAACAAGCTGTCGGGCATGACCGGTACTGCGGACACCGAAGCGTTTGAATTCCACCAGATCTATGGTCTGTCGGTGATGGTTATCCCGCCGAACAAGCCACTGGCGCGCAAGGACTTCAACGACCTGGTGTTCCTCACCGCCGATGAGAAGTACGCGGCGATTGTGGCTGACATCAAGGACTGCATGGCCAAAGGCCGTCCAGTGCTGGTGGGTACAGCGACCATCGAAACCTCCGAGCACATGTCCAACCTTCTGAACAAGGAAGGTATTGAGCACAAGGTTCTGAACGCCAAGTTCCACGAAAAAGAAGCCGAGATCATTGCCCAGGCCGGTCGTCCGGGTGCGCTGACCATCGCTACCAACATGGCGGGTCGTGGTACTGACATCCTGTTGGGCGGCAACTGGGAAGTGGAAGTCGCCTCCCTGGAAGATCCGACGCCTGAGCAGATCGCACAGATCAAGGCCGATTGGCAAAAGCGTCACCAGCAAGTGCTGGAGTCGGGTGGCCTGCATGTGATCGCTTCCGAGCGTCACGAATCGCGCCGTATCGACAACCAGTTGCGTGGTCGCGCCGGTCGTCAGGGTGACGCAGGTTCCAGTCGTTTCTACCTGTCGCTTGAAGACAGCCTGATGCGCATCTTTGCCTCTGATCGGGTGAAGAACTTCATGAAAGCCCTGGGCATGCAGTCTGGCGAAGCGATTGAGCACCGCATGGTGACCAACGCGATCGAAAAGGCGCAGCGCAAGGTTGAAGGTCGCAACTTCGACATTCGTAAGCAATTGCTGGAGTTCGATGACGTCAACAACGAACAGCGTAAAGTGATTTATCACATGCGTAACACGTTGCTGGCAGCCGACAACATCGGTGAAACCATCGCAGACTTCCGCAAGGACGTTCTCGACAGCACCATCAGCGCTCACATTCCGCCGCAATCGTTGCCGGAGCAGTGGGACGTCAAAGGCCTGGAAGCTGCCATCGAAAGCGGCTTTGGCGTGAAATTGCCGATCCAGCAATGGCTCGACGAAGATGATCACCTGTACGAAGAAACCCTGCGCGAGAAGCTGCTGAACGAGCTGATTGCTGCCTACAGCGAAAAAGAAGATCAGGCCGGTGCTGAAGCGCTGCGCACGTTCGAGAAACAAATTGTTCTGCGCGTACTGGATGACCTGTGGAAAGACCACCTGTCGACCATGGATCACCTGCGTCACGGTATCCACTTGCGCGGTTATGCACAGAAGAACCCGAAGCAGGAGTACAAGCGGGAGTCGTTCAACCTGTTCTCCGAGCTGCTTGATTCGATCAAGCGCGATTCGATTCGTGTGTTGTCACATGTACAGGTTCGTCGCGAAGACCCTGAAGCCGAAGAAGCACGCCTGCGTCAGGAAGCTGAAGACCTGGCTTCGCGTTTGCAGTTCCAGCATGCCGAAGCGCCGGGCCTTGATCAGCCAGACGCATTGGCCAAGGTGCTGGAAGGCGCCGATGTGGCTGGCGTGGTTGCCGAGCCTGCTCGTAACGAGCCAAAGCTGGGTCGCAACGAACTCTGCTACTGCGGCTCGGGCAAGAAATACAAGCACTGTCACGGGCAAATCAACTAAAGCCCGCTTCAACTGCTGAAACACCTGCGCCGCGACCGGCATTAGCCGTCGCGGCGTTTTACCATTGAATTCCCGTCCCTTTGCGGCGGCGCACAACACTTATTTAGGAGCGCGTCATGGCTGTTGGTCTTGGTCCTTTGCCTACTTTGCACCCGGTGGCCGGTTTTGAACTGGGTATAGCTTCAGCCGGTATCAAGCGTCCAGGGCGCAAGGATGTGGTGGTTATGCGCTGCGCTGAAGGCTCAAGCGTGGCGGGTGTATTCACCCTGAATGCGTTCTGCGCCGCGCCTGTCATCCTGGCCAAGCAGCGTGTGCAAGGCCCGGTGCGGTACTTGCTGACCAACACGGGCAATGCCAATGCGGGCACAGGTGAGCCAGGGCTGATTGCGGCAACCCGTACCTGCGACAAACTGGCCGAGCTGACGGGCGTGCCCGCCAGTGCCGTGCTTCCGTACTCCACCGGTGTGATCGGTGAGCCGCTGCCGGTTGAGAAAATCGAAGGTGCATTGCAAGCCGCTCTGGACGATCTGTCCGAAAATAATTGGGCGCAGGCTGCAACCGGCATCATGACCACTGACACCTTGCCCAAAGGTGCCAGCCGTCAGTTCGAACACGAAGGCGTAACCATCACTGTTACGGGCATCAGCAAAGGTGCAGGGATGATTCGTCCCAATATGGCCACCATGCTGGGCTACATCGCAACCGACGCCAAGGTTGCCCGCGATGTGCTGCAAAACCTGCTGCTCGACGGCGCGAACAAGTCGTTCAACCGCATTACGATCGATGGTGATACATCGACCAACGACTGCTGCATGTTGATTGCTACGGGTAAAGCGGCTTTGCCTGAAATCACCGAGGCCAGCGGCCCACTGTTTGCTGCGTTGAAACAGGCAGTGCTGGAAGTCTGCATGGACGTGGCGCAGGCCATCGTGCGCGATGGCGAAGGCGCAACCAAGTTTGTCACTGTTGAAGTGAATGGCGGCGGTAATCATCAGGAATGCCTGGACGTCGGCTACACCGTTGCCCATTCGCCGCTGATCAAGACCGCGTTGTTTGCTTCCGATCCTAACTGGGGCCGCATCCTGGCCGCTGTGGGCCGTGCTGGCGTGCCGGATCTGGACGTGAGCAAGATTGATGTGTTCCTGGGTGAGGTGTGCATTGCCAGTGGTGGCGCACGTTCGGCCACTTACACTGAAGAGCAGGGTTCTGCAGTGATGGCCCGTGAAGAAATCACCATCCGTATCGAATTGGGGCGTGGTGCTTGCAGCGAGACCATCTGGACGACGGACTTGTCCCACGAGTACGTGAAAATCAACGCCGAATACCGTACCTGAGTCGTCTCGACATTGCGGGCCTGTCAGTCGCCTCGGCGCTGATGGGCCCGTAATACCCCCGCTTTATCAGCTCTCCCTTTTCTCAAGGTGCCTATCTATGAGCTTTCACCTGATCATTGGCGACAAGTTGCATTCATCGTGGTCCCTGCGCGCCGCGCTGGCGCTGGATCTGGCGGGTGCACCGTACACCGAGACGCTGATCAAGCTGGGCCAGCCTGATACCCGGGCACTTATTCTCCAACACTCGGCAACGGGAAAAGTACCGCTGCTGAAGACCGTACACGGCACCATCGCTGATTCGCTGGCTATCGCGGAATACCTGAATGAGTGTTTTCCGGCCGCTCGACTGTGGCCGGAAGATGTCGCTGCGCGGGCTCAGGCCAGATCGGCGTGCGCGCAAATGCACAGCGGATTTTTTGGTTTGCGGAGCAATCTGCCATTTGATTTGAGTCGTGATCAGGCGCTGCTCTCCATGCCTGCCGAGGCCCAGGCCGATATCGACAGGATGAGCGCGCTGTGGGCAGAGTGCCGCGCAGTGGCGACCGAAAGCGGGCCTTATCTGTTCGGTCGATCCAGTGTGGCCGATGCTTTTTTTGCTCCGGTGGCTGTTCGCCTGCGAACTTACCGCGTTGCGCTGTCAGCTGAAGATGAAGCTTATATCGACGCCATTTACCAATGGCCCGCGTTCAAAGCCTGGCAACAGGCCGGATTAGAGGAAGTACAAGGGTGAAACGAGTTCATGTGGCTGCGGCCGTTATCCGGGGCACTGACGGGAAGATTCTGATCGCTCGTCGCGCTGATTCTCAGCATCAAGGCGGCCTGTGGGAGTTTCCAGGCGGCAAGGTTGAGGCTGGGGAGTCGGTCGAGGCTGCACTGGGTCGTGAGTTGAAGGAAGAGTTGGGCATTGTGGTTCAGGCTGCTCGGCCTTTGATCAAGGTTCAACATGATTACCCGGACAAGCATGTTCTGCTGGATGTGTGGGAGGTTTCAGCGTTCACCGGTGAACCTCATGGTGCAGAAGGCCAGCCATTGGCTTGGGTAAGCCCGCGCGAGTTGGCGCAATACGCGTTCCCTGAGGCTAACCAGCCGATTGTTACGGCTGCCCGTTTGCCCGATCAATACCTGATCACTCCGGATGGTCTTGAAACCCCTGAGCTGTTGCGCGGTATCCAGAAGGCAATTGCCGGTGGCATTAAATTGGTTTCGCTGCGTGCGCCCAATGGATATGACCCCAAGTACCGGGATTTGGCGGTAGATGCGACCGGTTTGTGTGCAGGCAAGGCGCAACTGATGCTCAAGGGGCCGCTGGAGTGGTTGGGAGACTTTCCTTCGGCGGGCTGGCATCTGACCGCTGCGCAATTGCGCAAGTACGCCGCCAAGGGTAGGCCGTTGCCTAAAGACCGCTGGTTGGCAGCCTCATGCCATAACGCTGAAGAGTTGATGCTGGCCGAGCAGATGGATGTGGACTTCGTGACCCTGTCGCCGGTTCTGCCGACGCAGACTCACCCTGATACGCCACCGCTGGGCTGGGAGCAGGCGCAACAATTGATCGCCAATTTCAGTAAGCCGGTGTTTTTGCTGGGCGGGCTGGGACCTGATGATCGTCAGCAGGTGTGGACTATCGGTGCACAGGGCGTTGCCGGAATTCGGGCGTTCTGGCCACAGGTCTAAATAATTGCGCAAGCTCTTGTGGGAGCGGCGTACCGCCGCTCCCACACGTGCTGAACTCGACTGTCAAACCCCCGGCTTTGCTGCCGCTTGCCAGAGGATCTCTGCAATTCCCTGACGCTTGGCAATCAAGCGTGCCGCAACAAACAGCACGTCAGACAAACGATTGATATAAGCCAATCCAACGCCCGCCAGGGGCTCCAGCGCATTGAGCTGTTGGCAGCGGCGTTCGGCGCTGCGTGCCAGGCTGCGGCAAACATGGGCTTGGGCGATCAGACTCGAACCACCGGGCAAAATGAAGTTCTCAAGCGGGCCCAACTCTTCGTTCCAGCGATCAATCGCGGCTTCAAGCCGCTCGATTTCGACCTTGTCGAGAGCCTGATACTCGGGCATCGCCAATTCCCCTCCCAGGTCAAACAATCGATGCTGGCAGGGTTCAAGTACTTCGATCAACTCGATGAGGCCAGGGGTCTGTTCGCTGTGCTCGATGAGCCCGGCCAGGAGCAGGCCCACCTGACTGTTCAGCGTGTCGACCTCGCCGATGGCTTCTATGCGGGGGTGATCCTTGGGTACGCGGCGGCCATCGCCGAGCCCTGTTTCGCCCTTGTCGCCGGTGCGAGTGTAAATTTTCGATAAGCGAAAGCCCATGTTTACAGTTCCACCTTGGTTGATTCGGGGTAGGTCATCGGGTTGCCGGTTAAAGGCAGGCGCAGGGTAAAGCAAGTGCCTTGCCCCTGGGTTGAGTGCACTTCCATTTGGCCCTTGTGGTTGTTGGTAATGATGAAGTACGACACGGACAGGCCCAGCCCCGTGCCCTGGCCAACTTCCTTGGTGGTGAAAAACGGCTCGAAAATTCGTTTGCGCACAGGCTCCGGCATCCCGATACCATTGTCTTCAATCTGAATCTCGGCCCATGGCGGATTCAGTCTGGTGCGCAGAATGATACGCCCTGGCTCGCTCTTGTCGGTACGTTGATGAATGGCCTGGGCGGCATTTTTCAACAAATTGAGCAGCACCTGCTCCAGCTCGTTGGGGATGCCGGGTACCGGGCCGAGCTGTGGGTCGAACTGGCGGATGATGGCCTGGCCCTTGAAGTCAAAGCCAATGGCCAGGTCAAAATCATTGCTGGCAATGTCCAGGGCTTGATCAATGAGTGCCGATAAATCGCAGGGGCTCATTTGCCGGTTGCTGCGGCGGCTGAAGCTGAGCATGTGGGTCACGATTTTGGCTGCGCGGGCCCCGGCCTGCTGGATGCCGTCAAGCAACTGCGGGATCTCTCGTGCCTGCAGGTAGTGATTGACCACGTCCAGGTCAATGCCGGTCTGCTCGGCTTGCTCGATATTCCTTGGCAGGTCGCTCGACAGGCGTCTGCGAATGTTCTGCACGTTATGCAGGATAGCGCCCAAGGGGTTGTTGATCTCATGGGCCATGCCGGCAGCGAGTCCGCCTACGGAGAGCATCTTCTCCGACTGCACCATCATGTCTTCCAGTGACAGTCGCTGGGTAATGTCATCGATGCGGATCACGACGCCGCGTCCGGCACCGCCCATGAGCGGGTAAAAGGTCAGGGCGTAGTGGTGAGCGTCTTCGCCCTGTCCCCAGGTGACGCGTTCAATTTTTGTTACCCGGTGGTGCTCAATCGTGTCCTTGAGCTGTGGCAGGAAGGGTTTCAAGGGTTCGAAGGCCAGGTAAATGGGCTTGCTCATGGCATCGTCCAATGGCGTGCCGGACAGGGCGCTGGCTTCCTGATTCCATTGGGTGACATAGAGTTCTTCGTCCAACGCGATCAGGGCCGAAGGCATGGAGTCGATGATGCAATTGAGGTAGTTCTGAAATCCGGTGAGTTTTTTCTCTATTTTGCTACGAACTTGTACTTCGAGCTCCAGCTTGCGATTGGCATGACGGGTTTCTTCGGCCAGTGCCTGAGCTTGGTCGTAGGCTTCACGGGCTTCGTCTCGGGCGCGCTTGAGTTCCTGGTCACGCACTTCAATGCGCGAGAGCATGGTGTTGAATGCTCTGGCCAAGCTGCCGATTTCGTCGTTGTTGCCTGGCGCTGCGCGTAATGCGTAGTTTTCTTCGCGACTGACCTGGCGCGACAGCTCTTCAAGGCGGTGGATGGGCTGGGTGATCAGGCGCTTGATCTGGCGTGCCACCACGAACCACAGCAAAATGCTGAACACCAGAATGCCCAGGCTGGCCGTCAGCGTGCCGGTGTAGAAGGCCATGGGCAGCTCGCTGCTGGCGATCAACAGCAGGTGCCCGGGTGGTTGGTCACCGTGGTGCAGGCGTGTGACTTGATGGCTGCGCAGTTCGGTGAGGCTCCAGGCTTCAATCTGGCGATAGTGCTCGGGGAGCGGGAGGTGTTCACCGTGTTGCAACTGCACCAGCAGGTTTCCTGAGCTGTCATAAATCGCGGCAGCGCGAAGGGGGGCGTAGCTGCCGATTTCATTGAGCAGGGATTTTGCGCTCTGCGGTGAATCCAGCGCATGAGCGATCAGGTCAGGATTTGAAGTCAGTTGCCCCAGTGTTTGCAGGGCTTGCGGGGCGGTACTTTCGTGGGAAATCCAGTACGCGACACTGATGAACGTCAAATTGGCAACCAGCATGACGGCAGCCAGCAAGACGAGCAGGGCGGCCAGCAACTTCTGGCCTACCGGTAGGTTTTCAAGGCGCTGGCGCAAGGGCATGGAGTGGCCGCTTAGATTAAGAAGATGCTGGCAGGGTAGCGCGCCCCTCAGTTACAGGGCAATCCGCGCTGCTGCAGGTGTTCAGTCAATCGCTGGTGCAGGTGCTGCAGGTGTGGGACGGCGAACTGGCTGCTGCGGGCTGCTTCGCAGGCATATCCGAGCAGGTAGCTGATTTCGGTACGGCGGCCGTGGGCAACATCCTGGTGCATGGAGGAGTAGTTGTTGGCAGTGGCCCGGATAACGCGATCCACTTCAGTGGCCAAGCCGACCGCGGCACCGGCTTGACCGCAGTGCTCAAGCAGAGCGCTGAGCTCTGCGCAGAGGGTGTGCACTTCGGCGCTGTGTGCTTGCAGCCCGCCATTACGGCAGTCGTAGAGAACCGTCAGGGGATTGATTGCACAGTTGAGTGCCAGCTTGCGCCACAAGCGGCTCAGGATGTTCGGGCTCCATTCGTGATCAATGCCGCTGCGCTGAAGTTCATCAAGCCATTGCGCGATGGTGCCTTGATCGGCATCACCCAGCCACGTGTGACCCCGGCCGGCAAATACCACGCGCCAATCACCATCACGAAAGGCGCCTTCGGTGCTGGAGGCGAAGATGCAGCGAATGTGTGGCACAAGGGCCGCGACGGCCTGTTGGCTGCCGAGGCCGTTTTGCAGCAGGATTATTTCTGCGTCCGGGGTAAGCCGAGCGGCAATTTGCGCGACGGCCTGTTGCGCGTCATAGGCTTTGCAGGTGACCAGCAGGCGCTGAATCGGCTCGCCGTTTTCAGGAATTTGCGCGCGGATGTTCCATTTTTGCGACTCTTCGCCTTCAATCAGAGTCAAACCCCGGGCTGCTTTGTACGCTTGCAGGCGTTCGCAGTTGCGCACGATGAGCTTCACTGGCAAGCCGGCCCGTGCCAGTCGAGTAGCCCACAGCATGCCCATGCTTCCTGCGCCGAGAACGTGCCAGGTGGTACTCGCCCGGGCAGGCACGTCGGAGTGGGTGTGTGGCAGGGCCGAATTTCGCATGTGAGCTCGCAAGTGAATGAAGTCGAAGAACCGCTATAATGCCCGCGCATTTTAACTGTCAGGTCAGGCGTGCTCCATCTGTGTTGAGCGCGCCCTTTATTATTGGAGAAAATTACATGCCGTCGTTCGACGTGGTATCCGAACTGGACAAGCACGAAGTCACCAACGCCGTCGAGAACGCCGTCAAGGAACTGGATCGTCGTTATGACCTCAAGGGTAAAGGCACTTTTGAGTTCAAGGAGAAGGATCTGACGGTCAATCTGACCGCTGAAGCCGACTTCCAGCTGGAAGCAATGATCGAGATCCTCAAGTTGGCACTGGTCAAGCGCAAGATCGACGTTCAATGCCTTGAGGTCAAGGATGCCTATGCTTCGGGCAAATTGATGAAGCAGGAAGCGGTGCTCAAGGAAGGCATTGATAAAGAGCTGGCGAAGAAAATCGTTGCTCACGTCAAGGATGCCAAGCTCAAGGTTCAGGCTGCCATTCAGGGCGAGCAAGTACGCATCACCGGCAAGAAACGCGATGACCTGCAGGATGCGATTGCAGCGCTGCGTGCCAAGACGTTCGACATGCCACTGCAGTTCAACAATTTTCGCGACTGATCACGGGCCCAGGGAACCAATGACGCGCATTGCCGTCCGAAATTTCCTGGGCGCGGCGCAAGCGGTTTGGCGACCACGGTTGCCTTATCGTTTTGCTGAATAAATGACGGCGTCGAGTTTTGTCGCGAGGAGATGTAAATGGATTTGAACACTGAAGTGGATCAGTTGATCAAGGCCTCCCAGGCCTGGATCCCCATGATCATGGAATACGGCAGCCGTGTGCTGCTGGCAGTGGTTACGCTGGCGGTGGGCTGGTGGCTGATCAACCGTTTGACTACCAAGATTGGCCAGTTGCTGGCGCTGAGAAAGGCAGACCTGGCGTTGCAGGGCTTTATCAGCAACCTCGCCAATATCATTCTCAAGATACTGCTGGTTGTCAGTGTCGCGTCAATGATCGGTATCCAGACCACGTCGTTTGTCGCGGCCATTGGTGCGGCAGGTCTGGCCATTGGTCTGGCGTTGCAGGGCAGTCTGGCGAACTTTGCGGGTGGGGTACTGATTCTGCTGTTCCGTCCGTTCAAGATCGGTGACTGGATCGAAGCGCAAGGCGTAAGCGGTACTGTGGACAGTATTCAGATCTTCCACACCGTGTTGCGCACCGGTGACAACAAAACTGTCATCGTGCCAAACGGCAACCTGTCCAACGGCATCATCACCAACTACAACCGTCAACCGACGCGCAAAGTGGTATTTGATGTGGGTGTGGACTACGAGGCGGATCTTCAAAAGGTCCGTGAAGTGTTGCTGGCGCTGGCCGATGACCCTCGCGTCCTGAAAGAACCGGCTCCAGTTGTTGTGGTCACGGCCTTGGGTGATAGTGCGATCACCATGTCGTTGCGTGTATGGGTCAATACCCCGGATTATTGGGATGTCCTGTTTATGCTCAACGAACATTCCCGCGATCGCTTGAAGGCTCAGGGCGTGGATATTCCTTTTCCGCAACGAGTGGTTCGTGTGGTTCAGGAAGTCGCTGCGCAGTAAGGTCAGAGATGGCACCTGACAATCGAGTCGGGTGTGAGTAAACATTAAAGGGGCTAAATGCCCCTTTAATTGTTTTTGTACCTTGTGAAGGTAGTTGCAGATGTTCGGCGGTCAATTTGGCGATTGATAATTAGTTGCATTTATAGTTATTAGTTAGCTTGCTATATAACTGAACTTTTATTCAGGCAAATAAAAAGCCACGCCCTGAGACAGGAGCGTGGCTTTCACTAAACACGGTATATGTAACTATCGCCCGAAGGCCATGATTACAAGATGTTCAGCGGGTATTCAGCAATCAGGCGGAAGTCGTTGACATCGTTGCCGTTGTTGCTGGTGGTGCGATAGATCGCGCTACGCAGACGGAAAGACAAGTCTTTGGCCGGGCCTTCTTGCAATACGTACTTGGTTTCGAAGTCAAATTCGTGCTCTTTGCCTTCGCCGTCAGTCGTGGAGATGTTATCGCCTTTAACGTAGCGAGCCATGAAGCTCAGGCCTGGAACGCCGTAGCTGGTCATGTTCAGGTCGTAGCGACCCTGCCAGGAGCGTTCGTCGCGCTGGTTGAAGTCGGAGTACTGTACGGAGTTGGCGAGGAAGATACTGCCGCCGCCGTCGATGCCGTAGTTGTAAGCGCTGTCACCGGTGGAGCGCTGGTGAGCAATGGTGAACTTGTGAGCGCCGAGGCTGTAAGCAGCCGCCAAGCTCCAGATCTTGTTGTCCACGTTGCCCAGCAGTTCCTTGCCATCGCTGGTTGTTTTATAGCCGTTGAAGTCGAAGTTCAGGGCCTGAGACTCTGCGATAGGCAGGGTGTAGTTCAGGTTGATGTACTGCTTCTTGAAGTAGTCTTCAACGTCGGATGCTGCCACGCCACCAACAAAGTTGTCAGTGAATTGGTAGGTTGCGCCGGCAATGTTGGCAGCGGTCAGGCCTGGCTGGCCTTTGCCATTGATGCTGTCGCGTGCCATGCCAGTCTGCGAGCTCAGCGCGGTGAAGCGACCTGCGCTCAGCTCCAGGCCTTTGATTTCCTTGCTGGTGATCAGGGTGCCGGTAGCAACCTCTGGCAGCAGACGGCTATCGTCGGTGGAGAAAACCGGGCTGGCTACGAATTGGTTGCCGTATTTCAGTTCAGTGTCGGAAACGCGGAATTTGACAGCCCCGCCGATTTTCGACTGGGTATCTTCCGGAGAACCGTCGCTCTTGGTGGCGAACAGGCCGTTGCCTTGACGGCCAGCGCCGCCGTCCAGGCGTGCTGTGCCCATGGCGAAAGCGTCAACACCGACACCGATGGTGCCCTGGGTGAAGCCGGACTGGTAGTTAAGCAGTTCGCTCAGGCCCCAATCTTCGCGGTAGCCGCTTTTGAAGCCGCCGGTTGGCTTGGCGATGTTGCCAGCGCCGTTACGGAAATCACGGTTCATGTACAGCATGCGGGTTTTAGAAGTCAGAGTGCTGTCTTCGATGAAACCTTTGGCGTCGTCCTGGGAGGAGGCCATTGCGAACTGAGTAGTACCGGCTGAAACAGCCAGGGCGATTATGCTCCACTTCATCACGCGCATCGTGATTTGCTCCTTTGGTTTTTAGGAAGAGTACTGCCGTCCCACCTGAAATTATTATCTGGGCGGCTCTTTCTTTTTGTGTCGGCGCAAACTTATATCACGCCGACAATGTTGGCGATACTTGCTCTCATAAGCTTTCAGCTTCTTTACAGGCATGTCGCAAATAGCACCCTACATGTCGCAAGCGCGCAGCGTTATGCCGTGTTTCAGCATCTAAATCAGTGTTGTTTTCAGCGTTTGGCATATGGGTGAATCCAGGCTGCCTACAATGAAAACTCCAATTTCCTACGGACCAGCTATTGTTATTTATCGTCAGGCTACTGCATTCCGGCTGAAGCCTATCGACTATGTAAATGCTCTATGCAACAAGCATGCTCAAAAAGCAGTGGTGATGAAAAATAAATAATTTTGTTCGTTTTCGAGCTATGAGGCCTGATCTTGCTTGGGTCGAACGGCGATAAGAGCGCCCTTGGCGTGTTCTTTTTCGTCGCAAGAAGGCGTTCCTGCTAAAAAAACGCGCTTAAAACGTTACCGGTTAACACCTAATGGGGTGGTAAGTGACGTTTTGGCGCACTAAAAGCATTCGTTTTGTGCAGTTTTGGTGCACAAGTGTCCGTGTGCTGTTGATTGAGCGTCCATTGCTCTCTTTTCGTGTGCGCATCCGCGGATGTCGGCGTGATGCAGGAGTCGATCAAGGGTATCCTTCGCGCCTGTCACCTGGCTGGCGCTGAGTCTCATCGCACGCTGAGTTTAAAAGAACGGTAAAGAGGAGAGCTCCCAGTGTTCGCTTTGGATACACGCCTTCATGAGGATACCTGGCTCATAGGGGATTTCCCCTTGTGCCGCTTGCTGCTGTCCAACGATTCGAATTACCCCTGGTTTATTCTGGTGCCACGGCGCGAGGGTATAACCGAATTGTTTCAACTGGATGACTCTGAGCAGCAGATGATGTGGGCTGAGACGACCGCTCTGGCGCGAGTACTGAAAGGGTTGTTTGGTGCGGACAAAATGAATGTCGCCACGCTGGGTAACGTGGTGAGTCAATTGCACATGCACGTGATTGTTCGTTATCAGACTGACGTGGCATGGCCGGGGCCGGTGTGGGGCAAGCATCCTGCCAAACCCTATACGCAGGCTGATGTAAATGCTGTCCGGGGCAGGCTGGCGTCGGTTCTTGATGCAGGCTTTACTTTTTCGGAGGGTTGATTATGACGCTTGAATCGCGAGTGATGGACCTTGAGAGTCGTTTGGCTTTTCAGGATGACACCATTCAGGCATTGAATGATGTACTGGTAATGCAGCAAAACGCGGTAGATCGTTTGCAAATGCAAATGGCTGCCTTGCTCAAGCGCCAGGAAGAAATGGGCGGGCAGTTCGAGTCGTTCGAAGAGGAAGCCCCGCCGCCGCACTATTAAGTCATTTTGTGCAGGCAAAAAAAACCGCGATACAGCTTGGCTGATCGCGGTTTTTTTACGCTTGAATCAACGTCGCGGCAGTGCTGCGATCACATCTTCAGCTTGCAGGCCCTTGTCGCGGTTCATGACAGAGAACTCAACGCGCTGCCCTTCCACCAGAACACGGTGGCCTTCGCCGCGGATGGCGCGAAAGTGCACAAAAATATCATCCCCGGAATCTCGGGAGATAAAGCCAAAACCTTTCGAGGTATTGAACCACTTGACCGTCCCTGTATCACGGTTGGTCATGTCATAGCTTTGTGAGGAGGATGACGGTGATGATTTATAGAAGCTGACGGTCAGATGAAGCAGCACGGCAATGACTGCAGGAGTCAGGCCAAGCAATACTGCAGGTTGATCACCGATCGGCAGCAGAAGGCCGAACAGAGTCAGTGTTTGCAGGACAACGGACAGCACCAGCAGGGCGCTGACCAGATTCTGCAGTTGGTGACGCGGGCCTTTGTTCCAGAATGGAATGACTGGAGCCAGTGTCAGGTTCAGCAGGCCAAGAAAAGCCAGGTAAAGGGCATCAGGGTGTTGGAGGTAAGGTAGCGCTTCGGATTGCAGGCTGGGAATAAAGGACAGCAGCAAAGCCGCTGCACCCGTTAGCAGGTGGACGATTTTCAACATTTCAATGACTCACATTAAGATGGATCGCAAGGAAGAGCTGATTGCACACGGTTCGCTTCAAAAAAAGTGGAGGCGCCGGACACGTGTACACATCAGCCTATGCGCCCTCGATAGAGGCTGGAAGAGGGCGACACGCTGCCAATTTAACAGTAAAGCTTGGGCCTACTCAAATTAAGCGTATGGAGCTATCTGTGAGCGAGGTTACTGGAGGATGCCTAGGCAAAATCTGTTTTTAGCGAAAACCTTGTCCTAGACGCATGTAGTCCTCTTTCTGCGTGTGGCCGCAGTGGTGCTCTCAGAAGGTTGTTGAGACCGCTATTGTCCGGGGCGTTGTGTTGGAGACCGTTGGTCGTTAATTTTTTGTGCTTTTTGCAGTCGCTAATGTTCATGGTGCGGGTATTTCTGTTCGCGTGCGGTTTAGGTGGGCTGGATGTGTACGGTTATATGCAGGGGTATTTGTAAGTCGAGGTGGAAGTGGAAATCTCGGTGGTTGACACACTAATGGAAGTGCAAGTTGGTGTGATACCTGATCAGGCTTTAGGCATATTCCCGTGTCTGTTGGCGAGTATGCATAGAGGGGAGTGGCCAAGAACATTAGTGGGTTTGGAAGTTGTGTACTCTGTCCGGGTTCTGCTATTTGGTTTCAGGTGCACATCTCTGCGTAATCACGACGCCCGCGTCGTTGGCTCAAGGCTTGAGGCTGCTCGTATTCGCCGCTCGGACCGAGAGCGCTCCTACAGGCTTGAGGGTCTGGTCCGCTGGATAAGGATTTTTACATATCGTTTGATGGAGTGTGTTCTGCACAAAATCTTTCATTAATTCTAGTGTTTCGCAATGGAGTGCTCTGGATATGAGGCGATTGATTCGGCAAGAAAGCGTCAGGGGAAAACTACTGCAGAGAGTTGGGGTTGATCCCGTGATACTTGATTTTGGCATGACGTTGGCTCAGCCACTTTCGCGGTCGGTCAGGTTAAATGGTTTTGCCACCTGTTTGCGACTTGAGGAAGTATATTGGGAGGTGCTATCTGATATTTCGCGACTTAATGACTGCTCGGTAAATACGTTGTTGTCGTATATCGACCGCGAAGTGCATTTGCGTTATGGGGGGGTAAGAAATTTCAGCGGGCTCATTCGAGTTGTCTGTGTGATGCATTTATTGAAGAGGGCGCGCGACTCCCGTGAGGGAGTGCAAAACCAGGTGGTCATGGGGTGAGGCAGGGTGCTCGGCTGGGGGAGGACGTTCGGTGTCTTGTAATCGCTCGATATTTATGATGCATTTAGGGGCTTCTGGCTGCTCATGCGGCTGCAATGGCTCGATTTACCAGATATAATCTCGCCCTTTGCTGTGTGGCCCTCTTTAAGGGTTGCCGCTAACGGATTGTCGAGACACGCCAATGCCCATGTACGATTACCAGTGCGCTTCCTGTGGTCATCAGCTGGAAGCCATTCAAAAGATCAGCGCTTCGCCGCTGGTTGATTGTCCAGCCTGTCAGGCCCCTGAATTGAAAAAAATGCTGTCCATGCCAGGTTTTCGCCTCAGCGGTACAGGCTGGTATGAAACAGACTTCAAGACAGGCTCGAAAAAGAATCTGGCAGGCGGCGATAAATCCGACTGAGACTGAGCGAAAGCAGTCAGAACACAAGCGGGCTCTTGCATGGTTACCAGCACCGACGGTGCGCAAGACCTCCACCGAATTTCGAATTACGAGAAGTGAAACCACTACCATGATGCGCAGCCATTATTGCGGCCAACTGAACGAAAGCCTGGAAGGCCAGGAAATTACCCTTTGCGGATGGGTCCATCGTCGCCGTGACCACGGTGGGGTGATTTTCCTCGATATCCGTGATCGTGATGGTCTGGCCCAGGTGGTGTTTGACCCGGACCGCGCCGAGACCTTCGCTGCCGCCGATCGTGTGCGCAGTGAGTACGTGGTAAAGGTCACTGGCAAGGTGCGCCTGCGTCCTGCCGGTGCCGGCAACGCCAACATGGCGTCGGGCATGATCGAAGTATTGGGATACGAGCTGGAAGTTCTGAACGAAGCCGAAACCCCGCCGTTCCCGCTCAACGAATTCTCCGACGTTGGCGAAGAAACTCGTCTGCGTTATCGCTTCATCGACCTGCGTCGCCCTGAAATGCTCGAGAAGCTGCGTCTGCGCTCGCGCATGACCACCAGCATCCGTCGCTTCCTGGACGAGAACGGCTTCCTGGACGTCGAAACGCCAATTCTGACCCGTGCCACGCCAGAAGGCGCACGTGACTATCTGGTGCCAAGCCGTACTCACGCAGGTTCCTTCTTTGCCTTGCCGCAATCGCCACAGCTGTTCAAGCAGCTGTTGATGGTTGCCGGTTTTGACCGTTACTACCAGATCGCCAAGTGCTTCCGTGACGAAGACCTGCGTGCCGACCGTCAGCCTGAGTTCACTCAGATCGACATCGAGACCAGCTTCATGAACGAAGCCGAGATCATGGGCCTGACCGAAGAAATGATCCGCAACCTGTTCAAGGAAGTGCTGGGTCTGGAATTCGGTGAGTTCCCGCACATGACCTGGGAAGAGGCCATGCGCCGTTACGGCTCCGACAAACCTGACCTGCGTAACCCGCTGGAACTGGTTGATGTTGCCGATCAGCTCAAGGAAGTGGAATTCAAGGTGTTCAGCGGCCCGGCCAATGACCCGAAAAGTCGCGTTGCTGCCTTGCGCGTTCCTGGCGGCGCGAGCATGCCGCGTAGCAAGATCGACGAATACACCAAGTTTGTTGGCATCTACGGTGCACGTGGCCTGGCTTACATCAAGGTCAACGAGCGTGCCAAGGGTGTTGAGGGTCTGCAGTCGCCGATCGTCAAGAACATCCCTGAAGCCAACCTCAATGTGATCCTGGATCGCGTTGGCGCCGTTGATGGCGACATCGTGTTCTTCGGTGCCGACAAGGCCAAGATCGTTAGCGAAGCCCTGGGTGCGCTGCGTATCAAGGTCGGTAACGATCTGAACCTGCTGACGTGCGAGTGGGCACCGATGTGGGTTGTTGACTTCCCTATGTTCGAAGAGAACACAGACGGCAGCTTCAGCGCCCTGCATCACCCGTTCACGGCGCCTAAGTGCTCGCCTGAAGAGCTCGAGGCCAACCCGGCTACCGCGTTGTCCCGTGCCTATGACATGGTGTTGAACGGTACTGAGTTGGGTGGTGGTTCGATCCGTATCCACCGCAAGGAAATGCAACAAGCGGTCTTCCGCCTGTTGGGTATCAATGAAGCAGAACAGGAAGAGAAATTTGGCTTCCTGCTCGATGCTCTGAAATACGGCGCGCCGCCCCACGGTGGTTTGGCCTTCGGCCTGGACCGTCTGGTGATGCTGATGACCGGTGCTCAGTCGATTCGTGAAGTGATTGCCTTCCCGAAAACCCAGAGTGCCGCCTGTGTCATGACTCAGGCTCCTGGCGTCGTTGATAACAAGGCGTTGAGCGAGCTGCATATTCGTTTGCGCGAACAGCCAAAGGCTGAGTAAAGCTGGCCCTCAAAGGCGCATCTCCGGATGCGCCTTTGTCATTTGGGTCGAGAATTTTTATTGCCGGGCCAAGACCGGGCAATGTTTCATAAAGGATTCGGAGTGCGTTATGGCAGGTCATTCTAAGTGGGCGAATATCAAGCACCGCAAAGAGCGTCAGGATGCCAAAAAAGGCAAGATTTTCACCAAGTGGATACGTGAGCTAACCGTTGCTGCCCGTCAGGGTGGCGGTGATCCGGGCTCCAACCCGCGCCTGCGTCTGGCGCTGGACAAGGCACTTGGTGCGAACATGAGCCGCGACATCATTGATCGTGCGGTTGCCCGTGGTGCTGGCGCAGCTGATACCGACGATATGGTCGAGCTGAGCTACGAAGGCTACGGTCCTGGCGGCGTTGCAGTGATGGTCGAGTGCATGACCGACAACCGCAATCGCACCGCTGCAGCTGTAAGGCATGCGTTCAGCAAATGCGGCGGAAACCTGGGCACTGACGGTTCGGTTGCGTACTTGTTTGAGCGCAAGGGGCAGATTTCCTATGTGGCTGGCGTTGATGAAGATGCGCTGATGGAAGCGGCGATGGAGGCTGATGCTGACGACGTAGTCACCAACGAAGATGGCTCCATTGACGTGTTCACTTCGTTCTCAAGCTTTTACGCGGTTCGCAACGCTCTGGAAGCTGCAGGCTTTGCTCCGACTGACGCAGAGATCGTGATGCTACCCACCACCAGTGCCGAACTGGACCTGGAGGGTGCTGAAAAGGTGCTCAAGCTGATCGACATGCTTGAAGATCTGGATGATGTGCAGAACGTGTATTCCAATGCCGAGATCCCTGACGCTGTCCTGGAACAGCTTGCCTGACATACTGGCTGCGTCAATCAAGAGGCCGGAGGTGCTCCGTCGCGACGATAGCGGCGCTGGGCACCTCCGGCTTCTGCCTTTAAGCTGTCCGGGTATAGGCCGGTAGGCGTCACTTCATAAGCTGTAGGCGTTATGACTCTTATTCTTGGTATCGATCCTGGTTCGCGAATCACCGGTTATGGCGTAGTGCGAGACACTGGGCGTGGCTGTGTGTACGTGGCTTCAGGGTGCATTCGTACGGGTAGCGGCGAGCTGCATGAGCGGTTGCTGATTGTCTATCGTGGGGTGCGTGAAGTTATTCAGACGTATGGCCCCGTTACTATGGGCATCGAAAAGGTGTTCATGGCGCGCAATGCCGACTCGGCACTCAAGCTGGGTCAGGCCAGGGGTGCGGCGATTGTTGCCGGGGCCGAGGAAAGTCTGGAGATCGCCGAATATTCGGCAACTCAGGTCAAGCAGGCTGTGGCCGGTACTGGTGGTGCCAATAAGGAGCAAGTGATGATGATGGTCATGCACCTGCTCAAACTGACCACTAAGCCGCAAGTCGATGCATCCGATGCGCTGGCAATTGCCTTGTGTCATGCCCACACTCGCTCGAGTCTGTTGCCCCACGGTTTGGGTGCGGCGCGAAGCCGTGGTGGGCGTTTGCGGCTCTGAGACGTGATGTTTAACCTGATTATGCTTGCTGGCAGGGTGTCATCTGTAATGATGCGTCCCTGTCGTTCTACTTGTCAGCCATTGATCTGGCCAGAGAAAAGGATCTGAAACGTGATTGGACGCTTGCGCGGGACTCTGGCTGAAAAACAGCCGCCGCACCTGATTCTTGATGTAAATGGCCTGGGTTACGAGCTGGAAGTGCCCATGACCACGCTCTATCGGTTGCCGTCTATCGGCGAGCCTCTGACCCTGCATACCCATCTGGTAGTTCGCGAAGACGCCCAGTTGCTCTATGGTTTCATAGGCAAGCGCGAGCGCGATTTCTTTCGTGAGCTGATCCGGCTCAACGGTGTCGGTCCAAAGCTGGCCCTGGCTTTAATGTCCAGCCTTGAAGTCGATGAGCTTGTTCGTTGTGTGCAGGCTCAGGATACGTCCGCCTTGACCAAGGTCCCGGGTGTCGGGAAAAAGACAGCCGAGCGATTGCTGGTCGAATTGAAGGATCGCTTCAAGGCATGGGAGCAGGTGCCAAGCATGTTCGCCCTGGTGCCTAACCAGCCTGATGCCCCGATACAGGTGGCCAGTGCTGAAAGTGATGCGGTCAGTGCCTTGATTTCCCTGGGTTACAAGCCCCAGGAAGCGAGCAAGGCTGTTTCGGCAATCAAGGACAAAACGTTGAGCAGTGAAGATATGATTCGTCGCGCCCTTAAGGGGATGATTTAAGTGATTGAAGCTGATCGTTTGATAACGGCCTCAGGCGGACGAGACCGGGAAGAGGTTCAGGACCGGGCAATTCGTCCTTTGAGCCTGGCCGACTATATTGGTCAGCCAACCGTACGTGAGCAAATGGAGCTGTTTATCCAGGCTGCACGCGGGCGTTCGGAGTCGTTGGACCACACGCTGATTTTCGGGCCGCCGGGACTGGGCAAGACCACGCTGGCCAATATCATTGCCCAGGAAATGGGGGTGTCCATTAAAAGCACGTCAGGTCCTGTGTTGGAGCGCCCGGGCGATTTGGCGGCCTTGCTGACCAATCTTGAGCCCCATGACGTGCTGTTTATCGATGAAATCCATCGTCTGTCACCCATCGTCGAAGAAGTGCTCTACCCGGCAATGGAAGACTTTCAGCTCGATATCATGATTGGCGAAGGGCCAGCAGCGCGCTCCATCAAGCTAGACCTGCCGCCTTTTACCCTGGTGGGTGCGACGACTCGCGCCGGGATGCTGACCAACCCTTTGCGCGATCGTTTCGGGATTGTTCAGCGACTGGAGTTCTATAGTACTGACGACCTGGCGACGATTGTCAGTCGCTCCGCGGGGATTTTTGGTCTGCCACTCGATCCTGAGGGGGCTTACGAAATTGCCCGGCGGGCTCGCGGTACACCGCGGATTGCCAACCGTTTGTTGCGTCGTGTGCGAGATTTTGCCGAGGTACGGGCCAAAGGGCACATCACCAAGCCGGTGGCAGATCTGGCGTTGAACCTGTTGGACGTTGATGAGCATGGTTTTGATCATCAAGACCGACGTTTGCTGCTGACCATGATCGAGAAGTTCGATGGTGGGCCGGTAGGTGTAGACAGTCTGGCCGCTGCGATCAGCGAAGAGCGTCATACAATTGAAGATGTGCTGGAGCCGTATCTGATCCAGCAGGGCTACATCATGCGCACGCCGCGCGGGCGCGTTGTGACCCGTCATGCGTATCTGCACTTCGGTTTGAATATTCCGTCCCGTCTGGGTGACATGCCTGTGGTAGACGAATTTTTGAATGCCCTGGACGATTAATAAGCCCTTGGCGGCCGATTTTTTTAAGGTTTTTGCTGTCTCAAGGGCTGGCGTTGAAAATCTTGGGTCATAAAGCTCAAGAAGCGTAAAAAACAGTCGTCTGGCGGATTGGCAACCTGAGGAGTAAGCACTAGAGTATGCGCGCGCAAAACAGGCTAGAGCCATTCGCACATCGCTGTCGCGTTTATTACGAGGACACCGATGCGGGTGGCGTCGTGTATTACGTAAATTATCTAAAATTTATGGAGCGGGCTCGAACCGAAAGGCTACGGGAGATGGGCTTTGCCCAGTCCGAGCTTGTGGGTGAGAACCTGTTATTTGTCGTGCATTCCAGCGAGGCGCGTTACCACGCACCGGCGCGACTGGACGACGAACTGTTGGTAAGTGCGCAAGTAACAGAGCTCAACCGTGCCAGTCTGCGTTTCAAGCAACAGGTCTGGCGGGCTGCAGATGCAACGTTGCTCTGTGAAGGGCAATTTTTGGTGGCCTGTGTGCGCGCCGATAGTTTCAAACCCCGGGCCATTCCCGAAGCTTTACGTACGGCCTTTGCCGACGTGAGCGGCGCGGGTAAACATTTAGAGCAGGAGATAAAGCGTGGAAGCTAACGTCGTCGACCATTCCTCCATGTGGAGCTTGGTTAGCAATGCCAGCATTGTTGTGCAGTTGGTAATGTTGACCCTGCTGGCCGCATCGGTTACCTCGTGGGTCATGATTTTTCAGCGCAGCACAATGCTGCGCGCCGGTCGACGTGCCCTGGAAAGCTTTGAAGAGCGTTTCTGGTCGGGTATCGACCTGTCGAAGCTGTATCGTCAGGCAGGCAGCAATCCTGATCCGGACTCTGGCGTTGAACAAATCTTCCGTGCCGGTTTCAAAGAGTTCTCGCGTCTGCGTCAGCAGCCGGGCGTTGATCCTGAAGCGGTGATGGAAGGTGTTGCACGTGCCATGCGAGTCGCCATCTCCCGCGAAGAAGAAAAGCTTGAGCAAAGCTTGCCGTTCCTGGCCACTGTAGGTTCCGTGAGCCCGTATATCGGTCTGTTCGGTACCGTATGGGGCATCATGAACTCCTTCCGTGGCCTGGCAACTGCCCAGCAAGCAACACTGGCTACCGTAGCGCCAGGTATTGCCGAAGCATTGATTGCAACGGCCATCGGCTTGTTCGCTGCTATCCCGGCGGTTATCGCTTACAACCGTTTTGCAGCTCGCAGTGAAACCCTGATCAGCCGCTACTACACCTTCGCCGACGAATTCCAGGCGATCCTGCACCGCAAAGTGCACACCAGCGAAGAATAAGCAGGTAATTTCCAATGGCTTTAATCGCTCGAGCTCGCAAGAAGCGCAAGCCGGTTGCCGAGATGAACGTGGTGCCTTACATCGACGTGATGCTGGTACTGCTGGTTATCTTCATGGTGACCGCTCCGATGCTCAATCAGGGTGTGAAGGTTGATTTGCCCAAGGTCTCCAGCGAGGCTTTGCCGCAAGACAACAACACTCAGGTTCTGACTATTTCGATCAAGGCTGACAAGACCTATTTCTGGAATCTTGGCAGTGAAGTTGATACCGATAAGCAGATGGACAAGGCAATGACCTTGCCTCAGATGACTGACGCTGTGACTAAGATCATTCGCGCAGGCAATGAAGGCGGCAAACACACCCAGGTCTTCATTCGCGGTGACAAAACCGTTGATTACGGCGCGGTAATGGGTGCTATGGGTGGCCTTCAGAAGGCCGGGGTCGGTAACGTTGGCTTGATAACCGAGGCTCCCTGATGCGCGAACAGCGGGAGCCGTCCGCCTCTGAAAATTATTTTTGGCCTACAGTCTGGGCGATAGGGCTGCACGTTCTGATTTTTGGCATGCTGTTTGTCAGTTTTGCCATGACCCCGGATCTGCCGCCTTCAAAACCGATTGTTCAGGCAACCTTGTATCAACTGAAGTCAAAAAGTCAGGCGACCACTCAGACCAATCAAAAGATTGCGGGTGAGGCGAAGAAATCCGCCGCGCGTCAGACCGAAGTCGAGCAGATGGAACAGAAGAAGGTTGAGCAGGAAGCTGTAAAAGCCGCGGAACAAAAGAAAGAAGAGGCTGCCGAAAAAGCTGCAGAAGCCAAGAAAGCTGACGAAGCCAAGGCGAGCGAAGCTAAAAAGGCAGACGAGGCCAAGAAGGCTGATGAAGCCAAGAAAGCCGACGATGCTAAAAAGGCTACGGAAGCTAAGAAAGCCGAAGAGAAAAAACTGGCTGACATAGCCAAGAAAAAATCCGAGGAAGAGGCCAAGAAGGCCGCGGAAGAAGAGGCCAAGAAAAAGGCCGCTGAAGACGCCAAGAAAAAAGCGGCTGAAGATGCGAAGAAAAAGGCCGTAGCAGACGAGGCGAAGAAGAAAACCGCCGAAGATGCGAAGAAAAAGGCCGCTGCCGATGCAGCCAAGAAAAAGGCCGTAGAAGCAGCACGTAAATCGACCGAAGAGAAAAAGGCGCAAGCCTTGGCTGATTTGCTTTCCGACACGCCGCAACGCCAGCAAGCTCTGGCAGATGAGCAAGGTGATGAGGTCGCCGGCAGTTTCGATGACCTGATTCGTGCTCGTGCAGCAGAAGGGTGGGCTCGTCCGCCGTCGGCGCGCAAGAACATGACAGTGGTGCTGCAAATTGGCATGTTGCCAGATGGCACGGTGACGTCTGTGACGGTTGCCAAATCCAGTGGTGACGGGCCGTTCGATAGCTCGGCTGTGGCAGCGGTCAAGAACATTGGCCGTTTAACGGAAATGCAGGGTATGAAACCCAGCGATTTTAATCCTTATCGATCATTCAAGATGACATTCACACCTGAGGATCTAGCCTTGTGATTAAACTTTTTCGAGGACTGCTGGTCGTCGTCTGCTGCTTGGCAGGGATGGCTGTAGCAGATGAAAAGAACATTCTGGTCACCAGCGGTAGCGACCGGGCGACGCCTATTGCCGTAGTGCCTTTTGGCTGGCAGGGCGGCACCGTATTGCCAGATGACATGGCTGAAATCATCGGCAATGACCTGCGCAACTCGGGTTATTACGCGCCGATTCCAAAGCAGAACATGATCGGCTTGCCGACTCAGGCCAGCGAAGTCATTTTTCGCGACTGGAAAGCCCTGGGTGCCCAATACGTAATGGTCGGTAATATCGTGCCAGCGGGCGGTCGCCTGCAGGTGCAATATGCTTTGTTCAACGTTGCCACCGAGCAGCCAGTATTGACTGGCAGTGTGTCGGGAACGGCTGAACAATTGCGGGACATGGCGCATTACATCTCCGACCAGTCGTTTGAAAAGCTGACGGGCATCAAAGGTGCATTCTCAACTCGCCTGCTTTATGTAACAGCAGAACGTGCAAGTGCAACCAACACCCGTTACACCTTGCAGCGCTCGGACTACGATGGTGCCCGTGCCGTTACTTTGCTGCAGTCGCGCGAGCCGATCCTGTCGCCGCGTTTTGCACCGGATGGCAAGCGCATCGCTTATGTATCGTTCGAGCAGAAACGTCCTCGTATCTTTGTGCAGAACATTGATACTGGTCGTCGCGAGCAAATCACCAACTTTGAAGGTTTGAACGGTGCGCCTGCATGGTCGCCGGATGGCTCCAAGCTGGCGTTCGTATTGTCCAAAGACGGCAATGCCGAGATCTACGTGATGGATCTGGCTTCCCGTGGGTTGACTCGCGTCACCAACAACCCGGCAATCGATACCGAACCGTTCTGGGGTAAAGATGGTTCTACCATCTACTTCACCTCTGACCGTGGCGGCAAACCGCAGATTTACAAAACCAATGTAGGCAGCGGTAACGCAGAGCGCGTGACGTTTATCGGGAACTACAACGCCAGTCCCAAGCTTTCGGCTGACGAAAAGACCCTGGTAATGATCCATCGTCAGGACGGTTTCACCAATTTCCGTGTTGCGGCGCAAGATTTGCAACGTGGAAGCGTGAAAATCCTCACAGATACCAACCTTGATGAGTCTGCTACTGTTGCACCCAACGGCACCATGGTAATCTACGCCACCCGCCAGCAGGGCCGGGGAGTCTTGATGCTCGTGTCTATCAATGGACGCGTAAGGCTCCCTCTTCCTACCGCTCAAGGCGAAGTCAGAGAACCTTCCTGGTCCCCTTACCTGAACTGACGTGGTGCTGTACGTTTCACATAACACTTGGGGTTCATTAGGAGTTTTACGATGGAAATGCTGAAGTTTGGTAAATTTGCTGCGCTGGCACTGGCCATGGCTGTAGCTGTAGGTTGCTCGTCCAAAGGCGGCGACAATGCCGGTGAAGGCGCTGCTGTTGATCCAAACGCTGGTTACGGCGCAAACACTGGCGCTGTTGATGGTTCCCTGAGCGAAGAAGCTGCTCTGCGCGCTATCACTGTTTTCTACTTCGAATACGATTCTTCGGACCTGAAACCAGAAGCAATGCGCGCTCTGGACGTTCATGCTAAAGACCTGAAAGCTAACGGCGCTCGCGTTGTTCTGGAAGGTAACACTGACGCCCGTGGTACTCGTGAGTACAACATGGCACTGGGCGAGCGTCGTGCGAAAGCCGTTCAACGCTACCTGGTACTGCAAGGCGTTTCTCCAGCACAGCTGGAGCTGGTGTCCTACGGTAAAGAGCGTCCAATCGCTACTGGCAACGACGAACAGTCGTGGGCTCAAAACCGTCGCGTCGAACTGCGTAAGTAATTCGTCATGCGAACGTGCCGCCGTGCTGTAACTATTCTGACTCTCAGCCTCATGCCGCTAGCGGCATGGGCTGCGGTTCCTGTGGTCGATGACAACTCTGGCTATAACAATAGCGGGGGGAGTTATCCATCACCGGGTTATGGTGCGAGCGGCGCCTATGCCGGGGGAGGGGTTTCGGCCCCTGTCTCGGCACAGGGCGAGCTGTTCAACCAGTTGCAACAAATGCAGGAGCAGATTGCACGCCAACAAGGTGTGATTGAAGTTCTGCAAAATGATGTTTCGCGCATGAAACAAGAAAGCCTGGAGCGATATCAGGAACTTGATCGGCGCATTGGTGCTGGCATTGCTCCTGCTGCCACTCCTGATAATTCTTCTGCCGGTGGTGCTAACGCCGCCGGTAATACAGCAGCGCCTGCTACTCAGGCTGCTGCCAGTTCGGAACCAGGTGATCCTGCGAAAGAAAAGCTCTATTACGATGCTGCTTTCGACTTGATCAAAGCCAAGGATTTCGACAAGGCCAGCCAGGCATTTACGGCCTTTCTGCGCAAATACCCAAACAGCCAATATGCGGGCAATGCCCAATACTGGCTGGGTGAAGTGAACTTGGCCAAAGGCGATTTGCAGGCCGCTGGCCAGGCATTTGCCAAAGTCAGTCAGCTGTATCCCAAGCATGCGAAAGTACCGGATTCACTCTATAAGCTTGCTGATGTAGAGCGCCGCCTGGGTCACACAGACAAGGTTAAAGGCATCTTGCAGCAGGTAGTGGCCCAGTATCCGGGTACTTCGGCTGCTCAGCTGGCTCAGCGCGATTTGCAGCGCATGTAAGCATTAACCGGCTTAAATCGAGAAACCCGCGCCTATCGCGGGTTTTTTCGTTAGAATCCATGCCCTTTTATGAAATACGCTCCTCTTAATCCTGCGTGAGCAGATTCTTTGGAGTGCCTGACGGAGGCGGACAGCCTGTTTAGCTGTTACGCCCGTGGCGAATATGCAAGACACATTGAGAATTACCGAAGTTTTTTACTCGTTGCAGGGTGAAACGCGAACGGCTGGCCTGCCCACCGTTTTTGTACGCCTGACCGGTTGCCCTTTGCGCTGCGGTTACTGTGACAGCGCTTACGCCTTCAGTGGCGGGACTGTGCGCCCTCTGGACGACATCCTCCAGCAAGTTGCCGACTTTCGTCCGCGTTACGTATGTGTGACAGGTGGCGAGCCGCTGGCTCAGCCCAATGCCATTCCTCTGCTCAAGCAACTCTGTGATGCTGGCTACGAAGTCTCGATCGAGACCAGCGGTGCGCTGGACATCTCGGCAGTCGACCCGCGCGTTAGCCGCGTTCTTGACTTGAAAACGCCGGGCTCCAAAGAGTCCCATCGCAACCTCTACGAAAACATCGCTTTGTTGACGCCTAATGATCAGGTCAAGTTCGTGATCTGTTCGCGGGAAGACTACGACTGGGCGGTATCCAAGCTGATTGAGTATGGTCTGGATCGACGGGCGGGCGAAGTGCTGTTTTCGCCGAGTCACCATGACTTGCCGGCCCGTGATCTGGCTGACTGGATCGTGGCGGATAACCTGCCTGTACGTTTGCAAATGCAGCTGCACAAATATCTGTGGAATGACGAGCCGGGGCGCTGAAATGACCGAACAAACTGTTGTCACCGAAAAAAGAGCCGTGATCTTGCTGTCTGGCGGCCTCGACTCAGCAACGGTCGTGGCCATGGCTCGTGCTGAAGGCTATAGCTGCTACACCATGAGCTTTGATTACGGTCAGCGTCACCGTGCCGAACTCGATGCCGCAGCGCGTGTTGCACGGGATCTGGGGGCGGTTGAGCATAAAGTCATTGGCCTGAACCTGGACGGTATTGGCGGCTCGGCACTGACCGACACTTCGATTGACGTGCCAGAAGCTCCAAGTGAAGGCATTCCGGTTACCTACGTACCCGCACGCAACACGGTGTTCCTTTCTTTGGCGTTGGGTTGGGCTGAAGTGCTTCAGGCGCGAGATATCTTTATCGGCGTCAATGCTGTGGATTACTCCGGCTACCCGGATTGCCGCCCGGAGTTTGTTGAAGCATTTGAAGTCATGGCGAACCTGGCAACAAAGGCCGGTGTAGAGGGGCAGGGTTTTCGAATCCAGGCGCCTTTGCAAAACATGAGCAAGGCTCAAATTGTGCAAGCGGGTACAAAGCTGGGTGTGGATTACGCGTTGACAGTTTCTTGCTACCAGGCGGACGCCCAAGGCCAAGCTTGTGGCAAGTGTGATAGCTGCCGCCTGCGTGCGGAAGGCTTCGCAGCAGCCGGAATTATTGACCCAACCCGTTATTTTTGAATTATTTCGAATTTATTTCGAACAAGGTGTTGAATTCTCGTTAGAAATCAGTATTATACGTCCCACAACGAAGCGGGTCGTTAGCTCAGTTGGTAGAGCAGTTGGCTTTTAACCAATTGGTCGTAGGTTCGAATCCCACACGACCCACCATATGCAACACCAAAACAGCCGGTCTAATCCTCAGGATTAACCGGCTTTTTTGTGTCCGGGATTTGGTAAGGCAAGAAAATGCGTATTCCTCCAGGCAGGGGCGGGCGTGATAACGCGACAGTTGTGAGGGGGTAATCACTTGCGGCTCTGTCGCCAGTGGCTTGCTCAGTGACTGAAACCTGAGGTTGATCATCACGATACGGTCCTCGATCATGATCGCCTGTTCCTCGTCCACTGCATCCGGTGGGCTTATCAGGCTTGGCCGACCGCGTCAGAGGTGCATCGAGTGAATCCTTGTTGGCGGTGGTTCTCAGGCTGTTGGTGGGCATGGAGAGGCTGACGAGCAGCATGGTGCGGGTTTGGTGTAGGAGGTCTTGGACGGCCTTGCGTGAGTGCGAGCTCGGTATCGATGCTTGTTCTGAGGCTTGGCACTCGTGTGCATGACACCCCAAAGGCAAAGCGACCAGTTTTATGGTCGCTTCATGGCGGGCAACTGGACGCAACTCATGCTCAAGGGGTTCAAGCCGGTTGGCCCGCAATCAACCTGTGTTGGCGGACCTTTTTTATGGAGGGCAACTACCAGATCCCCAAAACGGCCCGGACGAGTCGCTATCCAGTGCCAGTTCAATCGAGGATGAGAAAGATTTAAATCTTTTCAATGACTCCATTGAACAACCCTTTCAGCTGCTCATTGTCAGCATCTACTAGATGGTTGTCATCGTAGTACAGAGGTACACCGTCCCTTGAACCCATGCATTGTCCGTTTGGGCAAAGGTATGGGGTTGGGTCAATAACCTTGGCATTGCACTGCTTTGCCGCGACTTCAATGGCGTGGTTGGCTATACGATTACGTTGCTCGTAGTCCTGCAGTGAAACAGTGATGTCCGATGAGGACTGGAAAATGCGTTTGTGCAGGTTCAAGCCTTTGTAGATATTGAACGGCATTTCCGGGATCGGTTTGACGATATACACAGGACGATTTTCTGCGATAGCACACACAACCTTGGTGTACTCGGCGGCGTATGCATCGGCAAATGACTGACCCGTCAGGTGCTCCTGGCCCGGGAAGTACACGCGGTAACTATTGCCTCTGCTTGTATCGGTGTACATGGCCGCTCTACTGAACAGAACGACGGGTACACCCTGGTGTGAGTTTTTCAGTGCCAGAAGCTTTTCGCTGTTGAATCCGTGGCATTTGCTCTCCAGATCTTTGTCATGCATTGCAAAGTTCTGCAGGGTTGGGCAGCCCCCGCGGGCCCAGGATAAGGCTGCCTGGCCATTTTCAACCTGGACAGCCGCAGCAGTCGATTGGGCGTGACTGTCACCGAATAAAATGACAGACACGTCGCCTGAGCCCAGTTTGCATTCGGCAGCATTATAGGGATTGGAGATGCACTCTTGTGTGTAGAGGCTGCTGGTGTATTCGGGTTGGCCGAGGTCTACATAAGCAAACCGAATGCCAGGATGGTCCTTGGCGACGGAGGAGATGATGGCCGCGAAGCCGACCATCAACACGACAAAGGATGCATATTTGAAGATCGTCCGGGGTGCCGTGATGATTTTTCTTGTCTTCGATTCAATCAGGTAGAACGAAAGGGCTCCGAGCACGAAAGACATCACGATCGCCGCCAGTACATGCGGCCAGCTGTTTAGCAGCCCGCATGTAAAGAGGAACACGACTAGCGGCCAGTGCCATAGATACACGGAGTACGAGATGGTTCCAGAGAACTGCAAGGCGCGGCTATTACTGAAGGCCGACTGAGTATTTGCGATGATTACCAGCGCGGTGCCTAGTACGGGCAACAGGGCCAGGTATCCCGGCCAGAGGTCCTGCTCGGAAAAACAGAAAATACTTAGCAGGATTGCGCCTAGCCCGAGCCCTTCAAGTGTGTAGCTGATTCGTTTACTCAGTTGCAGCGGGAACAGGAATACCAGCCCGCCGACGATCAGTTCCCAGGCGCGGGTAGGCAGCATGTAGAACGCAAAAACCGGATTGGTATTGGTCAGATAGACCGATGCGCCCAGCGACCCTAGCGCGAGCAATACAAGCGCCGTTTTGGTCTTGTGTATGCCCAGGAACTTGTAGAGTGCCATCAGCAGCACGGGGTAGAGCATGTAGAACTGCCACTCGACCGACAACGACCAAGTGTGCAACAGCCAGTTCTCGTGCAGCGGTGCGTCGAAATAGCCTCCGCTTTTGGCGAACATGAAGTTGGAGCTGAAGAGCAGGCTGCTTTTGATTGCTCTGATCAGTTCCCGGTAGTCATCAAGGGGGAAATAGATAAAACCGAAGATCAGCAGCGCCGCACACAGTGTCAGCAGCGCCGGGACAATTCGCCGTGCTCTGGATGCGTAAAACGCTAATAGAGAGAAATTTTGCTTCTGGAGCCCGCTGACGATGATCCCTGTCATCAAGAAGCCGGATATAACGAAGAAAATATCGACCCCTGAAAACCCGCCGTCGAATCCTCCAATCTTGAAGTGAAACAGCACGACGGAAATAACCGCAAGTGCTCGAAGCGAGTTTATGTTTTTTCGGAAGTGCATTTGTGTGTCCATGATCACAGTTTTAATAATATGGCATTATAGTGGCCATCATAGCATGTTAGAGCCCAAAAGCGCTGTATTCCAAACTACGAGAGATATCACATGTCGAGCTTTTCCGCTCGCTAGTATCCGGAGTAGTGATTACTTAAAGAAAGATTTGTAGTGATTTTTTTAGCTGTGCAGGGTGTGCTGAAGTGGTTTGAGTGCTTGTGATAGACCGGGTGCACGCGCTTTATTTGGTGGGTTCATCTCTGTGGTGAATGCTTGTAAGTTGACAAGAATTTAAGTGGTATATAAGAAATATAATGCGCTATTCGGAGGGTGGTAGTTGAAAGTTTATCTTCGTATGAGTGTGACTTCATAAGTAATGACTCCCCGTCAGGTGCCCGTGGCGGCGCATATTTTCTGTTGAGTTGAACGTGTGGCCGCGGAACTTGTACTTAAGCAAGGTAGCTAGGCAGGGTAAATGTGAAGTAGGAATTGATTCACCTGAAATTAGGAAAGTTCCCGCGATCGCAGCCAGAGCCGTGGTCTTTTGACAGTAGTTTAATAGCAGCCTCACTACTGAGGGGTATGTCATGGCTAAGGATTTGATGGTTTCGTTTCGTGACGAGGTGCTTCGCAAAGGACTTGAGTCCACTTTGCCCTGCAACTTGAATGACAAGTGGCTGGAGCTGTTGGCTGCGCAGTTGGAGGCGTACTTTGAGCGCGATGTCGAGGAGGCACTGTCTCTCCCGTTCGCCGCTGTGCTGCATATCTTGTGCTCCAAGAGTGGAGGCGAGGCCATCACGGTCTCACAAGACAAGCTGTTCGATCACCTCTGTGATTACCGTATTGAGTTAGGGCTTGAAGAGATAAGGCGAAAGACAGATTCAGCTAATGAGCCAGCCAGTTTGCAGACGATTTTTACCAACCGCGCTGTCACGTTTCGTGGCGCAGAAGATTAATCGGCCACCATCGATTGCGGTGAGCCGATGCTTGATTTGCTGGTCCCTGTAGACGCTGTCACCGGGCCGGTGACATGAGCGTCAACTCGGGCCTGGATATCCTCGGCACTTATCTGTGACGAAGATTGAGAGTGCTCACCTGCGACAAACCCCGGGCTCCTCCCGTCAGAAAACCCTGACAGAAATATTGACCAGACACGTCCTACAGCGTTAACTGTATATTCATACAGTTAATTAAAGGCGTGCGTCATGAGCTTTACACTCTTGGGCCTTCAGGCTGAAGGCGGCGTCCGTTTACCCCTTCACGCGTTCAAGATGTCTGCAGTTTTCCCGTTACCGGCTGCTGACGCTTGCTCGAACGGGGGGGTGGTTACTCACAGCGTGCGCCGCCATGGTCACTAAGCCCAGGCCGGTTTTTGCATTGATTGACTGCAACAGCTTTTATGCCAGTTGCGAGCGGGTATTCCGACCGGACCTGGCGAAAGTTCCCATTGTGGTGCTGAGCAACAATGATGGCTGCGTCATCGCTCGCAGTTACGAGGCCAAGCCCTTTGTGAAAATGGGTGAGCCTTATTTCCAGATCAAGCAGCGCCTCCAGCAGGAGGGGATCGTTGCGTTCTCATCGAACTATGCGCTGTACGGTGACATGAGCGAGCGGGTCATGAGCCTGATCGAATCCATAGTGCCGGCAGTGGAGGTCTACAGCATTGATGAGTCGTTTGCTGACCTGACCGGTATCGCAGACGTCATCGCCCTGGGCAGGCAGTTGCGAGCCAGAATCCTCAAGTGCACCGGCATACCCGTGGGTGTTGGTATTGGCCACACCAAAACCCTGGCCAAGCTCGCCAACCATACGGCCAAACGCCTCCAGACACGCACCGGTGGTGTTGTGAATCTGTGCGGTGATCTTGAACGCGACTGGGTGCTGCGTAATACGGCCGTGTCTGAAGTGTGGGGGGTAGGGCGCCGCATGACCGCTCACCTTGAAAGCATGGGCATCAAGACTGCGATGGACCTGGCCAAGGCTGACCCCTGGTCACTTCGTAAAAAGTTCAGCGTTGTGATCGAGAAAACGGCACGTGAGCTGTCGGGCACCTCATGCCTGGAGTTGGACGAGCCTGATCCACCGAAGCAGGAGATCTGTTGCAGTCGAATGTTTGGCAAACGGCTGACCGAGCTGGCACCGATCAAAGAGGCCGTGGCCACGTACATGATGCGTGCCTCGGAAAAACTGCGAGCGCAAAAATCTTACTGCAAGAAAGTCCGGGTCAGCATCCGCACAGGCATGTTTAACCCGGATGAAGCGAAATACGCGAAAGGCGTCGTCGTGACCCTGCCATACCCGACGGATGATGTGCGGCTGCTGACCAAGGCGGCCGTTGATGCGTTGGAGCATGTTTTTCAGCCCGGCTTCAAGTACAGCAAGGCCGAGGTGCTGCTGCTGGATCTTCGCCAGCCCGGGGAGTTTTCCGATGATCTGTTTGCGATGAATCAGCCCGCAGAAGCATCCAGGGTGATGGCGGTTCTGGATCAGATCAACGGGCGTTGGGGCAGGGGGACGTTACGTGCCGCCAGTGTGCCGAGCAAGCCGGATTGGAGCATGCGTCGGGAGATGATGAGCCAAAGCTTTACGACGAGGCTGGATCAGTTGTGGCGGGTTTCGTGTTAATGGGTGAAAAACTGTCGTGGCCTGCTGGTCCGGGTGGTAACAGTTCAGTGTTCGCCTCATACAAGTTTTAAGTCGATTTGAGGCTGTAAAATGGCCCCCCGGCCGATGTCTGCGCAGCCTGCGAGCAAATCAGACTCAGCCTGCAAACAATCAGGATTGAATCCTGGCTCTCTTTTACTCCAGCCAGGAGTGAGAAAGGAGGGCAAACCGCTGATTCACCCAGTCAACAAAAGCGTGAACCTGCGGAGCGAGGTGGGATCTGCTCGGATACAGCACGGATACCGGGCGTGGGCGTGGCCGATATTTTTCGAGCACTTGCACCAAAGATCCCTTCGGCGACCAAATCGACTGTTCGGTCGGTCACGCCTAAAGTCATTTCGATTCAACTGGCCAACGAAAACGAGATCAGTCCCGTAATCGATAAGGTCTATTCGTTTGAAGAAGCGCGACAAGCCTACGAGCACTTGGCGAGGGGCGCCTTCGGAAAGGTCGTGATCAAGATTTCCTGATTGTACGGTCGGGTGAGAGGTTGAGTTTCAGGTCATCCGGCCTTGCCGCCCTGTGTGCGAAAGCACGCGGGGCGTTTTAGCAGGTCACGCCATAAGTTGTTGTTTACGGAAGAAAAGCTGTAGGAGATTTCGTATGAATTAGAAGGTTTGGTCTTGATTGGTTCGGTATCGCTTACCTGATTTGCGTAGGGGGGTGTTCAGTGCCAGTTTTAGAGGCCGCCACCGTACTTGTTATGTGCTACTCGACAAGTACGCAATGGCAACAAACCGGTCTCCATAAGTTCAGAGGATAAAGATGAGTACTATCACGTGCCCCAGTTGCGGGAATGAGGCCAGTGCGTTCGGCACGGTTACGAATTGCTGGTGTGACAAAATGTATTGTGACCATACCAGCGGCATGTTTGCTTCTTACAGTTGTACCTGTGGTTCGAGGGGGGTAACCCCAGAGGCGAAACAACATCAGGAACACCAGGAAGCCAAATTCCTGAACGAAATGGCCCGTGATGTTTCGGCCCTGCTCATGACGCTGCCGAGCATAATCACGGAGACATTTTCGGTTCAGAGTGCCATCGCCAACTACGAAGATGTGCAAGTGGTTTTCACCAATGGGCGTAGTGCAGCGATCACTGTGACCTGCGTGTACTCGACCCCTAAGGAGTTCCAGGTAGCCAGCAATGATCAGATCGTTGTGGCGAAAGGAGGACGGGAGCTCAAGGCGGCGCTGGCAAGCATTGCCAATGCTTGATCTTTCCAGTTGAACCTTCACCGGCTACCCGCTCAGCCTGTCTGTAGGGCAGGCTGAGCGGGTAGCCGGGTACTCAGCCCTTGGCTACACCCACCCGCCACTGCGAGGGCGGTACCAGGCCGTTGACCAGGTAGTTGCCCACGATGCGCGACTTGTACACGCGGGGGTTGTGGTTGGCCAGGGTGCGTGCGTTGCGCCAGAGTCGATCCAGCGCCTTGTTGCTGGCGGTAGCGCTGGCACCCAGGGCATCGAACAACGCTGTGGTCGCTGCGAGCGTGGCATCCACCACGGGATTGACTGCCAGGCACACTTCAAGCTCGGCCAGTGCGACCTGCGGGTCGTCGTGGGCCAACGGCTGGTCACTGGCTATCGTGTACTGCGCGGTTTGCTCCAGACGCTGCGCAGCCTGCCGGGTAATGGCATGTGCCGCGTAGGCCTGGCTTGCCACTTCGCCGATCACTTGCAGCAGTTGCACATCTTGCGCGGCGACATCGGCATTGCCGGTGGAAAAGGTTCTGGATCGTTTGCTCAGCTCATCGGCGCCACTCAAGGTTGCGCGGCGGGCGATGCCGGCGAGGGTGCTCAGGTGATAAATCTGAAAGAACGATTGCCCATAGGCAAAACGCTGGTCAGTGGGGCGCGGTTCATCATCCAGTCGCACGTTATCAAAGATGCAGGTGCCGCTGGCCGTCAGGCGTTGGCCAAAACCGTTCCAGTCGTCAATGACCTGTACTCCCGGCGCTTTAAGGTTGACCACTACGCTGTACAGCGTCCCGTCGTCACCGGTGCCGATCGTGTTGATCAGGTCGCTGTAAAGCGCCCCGGTGGTGTAGAACTTTTTCCCGCTGATACGCAGCGAGCCGTCGTCAGAGCGATGGATGCGTGTTTCAAACTCGCCACGGGTCTGTGTGCCCACTTCGGTACTGCCTGGCGAGAGCAGCGCGCCTTGGCTGAGCGTGTCGAGCCACTTTGCCTGCCACTCGGGACTCTTTGAAACCAGCACTTCCTCGCAAAAACCAAAATGCCCGCGCAGGGCCTGGGTGATGTTCGAGTCTGCTGCAGACAGTTCGGTCAACAGGGTGAGCAGCTCAACCAGCGTGGCGTCCTGCCCGCCATAAGTGGCGGGCAAGCGCCAGCGCGGCAAGCCCAGTGCATTCAATTGCTGGATCACAGTGGCAAGGCTGCTGCGTGACCCGTCAGCCTCTGCGGCTTGCGCACTGATGTGTTCAAACAGCGGGCGAAAGGGGGCTGCCAATTGTTCGTAACGATCGGTCGGGGCGGTGCCCCATAGGTTCAATTCAGGATTAGGCATGCAATCTGACCTTGCCGGGCCTGCGCTCAAAGGCGCGCTGGCGCTGGAATGAGTGAAGTAAATGCGATTGGGCCCAGTGGTCTGGTGAGGTCACCTTAATCCTGGATGGGTTAAATGCTTAATACCAAAAACAGCTAACCAAATACCCGGACAGGGTTCTATGTATATGCCTTAAAAGTATTAGATGCTTATGTCTTTATTGCGCTAGCTTCTAAAAACGCCACGCTTGGTGATCCATAAAGCCTCTTTTCTCAATGCCAGACTGCATGCCTACAGATGGTTGAGTTATCCGTTAACTCTGTAGGAATCTTTAATGACAACACGTCGAAAATTGCTAACCCTGTTGGGTCTGGCCTCGCTGGCGCTGCAGGGCGCACCCACTTATGCTGCTGCACCGCAGACCCTGGTCGTGGGGGATCAGTTCTTCTCCAATCGCATTGTTCTGGAGCTCTCGGGTGAGCTCAAAGACTTGCCTTACACCATCGACTTCAAACGCTTCAATACCGGCTCTCCCGTGGCTTCGGCAGTCGCCAGCGGCGCGCTGGATATTGGCGTGGTGGGCGACACCCCGGTGATCAGCCTGGCGGCCAACGGAGCTCCGGTCAAAGTGGTGGCCAGTACCCAGACCAGCCTCAACGGCGTAGGGATCGTGGCCCGCCCGGGTATTAAGTCGGTGGCGGACCTCAAAGGCAAAACCGTCGCGATCTGGAACGGCTCGTGGAGCCAGCAGATGATGTTCAAGGCGCTGGATGAAGCCGGAGTCCCGCGTGACAGCGTGAACTACAAGTTCCTGTTGCCCGCTGAAGCGAGCATGGCCTTGAGCCAGGGTGACATTGACGCTTTTGGTACCTGGGAACCCTATGTTTCCTTGCAGGAGAAAGAGGGCAGCACACTGATCCGCAATGCCAAGGGGCTGATGAGCGCACCGACCTATGTAGTTGCGTATGAGCCGGTGCTGGCGCAAAAGGGCGAGATCATCAAGGACTTTGTTGAGCGTCTGACCCGTGCCCGGGTATGGAGCCAGAGCCATGTCGACGAATACGCGGCTGCCTGGTCCAAGGCCAACCAGTCTTCCCCGGAAATCGCCAAGGCCTGGTTCAAGCGTGATGCCATTACCGTATTGCCCATCTCGCCCACCATCGTCAGCGAAGCCCAGGCCACCTCTGATTTTCTCTACGACGCCAAGCTGCTGAAAAAGCCCTACGACGTCACTCCCATGTTTGACCGCGCACTCTGATCACCGAGGAAAACCTTATGGCCAAGCAAATGGCATTGGCGGGGTTCATGCTTTCGGGCCCCGTGGTACATAGTCACGCGGTGTGGCGTCACCCGCAGACCCATAGCCACTTTCTCGACCCCGACTACTACATCGAAATTGCCAAAACCCTCGAAGACGGCTGCTTTGACCTGTTGTTTTTTGCCGATCGCCTGGCGGTTGGCGATCAGGCCGGGCAATCACGTGCGCGCTCTTTTGAGCTGGGTGCCCAGGATGCTGCGCGGCTGGACCCGTTGCCGATTCTTAGCCTGCTGGCCGGTCACACCAGGCATATCGGCCTGGGGCTGACGCGTTCCACCACCTACTACCAACCACCCCATGTAGCGCGGGCGATTGCCTCCCTCGATCACATTTCCAAAGGGCGAAGTGCGTGGAACATCGTCACGTCCATGAACGACAGCGAAGCGCGTCTGTTTGGTCATGCGCAGCATCTGGCCCATGACCAGCGTTACGCCCGTGCCGATGAGTTTGTCGAACTGGTGCTCAAGTTGTGGAACAGCTGGCAGCCTGATGCGCTGGTGCTGGACAAGGTTCGCGGCATTCTCGCGGACCCGGACAAAATCGATGCCTTCAAGCACCGCGGTACTTTCTTTGAGTGTGAGGGGCCGCTGAATATCCCGCGTGTACCCCAGGGCCAGCCCGTATTGATTCAGGCCGGGGCGTCGGGCCGTGGTCGGCAGTTTGGTTCGCGCTGGGCAGAGGTCATTTTCAGCATCAACAGTCGGGTAGAGCGCATGCTCGAATTCCGTCAGGACATCCACCAGCAAATGCGCGCCATTGGCCGCAACCCCGATGACTGCAAAATTCTCACGGCGGTCATGCCATTCATTGGCGGCACTGAAGCCGAAGCGATCAAAAAGCGCGATGAACACAATGCATTGGCCAACCCTGAACTGGGGGTGATCACCCTGTCGACCCAGTCCAATTTCGACTTCACCCGGTTCCCGCTGGACACCCGCCTGCTGGACATCGCCAGGCACTCGGCGACGCCGGACGTGATTGCGCAAAAACTGCGTCTGGAGCGCGACATCACCCTTGGCGAGTACGGTGCCATCATGGCCGCCAGTATTCGCGTACCGCAATTGGCGGGCACCGCCGAAAGCGTGGCGCAGCAACTGATTGACTGGTTGGAGCAGGGTGCTTGCGACGGCTATGTGGTATCGCCTGCCTACCTGCCAGGTACTTTCACGGAATTCACCGAGTCGGTGGTGCCGATCCTGCAACGTCGCGGTTATCTGCGCACGGCGTATGAACACCCGACGTTGCGCGGTCATCTGGGCTTGAAGAATTTTGGCTGAGGTTACAAAGCGAGGGGCTTACCCCTAAACCCCTCGCAGATAACTTACTACTCGGTAGAGCCATCAATACGTCCGCTTCTGTGAGCGGTTGAATCCTTGTGTGCGGCCTTAGAAGCGGCGAGCGGTGGTGTAGTTTTTCTTCCAGTACGAATTGTCCATCGAGTCGATACGAATCGTCTTGCCCGTGCGCGGTGCATGAATAAAACGGTTATCGCCGATGTACAGGCCGACGTGATTGCTTCGCGTCCCCCCTTGGGTACGGAAAAAAACGGCATCGCCAGGTTTGAGTTGATGTCGGGCGACCTTTTGCAAGTCTGCATTCAGCATGGCCGAAGTGGTTCTGGGTATATGGATATTGGCTTCGTTTTTGAACAGGTAGACCAGCATGCCGCTGCAATCGAAGCCCTTTTCCCGCGACATGCCGCCCCACAGGTAAGGGATGCCCAGCAAGGAGTGGGCGCTGTCGATGACCTTTTTGACGTGCAGTGGTGAAGAACTTTCTTTTTTAACCGATTGTTGAATGGCCCAGGAATACGTTTTGTAAAGATCGGTGGCGGACGCAATGCTGGAGCCGGCGAATGTAAAAAACAAGAACAAAGAAATGAATCTGGACACAAGTAACCTTCTATTTGATGGGGGTACTTGAAGTCTAAATTCGTCAGTACTACGCAGAAACGGGAAAATTCCTACGCATATTGGCGGAAATTTCCGAGTCCGACGAACAGTACTAGTTGTATTGAGAAAAGCGTTTCAGGGGGGCATATCCGCGCTGGGGCAGGGCGCTCAGTGATAATCATGGCCTGGTCATTTAGTCACTTTGTGGCTCTGGGTGGTATGCCGTTACCGCTCTAAAGTGGAGCCACTTTCCTAATGGCTGACCATCATGAATTTCACACTGCAACATCTTGAGGACGAGCCGGCACTGCGTGTCAGTTTTGACCTGATGCGCGTCTTGCGCCCACATCTGCGAGATCCCGCAACCTATTCAACGCAACTTCTGCGACAGGTGGCTCAGGGCTACCGTCTGCTCGCTGCCTGGCAGGGGCATACTCTGGTCGGGCTGGCGGGGTACCGCGAGATGGAAAACCTGATCTATTCGCGCTTTATTTATGTCGATGATCTGGTGGTGAGTCCCGATTTACAGCGTTCAGGTGTGGGGAGTCGCCTGTTGAGCCGCGTTCGCGAAGAAGCGATGCGGCGCCAGTGCGATCATCTGGTACTGGACACGGGGCTGCACATGGCGCTGGCTCAGCGTTTCTATTTCCGCCAGGGCCTGCTGGCGCATGGCATGCACTTCACCCAGACCCTCACCGGGGAGCAACCATGAACAATGCATTGCTGATCAACGCCAGCCCCCACGGGCACTTTTCCCATGCCAGTCGGCTGGCTCGCGAATTTTTGGCATCCCTGCGCCAACGTTATCCTGATCTTGCATGGGTGGGGCGTGACTTCAGCGAGCAACCGTTGCCGCCGCTGGGCATCGATTACGGCGCCGCGCTGGCGACACCCACACCGTTCGAGGCCCCGGTGTTCGATGTGTCCGAGGCGCTGATTCGTGAGCTGGAAACCAGCGACATGCTGGTGATCGCCACGCCCATGCACAACTTCACCGTCCCGGCAGCTCTCAAGCTGTGGATCGATTACGTGTTGCGCATTCATCGCACGTTCAGCGCAGGCCCCGAGGGCAAAACCGGGTTACTTGCCGATCGTCCGGTGTACGTGCTGGTGGGCTCGGGTGGTTTTCATCAGGGGGAAAGGGCGCGGCAACCGGATTTTCTGACGGACTACCTGCGTTATGCCCTGAACACGCTTGGGCTGTTTGACATTCACTTTGTCTATTTGCAGGGCCTTGTGTTTGGCGAGGCGGCAGTGGCAGCAGCACTCAAGGATGCCCGTGAGCAACTTGCACGCTTGGCCGACCAATAGCCCTTCCTTCAACCCTCGGCACTGTGGGCCAGGCTCTCGATTACTTGCGTGAGTACGTCATTGGGCACCGGCACTTTATTGCGTCGTGCCTGGCGATACTCGCTGGGTGTGCAGCCGGCGTAATGCTTGAATGCACGGGCGAAGTAGGAGGGGTCCTTGAATCCCACTTCATAGCCGATGCTGGTGATGGGCATCTGGCTGTTGTCGAGCAGGTCTTTGGCGTTGTCCATACGTTTGCCCAATACGTAATCCATAAAACCCAGTCCGTAGACTTCCTTGAACAGGCGGCTGAAGCGAAAGGCGGTCATGCCGCAACGCTTGGCCAGGGCCTTTTGGTCGATGCTTTCGTGGTAATGCTGATCGATGTACTGCAACGCATTGTGCAGTGCCTTGTGCTTTTGATGGTCAGTCGTCAGCCGAATGCTGTCCGGCAGGGTGGGGCCATGTTCGATTGCCTGTGCCTTGCTGGCGCCGATTCGGTTGTGGCGCAGCTCACAGAGCTGTTCAAGGGCGTGCAGGTAGCGGCTGACCTCGCTGGCGCACAAGGGCAACACCACATATTCCCAGACCCGTGAGCGCATGGCCCAGACGGCCAGTTCTTCACTGTGCTGGACGGTAAACATGGTGATGGGCGTGGAGGGAGACTTGAGTTTGATCTCCTGCAACAAACTCAGCCCGGGCAGGTCGGGGCAGTCAAAGTGCATGCAAATCATGTCCGGCACCGGTTCGCAACGTCTTTGCAGCCATGCCAGGGGTTGTTCCAGCTGGCAGGTGCAGGCCGGGCGAAAGAGCAGGAGCAGTTCTTCAGTCGATTGATTGCGCGTCAGATCGAACCATAAGAGATGAGGCTTTATGACAGCGTCGGATGTCATTTGATTAATCCTGTCTTGTGCCTTGTGCTGTCTGCTTTTTCGAGTCTTTATCAGTGCCTGCTGCGCTTCAGTGTTCTTTAGGGTGCGCCTGTAAGTGTGGTTGTTTTGTGAAAAAAAATGCAAAAAAATCCTGTCCTTCGACAATAAACTCCTAACGGCCCTGATGGCCACTGACTAGCCTTCAATCAGGCGGTTTATTAAGTAATCGCTTTGGGTAAACCACTCAAGTGAGGTGAGTAGAATGAACGTGCAGTCAATCAGGAATTATATACATGCCTTTATCAAGGATGAAGACGGCCTGACGATTGTCGAGTATGCCGTAGCCGGTGGGTTGATTACCCTGGGGGCGGTTGCAGCTTTTATAACCTTGGGAGGTAACGTCAGCACGGCCATTACCAGTCTGGGGTGCGCGGTACAGGGTAAAACCTGTTGATTCAGCATTGTGCGGGGCCTGTCAGGGCGACCTTTATACACGTGTTGTGGGTGGCTTGGCGGCGGGAAGATTGAATCCTGATATGAATCACCCGGCTTAGTCAGTTGCGCTATACGTCCCCTCTAGCCAACTGTTCTGAGCCGGTTTTTTTATTGTATTGAGTGCTGCAGGTGGCGGAAAAATGCAGGTTGCGAATGGTGTGGTAGTAGTACGGTCAGCATATGAACTATTGCACGCGGTCGATTTATTTTGGTCAGGGGGTTCGTAATTAATATGTCTGGCGTGTTGGCAATAAAGTCCTAGCAGTCAGCAAAAAACTCCTAACCCATCAGTATGTGCGCTGACTAAGATTTTAATTAAGCAGTGCATATAGCCCTGCTGGTGAATATTAAACATTGAGTGAGGTGGGCAAAATGAAACTGCAATCAGTTAAGACTTCAGTGCTGAAGTTCATCAACGATGAAGATGGCCTGACCATTGTCGAATACGCAGTGGCCGGTGGTCTGATAACCCTGGGCGCTGTCGCGGCGTTTATCACCTTGGGCACCAATGTGAAAACCGCCATTACCAGCCTGGGATGCGCCGTACAGGGCAAAACCTGCTAGCACGATGATCCCTGTGAGGGTGCAGCCATGAGCGAGTTACAGAGTGTTGCTGTTGCGTTGCTGTCAGGGCTGCTGGGAATTGCGGTGGTTAGCGATCTGCGCAATCACCGCATTCCCAACCTTCTTGTTTTGCTGGGGTTGGTGCTGGGGGTTGTCGGCCAGACCTATGCCTTTGGCTTGATCGGTCTGGGCCATGCACTGCTGGGCCTGCTGGTCGGTTTCGCAATTTTTCTGCCCATGTATATGGTCGGGGGTATGGCCGCCGGGGATGTAAAGCTGATGGCGATGGCCGGCGCCTTTCTCACCCCGCATGACGCCCTTTGGGCTGCGTTTTTCAGCCTGATTGCAGGGGGGGCATGCGGCCTGCTGCTGGTGCTTGTGCGTGGCCAGGCGCTGCAAACCCTGGGTCGATATTGGCTGATGCTCAGGGCCAGAGCCTACTTTCCGCCAGCCGATGACGAAGTGGCTGGCAAGCCCTTCCCCTATTCGATCGCCGTTTTGCTGGGCACCTTGATCAGCGTCTTCTGGCTGCCTTTAAGCCATTAGTTCAGGAGAACACCATGTACGCCATCAGCAGCAACCGTGTTTCTCTCGCTGAGCGCGAAGCGGTACAGCAACTGGCGCCACAGCCACGCACGATCCTTGAGACCGGACTGGCGGACAACTTTCTCGGTGATCTGGTGTGCAAGCACTTGCACGATGCCGGGGTGCTGGACATGGTGCAACTGACGGTACGTCTGGCCCTGACCGGTGCAGTTCTGGAAGAAGTCCTGACATTCCTGCGCAAGGATCGCCGTGTCGAAGTGCTCGGCCAGGCAGGGGGGCAGACCCTGCGCTACGGCTTGACCGAACGCGGTCGCAACAGTGCCCGCGATGCCCTGGCCCGCAGTGGCTATATAGGTGCTGCGCCTTATCCGGTGAGCGCTTATCGAACACTGCTCAAGTTGCAGACCATTCATCACGGTCGTATCAGTGCCCATGACATGCATCACTGCTTCGGTTCGATGGTGCTCGCGCAAAGCATGCTCGATCAATTGGGCGTTGCCCTGAATTCCGGGCGCGCCATCATGATTTACGGACCTGCGGGCACCGGCAAGACCTATGTCAGCAGCCGTTTGATACGGCTGTTTGCCGAGGCGATATGGGTGCCCCATGCAATCGCTATCAACGAAGCGGTGATCGAGATTTTCGACCCTCAGGTGCACAAGCGCCTGGACGATGACGAACAACCCAACACCTTGATGCTCAGTGAAGGCATCGATCGTCGGCTGCTGCGTTGTGAACGGCCGATTGTCATCACCGGTGGCGAGCTGACGATGGAGCAACTGGACGTTCGCTACGACCCGTTTGCCCGCCAGTACCAGGCACCGTTGCAACTGAAGGCCAGCAACGGCTTGCTGATCATCGACGATCTTGGGCGCCAGCGCATGACGCCGGACGTGTTGTTGAATCGCTGGATTGTGCCGATGGAGGAGCGCCGCGATTTCCTCAACCTGGGGGGTGGGCGTCACTGCGAACTGCCATTTGACCTGATCCTGGTGTTTTCCACCAACCTCAACCCGCTGGAGCTGGCCGATGAGGCGTTTTTGCGGCGTATTGGCTACAAGCTGCAATTTGGCTACCTCAAGCCTGGCGAATACGAACGTATCTGGGTTCAAGAAACGCAACGGCTGGGCATTGCTCATGACCCTGTGTTGCTCAGTTATGTGCTGCGCGAACTCTATGGCGCCGAAAACATGCCCCTGGTGCCTTGCCATCCGCGGGATCTCTTGAATATGGCGTGTGATCGCCAGCGTTATCTGGAAGGGTCAGGACCACTGACTGCTCAGGAACTTGAGTGGGCGTGGCACAACTATTTCGTCCAACTCGATTTTCTTGGGTAAGGAGTCATTGTCATGAACTCGCGCACGCTTACTTTGATTGTCCTGTCCGTGATTCTGGGGCTGGGCGCGACATGGATGGCCAACAACTGGCTGACGGCAAGGCTCAATACCAGCCCCGACGATAACCAGCAAAACGTGGTGATCGCCACGGTAGAAATTGCTTTCGGGCAAATGATCGAGCCGCAGCAGGTGACAGTGGTGCGTATGCCCAAGGATGCCGCACCGGATGACGCATTCGATTCGACTGAAAAAGTAGTTGGCAAGATCGCCACTTTCTCCCTGCTGCGTGGCGACATCCTGCGTGGTGCACGTCTGGCCGAGCACATGGGCGGCAGCACCCTGGCGTCACTGATCGAACCCAGCAAGCGTGCCATATCGGTACGTGTCGATGATGTGGTTGGCGTCGGTGGGTTCCTGTTGCCGGGAAATCGGGTCGATGTGCTGGCCACCAGGCAGACAGGTAACGCGGGTGATGCCGAGTCCAAGACCATTCTGGAAGATCTGCGGGTTCTGGCGGTGGACCAGACAGCCAGTACCGACAAGACCCAACCGGTGGTGGTGCGTGCGGTCACCGTGGAAGTGACGCCTGACCAGGCGGAAGTGCTGGTCAAGGGGATGGCGGCAGGCAAGGTGCAATTGGCCTTGCGCAATCCGCTGGACAACCACAAGGAACCGGTCATGGCCGAGCCCGTTGCAGTGGCAGCACCCGCGCTGCCGAGCGTGATTTCCAAGCCGGTGGTACGTCGTCGTGTACCTGCCAACAACGCCAGCGTGATCGTGATTCGCGGCGTCACAGCAACAGTAGAAAAAGCGCTGTAGGGGTCGGCCTGCGGCCCGGTGAAAATGTGAAGGTGGAACATCATGAACGCGTGTATCCAACAGCCTCGCATCGCGTTTGCACAACAACAGCGTGGAGCCATGCTTGTTCTGGTCGTGATTGCCATGGCTTCGCTCTTGCTGATGGGGGCCCTGGCACTGGACGGCAGCCATATGCTGCTGAACAAGACTCGCCTGCAAAATGCAGTGGATGCCGCAGCACTGAGCGGGGCCAAAACGCTGAGCATGGTGGTAGGTGCGACCGGGTCTGCGAGCCTGACTCAAACCGCTGCACTCAACACCCTGACCCTGAATGCCAATGCGGCGGGCAACCAGGAACTGGCCACGGCGATTGCAGCCAATGCAGCAGGCTTTGCCAAGGTGGAGCTGGCAACCACCGTTTATGGACCGTTTTCTTTTCCTGGCCCTGCCAATGCGACTTTTGTCCGGGTCACGGTGACCAATTACCCCCTGAGCAGTTTTTTCTGGGGTGTGTTTCAGGCCCTGGATAATGGCAACGCCACCAGCAAGTCAGTCGCGGCGGTTGCCACCGCCGGCCCCAGCCCGACCAGCGCTCCGTGTGATCTGACGCCGCTGCTGGTATGCGGCGATCCGACGCAAAACAACCCGACTGCGGGAATGTTCTGGGGCTTCAGGTTCGGTGATTTGCAAGTGCTCAAAACCGCAGCCAATAACAGCTCTGCCATTGGCCCGGGCAACTTTCAACTGCTGGATTTTGGCTCGGGTGGCAAGACGGTCAGGGAGGGATTGGCGGGCGGAATCAATCAGTGCAATGTTGTCGGCTCGACAGTCCAGACCAAACCCGGCAACACCGTTGGGCCTTCGGCGCAGGGTCTCAATACGCGATTTAACGAATACAAAGGGGGGCTGAGCGCCTCGGATTACCCGCCGGACCTGGTCACTACCGTCAATTCCAAGTCGTTTACCTACGCCGGCTCCCCCGCGCCGATTCAGTACAACGGTCAGACGGTCACTTCCAGCAACGGCAACCTGTCCACTTCCAGTGGTGCCTTGTACGACTACAACAATTGGGCACAGGACTCGGCTGCCTGTGTGGGCGGCGGGGGTAATTGTCAGAGCAATGGCGTATTTGAACGGCGCATCATCAAAATCGTGATCGGCGATTGCTCTGGCAAGAACGACGGCGCGTCATCGATACCGGTACTGGGCTTTGGTTGCTATTTCGTGCTGCAGCCCGAAGCCCAACAAGGCAATTCGGCGCAGATTTTTGGTCAGTTCGTCAGTGTGTGCGAAGGCGACAACGTACCCGGGCCAAATCCGGCGGGTAGCGTCGGTCCACAGATCATTCAGTTGTACAAAACCTATATCGACAATAACCAGACGCCGAGCACCGACTCCTAGGAGGTCTCATGGGACGCTGTGGATTCAAGTCGGTACGTGCTCAACGTGGCCTGGCAATGGTCGAGTTGGCGCTGACGCTGCCGCTGCTGGTTTTACTGATGCTCACCTTCGCCGAGTTCGGTCGCATGCTGTTCCAGTACAACAGCTTGCAGCAGGCCAGTCGTGATGCCGGGCGGTATGTGGCCAGCCAGGCATGGAATTCAACCCTGGGTACGGTCCAGCTGAGTGCCGCGCTGATCACCCAGACCCAGAATGTTGCCGTCTATGGCATACCGGCCAACCCCAATGGCTACCCGGCGGTAGCACCGGGCCTCACCACGGGCAATGTCACGGTGAGTGCGGTGGGCACTGACCATGTCCGGGTCAGCATTGCCTACACCTTTGTCCCGGTGATCGGCAGCTCAATCCCGGCCCTGTATGGCAGCAGCGTGCCGCTGGGCCTGCTGCTGACTTCAACGGTTGTCATGAGGGCCTTGTGATGAACAGCAAGCGCATGGGCGGCGTGTACATCGTCGAGTTCGCCATCACGGCTCTGGTGTTGTTCACCTTGCTGTTTGGCGCGCTGGAAATGGGCCGGTTGTATTTCACGGTCAACGTGCTCAGTGAGTCGGTGCGTCGTGGTGCGCGTCTGGCGGCGGTGTGCAATATCCAGGATCCGGTCATCCTGCGTCGCGCGATGTTCAACACCGCCACCAATGCCGGGCCGAGCAGCCTGATTGCCAGCTTGAGCACGGCCAACCTGAACTTGATCTATATGGATGCCAACGGTGCTGTGATCGCCAGCCCCAATGATCTGGTGAGTGCCACCGGCTTTGCGGCCATTCGTTATGTACAGCTACAGGTCACCAATTTCAGTTTCAATCTGTTGATCCCCGGATTCAGAGGGGTGTTCATTCTGCCCACGTTCAGGTCGACGGCACCTCGCGAGAGTCTTGGTCGTCAACCTGATGCAACGGTTACACCGGGGATTACGCCATGTTGAGCGTGCGAGAAGTGACGGCGGCTGCGTCGACAGATCGCCAGGCAATGCGCTTGTTGATCAGTGGGCGAGACGGGGCGGCGTTGAACCATCTCAAAGCCTTGAGCCAGGGCATACCCAACCTGCAGGTGAACATCCGGTTGGTGAGCAATGGCCATACCGATCCGTTGTACGGGCTGGAGCAGATGCCTGATTTCCTGCTGTTGCGCGTCAGCCATTTATGGCGTGAGGAGTTGGCGGCGCTGTTGCAGCACCCGCTCAAAGAGCGTCCGCCTCTGCTGGTGTGCGGGCCTCTGGAAGAGCACGAAGGCATGCGTCTGGCCATGCAGGCCGGAGCCCGTGATTTTTTGCCTGAGCCTGTGTCAGCAGAGGATTTGCAGTCGGCACTCGACCGCATGCAAATGGAACTGCACTCCGATCGTGGGGCCAAGGGCAAACTGGTGGCGGTGATGAATGCCAAGGGCGGATCGGGGGCCTCGATGCTGGCCTGTAATCTGGCTCATCAACTGAGCGTTCACGGCGGCAGAACCCTGTTGCTGGACCTGGACCTGCAGTTCGGCAGCCTGGCCCATAGCCTCGATGTGCTGCCGACCCACAGTCATACCGATGTGCTGCAACAGATCGATACCCTGGATAGCGTCGCATTGCGCGGTTTTTGCAGCCATTTCAGCCCTGCCTTGCATGTGCTGGGCGGGCGCGCCGATGAACTGTGCCTGTCCCAGGATATACCTCTGGAGCAACTGGACAGTCTGTTGCGGCTGGCGCGCAACACCTACGACTGGGTGGTGGTGGATTTGCCGCGCCATATCGATCACCTCACCGGCATCACCCTGGAACAGTCGGATCGGGTCTATATCGTGCTGCAACAGAGCCTGAGCCATCTGCAGGACGCCAATCGCCTTGTGCGCATCCTGCGCGACGATCTGGGCGTGCAGAGCAATCGCCTGCACGTGGTGATCAATCGCTTTGACAAGGCTTCGCCGTTCAAACCCAAGGACATCAGCGATGCGTTGCGTTGCGCTGACCTGCAAAAATTGCCCAATGACTATGCGGTGGTCAGTGAAAGCCAGAACACCGGGGTGCCACTGGAACTGCATGCGCCGCGTGCCGGTATCACTTCGAGCCTGCGCGAGTTGAGCCACAACCTGATCGGTGTCGAGGCCAATGAAGCGGGCTTGCTAAAACGTACGTTCAACCGTCTGTTCGGAGGATAAGCCATGCTCAGCGACTTTCGTAACCGCCTGCGTCAGCGAGCTGGCAAGCTGGCCCCGGTAGATACTGTGGTGATACCCATCGAGGGTGCCGACTGCGCCAGTGTATTGATGGCCTGGGAGGCCAGTGCACCGGATGTGGTGTACGAAACCCGCACCAAACTCAGCTCGATGGAAGCCGAGTGGCGGGAGAAAATCTACCAGCAGTTGCTCAAGGTCATGGACCTGTCCTTGCTCGATACCCTGGAGCTGGCCGACGCCGGACGCCAGATCCGCGAAATCAGTCTGCGCCTGCTGGACGAGTACTCGGCGCCGGTCAGTGCCAGCAGCCGCCAGTTGATTATCAAGCAAATCACCGATGAGGTACTGGGGCTCGGGCCGCTTGAACCGTTGCTCGGTGACAACAGCGTGTCCGACATTCTGGTCAATGGATTCAACTCGGTATATGTCGAGCGCTTTGGCAAGTTGCAGAGAACCGATGTGCGCTTTCGCGACGACCAGCATCTGCTCAATATCATCGACCGTATCGTGTCCAGTTTGGGGCGACGCATTGATGAGTCCTCGCCGCTGGTGGACGCGCGGCTCAAGGACGGCTCGCGGGTCAACGCGATCATCCCGCCGCTGGCCATCGACGGGCCGAGCATGTCGATCCGTCGCTTTGCCGTGGATTTGCTCAATACCCAGAGCCTGGTGCAAATGGGCACCCTGACGCCAGCGATCGCCCTGATGCTCAAGGCGATCGTGCGCGGGCGGCTCAATGTATTGATCTCCGGGGGCACCGGTAGCGGCAAGACCACCATGCTCAATGTGCTGTCCAGTTTTATCCCGCACAACGAGCGGATCGTCACCATCGAAGACTCTGCCGAGTTGCAACTGCAGCAACCCCATGTGGTGCGTCTGGAAACCCGTCCATCGAATATCGAGGGCCGTGGTGAAGTGGGCCAGCGTGAATTGGTGCGTAACAGTCTGCGGATGCGCCCGGACCGGATCGTTATTGGTGAGGTGCGTGGCGCCGAGGCCCTGGATATGTTGACGGCGATGAACACGGGGCACGATGGTTCGTTGACCACCATTCACGCCAATACTGCCCGCGATGCATTGGGGCGGATCGAGAATATGGTGTCCATGAGCGGAGCCACTTTTCCGATCAAGGCCATGCGTCAGCAGATCGCTTCGGCCATCGGCGTGGTCATCCAGCTGGAACGTCAGGAGGACGGTACGCGACGTCTGGTCAGCGTGCAGGAAATCAATGGCATGGAAGGTGATGTCATCACCATGACCGAGATCTTCGCCTTTGTGCGCAGCGGCATGGGCGAGAAAGGGGAGGTTTTGGGCGAGTTTCGCTCAACCGGGATGGTGCCGGCATTTCGTGATGTGCTGGCCAAACGGGGCATTGAGCTGCCGCTCAGCCTGTTCCGGCCGGACTGGATGGAGGGGTAGTGATGAACCAGATTCCTGGTGAATTTATCCTGGCGTTTCTGGGCATGGTGTTCTCTGCCATGTTCCTGCTCAGTCAGGGGCTGACGATTCCGGTGTTCGGTGAGGCCAACCAGGTGCGCAAGCGCATTCGTGGCCGTCTTAACTTGCTGGAGCGGGCCAATAACTTGCCCAACATGCAGTCGATACTGCGCCAGAAATACCTGCGTCGCCTGCCGCCCCTCGAGGCTCGCCTGGAGCAGTTGCCGATGATGGAAACCCTGGCCCAGATGATCGAGCAGGCCGGTCATGAGTATCGGGCTTATCGGGTCCTGTTGCTGGGGCTGGTGCTGGCGACAGCGGTGGGGCTTGTGCTGTGGTCATTTCTGCAGCTGTGGTGGGTGGCGGTACCGGCTGCGTTGGTCAGTTTCTGGTTGCCAATATGGAAAATATCCCACGACCGTACCAAACGTTTCGCCCAGTTCGAGGAGGGTTTGCCCGATGCCCTGGATGCCATGTGCCGCGCCCTGCGTGCCGGCCATCCGTTCAACGAAACCCTGCAACTGGTTGCTGATGAACATCACGGGCCGGTGGCTTACGAGTTTGGTCTGGCTTTTGCCGATATCAACTATGGCAATGATGTGCGTCGGGCCATGCTGGGCCTGCTGGAGCGTGTGCCCAGCATGACGGTGATGATGCTGGTGACCACGGTACTGATCCACCGTGAAACCGGTGGCAACCTGACCGAAGTACTGACCCGTTTGAGCAGCCTGATTCGCGGGCGTTTTCGCTTCCATCGCAAGGTCAAGACACTCTCGGCCGAAGGGCGGATGTCCGGCTGGATACTGGTATCGATGCCCTTTGTCCTGGCGCTGGCCATCTTGATTTCGAGCCCGACCTACATGCCCTTGCTGTTCAAGGAACCCCTGGGGCAGAAGCTGATCATGGGGGCGTTTGTGGCCATGCTGATCGGGATTTTCTGGATCCGCAAAATCATCCGGATCCAGGTGTGAATACGGGGTATCCCGGAGGGCATGGGCATGAACTATTTACTGGAACTGATCAACCGGCTGGTGGGTGACGAGCAACTGACCCGGCTGTTGTTCGCCGGGCTTATCGGGCTGAGTGTGGTGCTGGTGGTGGCGACACTGGTGATGCTGGTCAGGGGGCTGCAAAGCCCGGTGCAGCGCCGCTTGATGTTGATCAAGCGGGGTCATGGCACAGACCATCGGGCGCCACCGAGCAATCTGCAAATGATGCTTGAGCAGGTGGGGCAGCGCTTCAGTGCCGGTGAGACCCGGCGCTCATCGGCCACCCGCACCCTGTTGACCCATGCCGGTTATCGCTCGCCGTCGGCGGTGCAAGTGTACTGGGCGATTCGGCTGCTGCTGCCCTTGCTGCTGACAGGTATTACGCTTGTGGCGTTGCCGTTTATTACCAATATGTCGCTGCTACTGGGCGTTGGCCTGTTGATGTTGGCACTTGGGGTGGGGTGGCTGGTTCCGGCGGTCTATGTGGGCGCACGCAAGCAGGCACGCATGTCGCGGCTGCTGATTGCTTTCCCGGATGCGCTGGACCTTATGGTGGTGTGCGTGGAGTCGGGGCTCGCCTTGCCCCAGGCAATCGAGCGGGTCTCCGAGGAAATGGCCGTCAGCCAGCCCGATCTTGCCCTTGAGCTGGCACTGGTCAACGCCGAAGTGCGTGCGGGTGTTCCAAGCACTGAGGCCCTCAAGCACCTGGCCGAGCGTACCGGGCTGGAAGACATTCGCGGGCTGGTGAGCTTGCTGGCGCAGAGCATCCGCTTCGGCACCAGTGTGGGGACCACCTTGCGGATATATGCCGAAGAATTTCGCGATCGGCGTACGCAACTGGCTGAGGAAAAAGCTGCCAAGGTCGGTACAAAACTGGTCTTTCCGCTGATCTTTTGCCTGTGGCCCAGCTTTTTTCTGGTTGCCATCGGGCCTGCGATCATTAGCGTGTTCAAGGTTTTCGGAAAGATCTAAGGGAGGGGCGCGCGCAGCACTCCTTTTTCCGAAAAAACGCTCGATCACTTGCCCGCCGTCGCCCGTGCAACATTAAACTTTTGAATCCCAAGGATATTCTGTAGCCTTATCGCGCTTCAGTGCTTGTCCGTGCCTGATACACACATTCTCCCAGCGGGACTTGACGGTCCGGAGCTGGTGGTACACTCGACTTTCGCGCAACGCGCTTGCAGGTCTTGCGAACATGACGCAAATTTCTGAACGACTTCTGGTTCAAGCCCACCTTGATGCCAAGCAGCCAAAACCGCTGACTGAGGCACAAGCCCTCAGCCTTCGTGCGCAGATCGCGGCTGAGCTTAAAGCCCGCGACGCGGTGCTGGTGGCGCATTTCTACTGTGATCCGGTGATTCAGGCCCTGGCCGAAGAAACCGGCGGCTGTGTGTCCGACTCCCTGGAGATGGCCCGCTTTGGTGCGGCCCACCCGGCCAAAACCATTCTGGTGGCAGGTGTGCGCTTCATGGGCGAGACGGCGAAAATCCTGACCCCTGAAAAACGCGTGTTGATGCCAACGCTGGAGGCCACGTGTTCTCTTGACCTGGGCTGCCCGGTTGAAGAGTTCTCGGCCTTTTGCGACAAGCATCCCGAGCGCACGGTGGTGGTGTATGCCAACACGTCCGCGGCGGTCAAGGCCCGGGCTGACTGGGTGGTGACATCAAGCTGCGCGCTGGAAATCGTCGAAAGCCTGATGGATAACGGCGAAACCATTATCTGGGGGCCGGACAAGCATCTGGGCCGCTACATCCAGCGCCAGACCGGTGCCGACATGCTGCTGTGGGACGGTGCGTGCATCGTTCACGAAGAGTTCAAGTCCAAGCAGCTCGAAGACATGAAGGCGTTGTATCCGGACGCGGCAATTCTGGTTCACCCGGAGTCGCCGGAGTCGGTGATCGATCTGGCGGATGCCGTGGGCTCCACCAGTCAACTGATTGCTGCGGCGCAGAACCTGCCCAACAAGACCTTTATCGTGGCCACCGACCGCGGCATTTTTTACAAGATGCAGCAGCTGTGCCCGGACAAGGTCTTTATCGAGGCACCCACTGCGGGTAACGGTGCGGCGTGCCGCAGTTGCGCACATTGTCCGTGGATGGCCATGAATACCCTGGAACGCACCCTGGAGTGTTTGCAGCAGGGTACCAACGAGATTTTTGTCGACCCGGCACTGGTGCCCCATGCCATTCGCCCGCTCAAGCGCATGCTGGACTTCACCCAGGCTGCGCGTTTGAAACTGGCGGGGAATGCCTGAGTAGCTAGCCCTACTATCTGTGGGAGTGGCGGTGCGGCGATTTCACTTGCTCGTGATGCGGGCTTGCCGCGTCGAGGCTATCGCGAGCAAGCCCGCTCCCACAGAGTCAGTGAGGCTTTTGTCAGTTCATCATATCTTTGAGCGCCCGCTCCTGATCCATCAGTTCCCGCTTGCGGGCATCCAGGCGGGCCGACAGCTGGAAGTTGTTGGTGAGCTTCTGGGCAAAGTCCAGTTGCTGGATGGCCTGTCGGAAATCCCCCACCAGCGCAAAGTATTCCGCACGGGCCTGATGCAGCCCGATGATGTTGCCTGACAAGCCTCGAGTTTCTGCAACCGAGTACCAGACATCCGGGTCATCGGGGCGGCTTTTGAGCAAGGCTTCAAGGGCTTTGTCGGCTTCCTTGGGGTTATTTTGCTTGAGCAACAGATCAACACGCGCCTGATTGAGCGGGTAGTTGCCCGGATACAGGGTGCGCATTCTGTCGATTCGCTGCTGGGCTTCGGCCAGGCGATTGCTGTCCATGTCCAGCTCGATTTGCGCCAGGTTGTAGGTGATGTCGTTCGGCGACTTTTCCAGTAGCGGTTTGAGCGTATCGCGGGCTTCGTTGAACTGGCTGCCCTTGATGTAGGCAATGGCCAGGCCATAGCGGGCTACGTCGTTTTTCGGGTTCTCATCCAGTTGCTGGCGAAAGCGTTTGGCCGCCAGACCCGGGGTTTCTTCGTAGTTGAGTTGCACCCGGGCGCGGATCAGTTGATAGCGCAAGCTGTCTTCGGTGCCGCCCACTCTGGCCTGTTCGGCGCGGTTGCGGGTGTCGGCGATACGCGACTCGGTGACCGGGTGAGTCAGCAAAAACTCGGGTGGCCTGCCGTCAAAGCGGTATTGGCGCATCAGGCGTTCGAACATGGTAGGCATTGAGCGCGGGTCGTAGCCTGCTTTCTCCAGGTTGAGAATGCCGATCCGGTCAGCCTCCTGCTCATTCTGTCGCGAGAAGCGCCGCTGTTCCTGCATGGCCGCAGCCTGTGTCCCGGCGATGGCGGCAATGCCCGCGTCGCCCGCGCCCGAGGCCGCAACGATGATCCCGGCGAGCAGCGCAGCCATCATCGGCAACTGCATGCGCTGCTGGGCCTCTACGCCGCGAGCGAAGTGACGCTGTGACAAGTGAGCAAGTTCGTGGGCCATTACCGAGGCGTACTCACCTTCGGTCTGGGCGTTGAGGAACAGGCCGCCGTTGACCCCGATGATCCCGCCGGGAGCGGCGAAGGCGTTGAGCTGCGGGCTGTTGATCAGAATGAATTCCAGCCGGCGATCCTGTACCTGGCTGGTTTCAACCAGTTTGTAGACGCTGGTTTCGACGTAATCCTTGAGTTGCGGATCATTGAGCTGCGACACCTGTCCGCGCAGCATGCTCAACCAGGCACGGCCCAGTTGGTACTCTTGTTGTGGCGAGACGATCGATGAACTGGCGTCACCCAGAGACGGTAAATCGTCGGCGAAGCTCGGCGAGGCGAGCAGGCAAGCGAGCGTCAACAGGGTAGGGCGCAGAAAAGTCATGCACAGAGCTCTGGTCGGTAAAGCGCTTACTGTAGCTGGACACTCGGCTGGCGACCAGTGGCGGCTCTGCTTGGGGTATTCTAGCGGGCATAAAAAATGCCCTATCTGGAGAAGTACGTAATGACTGATGCGTTGGCCCATGATGCCGAACTGGACGCAGCGGGCCTTGATTGTCCGTTGCCATTGCTCAAGGCCAAGATGGCGTTGAACAAAATGAGCAGTGGTCAGGTCCTTAAGGTCATCGCCACGGATGGGGGTTCACAGCGTGACTTTCGTACCTTCGCGCGCTTGGCAGGGCATGAACTGCTGCGTGAAGAAGAAAATGCGGGTACCTATCGCTACTGGCTACGCAAGGCCTGAGTCCCGGTCTAAGGAATATTGATGTTCAAGGTTCTACGTGGTTGGGTTCAGCGCTATTTCTCTGATGAGGAAGCGGTTGTACTGGCGGTCTTGCTGGTGCTGGCATTTACCGCTGTGCTGACATTGGGCGGCATGTTGGCGCCCGTGTTGGCGGGCATGGTGCTGGCGTATCTGATGCAGGGCCTGGTGGTTGCTCTGGAGCGTCTGAGAGTGCCCGCCGCCGCAGCGGTCGGGCTGGTGTTTGCATTGTTCATGGGGTTGTTGCTGGTGTTTCTTGTGGTGGTGGTGCCTTTGCTTTGGCATCAACTGATCACGCTGTTCAATGAGCTGCCGGGCATGCTCGCAAAATGGCAATCGCTGTTGTTGCTGTTGCCCGAGCGCTATCCGCATCTGGTTTCGGATGAGCAGGTGCTGCAAGCCATCGAAGTTGCCCGGGGTGAAATCGGCAAGTTCGGGCAACTGGCGCTGACCTTTTCACTGTCCAGTCTGCCGCTGTTGGTCAACATCATGATTTATCTGGTGCTGGTGCCGATCCTGGTGTTTTTCTTCCTCAAGGACCGGGCGCTGATCGGCCGTTGGGTGCGTGGTTATCTGCCTCGCGAGCGGGCGTTGATTACCCGTGTGGCGCAAGAAATGAACCGCCAGATCGCGAACTACATTCGCGGCAAGGTCATCGAGATCATTATTTGCGGTGGCGTGACTTACATCGCATTTGTCACCATGGGCCTTAATTATTCGGCCTTGCTGGCGTTGCTGGTGGGGATTTCGGTGGTGGTGCCCTATGTGGGGGCCGTGGTGGTGACGGTGCCGGTGCTGTTGATCGCGTTGTTCCAGTGGGGCTGGAGTGATCAGTTTATCTATCTGATGGCTGTCTACGGGATCATCCAGACCCTGGACGGCAACGTGCTGGTACCGCTGCTGTTCTCCGAGGCTGTGAGCCTGCACCCGGTGGCAATCATTTGTGCGGTGCTGTTGTTTGGCGGGTTGTGGGGTTTCTGGGGGGTGTTTTTTGCAATCCCGCTGGCGACGCTGTTCAAGGCGGTGCTGGATGCCTGGCCACGGGAGCAGCAAGTTGTGGCTCCACTGCTATAAACACCTGAATCGCGGACATGAAAAAGCCCCGGCTCTGCAGTGAGAGTCGGGGCTTTTTCGTTACTGCATCAGCTTACGCTTGAATAACCGGAATGTTGGCATTTGCAGCCGCTTCACGGAATTCGGCGATCTGATCAAAGCTCAGGTAGCGGTATACGTCCGCTGCCATGGTGTTGATCTCTGCCGCGTAGGCCATGTATTCCTCAACGGAAGGCAGGCGACCCAGGATCGAGGCAACCGACGCCAACTCGGCCGAAGCCAGGTAAACGTTCGCGCCGTCACCCAGACGGTTCGGGAAGTTACGGGTCGAAGTCGACACAACAGTCGAGTTCGGCTCTACACGTGCCTGGTTACCCATGCACAGGGAGCAGCCCGGCATTTCCATGCGTGCGCCAGCTTTGCCGTAGATGCCGTAGTAGCCTTCTTCGGTCAGCTGGTGAGCGTCCATCTTGGTCGGCGGCGACAGCCACAGACGAGTTGGCAGCTGACCTTTGACCTTGTCCAGCAACTTGCCCGCAGCGCGGAAGTGGCCGATGTTGGTCATGCACGAACCGATGAACACTTCGTCGATCTTCTCACCGGCAACGGTGGACAGCAGGCGGGCGTCATCCGGGTCATTTGGCGCGCAGAGCACAGGCTCTTTGATGTCAGCCAGATCGATTTCGATGATGTGCGCGTATTCGGCGTCAGCATCGGCTTCCATCAGCTCAGGGTTGGCTACCCAGGCTTCCATCGCTTGAGCACGACGCTCAAGGGTACGAGCGTCGCCGTAACCTTCACCGATCATCCAGCGCAGCAGGGTGATGTTGGAGTTCAGGTATTCGGTGATGGACTCTTTGGACAGCTTGATGGTGCAGCCAGCAGCCGAACGCTCTGCCGAGGCGTCGGACAGTTCGAATGCCTGCTCGATGCTCAGGTTGTCCAGACCTTCGATTTCCAGGATGCGACCCGAGAATTCGTTGATCTTGCCTTTCTTCTCTACCGTCAGCAGGCCTTTCTGGATGGCGACGTAAGGGATGGCGTGTACCAGGTCACGCAAGGTGATGCCCGGTTGCATTTCGCCTTTGAAGCGAACCAGAACCGACTCTGGCATGTCCAGTGGCATTACGCCAGTGGCTGCGGCGAACGCTACCAGGCCGGAACCGGCCGGGAACGAGATGCCCATCGGGAAGCGGGTGTGGGAGTCACCACCTGTGCCGACGGTATCCGGCAGCAGCATGCGGTTCAGCCAGCTGTGGATAATGCCGTCGCCCGGACGCAGGGAAACACCGCCGCGGGTCATGATGAAATCAGGCAGGGTGTGGTGGGTGGTGACGTCGATCGGCTTTGGATAGGCCGCGGTATGGCAGAACGACTGCATTACCAGATCAGCGGAGAAGCCCAGGCACGCCAGGTCTTTCAGTTCGTCACGGGTCATTGGACCGGTGGTGTCCTGAGAACCTACGGTGGTCATCTTCGGTTCGCAGTAAGTGCCCGGACGAACGCCGGTCACGCCGCAAGCCTTGCCGACCATTTTCTGCGCCAGGGTGAAACCCTTGGTGCTTTCAATAGGTGCTTCAGGCTTTTTGAACAGGTCGGATGGAGCCAGGCCCAGTTCAGCGCGAGCCTTCTCGGTCAGGCCGCGGCCAATGATCAGGGGGATACGGCCGCCAGCGCGAACTTCGTCCAACAGAACCGGGGTCTTCATTTCGAAGGTAGTGATGACTTCGTCGGTACCGTGCTTGCAGACTTTGCCAGCGTGCGGGTACAGGTCGATCACGTCGCCCATGTTGATGTTGGAAACATCGAACTCGATTGGCAGTGCGCCAGCATCTTCCATGGTGTTGTAGAAGATCGGAGCGATTTTGCTGCCGAAGCAGAAACCACCGGCTCGCTTGTTCGGTACGTAAGGAACGTCGTCGCCGAAGAACCACAGTACGGAGTTGGTGGCCGATTTACGCGACGAACCGGTACCGACCACGTCGCCGACGTAGGCAATAGGGAAGCCTGCGTTGCGCATTTCTTCGATTTGCTTCATCGGACCGATGGAGCCTTGAACGTCCGGCACGATGCCGTCGCGAGCCATTTTCAGCATGGCCAGGGCGTGCAGCGGGATGTCAGGGCGCGACCAGGCGTCCGGTGCAGGCGACAGGTCGTCGGTGTTGGTTTCGCCAGTGACCTTGAACACGCGCAGGCTGATTTTGTCAGCCAGTACAGGGCGGTTCTTGAACCACTCGCCGTCAGCCCAGGATTGCACCACGGCTTTAGCGTGGACATTGCCGTTTTTGGCTTTTTCAGCGACGTCGTGGAAGGCGTCAAACATCAGCAGGGTGTGCTTGAGTTGCTCGGCGGCAACCGGTGCCAGCTCTGCGTCATCCAGCATCTCGACCAGCGTCACGATGTTGTAGCCGCCTTGCATGGTGCCAAGCAGTTCTACAGCGCGCTTCTTGCTGATCAGTGGGGAAGTCGCTTCACCTTTGGCGATGGCGGACAGGAAGCCTGCTTTTACATAGGCCGCTTCATCAACACCCGGCGGAATGCGGTTGGTGATCAGGTCAACGAGAAATTCTTCTTCGCCAGCTGGCGGGTTTTTCAGCAGCTCAACCAGAGATGCGGTTTGTTCGGCGTTTAGCGGCTGGGGAACGATACCCAGTGCTGCGCGCTCTTCGATATGTTTGCGGTAGGCTTCAAGCACAGTTATTACCCTCATCATTGGTCCCAAATGGGTGTCCGGGACGCTCATCCAGGAATGCCGAGCACTCATGCGCATGGGGGCTTTTTGAGCCGCTTAGCCAGAGTTGCAAGGATTCCCAACAGAAGCTGTTTTCAAAGTTTTACGCCTTCCGAACGGGGGGAGATGATGAATGTTGGTGCGGGTATCTGCAGTGCAAATACCCTTCACCAACACCGTTCTTCGGGATCAACTGTGCTCGTGACGCTTTGAAAACAGCTTCTAACGGACATTGGCGCCTTAAAAGGCAGACCGATTCTACGGTAAAAACTTGTTAAAGGTAAGTTAGCCCCTGAAGGTTGAGGGGTGATCTGCGTTAGACAAAGGGCTAACATGGCCACCTGTTTCGTTCTGCAGTGCTCTATTTCGCCATGTCCAATCAAACCATCAAGACCCCCTGCATAGGCCTTTGCTCAACGGTCTACGGCGACCTCGTGTGCCGTGGTTGCAAGCGTTTTCACCATGAAGTGATCAATTGGAACGGTTACAACGAGGAAGAAAAACGTGCTGTGTGGCGTCGTCTTGAGCAGCTTTTGGTGCAGGTGATGGCCGGCAAGGTCGAGGTATTCGACCGGGCTACGCTGCGTGACCAACTGGTGGCACGCAAGATCCGCTTTGTACCCAACCAGTCCGAATACTGCTGGGCCTACCAGCTGATTGCCCGCGGTGCGCGGGTGATCAATCAGCTGGAGCTCTATGGCATGGTGCTGCTGCCGGAGTTTCGTGGCTGGGCGCTGCCCGAGTTGCGTGACGCCATTGATCGGGAATTTTTCCTCCTGTCCGAAGCGCATTATCAGCGCTATATAGCTCCCGGGTTTCTGAAAGAGGCGTTTGGCGAATAGGTCGCCAGCCGATCAGCCTTTATTCGCCAGTTCTTCCAGGTGCTCGATCATGTCCTCGGGCTTGAGCACCAGAATGTCGCTTTCCAGCTTGTCGATCACCACCTCGGCCGTATTGCCGATCAATGCCCCCGAGAACCCGGTGCGCGCCACTGTGCCCATGACCGTTACCACTGCACCCAGGGCCTTGGCGACCCGTGGGATGATCACGTCTGCCGGGCCTTCCTCGATATGCAGGCGGCTGTCGTCAATTTCACACTGTTGCTGAAACACCCGGCACTCTGCCCGGTAGGTTTCTTGCAGTTGCGTGTCCAATGGGTAGGCTGCGTCGACAGCGGCGAGCATAGGGGCGGGGTGCGCGCTGACGACATGAAATTGTGCATGGGCCATGCTGGCGATCCGAAAACCGTGGTCAACGATGCTTGAGTGCAGGGCCATGTGCTCAGGGTCGTTGTTGCCCACGTCGACGGCGGCCAATATGACCCCGTGTTCCCAGGATTCAGCGGTCTTGGCCAACAATACCGGGCTTGGGCAATAGCGCAGCAGTTTCCAGTCTTCGGGGGTCAGCAGCACTTTTTTCAGCGGGTTGTCGGGTACGTGTTGCTTGATCACCAGCCCGCAGTTGTGGGCTTGCTGCACCTTGATGATGGTGGCGTGCTGGCTTTCATGCCAGGCCTGCTCGCTGGTGACGCTGTAGGCCTCACTTTTCAGGCTGCTTTCAAGCACGCTCAGCAGGGCTGAGTGGTCATGCTTTTTATCGCAGATCAACAGGTGCAAATGCGCTTTTGTGTGGCTGGCGATGTGTTTGGCGCGCTTGAGGGCGAGACTTTCCATCAGATGGGGCTCGATGACGACCAACAGGCTGTTGATGCTGTGCATGACCGGTAACTCCACAAGTAATAAAAGCGGCGTGTAATCACTATAGTTGTTCAGTCGTTGTACCTGTGTTGATGCATATCAAGTTGTGCCGTTGGTGCTGCGCTCCGTGGCCCGTATAATCCCCGGCTCGCCTCAATCCAGTCTTTGTGAGCCTCATGTCAGCGATTTTTCAAAACACTGCCCGTCAGCTGTGCAATCCCCATTGGTCGGGAGCGTGCGCGTGATTCTTCCTGAAATTCATGAGTTCCTGGGCTGCCGCACGCCTGACGGCTGGATCGCAGCGGCATTGGCCGATCAGGAAACCTTGCTGATCGATCACAAAAACTGTGAGTTCAAGGCTGCCAGCACGGCCCTTAGCCTGATTGCCAAGTACCACTCCCATGTTGACCTGATCAACATGATGTCGCGTCTGGCCCGTGAAGAGCTGGTGCATCACGAGCAAGTCATGCGCCTGATGAAAAGGCGCAAGATCGAACTGCGTCAGCTGTCGGCCGGGCGCTATGCCTCGGGGTTGCGCAAAGTGGTGCGCAACCATGAACCGGTCAAGCTGGTGGATACGCTGGTCGTGGGCGCGTTTATCGAAGCCCGCAGTTGCGAGCGTTTCGAAGCATTGGTGCCTCATTTGGACGAAGAACTCGGCAAGTTCTATTTTGGTTTGCTCAAGAGCGAGGCCCGGCATTTTCAGGGCTATCTGAAACTGGCCTATCAGTATGGCGACGCCAAGGATATTGCCCAGGTCATCGAGCGGGTGAGGGCGGCGGAGCAGGAGTTGATCGAGTCCCCGGATGTTGAATTCCGCTTCCACAGTGGTGTGCCAACCCAAGCATGAGTCCTGTAGTCGCTGCCGAGGAACGACGGCTGCGATCGATTGCGAAGAAATCGAAAAGCCTGAATCCGCGATTTAACAGAAAGACCGCGATTTCAGGTTTTTCGACGGCTGCGCCGCCGATCGCAGCCTCGTTCCTCGGCAGCGACTACAGAAAAGATGAGTGCTTACAGCCAGATAGATAGCTGCCTAATTATCGGCTTGACATTAGCTGCCTAGACAGTAATATTTAGAAACATTACTGCCTAGGCAGCTTCCTGGTGCCCTGATGAAGCATTTCCATCCCGATAACTTCCAAAATTGCACCCTGGGCATGCTCCTGGGGCGCACGGCCATGCTCAAGGACCGGATCATCGACCGCCATATGGAGCCTTACGGCATCACGGCGGCGCAGTTCAAGGTTCTGATCATCATGGCCCAGTACGACGTCGATACCCCGGCCGAACTCTGCCGCCACCTGTCTCTGGACAGTGGCTCGATGACCCGCATGCTTGACCGTCTCGAGCAAAAAAATCTGTTGATGCGCCAGCGTTCCGAAGCCGATCGGCGGCAGGTGCGGCTGGTGTTGACCGACGACGGGCAGGCGCTGGCCAGCCAATTGCCGCAGATTGGCGCTGACGCGATGAATCAGCTGGCAAGCGCCATTAGCCCGCAAGAGTTGCAAAGCCTGGAACAGATCCTCAAGAAAATACTGCTGGCAGCGGGTGATCCGATCACTGTCATGCGTTTAGGTGAAAAATGAGCCATATAACGCTGCGTACAGGCCTGAGCCTGGTTTTTACGTCGATGGTACTGGCGGGTTGCGCCAGCTATAGCGGTCTGAACACCGTGGGCGTGAGCCAGGAGGCGAAAAACCTCAAGGCCGCCCAGTCGCTCAACGGCATTACGGTTACACCCGCAGCCTGGCCAGAAAAAGACTGGTGGAAGCGTTTGGGGGACGGGCAGCTGGACGGCCTGATTCAAGAAGCCTTGCGCGACAGCCCGGACATGCAAATAGCCAGTGCTCGTGCGCATCAGGCGACTGCTGCGGCCGGTGCGGCCAATGCCGCACGGATGCCGACCCTGGATGCCGAAGCCGATGTCTCTCGTTCGCGCTTGTCGCGTTCTCAAGATCCGACCGGGCAGGGTGGTCGATACGACACCTTGCGCGATGCCAGTCTGACGTTTAATTACACGTTCGATCTGTGGGGCGGCCAGCGTGATGCCTGGGAGGCAGCGTTGGGCGAAGCCCGCGCGGCCGAAGTCGACAGCCAGGCCGCAAGCCTGACTCTGGCCGCTGATGTGGCGCGGGGTTACAGCAGCCTCGGGCATGCCTTTGTCGTCCGTGATCTGGCCAAGGATGACCTGGAGCGTACTGGCAAATTGCTCGACCTGAGCAAGCGTCGTCTGCAAGCCGGCATCGACAGCCACTACCAGTTTCAGCAAACCGAAAGCCTTGAGGCCAGTTCTCAGGAGCAGTTGATCAGCGCTGAAAAACAACTCAAAAGTGCACGCATCGCGCTTGCGGTATTGCTGGGCAAGGGGCCGGATCGCGGAGTTGATATTGCTCGTCCGAAGATTCTGGCGCCGAGCGCCGTGGCGTTGCCGAGCACCCTGCCGGCTGAGCTGTTGGGTCGTCGCCCGGATCTGGTGGCGGCGCGCTGGCGAGTAGAGGCGGCAAGCAAAAATATTGCGGTGGCCAAGACGCGCTTTTATCCCAATCTCAACTTGAGTGCGGCGGCAGGCACTCAGTCGCTGTTGGGGGATGCGTTGTTCGGGTCTGCCAGTCGCTTTCTCAATATTGCCCCGGCCATTTCGCTGCCGATCTTTGATGGCGGGCGTTTGCGCGCCGGGCTGGATGCCGAGGATGCCAATTACGATCTGGCTGTCGCGCAGTACAACAAGATACTCGTGGGCGCCTTGGGCGATGTCAGTAACACCCTGGCTCAACTGAGTGCCGTGGGGCAGCAAATCAACGCCCAGCAGCGGGCAACCGATATCGCTCAGGATTCGTTCAATACCGTGTTGCAGCGCTATGGCTCCGGTGTCGGTAACTACCTGGACGTGCTCAGCATTGAGCAGCAACTGCTTCTGGCCCAGCGTCAGCTGGCGGACCTGAATGCCGAGCAGATCGACCTTTCGATACAACTGATGCAAGCCCTGGGCGGTGGATTTGAGCCCGGCAATACGGCCGAGGCCGTTCCCTCTCAAGTCCTTGTTGGCAGAATTATTTAGGTACTCGTCATGGCTACTGTGCAAACACCGAATGAAACGCAAAACACCCAGGACGCGGGTAATCAGCGCAAGCGCAAGCTCTTGCTCAGTGGCCTGGCGATTCTGGTCATCCTGGCAGGCCTGGGTGTCTGGGGCTGGGAAGAATTTTATGGTCGCTGGAATGAAAGCACCGACGATGCCTATGTAAATGGCAACGTGGTTGAAATCACGCCTCTTGTCACCGGTACGGTGGTGAGTATTGGTGCGGATGATGGCGATCTGGTTCATGAGGGCCAGGTGCTGCTTAATTTCGATCCGAGCGATGCGCAGGTGGGCCTGCAAAGCGCCGAGGCCAACCTGGCGCGTACCGTGCGCCAGGTTCGTGGTCTGTTCAGTGACGTGAAGGGCATGAAGGCCCAGGTGGCTGCGCAGAAGGTCGAAGTGCAAAAGAACCAGGACAACTACAACCGCCGGAAAAGTCTGGCGGCTGGCGGGGCAATTTCCCAAGAAGAGCTGTCCCATGCCCGGGATGACCTGTCTTCAGCGCAAAGCGCCCTGCGCAATGCCGAACAAAAACTCGATACCACCCGTGCGCTGGTCGATAACACCTCGGTGGCCAACCACCCGGATGTGAAAGCTGCTGCAGCTCAGTTGCGTCAGGCTTACCTGGCAAACGCCCGTTCCACCCTGATTGCTCCGGTCACCGGGTATGTGGCCAAGCGCACTGTTCAGTTGGGTCAGCGGGTTCAGCCGGGCACCGCGTTGATGGCGGTCATTCCGCTGAATCAGCTGTGGATTGATGCCAACTTCAAGGAAACCCAGCTGCACAAGATGCGCATCGGTCAGCCGGTGGACATTGAATCGGATATCTATGGCAGCAGCGTGAAATACAGCGGCACCATCGACAGCATCGGTGCCGGGACGGGCAGCGCATTTGCCCTGCTGCCTGCGCAAAATGCCACGGGTAACTGGATCAAGATCGTGCAGCGTGTGCCGGTGCGTATCCACATCAATGCCGGTGAGCTGGCTGCACATCCGCTGCGTGTTGGTTTGTCGACAACGGTTGATGTGAACCTGCGTGACCAGAGCGGCCCGGTGCTGGCCCAGCAACCGCCGCAAAAAGCCTCGTTCACCACCCATGTCTATGCGCAGCAATTGGCCGAGGCCGAAGCCCTGATCACGCGTTTGATTGACAGCAACAGCGCTGCAACAGGCGATATGGCCGCCCAACGCTGATTCGCCAATCCATGAGCCTCGCCGCACCGGCGAGGCTGCATCCCCGGCTTTAAAGGATTTGCGATGAGTACAAACGCGTCTTTTACCCCTCCCAGCTTGGTAATGGCCACTATTGGTCTGTCGCTTGCAACCTTTATGCAGGTGCTCGATACGACCATCGCCAACGTCGCCTTGCCCACCATCTCCGGCAACCTTGGGGTGAGTTCTGAGCAGGGCACGTGGGTGATTACTTCATTTGCGGTCAGTAACGCGATTGCCTTGCCCCTGACAGGCTGGCTGAGTCGCCGTTTTGGCGAAGTGAAGCTGTTTTTGTGGGCCACAATCCTGTTCGTGCTGGCCTCGTTCTTGTGCGGTATTTCGACCTCGATGCCTGAACTGGTCGGGTTTCGGGTGCTGCAAGGGTTGGTGGCCGGGCCGCTGTATCCCATGACGCAAACCCTGTTGATTGCGGTGTACCCACCTGCGAAACGGGGGATGGCATTGGCATTGCTGGCGATGGTCACGGTGGTTGCGCCCATTGCGGGTCCCATTCTGGGTGGCTGGATCACAGACAGTTACAGCTGGCCCTGGATCTTCTTCATCAATATCCCGATCGGTATCTTCGCGGTGATGGTGGTTCGCCAGCAACTGAAGTCCCGCCCCGTGGTGATCACCCGTCAGCCGATGGACTATGTGGGGTTGATTACCCTGATCATTGGTGTAGGCGCGCTGCAGATCGTACTCGACAAGGGCAATGATCTGGACTGGTTCGAGTCCAACTTCATCCTTTTGGGCAGCGCATTGTCGGTAGTAGCACTGGCGGCTTTCATCATTTGGGAAATGACCGACAAGCATCCGATCGTCAACTTGCGCCTGTTTGCCCACCGTAACTTTCGCATCGGCACCATTGTGCTGGTGTTGGGGTATGCCGGGTTCTTCGGCATCAATTTGATTTTGCCGCAATGGCTGCAGACGCAGATGGGCTACACCGCGACCTGGGCGGGTTTGGCTGTGGCACCGATCGGGATCTTGCCGGTGTTGATGTCGCCGTTTGTGGGCAAGTACGCGCATAAATTCGATTTGCGCTTGCTGGCTGGCCTGGCGTTTCTGGCTATCGGCCTGAGTTGCTTTATGCGTGCAGACTTCACCAATGAGGTGGATTTCCAGCATATCGCGATGGTGCAGCTGTTTATGGGGATTGGCGTGGCCTTGTTCTTTATGCCGACGCTGACCATTTTGATGTCGGATTTACCGCCGCATCAGATCGCCGATGGCGCTGGGCTCGCAACGTTCTTGCGGACCCTGGGGGGGAGTTTTGCGGCCTCCTTGACCACATGGATCTGGATTCGCAGGGCGGATCAGCATCATGCCTACATGAGTGAAAGCATCAGCGCCTATGACCCGGTGACACGCCATACCTTGGAAAGCCTGGGGGGTGCCAGTACGCCTGCCTACGCTCAGATGGATAAGATTCTGACCAGTCAGGCGTATATGTTTTCCACCGTGGACTACTTCACCATGATGGGCTGGCTGTTTATGGGGTTGATTTTGTTGGTATGGCTGGCCAAGCCACCGTTTGCCGCCAAAGCGGGGCCGGCGACCAGCGGGCATTGATGTGGGCTTTTACCCTCTCCCTCCGGGAGAGGGCCAGGGTGAGGGGCTCTTGAATCTAGGCTGGCGTGAAATCAAACGGCATCAGTTGCATGCCGTGCTCATCCACTTGCAGTACCCAGCCTTGACGGTCCCAGTCGCCGAGCACAATGCGTTTGGCGGCGTGATCTGCAACCAGCAGTTTGTGGATCGCGGGACGGTGGGTATGGCCGTGAATCAAGGTGTGTACGCCAAAGTCAGCCATGATCCGGGGCACTTCCTCGGGAGTCACGTCGACGATGTCATTGGCTTTCATACGGGTCTGGACACGGCTTTCACTGCGCAGTTTGCGCGCCAATTTATGCCGCGTGCCCAAGGGCAGGTGGCGCAGAATCCACAAAGTGATGGGGTTGCGCAGGTAGCGTCGCAGGCGCATGTAGGCTTCGTCGCGAGTGCACAGGCTGTCGCCGTGCATCAACAAAACCGGCTCGCCATAAAAGTCCGCAACACTGGGGTCTTTGATCAGGGTGCAGCCAGCCGCTTTACAAAAGGCCTGGCCAAGCAAGAAATCGCGGTTGCCGTGCATCAGAAAAATCTTGGTGCCGGTATCGCTCAGTGTTCGTAGCGCTTCACAGATCGAGCGCTGGTAGGGCGTCATCGCATCGTCGCCAATCCAGGCTTCGAAAAAATCACCCAAGATGTAGAGCGCCTGAGCCGAGCGGGCACGCCCGGTCAGGAAATCCAGAAACGCCCGGGTTATGTCCGGGCGCTCCTCTTCCAGATGCAAATCTGAAATCAGCAGTATCACTCAATGATCTCTGCTTTCTCGACGATCACGTCTTCTTTAGGCACGTCCTGGTGACCGGCTTTGGAAGTCGTGGCAACACCTTTGATCTTGTCTACAACATCCTGGCCTTCAACGACTTTACCGAATACGGCATAGCCCCAACCTTGAGCGGTTTTGCCGCTGTGGTTCAGGAAGCTGTTGTCAGCCACGTTGATGAAGAACTGGGCGGAAGCCGAATGCGGCTCCATGGTGCGAGCCATGGCCACGGTGTACTTCTCGTTTGGCAGGCCGTTGTCAGCTTCGTTCTGGATGCTTGGGCGCTTGTCTTTCTTTTCTTTCATGCCTGGCTCGAAACCGCCGCCCTGGACCATGAAGTTGCCGATTACACGGTGGAAAACGGTGTTTTCGTAGTGGCCGGCTTTAACGTATTCGATGAAGTTGGCAACGGTGATCGGTGCTTTTTCAGCGTTCAGTTCGATCACGATGTCGCCGTGGTTGGTGCTCAGTTTTACTTTGGTCATGGTCGTTATCGCTCTATCAGAGAATTCGTCGGGCCTGGGCGCGGTGACACGCACCTCAATCCCCCAGGCTGGCTGGGTAGATACAGCCGCGGGCGGAGTTTAGCGTGCCCGCACGGCATTTCGATGGTGTTTTTCCCATATGGGGACTAAAAGCCGGCATTTCAATCGCTTTGATTGAGCACCTGCTCTGTCAGTGACTTGGCGGCATCGGCTATGATAGGCGCTTTGATTTAGTCGGCCGACCCAGGCCGCGCACCCTGTTACGTTCAAGGATCCTATGAGCAAGCCCACTGTCGACCCCACTCTGAATCCAAAGGCTGGCCCTGCTGTCCCGGCCAATTTCCTGCGTCCAATCGTTCAGGCGGACCTTGACTCGGGTAAATGCACACAGATCGTGACCCGCTTCCCGCCAGAGCCAAATGGCTATCTGCACATCGGTCACGCCAAATCCATTTGTGTGAACTTTGGGTTGGCTCAGGAGTTCGGTGGCGTTACGCATTTGCGTTTTGACGACACCAACCCGGCCAAGGAAGACCAGGAATACATCGACGCCATTGAAAGCGACGTCAAATGGCTGGGCTTTGAGTGGTCTGGCGAAGTGCGTTATGCCTCCCAGTATTTCGACCAGTTGCACGAGTGGGCGATTTACCTGATCAAAGAGGGTAAGGCCTACGTTTGCGATCTGACACCCGAGCAGGCCAAGGAATACCGCGGCAGCCTGACTGAGCCTGGCAAGAACAGCCCGTTCCGCGACCGCAGTGTCGAAGAGAACCTTGATCTGTTCGCCCGCATGACGGCCGGTGAATTCGAGGACGGCAAGTGCGTACTGCGGGCCAAGATCGACATGGCCTCGCCGAACATGAACCTGCGCGACCCGATCATGTACCGCATCCGCCATGCCCACCATCACCAGACCGGTGACAAGTGGTGCATCTACCCGAACTATGACTTCACGCACGGTCAGTCGGACGCCATCGAAGGGATCACCCATTCGATATGCACCCTGGAATTCGAAAGCCATCGCCCGTTGTATGAGTGGTTCCTCGACAGCCTGCCAGTGCCTGCGCGCCCGCGTCAGTACGAATTCAGCCGTCTTAACCTGAACTACACCATCACCAGCAAGCGCAAGCTCAAGCAATTGGTTGACGAAAAACACGTCAATGGCTGGGATGACCCGCGCATGTCCACGCTGTCGGGTTTCCGTCGCCGTGGCTACACGCCCAAGTCGATCCGTAACTTCTGCGACATGGTCGGCACCAACCGTTCTGACGGTGTGGTTGACTTCGGCATGCTGGAATTCAGCATTCGTGACGATCTGGACCACAGCGCACCCCGTGCCATGTGCGTACTGCGCCCGCTGAAAGTCATCATCACCAACTACCCGCAAGACAAGGTCGAAAACCTTGAATTGCCTTGTCACCCGAAAGAAGACATGGGGGTGCGGGTATTGCCGTTCGCCCGTGAAATCTACATCGACCGTGACGACTTCATGGAAGAGCCGCCAAAAGGCTACAAGCGTCTTGAGCCTGCGGGCGAGGTGCGTTTGCGCGGCAGCTATGTGATTCGTGCTGACGAAGCGATCAAGGACGCCGATGGCAACATCGTCGAACTGCATTGCTCGTACGATCCTGAAACCCTGGGTAAAAACCCTGAAGGTCGCAAGGTCAAAGGTGTTGTGCATTGGGTGCCGGCTGCTGCCAGCGTCGAATGCGAAGTGCGTTTGTATGACCGTCTTTTCCGCTCGCCGAACCCTGAAAAGGCCGAGGATGGCGCCGGTTTCCTGGAAAACATCAACCCTGACTCGCTGCAGGTTCTTACCGGTTGTCGTGCTGAGCCCTCGCTGGGTAATGCACAGCCGGAAGACCGTTTCCAGTTCGAGCGCGAAGGTTACTTCTGCGCGGATATCAAGGACTCGAAACCCGGTCACCCGGTATTCAACCGTACCGTGACCTTGCGTGATTCGTGGGGCCAGTGATCAAGTTTTGAAGGAAAAAGCCGTGCTTACGATCTACAACACGCTCACCAAGAGCAAAGAAGTATTCAAGCCGCTGGACGGTAACAATGTGCGCATGTACGTGTGCGGCATGACCGTGTACGACTACTGCCACATTGGTCATGGCCGCAGCATGATTGCGTTCGATCTGGTGACCCGCTGGTTGCGTTTCAGCGGCTACAACCTGACCTACGTGCGAAACATCACGGACATCGAAGACAAGATCATCAATCGTGCCCGGGAGAACGGCGAGCCTTTCGAGGCGCTGACCGAGCGCATGATCGCAGCGATGCATGAAGACGAAGCGCGGCTCAATATCCTCAAGCCGGATATGGAGCCTCGTGCCACGGACCATATCCCTGGCATGCACGCAATGATCCAGACCTTGATCGACAAGGGCTACGCCTATGCTCCGGGCAATGGTGACGTGTACTACCGTGTTGCCAGGTTCATGGGCTACGGCAAGCTGTCGCGCAAAAAGATCGAAGATCTGCGCATTGGCGCTCGCATCGAAGTCGACGAGGCCAAGGATGATCCGCTGGACTTCGTGCTCTGGAAAGGCGTCAAGCCAGGAGAGCCGAGCTGGGAGTCTCCGTGGGGGTCTGGTCGTCCGGGCTGGCACATCGAATGTTCGGTGATGTCTACCTGCTGCCTGGGTGAGACCTTCGATATTCATGGTGGCGGGAGCGATCTTGAGTTTCCGCACCATGAAAACGAAATCGCCCAAAGCGAAGCGGCAACCGGCAAGACCTACGCCAATGCCTGGATGCACTGCGGGATGATTCGCATCAATGGCGAGAAGATGTCCAAGTCCTTGAACAACTTCTTCACCATTCGCGACGTTCTGGAGAAATATCATCCAGAAGTTGTGCGTTACCTGTTGGTCTCAAGCCATTACCGTAGCTCGATCAACTACTCCGAAGACAATCTCAAGGATGCGAAAGCGGCCCTGGATCGCTTCTATAACGCACTTAAAGGCCTGCCCAAGGTTGCTCCGGTCGGTGGTGAGGCGTTTGTTGAGCGTTTTACCCAGGTCATGAACGACGACTTCGGTACGCCTGAAGCCTGTGCGGTGCTGTTCGAGATGGTTCGTGAGATCAACCGTTTGCGCGAAACCGACCTGCAGGCAGCTGCCGGTCTGGCGGCGCGACTCAAGCAACTGGCCGATGTGTTGGGTGTGTTGCAGCTTGAGGCGGATGACTTTCTGCAGGCGGGTGCTGAAGGCAAGATCGATGCGGCTCAGGTAGATGCGTTGATCGAAGCGCGTCTGGCGGCCCGTGCCGGCAAGGACTGGGCAGAGTCTGATCGAATTCGTGATCAGCTCGCCGCGATGGGTGTTGTGCTGGAAGACGGTAAGGGTGGGACGACCTGGCGCTTGGCTGACTAGGTTGCTCGTTGTATGAATAAAGGCCCGCCAAGTGCGGGCTTTTGTTTGTCCTGCTTTTGGCGGCGCCAATAACAACGGCACCCGAAGGTGCCGTTGTGTTTGTAGCAGCTTGAACGTTTAGCCGTGCAATGTTTCAGCTGCGTACAGGGTGTTTTCAAGCAGGCAGGCACGAGTCATCGGGCCTACGCCGCCTGGAACTGGAGTGATCCAGCCGGCGCGGGGCAGGGCGGTCTCGTACACCACGTCGCCGACCAGCTTGCCATCAGCCTGACGGTTGATGCCAACGTCGATCACGATAGCGCCTTCCTTGATCCACTCGCCTTTGACCAGGCCTGGCTTGCCAGCAGCCACGACCACCAGGTCGGCACGGCCAACATGGCCGGCCAGATCCTTGGTAAAGCGGTGGGTCACGGTCACGGTGCAGCCAGCCAGCAGCAGCTCCATGGCCATTGGCCTGCCAACGATGTTCGAGGCTCCGACAATCACTGCGTCCATTCCGTACAGATTCTGGCCGGTGCTTTCCAGCAGGGCCATGATGCCTTTCGGCGTGCATGGGCGCAGCAGCGGGATGCGTTGGGCCAGGCGGCCGACGTTATAAGGGTGGAAACCGTCGACGTCTTTGTCCGGGCGAATGCGTTCCAGTAGTTTGGAGGCATCCAGGTGGGCAGGCAGAGGCAGTTGCAGCAGGATGCCGTCGATGTTCGCGTCGTCATTGAGACGATCGATCAGGTCGGTCAAGTCCTGCTGGGTGGTGTCAGAAGGCAGATCATAGGCTTGGGAAAGAAAGCCTACCTCTTCGCAGTCTTTACGCTTGTGCGAAACATAAACCTGGGAAGCAGGATCGCTGCCGACCAGAATCACTGCCAGACCAGGGGTGCGCAGGCCTTGCTCGTGACGCTCGGCGACACGTTTGGCAATCTGCTGGCGCAGGCTGGCGGCAATCGCTTTACCGTCGATTAGTTGTGCAGTCATTACGCGTGATTAACCATCGTAAAGGGTGGAAAAAGGACGTGCATTCTCGCATGCCGTGGCGCGACGGCAAAGGCGCCTGGTCTGTTTATTGCCCTAACTCCTTTATATTTCTAAACTTTTTTCAAAAAAGAGTTGACGACTTTAAGGCTCACCTATAACATTCGTCGCACTTGTCGGGCACAGCCTAGCACTGGTTAAGAAGGTAGAGCGAAGTTGTTGTCCAGCTTGGTGATACTGAAAGCACTTGGTTTGTAGTCGTCAAAGAATACAGGCTAACAAGGCGCCCGTAGCTCAGCTGGATAGAGCATCCGCCTTCTAAGCGGATGGTCGCAGGTTCGAGTCCTGCCGGGTGCGCCATTAGGCAGCTTTGGCACAAGTAAGCGGTACAGGCAATATGGTGGGCGTAGCTCAGTTGGTAGAGCACGGGATTGTGACTCCCGTTGTCGAGGGTTCGATCCCCTTCGTCCACCCCATATTTAGAAGGCCGCCAGATTAATAGTCTGGCGTCTTTGCTTCAAAAGTTTGAATTGCGGATGTGGTGGAATTGGTAGACACACTGGATTTAGGTTCCAGCGCCGCAAGGTGTGAGAGTTCGAGTCTCTCCGTCCGCACCAAATTTGAACAAAGCCGCTTGTAGCGGCTTTTTTCTTTTGTTTTAACTGTTTGTTGCATCAGGCAAGCAGGGTTTTAAGCGCACTATGGTGGGCGTAGCTCAGTTGGTAGAGCACGGGATTGTGACTCCCGTTGTCGAGGGTTCGATCCCCTTCGTCCACCCCATATTTAAAAAAAACGCCAGATTAATAGTCTGGCGTTTTTTTGTATCTGCAGTTTGAAAAAACGGACATATGGGTGTCTCTCGGCGCCTCATTTGTCGCATGCTTAGCGTCCTTTACGATTTGTGTGACAATGCGCGCAGATTGGGTGGCTCCAAAGGCTACCTGTTATCGCCAAATAATCGGTACACGCTTCTATCTATATAGAAGGCGAGGCGAATGGCTGCTTTTACTTAAATTCTGTCGGCCGTTTCTCAGGGTGTTTGCGGTAGGGTGACTTCTTGAGTTTGACCCACTAGAATGCTTGCCCTTGATTATGGGGTCGGAAACGGCCGGCTAATGTCTGTGCAACGAGGAATATCCATGCAAGTTTCTGTTGAAAATACTTCCGCTCTTGAGCGTCGCATGACCATTGGCGTGCCATCAGAGCGTATTGAGGCTGAAGTCAACAAGCGTCTGCAACAGACTGCCCAAAAGGCCAAGATCCCGGGCTTCCGTCCAGGCAAGGTGCCAATGAGCGTGATCCGTCAGCGTTACGAAGCTGATGCGCGTCAAGAAGCTCTGGGCAATGTGATTCAGGCTTCCTTCTACGAAGCAGTGGTTGAGCAGAAGCTGAACCCGGCTGGCGCACCTTCGGTTGAGCCTAAAGTCTTCGAAAAAGGCAAGGATCTGGAATACGTTGCTACTTTCGAAGTGTTCCCTGAATTCGAAGTAACCGGTCTGGACACTATCGCTATCGAGCGCCTGAGCGCCGAAGTGGCTGATGCCGACCTGGACAAAATGCTGGACGTGCTGCGCAAGCAGAACACCCGTTTTGAAGTGACTGACCGTGCTGCCCAGAACGATGACCAGCTGAACATCGATTTCGTTGGCAAGGTTGATGGCGAAGTATTCGCTGGCGGTTCCGCTACTGGTACTCAGTTGGTTCTGGGTTCGGGCCGCATGATTCCTGGCTTCGAAGAAGGCCTGGTTGGCGCTAAAGCTGGCGAAGAGCGCGTTCTGAAGCTGACTTTCCCTGCTGACTACCAGAATCTGGACCTGGCCGGCAAAGAAGCTGAGTTCACCGTGACTGTGAACACTGTTTCCGAGCCTAAGCTGCCTGAGCTGAACGAAGAGTTCTTCGCTCAATTCGGTATCAAGGAAACGGGTCTGGAAGGTTTCCGTGCCGAAGTTCGCAAGAACATGGAGCGTGAACTGCGTCAGGCTATCAAGTCCAAGGTCAAGAATCAGGTAATGGACGGTCTGTTGGCTGCCAACCCGATCGAAGTGCCTAAATCCCTGCTGTCCAACGAAGTTGATCGTCTGCGTGTGCAGGCTGTTCAGCAGTTCGGCGGCAACATCAAGCCTGATCAACTGCCAGCTGAGCTGTTCGAAGAGCAAGCCAGCCGTCGCGTAGTTCTGGGTCTGATCGTAGCTGAAGTGGTCAAGCAGTTCGACCTCAAGCCTGACGAAGATCGCGTTCGCGAAATGATTCAGGAAATGGCTTCCGCATACCAGGAGCCAGAGCAGGTTGTAGCTTGGTACTACAAAAACGACGCTCAATTGAACGAGGTTCGTTCGGTTGTGCTGGAAGAGCAAGTTGTGGATACTGTTCTGCAGAAGGCTAAGGTGACCGATAAAGCGGTCTCTTACGAAGAAGCTGTCAAGCCGGTGGAAGCTCCACAAGCCGACTGATTTCTGACTCGTTAGAAAACACAACCATAAGCCAGCCTCGAGCTGGCTTATGCGTATCCAGACAAGACTATTTGGGAGTGACTGCCGGACATGTCCCGCAATTCTTATATTCAGCAGAACTCTGATATCCACGCCGCTGGCGGCCTGGTCCCGATGGTTGTCGAGCAGTCCGCCCGTGGCGAGCGCGCCTATGACATCTACTCGCGCCTGCTCAAGGAACGAATCATCTTCCTGGTCGGCCCTGTAGAAGATTACATGGCCAACCTGGTTGCGGCGCAGCTGCTTTTCCTTGAAGCCGAGAACCCGGACAAGGACATCCATCTTTACATCAACTCCCCAGGCGGCTCGGTGACTGCAGGCATGTCGATCTACGACACCATGCAATTCATCAAGCCTGACGTGTCGACCATCTGCATTGGTCAGGCGTGCAGCATGGGTGCCTTCCTGTTGGCCGGTGGCGCACCGGGCAAGCGTCACTGCCTGCCTAACTCGCGCATGATGATTCACCAGCCACTGGGCGGTTTCCAGGGGCAGGCGTCGGATATCGACATTCATGCCAAGGAAATCCTCAACATCCGTCATCGTTTGAACTCGCTGCTGGCTCACCACACGGGCCAGACTCTCGAAACCATCGAGCGTGACACTGAGCGTGACAACTTCATGAGCGCCGAGCGTGCAACCGAATACGGTTTGATCGACTCTGTGTTCAGCAAGCGTCAAATGCCCGCTTAAGCAGCTCAAATGTGGGTGGTTGGGTTAACCGACCACCTGCGGGCTTGAAAAAGCCCGCAGTTGCCTTCATCTTGTGTTGCAAGCCTATCGGATTTGGATCGATCGAATGACTGACACCCGCAACGGCGAGGACAACGGCAAATTGCTCTATTGCTCCTTCTGTGGCAAAAGCCAGCATGAAGTGCGCAAATTGATTGCCGGCCCCTCGGTCTTTATCTGCGACGAATGCGTTGACCTGTGCAATGACATCATCCGTGAGGAGGTGCAGGAAGCCCAGGCCGAGAGCAGCGCGCATAAATTACCTTCGCCAAAAGAAATCAGCGGCATCCTTGATCAATACGTCATTGGTCAGGAACGTGCCAAAAAGGTTTTGGCTGTAGCGGTGTACAACCACTACAAGCGCCTTAACCAGCGTGACAAAAAGAACGACGACGTCGAACTCGGCAAGAGCAATATTTTGCTGATCGGCCCAACCGGCTCGGGTAAGACCTTGCTGGCAGAAACCTTGGCTCGTCTGCTGAATGTGCCTTTCACTATTGCTGACGCGACCACGCTGACTGAAGCTGGTTACGTGGGTGAAGACGTTGAGAACATCATTCAGAAGCTGCTGCAGAAATGCGATTACGACGTAGAGAAAGCCCAGATGGGTATTGTCTACATCGATGAAATCGACAAGATTTCGCGCAAATCTGACAACCCTTCGATTACCCGTGATGTTTCCGGTGAAGGTGTGCAGCAGGCTTTGCTCAAGCTTATCGAGGGCACCGTGGCTTCCGTTCCGCCCCAAGGTGGTCGCAAGCACCCACAGCAGGAGTTCTTGCAGGTTGATACCCGCAACATCCTGTTTATCTGTGGCGGTGCGTTCTCGGGCCTGGAGAAGGTTGTGCAGGCCCGCTCGACTCGCGGCGGCATCGGCTTCAGTGCTGAAGTGCGCAGCAAGGAAGAGGGCAAGAAGGTTGGCGAATCCCTGCGTGAAGTCGAACCTGATGATTTGGTCAAGTTTGGTCTGATCCCGGAGTTCGTGGGTCGTCTGCCTGTTCTGGCAACGCTTGATGAGCTGGACGAAACTGCTTTGATGCAGATTTTGACCGAGCCTAAAAATGCGTTGACCAAGCAGTACGCGAAGCTGTTCGAGATGGAAGGTGTTGATCTCGAGTTCCGTGCTGACGCATTGAAGGCCGTAGCCAAGCGTGCTCTGGAGCGTAAAACTGGCGCTCGTGGCCTGCGTTCGATTCTTGAAGGCGTGCTGCTCGACACAATGTACGAAATCCCCTCGCAATCCGAGGTGAGTAAAGTTGTGATCGACGAAAGCGTTATAGAAGGCAAGTCCAAGCCGTTGTTGATCTATGAAAACAACGAAGCGACTGCCAAGGTTGCACCTGACGCGTAAACGTAATGCCGGGCATTACACATTGCGTGTTAAAGAAGGGGCCTTCGGGCCCCTTTGTTTTTCCTGTCGTTCAACGCTTGTTTTTTTTCAAGACTGCCCCCATCTTGGCTTCAAGCTTACATCCATCTGATTACGGCCTTTTGGCCGCCGTAGAGGCGAAATCATGAAGACAACCATCGAATTGCCTCTCCTGCCGTTGCGTGATGTTGTTGTATATCCGCACATGGTGATCCCACTGTTCGTGGGACGCGAGAAGTCGATCGAGGCCCTTGAGGCTGCGATGACGGGCGACAAGCAGATTCTGCTGTTGGCTCAAAAGAATCCGGCTGACGACGATCCGGGCGAAGATGCGCTCTATCGCGTCGGCACCATTGCAACTGTCCTGCAACTGCTCAAGCTCCCGGACGGTACGGTCAAAGTGCTGGTCGAGGGTGAGCAGCGCGGTGCAGTTGAGCGTTTTGGCCAGGCAGATGGTTATCTGAGTGCCGAAGTCTCCTTGATTGACGAAGTGGCTGCCCCGGATCGTGAATCCGAGGTCTTCGTTCGCAGTCTGCTTTCGCAGTTCGAGCAATACGTGCAGCTGGGCAAAAAAGTCCCGGCCGAGGTTCTGTCTTCGCTTAACAGCATTGATGAGCCAAGCCGCCTGGTCGATACGATGGCCGCGCACATGGCGCTGAAAATCGAGCAGAAGCAGGAAATTCTCGAAATCATCGACTTGCAGGCCCGGGTTGAGCACGTTCTGGCACTGCTGGATGCCGAGATTGACCTGCTGCAAGTGGAAAAACGCATTCGTGGCCGTGTCAAAAAGCAAATGGAGCGCAGCCAACGCGAGTACTACCTGAATGAGCAGATGAAGGCCATTCAGAAGGAACTGGGCGATGGTGACGAAGGTCACAACGAAATCGAAGAGCTGAAAAAACGCATCGACGCTGCGGGCTTGCCTAAAGACGCAATGGCCAAGGCCCAGGCAGAGCTGAACAAGCTCAAGCAAATGTCGCCAATGTCTGCAGAAGCCACTGTAGTGCGCTCCTACATCGACTGGCTGGTGCAGGTGCCGTGGAAGGCGCAGAGCAAGGTGCGTCTGGATCTCAAGCGCGCTGAAGACATTCTGGACGCAGACCACTACGGTCTGGATGAAGTCAAAGAGCGGATCCTCGAATATCTCGCCGTGCAAAAGCGCGTGAAGAAAATTCGTGGCCCAGTTCTGTGCCTGGTCGGTCCTCCGGGCGTTGGTAAAACCTCGCTCGCCGAGTCCATTGCCCACGCAACAAACCGTAAATTCGTACGTATGGCCTTGGGTGGCGTGCGAGATGAAGCAGAAATTCGTGGTCATCGTCGTACTTACATAGGCTCGATGCCAGGAAGATTGATTCAAAAGATGACCAAGGTTGGCGTGCGCAACCCGCTGTTCCTTCTCGATGAAATCGACAAGATGGGCAGTGACATGCGCGGCGATCCGGCTTCGGCATTGCTTGAAGTACTTGATCCCGAGCAGAACCACAATTTCAATGACCATTACCTCGAGGTCGACTACGACCTGTCCGATGTGATGTTCCTGTGCACCTCCAACTCGATGAACATCCCGCCAGCGTTGCTGGACAGGATGGAAGTCATTCGTCTGCCTGGCTACACCGAAGACGAAAAAATCAATATCGCTGTCAAATACCTGGCTCCAAAGCAAATCGAAGCCAATGGCTTGAAGAAGGGCGAGCTGGCATTTGACAACGAAGCAATCCGGGACATCATCCGTTACTACACCCGCGAAGCCGGTGTACGTGGCCTTGAGCGCCAGATTGCGAAGATTTGCCGCAAGGCGGTCAAAGAGCATGCGATGGAAAAACGCTTTGCTGTTACCGTCACCCCAGAGCTGCTTGAGCACTTTTTAGGTGTAAGAAAATTCAGCTACGGCTTGGCCGAGGTTCAGGATCAAATCGGTCAAGTGACCGGTCTGGCATGGACTCAAGTGGGTGGCGAATTGCTGACCATCGAAGCGGCCGTAGTGCCCGGAAAGGGCCAGTTGATCAAGACCGGTTCGCTGGGTGACGTGATGGTAGAGTCAATCACCGCTGCGTTGACGGTGGTCCGAAGCCGTGCCAAGAGCCTGGGTATCCCGTTGGATTTCCACGAGAAACGCGATATTCACATTCACATGCCGGAAGGCGCGACGCCTAAGGATGGCCCTAGTGCAGGTGTGGGGATGTGTACTGCTCTGGTCTCGGCATTGACCCTGATTCCGGTACGCGCCGATGTTGCCATGACCGGTGAAATTACCCTTCGTGGTCAGGTACTCGCGATTGGTGGTCTGAAGGAAAAATTACTTGCTGCACACCGTGGTGGCATCAAAACTGTAATTATCCCTGAAGAAAACGTTCGTGATTTGAAGGAAATTCCTGACAACATCAAACAGGATCTTCAGATCAAACCCGTTAAATGGATTGACGAGGTCCTGCAAATTGCGCTGCAATACGCCCCGGAGCCCTTGCCGGATGTGGCTCCCGAGATTGTTGCCAAGGATGAGAAGCGAGAGTCTGACTCTAAGGAAAGAATTAGCACGCATTAATACGGATTCGCCTGATGGGCTTTCTTGACGCTTTTTAGAGCCCTTGTTATAAAGCGGCTCTATAAGTGTCCGTAAGTGCTTCAGCAGTCGTTTTGCTTTTACCAAAAAACTTTAGAAACATACTCAGATAGATATAAGGGGACTTAGAGTGAACAAGTCGGAACTGATTGATGCTATCGCTGCATCTGCTGATATCCCGAAAGCTGCAGCTGGCCGTGCGCTGGACGCAGTAATCGAATCCGTCACTGGCGCTCTTAAGGCTGGCGACTCTGTGGTACTGGTTGGTTTTGGTACTTTCTCTGTAACCGATCGTCCTGCTCGTATTGGTCGTAACCCACAGACCGGTAAAACGCTGGAAATTCCTGCTGCTAAAAAACCAGGCTTCAAAGCCGGTAAAGCACTGAAAGAAGCGGTTAACTAAGTTTCTGTAACACTTTTTACCCAACCGGGTCAGGCGCACGCCAGGCTTGGCAGCGGAGCGGTAGTGCAGTCGGTGGCTACATCGTCGTGTCACGCCGGGGGTCGCGGGTTCGAGCCCGGTCCGCTCCGCCAGTTACGAGAAGGCGCATCCTCGGATGCGCCTTTCTTCTATCCGGACTCTACCCACGCTCCACGGTTGCTCATTATGCAAGACCGTTTCTGGGGGAAGCATGCTGCAAAATATCAGGGACAATTCACAAGGCTGGATTGCCAAGACCATCATCGGTGTCATCGTCGCGTTAATGGCGTTGACCGGTTTCGATGCCATTTTTCAAGCCACCTCTACCAGCCAGGATGCCGCCAAGGTTAACGGTGAAGAAGTCACTCAAGTTGAGCTGAGCCAGGCCGTCGACATGCAACGTCGTCAGTTGCTGCAGCAGCTGGGCAAGGATTTTGACTCTTCGTTGCTGGATGAAAAAATGCTGCGTGAAGCGGCCCTCAAAGGGTTGATTGATCGCAAGCTGTTGCTGCAAGGCGCTAAAGACGCGAAGTTTTCGTTCTCTGAGGCCGCTCTGGATCAAGTCATTCTGCAAACCCCTGAATTTCAGGAAGATGGCAAATTCAGCCCTGAGCGTTTCGATCAGGTGATTCGTCAACTGGGTTACGGCCGCCTTCAGTTCCGCGACATGCTGGGCCAGGAAATGTTGATTGGTCAGTTGCGTGCCGGTTTGGCAGGCAGTGGATTTGTGACCGATGAACAGGTCAATGCTTTTGCCCGTCTCGAAAAGCAGACCCGCGATTTCGCTTCTGTGAACATCAAGGCCGACCCGGCTGCGGTGAAGCTGAGCGATGACGAAGTCAAGGCTTACTACGACGAGCACGCCAAGGAGTTCATGACTCCTGATCAGGTCGTGATCGACTATATCGAGTTGAAGAAATCTTCTTTCTTTGACCAGGTGGCCGTGAAAGACGATGAACTGCAAGCCTTGTATCAAAAGGAAATCGCTAACCTGGCTGAACAACGCCGGGCTGCGCATATCCTGATTGAAGTCAACGACAAGGTCAGCGACGAGCAGGCCAAAGCCAAGATCGCCGAGATTCAGCAGCGTCTGGCCAAAGGTGAAAGCTTCGAGGCTCTGGCCAAAGAGTTTTCCCAGGATCCGGGCTCGGCTGCCAATGGTGGTGACTTGGGCTTTGCAGGGCAGGGTGTCTACGATCCTGTGTTCGAAACTGCAGTCTATGCGTTGAAGCAGGACCAGGTTTCGGAGCCGGTGCGGACCACCTTCGGTTACCACCTGATCAAGTTGCTGGGCGTCGAAGCACCTGAAGTGCCGAGCTTTGCCAGCCTGAAAGACAAGCTGACCCATGACCTGAAAACCCAGCAGGTCGAACGCCGCTTTGTGGATGCAACCAAGCAGTTGGAAGACTCTGCATTTGAAGCGTCCGATCTGGTTCAGCCTGCTCAAGAGCTGAAACTGACCGTGCATACCTCTGCGCCATTTGGTCGTGAGGGTGGTGAAGGTATCGCAGCCAACCGCGCTGTGATTCAAGCCGCATTCAGCACCGAAGTGATGGATGAAGGTGCTAACAGCACAGCTATCGAGCTCGATCCTGAGACCGTAGTCGTGTTGCGCGTCAAGGAGCACCGCAAGCCAGAGCAGTTGCCGCTGGAAGCTGTTGCCTCGAGCATCCGGGCACAACTGGTCAAAGAGCACGCAAGTGCAGCGGCCAAAACCCGCGCTGAAGAAATCATCAAGGAACTGCGCGATGGCAAACTGCCGTTGAATCAGCCAATTGATGGTCAGTCGTGGAAGGTCCAGGAAGCAGTTGCCCGTGGTCAGGAAGGTATTGATCCGGCCGTGCTGCAAGCTGTGTTCCGCATGCCCAAGCCTGTATCCAAGGACAAGCCGACATTTGGCAGTGTGACCTTGGCTGATGGCAGTGTCGTTGTATTGCGCCTGAATGGCGTCAACGACGCGGTAGCGCCGACGGAAGAAGAGAAGGCCTCGTACCGTCGCTTCCTCGCTTCACGTGTTGGCCAGCAGGACTTTGCTGCCTACCGCAAGCAGTTGGAAAACGAAGCCAAGGTTGAGCGCTACTAAGGGTTCTCCCGCTTCACTGAAAATGGCCGCTCATTGAGCGGCCATTTTTTTGCCTGTTTTCAGTGGGAGAGCGGGTTGCTCGCGATCAGGCGGCGCGATGTATCAGGCAGACTGTGTTGATGCTATCGCGAGCAAGCCCGCTCCCAAAGGCAATCGCAGTGCAAAAAAACGCCCGGTGCATTCAATGCACCGGGCGTTTTGATTGGCGGCTACAGCGAAGGGTTTACTCTTCGAGGCTGCCCATAGCGGTGGTGTTGAAGCCGCCGTCTACGTACATGATTTCACCGCTGATGCCCGACGCCAGGTCGGAGCACAGGAAGGCGCCGGCATTGCCGACCTCGTCGATGGTGACGTTACGACGCAGAGGAGTCTGCGCTTCGTTGGCCGCCAGCATTTTGCGGAAGTTCTTGATGCCCGACGCTGCCAGGGTGCGGATCGGGCCTGCCGATACGCAGTTAACGCGAGTGCCCTCAGGGCCCAGGCTGCCTGCCAGGTAACGTACGCCCGCTTCCAGGCTGGCCTTGGCCATGCCCATCACGTTGTAGTTAGGCATGGTGCGTTCTGCACCCAGGTAAGACAGGGTCAGCAGGCTGCCGTTGCGGCCTTTCATCATCGGACGACCGGCTTTGGCCAGGGCCACGAAGCTGTAGGCGCTGATGTCGTGAGCGATGCGGAAGCCTTCACGGGTGGTAGCGTCAGTGAAGTCGCCATCCAGCTGGTCGCCAGGAGCGAAACCTACGGAGTGAACGATGCAGTCCAGACCGTCCCACTTCTTGCTCAGGTCTTCGAAGACCTTGGCGATTTCTTCGTCGCTGGCAACGTCGCAAGGGAAGCACAGTTCAGGGTTTGAACCCCAACCAGCTGCGAATTCTTCAACACGACCTTTCAGCTTTTCGTTCTGATAAGTGAAAGCCAGTTCGGCGCCTTCACGATGCATGGCGGCAGCAATGCCAGAAGCGATGGACAATTTGCTAGCGACACCAACGATCAGTACGCGCTTACCGGTGAGAAAACCCATGTGTTGTTCCTCTATCAGGTTAATCGACAGCCACTGGTGCCAAAAAGGCGGCTTCCAGCAGCTGTTGTGTATATGGATGTTGCGGTGAGGCAAAGATACTTTGCGCATCACCCTGTTCGACCACTTGGCCATGCTTGACCACCATCAACTGGTGGCTCAGCGCTTTGACGACAGCCAGGTCATGGCTGATAAACAAATACGTCAGGTTGTGCCTGGTTTGAAGTGATCGCAGCAGCTCCACGACCTGGCGTTGTACTGTCCGATCCAGCGCTGAGGTTGGTTCGTCCAGTAAAATCAACTCCGGCTTCAAAACCAGGGCGCGGGCAATGGCGATTCGTTGCCGTTGTCCGCCTGAAAACTCGTGAGGGTAACGGTGCCGGGTTTCCGGATCCAGACCTACTTCTCGCAAGGCTTCAATAATTGCAATTTCCTGCTCTGCATCGGTGCCCATGCGGTGAATGCGCAACCCTTCGCCGACAATCTCGCTGACGCTCATGCGCGGGCTGAGACTGCCAAACGGATCCTGGAACACCACCTGCATTTCCCGTCGCAGCGGCCGGACTTCTTTCTGCGACAAACAGTCTAGCCGTTTGCCCTCAAAACGGATCGAACCCTTGCTGGCAATCAAACGCAAAATCGCCAGACCCAGGGTCGACTTGCCCGATCCACTTTCACCCACAATGCCCAGGGTCTGGCCCTGTGGCAGGCTGAAGTTGATTCCGTCCACTGCTTTGACGTGATCGACGGTCTTGCGCAACAGCCCTTTTTTGATCGGGAACCAGACTTTCAGGTCCTCGACTTGCAGCAATGGCGGGCCCGCAACCGTGTTGGCCGGGCCTCCACTGGGTTCTGCACTGAGCAGTTCCCGGGTGTATGGATGTTGCGGCGAACGGAACAGCTGCTCGCACGATGCTTGTTCGACGATTAAACCGCGCTGCATGACACATACTCGGTGCGCAATTCGTCGAACAAGGTTCAAATCGTGACTGATCAGTAACAGCGACATGCCCAGGCGGGCTTGCAGATCCTTGAGCAAATCGAGAATTTTAAGCTGTACCGTGACGTCCAGCGCCGTGGTGGGTTCATCGGCAATCAACAGCTCTGGCTCATTGGCCAGGGCCATTGCAATCATTACACGCTGTCTCTGGCCGCCTGAGAGCTCGTGTGGGAGGGCCTTCAGGCGCTTGTGAGGCTCTGGGATACCAACCAGATCCAGGAGCTCCAGAGTGCGCTGTGTGGCCGCCTTTCCGGTAAGCCCTTTGTGAATGCCCAGCACCTCATTGATTTGTTTTTCAATACTGTGCAGCGGGTTCAGTGAGGTCATGGGCTCCTGAAAAATCATCGCAATGCGATTGCCACGAATATGGCGCAGCTTTTTCTCGTCCAGGCTCAGCAAGTCCTGCCCGCCATAGGCAATGCTGCCGCTTGGGTGACGGGCGAGCGGGTAGGGCAATAACCTGAGGATCGAATGCGCGGTCACTGACTTCCCGGACCCGCTCTCACCGACCAGGGCCAGGGTTTCCCCGCGCTTGATATCAAAGTTGATGCCTTGCACCACACGCTGCGGTGTTTCACCGGCGATGAACTCGACGGAGAGATCGCGCACTTCGATCAGATTGTCTTGTGTCATCTCATTTCCTCGGGTCGAAGGCATCGCGAGCGGACTCGCCGATAAACACCAGCAGGCTGAGCATAATGGCCAGCACCGCGAATGCACTGATGCCCAGCCAGGGTGCTTGCAGGTTGGATTTGCCCTGAGCGACCAGTTCGCCGAGTGACGGAGCGCCTGGCGGCAGGCCGAAACCCAAAAAGTCCAGCGCGGTGAGGGTGCCAATGGCGCCGGTCAGGATAAACGGCATGAACGTCATGGTGGAGACCATGGCGTTGGGCAGAATGTGGCGGTACATGATGGCCATGTCCTGCATGCCGAGCGCGCGTGCGGCGCGCACATATTCCAGATTCCGCCCACGGAGGAATTCGGCGCGTACTACGTCGACCAGGCTCATCCAGGAGAACAGGAGCATGATTCCCAGCAACCACCAGAAGTTGGGCTGCACAAAGCTTGCGAGAATGATCAGCAGGTATAGCACGGGCAAGCCTGACCATATTTCCAGAAAGCGCTGACCGGCAAGGTCGACCCAGCCGCCATAAAAGCCCTGAAGTGCTCCGGCGATCACGCCGATGATTGAGCTCAAGACGGTCAGGGTCAGAGCGAACAGCACCGATATCCGAAAGCCGTAAATCACTCGGGCCAGTACATCGCGCCCCTGGTCATCGGTGCCTAGCCAGTTTTCCGCTGAAGGCGGCGCTGGAGCGGGCACTTTCAGGTCGTAGTTAATGCTCTGATAGCTGTACGGTATGAGCGGCCACAGCACCCAGGCGTCTTTCTTGGCCAGCAGTTCACGGATATACGGGCTTTTGTAATTGGCCTCGAGGGGGAACTCACCGCCAAAGTCAGTCTCCGGGTAGCGCTTGAGCGCCGGGAAATACAGTTCCCCGTCGTAATTGATAACCAGTGGTTTGTCATTGGCGATCAATTCGGCGTTCAGGCTGAGCCCGAACAGCACCAGAAAAACCCACAGTGACCACCAGCCACGTTTATTGGCTTTGAAGCGCGCAAAGCGGCGTCGATTCAGAGGCGATAATTTCATCTCAATGCTCCCTGCTTTCAAAGTCGATACGCGGATCAACCAGGGTGTATGAGAGGTCACCGATCAGCTTCACCACCAGCCCGACCAGCGTGAAAATAAACAGGGTGCCGAAGACCACGGGGTAATCGCGATTGATGGCCGCCTCGAAGCTCATCAGGCCCAGGCCATCCAGGGAGAAAATCACTTCAACCAGCAAGGCGCCGGTAAAGAAAATCCCGATAAACGCCGACGGGAAACCTGCGATCACCAGCAGCATGGCATTGCGGAACACATGACCATAGAGCACTCGATGGTTCGTCAGACCCTTGGCTTTGGCGGTGACCACGTACTGCTTGTTGATCTCATCGAGAAAGCTGTTTTTGGTCAGTAAGGTCATGGTGGCAAAGTTGCCAATCACCAGCGCGGTGACCGGCAACGCCAGGTGCCAGAAGTAATCGAGGATCTTGGCGCCCACGCTCAGCTCATCGAAGTTATTGGAGGTCAGGCCGCGTAACGGGAACCAGTCAAAGTAGCTGCCCCCGGCAAACAGCACGATCAGCAGGATGGCAAACAGAAAGGCGGGAATCGCATAGCCCACAATGATCAATGAACTGGTCCAGACGTCGAAATGACTTCCATGCCGCGTAGCCTTGGCGATCCCCAACGGAATCGACACCAGATACATGATCAGGGTGCTCCATAACCCCAGCGAGATTGAAACAGGCATCTTCTCCTTGATCAGGTCAATGACCTTGGCGTCTCGGAAAAAGCTCTCGCCGAAGTCCAGTTGTGCGTAGTTCTTGATCATGATCCACAAGCGTTCCGGCGCCGACTTGTCGAAGCCGTACATCTTTTCGATTTCCTTGATCAGCTCCGGGTCCAGCCCTTGGGCGCCACGATAGTTGGAGCCGGCCACCGACACCTCCGAGCCACCTCCCGCAATACGGCTGGTGGCGCCATCAAAACCTTCCAGCTTGGCGATCATCTGTTCAACCGGGCCGCCGGGCGCGGCCTGGATTATGACGAAGTTAATCAGCAGGATTCCGAATAGCGTCGGAATAATCAGCAGCAGTCGCCTGAATATATAAGCCAGCATTTAAGGCTCCAGGCTCGCGCTTGTAGGTTTAGTCGCAGTTGCAGGTTTGGTGTCAGGTTTTGCCCACCAGGTTGCCGTGCCAATGTCATATTTTGGCGTCACTTCGGGGTGGCCGATATGACTTGAGTACGCAACGCGCCAGGTTTTGATGTGCCAGTTCGGGATGACGTAGTAGCCCCATTGCAAGACACGATCCAGGGCCCGGGCATGGTTGATCAGGCTCTGGCGGGACTCGGCATTGATCAGGCCCTCGGTCAGTTGATCGATGGCCGGGTCTTTGAGGCCTATGAAGTTACGGCTGCCGGGCTTATCGATACTGAGCGATTCCCAGTATTCGCGCTGTTCGCTACCAGGTGAGCTGGACTGGGGAAAGCTGCCCACAATCATGTCGTAATCCCGCGAACGCAGACGGTTCAGGTACTGGGAGGTATCAACCCGGCGGATCTGCAAGTCGATACCCAGGTCGCTGAGGTTGCGCTTGAAAGGCAGGAGAATGCGCTCGAATTCGGTCTGTGCCAGCAGAAATTCGATTGTGACCGGCTTGCCCTGTGCATCGACCATCTTGTCGTCGACGATGCGCCAGCCTGCTTCTTGCAGCAGCTGATACGCGCGGCGTTGCTGCTCGCGAATCATGCCGCTGGCGTCAGTGACATTGGGCTTGAAGACTTCAGTGAACACCTGGTCAGGAACCTTGCCGCGCAAAGGCTCCAGAATGGCCAGTTCTTCTTCGGTGGGCGGTGCTTTGGCGGCCATTTCCGAGTTTTCGAAATAACTGCCGGTGCGTGCATAAGCGCCGCTGAACAGTTGCTTGTTGGCCCACTCGAAGTCAAACAGCAGGCTTATGGCTTCGCGCACCCGAACATCCTGGAACATGGGCTTACGCAGGTTGAAGATAAAACCCTGCATGCCTGTCGGGTTGTGATTGCGGATTTCTTCTTTTTTCAAGCGGCCCTGGGTGAACGCGGGAGCGTTGTAGGCACCGGCCCAGTTCTTGGCGCTGATTTCCAGCCAGTAATCAAATTGCCCGGCCTTGAGCGCTTCGAACGCTACGCTGTTGTCACGAAAGTAATCGACGGTAATGGTGTCGAAGTTGTACAGGCCCTTGTTGATCGGCAGGTCCTTGCCCCAGTAGTCCTTGTTGCGTTCGTAGCGGATTGAGCGTCCGGGCTTGATTTCGGTGATGGTGTAAGGCCCGCTCCCGGGAGGTACTTCCAGATTGCCCTTGCCGAATTCCCGTGTTTCCCACCAATGCTTGGGCAGAACCGGGAGTTGGCCAAGAATGAGTGGCAGCTCGCGATTTTTGTTGTGCTTGAAGGTGAATTTCACCTGCAGCGGGTTTTCCGCGATGGCCTGGTCGACATCGCTGTAATAGCCCTTGTACAGCGGTGAGCCGTTTTTCATCAGGGTATCGAAGCTGAACACAACGTCTTCGGCACGAATCGGGTGACCATCACTGAATTTTGCCTGGGGTCGCAGGTAAAAGCGCACCCAGCTGTTGTCGGGGGCTTTTTCGATTTTCTCGGCGATCAGGCCGTAGGAAGTGAAGGGTTCATCCAGGGTCTGCCGGGCCAGGGTATCGAAGGTCAGATCTATATCGTCGGCCGGAACGCCTTTATTGATAAAAGGGTTGAGGCTGTCAAAGCTGCCAAGCGAGGATTTGCGAAACGTCCCGCCCTTGGGCGCGTCCGGGTTGACGTAATCGACATGCTTGAAATTGGCCGGGTATTTCGGCGGCTCGTCATAGAGGGTCAACGCGTGTTGAGGGGCTGCCAGCGCCACGCAGGCAAAGCCGGTCAACAGTAAGCCAGCGATGGGGTTGAGCAACGTACGCAAAGGCATCATTGTTTTTTCTCCGTAGGCTTAAGCCACCACGCGCTAAGGCCCAGGGTGTAGGGCGGCGTAGTCACAAAGGCGAACCGGTTGCGGTACGCCAGGCGGTGATAGTTCAGATACCAGTTAGGAATGATGTAGTGCTGCCACAGCAGTACGCGGTCAAGCGCTCGCCCGGCCGACAATTGCTCGTCACGGTTTTGGGCGGCCAGCAAGCGTTCGAGCAATTGATCCACTATCGGGCTGGCAACGCCTGCATAGTTTTTGCTGCCCTTGACGTTGACCTGACTGGAGTGGAAGTACTGCCACTGCTCAAGGCCTGGGCTAAGGGTCTGGTCGAGGGTCATCAGGATCATGTCGAAGTCGAACTGATCCAGCCGTTGTTTGTATTGCGCGCGATCTACCGTGCGCAGTCGGGCGTCGATGCCGATGCTGGCGAGGTTTTCCACATAGGGTTGCAGGATGCGCTCAAGGTTGGGGTTGACCAGCAATATCTCGAAGCGCAGCGGCTTGCCTTCGCTGTTGAGCAGGCGTTGCCCGGACAGCTTCCAGCCGCTTTCGGCCAGTAAACCCAGCGCCTGGCGCATGGTTTCACGGGGGATGCCGCGGCCGTCGGTTTGAGGCAGGGCAAAGGTCTGGCTGAACAGTTCGGGCGGCAGTTGATTACGCCAGGGCGAAAGCATCAGCCATTCATGCCCTTGGGGAATGCCACTGGCCGAAAACTCGCTGTTGGGATAAAAACTCGACGCGCGCTTGTAGGCACCGTTGAACAGCGTTCGATTGGTCCATTCAAAGTCGAACATCAACCCCAGGGCTTCACGAACTTTGTCCTGCTCAAAGCTGGCGCGGCGGCTGTTCATGAACAGCCCCTGGGTTTGAGTCGGAATCTGGTGAGTGATTTCAGCCTTGACTACATCTCCCCGGCGGACCGCGGGGAAGTTATAGCCATTGGCCCAGTTCTTGGCCTGGTGTTCGATATAGATGTCGAATTCACGGGCTTTGAAGGCTTCGAAAGCGACGTCGCTGTCGCGGTAGAACTCCACTTCAACCCGGTCGAAATTGTATTTGCCGCGATTGACCGGCAAGTTGGCCCCCCACCAGTCTTTCACATGCTCGAAGACCAGTTGCCGACCGGGGGTAACTGTGGTGATGCGATAGGGTCCGCTGCCCAGAGGTGGTTCAAAGGTCGTGGCTTTGAAATCGCGCTTTGCCCAGTAGTGTTGGGGCAGGACTGGCAACTCGCCCAGACGCAAAATCAGCAAGGGGTTGTTCGCGCGCTTGAACACAAAGCGAATGCGTTTGGGCCCCAGGATGTCGACCCGCTGGACTTCCTGGAGATTGGTCCGGTACTGCGGATGGCCCTCTTTGAGCAACAGGTTGTAAGAGAACGCAACGTCGTAGGCAGTGATCGGCTTTCCATCGTGAAAACGGGCTTCTGGTCGTAGGTTAAATACGACCCAGCTGCGGTCTTCGTTGTATTCCACTGATTGTGCGATCAAGCCATAACTGGATGTTGGCTCATCGCCGGATGGCGCGTACTGGCCAGTGCCGGCCATCAGGGTTTCGTTGAGCTCGTTGACCCCGTATTGCAAAAAATTAGGCGTCGATACCGGGCTGGTGCCTTTGAAGGTATAGGGGTTGAGGGTGTCAAAGGTGCCGAAGGCCATGACCTTCAAGGTCCCGCCTTTAGGCGCGTCAGGGTTTACCCAATCGAAGTGGGTGAACGTGGCCGGGTACTTGAGTGTGCCGAACTGCGCATAACCGTGGCTTTCGCTCAGGGATGCGCTTGCGGGGGAGCTCAAGGCCAGGCTCATAAATAGCGTGAGGAGGGGACGCATCAAGTCAGAGATCCGATCCAGGCATTGGGCTTAGGTTTCCGTACAGTAACAGCTTGTATCTGTAGGAAAAAGGCCACTCTGGAAAGCACTGCGGGCAAGTTGTGCCCTACTTTTGTGTAGGAAACAACTTGCCCGCAACAGGGTCAGCCTTGTGCTTAACGCGGTTTGGATACTGTCAGCATCTGCCCGGGTTTGAGGGCTTTAGCGCTGTTTGGATTCCAGCGCTTGAGATGTTGCATTTCAACGTTGAAACGCTTGGCAACCATGTACAGCGAATCGCCTTTCTGGACCTTGTATTGCGTAGGTTTTCTGCCAGAAGGTTTGCGTGAGTCCTGCATGACCAGGATCTGGCCGGCCTTGAGGTTGTTGCCGCTCAGTTTGTTCCAGTGCTGCAAGTCTTTGACATCAACCTTGTTGGCCTTGGCGATCAACGTCAGGTTGTCGCCACTTTTAACCCGGTACTTGCGGTTCAGCTGTGCGGGCTTGGTGCTCGCAATGGTGTCAAATACAGGCTTTTTAGGACGCAGGCTAACGAGTTCTTCAGGCTTGAGGTTGGAAAGGCTGGCGGTCAGCAATTGCGCTTTGGAGGTGGGTACAAGCAGGTGTTGCGGTCCGTCGGTGGTGGCACGCTGCTTATAAGCCGGGTTCAGCTGGAACATCTCGTCTTCGTCGATCTCGGCCAGGGCTGCCACGCGGGACAAATCCATGGACTGTTTGATTTCGACCATTTCGAAGTAGGGTTCGTTGGCGATCGGGTTCAGGTTGATGCCGTAGGCTTCAGGGGCCAGCACCACCTGGGACAGGGCCAGCAGTTTCGGGACGTAGTCTTTGGTTTCCTGCGGCAGTGGCAGGTTCCAGTAGTCGGTCGGCAAGCCGAGCTTTTCATTGCGCTCAATGGCCCGGCTTACGGTGCCTTCGCCGGCGTTATAAGCCGCCAGCGCCAGCAGCCAGTCACCATTGAACATGTCGTGCAGGCGGTTCAGGTAGTTCAGGGCTGCCAGGGTCGAAGCGGTGATGTCACGGCGGCCATCGTAGGCACGGGTTTGACGCAAATTGAAATAGCGGCCTGTCGAAGGAATAAATTGCCAGAGGCCGACCGCATTGGCGTGGGAATACGCCATTGGGTTGTAGGCGCTTTCGATGGCTGGCAACAGGGCCAGTTCCAGCGGCATGTTGCGCTCTTCGAGGCGTTCCACGATGTAGTGGATGTAAAGGCTGCCGCGTTCACCCGCGTTTTCGAGGAATGACGGGTTGCTGGCGAACCACAAGCGCTGCTGTTCAATGCGGGGGTTAACGTTCTGGCCGTCCTGCAACTTGAAGCCCTGGCGCATCCGCTCCCAGACATCTTGCGGGGCAACGGGGCTAGGCTTTTCGCTGAGCCAGAGCGGCTCTTGAGGGATGCGTTTGGCGATTTTAAGGCTGGCCCGTTCGGTGGTTTGCGCCGAATGATCCATGGATTGGCAGCCCGCGAGAGTGGCGGACACAGCCACCGCGATGGCTTTAACCAAGCGCGTCAATGCGTCTGAATTGATGGAGTAACCTTTAAATGACGACATTGGCTGAGGGATAGTTTCAGGAAAAAATGTCGGGGGATTCTAGAAAGCAGGGGGGGTGCGGTCAACTGTTCAGAATTTTTGTGCCAACCGCAGCCCGTTTTAGAACGTGTCTTTCCAGCTGCGCAGACTGGCAAAGACAGCACTGGGCGAGTCGTTGTCGAGGGAGTTCCACTCGTCAGCTTTTTCTTTAACAGATGTTTCATTAACCCTTAAAAAGGGATTTGTGAGTAATTCGAGGTCTATGGATGATGGCAAGCTGATGCGACCTTCGGCACGCCATTGCGTGACTTGTTCGACTCGCGCGGCAATATCCGCATTGGCGGGTTCGACCGCTTGGGCGAAGCGTAAATTGCTCAGGGTGTATTCGTGGGTGCAATACACGGCGGTGTGAGCAGGCAGCGCAGCCAGGCGGCTCAAGGAGTGGTGCATTTGTTCGGGAGTGCCTTCAAACAGTCGGCCACATCCGGCGGCGAACAGGGTGTCGCCGCAAAACAGCACGGGTCCGGCCGGGTCGCCGTGATAGTAGGCGATGTGCCCGAGCGTGTGGCCGGGTACCAGTGATACCAGGAACTCAAGGCCCAGCACGTCGATACGGTCGCCGTCGTTGAGTGCCACTTGTCGGGCCGGGATGGTCTCAAGTGCCGGGCCCCAGACCTTGCCGCCAGTGTGCTCATGCAATTGCGCAACACCCCCCACATGATCGAAGTGGTGATGGGTGACCAGAATGTCGCTCAGTACCCAGTCCGGGTGCCGGGCCAGCCAGTCCATAACAGGCGCGGCATCACCCGGATCGACCACGGCGCAGCGCTTTTGTATGGTGTCCTGTAACAGCCAGATGTAGTTGTCGTTGAAGGCGGGCAGGGCGTCGATCTGTAACATGGTGCAATTCCCAAGTGCGAAACAATGGCGCATCTTAGGACTTGTGATAGGTAGATGGCGAGTTGGAGGAGCGATGATCGATAAAGCATTGGCTCAGGCAGACCCTGAGTGGCTGGCGCTGATCAGTTCTGCGCGCGAATGGCTGTCCGGGCCCCTTGGGCAGTTGTTGCTCGAAGATGAGCAGCGTGTGCTTGAGGACGAGCTGGGGCGCTTTTTCGGCGGCTATCTGGTGCATTACGGCCCTGGCGCCGAATCCCCGCCCCAGGCTGCGCAAGTGCGCCGCAGTGTGCGTCTTGGAGCGCCTCTGCCGGGGGTTGAAATCATTTGTGAAGAGCAGGCCTGGCCGTTGTGTGAGCATGCAGCGGATGTGGTGGTGTTGCAGCACGGCCTGGATTTTTGCCTCTCGCCCCATGGTTTGTTGCGCGAAGCAGCCAGCAGCGTGCGACCCGGCGGACATTTGTTGATTGTCGGGATCAACCCCTGGAGCAGTTGGGGATTACGCCATGTGTTCGCCAAGGATGCCCTGCGCAAGGCGCGTTGCATTTCACCTTCACGCGTCGCCGACTGGCTGAATCTACTGGGCTTTGCGCTGGAGAAACGCCGCTTCGGATGCTATCGTCCGCCGCTTGCATCCAAAGCGTGGCAGAGCCGTTTTTCAGGCTGGGAGCGCAAGGCTGGCAGCTGGCAATTGGCCGGTGGCGGCTTCTATGTACTGGTCGCACGCAAAATGGTGGTGGGCTTGCGCCCGGTCAATCCTTTGCGTCGGGAACCGATGGGCAAGCTGATTCCCCTGCAGATGGCCAAGGTTAATCGGCCCCACACCGAATCTTAATTTATGTTGGGCCGGGTTAGCCCGGCTCAGGTACTGACCATTGCTGATGGTCAGGCCATAAGCAGCCTTTTCTGGATAGTTTGTAATGATCGATAGCGTTGAAATGTTCACCGATGGTGCCTGCAAGGGTAATCCTGGCCCGGGTGGCTGGGGTGCCTTGCTGGTCTGCCAGGGCGTTGAAAAAGAGCTCTGGGGCGGCGAAGCCAATACCACCAATAACCGCATGGAACTGATGGCCGCCATTCGTGGGCTTGAAGAGCTCAAGCGTCCGTGTGAAGTGTTGCTGGTGACCGACTCCCAATACGTGATGAAAGGCATCACCGAATGGATGGTCAACTGGAAAAAACGCGGATGGAAAACGGCTTCCAAGGAACCGGTGAAGAACGCCGATCTGTGGAAGTTGCTCGATGAGCAGGTCAACCGTCATACCGTGAAGTGGCAATGGGTACGCGGACACATTGGTCATCCTGGCAACGAGCGCGCTGACCAGTTGGCCAACCGTGGGGTAGATCAGGTGCGGGGAATCAAGCATGCGTAGTGTTGTACTGGATACCGAAACCACCGGTATGCCAGTCACCGACGGCCACCGCGTGATCGAGATCGGTTGCGTCGAGTTGATGGGACGTCGCTTGACCGGCAGGCATTTTCACGTGTACCTGCAGCCCGACCGCGAAAGTGACGAGGGCGCCATTGGCGTCCACGGCATTACCAATGAGTTTCTGGTGGGCAAGCCCCGTTTTGCTGAAGTGGCCGATGAGTTTTTTGAATTCATCAAGGGCGCTCAGTTGATCATTCATAACGCCGCGTTTGACGTGGGCTTTTTGAATAACGAGTTTGCCCTGATCGGGCAGACGGATCGGGCCGATCTCACTCGCCACTGCACAATCCTCGATACCCTGGCGATGGCGCGGGCCCGTCACCCGGGGCAGCGCAACAGCCTTGATGCCTTGTGCAAACGCTATGGCGTCGATAACTCGGGTCGTGAGTTACACGGCGCGTTGCTCGACTCCGAGATCCTGGCAGACGTTTATCTGACCATGACCGGTGGTCAAACCAGCCTGTCACTGGCGGGCAATGCTTCTGACGGCAATGGTTCGGGCGAAGGCTCGGGCAATCAGGCCAGTGAAATTCGCCGCTTGTCGGCAGACCGTCATCCGGGTCGGATTATTCGTGCAAGTGAAAGCGACTTGGCCGAGCATGCGGCTCGTCTTGAAGCCATTGCCAAATCGGCTGGCGCCCCTTCGTTGTGGACCCAACTCCTCGACGCCAAGGGACAGACGCTGCAATAGCCTTCGCCGACCTTGTAGTCGCTGGCGCAGGCGGGCGATGGGGTGCGCAGCAGCCCATTGTCAGCATCGACGACAAGAAAGAAGGATTTTTCATGCACCTGGTTATGAACCCCAAAGACCCTCAAGTCTCAGTACGTTTGGCTGATGAAGGCTTTGCGCCGTATGTGTGGTGCAACGATTTCAGCTTTGAGGTTCGCGCCTACGCCCGTGCCGACCGCAATAAAAAAGTCGAGCACTGGCCACTGGACCTGATCACGCCTTATCGCAAGTGCTACGGCATCGACCCTGATGAATTTGCCAGCTATCGCGGGGGCAAGGACAGTGACATTTTCATGGCCTATCTGGACAATCAGCCGGTCGGGCATGTGGTGGTGAGCACCAACTGGAATGGCTTTGCCCACGTGGATGAGCTGGCCGTGGTTGCCGGCGCCCGCCGCCATGGCGTGGCCAAATCATTGCTGGATGTGGTCAAGTTCTGGAGCCGCAAAAAAAATCTGCCGGGGATCATGCTGGAGACCCAAAACAACAACCTCGGCGCTTGCCGGTTGTATGAGCGTTGCGGGTATCAGGTGGGAGGCATCGATTATCTGCGTTATCGCGGTATTGATCCGCACACCAGCGAAGTGGCGATTTTCTGGTATCTGATTTTTGAGAACCGCGACTCACTGCCCTGAACGCCAATCTGGCGGGTGTTAAAGCACCACCAACCCCTGATCAGCCAGTAATGCCTCGGCTTTATGGCGCACGATATCGAGCAATGCCTTGAGCGCAGGTCCGGGTTGCGCGTCTTTGCGTGTCAGCCCATAGAGTGTCACCGGGATAGCCGGTGACACGGGGCACACATCCAGACCGCTGGTCTTGGCGCCTACGGCCGTGAACGGGTCGACCAAAGCCAATCCTTCCCCGGCTTCCACCAGGCTGCGCATCATCTGGTAACTCTGAACCTGAATCTGCACCACAGGCATCGGGCGCAAGGCTTGCAGTTTGCCGTCGAGCAGGCGGCTCAAAGGGTCGTGCTGCTGCAGGCCAATCATTGCCTGGCCGGCCAATTCTTGCAGCGCGATGTATTTGTGCTTGGGGGACAACCAGCCGTGAGGGGCCAAAAACTGTACTTTGCCTTGAACCAGAGGCTGGCAGTCGATCCCGGGTTGTTCCGATGACTGCAGGCTCAGGCCAAGATCGCACTCGTCCATCAACAGGCGGCGCACAATTTCGGCGCAAGGCTGGCTGCTCAAGGTGGTTGGCGTATCGGGGAAGCGGCGCCTGAGGGCACCTATGCAGTAAGGCAGAAGGGGGTGTGCCAGGGTTTCGCTGCAGGCCACACGCAAGGCTGGCTCCTGATGCTGGCGCAAGTCGTTGCCAAGCTGGCGCAGCGGCTCAAGTGCCTGATACAGCTGGTTGATGTGGGGCTGGAGCACAAGGGTGTCGCGGGTGGCTTGAAGCCGCCCGCGAACACTGGCAAACAGCATGAAGCCCAATTGCTGCTCGGCCTCTTGCAGCGTGGCGCTGAGGGTGGCCGCGGGCAATTGCAGCAACTCGGCAGCATGGCCGAGGTTGCCGGTTTGCAAGATCGCTTGTATCACTTCGATGTGGCGTAAACGCATGCGTGAAGTCCATGTCCGGCAGATGAGGTTTCAGCGTGACGAAGCCTGACCCAAGTCTCATCCTTTGACTTCCGCGATATGCCGTGGGCTGCAGGTCAGGCTGCGACAACCGGAGAAGGATCTCGAACCAGTACGACGCCCGACTGTACGAGCTCGAAGGTGTTGTCATCGTTCTTTTTGACGCGATCGCCAATGGCCAGCTTGTACGTTTTTACCGGTTGCTCGCCTGTCGCTTGTGTATCTTCAAATTCATGCACGGAATAGACGCGTCCTTCCGCATCCCTTGCATGAAATTGCCCAACGAGAACTGCCGCCATTTGTAGAGAACCTCTGGAGATAAACACCCAATTTGCGGTTCTGTAGACCGTTGATCAGTAGGGGAAGTTTAGCAATGTGAAAAAAATAGTCCTGCTACTTTACAGGCTTGCAGGCAGATAGGGTGAACTGGGGTGCAAGAAAGGCGTCCGATCATCTATAACTACTCTTCCTATAGCCACAGACTCGGGGTTTTCTATGAGCAAGGTCTACAACGTTGCGGTGTTGGTCGGCAGTCTGAGGAAAGACTCCCTCAATCGAAAAGTCGCCCTTGCTCTGGCAGAACTGTCTCCGGCAAATTTGAAACTGAATATTGTCGAAATCGGCGAACTGGCCCTCTATAACGAAGACATTGATGTCACGCCGCCTCCTGCGCCTTACAGCACGTTTCGCGATCAGATACGCCCTGCCGATGCCGTGCTGTTCGTGACCCCTGAATACAATCGCTCGGTGCCCGGCGTGTTGAAAAACGCGATAGATGTCGGTTCGCGTCCCTATGGCCAAAGTGTGTTCAGCGGCAAACCGGGTGCGGTGATCAGTGTTTCGCCGGGGGCCATTGGTGGCTTTGGGGCAAACCAGCATTTGCGCCAGTCGCTGGTTTTCCTCAATGTTCCGTGCATGCAACAGCCTGAGGCGTACCTGGGTGGTGCGGGGGATGCATTTGATGCGTCTGGCAAGCTGTCAGAAAAAACCCGACCGTTTTTGCAAAAATTCATCGACGACTTTGCCAAATGGGTCGAGCAGCAACACAAGCTCTGAGTCTTTCTCATCAAAAACGCGGCAGGCCTGACTCAGGGCTGCCGCGTTTTTTTTATCTCGCTCAGCTGCTTTGTGGCATTTCGCCATTGGCCAGACGCTGGTTGATGTCTGCAATGACGTGCGGCAGGTCACTGATGGTGTCGATCAGGTAGTGGGGGCGCGAGCCCGCGAACAGGGCGTGGATGCGGGAGCGCTCACTGTCCAGCGTGGCGGCATCCAGCGCCGTGTACTGCTCGTAGGTCAGGCCCAGGGCGTTTCCGGAACACACCAGTGCGACCGTCCACATGCCTGCACGGCGACCTTCAAGGATGCCCGGCACGGTGTCGTCGATTTTTACGCAGGCGCCCACATCATCAATGCCCAGCGCGATCACGTTGGCCAGTGCCTGAGCAGGCCAGGGGCGGCCATTTGGCACTTCGTCAGTGGCCACTACGTGATCGGCGACGTAGCCATTGGTGGCAGCCAGCTCAACGACTTTGGCCATTACTTGCGCCGGGTAGCCCGAGCATGAACCGATCTTGATCCCCTCATCACGCAGTTTGGCGATGGTTTCCAGTGCGCCGGGAATCAGCGCCGAGTGTTCGGCAATTTTTTCGATCTGCAGTGGCATGAAGCGTTGGTAGATCGCGGTCACGTCTTCGTCAGTTGGCGCGCGGCCAAATACTTTTTTGTAGCGCTCGGTGATCTGTGGCTGGTCGCACAGGGTACGAATATGATCCCACTTGCCCATGCCCATCGGGCCGCGTGCCTCTTCGATGGAGACCTGTACGTCGAACTCGGCAAAGGCTTCGACGAAAATTTGCGTAGGGGCGAATGAGCCAAAATCGACCACCGTGCCTGCCCAGTCGAGAATGGCGGCTTGCAGCTTGCTTGGGTTGGTGTAGTTCATGTCAGTCAATCCTGTAAGAGCGGGCAGGGCCGCACGAAGTAATTTGGGTTGTTCTAGCCTGTCCCACACCATCAAATGTCGAAGACTTCCATCTCATGTAGCACTTGGCCTATGGCATTCACAGCAGCCTGGATCTCGGCCTGATTGACGTGGCCTATGCAGCCCACACGGAAGGTTTCGACCTGGGTCAATTTGCCCGGGTACAAGATGAAACCCTTGGCTTTCACGCGTTCGTAGAACTCCTTGAACTGGTAGCGCGGATCTTTGGGCGCATGGAAGGTGACGATAACCGGAGCCTGAATGGCCTCGGGCAGGAAGCTGCGAATACCCAGGGCGGCCATGCCGTCGAGTAGCGACTGGCAGTTGTCGGCATAACGCTGGTGGCGTGCTGGTAAACCGCCTTCTTCGTTGTACTGCAGCAGGGCTTCGTGCAAGGCCGCGACCACGTGTGTGGGTGGAGTGAAGCGCCATTGGCCTGTTTTGGTCATATAGGCGTGCTGATCAAACAGGTCCATCGCCAGTGAGTGACTGTTGCCCGATGCGTTCTGCAGCGCCTCTTTGCGGGCGAAGACAAACCCCATGCCCGGCACCCCCTCCAGGCATTTGCCGGACGCTGCGATCAGCGCGTCGAAAGGGACTTGCTGTGCATCGATGGGCAGGGCGCCGAAAGAACTCATGGCGTCGATGATCAGACGTTTACCTTGTTGAGCAATGACCGCTGCAATTTCGGGCAGCGGATTAAGAATCCCGGTACTGGTTTCGCAGTGAATCAGGGCCACATGGGTGATGCTCGGGTCGGCACGCAGAAGGCGGTCTACGTCGGTAGCGGTGGTGGGCTGGTCTTCAGCCGTTTCAAAGGTGCTGAAACGACGCCCCAGCACTTCGCAGATCCTGGCCAGTCGCTTGCCGTAGGCACCGTTGATCAGTACGAGCACATTGCCATCTCGTGGCACAAGGGTACCGATGGCGGCCTCGACGGCGAAGGTGCCGCTGCCTTGCAGAGGCACACAGTGATGGCTGATCCCGCCGTTGATAATGGCCAGCAGTTGCTCGCAGAGGCTGGCAGTCAGCTGGTTGAAACTGTCATCCCAGGAACCCCAGTCGACCATCATCGCCCGGCGGGTTCGCGCCGACGTCGTCAGTGGGCCAGGGGTCAGCAGGATCGGCGCGGCAGTACTCATTCTGAAATTCTCGCAAGCATTGGATGGCTACTGGTTACAGGGCATAAATTGCAGTTTGAGTTGATATCAATCAAATTGTTTGTTGTTATGCCAGCCATCAGTGAGGATTATGCATGAATTTATTTCAGCTTCGTGCCTTTGACGCGGTGGCCCGAGAAGGCAGTTTTACCCGGGCTGCGGCCCGACTTTTTATCAGCCAGCCAGCCGTTACGGGGCACATCAAGGCGCTTGAGGAGCACTACCAGATCACCTTGCTGCGACGTACGGCCAGGCGTGTGGAGCTGACTGAAGAAGGCACCAGGCTGGCGGCCATCACGCGAGCCATGTTTGGTTTGGTGGATGAGGCACAGGTCATGCTGGAGGCCAATCGCCAACTGCTCACCGGGCGGCTTGAGGTAGCGGCCGACGGCCCGCATCTGGTGATGCCGATGCTGGCTGGCCTGCGGGCGCGTTATCCGGGAATAACCGTGAACTTGCGTTTGGGCAATGCCCAGGAAACCTTGGCGGCGTTGTTGTCGGAACATGTCGATGTAGCCGTGCTGACGGAAGTAGAACCGCGCAAAGGCCTGACCTTGCGTCCGTTGGATGAGTCGCGGATATGCGCCTTGGTGCCGGCCAATCACCCATGGCAGGCTTTGCCGGATGGCATCGCTATTTCACAATTGGACCAGGTGATCATGGTGTTGCGTGAACCGACGTCGATTACCCGTCGCACCTTTGACAGCGCCTGTGCTCAGGCCGGGGTCACCCCGCGGGTGTTGCTGGAGCTGGACAGTCGTGAAGCCGTTACCGAGGCCGTGGCAGCACAGCTCGGTGTGGGCATTGTGTCGTCGGTAGAAGTCAGCCATGACCCTCGAGTGTGTGCGGTGCCGATCAACGGTGCGGGGCTCGTCAACCTGCATATGCTGGGTTGCATGGAACGGCGCGCCGAGTTGCGGCTGATCAAGGCGTTTATGGAGCTGGGCAAGGCTTAAGCAGGCAGCGATTGGATTTTTTGGTCGATTGCCGACTTGCGGGCGTATAAACTTGCGCCCATTCGACGGCCGATATGCCGCGACACACCCGATTGAGAGAGTGAGTAATGGGCGCACAGTGGAAGGTTAAACATAAAGCGGACGCCGCCAACAGCCGTGGCAAGATTTTTGGCAAGTTGGCCAAGGAACTGACGGTTGCTGCGCGCAACGGCGCCGATCCGGACATGAACTCGCACTTGCGTCTGGTTTATGAACAGGCCAAGAAAGCCTCGATGCCAGCTGACACCATCAAGCGCGCGATCAATAAAGGTGCCGGTATCGGTACTGAAGCCGTGCAATACCATCGTGTCACCTATGAAGGTTTTGCACCTCACCAGGTACCGCTGATCATTGAGTGCCTGACGGACAACATCAACCGTACCGTGGCTGAAATCCGTGTTGCCTTCCGCAAGGGGCAGCTGGGTGCTTCGGGTTCGGTGGCGTGGGACTTCAACCACGTTGGCATGATCGAAGCCAAGCCTGATACCCCGGACGCAGATCCTGAAATGGCCGCAATCGAAGCGGGCGCTCAGGACTTCGAAGAAGGTGAAGAAGAAGGCACTACCTTGTTCATCACTGAACCGACTGACCTGGACACCGTACAAAAAGCACTGCCTGAGCAGGGCTTCACCGTGTTGTCGGCCAAGTTGGGCTACCAGCCGAAAAACCCGGTCAGTGGTCTGACTGACGAGCAAATGGCTGAAGTCCAGGAGTTCCTGGCCAAGCTGGAAGAGCAGGACGACGTGCAGGACATGTTTGTGGCGTTGGCCTGAGTCTGAAGCAACGCTCTTCTGTAGTCGCTGAGGAGCGTAGCGAGGCTGCGATGGGTTGAACCTCTTTCAGCCCTTATCGCAGCCTCGTTCCTCGTCAGCGGCTACAGGTTTTCATGCCAGTTCCTGACTGATTTGAACAAACCCCGGCCGTGCCAACACGTCAGGCTGGATGCAACGCTGTTGCAGGCCTTGCAGGTCACTGCGCTGCTGATCGCTCAGGCCCGAGTCGATACGCTCCAGCAATTCCCCCAATAAAATCCCGAATGCTCGCACTTCAATGCGTTGCAGCGCACGGCTGTGCGGACTGTCGTCAATGGCGTGGAAGCACGCGGCGCCAAAATCCCCCAGCAGGCATTCGCCTTGGGCATTGAACAGAATATTGTGCCCGTACAAATCGCCATGACAGATGCCCTGCGCGTGCAAATGGCCTGCCGCCGAGGCTATGCCGCGAGCGATGCGCAAGGCACTTTCGCCGGTAAACCGGGTGCTGTTGGCATACACGTCGCGGCTACAGGTATCAAAACTGGGCAGGGCCGCAAGGTTGATGAATGACGGGTCGATCAGCTCCATGACCAGACCGGCCTGGTTGTCAGGATGCCCCGCTACACGGCCCAATACCTTGATCAGGTTGGGGTGTTGCCCCGCAGCGATGCAGGCATTCATTTCATTGAGGGGCGAGCCGTCGCTGGTGATGCTGCCCTTGTACAGCTTGACGGCAACTGACTGGTCCGCCTGACCGAGGGCAGTCCACCGGGCTTGATAAATGATTCCTGAAGCGCCTTCGCCCAACTTGTGCTCAAGCTCAAGGTGCGACCAATCAATATCCGGCGTGTCGTCAGGCGGGCGATGAGCGCTGGCATCTTCACGCAACGGATTGCCAGCGTAGGCCAGCCAGCTCAGGCTCGGCAGTGCCAGCAGCCTGTCGGGCAGCTCGCTGAATTGGTTGGCAGCCAAGCGGATCAATTCCAGGCGCTCACAACTGGCCAGGCTGCTGGGCAGCTGCTGCAGGCGATTACCGGCCAGCATCAGCTTTTGCAGCAGGGGTCGCTGGCCCAGTTCTTCGGGTAATTGTTCGATGCAGTTGTCGGTCAGGATCAGCCAGCGCAGCAAAGGCGGCAGCGCGGTGCCGGGTACGCTTTCGATGCGGTTGGCCTTGAAGCCAATCATGCTCAACTGTGCGCACTGCCCCAGGCATGCTGGCAGCTCGGTGAACTGATTGTCCGAGCAAAACAGGATGCGCAAATGGCTCAGGCGATGCAGGTCGTCGGGCAAGCTGCTCAGGGCGTTACCGCTGAGGTTGAGAATTTCCAGGGAGTCGGCAAGCTGGAAAATTTCGTCCGGGAACTCGGTAAGTCCGCACGACAGATCAAGACGTTTGAGGCCCGCCAATTGGCCGGCGCGCAGTTTAGCGAGGGTATCCATAAGCAGGGTCGGTTACTCGTGGGTGGCGCAAAAAGTGTCGCGCATAATAACGACTATTCGACCTGTGGCCGAGTATTTGCACCCGTTGGCGTAAGCTAAAAGTTGTACTTAGCATAACTTTGCTTAATTTCTTACGTAGCTCGACGGGCGAGTTCGTCGGCCGAGGTTTTTCCCGGTAACGGGTTGGGCAATGGCAGTCAGATTTTCAACTACAACGCCAAAATCTACACCGACCAGACCACGCCGCCAGCGGGTACCTATACCGACAACGTGGTGCTGGATGTGGGCTTTTAACGCAGTTCCCTGACCATGGCCGACAGGGTGGTCAGCACGTCCTTGGCCAACTGCTTCGAGCGTTTTCCATCCCAGCCGGTTTGCGGGTTCGGCGCATCGTTGTTGTCCTTGAACGGCATTTCCAGCGTCAGCGACAGGCAGTCGAAGCGCTGGCCGACGCTGTTGCAGGCCAGGGTCATGTTGGCTTGGCCCGGCTCGTCGCGGGTGTAGCCATGGGCAGTCTGAAAGTCTTTGGTCAGGCCGCTGAGGTGGCTGCGAAAACGTTCTTCCAGGGTCGCCAGGCGAGGGGTGTAGCCAGGATTGCCTTCACAGCCCGCCGTGAACACATAGGGGATTTCTTCGTCGCCGTGGATATCCAGGAACAGATCGACACCGTAGTGGGTCATTTGCTCCAGGGCGAAGAACACTTCAGGGCTGACCTGGGGGCTGGTGTTTTGCCAGGCGCGGTTCAAGTCCTGGCCATTGGCATTGGTGCGCAAGTGCCCGTGAAACGCGCCGTCCGGGTTCATGTTCGGGATCAGGTACAGGTCGGCAAAGTCCAGCAGCTTGCGCATTTGGGGATCGCTGCCCTGTTCCAGGCGTTCGAAAATGCCTTCCATAAACCATTCGGCCATGTGTTCGCCCGGGTGCTGCTGGGCGATGATCCAGATCTTGCGTTTGTGGCTGGCGCCGTTCCCTTTGCGCAACAACTGGATATCCCGCCCCTCGGCACTTTTACCGGTGGCCAGCAACTGGCAGCCTGACCACTGCAGGGCGTTCTTGATCAACTGATCGTGGCGTTCGCGGCTGTAAGGTTCGAAGTAGGCGAACCAGGCCTGAGGCTGCTCGGCGGCAAGGTGAACGTTCAACGAGGTACCGTCGAAATCGCTCGGTACGCGGAACCAGTTTTCATGGTCGTACGAAGCTACTGCCTGATAACCATCCCACGCTTTGCTATAGGAAGACTGGCCGGCGTTGCTTAATTGGAAATGGTGCGTGTGTCCCGGTGTCAGGCCATCGGCCTTGAAGTGGAACCACTGAAAATGCGGGCTTTTGGTATCTGGTTTGATGGCCAGTTTTACCTGCAGCGGATTACTGGCATCCAGCACCTGGACATTGCCGCTGTCGAAGTCACTGCTGATATGAAGTGAAGAGGGCGCCACAGTCATCGTCAAAATCCCGAAATCTGATAGTTGTGGGCGTTACTGTACAGTGCAATGGCATTAGGCCAATACGGAATTTTGGACAATAAGATGGAGGGAAAAACGAAGGGGGGCGTCGTCCTTGACGCTGCGCAAGTGTAGGGTTTTTGCGAGTGATTCTCAAGTGCTAGATTGCCATTACGGCCATAGTCCAGGACTTCAGGCTTCCGTTTCCCGATGTTCTTTTGCTATCATCGTCGGCATCGTAGCGGTCACCGAAAAAAACCGGCCGCACACAAGACTTCATTAGCCTGAAGCACGCAGAGCCAGATAACTGGCCGCAAAAAAAAGACCCGGCTAGAAGCCGGGTCAAATAACCGTGATTAGCCTGATGAGGAGGTAATTCAAAAGACCGACCTAAGGTCCCTTGAATTATCGACTGATCTCGCGACCAGCTGCATGCAATAGTAATCATTATCATTTGCAAAGCAAGTTTTTTCCCACGCTTTTTGGAAATTAAATTTCCACTCCTAACCCCAAGGCTCTATTACGCGGCCTTTATCCCGATGCCAGCAGCAACTCCGTGGTGCGTTTGACTTCGCTCATGGCGATATTCGAGTGGGCTTCCTGAACGTGCGGCTTCTGCAACAAGTGATCGCGTAGAAAGCGTTCATAACTGTCGATGTCATGGGTCACCACCTTCAGCAGGTAGTCCATATCGCCCGCCATCGTGTAGCACTCGATCACTTCGGGGTAATCGGTGATCGCTTCTTCAAACTCGGTCAGATGGCGTCGCCCGTGGCCTGATAACCGCACATTGACGAACACCACCACATTGAGCCCGAGCTTTTTCGGATTGAGCAGGGCGACCTTGCGCTCGATGACGCCTTCTTCTTGCAATCGATGGATGCGGCGCCAACAGGGCGATTGCGACAACTCCACGTGCTCTGCCACTTCGGCGGCAGACAGGTCGGCATTGTGTTGCAGCAGGCGAAGAATCTTGCGGTCGATAGCGCTTAATTTAATCTGCATGAACTGATCTGTTTTCTTATTTTTTTTGAATGATGCATGCAGATTAGCAGAACAATTCCTACAAAATAGAAAGAAAATTCCTAGGTAAAACCTTCACTCTTTTGCTTCGCACCCTGCTTCGGGTCAGATACTGACTTATCGGTCTGACTCGCTTCTCGGGCTAAAAACAAGAGAGAGAACGCAATGCCGATTTTTACTCATCCCGAATTCGATCACCACGAACACGTCCAGTTTTGCCATGACAAAGCCACGGGTCTCAAAGCCATTATTGCGGTGCACAACACGCGTCTTGGCCCGGCTCTCGGGGGCTGCCGCATGTGGCCCTATGCCGATGAAGAGCAAGCCTTGAACGATGTGCTGCGCCTGTCCCGTGGCATGACTTACAAGTCGGCGCTGGCCGGTTTGCCGTTGGGCGGTGGCAAGGCGGTGATTATTGGCGATCCGCGCAAGGACAAGAGCGAAGCGCTGTTCCAGGCGATGGGTGGCTTTGTCGAGAGCCTGGGTGGGCGTTACATCACGGCTGCGGATTCCGGCACCGGCGTCACTGAAATGGCTCTCATGGGCCAGCGCACCCGTCATGTGGTGGGGGCTGGTACGCGTGAGCAACTGGGCGGCGGCACCCGCAGTGGTGATCCGTCTCCGGCAACGGCGCTTGGGGTGTTTATCGGTCTGCGCGAAGCGGTCTTGCAGCGCCTGGGTCGTAGTGACCTGGCGGGGCTGCGGGTGGCCATTCAGGGCCTTGGTCAGGTGGGTTTCAACCTCGCCAGACAATTGAAAGAGGCGGGCGCTGAGCTGTGGGTCCACGATATCCAGGAGGCCAACGTGCGTCGCGCAATCGACGAACTGGGGGCTCATCCAGTGAGTGCCCAAGACATCTACGGGCTTGACGTCGATGTATTTTCGCCTTGCGCGATGGGGGCAATCATCAACGATGACACCTTGCAGTTACTGCGTGCGCCAGTGATTGCAGGTGCTGCCAACAATCAGTTGGCCAAAACCTCCCATGCTGATGAACTGTGGCGACGGGGTTGCCTGCATGCACCGGATTACGCGATCAACGCGGGCGGCATTATTGACGTGTCCTACGAGTACAACGGTGGCACGCCCGAACAAGTTCGTCAGCACGTTGAAGGTATTGGAGAGACTTTGCGTCAGATCTTTCTAAGGGCCAAAGCTCAGGATAAAAACACCACGCGCATCGCCGATAGCCTTGCTCAAGAACGTCTTAACGCTTGATGAGAGGGGCGCGGGTGTCCTGATCGGCCACCGGCGCCTTTTCTGGCATCAATGGGCAGACAGCGGCTGTACATCAATGGCTCTGTCCACCAGTTGCTTGGATGACTCCATGAAGAACGCGAGGCTCAGCAGCAAGTCCCGTTGAGGGCCATGCAGATGCTCGGCCGCACCATGAGCGCTGGCAATTCCACATCGCAGATAATCTGATGCATGGAGCAAGGCTTCTTCCTGACTGACGTCACTGCTCACCTGGAACACTTTTTTTTCCATCGTGTGCTGGGAAACAGATGGTTTCAAATAATAGTCGAGCGCACGTTGTGTCGCGACGGTGTCCTTAAGGGAATCAAGCTCAGAATCGGACTCGTTTTTCTGCGGGCTTTTTGTAAGTGAAGTCATGATTTACCTGCGTTTCAGGAGTTAATCGAATCAGCCAGGCAAGATTAGTACAATGAGTATTAATTGATTAAAAATAAATAATACAATGTGTGTATTGTTGCGTCGAAATCAATCCGTATTGTTCGGCAGATGGATAAATGGATCGCTTTAGTCAGAACCAAATTGCGCGAGCTCAAACTCACGCAAGAGAAACTAGCCGAACGCGTCGGGGCTTCCCAGGGCGGAGTCGGCCATTGGCTCAATAAACGCCGTCAACCCGACTTGCCGACGATGAACAACGTGCTGCATGCCCTCGGGCTTGAGCACCTTGAAGTCGCTCTGGTGATTCGCGAGCGTAGCCACGCAGGCGACACGCCTGGCGCTGACGAATACACCTATGAGATCACCTCGGCATTCCGTTATCCGGTGAGAGACTGGATTACGGCAGGTCAGGTTAGCGAAAAGGTGCTGCCGGGCTATCCTGTCCCGCCCGGTACGATATTCGAGGTCAGTGATCATTACGCCAAAGGGGCTGCGTTTTGGTTACAGGTGACGGGGGATGCCATGACCGCACCGGTGGGGGTCAGCATCGCGCAAGGGATGATGATTCTGGTCGATCCGGATATTGAGGCCACGCCAGGCAAAATGGTGATTGCCCTTACCCCTGAGTCAGAGGCGACGACATTTCGGCAGTTGATCGAAGAGAGCGGTCAACGTTACCTGAAGCCACTTAACCCGACTTATCCTAAAACCCTGTTTGATCAAAACTGCCGGATTATCGGGGTAGTGGTTCAGGCGACAGTCAAGTTCTAGAGGCGCATTTCAAATGCCCCGGCAAAGGCGGATACCGATTGCGGTATCCGCCTTTTTTCATTCCAGTTCGACCAGTGCAGAGCCTTCACTGACCATCTCGCCTTCCTGGAAGAACAAGGCTTTCACTACGCCCCCATGGGGCGCCCGCAGGCTGTGTTCCATCTTCATGGCTTCAAGAACCACCAATTGAGCGCCTTCTTCAACAGTTTGTCCGACTTCAACCAGCACCCGCACAACGCTGCCATTCATGGGCGCTGTCAGGCCGCCCTGGGCGGTATGACTGGCATCCACGGCACTGATCGGATCGTGCAGGCGCACGCAGTGCAGCTCACCGTCCCAGCGCAAGTACAGCGCATCCGCCCGGCGAATGGCCAAGTGCTGGCGCCGTACCCCGTCCTGTTCGATGACGAGCTGTTCATTGCGCCAAATGGCTGAACTGCCACTCAGGTGGATGACCTGTTGCTCGCCATTGCAGGCCAATGCCAGCAAGGTTCGGGCAGGCAGGCCGCTACGAAAACCGTTGTTTGCCGACCAGGGTGACGCCGGATCATCGTCGCGCACGCGTGGGGCCTGACTTTGATCGAATGCTTCGGCGGCCGCAGACCAGAATGTTGCAGGCAGGGACTCCACGGCAGGCAGCAATTGTGCCTCGTAGCGCGGGATAAACCCGGTATCGAGTTCGGCTGCTGCGAAGACGGGATGACCAATGATACGGCGCAAAAAGCTCAGGTTGGTTTTCAGGCCGCCGATGGCAAATTCATCGAGCATCGCCAACAAACGCAAGCGAGCCTGCTCCCGGTCTTCTCCCCAGGCAATCAGCTTGCCCAGCATCGGATCGTAAAACGGTGAGATCTCGTCACCCTCACTGACGCCACTGTCCACGCGCCTGCCCGGACCTGCAGCGGACTCGCGATACACCTCAAGCCGTCCGGTTTGCGGGAGAAAATCATTGCCCGGGTCTTCAGCGTACAGGCGCACTTCGATGGCGTGGCCGTGTAATGGCACTTGTGCCTGGGTCATGGGCAAGGCTTCACCCCGTGCCACGCGGATTTGCCAGGCTACAAGATCCAGCCCGGTGATGGCTTCTGTGACCGGATGCTCAACCTGCAAGCGCGTGTTCATCTCCATAAAGAAGAACTCGCCTCGCGCATCCAGTAAAAACTCTACGGTCCCTGCACCTACATAACCGATGGCCTGAGCCGCCCGCACGGCAGACTCGCCCATGGCCTGACGTTGTTCAACGCTCAGGCCGGGTGCTGGCGCTTCCTCCACGACCTTCTGGTGGCGACGCTGGATCGAGCAGTCACGTTCATTGAGGTACAGGCAGTTACCGTGTTGGTCGGCAAAAATCTGGATTTCCACATGACGTGGTTTGAGCACGTACTTTTCAACCAGCATCCGCCCATCGCCAAACGATGACAGGGCTTCACGCTGGGCCGAAGCCAGTGCCTCAGCCAGCTGACTGACCTCTTCGACGACTTTCATGCCTTTGCCACCACCGCCCGCCGTGGCTTTGAGCAGCACCGGATAACCGATGCGCTCGGCGGCCAGGCGAAAGGTCTCCAGGTCCTGGTCTTCGCCGTGATAGCCCGGCACCAAAGGTACACCCGCCACTTCCATCAAGGCCTTGGCCGCGGACTTGCTGCCCATTGCATCAATGGCGCTGGCGGGCGGTCCGAGAAAAATCAGCCCTGCGGCTTCGATGGCGCGGGCAAAGCCTGCGTTCTCCGACAGAAAACCGTAGCCGGGATGAATGGCCTGAGCACCGCTGGCCTTCGCTGCTGCGATGATCTTATCGATTTTCAGGTAGCTGTCGGCGGCCTTGCTGCCTCCCAGGTCCACACAGATATCAGCTTCACGGCAATGCCGTGCATCGCGGTCGGTCGAGCTGTGAACGGCGACGGTTGTGAGACCCAGGGCTTTGGCGGTACGCATGACCCGACAGGCAATTTCGCCACGGTTGGCGACGAGCACAGAGGTTAGACCGGCAGTCATGGGCGCGACTCCTGGGTCGATGGATCGGCTTGCCAGCTGGGAGCGCGTTTTTGCAGAAAGGCACGCAAGCCTTCCTGACCTTCAGGGCTGACACGAATCCTTGCAATGGCGTTTTCGCAATAGCGGCGAATGGCCAGAGTCGGTGCACCATGACTGACTTCCCGCAGCAGGTCTTTGCACGAACGCATCGCGTGCGGACTGTTGAGCAGCAGGTTTTCGGTCCAGTGGTCGATTTGCTGCTCAAGCTCGGCGATGGGGTAGCATTCTGACAGCAAGCCCAGCTCGCGGGCACGTTGGCCGCTGAAGCGCTCAGCGGTCAGGGCGTAGCGCCGCGCCGCACGCTCACCGATGGCTTGCACCACGAAGGGACTGATCACGGCAGGTGCCAGGCCGATGCGCACTTCAGACAGGCAGAACTGCGCGTCATCCGCGCCGATGGCCATGTCGCAGGCACTGATCAGGCCCAGCGCACCGCCGTAGGCTGCACCTTGCACAACGGCCAGGGTTGGCATTTTCAGCTTGGCCAGGTTGTACATCAATTCAGCCAGATGGCGGGCGTCGTCGAGATTGGTGTGGTAGTCGAGTTCGGCCGATTGCTGCATCCAGGCCAGATCGGCACCGGCGCTGAAATGTTTCCCGCGCCCGCGCAGCACCAAAAAGCGCAGGGCAGGATCAGACTGCACAGCGTCCAGAGCAAGAATCAGCTCGCGGATCATCTCGGCGTTGAAAGCGTTGTTCTTCTGCTCGCGGCTCAACCACAGGGTGGCGAAACCCCGGGGATCGGTGTGCAGTTCGAGGGTGTTGAAATCAATCATGTCCGTCAGTCCTTAATGGCTGTGGGAGTTACATCCGGAACACGCCAAAGCGCGTGGCGTCGATCGGGGCATTGAGTGCCGCCGACAGGCCCAGGGCCAATACGTCGCGGGTTTGCGCCGGGTCGATCACGCCGTCATCCCACAAGCGCGCGCTGGAGTAGTAGGGGTGGCCCTGGTGTTCGTACTGATCGAGAATCGGCTGCTTGATCTCGGCTTCTTCCCGTGCCGAGAACGCCTCGCCATTGCGTTCAGCCTGTTCACGCTTGACCTGCACCAGCACCCCGGCCGCCTGTTCGGCACCCATCACGCCAATTCGGGCGTTTGGCCACATCCACAGAAAGCGGGGATCGTAGGCGCGGCCGCACATCCCGTAGTTACCGGCACCAAAGCTGCCGCCGATGATGACGGTGAACTTCGGTACTTTGGCGCACGCCACGGCCGTCACCAATTTGGCCCCGTGCTTGGCAATGCCACCGGCTTCGTACTTTTGACCGACCATAAACCCCGTGATGTTCTGCAGAAATACCAGGGGAATACCGCGCTGGCACGCCAACTCGATAAAGTGCGCGCCTTTTTGTGCGGCCTCTGCAAACAGAATCCCGTTATTGGCCAGAATCGCTACCGGGTAGCCGTGTAAATGGGCAAAGCCGCACACCAGCGTGGTGCCGAACAAGGCCTTGAACTCATCGAACACTGAGCCGTCCACCAGCCGGGCAATGACTTCACGCACATCAAAAGGCTGCTTGGCATCAGCCGGGACGATGCCGTACAGCTCTTCGCGGCCATACAACGGTGCCAGCGGCGTACGCAGTTGCAACTGGCCCAGCTTGCGCCAGTTAAGATTGGCAACGCTGCGCCGGGCCAGTGCCAGCGCGTGTTCGTCATTGTCAGCGTAGTGGTCGGCCACCCCTGAAATCTTGCAGTGCACATCGGCGCCGCCCAAGTCCTCGGCGCTGACGACTTCACCCGTGGCAGCCTTGACCAGTGGCGGGCCAGCCAGAAAAATCGTGGCCTGCTGGCGAACCATGATGGCTTCGTCGGCCATGGCGGGCACATAGGCGCCGCCAGCGGTGCATGACCCCATGACCACGGCAATTTGCGGAATGCCCGCGGCACTCATGTTCGCCTGATTGAAGAAGATGCGCCCAAAGTGCTCGCGATCAGGGAACACTTCATCCTGGCGTGGCAGGTTGGCGCCACCGGAATCCACCAGGTAGATGCACGGCAGGCGGTTCTGTTCGGCGATGGTTTGCGCCCGCAGGTGTTTTTTGACCGTCAGCGGGTAGTACGAGCCGCCTTTGACGGTGGCATCGTTGGCCACAATCATGCATTCCACGCCTTCGACCCGGCCAATGCCGGCGATTATTCCGGCAGCTGGAACGTCTTCGCCGTACACGTTGTATGCCGCCAACTGACTCAGCTCAAGGAAGGGCGAACCGCTGTCCAGCAGGCGATCAATGCGCTCGCGAGGCAGCAACTTGCCCCGTGAAGTGTGACGCTCCTGGGCCTTGGCCCCGCCACCCTGTTGCACCTGCTCAAGCAGGGCATGCAGGGCATCAACCTGTTTGAGCATGGCATCACGGTTGAGGCTGAACTCGGCCGAGCGCGGGTTGATCGTCGTATGCAAGATGGACATGCCTACGCTCCTTAGCGAGTTTCGTTGAAGAGTTCACGCCCGATCAGCATGCGGCGGATTTCGCTGGTGCCGGCGCCGATCTCATACAGCTTGGCGTCACGCAGCAGGCGGCCGGCCGGGAATTCGTTGATGTAACCGTTACCGCCCAGAATCTGGATCGCATCGAGGGCCATTTGTGTGGCGCGTTCGGCGCTGTACAGAATCACCCCGGCGGCGTCCTTGCGCGTAGTTTCACCCCGTTCGCATGCGGCTGCGACGGCATACAGGTAGGCGCGGCTGGCATTGAGCTGGGTGTACATGTCGGCAACCTTGCCCTGGATCAGTTGAAACTCGCCGATGCTCTGGCCGAACTGTTTACGGTCGTGGATGTACGGCACGATCAGATCCATGCACGCCTGCATGATCCCGGTGGGGCCGCCCGAGAGCACCACGCGCTCGTAGTCCAGACCGCTCATCAATACCTTGACCCCGGCATTGAGCGTACCCAGCAGGTTTTCTTCCGGCACTTCAACGTCGTCGAAAAAAAGTTCGCTGGTGTTGGAACCGCGCATGCCGAGCTTGTCGAAATGGCTGCTTCGGCTGAAGCCTTTCCAGTCACGCTCGACGATAAATGCACTGATGCCGTGTGCGCCTTTTTCCAGATCGGTCTTGGCATAGATCACGTAGGTACTGGCATCCGGACCATTGGTGATCCAGGTTTTGCTACCGTTCAGCACAAAGTGGTCGCCGCGCTTGTCGGCGCGCAGTTTCATCGATACCACGTCGGAACCGGCGTTCGGTTCGCTCATGGCCAGTGCACCGACGTGCTCGCCGCTGATCAGTTTGGGCAGGTACTTGAGTTTTTGTTCGTGGGTGCCGTTGCGGTTGATTTGATTGACGCACAGATTGGAGTGGGCGCCGTAGGAGAGGGCGACCGAGGCCGAACCGCGGCTGATTTCTTCCATCGCCACCACGTGGGCCAGATAGCTCAGGCCGGTGCCGCCGTACTCTTCAGGGACTGTGATGCCGAGCAAGCCCATGTCACCGAACTTGCGCCACATGTCTACCGGGAACAGGTTGTCCTTGTCGATTTGCGCCGCCCGTGGCGCCAGTTCGGCGGCGACGAAGTTCTGCACCTGATCGCGCAGCATGTCGATGGTTTCGCCCAGGGCGAAGTTCAAAGTCGGGTAGCTCATGTGGCACCTTGATCGTTGTTCTTATGGAGGCGTTTACTGCGTCGCCATTGATAGCCTTGACGTTAACGTAAACTTGGGGCTTAACGCTGTCAATGACCTTTACGTTAACGTCAACTTAGGCCAGAGTAATTGCAATTCTTCAAATGAGCGGGCGCGCACGTGCGCCTTGCTCATGCTCCCAGAACAATCACAAGAGGAGTTGTCATGAAGCAGCAATCCGTCCCCAGTTACAGCCAGGGTGCGCTGGACAAGTCACTGCTGGCGATGACCATAGGTCAGGCCTTCGATCAGACAGCTGCGCTTTATCCCGAGGGAGAAGCGCTGGTAGTGCGCCATCAACAGCAGCGCTACAACTGGGCGCAATTGGCCCGGGCAGTTGATCTGCATGCCAGGGCGTTACTGGCTTTGGGTTTGAAGGTGGGGGACCGGCTGGGCGTGTGGGCTCCCAATGGCGCCGAATGGTTTATCAGCCAGTTTGCCAGCGCCAAGATCGGCGTGATTCTGGTCAATATCAACCCTGCGTATCGGCTCTCGGAGCTGGAGTACGTACTCAAGCAATCGGCGTGTCAGTGGCTGGTGTGCGCGGGTGCGTTCAAGACATCCAATTATCACGCAATGCTCCAGGAACTGATCCCGGAGCTGGCCGGGCAATCGGTCGGGTCACTGGAATGTGCGTGCTTTGCCGATCTGCGCGGGGTCATCAGCCTCGCGCCTGAGCCGCCTGCAGGGTTTTTGCCGTGGTCGCGACTTGCCGAATTGGGGGGTGAGGTTACGGCTGATCAACTCCATGCCCGCCAAGACAGCCTGCACTTCGATCAGCCGGTCAACATCCAGTACACCTCAGGTACGACAGGGTTTCCCAAGGGCGCGACCCTTAGTCATCACAATATTCTCAACAACGGCTATATGGTTGGCGAAAGCCTGGGTTTGACGGCCAATGACCGGCTGGTAATCCCGGTACCGCAGTACCACTGCTTTGGCATGGTCATGGGCAACCTGGGGTGTGTGACTCACGGGACGACAATGATCTATCCCGGTGAAGCCTTTGACCCGGGCCTGACTCTGCAAGCGGTGACAGATGAGCGGGCCACTGCGCTGTACGGCGTACCGACCATGTTTATCGCGATGTTGGATCATCCGCAACGTGCCGGGTCCGATCTGTCGAGCCTGCGCACGGGGATCATGGCGGGCGCCACGTGCCCGATCGAGGTGATGCGTCGCGTCATCAGCGAAATGCATATGGGAGAAATACAAATTGCCTATGGCATGACTGAAACCAGCCCGGTCTCGATTCAGACAGGTCCGGCAGACGAGCTTGAATTACGTGTTACCACTGTGGGGCGTACCCAGCCGCAACTGGAGAGCAAGCTGATCGACGCCGAGGGAAACACCGTTGAACGCGGTGAGATTGGCGAATTGTGTACTCGTGGTTACAGCGTGATGCTGGGTTACTGGAACAACCCGCAGGCGACCCGTGATGCCATCGACAGCGAGGGCTGGATGCACACCGGTGATCTGGCGCAGATGGATGAGCAGGGGTACGTGCGCATTGTGGGGCGCAACAAGGACATGATCATTCGTGGTGGCGAGAACATTTACCCGCGGGAGCTGGAGGAGTTCTTTTTTACCCATCCGGCAGTGGCGGATGTGCAGGTGGTGGGTATTCCGGACGCCAGGTATGGCGAGGAAATCGTGGCCTGGATCAAGTTTCACCCTGGCCACACGGCCAATGAGCTTGAGCTGCAAACCTGGTGCAAGTCCCGTATTGCCCACTTTAAAACGCCGCGTTACTTCAAATTTGTTGATGCATTCCCGATGACCGTGACCGGCAAGATCCAGAAGTTCAAAATGCGCGAGATCAGCATTCTGGAATGCGTGCCCCAAAACTGAAACCCAGTGGGAGCGGGCGTGCATCGCGAGCAAGCCCGCGCCACAGAAACAGGCAAAATCTCGAATCCCGGACAACACAAAGGGGAGCCTGGGCTCCCCTTTAATATGTCGTGCATGCTCTTTTTTTATTATTGAAGGGCGGTTTATTGTTGTTTTTGGAACTCACCCTTTACTGCGTTTTTTTGCGATCCCCATCCGGGATCAAGAGCAAACGTATTTTTTTGAGCGCTGATCCACTTTCATCACGGGCTATCAAACCTGTGATCCAACCTGTGCGGGTGCTACCTGAAGGTAGTTTTATTATTCTCTGCCCGGTTGCGAGGTGGTTTTTAGGCGCCTCGGAAAAGTAAACCTTCTCCAAAAAAATCTGTTAGCTGCGTCTCTGCCGTGTTGTTTTTGTTATGTCAGAGTCGTTTCGTATTGTTTTTATTATGTTGCTGCGGTTTTTATTCTTGTTATGCCATAGAGATAGCAGGAGCCGTGCCAACTTTTAAAAATCCTTATAAATCAAAGGCTTGTATTTCTTTGCAATAAAAAACCGGCCAGTGGGATGGCCGCTTTGTTTCCGTGTTACTCGTTTGTGGGGAGGTGAGGTAACACCATGGAACACTTTTTAGCCCTGGCGGGCCTTTGCTACCCGTGACCCGGTAACACGTCCCAGCACGTTGCAGATGTGCTCGCCTGCTAGGAGCAGCTTGTCCATGTCGACTCCGGTTTCGATGCCCATGCCATTGAGCATGTACAGCACATCTTCCGTGGCCACGTTACCGCTGGCGCCCTTGGCGTAAGGGCAACCGCCGAGCCCGGCGATGGAACTGTCGAACACGGCAATGCCTTCTTGCAGGCTGGCGTAGATATTCACCAGCGCCTGACCGTAGGTGTCGTGAAAATGTCCGGCGAGTTTTTCCCGTGGTACGTAAGCCGTTACAGCTTCAAACAGGGTGCGCGTGGCCGTTGGTGTTCCGGTGCCGATGGTGTCGCCCAGCGACACCTCGTAGCAGCCCATGGCGTACAACTCGTTGGCCACCTGTGCCACCTGTTGCGCGCTGACCTGACCTTCATAGGGGCACCCGAGCACGCAGGATACATAGCCGCGCACGCTGATGCCGTGCTGTCGGGCGGCCTCGATAATGGGGATAAAGCGCGCCAGGCTTTCGCTGATCGAGCAATTGATGTTGCGCTGCGAGAACGCCTCGGAAGCGGCTGCAAATACCGCCACTTCTTTTACGCCTGCCGCCACGGCATCTTCAAACCCGCGCATGTTGGGCGCCAGTGCTCCGTAGACCACGCCCGCCTTGCGGCGGATTTGCGCAAAGACTTCGGCCGATCCGGCCATTTGCGGCACCCACTTGGGCGACACAAAGCTGCCGACTTCGATATAGCCCAACCCGGCATCAGTCAGGGCGTCAACCAGTTGCACCTTGTCAGCGACGCTGATGGGCAGGGCTTCATTTTGCAAACCGTCGCGCGGGCCAACTTCGATCAGGCGCACATGGGTTGGAAGTGTCATGGGGGTCACCTTCTGCGAGTAGTTACCCTTCAGTGGGAGCGGGCCTGTTCGCGATGGCATCGATGCAGTCCGCATGATGTACCGCGTCGCCCGCTTCCACTGAAGGTATCAGCGTCTAATGGGGTATCTGGCTTTGCAGCGTCTGTTCCAGCGCCTGGAGACACCGCTCTTCAGCGGTATCGAGTTCCAGTTGCATCTGCTGGATATCCAGTAACTGTTGTTCAAGCTGCTCGCGGCGTTCGGCAATCTTGGCCAGCATGCTGTTGAGTTGCTTTTGGTTGCCGCTGGTGGGGTCGTAAAGCTCAATCAGCTCGCGGCATTCGGCCAGGGAAAAACCAATGCGCTTGCCGCGCAGGATCAATTTCAGGCTGACTTTGTCCCGAGCGCTGTACACCCGCTCCTGGCCGCGTCGTTCAGGGGCGAGCAGCCCTTGTTCTTCATAAAAACGAATGGCACGGGTGGTGATGTCGAGCTCGCGGGCAAGGTCGGAAATACTGTACGTCTGGCTGCTCATGGGCGGGCTCTGGAAAATTCGTATTCTTAAACTAATGGCTGGTTGACGTTTACGTCAAGCAAGCTGGCAGCGCAGGATTTCTTTTCCAGGGTTGCCTGCTGCTGGCACAGTTCGATCAGTTGCTCGCGCATCCAGCGATTTGCCGGGTCTTGTTCGGTGCTTTCGTGCCAGTACAAATGGGTTTCCACGTTGGGGAGTTCATTGAGTGGCAAGGGCACAAAGTGCAAGGCATGGCGGCGGGCAAAGCGTTCGGGCACGGTCATCACCATGTCGGTCTGTTGCAGCACATTGGAAGCCATCAGGTAATGCTGGGAGCGCAAGGTGACTTTGCGTTGCAGGCCCATTTTGCCCAGCGCCAGGTCCACCTCACCCAGGCCATTGCGACGGGTCGAGATATGAATATGGGACATGGCCAGATAGTCATCCAGGGACAGGGTGGTCTGACTGGCTAACGGATGGCCTTGACGCATGGCGCACACGTACCGGTCTTCCATCAACTTGACGTGGCGCACCTGGGGATCGGTATTGAGCGGTGCATCCACCGCAAAATCCAGACGTCCGGCAGCAAGATCGCTAGTGGTCTCTCGTCGATGGGACAGAAAACTCTCGATCACCACCGAGGGTGCTTGACGCCGCAGACGCTGAAACAGTGGCGGCAAAATGACCGCCTCGGTCAGGTCCGTCATGCTGATGCGGTAGGTCTTGTTGGCTTGCAGGGGGTTGAAGGTGCGGCTTTCTTGCACTGACACGCGCAAAAGCGCCAAGGCACTGCGCACCGGGCTGATGATGTTCTGCGCCATCGGCGTTGGCACCATGCCTTGGGCCGTGCGTACGAACAGCGGGTCGTTGAAACTCTCGCGCAATCGCGCCAGCGCGTTGGACACGGCAGGCTGAGTGATACCGATGATTTGCCCGGCGCGGGTCAGGTTGGCTTCGGTGTAGATGGCGTCGAAGACGACAAACAGATTGAGATCAACCTTGTTCAGATTCATGGCGCTTGGCTCTTATTGTCAGGGGCGGTGACACGGGCGAATCATATATTGCTTATGAATGGTAATACACGCAGTTAATAGGTGGCGCAAATAAAGGGTGGCTGCTCTAGCATCGGGCATCACTTTTCGACATTCCCGGTAGAAGGTAGCCACCTATGGATTTCGCTTATTCCCCGAAAGTTCAGGCACTGCGCGAGCGTGTGACAGCGTTTATGGACGCCCATGTCTACCCGGCGGAGGCGATTTTCGAGCAGCAGGTGGCTGCAGGCGACCGCTGGCAGCCGACCGCGATCATGGAAGAGTTGAAACTCAAGGCCCGTGCCGAAGGCCTGTGGAATCTGTTTCTGCCCGAGTCCGAGCGGGGCGCCGGTTTGACCAACCTGGAATACGCCCCCTTGGCTGAAATCATGGGCCGCTCGATGCTGGGTTCCGAACCGTTCAATTGCTCGGCGCCTGATACCGGCAACATGGAAGTGCTGGTGCGCTATGCCAGTGATGCACAAAAAAAACAGTGGCTGGACCCGTTGCTACGTGGCGAAATTCGCTCGGCGTTCGCCATGACCGAGCCGGACGTGGCGTCATCGGATGCAACCAACATGGCAGCCCGCGCTGTGCGCGAGGGTGACGAGTGGGTGATCAATGGCCGCAAATGGTGGACTTCCGGCGCCTGTGACCCACGCTGCAAAATCATGATCTTCATGGGCTTGAGCAATCCTGAGAACCCGCGTCATCAGCAGCACTCGATGATCCTGGTGCCCGTTGACACACCCGGAGTGAACATCGTGCGGCCACTGCCGGTGTTCGGTTACGACGATGCACCCCACGGGCACGCTGAAGTGTTGTTTGAAAACGTGCGAGTGCCCTGCGAAAACGTCTTGCTGGGTGAGGGCCGGGGGTTTGAAATTGCTCAGGGTCGTCTCGGCCCCGGACGTATTCATCACTGCATGCGCTCCATCGGCATGGCCGAGCGGGCATTGGAGTTGATGTGCAAACGCGCCCTGAAGCGCACGGCGTTTGGCAAACCGCTGGCACGCCTGGGGGCCAATATCGATAAAATCGCCGACTCGCGCATGGAAATCGATATGGCGCGGCTGTTGACGCTCAAGGCCGCCTACATGATGGACACCGTGGGCAACAAGGTGGCGAAAAGCGAAATCGCCCAGATCAAGGTTATCGCCCCGAATGTTGCCTTGAACGTCATCGACCGGGCGATTCAGATTCATGGCGGGGCCGGGGTGTCGGGAGATTTCCCCCTGGCCTACATGTACGCCATGCAGCGCACGTTACGCCTGGCCGATGGCCCGGATGAGGTACACCGTGCGGCGGTGGGCAAATTTGAGCTGGACAAGTGGTAATCAGGTTTCTGCCGGAGGGAGTCTGGTCAATATACCCACACCTCAACCCGACGATTCTTGATGCGGCCCTCATCTTCGGTGTTGGCCGCCACGGGCATTTGCTGACCGTAACCATGAATTTCGCGCAGTATCACGCCGCTTTTAACCAGCTCGCGGCGCACGGCCATTGCCCGCAATTTTGACAGCAGTTGTGCCCGCTCGGGATCGTCCTTGGCATCGCCAAAACCCACCAGCGTCACCTGATTGATCATCTTCTCGTGGGTCTTCAAGTAGTCGATGACTCGCAGCAAGTCCTGGCGCGCCTTGTTGTCCAGTGATGCACTGCCTTCTTCAAAGCGAAAGTTGACCGTCAGGCGCTGGGCCTGCCTGGTCAGCGTCCGGTACTGCGCGGGCATATGGGCACCGGGCAGAACACGTGCGGCCTGCACGCTTTGGGCGACGAAGCCGTTCTGCGCGACGATGGCCTGACCCTGCGGGCTTTGGGTGAACGTCACCAGCGCCCTGGCCCAAGGGTTGCTGGAGGAGGGCGGCAAGTAAAAGAACAGTCGTCGCGACAAGGGGTAGTCCTCGCTGGCGATCAGGCTGGAGAGCGGCAACATGGGCTGGGATGCACCGTCGACGATGGCGACGGCTTTGGCTTGGCGGATATAAGGCAGGCCGATGAAACCGATGGCCTGGGGGTCGTGGCTCACGGCATCCGATAGCTGCTCGCTGGATTCGAAGCGCTGCGCGGTGCGGCTCAGGGCGAGCCTGTTGCGGTTCAGTACCAACTCTTTAAACGTGTCCCAGGTGCCGGACTGTTCATCCCGGGCATACAGGTGGATCGTGCCGCCGACACCGCCCACTTGTTCCCAGCGGTTGATCTGGCCGCTGAAAACCTGTGCCAGTTGTTCGGTATTGAGCTGATTCAGCGGGTTGCGCGGGTGAAGAATAATCGCCAGGCCGTCGATGGCGATGACTTGCTCGGCGTCCGGGCTTTTCAAGTCCCCGAGGCGTTCGAGGTCGACCAGTTCACGGTCCTTGATGGGCCGAGATGAGGCCACCAGATCCGCTTGGCCGGCTGCAAGGGCAGTGAAGCCGGTGCCAGAACCGTGAGCTGCGACATCCACACGAATCTGCTGACCCTGGGCGTTGGTGCCGACAATGCTGTGCTCGTTGGGAGGCATGACCGGGACGCTGTGGATGTCGTGCAGACCTTGCTCGGCCAGCATGGCTGCCACCAGTGATGGCCCGAGGTTGGCACCGATAGTGTTGGAGCCCTGGATCCGCAAGTCTGCAGCGATGGCCAGGGTGGCCATCGTGCATAACAGGGTCAACGACATAAAGCGCAGCATTGAGGGGCACCTTCCTGGAGCCATAGAAATGTCTGCAATTTAAGTCAGGAACGTTTCAAGCCGATGACACAAAGTTCCGGGATTGTGGGTCAGCTCAATTCCAGCCAGATCGGCGCATGGTCTGACGGTTTTTCCATGCCGCGCAGGTCGTAGTCGACGCCTGCTGCCTTGATTCGTGGCACCAGCCCCTGGGAGGCAAGGATCACGTCAATGCGCAGGCCACGCTTGGGCTCGTCTTCAAAGCCGCGGCTGCGGTAGTCAAACCAGCTGAAACGGTCGGCCACATCCGGATGCAGGTAGCGGAAGCTGTCTACCAATCCCCAACCCTTGAGGCGCTCCAGCCATTCGCGCTCTTCCGGCAAAAAGCTGCACTTGCCGGTTTTCAGCCAGCGCTTGGCGTTGTCCGGGCCAATGCCGATATCACAGTCTTGTGGCGAAATATTGATGTCGCCCATCACCACCAACGGTTGTTCGTTGCTGAACCGGCTTTCGAGCAACTGCTGCAGGTCGCTGTAGAAACGCTGTTTGGCCGGGAACTTGGTAGGGTGATCGCGGCTTTCGCCCTGTGGGAAGTAACCATTCATGATGGTGACGGGTTGGCCGTTTTCGTCAGCGAAAGTGCCCCAGATAAAACGCCGCTGTGCGTCTTCTTCATCGCTGGCAAAGCCTTTGTGCAATTCCAGGGGCGCCTGACGCGAGAGCAGGGCCACGCCGTAATGGCCTTTTTGGCCATGGTAGTGAACGTGGTAGCCCAGCGCTTCGATGTCGGCGAGGGGGAACTGGTCGTCATGGACTTTGGTTTCTTGCAGGCCGATCACGTCAGGCTGATGTTTCTCGATCAGCGCTGCCAGCTGATGCGGCCGAGCGCGCAGGCCATTGATGTTGAATGAAACGATTTTCATGGGCGGGCAGTCCTGAGCAAAACTGCGATGCTAGCTGCCAGCGTGCAGTAGGGCAAATGCACTGCTAACGTAGGATGCACTTGGCCATGATTGAACTGTTGTGGCCCTCGGGGGTTCGTACCCATTGGAAGCGCCGCTATTGAGGCCGCGCCGGGGAGGTTGATCGCATGACGCAAACGTCGAACGCCACCAGTCAGATTCAGTTGCTCGACAGTGGTTATTCAAGAGAAGCGCGTTCCTTGCTGTATCAGGCTTATCGCCATGAGCCGACGTTTCGCTTTCTGTTCAACGCCGAGCGCAGTGGTTACGAGCAGCGGGTTCGGGCTACGGTGCGGGAGTTGGTCAAACAGCATTTTCTGCAGGATTTGCCAGCGCTGGGGTTGCTGGTGGACGACCGTCTGTTGGGCATTGCTCTGATTGCCCCACCGCAACGGCGCCTGGGTATCACTGAAAGCTGGGCGTGGCAGTTGCGTATGGTGCTCAGTACCGGCTTGAACTGTACGAGGCGCTATCTGGCCTATCACGAGGCGGTGCAGGCCTGCGTTCCGGGGGATGCGGTGCATATGCTGCCGTTGGTGGGGATTCACCCCGAGTTCCAGGGTAAGCACTACGGTGAACAGTTGCTTGAAGCGGTGCATAACTGGTGCGCCGAGGATGAGCATTCCGAAGGCGTGGTACTCGACACCGGCAACCCGCATTACCTGGAGTTCTACAAACGCCAGGGCTATGTGGAAATCGGTGAAGTTGCCATTGGGCCCGTTGTAGAACATGTGTTCTTCCATGCCAATCCGCAGGTGTCGCATACAGCAACGGCCTGAAGACGAAATTTTTGCCCGTTGGCGCGCTCTATGAGCCCCCCAGCCCGTGATAGCATCCGCGCCTATGAAGTTCTCAGGAAGATTTACCAGTGGTGTTGTCCTGCTGCTCAGCAGCTTTGCGGTGTCTGCCCAAAGCGAGTTGGTGGTCAGAGTCAAACCGGCAAACGATGCCCTCAAGGCCAACGTGGAAGGCTACATAGGCAGTCTCGGTGATCGTGACGAGAAAGCGTTATTGCGCTTTCAACGTGGCGCTCAGGAGCAGGCCCTCAAAGCTTCCCAGGCCTTGGGCTACTACCATCCCTCTATAGAAGCCGAGGTCAAACCCGGCGATCCGCCGCGTCTGGTGTTGAGCATTGATCCCGGCGAGCCGGTGCATCTGCGCAACGTCAACGTGCGCGTCGAAGGCCCGGCAGCCGCTCTTAAAGCCTTTCAAATTCCGGCCAGTGATGATCTGAAACCGGGTGCGGTGCTCAATCAGGGCAATTACGAAGACGCCAAGCGAATGATTCAAAACCGTGCCCTGCGTTACGGTTTTTTCAACGGCAAATTTACTCAGCACGAACTTCTGGTCGATCCCAAGGGCGGGTTTGCGGATATCAATCTGGTCTACGAAAGCGGGCCGCGTTTTTTGCTTGGCAAAGTCACTTTTGCGGGCGATGCACCTTTTGACCAAACCCTGCTGGACCGCATGGTGCCTTTCAAGCCGGACACCCCTTACGACTCTGAACTGGTCGCCGAACTCAATCAGAACCTGCAAAGCAGTGGGTATTTTGAAGTCGTGCGCGTCGATGCCGCGCCCAGTACCGCAGTGGGGCAAGTGATTCCGATTGATGTTGATCTGGAAACCCGCAAGCCGCGCACCATGACCCTGGGCCTTGGCTATTCGACCGACACCGGAGCCCGTGGCAAAGCCAGCTGGATGCGCCATTGGGGCAATCCCCGGGGCGACAGTTATGGCTTTGAATCCGAAATTTCCCAGCCCAAGCAAAACGTCGGCGCCTGGTATGACATTCCGCTGGATCCGCCTTTGACCGACAAGCTGCGTCTTGCCGCGGGCTATCAAAACGAAGAAATCGCCAACACCGATACCCTGAGCAAACTGCTCACGGTCGGCCCCGAGTGGCACAGCAAACTGGACAACGGCTGGACGCGAATCGTGTCGCTCAAATGGCAGCACGAAGAATACCGTCTGGGCGACGACTCGGGTCTTAGCACCCTGTTGATGCCGGGTGTCAGCTATTCGGTATTGCGAAGTGACAACCGTATCGATCCCAGCCACGGCTACAGCGTGGTCACGGAGATGCAAGTGGCCAAGGAGGGGCTGTTGTCCGACACCAACCTGTTTCACGGCGATGTGAAATTCAAGGCATTGACCACGTTGTGGGACAAACACCGCTTTTTGGGGCGAATTCAGTTTGGCGGCAGCGCCACCAACGGCTACAAGTCGATTCCGCCGTCACTGCGCTTTTTCGCAGGTGGTGATCAAAGCGTGCGTGGCTATGACTACCAGAGCCTGTCACCGAGAAACGCAGAAGGTGATCGTATCGGCGGGCGCTACATGCTGGCCGGCAGTCTCGAATATCAGTATCAGTTCGCCGAAAAATGGCGTTGGGCGACCTTTGTCGATCAGGGCAATGCGTTCAATACGCTGGACTTCCCGAGTCTGAAAACCGGGGTCGGCGTGGGTATTCGCTGGATCTCGCCGGTAGGCCCGATTCGTCTGGATCTGGCCCATGCGCTGGATGACGATGGCGGTGTTCGTTTGCACTTCTCGATGGGGCCAGAACTGTGATTCGTGGTTTGAAAATAGCGGGTCTGGTGCTGTTGGCGTTGGTTCTGCTGGTGGTGGTGAGCGTGGGCGTGATTCTCGGTACGCAGGCGGGCAGCCGCTGGGTGCTGGGTCAGGTGCCAGGCTTGCAGGTTGAAAATTTTGCCGGGCGCCTGGGCGGTCAGTGGGGTGCCGATCACCTGCTGTGGGAGCAAGGCACCAGTCGGGTAGAGGTCAGCAGGCCCATATTTGCCTGGTCGCCGGGTTGCCTGGCCCGTATGACCCTGTGTATCGATCAGTTGCAGGCCGAGACTATCAGCCTGCAATTCCCGCCCAGTGAAGACAGCAGCAGCGGTCCGGTCAGTCTGCCGGAACTGAAACTGCCCCTGGCGATTGAGGTGGGGGTGGTCAAAGTCGGCAATGTGCTGTTCAACGGCATCGAACAGCTCAAAGGCATGCAGATGTCGGCGCAGTGGACAGCCAAGGGCCTGGAAATCGAGTCGGTACAGGTCGAGCGTGAAGACCTTAACGTTGAATTGTCCGGGTTGCTACAACCCTATGGCGATTGGCCGTTGACCCTGCAAGGCACTATCAGCCTGCCTGCACCGGACGACAAGACGCTGGAGGTGGTGCTCAAGGTTGAAGGCAATCTGCGCACCACCCTCAACCTTGCGGCCGACACCAGCGGGTATCTCACTGCACACCTGACGGGGGAGATCCAGCCGTTGGCGGACAATCTGCCGGCGCAGTTGAAAATCACCGCCGAGCCGTTCAAGGCCAGTCCCGATCTGCCGGATACCCTGGTGCTCAACCAGCTGTTGCTGACAGCCAAGGGCGATCTTAAAGACGGTTATGAACTCAATGGCAGCGCCACATTGCCCGCTGAAAAAGAGCCGGTGAATCTGTTGCTCAAAGGTCGGGTAGATGCCAAGGGCGCGCAAATCGCAGCGCTGGACTTGACCGCCAGTCCGCTGCAGCGCTTGAAGCTGTCAGGGCAAGTGGACTGGCAGGAGGGCTTGAGTGCCGAGGCGAAAATCGACTGGCTGGAATTCCCGTGGCACAACCTGTACCCGGTGATCGACAAGCCCGATGTGGATTTGCGCAAGTTTGTCGGCGAAGTGTCCTATCGCGATGGCAAATATCTGGGCAACTTCCAGGCCGATCTCGATGGCCCAGCAGGCAAGTTCAGCCTCGGCAGCCCGTTCAGCGGCGATCTGGGCAAGATATTTTTGCCACAGCTGAAACTGGTCGCCGGGCAGGGCAAGGCCGAGGGGCACGTCAATGTGCAGTTCGCCGAGGGTGTGGCCTGGGACACGGCACTGGACTTGAGTGCCATCAACCCTGCGTATTGGGTGGCCGAATTGCCGGGTACGCTGGCAGGCCCGCTGCGCAGCAAAGGTTCGTTCAAAAATGAGCGTCTTGAGCTGGATGCCAACCTTGATCTCAAAGGCCGTTTACGCGGCTTGCCAGCAGTGTTGCAGGCCAAGGCCAACGGTGCGGGAGAAGCCTGGACGCTCAGTGCGCTGGATATTCGCCTGGGTGACAACCGGATCAATGGCACCGCCACGTTGCAGCAGCAACTCAAGGCCCAACTGGATCTCAACCTGCCGCGCCTGGGGCAGCTCTGGCCGCAACTGCGTGGCCAACTCAAGGGTCGTGTCGATGCTGGGGGCACCCTGAAAGCGCCCCAAGGCACGGTGAAGCTTAATGGCCAGCAGTTGGCTTTCGCCGATAATCAGCTGCAAAACCTGACCCTGGATGCCAACCTCGATCGAAATCAGCGTGGCCGCCTTGACCTCAAGGGCAGCGGGATTCAGGTCGGGGACACTCAGCTCGGTGTGCTGACCGCCAACGCCAGTGGCGATATCAAGCGCCAGCAGCTCAAGCTGGGTGTGCAAGGGCCGATGCTGCAACTGGCCCTGGCACTGGATGGCGGCCTGGACAAGGACAATTGGCGCGGTCGATTGGCCAGCGGTGACGTCAAGGCCGGTGGGCAGGCCTGGGTGCTGCAAAATCCGGCAAGGCTGGAGCGTCTGGCCGATGGCCGAGTCAATCTGGGCTCGCAGTGCTGGATTTCAGGCCCGGCCAGTTTGTGCAGCGAAGAACAGCGTTTGATGCCTGATCCAAAACTGCGCCTGCACCTCAAGCAGTTCCCCCTCGACAGCCTGGCCGAGTGGCTGCCCAAGGACTTTCAATGGCAGGGCGACCTCAATGCCGATTTGATCCTGGACCTGCCTGCCAGCGGGCCCAAAGGTCAGATCGTGGTCGATGCCAGCGGTGGCACGCTGCTCTTCAAGGACAAGGGGCAGTGGGTCGACTTCCCGTACCAGGCGTTCAAGCTGACCAGCAACCTGACCCCTAACCGTGTCGATTCCCGCCTGGATTTCGACGGTGGCAAGCTGGGGCAACTGATGCTGTCGGCGCGAATCAATCCGCTGCCTAAAAGCAAACCGATCAGCGGGGAGTTCCGCCTGACCGGGCTGGACATCTCGATGATCCGTCCGTTTGCGCCGATGGTAGAAAAGCTCACCGGTCAGTTGAACGGTACGGGCACCATTTCGGGGGCTTTGCTGGCGCCCCATGTCATCGGTAATGTGGCCCTCAGTGAGGGTGAAATCTCTGGACCGCAGTTGCCGACCAACTTCGAAAATGTGCAGCTTTCGGTGGCTATCAATGGCGAGACAGCTCTGCTCAATGGCGGCTGGACCAGCGGCGAGAAAGGACAGGGCAGCGTCAGCGGTAATGTGGCGTGGGGCCAGAACATGGCGGTCAACGTCCTGGTCAAGGGCAACAGCCTGCCGGTAACGGTCGAGCCCTACGCCAAGCTGGAAGTCGCTCCGGATCTGAAAATCACCCTCAGTCCCGACAACACGTTGTTGATCGCGGGTCGGGTCAATGTTCCCAAAGGTGAAATCGTAGTTCGCGAATTGCCGCCTTCGACGGTGAAGGTTTCGGATGACACGGTCATCGTGGGCCAGCAGGCCGCTGATGAGGCGTCGCCGATGCAGGTCGACATGGATATCACCGTGGTAGTGGGCCAGGAACTGCTGACGTTCTCGGGCTTTGGTCTGAGCGCCGATCTGGCGGGGCAGGTCCATATCGGCAACAACCTGGATACCCGCGGCGAGTTGCGCCTGAACAATGGTCGCTACCGCGCCTATGGCCAGAAGCTGACCATTCGCCGGGCGCGTCTGTTGTTTGCAGGGCCGATCGACCAGCCGTATCTGGATATCGAAGCGATTCGCCAGACTGACGACGTGATCGCGGGTATCCGTCTGACGGGCAGCGCCGAACAGCCAACCACGCAAATATTCTCGGAACCGGCCATGAGCCAGGAGCAGGCGTTGTCGTACCTGATTCTGGGGCGTCCGCTGACAGGCACCGGTGAAGATGAAAACCTGCTGGCACAAGCGGCTCTGGGCCTGGGGTTGTTGGGCAGCTCGGGGGTCACCACCAGTTTGGCGAATCATTTGGGGATCAAGGAGTTTGAACTCGACACCGAAGGCAGTGGCAACAACACGTCTGTGGTGGCCAGTGGCAAGATCAACGAGCGCCTGAGCGTGCGTTACGGAGTGGGTGTGTTTGAACCTGCCAGCACCATTGCCCTGCGTTACAAGTTGAGCAAGCGGGTGTATGTCGAAGTGGCGAGCGGCTTTGCGAGCTCGCTGGATATCTTCTACAAGCGGGACTTCTGACCGCTGTGAAATGTGACTCCCCACCCTGTGTGAAAGCGGGCAAGCCCGCTCCCACAAGGGCAGGGGGGCGCTTCAGTAACGGTTGTAATAGCCTGGACCGCCATCATGATGACGGTGACCGTCATGCCATCCATGGCCTGGAAAAATCACGCATCCGCTCATGGCCAGGATGAGCAACAACGGAACCAGCCTGGTGACTCGACGTAACATGTGTGGATCCTCATGGTTAGAGCCATAGCAGCTAAAAAACTGTTCTGGCTGTAAGATGAGACCTCGAATGTTTCAATTTATTATCGAAAACCGAACATATTTGTCAGGTCCCGGTTTTCGCTTTCAGACTTACTTTCAGGAACAGGTTATGACCCCTTCGCAGCGCTTGAAATACTCGATTTTGATTTCACTGGTGGTTCTGGGAATCATGTTTGGTCTTTCGTACATGCAAAACGCCGGCATGATCACTGAAAAAATGTTCCAGTACGTCGCTATCGGCGTGGCCGTGATCGTGGTCGTGATCAATGGCGTGATGCGCCGCAAGACCAAGATTTAAGCTTCGATCTTCCCTGTCAAAAAGGCTTCAGCCTGCGGATGCAGGCTGTAGCTCTTGTCGCTGTTGAGCACCACCACCCCTTCGCTGCACAAGCGCTTGAGTACCTCGCGCACACTCAGAAATGACAGTGGAATATCCAGTGCCTGCAAATGGCTGTGCATGCCCCGCACCCCCAGCCTGCGATCATTGCCGGCAGCCGTGAGCAGTGCGTCAATGACCTTGAGGCGCACCAGGCTGGTACGCAGCCCGAAGCACTTGAGTAAGTGGCGAATCCGTTCGTTGCCCTGCAAGGGAGTCAGCGTTTGCAACAACCCCGAGTCGGGCTGGAAAGCTGCGTCGCGATGCTGGTGGCTACCATCCGTTGGTATGTGCTGGTTGTGCATGCAAAAAACTCCTTTTCAGAGCCTGATCAGGAAAAAATAAAAAAGCGCTCTTGGTTAACTAGACGAATGAGCGGCTGAAATCATGAACATTGGAATGTAGAAATTTTGTCGTGAATTCATCTCAAACGCGTACGCGTCCAGTGTGGACGGGGGTTTGGACTGATTATTAAATTTTTTTAATCTGTGCGGTCTTTCACAGGCACGCTGAGTTTTCAGGGCCGGGCGTTCAGCACCGGCGAGCCTTGCGCATTGATACTCAGGTACACCGGCAAGACCTTGGGCAGGGACGTGACCAGGTGATCGATTTCGCGAGTATTGAACACCCCGCCGATACGCAGCTTGCCCGTGGCGCTGTCGGCCACGGAAAGAGGGCGATCCAGGTAGCGGTTGATCAGGGGCAAGGCATCGGCCAGTGACAGGTTGTCGAGTACCAGCTTGCCGTTACGCCACGCCAGATCCGGCGTGCCGGCTGGGGTCTGGCTGATTTGCGCTGCGTAGTCTCCCGCCTTGTAGCGCGCCTGCATCCCCGGTTCCAGACGCAAGCCGTCGCCACTCAGACTCTTGTTGCTGGTCACCAGCACGGAGCCCTCCAGCAGCGTGACCCGTACCTGATCCTCGTACATCCACACATTGAACTGGGTGCCTGTGACCCGAACCTGTCCCTCTGCGGCCCGGACCAGGAACGGGTGCGAGGCATCATGGCTGACCTTGAAAAACGCTTCGCCCTTGCTCAGGGTCACCCGGCGTTCATCCTTGAAGTTGCTGAACGTCAGGTGTGTACCCAGATTGAGCTCGACTTGACTGCCATCGGGCAGTGTCACCGTCTTCGCGCTGGTATCGGCCGCAAAGCGTTCATGGGCATTGGGAATCCAGCCCAGCTGCCAGCCGCTATAAGCCGCTACCGGGGCGGCGAGCAGAGTGATGGCCGCGGCCACGGCAACACGCTGCCAGGCGCTTCGACGTGGCGCGCTGGGCAATGCAACCACCCGGGCCTCGGCAGGCGCGGAGCGCGTCAGGTGCTCACTGACATCCCAGATGTCCAGCATCGCTTCATATTCAACGGCGTGCCGGGGATCGGCATTTAGCCACGCAGCAAAAGCTTCACGTTCCTGGTTTGTGCAATCGGGCTCGTGCAAACGCATGCACCACTGAGCCGCAGCTTCAGTGATGGCATCGTTTTCGGCTTCTGTGGGGCGTGCTTCACTCATTGAATTTTCCAGGTTTTGCGCATTCTAACCCCGCACTGGAGGTAACGAGAACATGAGCCAGGTCAAAAGCATGTCAATTAGCCCTATGGCCGGGATTTTCTCTGCTACGGTTGTTCCAGTCACATTGAGTACCAGACGCAACATCAATTAATGGAGTTAAGACAATGTTGAAGAAAACCTTTGCTGCTGTGATCACTACTGCTGCTTTGTTGAGTGCCGGTGCAGCGATGGCTCAGCCTGTTGACCCCAACTGGGCATTCTCCAAAGAACTGGTAGAAGTGCTCAAGAACAAGAACGGCTACACCGTCATCAAGAAAATCGAAGCTCAGGATCCTGCCGCCGGTATCTGGAAAGCAGAAGGGATCAAGAAGGTCGATGGCCTGGAATATGAAATTATCTTCGATTCGACCGGCAAGGTGATTTCCGAGAAGAAAGACTGACTCTCTTCACCTGAGACGAATCGCCCGCTGAGCGTTTTAACCCGGCCCTGATCGTAACCTTTGACAGGGCCGGGTGTTTTTACCCCCGCTTTAATTGTTGCGCTTGTGCCGCGACAACCAGTGTTCCCGGGTCATTTCCCATAGGTCGCAGGTAAACCTGCCGCTGACAAAATCCTTTTCTTCGCTGCTGACCCAATGCATTCCGCCCCGTTCGGAAATTCGTCGCGACGCCACATTGGGGGCGGCTTTTGGCACCCGCATACGTTCGCGCCCCAAGGTCTCGAACCAAAAGCGGTCGACTGTCCCGCACGCTTCGCTCATCAGGCCCTGGCCTTGCCACTGCGGTGCCAGCCAGAATCCACGATTGTTGTCGACGGCATCCATCAAACTGATACAGCCAATCAATTCGTCAGGCTGCGACAACAGGCGAATCGTCCAGTGCCACTCTTCGCCGCGTGCAATGGCCGGTAGCGCGACATCGCGCAAATAGTCCATTGCTCCATGGGCTGGATAGGGCCAGGGCACGAGGGCATTCAAGTAGCGCACGACCTCCCACTGGGCAAAGTGTTTCTGGACCGCGGGAGCGTCACTCAGTTGCAGTGGCTGCAGTATGAGTCGCTGGGTCTGCAGTGTGGGTGAGGTCTGCATGGGGGGATGGCTCCTTGCCAATGGTTTGAGTCGAGAGTACCGCCCAATGGCACCCATAAAAAAGCCCCCGTTAAACGGAGGCCTGGTAGATCGTTACCTCGGGAGCGGGTATTAGCCGTTGCTGCAACCATTACCCATCACACGGTACTCGAGAATATGACGCTGACCCTGATGGTCTTCGTAAGTCATTTGCGCCGGTACAACTTCGCAGACATCCGCGATGGGGGTCACGCTGATGACAGTGGCAATATCAAGGTCGGTGGCGTAAGTGTAATGTTCAACAGCCGGTTGTTGTGGCGCAACTTTAACGTCTTCAGCCGCCGCCAGTGTTGAAAAAGCAAGGAGAGCAAGAACAATCAAACGTTTCATTATCGAGGCCTTAAAACAATCACGAATCACTGACTTCAATTGCCGGTTTGGCGGGAGAAGTTATTACGTCATCGGGGGAGCGTGACGCAATACGAAGTACCGTGCCCTGTTTCAATGTTGCGTTGAGGGATGAACATAGAATACGCCCCTTGCACCGTTATTAAAGTCACAAGATCGCCAAGCAGTCTTTCCAGATCAGTAACAATCTTCATTGTTTTTTCGACGCCCAATAAAAAGCCCCCTCTGAAGAGGGGGCTGGGGTCGCATCCGTGGGTGCAGCCACTGAAGATCAGTGCGAACTGCAACCGTCGCCCATAGCCTTGTATTCAAGGGTGTGACGCTGGCCCTGGGAGTCTTCATAGATCATGGTTGCCGGTACGACTTCACACACATCGGGAATGGTCGACAGGCTGATGACCCGTGCAATATCCAGTTTTGTGCCATAGCTGTACGATTCGACTGTTGAAGGCTGGACGGTGGAAGTTTCACCTGCAACGGCCAGCGTTGCAAAGCCAGCAAGAAAAAGTGCAATTAAAGTTTTCATAGTAAGGCCTCTAAAGTAATCAAGCGTTAAAACTGACTGACTTCATTTGCCGGTGAGGCGGGAAGAAGTTACGGCACCTGTCAAAGTTGTCATGTGCGTACGAAGATACCGTGTATCTGTGTCAATCAATGTTTGAAGCATGTAAGCAATGTTACGCTGATCCACCCAAGGAAAAAGAGTGGATGGCAAAACGCTCTGTTACCGCTCGGGTAACAATGTGGTGGTGGTGTGGCTTTTTTCAAGTGCTCCGTGTGTCTCCTTGCTGGCATACTGGCACCTCTGATTCTGGAGTCAGTCATCCGTATGAATATCGAGTCGCCCCTCAGTGCGTATCAACAGGCCATCGAGCTGCAGGGGTTTGTCCATGACCCTGCCCAGTGGGTTGCAGTCCAAGCGCTGCAACGCTGCCATGAGACCCTGCACTCAGGGGCGCAGCCGGTTAATGGCGTGTATCTGTGGGGGCCGGTGGGGCGGGGTAAAACCTGGTTGATGGATCGTTTCTACCAAAGCCTGCAGGTGCCGGCCCGGCGCCAGCATTTCCATCATTTCATGCAATGGGTGCATCAGCGCCTGTTCCAGCTGACCGGGACCGCAGATCCGCTCAAAGCCTTGGCCAAAGGCCTGGGTGCGGAAGTGAAAGTGCTGTGTTTTGACGAACTGTTCGTCAATGACATTGCCGATGCGATCATCCTTGGGCGCTTGTTTCAGGTCATGTTCGACGAAGGCGTGGTGCTGGTCTGCACCTCTAACCAGCCACCTGAAGACCTCTACGGTCATGGTTTCAACCGGGATCGCTTTGCACCCGGGATCACTGCCATTCTCAAGCATATGGACGTCGTTTCGGTGAACGGGATTGAGGACCATCGCCTGCACCCCGGCATTGCTCATCAACGTTATTGGGTGACTGATACGGGGCAGCCGAGTGCGATTGAACCGGTGTTCAAGGAGTTGACCCAAGGGCAGGCGGTGTCAGGCCAGCCCATTGCCGTGGGCCATCGTTCGTTGAATGTGGTGCAGGCCAGCGATGCAGTGTTGTGGTGCAACTTTCACGAACTGTGCGAACAGCCGCTGGCCGCTACGGAGTTCATGGAAATCTGTGACCGTTACAAGGTGATGTTGCTCAGCGGCGTGCCCTGCCTGAGTGCCGAACAGCGCGAGGGCAAAATTGCCCGAGGTACGGAAGACGGCGCGGTGAAAGTCGAGGCCGGTGATCGTGAACTGCCGCAGTTGTCCAAATACGATGACAGCGTGCGACGTTTCATTGCGCTGATCGACGAGTGCTACGACCGAAAAGTACCTGTGTGCATCGAAGCCCAAGTGCCGATGGATCAGCTCTACACCCAGGGTTATCTGGAGTTCGCCTTTCGCCGGACCTTGAGCCGGCTGCAGGAAATGCAATTGCAGCGGTTTGGTCTCTAAACACCCTCTGCTACGGGTGCAGTTGTTTATGGGTGCCCGTGGTCCAGTGCAGTAGCGCCCCAGCCGCCCCCCATTGCCTTGTACAACGCAATACTGGCTTGCAGCCTCGCCAGGCGCAGCTGTACGTGCTGGTCCTGGGCCTGATACAGCGTGCGCTGGGTTTCCAGCACCGTCAGCAGCATCTCGGCACCGGCCCTGTAGCGGTTTTGCGCGATATCGAAGGCCAGTTGCGCCTGCTTGAGCTCTTCATCCTGCCATTGACGTTGCTGGTCCAGGCCGCTGGCGCTGTTGAGGGCTTTTTCGACGTCGGCAAAAGCGCTGATGATGCTTGCCCGATAGGTTTGCAGCAGTTCTTGCTGGCGGGCGGTGGCTTTGTCGCGTTCGGCGCCGAGACGGCCATTGTTGAAAATCGGCGCCGCCAGCCCGGCGGTGAGGGTGTAGAACGGGCTGCGCAGGATATCGCTGAATCGATCTGCCCCCGAGCCCAGGCTGGCGCTCAGGGTCAGACTGGGCAACATGGCGGCGCGGGCGACAGTGATATCGGCCCGGGCGGCGACAAGCCTGGCTTCGGCGCTTGCGATATCAGGGCGTCGATTCAGTAACTCACTGGGCAGCCCGGCGCCAATGGCAGGCCAATGCAGACTTGCGAAAGGCGTATTGCCCACTCTCAGGTTCTGAACGGGCTGGCCGAGCAGGACGGCGAGGGTGATCCGGGCCTCTCGGGCCTGTTGCTCCACCCGCGGGACCTGGCGTTGCTGACTGGCAACCAGGCTTTGTTGCTGGGCCAGTTCCAGGGCTGTTGCTGAACCTGCGTGATGACGGGTCTGTACGACCTGCAGCACGCTTTGCGCATTGGCCAGATTGAGTCGGGCAATGCGCAGTTGTTCATCAAGTGCCAGGGTCTGGACGTAACTGTTGGCGACGCCGCTGAGCAGCGTCAGCTCAACGGTGTCCCGATCAAATTCACTGGCCTTGAGTGCCTGCAGCGCGCTGTCGTGGGCCGCTGCCTTGCCACCCCAGAAATCGACCTCATAACTGGCGCTCAGGCGGGCATCGAAATAGTCCACCGCCGTGTTGTTGTCACCGGTATCCAGCTGGCTGTAGCCGCTGCCGCGCAGCAGTTTTTCACGATTGGCGGTGCTGCCCACTTTTACCTCGGGCAGCAACGGTGCTCCGGCAATCACGGCAGAGGCCCGGGCTTGCTGTACCCGCGCCATTGCCGCGGCCAAGTCGTAGCTGGCAAGCCGCGCCTGGTTGATCAGATGATCCAGGTCGGAGCTGCCAAACTGTTGCCACCATTGTAGATTGACCTGATGGCGGGTCTGGACCTGTGCCGACTGCCAGGTTGCTGGCGCGATGACGTCGTTGTGGTCGTCAGGCGGGGAATGGCTGCATGCGCTCAGTAGCAGGCACAGGGTCAACAGGCTCAAGGACGGCTTCATCGATAGATCATTCACTGGTTAGGGCCGTGACCGGGTCGAGCCGGGCAGCTTTGCGGGCCGGCATAAAGCCGAATATGACGCCGGTTACCAGCGCGCAACCAAAGGCGCCGAGGACTGCGGCCAGGGAGAACGCAACGGCAACATCGCACAGCAACAGCACCCCGCCGACCATAAAGGCCAGGGTGATGCCGGCGACGCCGCCAACCACCGACAGCATCAGGGCCTCGGTCAAAAACTGGCGCAGAATGTCCCGCTGACGAGCGCCGGTGGCCATGCGGATGCCGATTTCGCGGGTGCGCTCGCGCACGGTCATCAGCATGATGTTCATCACCCCGATGCCACCTACCAGCAGCGAGATGGCGGCAATCGAACCGAGCATCAGCGACAGGGTGTTACGGGTTTTGGCTTCGGCCTGGATCATCGCCGCGTTGTTGGTGATTTCGAAGTCCCGTGTACCGTGGTGCAGCTTGAGCATCAGTTGCTCAATGGCCTTTTCGGTTTGCTGGACCCTGCTGGCATCCGCAGCCGCGATGACCACGTATTCCGGATTGTGGCTACCGAACAGGCGCACGCTGGCAGCGGAGTAGGGCACCACGATGCGCGTGTCGCTGTCCGAGTCACCGGAGCTGGCGCCTTTTTCGGCCAGGACGCCGACCACGCGAAACGGCACGTTTTCCAGCAGGATGTACTGGCCGATCGGGTTGGGCACATCCTTGAGGACTTTATCGCGCACCTTCTTGCCAATCACCGCCACGGCGGCCGCGGCGTTTTCGTCGGCCTGGGTGAAGAAGCTGCCTTGCACCACCGGCCAATTGAAGATGGCCGAGAAGTCGATGCCGTTGCCGCCGGTGTACATCGTGTGGTCGACATTGCCGAAACGCACGCCGATTTCGGCGCCATTGACCGGCATGATCATCTTGACCTGGGGCAAGGTCGACAGGGCCGCCACGTCATTGAGGGTGATGATGCCCAGCGGTGCCCTTGGTCTGGGTGGCATGCCGCTGAGGTAAATAATGTTTGAGCCAAAGGCGCCCATTTCGGCCATCACCTGGCGCTTGCTGCCTTCACCCACCGCCAGCATGACCACGACAGAAGCCACCCCGATGACGATGCCGAGCAGCGTCAGTGCGGTGCGGAAACGGTTGATCCACATCACCCGCCAGGCGGCATGAACCGCATCGACCAGCTCGCCTTTCCAGGCGCCCCGCGCTTCGCTGCCTTCGCTCAGGCGCTTGCGCAGGTCGATGGCCTGCAAGGCGTCGGGGTTGTCGGTTGTGGGGGGTTGCTTGCCGTTGGCACTGTCGCTGATCACTTCACCATCGCGCACCTCGATGATCCGGTTGGCCCGTGCTGCCACTTCACGATCATGGGTGATCAGGATGACGACGTGCCCCTGGCTCGCCAGTTCGTCGAGCAAGGTCATGACCTCGGCACCGCTGTGGCTGTCGAGGGCGCCGGTGGGTTCGTCGGCGAGAATGATATGCCCGCCGTTCATCAAGGCACGCGCGATGGACACCCGCTGTTGCTGGCCTCCGGACAATTGGTGCGGGCGATTGGCAGTGCGCTCGGCCAGCCCCAGGCGATTGAGCAGGGCGGCGGCGCGTGCATGGCGTTCAGCGGCCGGGGTGCCAGCATAGATGGCCGGCATTTCGACGTTCTCCTGGGCCGAGGCCGAGGGAATCAAGTGGTAGCCCTGGAACACGAAACCAAAGGCTTCGCGGCGCAGCCAGGCCAGTTCGTCACTGTCGAGGTGGGCGACGTCTTCGCCAGCAAACAGATAGCGGCCTGACGTTGGGCGGTCGAGGCAGCCAAGGATGTTCATCAGGGTTGACTTGCCCGAGCCCGAAGCGCCGACGATGGCGACAAATTCCCCGGCATGAATCGACAGGCTGATGCCCTTGAGCACGTGAACTTCTGGAGTATCGATGCCGCCGTAGACCTTGCGAATAGCCTGCAGGTCGATCAAGGGAGTGGGCATTTAACCTCCGCTGCCGGTAGCGGGGCCGATCAGCAGGTGATCGCCTTCATTCAAGCCGTCGATGATCTCGAGGCGTAGACGGTCGCTGATGCCGGTGCGGATCTCGCGGGGCTCGACCTTGCCGTTTTCAGTCACGACGTAGGCGGTCTGGCGGTTGTCCTGCGTGGTGCCCTGCAGCGCGATGATCGGGGCCAGCAGTACGTCCCGGGCCTGGTCGGCGACGAAGAATACCTGGGTGGTCATCTCGGGCATCAGTGCCTGATCGGTGTTGTCGACATCCAGCAGCACGGTGTACAGCACAACCCGGGCGCTGCCGCTTTTGCTGGCGGGGCTGCCGCCGCCCTGACTGGTCTCGTTGAGGGGTTTGGGCGGTACGGGCAGGACTTGGCGCACCGTGCTGTTCCAGCGCCTGTTGCCGCCACTCAAAGTCGTGAACCAGGCGTGCATGCCGGGTTTGACATGGCCGATATCAGCTTCCGACACTTCGGCCCACACCGTCATGGGCGAGAGTTTGGCAATGCGCAGAATCAGCGGCGTTTGCTGTTGGGCATTGAGGGTCTGACCCTCGCGGGCATCCAGTGCTACCACGGTGCCGGACATGGGCGCATAGATGCGGGTGTAACCCAGCTCGGCCTCATCACTGCGCAAACTGGCCCTGGCCTGATTGATCTGGGCCTCGAACATGTTGATCCGGGCCTGGGTGGTTCGTACTTCAGCCCGTGCGGCCTGAACGTCCTCTTCCCGGGTGGCGCCGCCTTTGGCCAGATGTTGCTGGCGCTGGAACTTCTGTTTTGCCAGGTCATGCAGGGCACGTTGCTCCTGCAACTGGGCCTTGAGGTTTTCAATGGCAAAGCGGCTGGCATCGAGCTTGGCGGTCTGGGTGGAGGGGTCGATTTCGACCAGCAGCTGGCCTTCTTTGACTTCAGTGCCGACGTCCACGTGAATGTTTTGAATTTGCCCTGATGCCTGCGCGCCCACATCGACGTATTGCCGGGGCTGCAGAGTGCCCAGTGCGGTCACGCTGCTTTCGATATCGCCCCGGGTGACGGGCACGGTGTCATACGCGTCCCGTCCCGGGCTCAGTAATAGCCAGACTAAAACGGCTGCGACCAGTAATAAACACAGGGTGACAAGCAGCGCACGGCGGGTCTGTCGAGGGCGTTTCATGGGGGGATCCAGCCAGTGAAAATCGGCCCGTCGTCATGCCTGAAGGGGCTAGGCAAACGCTGTCGCCCTGGCAACAGATACGGGGAGCTGTTGAGTAAACGAATGATTTGGCGGGGGATTTAGGTATTGGATGATGCGTCTGTTACTGGATGTTTCGACAATGTTTAAGCGTGCGGGGTTTAAATCTATATGAGAATTACTATAAATTACATCCGCAAAAATGCCATCATCACGCCGCTATCCCATTAGATCTGTTTCTGCGCTCATGGAGTGTTGCCGCTGCCGTCGCGGCCTGGAGTCCTGTTGGAAAACTACTATCGAGAACTGGTGGGTTTTTTGAGTGCCAGGCTGGGTAATGCCCAGGCGGCCGAAGATGTGGTGCATGACGCTTATGTGCGGGTGCTGGAACGTACACGGGGCGAGCCGATAGAGCAGCCCCGTGCCTTTCTGTACCGCACGGCACTCAACCTGGTGATTGATGGCCATCGACGCAGCACCTTGCGCCAGTCCGAGCCGCTGGAAGTGCTCGATGGTGAGGAACGTTTTTTCAGCCCCTCACCCCAGGTACTGCTGGATCAGGGCCAGCGGCTGGACATGATCCAGAAGGCGCTCGCCGAGCTGCCTGCAGCGTGTCGCGAGTGTTTTTTGCTGCGCAAGATCGAAGGCTTGTCACACCCCGAAATTGCCGAGCGCCTCGGCGTATCGCGCAGCGTGGTGGAGAAGCACATCGTCAACGCCATGAAGCATTGCCGGGTTCGAATCCGGCAGTGGGACAACGCCTGAATCGTCCGTTTTTGGGCTTAGATAAGTAACACTCCTGCGCCAATCCCCGCTGTTTTACTGGGTGCTCTTTTCATTAGAAAGTGAGCGCCATGACTGACTCCCAAACGCCTTCTGCCGCACCTCCCCGCCCAGACTTGCCCAGTACCTTGACTCGCCGCGAGCGGTTCGTGATCGAATTGAGCCGCGCGATTGAGGAGGCTGCGTACCCCAGCGAACTGCTTAATCGATTACAGGCTGCAGTGACCGTGAACCAGCATGCGTTGGGCGAGGTACAGGCTTTGTTCAGTGCGGCGCCGACTCTGTATCAGGTGGTGCATGGCCAGGTGCTCCAGGCTCTGGGGGTCGACCCCGATAACCTGTCATGGACCAGCGCGCTGCGGCCTGATGCGCCGGTCACGTTGACCTTGACTCAAGTTGCGGTCGAGAGCCTGCGCGACGATTTTGCCGAGGCTGATCTCAATCAGCGAGTCAGTCTGGTCGGTGATGAAGGCACTACGGGCCAGCCAGTTATGCTCATCCCCGAGCAGGTATTGAACCAGCTGAATTCACTGAATTTGAAAGGCCGCTACAACAAGGCTGTGCGCGATTACTGGCAGGGCATTGCCCAAGGTCAAAGCGTTAGTTGTTGCGAGTATGTGGGTGTGTTGCGCCGCCAGCTGATTAAAACCCGGGCGCTGCTGGCTCATGCTGCGGGGCAATTGAGCAATGATGGCCTTGGCATGTGGTTGCAGGTGGTGGATGCCCCGACTGATCAGCAACGCCTGGAGGCAGGGGGGGAATCTGGCGATCTGCAGGTCAGTGACATCGCCTGGGCCAATGGTCATGGAAATGGTAACGGGGTGCTGTTCAAAGGGGCGTTTGTGATCCACGGGCGTGACGCCGGGCAAAACGCCCGCGAGCTATTGTTTGTGCCGGGTATGGATACCGAACTGTTTGAGTTCTCTTCGCGTACGGAGTTACTGGCACAGATGGTGCGCTGGATCGACAGCGATGCGGGGCCAGGCTGGTTGTTATGGCAACTGTTGCCCTATCACAGCCGTTCGGTGCTGTATGAGTCGGGTAACAGACGGCCATTGGCCGACCTCGCTTATCGCGCGGTAGCGGACAATATTTTTGAGCACAGCGCCACGGCCAGTGTGTACACACAACACGCCAATGAGTTGCTTTGCGCCGTTATGGTCAGCCCGGCGCTGGTAACCGGCGAAGCGACCCTGGAACCGATTGATGCCAGTGGTGTGGCCTTGAGTTATGCGCAAACCACCGAGCAATGGCGCCTGGAGGTGGCAGGCAAAGGTTTGTCGTCAGAGTTGAGTGCCGTGGTGACGGAGTTTATCCGCCGTGACGCACGCTGGCATGAGCAGGATATTTCTTTTGGCAGCCTGGCACCTGAGCTGGCATTGCGTATTCGCAAGGAAAAAATCGAACTGCACGAACACAGCATTTTGCAGATGTTGAAACAGGGGCTGGTGGGTCAAGACATTCCGCAGTTCAATGATTTTTTGACCCACCAACAAGCCTTGAACAACGAGCGCGAATGGTCGTTGGCCTGTTTGAAGGAATTGGCCAGCGAGGCAAATCTTGAAAATGCCGACGTGTTGACGCTTGATGGCGGGCAGGGTTCGCCCCAGAGCCGGTTGATCACCAGTCGCAATCTGGCACTGCTGCTTGAAGGCCAGTTGCAAGTGTTGCAAAAGCAACTGACCGCTGCGGATTTTGCCTTGCTGACCCAGGCGCTGAAACTCAATCTCGCAGGCCATGACACCGCCACCGAGTTGCGTCTGGTGGCCATTGCACTGGGTACTGAACAACTGTCCTACCCCTTGGTCGGCTGCTTTGTGATCACTTCGCGCCAAGGGTTGCTCACGCCATCGCTTCAAGCGTCGACCTTGCTGTTTGTACCCGGTCAGGACGGTGGTTTGCTCAGATTCGATTCATTGGCGCAGTTGCGCGAGCACGTGGGTAAAACTCTGTCCCGCCGTGCTGACTGTTCGCTGTGGCTGACAGTGGCGCTGGAGGAGCAGGCGCCAGCGCGGGCCTGGGTCGGCGCGGTGCCTTTGCGCTCGCAGGTTGAACTGCAATTGAGCGAAATTACCCTCGGAATTGTCGAGTACAGCGTCAAAGCGCAAATCAAGGCCCACAAGAAAACCCTGCAGGCCATCAACAAGTTCTTGCTGGTGATTATCGGCGCAGATCGGCAGACCGCGCTGCGCCTGCTGGCTCAGACCAGTGCGATGCAATTGCAAGTGCCCGGGCATGCGGCCCGTGAGGTGGCACTTGCTCATGTGGTGATGCAGCGCCAGGCCATGGCACTCCAGCAGCGGCTTGGGCCCTGGTTACTGGCAGCGCCCAATGAGGTCCAGGCTGACTATGCGCGGCGGTCCAGGCAGATCAACGAAAATCAGCTGGCGGTTGAAGAGTATTTGTCCAGGCGCTTGCCTTCTGTCACGGAGTTCGCCACGCAAAAATTGCGTGAACAGTTCAAGCACGATGGTTTTGAGGAGGATCTGGACCCGCTTGAGGATATGTTCAGCATCCCGGATCAGGTGGAGGTCATCAAGACCCTGGGCACTCCCAATTTGCCTACCCCCACCAACGTCGTGCCGAGCGTCGAGCTGGCGCAACGGCCTCTGGGGATGCGCACCTACAACCTGGTGCAGCTGGCCCTGGAGAACTTCGACCCGGACGACCCGCAGATAGCACTGCGCCTCAAGTATTTGCAGGTGTTGAAACCCGAGTGGAGCTCGCGCCTGACCGTTGAATACCTGAGCCGGATCATGCCTGCTCTGGATATCGGAGGTGCCTACGAGCAGCAGATCAATCTGGCGTTTTATGGCCGGGCGGTGATTGAGCAAAACCATTTCTTGCAAGCGCCGGGCAGCGACGTGCAGATTCAGCTCATGGCCCGGCCGTACCGGCAGACACTGGAGATGGTGCTATGGCAGGCCCGACTTCAGGGCATGGATGCAACCGCCCAGGCGCTGTTCGCTCACACCATCAGGGCGCGAACGTCAGCGGATCTTAAAGTCGCGGGGATGGACATCAGCGTTGGCCATGTCACTTACAGCAGCGATGTCGAACGCTATGCCATGAGCTCGGTGGAGGGGGTGCGCGTCATTCGCGACACCCTGTCGGATATGACACTGATCTATATGCCCGGCACCGCTCACGGCAATAGCCTGGTCATGTATCCCAGCCTGGAGTTGGCCAACGCGGCATTGGCAAGCATGGGCAAAAGCCCGGAGTTGTTGGCTTACCTTGCGCAACGCACGGAACCCGGTGAGGACGCGGCGCAGATTCAAGGCCGCCTGGCCGAAGCCGCGACCCAGGCACCGCAGGACTGGATCGCTGCCGAGTTCAAGGGCGAGGTTGATATGGGCTGGAGCCTGAGCACTGATCGTCCTGAACGCATGATCAAGGTGCTGCGATTGACGTCCCGGTCCACTGCCAAGCGCGATCTCTTGCGCGAGGAGCGCAATCGTCAGCAATGGTTCGCGAACTTCTTTGCGTTGATCGGGTTTATTCCGGGATTGAACCTGTTATCCGATATTTATTTCATCGACCAGGGATTCAAGGCATTGCGCAATGCCAATTCCGCTTATGAAGCAGCACAGCAGGTGCTGCAAATGGGAATGTGCCTGGTTGATATGATCCTCACTTTCGCGATGCTGGGCCTGGAAAGCCCGCAACCGAGCAAGTGGCAAAGCGTTGTCACCCATGATCCTGTACCGCCCCGATTGTTAATGCAGCCTTTCAAGGCGCGACAAACCCTGGCGCGTGAGGGCTGGGCGGCACGGGCCATTGCGCCTGAGCCCCAACCCTTTGTGATGCCTGACTTCGGCGGCTATGAAATCTCTCTGGCCCCGCAGGACGCCTGTGCACTGACCGGACAATACGATCTGGGCAGTTATCGCAAGGATGGCGTGCAATTTATTGTTCAAAAGGGCAAAAGCTACCGCGTGACACGCCCAAAAAATGCCCAAACCCTGCATTTGCAAAATCCGCAGACTCAGCGCCTGGGGCCGCCTGTCCGGCTGGCCGAATCGGGTGAATGGCACTTTGCTTCAGGCTATGGGTTGCCGGGTGGGGTGAAAGAGGCAGAAACCATCTTGATGAATTGCGGCATGTCGCTGGAGGTGGCCCAGGGATTATTGGCCGATTACGACTTTCCGGCCAACTCGGGGCTGGAGCATTTGTTTGCCATGAGCGTGCAGCGAGACGGTATCAGGCCCGAGTGGGCCAACAAATTCCGTGCCGTCAGTGCAGAGCCCATGGCCGGCCCCTCCCATCGTCCAGCGACAAGCCGACCGGTCACCCCGGGGCTGGAAGACTATGTTGTGACGCCCCGTGTCACCCAGGCCATAGCCAGCAGCGAGCTGTCGATGGATCGGGTTGTAATAGGTGACCATGATCTGTTTGTTGCCCAAGGCACAGATGCGGATGGTTTTTACCCGTTGTATCAACCCAATCCCCTTGATGCCGGGCAACTGCAGGTCTGCGGACGTCTCTCTCCAGAAGGTGTCTACCACCTCGAAGTACCTGTTGAAATGGATTACATCTCGATTGATGGGCATTTTTACGAGGCGCACTTCAATGAGAATCTCAATCGAATCACCATCAACAAGCCCGGTGGAAGGGTGGGGCATATGTTGGTGGTGGAGCCCCAAGGGATCTTTCGGCGGATGGGCGAATGGCAATTGCTGCAGTCCCCGGTGGCGCAGCTGGATCTCTCCGCCCGGCTTGACGCACTGGCACGCCAGTTAATGCCGTTACCGGCGACTGATCAGCAAGTCGCCCGATATGTTTCGCGCTATGGGCATCAACTGATCAAATCCACGGTGCCTGAGCTGCTCCTGGCCCGCAGTGTGCCGGAGCTGGAGCGATTGGCCAGGCAGCATACCTATCGCCACGGCTTGCCGATTGAAACGCTGATCCGGATCTTCGAGGCGCAAATCAATGGTTTGCCCGTGCCAGAGGGTTTACCGGTTTACGATGAGCTACAGGGCCTGGCGCCCTTGTCCTTGTCTACGCGCAATACCCTCTATATCCATGAGGCTATGGTTTTGGGTGATTTCCTGAGCATCTTGCCCCTGTCCACCGAAGAGTCTGCGCTATTGGCCGACCTGAGCACCTTACTGAACAGTCGAACAAACATAATGTTGTCGACGCAAATGCCAATGAATCAATTTTTGCGCAGTGTGCTGAGGCGTAAAGGCTATGTGTCATTAGGCCGCGGGAACGAAGCACTGTTTAGACGAGGTTTGTTCAGCCAGATATTCAAAAGCCCTAATGGAGACTTGTATGTGATGACGACAAAGTTCCTGCCACCTCGCAGGACGGGCGTCGGGTTGAAGCCAGTGGTGCTGAATGAGTCGCGACGTGGTTTGCACTTTTCTGATGCCTGGATCGATTCCGTGATTGCCAATCAGATATGGGAGTTACCTGACAACTCTGTGGTCAAAGCCTTGCGCGAAGCCCATGAGCGCCACCGGTTGTTCAAACTGTTGGCCGGGGTGACGCGGGATGGCCAGGTGATGATTTTCAGGCTACTGGCCCCAGGGGACATTTAGTCCGGGCCCATCCCGGGCTGAACCGATCCTGAAGAATATTCTGATAGATAAAACGTCATCCTTCTTACGGCTTACTCTTTAAAACGCCGGGCATCAGCTACCGGCGTTTTGATCATGAGCGAAGTCCCTCAGTGGCATGTGCGCTCGCGTCGCAGGAGTAGCACCATGAAACTCGCCCTGAAAGAATTCTTCGCAGGCTTTTTGCGTACTCGCCATTTCGGCCGGCACTTTCGGCGCCTGGCCTTGCTCGACAGCCTGACCAACACCACGGTCAGTCGGGAAGTACCACCGACTCTGGCGCAAACCCTGGTGGTCGCTGCCAACAGCGACAGCGCGTTATTGATCGACAACCTGGGCACCCACACCGACGGGTTGAGTGATGCCGAGGTCGATGCGTTGCGTCAGCAACACGGGCTCAATGAGGTTGAGCACGAACAGCCGCTCAGTCGCTGGGTGCATTTGTGGCACTGCTACAAAAACCCGTTCAACCTGCTGCTGACCTTGCTCGCAGGTGTGTCGCTGGCCACCGATGACGTACAGGCGGCCGTGGTGATCAGCACCATGGTGGTGCTGTCGACCGTGCTGCGTTTTTGGCAGGAGGCAAAGTCCAACAAGGCGGCTGACGCGCTCAAGGAAATGGTGAGCAACACCGCCACGGTGATGCGCCGAGACTTTGGTGCTGACACTTCGCCGATGTTTGGCCGGTTTTCGGGAGCCGCTCGGCAAATCAGGGGCGCGCAGCGTATCGAATTGCCGATCAAGCAACTGGTGCCGGGTGATCTGATTGTGTTGTCGGCAGGCGACATGATTCCGGCCGATTGCCGGGTGCTAAGTGCCAAGGACTTGTTTGTCAGCCAGGCGGCGATGACCGGTGAGTCCATGCCGGTGGAGAAGTTTTCCCGTCAGTCTGACAACCAGACCAGCAACCCGCTGGAGCTGGAAAATATCTTGTTCATGGGCACCAACGTGGTCTCCGGTGCGGCGACGGCGGTGGTACTGACCACGGGTAATAACACCTATTTTGGCGCGCTGGCCCAACGGGTGGGTGCGACCGATCGTGGCCCGACTTCGTTTCAGACCGGGGTCAACAACATCAGTTGGCTACTCATCCGCTTCATGTTTGTGATGGCGCCGCTGGTGCTCTTTATCAATGGTTTTACCAAGGGGGACTGGACCGAAGCCTTGCTGTTCGCGTTGTCGGTGGCCGTGGGGCTGACCCCGGAAATGTTGCCGATGATTGTGACCTCGACCCTGGCCAAGGGTGCGGTGTTTTTGTCCCGTAAAAAAGTCATCGTCAAACGCCTGGATGCGATTCAGAACTTTGGCGCGATGGATGTGCTGTGCACCGACAAGACCGGCACCCTGACCCAGGACAAGATTTTTCTGGCCCGACACGTTGATGTGTGGGGGCAAGAGTCTGACGATGTGCTGGAAATGGCCTATCTCAATAGCTACTACCAGACCGGCTTGAAGAACCTGCTGGACGTGGCGGTGCTGGAGCATGTTGAGGTTCACCGTGAGCTGAACGTGGGCACGGCTTTCAGCAAGGTGGATGAAATCCCGTTCGACTTTACCCGCCGACGCATGTCGGTGGTGGTGGCCGAGCAGGATCAGCCTCATCTGCTGATCTGCAAGGGGGCTGTCGAAGAAGTGCTGTCCGTGTGTAACACCGTGCGCCATGGCGATCAGGAAGAAGCCCTGAGTGACCCGTTGCTGGCGCGTATTCGCCAGGTGACCGCCGAATTCAACGAGGAAGGCTTGCGGGTTGTGGCCGTGGCTGCGCGGCCAATGACCGGGGGGCGGGACACTTACAGCCTGGCGGATGAACAGGAACTGACGCTGATTGGCTATGTGGCGTTCCTGGACCCTCCCAAGGAGAGCACCGCCCCGGCGCTCAAGGCGTTGGCCGAGCATGGCGTTGCCGTAAAAGTGCTGACCGGCGATAACGAATTGGTTACGGCCAAAATCTGTCGGGAGGTCGGCCTGGAGCAACAGGGCCTGCTGATGGGCAACGACATTGAGCGCATGAGTGATGCCCAGTTGGCGGAGGCAGTGGAAACCACCAACGTATTTGCCCGGCTTACCCCCACGCACAAGGAACGTATCGTGCGTTTGCTCAAGGCCAATGGTCATGTGGTCGGCTTTATGGGCGACGGGATCAACGATGCCCCGGCGTTGCGCACGGCAGATATCGGGATTTCGGTGGACAGTGCGGTAGACATCGCCAAGGAGGCAGCTGACATCATTCTGTTGGAAAAAAGCCTCATGGTGCTGGAGGAGGGTGTGCTGGAAGGGCGCCGCACCTTTGCCAACATGCTCAAGTACATCAAAATGACTGCCAGCTCGAACTTCGGCAATGTGTTCTCGGTGTTGGTCGCCAGTGCGTTTATTCCGTTTCTGCCAATGTTGCCGATGCACTTGCTGGTGCAGAACCTGCTTTACGACGTGTCACAAATTGCCATCCCGTTCGATAACGTCGATGAGGAAATGCTGAAAAAACCGCAGCGCTGGCAGCCTGCTGATGTCGGGCGTTTCATGTTGTTCTTTGGGCCGATCAGCTCGGTCTTCGACATCCTGACTTTTGGGCTGATGTGGTACGTCTTCAAAGCCAACACACCCGAACACCAGACCCTGTTTCAGTCAGGCTGGTTTGTGGTCGGTTTGCTGACCCAAACCCTGATCGTCCACATGATACGTACACCGAAAATCCCGTTCCTTCAAAGCCGCGCGGCAATGCCGTTGATGGTCATGACGGGGATAATCATGGCCGTTGGCATTTTCCTGCCAATGGGGCCTTTGGCAGGCTACTTCAAGTTGCAGGCGTTGCCGGGGTTGTACTTTGTGTTCTTGCCAATGATTTTGCTGGCCTACATGGCGCTGACCCAGGCGGTAAAAGGGTTCTACATTCGCAAGTTTGGATGGCAATAAGAATTAACTTTGACATCTAAAGGGAGCCGAATCGTTATTCGGCTTTTGGATCCATATCTTGGGAAAAAACCTACAAATCAGATGGTGTTTTCCCTTCTCGTAGATCGTCTCCGATTAGCGATCATCCCCGGCTCGATTTCGAACGGGGTACGGTATGTTGCGCATAGATATTGTGGACTTTGGAGATTATGTTCGTAAGAACTGTCCTATACTTTCAGTGTCATTCATCAGGTCGTTTTTTCCAAGCTTTGGCTTGCCGTACCTATTCAAAACGATATGTTTGTGCCTGATATACGCTGATGCTCGGCTAGCTAGCGGAGGATTAAATGTATGAAAGTGTTGATTGCGGATGATCATTCACTTATTCGGTCAGCCATGAAAGTACTGCTGGAAAGCCAGGGTTATGAAGTCGTGGCTGAGGCGGCTAATGGCACTGACACTGTTCAATTGGCGCGTTTGCATCATGTTGACCTGATTGTCCTGGATATCACCATGCCCGGCCTTGATGGCCTGGAGGTGATCAATCGAATCAGGGTCGCAGGGCTGGACACCCGTATTCTGGTGCTGACGTCTCAGTCCCCCCTGTTTTATTCCCAACGGTGCATGAAAGCCGGGGCGGCAGGGTTCATCAGTAAAAGCCAGGATCTCACCGAGTTGTTGAGGGCCGTGAAAATAATCATGGATGGTTACACGTTTTTTCCGTACCTGGCGGCCAGTTCGGTACGCAACAGTGATGCAAACATGAGCGACGTTGAGTTGATTCAGCACTTGTCGGCCCGGGAGTTGTACATATTGCAACAGCTCGCCCGTGGCTTGAGTAACAAGAAGATTGCTGAAGACATGATATTGAGCAGCAAGACAATCAGTACTTACAAGGCGAGGTTGATTGAGAAGTTGAATATAAAGTCGGTCGTTTATTTGGCAGATTTTGCCAAGCGCAATGATTTGATTTAATTGAAAACTCTTGCATGTCTGGGACTTGCTGGGCTGCTGCTTGTCCTTGGCCAGTACGTCGCAGCCGCTGAAACATCGGTGCAGACATTGCGCCTGTTGGGACGTTCGAGTGTTGAAGAGTACAGCGTGGTACTTGAGCCTTCCGAAGTGCAATGGCTCAAACAACAGGGCCCCTTGCGTCTTGGTATCTCGGCCCCCGATTACGGTCCGTTTGACCTGGCCGTCAATGGCCAGGACTTCGAAGGCTTGACCGCCGATTATGCGCAGTTGCTGTCACAGTTACTGCACATCGATATTGAGGTCAAACGGTATCCCTCGAGGCCGTTGGCGATAGAAGCACTCAAGCAGGGCGAGCTGGACTTATTAAGCAGCTCCAATGGTTTCGAGGCACAAGATCCCCAGTTGGTGCTAAGCCTTGCCTACGCAGACGATTCGCCTGCGCTGGTGACGCGCATCAGTAATCGTGAGCGTCCACCTGTCGATCTGGCAGGGTTGCGTGTGGCCATGCTTGATCACTATTTACCGCCCCAAAAGGTCAAGGATTTTTACCCCAAGGCTACCTTGCAGTTGTATCCCTCAACCCTGACGGCGATCGGCGCCGTAGCGTTTGGCCAGGCCGACGTCTACCTCGGGGATTACATCAGTGCCAATTACCTGATCAACAAAAACTACTTGAACAACGTGCAACTGGCTGACTTTTCCCGGCTGGAAGACAACCCGTTCTCTTTTGCGGTACGCCGCGATAACCCCAGATTACTGCGCGTTGTTAATGCGGCGCTGGCGGTGATTCCGCCCAGTGCGCGCATGACGATCCTGCGGCGCTGGAGCTCCGACGGGCCTCAAATCACCAACCCCTGGCGCTTTAACCCCAGCCCTGGCGAGCAACGATGGATGGCTATGCACCCCAGGATAAAGGTGGCGATCAATGATCAGTTTGTACCGTTGTCATTCTTTGATGAGCAGGGCACGTTCAAGGGTTTGATTGCTGATCTGTTAACCAAGATCAGTGCACACACAGGACTTGAGTTCGAAGCCGTGCGCGAGAGCACGGTGGCTGAGGGGGTTAAGCTGGTCAGTTCGGGCAAGGCACACATGCTGGGAGGAATCACGAGCGGTACTGCCCGAGAGAATCAACTGCGCTTTACCAGACCTTACCTCACAACGCCTTTTGTGCTGACCACCCGTATTGGTTCTGATGTGCCTGAAACCCTGGATGAAATGTCGGGCCGGCGGGTGGCATTGGTGCGGGGCAACGTGTTGCGCGAGTTTATTGAGCAGAACTACCCCGGCATTCAGGTGGTGGAGGCTGACAACCCTCCTGCGGCCCTGAGCATGGTGGCAGAAGGCGCAGCTGATGCGGCGGTCAGTGCGCTGGTCAGTGCACGCTATCTGGTCTCGAGGCGATTTAGTAAACAGCTGCAAATCACCAGCACGGTAGGCACACAACCCGAGCAGATCGGCTTTGCCACAGCCAGCAATGATCCGCAGCTGAACTCCATTCTGGGCAAGGCGCTCATGAGCATTACCCCAGGAGAAATGAGTGAGCTGACCGGCCGTTGGCGCACTGACATACCCGTCGTTGAAAGCTATTGGCTGCGTAATCGTGCGGCAATTATTCAAGGGTTCGCCATTGCGGCGGCCCTGCTCTTGGTGGCGGTTGCCTGGATTACTTACTTGCAGCGAGTGATTGCCAGGCGTCAGCAGCTAATGAACGAGTTGAACGTCGCCAAACAAAGTGCCGATGAGGCTAATCGGGCGAAGACAACATTCCTGGCGACCATGAGTCATGAAATACGCACACCCATGAATGCGGTAATCGGCATGCTTGAACTGGCCATGAAAAAAGCCGACCAGGGTGTCATGGATCGGTTTGCAATCGAAGTGGCATCCGTCTCGGCCCGCGAGTTACTCGACTTGATTGGCGATATTCTGGATATCGCGCGTATTGAATCCGGTTATTTGTCATTGACCCCCAAGCGCTCCAATCTCAAGTCCCTGGTAGAGGCCGTGGCACGGATGTTCGATGGGCTTGCACGCCAGAAGCACTTGAGCCTGATATGCGAATTGAGCCCTGCGTCGGACACAGATGTCATGATCGATCCGATGCGTTTTAAACAAGTCGTCTCCAACATGTTGAGCAATGCCATCAAGTTCACGAATGTGGGCGCAGTTCGGCTGAAACTGAACGTAGAGCCTGCTCACGATGGGCAGCAGGTGTCGGTGTGTTTGCGCGTTGAGGATACGGGCGTCGGTATTTCTGACGAAGACCAGTCTCGACTGTTCAGTCCATTTGTTCAGGCCAGCAACAACACCCAGTCTGCGCGTAGTGGCTCAGGGTTGGGCTTGGTGATTAGCCGTGAACTCTGCGAAATGATGGGCGGGCAGTTGCACCTCAGTAGCGTGCAGGGGACCGGAACTCAGGTTGAGATCACGATGGTGGTGCCATTGCTTGAACCTGAAGAAATCGCCGTCGACGAGGCGCAGCAAGAAGTCGGGAGCACACGCTCGCTGAATGTATTGGTGGTGGATGATTATCCGGCGAATCGGATGCTGCTGGCCCAACAACTCAGCTACCTGGGGCACCGCGTGGCCGACGCCGAAAATGGTGCGCTGGGTCTGAAGGCATGGCGGATGGGGCAGTTTGACGTGGTCATCACTGATTGTTCCATGCCGGTCATGGATGGCTATGAGCTGGCACGGGCAGTGCGGTCAGAGGAGGTCGCGTTGGGGCGAGCGCCCTGCCAGATTTTTGGTTTTACGGCCAACGCACAACCAGAGGAAGCTGTGCGTTGCCGGGAAGCTGGAATGGATCAATGCTTGTTCAAGCCCATCAGTTTGAAGGACTTGAGTGCCTGCCTGGCGTCTGGGGTACCGCAGGGGCCATCAGGCAAGAGTGCCGATGAGTCTGACGGGCAGATTGATCTGACTTATCTTAAACAGTTGAGCCAAGGTGATGATGGGGTGGTCCACAAACTGCTCGCTGAACTGGCCATCAGTAATCGCCAGGACCTCGGTGCACTGATCGAGCTGTTTGTGAAAGATGATTATGAGGGATTGAGTGCTCTGGCACATGGTGTCAAAGGAGGAGGCAAGCTCATTCAAGCCACGAAGCTGATTGAGTGTTGCGAGCAACTGGAAGAGATTTGCAGGATGGCGGAACCACAAGGTCTTGCTGGTGCTGTCGATGCACTGCACTACAGCATGGAGCAACTGGCCGACGAGCTGGACCGTTATGCTCAAGCCGATGAGTCTCATGAATGACGAGGCCAAAATGCCAACAAAAACATTACGAATATTGATTGCCGATGATGATCCAGTACAAGCGCTGAAAATGGAAAGGGCTCTTAACCTTCTGGGCTATTACCGGATCGCGCCTTTGTACAACCCTGAGGCCTTGGTGAGCTTGAGAGCAGCCCGGACCAATGAGTATGACGTGCTGCTGATCAGCCAGAAAATGGCAGGAGGGGGCATTGCGGATGAAGCTCAATTCCACAAGGAAAATTCGCAGTTTCGCCATGTACTGATTTATACGGATGCTGAGAGTTTTTCAAATCAGCTCGCCACCCGGATGTCGATGCTTGATTCCACGCACTTGCCCTGAGACGGATACTTGTGTGCTTCACAGGGGCCGCGCTAAGGTCTGGTGTTCTCATAAACAGAACCAGGATTGGTCGAGGAATGCCCGTAATGTCGGATGTCGTGGTAGTTCAAGCTGATTATACAAACCCGGTTCATGCTCAAGCGCTGAGAGACGTGTTGAACCACTACGCCAAAGACCCCATGGGTGGAGGTGAAGAGTTGTCGCAGGACGTGTTGGCGCAATTGCCGGCAGAGCTTGCCAGACGCCCTCATGCGTTTAGCGTGCTGGCGTTCGTCAACGGCGAGGCGGCAGGTCTGGTGAACTGTTTTGAAGGTTTTTCGACGTTTGCTGGCAAACCGTTAGTCAACGTACATGATGTGTCAGTGGTGGATACGTTTCGCGGTCTGGGCCTGAGTCAGAAAATGTTGCTCAAGGTCGAAGACATTGCCCGTGAGCGAGGCTGCTGCAAGATCACCCTGGAAGTGCTTGAGGGCAACCCCGTGGCTCAAGGTTCCTATCGCAAGTTTGGTTTCAGCGATGGTCAGCTCGACCCTGCTCACGGGCGCATGATGTTCTGGAACAAATATTTGTAAGCGCGGCGGGTTTCACACGTCCTGCGGGAACGGTGCTGCCCGTCATGCAGGTGGGGCGGTGTTTCAGGCTTGCCGCGGCGATTGCATCGCGAGCAAGCCTGCTCCCGCTGTGCTTGATAAAGCTCCGGTTTAGAGCGTCCACTCCAGGCCAACACTCACCGTTCGCGGTTCGCCCCAGAACACGCCGTTATAGAAGCCGACGTTTTCGTAATACTTCTGATCGAGCAGGTTCTTGACGTTCAATGATGCCGAGACGTGTTCGTCGAATGTGTAGCGGGCCATCAGGTCGACGAGGGTGTAGGACTTTTGGGTGATGTCTTCTTTAAAGGTGATCGGATAACCCGCTGCATTTTTCTGTCCGGTAGGACGGTTGGCAGCGCGATAGATATCGCTTTGCCAGTTGACGGCGGCGCCCACGGTCATGGCATTCCACTCACCTGGCAGGCGGTAGGTGCTCGAAATTTTGACCAGATTCAATGGCGACGCGGTATTCATGCGTTGGCCTGCGGCGTTGCGTGAATGGGTGTAGGTGTAACCGGCGACCATGTTCCAGTCCTGCATGACCTCACCGGCCAGTTCGACCTCAAAGCCATTGATCTTGTTGCCCTTGCCACCGGATTTGTAATATTCCTCGCCCTTGGGGCCGCGAGGCACTGAGTCGTCGATTTCCGGTACGTTGTCCTGCTTGCTCCAGAACACGGCTGTCGACAGGTTGAGGCGTTCTTGCAAGAAGCTGCCCTTCAAGCCCAGTTCATAATTGCTACCCACCACCGGTTCAAGATAAGCATCGCCTACGGCCTTGTTGGTTGTAGGTTTGAAAATATCGGTGTAGCTCGCGTAGACCGTCAACTCCTCGGTGAAGTCATACAGCAAGCCCGCGTAAGGCGTAATGATGTCGTTTTGTGTCTGGCTGACTTTTGTGTGCTTGAGAGGGCCTGAATTGTTCTCAACAAACACGGTGTTGGCGTTGGAGCTTTTCCAGCTGCCATAACGGGTGCCGAGTACGGCATGCCATTCATCCGTCAGGTTGAAGCGTGTAGCCAGGTAACCGGACTTTTGTTTGACGATGTTTTGGCTGCCCTCAATGCCGGTATTAAAGTCCTGATACTTGGGAATCGAACTCATGTCCTGCCAGTTTGGAATGGTGTCGTAGGTCTCTGGGTTGAGGTTAATCATCAAGGGTGACGTGTTGTCGTTTTTGGCCTGGCCGTAACCCACCATCAACTCGTGGTCACGCCCGAACAAGGGGTAAGTGCCTGAGATATTGACGTCGACGGCGGTCATTTTTTCTTCGCCGATAAAATGGCTGTTATAGGCCGACATACCTGTGCCATCGGCATTGGGGAAACCGCCCCCGGCGTAGTAGACCTTGCCTTCGGCGTCACTGGTGCGATGGGTATAGGCCGCTTTGAGGTGCCAGTCATTGGACAGTTGCTGGTCCAGGGTGGCGAAGGCGGTCTTGTCCTTCATCGGCCATGAACTCCAGGAGGTGGCCAGGTTGGTTGAGCGGCCAAATTTGGCTTTCTCGCCCGAACCGGTCCAATAGGGAGTGGTCCCCCAGGACGACCCTTTTACCTGTTTGTCCTGGTAGTCGTAACCCACTGCCAGGAGGGTGGTGTCGGTCAGGTCTGCTTCCAGAATGCCGTAGGCCACTTCACGCTTGAGTGCATAGATATCGCGAAACGACTTGCTGTCGCGATAAGACAACACGGTGCGCCCGCGCAAACGACCGTCGAAAGCCAGCGGGCCGCCCACGTCGACATAGCTGTAATAGTCATCGTAACTGCCGCCTGTTGCCCCGGCCTTGGCCTGCAATTGGTGGGTGGGGCGTTTGCGGATCATGTTGATGGTGCCCGACGGATCGCCCGCGCCGGTTGTGAGGCCGGTGGCGCCGCGCACCACTTCAATTCGGTCGTAGATGATGGTGTCGGCATCAGTCTTCATAAAACTGAACGTATTGAGCATCCCGTCAATCTGGAAATTGGAGATGGTGTAGCCGCGTGACGAATAACTGACCCGGTCGGAGTCGTTGTGCTGCACCACAATCCCCGTGGTATGGCGCATGGCCTCGGTCAGGGTGTTGAGGTTGAAGTCATCCATCTCCTGACGGGTGACGACTGAGATCGACTGCGGAGTTTCGCGAATACTCAGGTTGAGTTTGGTCGCGGTGCTGGTCGAGCCCGTGGTGTAGGAACCGGTATTTTCGGTGCTGGCGCCCAGACCTTGGGCGGTGACACTGGTACTGCCCAGTTCCAGTGAACGGGAGGTTTTCTCTACGTCATCCTGCTCGGTGTCTGCCAACAATTGCGGGCTGACGGTAGTGCCGATAAGCCCGAGTGTCAGGGTCATGGAACGGGTAAATGGCGCGAACATCGCTGCCGACTCCTTGTCGTTGTTATGAAGTTGTCTAGTGCTTCAAACGAATGACAAGGAGAAGGTTTAGGGGTAATGAGAATTATTTGTGATGTGTGTGCCTGAAAACGAGCAGGGCGCCATTGGCGCCCTGCAGGTTATTTATTGCTTGGCTACATTGCCTGCAGCCGGAGGTTTAGGCTTGATCAGGCTGAAATCGATCAAGGCTTTCTGCGGGCGCGAGTACGGGTCGCCAATCAGTTGCGGGCGGGCGACAAACTGATCGCTGACCAGGCTTTTCTTGTCGTCCAGTTCATCGGCACTCAGGCCGGCCAGATCAGTCCAGGTATGGATGAACTGCGAGCTGCTGTAAGGACGGCTGAGGTCACTGGCGAAATTCCAGGTGTGGTTTTCACGCCATTTTGGCGATGCCCAGGCCATGAACGGAATGGTGTACATCGGTGCTGTCGGCTTGGCTTCGTTACGGCCCAGGGTGTTGTGACCGACCGAATCGAATACATCTTCGCCGTGGTCGGACAGATACAACAGGAAGCCGTTGGGGTCGGTCTTGGCGAAGTCCTTGATCAGGCTCGACACCACGAAATCGTTATACAACACGGCATTGTCGTAGCTGTTGTAAGTCGGTACCTGGTCGTCGGTCAGTCCGGCTGGCACACCGGTACGGTCCACGAACTTGTCGAAGGTCGGCGGGTAACGATACTGGTAGCTCATGTGGGTGCCGAGCAGGTGGATCACGATCAGTTTGCGCGGGGCGCTGTCGGCCAGGATCTTGTTGAACGGCTCAATGACATCGCCGTCGTACTGGCGAGCGTTCTGGTTGCGGTTGTTGTTGAGGTAGACCTGTTCATCAGCCTGCTCGGAGAAGGTGGTGAGCATGGTGTTGCGCTTGGTCATGGTCTGCTGGTTGGTGACCCAGAAAGTCTTGTAGCCCGCTTGCTTCATGACACTGACCAGTGACGGAGTACTGAGATACAGATCCGGGTTTTCTTCGTCAGCGAACGTCAGCACTTGTTGCAGGGCTTCAATGGTGTAGGGCCGTGGAGTGACGACGTTGTCGAAAATCGCCAGTTGATCGCGCAATTTATCGAGGTTTGGCGTTGTCTCGCGCGGGTAGCCATAGAGGCTCATGCGCTGGCGATTGGTCGATTCGCCTATGACCAGCACCAGGGTGGTTGGCTTGCCGGCTTCGTTGTCCTTGAGGTTGGTCAGGGGCGGAATCTTGCTGACGCTGGCCAGCATGCCTTGCATGTTATCCAGTTGCTCCAGATAACGGCGATACGCCACTACCATCTGCCACGGCACTGCAGGTTCGACACGGCTTTCGAAGCTTTCCATGGCGGAGGCCATAGAGTCGTGCTTCATTGTCTGTTTGATCAGCGGGTAACCGATAACCGCCACCAGTATGGCAACCGCTGCAGCCCAGGCCTGCACGCGGGGCAGGTACACCGGGCGCAAGCGTGACCACAGGAACACGGCGAAAGCGGTATGGGCCACGAATGCCAGCACCATCCACCAGGCAAAATACTGGGTCATGTATTCGCCAGCTTCGGAGATGTTCGATTCGAACATGATGAAGATGACGCTTTGCGAGAATTCTTGCTGATAGATAAAGAAGTAGCCCAGGCTTGCCATCGAGCAGGCCCACAGCACGACGCCAATCACGGCAGCCATTACGCGGGTGTGCTTGGGAAACATCAGCATAGGAGCCAACCAGACGGCACTCATCACAAAGGCCTGGCGGAACCCCGAGAAGCCGGAGGTGCCGGTCAGCTGGATCAGTAGCTGGGTGATGCCGGAAAAATACCAGAAGAACAGGAACAGCCAACCCAGGCCGGCCCAGTCAAATCCTTTCGCAGACGTGTTGCTGCGTTTAAACATCCCCATACAGCGCTCCAGCTGATAACTGACTTGAATGGTTGTTGCCTATTAATCAGGCACAACACATGGGGGCTGCCTCACGAAAGAGCAGCCACAAAGTGTTCAAGTATCTCCAAGTGCATGTGAAAACTTTGTCGCCAATAGCTGCGCTTGCGGGGGGTGTGTCGGCGCATTCGGCGACCTTGAGGGGTATTGGTTTTGCAATCTTTGCTGCTTCGTCCGTCTGTTGAGTGTATTGAATCGGGAATCTGCCCTTCACCTTGTGCGAAACTATGCACCATGTGTCAGGACTGATCCTGACCGGGCACCTTGGGCAATGTTGCACTAAGGTGCTGTACACCTATTTATTTGTCGTTGGGAGCAACAGTACATGCAGTTGGGAATTATTGGATTGGGCCGTATGGGCGGGAATATCGCACGGCGTCTGATGCTCAATGGGCATACAACCGTGGTTTTTGACCGCAATACCGACTTTGTCAGCGCTCTGGAACAGGAAGGCGCCACCGGCGTTGCCGATTTGCCAGCGCTGGTCGCAGGCCTGGCCAAACCCCGTGCTGTCTGGGTCATGCTGCCTTCAGGTGCGCCGACCGAAGACACCATCGAGACCCTGAGCCAGCTGCTGGACGCCGATGACATCATCATCGATGGCGGTAACACCTTCTATAAAGATGACATGCGTCGTTCGCAGTCTCTGGCCGAAAAGGGCATCCAGTACGTTGACGTCGGTACCTCGGGCGGCGTGTGGGGCCTGGAGCGCGGTTATTGCATGATGATCGGTGGAGACAGCGCTGTCGTGAAGCACCTGGACCCGCTGTTTGCAGCGCTGGCCCCGGGCATGGGTGACATCCCGCGCACCAAGGACCGTGTATCTGACGACGATCGTGCCGAGCGTGGTTACATCCATGCGGGCCCGGCAGGTGCTGGTCATTTCGTGAAGATGGTGCACAACGGTATTGAATACGGTTTGATGCAGGCTTACGCCGAAGGCTTCAACCTGATGAAGATGAAGGGCGGTGAGAACCTGCCTGAAGAGCAGCGCTTTGACCTGAACCTGGGCGATATTGCCGAAGTATGGCGTCGTGGTAGCGTTGTTTCGTCCTGGCTGCTGGATTTGACTGCCGATGCCCTGGCCACTGATGAGCCGCTGGATGGCTACTCAGGCGCCGTGGCAGATAGCGGTGAAGGCCGCTGGACCATCGAAGCTGCAATGGAGCAGTCGACGCCGGTTCCGGTGTTGTCGCAAGCCCTGTTTGCCCGCTACAGTTCGCGCCAGCAAAGCCTCTATGGCGACAAAATGCTATCGGCCATGCGCTTTGGTTTCGGTGGCCATGTGGAGACGTCTAAAAAATGATTGATCTGTCCAGTAAACCTGACGCCAAGCCCGCGCCGCCCACCACTCTGTTCTTGTTTGGTGCCCACGGTGATCTGGTAAAGCGCTTGCTGATGCCTGCGCTGTACAACTTGAGTCGAGACGGTTTACTGGACGGTGGCCTGCGCATTGTGGGCGTTGACCACAATGGGATCAGTGATGAGGGGTTTGCCAAAAAGCTGGAGGACTTCATTCGCAATGAAGCGTCCAGCAAGGTGGATCATCCTGACGGGCAAGGCTTGAATGCCGATTTGTGGGCCTTGTTGGCGAAGAACATCAGCTACGTGCAGGGCGATTTTCTGGATGACAGCACCTACGGGGCGCTGGAGCAGAAAATCATCGCCAGCGGCACTGGCAATGCGGTGTTCTACCTGGCCACTGCACCACGCTTTTTCAGCGAAGTCGTGCAGCGGCTGGGTGCCAGCGGGTTGCTCAAGGAAACCCCCGATGCATTTCGCCGGGTCGTCATTGAAAAACCTTTTGGCTCTGACGTGCAGACAGCTCAAGCATTGAATGAGTGCCTGCTCAATGTCATGAGCGAGAAGCAGATCTACCGGATTGACCATTACCTGGGCAAGGAAACCGTCCAGAATATTTTGGTCAGCCGTTTCTCCAACGGGCTTTTCGAAGCCTTCTGGAACAATCATTACATTGACCATGTGCAGATCACTGCGGCTGAAACCGTCGGGGTCGAGACACGTGGCAGTTTTTACGAACACACCGGCGCCTTGCGCGACATGTTGCCCAACCATTTGTTTCAACTGCTGGCGATGGTGGCGATGGAGCCCCCCGCAGCCTTTGGGGCCGATGCAGTGCGCGGTGAAAAAGCCAAGGTGATTGGAGCAATCCGCCCCTGGTCGAAAGAAGAGGCGTTGAAAAATTCTGTACGCGGGCAGTACACCCAGGGTGAGTCCGGCGGCAAGCCGGTCGTGGGATACCGCGAAGAGAACAACGTGGCTGCTGACAGCAGCACTGAAACCTTTGTGGCGCTCAAGGTGATGATCGACAACTGGCGCTGGGTCGGTGTGCCGTTCTACCTGCGCACCGGCAAACGCATGAGTGCGCGCGACACTGAAATCGCCATCTGTTTCAAGCCTGCGCCTTATGCACAGTTCCGCGACACCGAAGTTGAACGTTTGCAGCCCAATTATTTACGTATCCAGATCCAGCCCAACGAAGGCATGTGGTTTGACCTTCAAGCCAAGCGCCCGGGCCCCGGGCTGAAAATGGCCAATATCGAGTTGGGGTTTGCGTACAAGGACTTCTTCGAAATGCAGCCTTCCACAGGCTACGAGACGTTGATTTACGACTGCCTCACCGGTGACCAGACCTTGTTCCAGCGTGCCGACAATATTGAAAACGGCTGGCGTGGTGTGCAGCCTTTTCTGGATGCGTGGCGTGAACACACTGACGTTCAGCCTTACAAGGCCGGGGAAGACGGCCCGGAGGCGGCCAAAGAGTTGCTGGCTCGCGATGGTCGCGTCTGGCTCAACATAGGATGAGTGACGTGAAGCTGGACTCCGTTGAATTGGTGCTGTGCGACATGGATGGCACCTTGCTGTTGCCCGACCACACCATCAGCCCGCGCAACCTGGCTGCAGTCAAGGCGCTGCAGGCTGCAGGCATTCATTTCACCCTGGCTACCGGCCGCCCGCCCAAGGCAATGCGCGCGTATATCCGGCAGTTGGGTATTGAATTGCCCACTGCGGGATTCAACGGCGGAGTGCTGGTAAACGCCGATGGCAGCTATTTGCAGTCCCATCATGTGCCGTACGAGGCGGTGTTGAAGACGCTGGCCCTGTTGTCCGGGCATGACGTTGAAATCTGGGTGTTTGCTGACGATGAGTGGCTGTTGCGCGATCCGTTGGGCCCGATGGTTGCCCACGAACAACAGGGGCTGGGTTATGCGCCGCTAGTGGTAGAGAGCTTTGAGCCTTATTTGCATCGAGTGGACAAGATCGTGGCCACTACCAGCAATGCGCCACTGCTGGTGGAGCTTGAGCAGCGTTTGCAGCATGTGTTGAGCGGGGAGGCATCGGCCAGCCGGTCGCAGGCCCGTTATCTGGACATCACTGCACTCAAGGCCAACAAAGGCGATGCCCTTGCAGCGCTGGCCGAGCATTTGAGGGTGCCCCTTGAGCGTACGGCAGCGATCGGTGACGGCGGCAATGACCCTGCGATGTTCCATCGTGCCGGGCTGTCGATCGCCATGGGGCAGGCCGAAGCGCAGGTTCGCGAGCAGGCGATGCAGGTCACTGGCAGCAATGTCGAAGACGGCGTTGCCCAGGTGATAGAGCGTTTTATCCTGCAGCGTTGAGGGCTATTCAGGCAGGTCATTTTGTCCGTAGTTTGGCGCAATCGCGGCCTGCCTGGGGCCAGTCAGGCTTGTTATAGTCCGCCGCTCATTGAGCGGCGACAGCGCCCCATAAAGGATTCAGGTTATGTCCGACTACCAGGCTTTTCAGGTTGAGTTAAACGGCAACATTGCCCACGTTCAGATCAACCGGCCTGAAAAGGTCAATGCGATGAACGCGGCGTTCTGGACCGAGATCATCGAGATTTTCCAGTGGATTGATGAAACCGACGCCGTACGGGTTGTCGTGCTCAGTGGTGCAGGCAAGCACTTTTCAGCCGGTATCGACTTGATGCTGCTGGCATCGGTAGCCAATGAGATGGGCAAGGATGTGGGCCGTAATGCCCGCATGCTACGGCGCAAGATTCTGCAAATGCAGGCCTCGTTCAATGCCGTGGATCATTGCCGCAAGCCCGTTTTGGCGGCTGTTCAGGGCTATTGCCTGGGCGGGGCGATTGACCTGATCGCGGCCTGCGATATGCGCTACGCCGCCGAGGATGCACAGTTCTCGATCAAGGAAATCGACATGGGCATGGCCGCTGACGTGGGGACATTGCAACGTTTGCCGCGCATCATCGGTGATGGCATGCTCCGCGAACTGGCTTACACCGGGCGGATGGTCGCGGCGGATGAGGCCCGAGCTATCGGCCTGGTCAACCGCGTCTACAGCGATCATCAGGCGTTGCTGGACGGGGTAATGGCAATTGCCCTGGAAATCGCCAGCAAATCCCCCATCGCCATTGCCGGCACCAAGCAGATGATCAGCTATATGCGCGATCACCGTGTGGACGATGGTCTGGAATATGTTGCGACCTGGAACGCGGCGATGCTTCAGTCCAGCGACTTGCGGCTGGCGATGACGGCGCACATGACCAAGCAAAAACCCGAGTTTCTGGATTGACGTCTTTGTAACCTGAACAAGGATCATTTAATGACACCGCGTTGGATCACGGCAGTACTGGATACAGACCTGACTGGAGGCTGGGCCGTGGCGCGCGGCCCCGACGGGTTCTTGATCAATCACAATGGCCCGCTCTTTTCCCGGGAGTGGCTCAAGCGCCAGGACCTTGCTGTGCTGGCGGAGCATGGCATCGGACACCTGGACGGCGAGCCGGTGTACCTGCTCGAGCTTGCAAGTGCGGCCCAGGTCGAGGGCTGTGATTGGCAGGGCTTGCGTGCCTTCATGCTGGGCGATGACCACACGCTGTACAAGGTGCTGGGTTATGCCGCGCAAATTGGCACCTGGGCTCGTGAGCATCGCTTTTGTGGTAGCTGCGGGCAGGCCATGACGCAGGTGCCGAGGGAGCGTGCGATGTATTGCGCGGCCTGCGATTTGCGCAGTTATCCACGTATCTCGCCCAGCATGATTGTATTGATTACCCGGGGCGATGAAGTGCTTCTGGCCCGTTCACCGCGCTTTGTACCGGGGGTCTACAGCACTCTGGCGGGGTTCGCCGAGCCGGGGGAGTCGGCCGAGGATTGCCTGATCCGCGAAGTGCGCGAAGAAGTGCAGGTGGAAGTCAGGAACATCCAGTATGTGGGCAGCCAGTGCTGGCCGTTCCCGCACTCCATGATGCTGGGTTTTCACGCCGAGTACGCGGGAGGCGATATCGTGCCGCAGGCCGACGAGATAGAAGATGCGCAGTGGTTCAATGTGCACCGGCTACCGCCGTTGCCGGCGTCGCGCTCAATTGCGCGTTATCTCATCGACCTGTATGTGGCCCGTCGTTTAGGCCATGCCGAACCAGTGCTGCCAGGCTAGGCGCACGGTCAAACCCAATACCACGGTGATAAACACCGGGCGAATGAATTTGGCCCCGCCGCTGATTGCGCTGCGGGCGCCGAAGAAGGCGCCGACCATGACTGCAAAGCCCATGGTCAGACCGATCACCCAGTCCACATGGCCGGAGAATATGAACACCGACAGCGCTGCAATGTTGCTGACGAAATTCATGCTGCGCGCCACACCGCTGGCCTTCACCAGATCGACCGGGTACATCAGCATGGTGCTGACGGTCCAGAACGCGCCCGTACCCGGCCCGGCTACGCCATCATAAAATCCCAGGCCCAGGCCCTGGGGCAGTTGCCATTTCTTTTTGATCGGCGCGTCGTTGTCGACAGGCGTTTTGGGCGTGCCGCCAAACAGCAGGTAGAGCCCGCAACCGAAAACAATCACCGGCAGCATTTTGTTGAGCCATTCGGCGGGCATGTAATGGGCGACGACTGCGCCGATCAGTGCACCGGCGAGGGTTCCGAAAATGGCCAGCTTCCATTCGCGAGGATGGAACAGTTTGCGTCGGTAGAAGGTAAGGCTCGCGGTGGCTGCGCCGAATGTCGAGCTGAGCTTGTTGGTGCCCAGCACCAGATGTGGCGGCAAGCCTGCGGTGAGCAGGGCAGGGGTGGTGAGCAGCCCCCCGCCCCCGGCAATGGCGTCGATGAATCCGGCAACAAATGCAACGGCGGCCAGAATGGCGAGGGTGGTCAAATCTACGCTGAGTTCAAAAGGCATGGGATCGACTTAATTCGGCGGGACGTACAGCGCAAACGCGCAGGAAGGACGTCATCTTACCGATAAGCGTGAATAGCGGCGATAGGCCTTTTGTGGTTGATCGGACCCACTGAACCCGCGTGGGTCGCCCAACCCGGCATCGAGCGATGTTGCCAAACGTTCCGAGGTATCGTCAGGCAACTGCGATGGGGGCAGGCTTTCAATAGGCGAGGGCGTCGGGCTCCGTGCGACGAACATTGACTGAAAGTGCTCCGAGCTTGATCAGGCGTGTTCGAGTGACGTTGCGACTCAAACCCAGCAATTTTGCAGTGTGTACCTGATTGTGATGGCAAAACTCATAGGCCGTACGCAGCAGGGTATCTTCAACGGCTTCATGCAGGGCGCCTGGCTCTTCTTCGAACAGTTTCCGAAAGGCGCGTTGTAACAAGTCCCGGGTGGTATGCGTGGCGGGTTGTTGCAGCGCGAAGTCCTGGCGTCTGCTGCGTGATTGGGACAGGCGCAGGTCTTGTACCGTAATGGTCTGATTGCGGCACAGGAGCAGGCTGTGATGCACGACATTTTCAAGCTCGCGAATATTGCCCTGCCAAGGATGGTGGATCAGTACGTGTTCGGCACATTCACTGAGTGCCGTTGGTCCATGAGGCAGCCGTTGGCGATAGGATTTAAGGAAGTGTCTGGCTAACGGAAGGATATCCCCGGGGCGCTCACGTAACGGGAGCAGCGCAAGGCTGACGACATTGAGGCGGTAGTACAGATCTTCTCGAAAATGCCCGGCGTCTATGGCCTGTTCCAGATTGACGTTTGTGGCAGCCAGTACGCGCACGTTGATCGGTGTGCTTTTACGCGAGCCCAACCGCACGACCTCCTGCTCTTGCAGGACGCGTAGCAGCTTTACCTGGATGGTCAGCGGCAAGTCTCCGATCTCATCCAGAAATAATGTGCCGCCATCGGCCTCTTCAAACCATCCGGCTTTTGCAGTCAGCGCGCCTGTAAAAGCCCCCTTTTCATGGCCAAACAGTTCAGCTTCCACCAATGACTCGGCAAAGGCGCCGCAATTGACGGCCACAAATGGCTGGTTGTGACGGTGGCTGAGTTGGTGGATATGCCGGGCGACCAGTTCTTTGCCGGTGCCGGTTTCACCAATGATCAGTACGCTGGCGTCACTGGGCGCTATCTGTTGCAAGTGTGCCAACAGGGCTTTGGACGCGGGGTCTTCAAACACTTGTGCCGTGGCGCGTATGGACGTGGCCAGTGCCGGGGTGGCAGGTAATGTTAAAAGCTGCATTGACAGCTCCTTTTAACAGGGGCTCTGCCCACAAAAGGAAAGCCGAAGGCTGCTTTATAAAGTCATTTTGTTATTCCGTAAACTAACCTAATTCCATATTTATATATCGATATTGCATATCGGACTTGCGTGATGACCTGCTTTTAGCGCTTTATAAGCTCCTGCTTTCCAGATAGCCCAGATTTGAGACATATCCTACGGCCTTCCTGTCGAATGCACCTTTTTTCACCTGGCTCAATCGGTTATCTCTAACGGCCGCATTTTCTCGTGGCTTCACTCTCCGGTACCAGGCACTGCCTGTTTCCGGAATGCGCTCAGTGGATTTGAACAATGAACAAGCGACCTATTTATTTCGATTACGCGGCCACCACTCCCGTGGACGCTCGTGTCATTCAGGTGATGGTCGATTGCCTGGGTTTTGAAGGCAACTTTGGCAATCCGGCCTCTGGCTCCCATGTCTTTGGTCAGCAAGCCCGGCAGACGGTAGAGCTGGCCCGTGAACAGGTCGCGAAACTGATCAATGCCAGGCCTGAGCAGATTATCTGGACCTCGGGTGCGACCGAGTCCAATAACCTGGCGCTAAAAGGTGTGGCCCAGGCGGGTGGTCAGTCCCGCGGGCATATCATCACCAGTCAGATAGAGCACAAGGCGGTGTTGGACACTGCACGCTTTTTACAAGAGGCGGGTTTTGAGGTGACGTATCTGGCCCCTGATGCCAATGGGCTCGTAAGTGCCGATCAGGTAGATGTTGCTCTGCGCGACGACACACTGCTGGTGTCGTTGATGCTGGTCAACAATGAACTGGGCACGGTCAACGATATTCCGGGTATCGGGCGCCGGGTTCGCGAGCATGGTGCGCTGTTCCACGTCGATGCCGCGCAGGGAGCGGGCAAGGTTGCCATCGACCTGGATGAGTGGGCGGTAGACTTGATGTCGTTCTCGGGGCACAAGATCTATGGTCCCAAAGGTATCGGCGCCTTGTATGTGGGGCCGCGTGCGCAGGATCGGCTACAGGCACAGATTCATGGTGGCGGGCATGAGTCCGGTTTGCGCTCAGGAACCCTGGCGACTCATCAAATTGCAGGCATGGGCGCTGCATTTGCAGTGGCCAGTGAGTCATTTGCTCAGGAGCTGGCTCACATTCGCGGACTTCGCCAGCGCTTGCTTGAGCAGTTGGTCGATGTGCAAGGGCTGCAATGTAATGGCTGTCCGACAGAGCGAATTCCCCATACCTTGAGCCTGACCTTCAGCGAAGGGCACTTCAACAGCGCAATCCTGAGTGCTTCCCTCGCGTACTCGGCAACTTCAGCGTGCAACTCGGCGAGTAATGCACCGTCCCACGTGCTGCTGGCCCTGGGGCATGATGCCGATAAAGCCAGCCGAACAATCCGCCTGAGTCTTGGGCGCTTCACCAGCGAGCAGGATATAGATGCCGCAGTGAAGGCGATTAAAGCTTCTGTCGCCGCGCCGGCACCGTTTTGGGCGGTTGCCCAACGGTAGTGGCTGATCCATGATCACTAGCGACCAATAATAATCCCCAGTGATAAGCAGGAGACAGAATGAGTACTCAGTCGTTGAATCCAGTACCGGTTGTGGAGCGTTTGGCGCGTACCCGGGCGTTGATGAGCCAGAACGGTATATATGCGCTGCTGGTGCCCTCGGCTGACCCCCATCTTTCAGAGTACTTGCCTGCGTATTGGCAAGGACGCCAATGGCTGTCGGGTTTTTACGGTTCGGTTGGAACATTGATTGTGACGCCAACCTTTGCCGGAGTGTGGGCTGATAGTCGTTACTGGGAGCAGGCGGCCAAAGAGCTGAAGGGCAGTACCATTGAGCTGGTCAAGCTGTTACCCGGGCAATCGGGTCCTCTGGAGTGGCTGGCCGAGCAGACACCTGAAGGTGCAACGGTTTCCGTTGATGGCGCAGTGCTCGCCCTGGCATCTGCACGCACACTCGAGAGCAAGCTTAAAGAGCGTGGTGCCGTTTTACGTACGGATATCGATCTGCTTGGCCAGGTTTGGGATGACCGTCCAATACTGCCGGTACAGCCGGTTTATGAGCATCTGCCGCCGCAAGCGACGGTCAGTCGGGCTGTAAAACTGGCGCAGTTGCGAGAAACACTCAAGCAGCGCCAGGCGGATGCACATTTTATTGCGACTCTGGATGACATCGCCTGGTTGTTTAATCTGCGAGGCTCGGATGTCTCCTTCAACCCAGTGTTCGTTTCGTTTGCATTGGTCGAGGCCTCGCGGGCTACCTTGTTTCTGGACTTGAATAAAATCAGTGTCGAACTGCGCGAGACACTTGAGGCTGATGGCGTTGAGCTGCGTGATTACGTTGAGATCAATGCGGCTCTGGCGTCTTTGCCGGGTTCAACTCGTCTATTGGTGGACCCTGCCCGTGTGACCTGCGGGCTGCTCGGTCATTTACAGGCTGAGGTGAAACTGGTTGAAGGCTTGAATCCAACTACCTTGGCCAAGTCTCAGAAGAGCCTCGAGGACGCGGTCCATATCCGTCAGGCTATGGAGCAGGATGGTGCTGCGCTCTGTGAGTTCTTTGCATGGCTGGAGACAGCCCTTGGGCGTGAGCGCATTACCGAGTTGACTATTGATGAGCAGTTGACCGCTGCTCGTGCCCGCCGCCCCGGCTTTGTATCGTTAAGCTTCAACACCATTGCGGCTTTTAATGCCAATGGCGCAATGCCGCATTACCACGCAACGGAGCAAGAGCATGCTGTGATTGAAGGTGATGGCTTGTTGTTGATCGACTCGGGTGGGCAGTACCTGGGAGGCACAACCGATATCACGCGTATGGTCCCTGTTGGTACGCCAACCCGCGAGCAGAAACACGATTGTACCCGTGTGCTTAAAGGTGTGATCGCCTTGTCCAGGGCTCAATTTCCAAAAGGGATCCTGTCACCTTTGCTGGACTCGATCGCAAGGGCGCCGATTTGGGCTGAGCACGTCGATTACGGGCACGGGACAGGTCATGGGGTCGGCTACTTCCTGAATGTGCATGAAGGGCCTCAAGTTATTGCGTATCAGGCTGCGCCGGCACCACATACTGCGATGCAGCCAGGGATGATTACCTCGATTGAGCCTGGAACATACCGCCCGGGTCGTTGGGGAGTGCGAATCGAGAATCTGGTGTTGAATCGTGAGGCGGGAACTTCGGAGTTTGGGGCATTCTTGAAGTTTGAAACCCTGACGCTGTGCCCAATCGACACGCGCTGTCTGGAGCCATCATTGCTGACCCTGGAAGAGCGCGAATGGTTTGACGCCTATCATGCGCTGGTTCGCGAGCGTTTGAGCCCGTACCTTGTCGGGTCTGCGCTTGAGTGGCTGCTGGAGCGTACGGCACCACTTACGATAACTGCCTGATCTCCTTGCCATGCTGTCGGCTCGCTCGACGGCATGGCTGGGCGGGGCGTTACTTGCAGATAACAATCATGCTGCGGCTGGTATAGCCGGCTGGGTTCAGGCCGAATGGATAGTCCCCTGGTTCTTCTGCGGTATCGCCCGATTTGGCTACCACCCGGTATCCCTTGCTTCCACAGGATTTGACGGCTTCGGCGTAGCACTTGTTCCACGATGAGGACAATCCAGAGCAATTGATATGCAATCCTCGTTTTCCATGCTTGACGGCAGTTTCCGAGGTTGCTGCGCAGCCGGTTACAACGAGTACGGCTAAAGCTACCAAAATTCGTTTCATTCCTGTCCTTAAGCGTTTGCGTCGGATTTACGGGATGCGAGAATCGGCGACCATCTCCCCATGGTTTTAGTGGATATCCTTATCCGGAATCGGTTCATGTGATTCTCAAGGGACAAACATCCCTTAAATGAGAGTTAATTACCAGAGCAGAGTTAAATGGCGTGCTTATTGTCGGTGACGATCGGTTTTGAGTGGTTGCGCATCGTTAAGGTCGCACCGATTGAGGCCATTATGATGCAAGAGATGGCCATCCACTGTGTGAACGACAAGACCTCATTCAGGAATAGGAGCCCTGAAAGCGCGCCAAAGGCAGGCTCTATGCTCATTAAAGTGCCGAATGTTCGGGTGGGCATGCGTGTAAGAGCGATCATCTCAAGCGTGTAAGGCAGTGCTGTCGATAAGAGTGCTACACCAATGGCTATTGGGATCAGGCCAGGGGTCAGCAATGCCGCCCCTGCGTGGTAAACCCCGATAGGTGCGAAAAACAGAGCCGCAATAATGACGCCCAATGCTGCGGTCTGAACGCCATTGTCCGCACCGGCCCGCTGTCCATAGAGGATGTACAGCGCCCAGCAGACCCCGGCACTTAGCGCGTAGCCGGCGCCTGTTGGATCAATGCCTTGAACGCTTTCACCAATGGGTATGAGCAGTAGGAGTCCCGTGATGGCCAGGCCGATCCATATAAAGTCGATAGGTCTGCGGGAGCTATAAATAGCCACTGCCAAAGGACCCGTAAACTCCAGAGCAACTGCAATACCCAGCGGAACAGTGCGCAGTGACATATAGAAGAGGAAATTCATTCCTCCCAGGGCAATCCCGTAAACGATCACGGTCTTCAAGGACTTGGTGGTGAACTTGGCTCTCCATGGTCGCAGTATCAGAAGCATGATGAGGCTGGCGAATGTCAGGCGCAGGCTGGTTGTTCCTTGTGCGCCGATAATAGGGAACATGCTTTTTGCCAGCGAGGCGCCGGATTGGATCGAGGCCATGGCAATGAGTAGCAAGCCAACAGGGAATAGCGTTGCTACGAAGCTATGGGGGGGCTTTATCATTGATAGGTGTGCCTGGCAGAAGGTTTAAAGACAGGCATGATGCTTGGGTAATTCTGGATGTGCAATATAGTGCGCATTCAATATGGATTTTCTGCCTATGAAACTCATAAAGTCGATAGTTTGTATTAATGCTTGACTCAGATTTACAGCGGCCTATAATGCGCCCACTTCCGGCGCAGTCGAAACGTAAAACTCCTTGAGTTTCAATGAGTTGGATTGGTTTTCGGCAGTGTCAGCTTCAAGTCATAGAAGCAGGAAATGAGGTGTTGACAGCAGCGTGTAACGCTGTAGAATTCGCCTCCCGCTAACGAGAGATCGAAAGCGCAAGTGGTTGATGTTACAGAGGAAACTTTGAAAACATCTTAAAATAACCGCTTGACAGTAACAGAGGCTGCTGTAGAATGCGCGCCTCGGTTCAGCGAAAGCTAACCAACCGCTCTTTAACAACTGAATCAAGCAATTCGTGTGGGTGCTTGTGGAGTCAGACTGATAGTCAACAAGATTATCAGCATCACAAGTTACTCCGCGAGAAATCAAAGATGTAACCAACGATTGCTGAGCCAAGTTTAGGGTTTCTTAAAAACCCAAAGATGTTTGAACT
>NZ_JAHKRC010000009.1 GCF_019345465.1 Pseudomonas sp. NKUCC02_KPG
GTGGGAGCGGGCTTGCTCGCGATGGCATCGCGAGCAAGCCCGCTCCCACATTTACACTCGCGTATTCAGAGTTGAGATCATCCAGGGAATCACGGTGTATCATGTCGCGCAAACGCCCCAGCCGTGACGACGCCCGCCGATGCCTGATGTAGCCAGCTCCGACTTCCCGCTAGAACTGACCGCCACGTTTGCGGCCGTTCAGCAGCATTTTCGCCAGGTCATTGTGCCGCTCTGGCAAGGCCCCGGCTGGAATGCCGAACTGGCGCTGCCCTACGAGGCACTCAGCCCTGAACATCGGCCGCTGCCACCCCAGCGCTATCGCGCCATGGCCTGTGCGCGGCAACTGTACCTGTTCGCCAGCCTGATCGATGACCCGGCTTTCCCCGACGCCACTGAGCGCGCCGCGGCGCTGTTCCGCTCGCTGCACCAGCATTTTCACGATGCCGAACACGGTGGCTGGTTCTACAGCATCGACCCTGACGGCGCGCCGCTGGATCAACGCAAAGACCTCTACACCCACGCCTTTATCATCTTCGCGTGCGCCCATTACTGGGCCAAAGTGCGCGAGCCGCTGGTGGAGTCGGCGCTCAATGGGGCGCTGGAGGTGGTGGCCGAACGCTTCAGTGATGGCAACGGCCTGTACGAAGCCAGCCTGGATCGCGACTGGACTTCACTGAACACCGGCCCCCTGCAAAACCCGTTGATGCACTTGGCTGAAGCCTTTCTGGCCACCCTGTCGGTGCGCGACGATGCTCCCGTGCATGGCGCACTGCTCGCACTCGCCGATGCCATGCAGCAGCGCTTTATCGAGCCTGTGCATAACGTCATGCTCGAAAAACCGCGCGGGGCTGTGGATAACTGGTTTGAGCCGGGCCATCAGTTTGAGTGGTTCTTTTTGCTGCAGTCTTCACCACTGCTGCGCCAGACACCGCTGCACGGGTCACTGGATCGTGCTTTCGGCTTTGCCGAGCAGGTGGGCGTCGACCCGCAGAGTGGCGCGGTCTGCGGCATGCTGGCCCCCGATGGCAGCCTGCGTGATGGCACCCAGCGCATCTGGGCGCAAGCCGAATACCTGCGTGCCCTGACCTTGCGCTCCGACAGCCAGCCACGTCTGCAACGCCAGTTGCTGGCGCTGCAACAGCACTTTTTACATGCCGGTGGCTGGTACGAATGCCGGGATGGCGCAGGGAATGTCAGCCGCGAAGACATGCCGTCGACCACGCCGTATCACCTGGCGACGTGCTACAGCGGGTTGGCGCAGTACTTTAATAACTGACGCCTCCCACAAAAACTCACTGGCCTTGGGTTACGCAATCCACTTGCGATCCCCGGTAAAGCTGATGGTCAGCCAGCGGGCACTGTCAGCAGCCCCCAGTAGCTCGGATATTTCTTCGCGCAACGCATCGAGTGTCTTCACGCTGGTCAGTGGATAACCCGCTGGCAGCACGATATGAATCTCGATAAATCGCGCCCGTCCATGCTTCTGCACGTAGGTTTTGTAGCCTTCAAACCCATGGCGTGCCGACATGTCTTCGAGCACGTCGCGTACCTTGTCGTCGAGTCTGTCCGGGGCTATCCCCAGGACGTCACGCAAGGCCGGCTTGAGGATCTTGAACGCCGGGGCCAGCATGCTCAGGGCCAGCAAAATCAGGATTGCCGGGTCAACGTAGGCCGCCCACTGTGCATAACCATGCTGCTTGAGCACCAGCGCCGTGACGAAACTTATCAACAGCCCCACCGACAGCATGGCGTCCACCAGCCAGCTGATGTTGTCGAACTGGATCAGGGTGGACTTGAGCTTGCGGTTTTTGCGCCGCACCCAGAAGTAGTACGCAAATTCGATCACGGTAAACACCGCTGCGTAGACAATCACCATCCCCAGTTCGATGTCGCGCCCGCCATTGATGATGCCGAACACACCGTTCAGAAAGGCATAGATCGCAATCAACAGCAGGAAGCTGCCTTCGATCAGCAGCACCATGGGCTCCAGGTGCCAGAAGCCGAACTGGAAACGCTGGTTGCTTTCCTTGGCGATCAGCTGCGCCGTAATCAGCATCAGTACTTTGATAAAGGTGGCGATCAAAGAGAAGAATCCATCGAACATGATGGATTCAGAACCCGAAATAAAACCCGTCGCAATGCCCGCAATGGCCACCGCGAACATTAATACAGTCGATTGTTTGAGCAGTTTCTGCTCACCACGGTTACTCACAAAAACTCCTTTTCAGCCCGATTGAATGCGACCCCCTCAGGAGGTCGCAGGTGGGCTGCCAGGCGTGAGTTTACTACTTGGCGTGGCGCTCGATCGCAAAACCGCTCCAGGACTGCGTGACGGGCATCAGCTCAAGGCGGTTGATGTTGATGTGGGCCGGGGTGTTGAGCACCCAGAAAATGGTCTCGGCGATGTCCTGGGGCTGAATCGGCTCAGCACCCTGGTAGGTCGCATCGTAACGTTCCTTGTCGCCACCGAAGCGCACCATGGAGAACTCGCTCTCGCACAGGCCTGGCTCTACGTTGCTGACCCGCACACCCGTGCCCTGCAAGTCGCAACGCAGGTTCAGGGAGAACTGTTTGACGAAGGCCTTGGTGCCGCCATACACGTGGCTGCCAGGGTACGGGTAGCTGCCGGCGATGGAACCCAGGTTGACGATCCCGGCACCGCGGCCGTAGGCGATCAGTCGTGGCAGCAGCAGGCGGGTGGTGTAGAGCAGGCCCTTGATGTTGGTGTCGACCATGGTTTCCCAGTCGTCGAGGTCACACTTGGGCGCCGGGTCGGTGCCCAGGGCCAGGCCCGCATTGTTGATAAGCCCGCGCAACTTGCTGAACGAAGGCGGCAGATCGGCAATCGCGGCTTCCATCGCGACACGGTCACGCACGTCCACCACCAGGCCGTGGACCTCGGTCTGCTTGGACAACTCTTCGCACAGGGCTTTCAATCGATCTTCGCGCCGACCCGTCAGCACCAGTTTCCAGCCTGCTTGTGCAAACTTGCGCGCACACGCCTCACCAAATCCGGAAGTCGCGCCCGTAATAAACAGGGTGGAAGTCATCGTGTTCTCCTTGGCTGGCGGGCATCGGCCGCCGTTGAATTGGACGTTGAGCAGAATGCCCCGGCTGACGTTCAGCGGCAACCCATCGCGCATTCAGGTCGAAGCTGTACAAAAAACGATCAGTCGCCGGTAAGCCACTGTGCATAAGGGCTGGAGCCATATGCACTCACCTTATCCACAGGCCCGTCCACAGTCTTTGGGTGTAAGTCGAAAATACTCAAAGCCACAGTCCACAAGGGATAGAGCACAGGAAAAGGTGTTTTTGACTTGACCTGGACACGCCCCACATGCAGGCGCCCCAAAAAGGTGCAACCCAGGGAAACCCTGCAGATAGCCAGAGGCCAGTAATTACACCGCCTAGCGCATTCTTTCCAGAGTTTAACCACAGACTTATCCACAGGTTAGTCATTATTTTCGGTCGCTCTTTATGACCAAACAAACCTGTTGACAAATCACCTGGGGAGCCAGGCAAAAAGCACTGATCAAAAAACAACCACATCTCTACAGGCCTTGTAAATAAAGGCCTACAGCCAACTACTCCCACGTTACCCACAGCCACCTCCACAGCAAACGGGGACAAGTCAAAATGATGACAAAACAGGGGATTACAGCGGCTTTATGTCGCGGTTTCACAGAGTTGAAATATTGTTTTCCACAATTTGGGGCGGGGGTTGTACGGGAAGGAAATTGTCTGACAAAGAGACACTCTCACCCCCCGTAGTCGCTGCCGAGGAACGATGGCTGCGAGCCTCTTGATCGTGCCGGCGGAATCAAAAGCTCGCAGCCTTCGTTCCTCGGCAGCGACTACGGGGTCATGTCTTTCGGCTAGTGCCCGCCCAAGTACGCATTGCGCACTTCTTCATTACTCAGCAGCTCCTTGCCGGTGCCGGTCAGGCGGATTTCACCGTTGACCATTACATAGGCGCGATCGGACAACCGCAGGGCGTGGTTGGCGTTCTGCTCGACCAGGAAGATGGTCATACCCGTTGTGGCCAGTTCGCGCAGGGTGGCAAAAATCTGTTTCACCACGATGGGCGCCAACCCCAGGCTGGGCTCATCCAGTAATAACAACTTGGGACGGCTCATCAGTGCCCGGGCGATCGCAAGCATTTGCTGCTCGCCGCCCGACATGGTCATGGCCCGCTGGTTACGCCGCTCCTTGAGCCTGGGAAACAACTCGAACATGCGCTGCATGTCTTCGTCGGCATGCTTGTCGCCAATGGGGATGGTGCCCATCAGCAGGTTTTCTTCCACAGACATGTCCGGAAACACGCGACGGCCTTCGGGCGACTGGGCGATGCCGTTGGAGGCAATGTAGTGCGAGGACTTGTGAGTGATGTCCACGCCCTGGTAGATGATTTGCCCGCCGCTGGCACGGGGCTGGCCAAAAATCGACATCAGCAGCGTGGATTTGCCCGCGCCGTTGGAGCCGATCAGGCTCACGGTCTCGCCCTCTTCAATATGCATCGACACTTTTTTCAACGCCTGGATCGGCCCGTAGTGAACGTCCAGTTCCTTGAGTTCGAGGATCGTGCTCGTCATATCAGCTCCTCTTCGTCTGCGCCGAGATAGGCAGCAATCACTTTCGGGTCGTTACGAATAGCGTCAGGCCCGCCTTCGGCAATCACGTTCCCGTGGTCGAGCACCACGATGTGATCGGAAATACTCATGACCATGCCCATGTCGTGCTCGATCAGCACCACGGTCAGGTCGTGTTCGTCGCGCAACAGGCGAATCATTGCGCTCAACGCTTCGGTTTCCTGCGGGTTGAGGCCAGCCGCCGGTTCATCGAGACAGATGATTTGCGGGCGGGTACACATGGCCCGCGCAATCTCCAGCCGCCGCTGCTGACCGTAGGACAACTCGCCAGCCAAACGGTTGGCGCAGTCCACCAGATCGACCACCTCCAGCCAGTAGAACGCGTGGTCCAGCGCATCGCTTTCGGCCTTGCGATAGCCCTTGGTGTTGAGGATACCGGCGAGCATGCTGCGGTTGACCCACATGTGCTGGGCCACCAGCAGGTTTTCCAGCACCGACATTTCCTTGAACAGGCGAATGTTCTGAAAGGTGCGGGCCAGACCTGAGCGGTTGACCAGATGAGTACCACCGAACATTTTGTAGTACAGACGACTGGCGAACGCCTTGGGCGATACGAAGTCAGTCAACTTGAACGGCTCGCCCAACAACTTGATGACGTTGGTGCGTGTGCCTCGGGCATTGAGTTCGATCTTGCCGCCACTGGCCTTGTAGAACCCGGTCAGGCAGTTGAACACGGTGGTTTTACCGGCACCGTTGGGGCCAATCAGGGCAAAGATCGAGTTGCGTTTGACCTTGAGGCTGACATCGCTCAGGGCCTTGATCCCGCCAAAGTGCATCATCAGTTTATCGACCGAGAGCACAACGTCGTCATTCAGAGTGGGTTCGTTCATGGCGCAACCCCCTTGCGTGGTGTGACCCCGACACGGCTGATGCGGATCAGGCCCCGCGGTCGCCAGATCATCATCAACACCATCAATACACCAAACAGCAGCACCCGGTATTCGGCAAAGCTGCGCAGCAGTTCAGGTGCCACGGTCAGCACGAACGCAGCGATCACCACGCCCACCGTCGAGCCCATGCCGCCGAGCACCACAATGGCGAGGATCAGTGCCGACTCGAAAAAGGTAAACGAGGACGGGTTTACAAAACCCTGATAACTGGCAAAGAACACCCCGGCAAGACCTGCAGTGGAAGCACCGATGGTGAACGCCGAGAGTTTGACCAGCACGTGGTTCAGGCCCATGGAGCGACAGGCGATTTCGTCTTCGCGCAGCGCTTCCCAGGCACGGCCAATCGGCATGCGTGTCAGGCGGTGCTTGATGTACAGCACCAGCAGCACCACCAGAAACAGCACGATGTAGATAAACAGGAATTTGATATTGGGGTTGTAGTCCAGGCCGAAAAACTGGTGGAACGGCACCCCGCCCTCTTTGGCTACGCGGCCAAACTCCAGCCCGAGAAACGTCGGTGAAGGCACCGGCATACCGTTGGGCCCACCGGTAAACGACAGCCAATTATTGAGGATCAGGCGAATGATTTCACCAAAACCCAGGGTCACGATGGCCAGGTAATCCCCATGCATTCGCAATACCGGAAACCCGAGAATGCACCCCGCCATCGCCGCCGCAATGGCCGCCAGCGGCAGCACCGACCAGAAGCCCAGTCCCAGGTACTGATAACCCAGCGCCAGGCCATAAGCACCGATGGCGTAGAAGGCCACGTACCCCAGGTCAAGCAAGCCCGCCAACCCGACCACGATGTTCAGCCCAAGGCCGAGCAGCACGTAGATCAGGCCGAGGATGACCACGGTCAGGATGTACTTGTTGGCAAAAAACGGGAACACGATGGCAATCACGATCAGCAGTGGCACGATCCAGCGCAGCCGCGATTTGTAATCGGGTGGCAGCACGTGTACGCCAGAACCACTGGACTCAAAGCTCTGAAGGATCTTCAAACCCTTGGACGTTTGCAGGAACAGGCTCAGGACAAACCGCCCCACCATCACAATCGCCACCAGCCAGCCAACACGCGCTGGCTGCAGGTTAAAGCTATAGCCGTCGAGCACAACCCCCACGATCGGTCCGAACACAATCAATGAAATCAACCCGGCAAGGATCGAATCGATAACGCTTTTTTTGATATCAATCGGTTTGTTAATGGCTGCAGACATACTTACACCTTCGCCACGAGAGGACGACCCAGCAGGCCTTGGGGACGGAAAATCAGAATCAGCACCAGCAGTGAGAAACTGAACACGTCCTTGTAATCCGAGTTAACCAACCCGGCAAAAAGTGACTCGGAAATACCCAGGATGATCCCGCCGAGCATGGCGCCAGGCAATGATCCAATCCCGCCGAGCACGGCAGCGGTAAACGCCTTGATGCCGATAATGAAGCCGGCATAAAAGTCGAACGTGCCGTAGTTCATGGTGATCAGCACGCCGGCCAGCGCGGCCATGGCAGCACCGATCACAAACACGTAGGAAATCACCCGGTCGGTGTTAATCCCCAGGATCGACGCCATCTTGCGGTCTTGCTGGGTGGCGCGGCACATGCGGCCCAGCTTGGTGTACTTGATGATGTAGGTCAGCAGGCCCATCCCCACGAAGGCCGCGATCAGAATGAAGACTTTGGTGTAGGTGAGTTGTACAAAACCGGTGCCAATGTCCACGCGCCAGGAGCCGCTCAGCAGGGTTGGAACCCCTTGCTGGCGTGAACCCTGGGCAATTTGCACGTAGTTTTGCAGGATCAGGGAAATACCGATGGCGCTGATCAGCGGCGCCAGCCGTGTGGAGTTTCGCAGAGGTTTGTAAGCCACGCGTTCGATGACCCAGCCATACACGCCAGTCACCACAACGGTGAAAATCAAGGTACCCAACATCAGTAGCGGGAAGGATTCAATACCGAAGTATGCCAACAGAGCCAGACTGATCGCCGCGAGGTAAGCAGAGATCATGTACACCTCGCCGTGGGCGAAGTTGATCATGCCGATGATGCCGTAGACCATTGTGTAGCCGATGGCGATCAGGCCGTACACAGACCCGAGGGTCAGGCCGTTCAGCAGTTGCTGTAGGAAAATACCATCCATAACGCAATCTCACGCACTGGAGCCTTTGCGCAGACGCAAGCCATCCACGCCGTCAGAGGACAGCTTGGGTGGCAGGGTGTGTGCGACTCCTGGAAAAGAAGACAGGTGGTGCAGATACATTCCCGCCTGATGCCCGCCGAAGCGGACATCAGGTGAGTGATTCATCTCACTTCTGTTTTTCCAGCTGGTGATATTTGCCGTCTTTGTCCCACTGATAAACCACGTAGTCAGAGACTTTCAGGTCGCCTTTGCCGTCCCAGTTTTTTTCACCCATCACGGTTTTAACCGGGTTGGCCTTGAGCCACTTGGCGGCGTCTTCGCCTTTGTTGGATTTGGCGCCATTGAAGGCGTCAGCCAGGGCCTGGATCGAGGCGTAGGCGTACAGGGTGTAGCCTTCAGGCTCGGTGCCCGCTTTGCGGAACTCTTCAACGACCGCCTTGCTGTCCGGGAGCAGGCGCGGGTCGGCGCCGAAGGTCATGTACACGCCATCGACATACTGCGGGCCACCGGCAGTGGCCACCAGTTCGTCGGTCACGATGCCATCGTCCGACATGAATTTCACATCCTTGAGACCCGCTTCACGCAGTTGGCGGACCAGAGGACCGGCTTCTGGATGCAGACCGCCGAAGTACACGACATCGGCACCGGCGCCGCGGATTTTTGTAACCAGCGCGCTGAAGTCTTTTTCACCCCGGGTCAGGCCTTCTTCCAGGATGGGTTTCACGCCGCGCTTGGTCAGCTGTGCACTGGTGGCATCGGCCAGACCTTTACCGTAGGTGTCCTTGTCGTTGATGACCGCTACTTTCTTGCCCTTGAGCACGTCGACAATGTAGTCGCCTGCAACGATGCCTTGCTGGTCATCTCGTCCGCACATACGGAACACCGCATCCAGCCCGCGCTCAGTGACCTGCGGGTTGGTCGAGCCTGGGGTGATCATGATCACACCCGCATCGGCATACACCTCGGAAGCAGGAATCGTATTCGAGGAGCAGAAGTGACCGACCACACCGATCACTTTGTCCTGATCGACCAGGCGGTTGGCCACGGCCACGGCCTGCTTGGGTTCGCAGGCATCGTCGCCGGCAACCAGCTTGATCTTCTCGCCGTTGATCCCGCCCGCCTTGTTGATTGCATCCGCAGCCGCCTGCGCACCCTTCATGTACTGCTCGCCAAATGCCGCGTTAGCACCCGTCATGGGGCCCGCCACACCGATTTTAAGATCCGCCTGAACAAACGAAGAGACACCCAGCGCTGCTGCCACGGCGAGGGCCAGAAAACCTTTTTTGTAGAACGTCTGCGACATGAGGTGGTGCTCCTGAGGTTTTATTAGATGGCACTTCGACTTCACTTAAAGCTCAGAGCAAGCCGCGTGCCATTGGCTTTTTATTCTTGGAAAAGTCGTTCTTTTGTTGTTTTATCGACTGTTTCGAGCCCATTTTCATTGGGCGTGCAACCGTCTAAACCGAGGAAGGTGAAACCGTTAAGTTTTTGCAGGCGCAACCATTCACGACTAACGTTGCAACCGGGTTGCCCTGCATTGTGCAACCGACCTGTAACCACTTGCGTCACCGAACTGCACACTCTCGGTGCATGACTGCTACAGGCCGCACCACTAAAGGCTAGCTGCTACGCGGCGAAACGTTGTGCCGTCCGAAAAAAAACCCGTCAGATCACAATTCTCAAACATTGGCCCGCGTGATACAGCGAGAAACCCGCTTCGTACAAACAGCTGCGCAACCCCGTTCCAGAGAGCGGCCGCATCGGCGCAAAAGGAATCGGCAAGGCCTTCGCATCGCCATTGCACAGGTAGTCGGCAAACGCTTTTCCCACCACGCTGCCCGTGGTCACGCCACGGCCGTTGTAACCCGTGACTGCCACCAAACCGGGCGCGGGCTCGAATAAACGCATCAGGTGATCGGGAGTAAACGCGATACACCCGGTCCAGGTGCACTCCCACTCCACGCCCTTGAGGTACGGAAAGTAATGCTGTTGAACGCGGTCGGCCCAGGCTTTGAGAAACCACGCAGGCTTTTGATTGCCATTACCCAGGCTGCCCAACAATAAGCGGCCGTCAGCATCGCGGCGGATGCTGCTCAATACCTGGCGGGTGTCCCACGAGCCCTGGCCGCCGGGCAGGATGCGTTCAGCGGTGGCATCGGTCAGCGGTTTGGAGGCGACTTGATAGTAATAACCAGGGAAAAAGTTACGTCGCAGGTCAGTCCATTCGCCTTCGGTGTAGGCATTGGACGCCAGGACTACCTGCTCAGCATTGACCGCACCCTGAGCCGTCTGTACTGACCAGCGTGTGCCCTGGCGCTCTAACCCGGTGACTGGAGAATGGTCAAACAGACGCCCGCCCAGATCACTCGCAGCCTTGGCCAGGCCCGAGGTGTAAGCCATCGGGTTGAGTGTCCCAGCGCGCCGGTCGAGCAAGGCAGCGGCGACTTTCGGGGTGCCGGTAGCGGCTTCACAAGCAGCCCCGGTGAGCAGTTCAACCGGGGCTCCACGACGCTTCCATTGCGCTTCGCGGCTGCGCAGATCGGCTTCGCCCCGAGCGTTATGGGCCATGTGCAACGTGCCTTCGCGCCGCAGTTGGCAGTCGATCCGGTACTTGTCGATCAGGCTGAACACCAGCGCGGGTGCAGCGCCGAGCATTCGATTGAGCTGACTGCCCACGGCTTCGCCGAAACCGGCTTCGATATCATCCGGAGGGATCCACATCCCGGCGTTAACCAGCCCCACGTTGCGCCCCGAACCACCGTGCCCGGTGCGATGAGCTTCGAGTACACAGACGCTTTTGCCTTGTTCAAGCAAATGGATGGCGGCGGACAGTCCGGTGATGCCAGCCCCGATCACACACACATCAACATTCAGTTCGCCCTTGAAAGCGGGCGCCTGGGGACGTTGTGGGGTGAGGTTTTCCCACAAACACTGTTCGAGTAAAGGCATTGCCAAGCTCCAGAAATGAAACCTAACGGTGATGCAATCATGGGCGCAACGGGTGTGGGAGCGGGCTTGCTCGCGATGCAGACAACCCGGTCTGGCTGGCAGACCGCAGCGATGCAATCGCGAGCAAGCCCGCTCCCACCGTATCCTCCCACCACAGGTGACTCAGGGCTTACCTCAATCGAAGGTAATCCCCTGCGCCAACGGCAGTTCCAGCGAGTAATTGACGGTATTGGTCTGGCGCCGCATGTAGCCGCGCCACGCATCCGAGCCCGACTCCCGGCCGCCACCGGTTTCTTTCTCGCCACCAAAGGCACCGCCAATCTCCGCACCGCTTGGGCCAATGTTGACGTTGGCAATCCCGCAGTCACTGCCGGTGGCCGACATGAATTGCTCGGCTTCACGCACATCGGTGGTGAAAATGCATGACGACAGGCCCTGAGGCACGGCGTTGTTCAAGCGCAAAGCCTCGGCAAAGTCGCTGTAACCGACGACGTACAGAATCGGGGCGAAGGTTTCGTCGCAAACCACATCGCTCTGCTCCGGCATTTCAACAATCGCCGGGGCCACGTAGTAAGCGCCGGGATACTGGCCAGCCAACTGACGCTCACCCCCAAACACCCGCCCGCCTTCGCTCAAGGCCTGTTCCAGTGCGTCCTGCATGCTTTCAAAGCTGTGCTTGTCGATCAGCGGGCCCACCAGGTTGCCTTGCAGCGGGTGGCCGATACGGACTTTGGAATAGGCGGCCTTGAGCCGGGTGACGATTTCTTCCTTGACCGATTCATGGGCGATCAGCCGGCGCAGGCTGGTGCAACGTTGACCGGCGGTGCCGACGGCGCTGAACAAAATGGCGCGTACGGCCATGTCCAGATCGGCGCTCGGGGCCAGGATCATTGCGTTGTTGCCGCCCAGCTCCAGAATGCTGCGGGCAAAGCGGGCTGCGACTACGGGTGCCACTTCACGCCCCATGCGCGTGCTGCCAGTAGCGCTGATCAGTGCTACGCGCGGGTCTTCAACCAGTGCCTGGCCCGCATCACGACCGCCGATAATCACTTGGGCCAGGTACTTGGGGGCGTCGGCAAATGAATTCAGGACCCGATCAAACAACGCCTGGCAAGCCAGCGCGGTGAGCGGGGTTTTCTCGGACGGCTTCCAGATCACGGCGTTGCCGCACACCAGCGCCAGCGTGGTATTCCACGCCCAGACGGCCACCGGGAAGTTGAATGCGCTGATCACCCCAACCACACCCAACGGATGCCAGGACTCACGCATATGGTGGCCCGGGCGCTCGGAGGCGATGGTCAAACCGTACAGCTGACGCGACAGGCCGACGGCGAAGTCGCAGATGTCGATCATTTCCTGCACTTCGCCCAGGCCTTCCTGGGTGATTTTGCCCGCTTCCCACGACACCAGCTCGCCGAGGTCAGCCTTGTACTCACGCAGCAAATCGCCGAACTGGCGCACCAGCTCACCACGGCGCGGGGCCGGCACCTTGCGCCAGGCCTCGAAGGCGTACTCGGCGCGGGTCACGTGCTGCTCGGTTTCAGCACCACCTTCCCAGTGAACGGCACCTATCTGGCTGCCATCAATCGGCGTGTAAACCGGCTGATTGCCCTGTTGATACAGCGCGGGGTTTACACCCAGACGATCCAGTAATGCAGCGACCATTGAAGGCACTCCTTGAACGTGAAAAAGATAATTCGCAGGCCAGTAGTTGTAGCTGGGTCCCATGACGGCAACAAACGACCTTTAAGCGAGATATCATTCCGAAAATTCATGCTGGGTTGGTAACCTTGCCTGACAACAAGAATTAGGGGCCTTTCATGCTCAACAAGCGCCATCTACCTTCGATCACGGCCTTGCAGTGTTTTGAGGCCGTCACGCGCCATCTGAGCTTCACCCGCGCCGCCGAAGAACTGAACCTGACCCAGAGCGCGGTCAGCAAGCAGGTCGCGCAGTTGGAGGAGCTGCTGCAGCACCTGCTGTTTCGCCGGGTGCGACGCCGTCTGCAACTGACGCCCGCAGGTGATTTGTATCTGGTTGAAGTCCGAAAAATCCTGACCCAGATCGAAATGTCGACCCATACCCTGCGCTCCTATGGTGGCGAAACGGAGGTCTTGCGGGTCTCGACGCCATCAACCTTTGGTGCCCGCTGGCTGGTACCGCGACTCAAGGGCTGGGGCATACGCCATCCGCACATCCATCTGGACCTGTGCAACGAGCAGCAAGGCGACGACCTGCTTCAAGGGCGCAGCGATCTGGCGTTTTATTTCGGCCAGGGCTCACGGCCTGGCACCGAAAGCCTGAAGCTGTTTGGTGAAGAACTGGTCGCCGTGTGTGCGCCCGCAAGCCTGCCAAGCACTGCCCTCACCGATCCGACCCAACTGACCGATATGGTGCTGCTGCAGAACGCCTCTCGGCCCCAGGCCTGGCACGAATGGTTTGAGCATCAGGGCTTTTGCACCGACCACAGCTATCACGGGCCGCGCTTTGACACCTTTTATATGTGCATCCGTGCGGCGCAAGTAGGGTGTGGCGTAGCCTTGCTACCCAGATTTCTGGTGGAAGAGGAATTGGCCGACGGCAAACTGGTCATCGCCTGGCAGCACCTGATGCCGAGTCGCGACTCGTATTACCTGGCGTATCCTGAGCATTCGGCAGGCGTGCCCAAGGTGCGCGAGTTTGTGAGCTGGATGATGGAGCAACTGAATGACCCGTAATCCTGTAGTCGCTGCCGCAGGCTGCGATAAGGGCTGCAAGCCCTTTAAAAACCAGGGTCGCTGCGCAACCCATCGCAGCCTGCGGCAGCGACTACAGAGATCCACGTCGCTTCATTCTTAAAAACCGCTGGCAAAACCGCCCGCGGATATGCGCCACTAGCGCCATTCATTGAAAAAGCTGAACACCGTGGCAATCAGGCACGGGCAGCATGGAGATTGCCGCTATGAGCGAGAGTGTATTTGCCGATCGCATCGTGCAGAACCTGCTCGACACCGACTTCTACAAATTGACCATGATGCAGGCGGTGCTGCACAACTACCCCAACGTTGAAGTCGAATGGGAATTCCGCTGCCGCAACAGTGAGGATTTACGCCCGTACCTCAACGAAATTCGCCACCAGATCGAGCGTCTGGGCGAGCTGAGCATGACTCAGGACCAGTTGGGGTTCCTGGAGCGAATCACGTTTATGAAGCCCGACTTCATACGCTTTCTGGGCCTGTTTCGCTTCAATATGCGCTACGTACACACCGGCATCGAAAACGGCGAGCTGGTTATCCGCCTGCGTGGGCCGTGGCTGCATGTGATTTTGTTTGAAGTGCCGATGCTGGCGATTGTCAGTGAAGTCCGTAACCGCTCGCGTTATGCAGGCACCGTGCTGTCCCAGGCTCGCGAGCAGCTGTATCGCAAGTTCGACTGGCTGCAGGCCAACGCCAGTGCCGAAGAATTGTCAGAGTTGCAGGTCGCCGATTTCGGTACTCGTCGACGTTTCTCGTACCGAGTGCAGGAAGAAGTCGTCAACGTGCTCAAGCATGACTTCCCCGGGCGTTTTGTTGGCACCAGCAACGTCAACTTGTCCCGCGAGCTGGGCATGAAGCCCCTGGGCACCATGGCCCACGAGTGGATCATGGCCCACCAGCAACTGGGCCCACGGCTGATCGACAGCCAAAGCGCAGCGCTCGATTGCTGGGTGCGCGAGTACCGCGGGCTACTGGGCATTGCCCTGACGGACTGCATCACCACCGATGCCTTTCTGAAAGATTTTGATCTGTACTTCGCCAAGCTGTTCGACGGCTTGCGCCACGACTCGGGCGACCCGGTGGTATGGGCCGAAAAATGCATAGCCCACTACCACAAGCTGGGCATTGATCCGATGAGCAAGACCCTGGTGTTCTCCGACAGCCTGACCCTGCCCCGCGCGCTGGAGATTTTCCGGGCGCTGCGCGGCAGGATCAACGTCAGCTTCGGTATCGGCACCAACCTGACCTGCGACATTGCGGGTGTTGAGCCGATGAGCATCGTGCTTAAAATGACCGCCTGTAATGGCTCGCCAGTAGCCAAGATCTCGGATGAGCCGGGCAAGACCCATTGCTCGGACCCAAACTTCGCCGCCTATTTGCGCCACGTTTTCCAAGTTCCTGAACAGTCTTCCAAGGAGTGAATCATGCAGGCCGTACAGCGTCAGATTGCTGAAGACCTCAAGGTCCAGCCGCCGTTTAAAGACCTCCCGGCCCTTGAGGCCGAGGTCGCCCGACGCATCACTTTTATTCAGTGCTGCCTGCACAATGCCAGGCTCAAGACCCTGGTGCTGGGCATCAGCGGCGGGGTCGATTCACTGACCGCAGGGCTGATGGCGCAACGGGCAGTCCAGCAGTTGCGCGAGCAGACTGGCGACCCGTCCTATCGATTCATTGCCGTGCGCTTGCCTTACGGCGTGCAGCACGACGAAGTCGACGCCACGGCGGCTGTGGACTTCATCAATCCGGACGAGCGCCAGACCGTCAACATCGGCCCTGCGGTCAAGGCCCTGGCGGCTGAAGTCACGGCCTTTGAAGGCAAGCCCCCGACCACCGTTGATTTTGTGCTGGGCAATACCAAGGCGCGGATGCGCATGGTGGCGCAGTACACCATCGCCGGCGCAACGGGCGGGCTGGTGATCGGCACTGACCATGCAGCGGAAGCGGTGATGGGTTTCTTCACCAAATTCGGTGACGGCTCCTGCGATCTGGCGCCGCTCAGCGGGCTGGTCAAGCATCAGGTGCGGGCTATTGCCCGGCATTTTGGAGCCCCGGAATCGCTGGTGGAAAAAGTCCCGACTGCCGACCTTGAAGACCTGGAGCCGGGCAAGCCTGATGAAGCCTCCCACGGCGTAACGTATGCCGAGATCGATGCCTTTTTGCATGGTCAACCGGTGAGCGAAGAGGCGTTCAGGATCATCAGCAGTACGTACGAAAAAACCCATCACAAGCGTGAGATGCCGTTCGCACCTTAAACGCTGTGGGAGCAGGCTTGCTCGCGACAGGATCACCTCGGTTTGCCTGACAAATCGCGGCGCCTGCATCGCGAGTAAGCCCGCTCCCACCGGGTTTCATCAAAGGCAGTACGAAAAAACGGAATGAACCCCACATTTTTTTTCGCTTGTGGCTCCCGCACTCAAAGGCTTTGATAAGCGTCTATTTCGTCGCCAGAGCCCTGCCCCATGTCTTCTTTCGATGGTTTGTTCTCACTTGTCGATTCTTTGCTCGGTCAATCGGCATCCGGTTGGCTGCGCAAGCATGTCGAGGTGCCCGAAGGCCTGCTGCGCTTCAGTTGGCATGAGCAGGCGCTGCACCGGGCCTGGCTTGCCGAAGCGTTGAACCTGTGCCTGCTGCACAAGCTGGTAGAGGCCGTGCCGGATGGCCGACGCTATGTGGAAGAACAGGCCCGGCAAGGTCGCAAAGTGGTGTTCGACCACGGCGCCATTCGCACGGTGGACTGGCCCGAAAACGGAGAGTTACCCCGTGGTCGTCAGGCATTTTCGCGTTTGCTGGAGCCGCTAGGCTTTACTGACGTGCGAACTTATCCACTGACCAAACTGAACATGACCGGCTGGGGCTACAGACAAATGGACCTGCCCGAGGACATCGCCCAGTTCTTTGTCTCGGAACTGCACCCCGGCCGTTTCAGCGAGGCGTTTCAACAGGCCGTTACACGGGTGGTCGGCGCAAGCCTCGATCCGCTGCAAGCCAAACACCAAAGCATCCTCAAACGCCTTAGCCTCACCCGTCATTGCAGCCTGAGTGAAGCGCACACGTTATTGCCGGCGTTGTATGAGGCATTCGGTCGCCAGCATGGGGTGGTGCATGAAGGGGATTACCAGTGCCTGCTCAATGAAAGTGCCGAAATGGCCTGGATTGCCACTGAGGGCAACAGTTTCAACCACCTGACCGACCGGGTTGTGGATCTGCAAGCCTGCGTCGCGCAACAACGCGACCTGCAACGCCCCATGAAAGACAGCATTGAAGTGTCGGCCTCGGGGCGAGTGATGCAAACCGCGTATCGCGCCTGTACGGTCAGTCGCGGCCTGGTCGATGCAACAGGGGTTTACCGCGAGCACGCAGTGCCTGGCTCGTTTGTGGAATTTATCCAGCGCGAGGTCGACCCTGACACTGGCCGGATCGACCTGAACTTCGACAGCAGCAACGCCCAGGGCATTTTCAAGATGACCGACTCAAAGGCCTGAATGCAAACAGCCCTGACGGCGCATGGCACGTCAGGGCTGCTGGTGGGCTCGCGGAGTCTTATTTAAGAACCACAGCGCCTTTCATCATCGAGTTGTGGCCCGGGAAGGTGCAGAAGAATTCATATTCTTCGCCCGCCTTGAGCTTGGCCACGTCGAAGGTCACGGAGTCTTTCTCGCCAGCGCCGATCACTTTGGTGTGGGCGATTACGCGCTCGTCACCGTCCTTGAGGTAGTTTTTATCCAGACCGGCTGCAATACCGTCGGTGGAAACTGCCTGCATGTCTGCCTTTTTGCTCAAGACCCAGTTATGGCCCATGACGTTTTTCGGCAAGTTACCGGAGTGCGCCAGGTTAACGGTGAACGTCTTGCAGGACTTGTCGATGACGATCTCTTTCGTGTTGTAAGACATTTGGTCAGTCGAATCGACAGTCACAGCGCACTCAGCCGCCAGCAAATGGCCGCTGGCCAGCGTCAAAAGGGATACCGCAACAACTTTGGCAAACATGGTCTATCTCCAAGGCAGGGTATGAAAAACTAAAATCTGTATACAGATTGCCTGAAAATTGTCTCGATTCATATGATCTGCGTCATGGTCTATCGCCGCGATCGAGAGAATCCATCCCAAAATGGACTTCAGGCCTATAACCTTAGGTCATCATTTTGAATATTGGGGAATAAGTAATGGGACTTCCTGCATTGATGACCTGTTTGCTCGCCACGTATGCCTGTGGGGCTTGCGGCCATGACCGCCTCTGGTCCGAGATTTAATCCACAACAGGCTTTTGGGTGGGTGTAGAGTCGTATTTTTAGCGCAAAGTACAACCTTGCAAAAACCCAGCTAACGGCTAAGCACTAATACAGGGCAGAATACGCGCCGCTTAACCTCACCTTCGACCCCAAGAGGATCGCCCATGGCCAAACCAAACTATAACTTCGCTAAGCGTCAAAGAGACTTGGCTAAAGAGCAGAAGAAAGAGGAAAAGGCTGCACGCAAGAAAGCGGCGGCTGAAGGCGGCATCGCAGACACCGAGCTGGACCAGGACGTCGACACCGAAAATGAAGGCGCCGCAGAAGATACCGGCGCTACAGAAGATAAAGCTCCAACCGCTTGAGCCCTACCTAGGCCCGGTTATCCACAACCCGGCCCACAGGATCTGTGATCAGGATCAGCAGCCCGGCTGTTGATCCTCGCAGTTAGCCTGCTGCCCTCTCAGACGCTTCAAACCTCATCCCCTTACTCTGCGACAGCGAACAGCCTACAAACCCGTGGCAGGCTTCTCAGCGCGCAGAATGCACAACGCCAGCCCGAAGGTTGGCGTTGGCATGGCGCTACCCTGTAGCCGCCGCAGGTTGCGATAAGGGCCGAAGGACCTTCGCTCTTGAAAAAGCGCGACCCCTTCGGGCTCGATCGCAGCCTGCGGCAGCGACTACAGGGCTTGCATCAGGTTTAGCGCGGCACGACCGGCTTGCGGGTCGGCTTTTGGCTTTTTCCGCCCTTGGCTGCTTCGTGACGCTCTTTGGCAGCCTGTTTGTTACGGGCGAATGCGGCGGCCTTGGCCTGTTCACGCTTGTCCCACGGGTTGCCGCCATCGCTGGCACGCGGCGGGAGGCCGGTATGCTGGGTCAGGATCTTGGTGGTCTTTTCCCCGGCAACCTTGTGGCTGCCAGCGGGCGTCGAGTTTTTGCGGCGCGCACTCTGGTAGCTGTCAGTCGCAGGCTGGTGCAACGGGATCAGTTGATCCTTGCCCGAACCGATCAGGTCGGCGCGCCCCATACGGGTCAACGCTTCACGCAGCATCGGCCAGCCTTTCGGGTCGTGGTAACGCAAGAACGCCTTGTGCAGACGGCGCTGCTCTTCGCTCTTGACGATGGTCACCGAGTCGCTCTTGTACGTGACCTTGCGCAGCGGGTTCTTGCCCGAGTGATACATCGCGGTGGCAGTGGCCATCGGCGACGGGTAGAACGCCTGGACCTGGTCGGCACGGAAACCGTTGGTCTTGAGCCAGATCGCCAGGTTCATCATGTCTTCGTCTTTGGTGCCCGGGTGGGCAGCAATGAAGTACGGAATCAGGTACTGCTCTTTACCGGCTTCCTTGGTGTACTTCTCGAACATGCGCTTGAACTTGTCATAGCTGCCAATACCCGGCTTCATCATCTGGTTGAGCGGACCTTCCTCGGTGTGTTCCGGGGCGATCTTCAGATAACCACCAACGTGGTGGGTGACCAGTTCTTTGACGTATTCCGGCGATTCAACCGCCAGGTCGTAGCGCAAGCCCGATGCGATCAGGATCTTCTTCACGCCCGGCAAGGCACGGGCACTGCGATACAACTGGATCAGCGACGAGTGGTCAGTGTTCAGGTTCGGGCAGATGCCCGGGAACACGCAAGACGGCTTGCGGCACGCGGATTCGATTTCCGGCGTTTTGCAGGCGATGCGGTACATGTTCGCCGTCGGGCCGCCGAGGTCGGAAATAACACCGGTAAAGCCAGGCACCTTGTCGCGGATCTCTTCGATTTCACGAATGATCGACTCTTCGGAGCGGTTCTGGATGATCCGGCCTTCGTGCTCGGTAATCGAGCAGAAGGTACAGCCGCCGAAGCAGCCACGCATGATGTTGACCGAAAAACGAATCATGTCGTAGGCAGGGATTTTTTCCTTGCCGTACGCAGGGTGCGGAATACGTGCGTAAGGCATGCCAAACACGTAGTCCATTTCTTCGGTAGTCATCGGGATCGGTGGCGGGTTGAACCACACGTCCACTTCGCCGTGCTTTTGTACCAGCGCACGGGCGTTACCCGGGTTGGTTTCAAGGTGCAACACGCGGTTGGCGTGAGCATAAAGCACCGCATCGCCACGCACTTTCTCGACCGAGGGCAAGCGGATGACTGTCTTGTCGCGGGTCATGCGCGGGCTGGCCAGGATCTGTACGACCTTGGCTTCGTTCGGGTCTTCAACCGGACCTTTTTCCTGCTCGATCGCGCAGGCCTGGGTGTCCTGGGTATTGACGTACGGGTTGATGATCTTGTCGACCTTGCCCGGACGATCGATACGCGTTGAATCGACTTCATACCAGTCTTTAGGCGTATCGCGGCGAATGAACGCGGTGCCGCGCACATCGGTAATGTCTTCAATCTTGTGGCCATAGGACAGACGCTGGGCCACTTCAACAATGGCGCGCTCGGCGTTGCCGTACAGCAGGATGTCGGCGCAGGCGTCGATCAGGATCGAGTTGCGAACACGGTCCTGCCAGTAGTCGTAGTGCGCGATACGGCGCAGGGAAGCCTCGATGCCGCCGAGGACAATCGGCACATTCTTGTAGGCTTCTTTACAACGCTGGCTGTACACCAGGCTGGCGCGATCCGGACGTTTGCCAGCCATGCCACCAGGGGTGTAGGCGTCATCGGAACGGATCTTTTTGTCAGCGGTGTAACGGTTGATCATCGAGTCCATGTTGCCGGCAGCGACGCCGAAGAACAGGTTGGGCTCGCCCAGCTTCATGAAATCGTCTTTGGACTGCCAGTTCGGCTGGGCAATGATGCCCACGCGAAAGCCCTGGGACTCCAGCAGTCGACCAATGATGGCCATGCCGAACGAGGGATGATCGACATAGGCATCACCGGTCACGATGATGATGTCGCATGAATCCCAGCCAAGCTGATCCATCTCCTCCCTGCTCATTGGCAGGAATGGTGCTGGGCCGAAACATTCGGCCCAGTACTTCGGATAGTCAAATAGAGGCTTGGCTGCTTGCATGTCGATGACCGGTGTTGAGTACAGAAAATGGGGGCGCGGCATTTACTAAGAAATTCGCGGGCGCGGAATATAGCACAAAAAGTGATCAATTCCGACGGCGATGGTCGGAATTGATCACTCACCCGTGGGAGCGGGCTTGCTCGCGATGGAATCGCTGCGGCTGGACAGAGATACCGAGCCGCTTGAATCGCGGGCAAGCCCGCTCCCACAGAGAAGCGCCGGGTGTTTAATCGTCGTCGAAGTTGTAACTGCCCGGCGCCAGGTTTTCGAAGCGCGTGTACTTGCCGATAAACGCCAGGCGCGTCGTCCCGATAGGGCCGTTACGCTGCTTGCCGATGATGATCTCGGCAATGCCCTTGTGCTCGGTCTCAGGGTGGTACACCTCGTCCCGGTACACGAACATGATGACGTCGGCATCCTGCTCGATGGCTCCGGATTCACGCAAGTCGGAGTTGATCGGGCGCTTGTTGGGCCGTTGCTCAAGGGAACGGTTGAGCTGCGACAACGCCACTACCGGGCAGTTGAATTCCTTGGCCAGCGCCTTGAGGGATCGCGAGATCTCGGAAATCTCGTTGGTACGGTTGTCACCGCCCGAACCCGGGATCTGCATCAATTGCAGGTAGTCGATCATGATCAGGCCGATATCGCCGTGCTCACGTACCAGTCGTCGGGTACGGGCGCGCATTTCCGATGGGCTGATGCCCGCCGTGTCGTCGATAAACAGCTTGCGGTCATTGAGCAGATTGACCGCCGAAGTCAGGCGCGGCCAATCGTCGTCTTCGAGGCGACCGGCCCGGACCTTGGTCTGGTCGATACGCCCAAGGGACGACAGCATACGCATGATCAGCGATTCGCCTGGCATCTCGAGGGAGTAAACCAGTACCGCTTTTTCGCTGCGTAGCACTGCGTTTTCAACGAGGTTCATCGCAAAGGTGGTTTTACCCATCGATGGACGACCTGCGACGATGATCAAGTCGGCAGGCTGCAGGCCGCTGGTCATGCCGTCCAGGTCGGTGTAGCCAGTGGACAGGCCGGTGATGGCGTTGTCGGTATTGAACAGCGTGTCGATACGGTCGATGGCTTTGGTCAACAGATCGTTGACGCTGACCGGGCCGCCGGTTTTTGGCCGGGCCTCGGCAATCGCAAAGATCTGGCGCTCGGCCTCGTCGAGAATTTCGGCAGCATTGCGGCCTTCGGGGTTGAAGGCACTGTCGGCGATCTCGGTGCTGATGCCGATCAACTGGCGCAAGGTGGCGCGCTCGCGAACGATCTGCGCATAGGCCTTGATGTTGGCGACCGACGGCGTGTTTTTTGCCAGCTCTCCGAGATAACCAAGACCGCCGACTTGCGAGGTCTGACCTTCCTTGTCCAATTGCTCGGCAAGGGTCACGACGTCGATCGGGGAGTTCTGGTCCGCCAGCTTGGCGATGGCACGGAAGATCAGGCGGTGGTCATGCCGATAAAAATCACCGTCCGAGACCTGATCCAGCACGCGTTCCCAGGCGTTGTTATCCAGCATCAAACCACCGAGCACAGCCTGTTCGGCCTCGATGGAATGCGGAGGCACCTTCAGGGCTGCGGTTTGTAGATCGTATTGCTCAGGAGCGGAGATATCGTTCATGGCCACTTGGAATAAGTATGAAAATCAGAAACTGCAGAAAGACAAAGGGCACGACCTGTAAACAGGATCGTGCCCGATGTTAACCGTCCGGCACACAAGGTGCCAGTCAGTTAAGACTGCTTAAGCAGCTACCACAACAACGCGTACGGTTGCTTCAACTTCGGCGTGCAGGTGCACAGCCACGTCGAATTCGCCAACGTTGCGGATAGTGCCGTTCGGCAGACGAACTTCGCTTTTAGCAACTTCAACGCCGGAGGCGGTCAGTGCATCAGCGATGTCGTGAGTGCCGATCGAACCGAACAGCTTGCCTTCGTCGCCAGCGGTGGCAGTGATAGTCACTTCCAGCTCAGCCAGTTGGGCAGCGCGTGTTTCAGCCGAAGCTTTCTTGTCTGCAGCAGCTTGTTCCAGCTCAGCACGACGCTCTTCAAACGCAGCCAGGTTGGCAGCGGTTGCAGCGGTAGCTTTGCCGTACGGCAGCAGGTAGTTACGACCGTAACCGGCCTTAACATTTACTTTGTCGCCCAGGTTGCCCAGGTTCGCGACTTTTTCCAGAAGGATCAGTTGCATGTGAAAATCCTCTTAACTTTTAACCTTCACCGTCCGCAGAGTCTTTATCGGCACTTTTCGGTGCCAGACGTCCGCGAAAATCAATCAGGCTGTCGACAATGGCCAAAACCACGAGCAACGGATAGATCAGCTGCATAAACAGCAACAGCGTGACGTACAACCCCACCAGCCAGAACCTGGCCAGTCGCTTTTGCGCCACCAGCCCATGAATCAGGGCTAGCCCGGCGAAGAACAGCGCTACGCTGCACAACGGCGTAAGCATGGCCATTTCAGGACCGAAGTTCGGTCCTACAAGCATGCACGCCAGCAATACGAGCGCTGGTCCCAGCGGTAGGCGGATGCTGCGAAATTCGCTGGCAAAACCGCCCGGGTTGTACAACAACGCCTGCCAATAACGCCCAAGCATCAGGCTAAGCACGCTGACGACCTGCATCAAAGCTGCAATCAATCCGGTGAGGACGGGTGCAATCAGTGCTCCAAGGCGCGCTCGCTCTACGTCAGATAACTTGTCGTAGAGACCATTGAGGACCTGCGGCAGAAGTTTTTCCAACTCCTGCGCCATCGCACCAATGGGTTCGCGGAAAACCGTACCCAGGATCACGCCATACACCACACCCAACGCTACGCTGACCAGCAGCACGCGGTTCCAGGACTGTTCGGCGCGCAACATCAACGCCAACCCCAGAGTTCCAAGCAGCACCATAAGGGTGCGAGGCTCTCCGAGAAACCACCAGACCAAGGCCGGCAGTAAAGCCCATGAGAGGATGCTCAAGGCATCTCTCGGACCGCGCCGCAGGAGCACAAGGCTACCTGCAGCAGCACTCAACCAGAACAAGAACGGCAATGCCGCACATCCGGCCACGATTAACGTGGCCTGCACACGGCCTCGCATGATGAACTCAGCTAAGGCGCGCATGCTTTCAATCCTTTACTACTTGTCGACTGCCCGGTCTCAGCGGCCGTGGCTGTCGGTGTAGGCCAGCAGGGCCAGGAAGCGGGCGCGCTTGATAGCGGTGGCCAGCTGACGCTGATAACGAGCTTTAGTACCGGTGATGCGGCTTGGAACAATTTTGCCGGTCTCGGATACGTAAGCTTTCAGAGTGTTGAGATCCTTGTAATCGATCTCTTTCACTTCTTCTGCTGTGAAGCGGCAGAATTTACGACGACGGAAGAAACGTGCCATGTAATTGGCTCCTCAAAAGGTCCGTGGATTACTCGTCAGCGTTATCGCTGGCGTCGCTGTTATCGCTGTCATCGCCATCGGCGCTGTCAGAATGCTCAGGACGGTCACGACGCTCACGGCGCTCACTGCGGTTTTCTTCAGCCTTGAGCATCTCGGACTGGCCAGTTACGGCTTCGTCGCGACGGATGACCAGGTTACGGATCACAGCATCGTTGTAACGGAAGTTGTCTTCCAGCTCAGCCAGGGCTTTGCCAGTGCACTCAACGTTCAGCATCACGTAGTGAGCCTTGTGAACATTGTTGATTGCGTAGGCCAGTTGACGACGGCCCCAATCTTCCAGACGGTGGATTTTGCCGCCGTCTTCTTCGATCAGCTTGGTGTAACGCTCTACCATGCCGCCGACTTGTTCGCTTTGATCCGGGTGGACCAAAAAGATGATTTCGTAATGACGCATGAATGCTCCTTACGGGTTGTAGCCTGCCGCTAACTAAAAAGCGGTCAGACAAGGAGTGAATGACACTTGTGTGTCTTGCCTAGAGAGGCACATATGCGCCCGCCACGACGGCAAGGGGCGCAATTGTAGAGAAGGGACAACAGGGGCGCAAGGCAATTGGTGATTATTTGAACAATATTGCATTGCAAACACCTCAAACAACGATGGGAGCGGACTTGGTCGCGATGGCATCGACGCGGTCATCCTGACACACCGCGTGATACGCATCGCGAGCAAGCCCGCTCCCACCGTTAAATCCGTCTGCGGTTACTTCTTTTTCGCAGGGGACTTGGCTTTGACGCTGCGCTGACGCAGGGCTTCGAACAGGCAAACGCCTGTCGCTACCGAAACGTTCAGGCTGCTGACACTGCCCGCCATCGGCAGGCGTACCAGGTAATCGCAATGCTCACGCGTCAGGCGACGCATGCCTTTGCCTTCGGCCCCCATGATCAGGATGGTAGGCCCGGTCAGGTCTTGCTCGTACAGCTCCTGCTCGGCTTCGCCGGCAGTACCAACGATCCACAGACCGCGCTGCTGAAGCTTCTTCAACGTGGCCGCAAGGTTGGTAACTGCAACCAACGGAATCACTTCCGCTGCACCACAGGCTACTTTTCGCACAGTAGGGGTCAACGTTGCAGACTTGTCCTTAGGCACGATAACCGCCAAGGCGCCGGCGGCATCAGCCGTACGCAGGCAAGCACCCAGGTTGTGCGGATCGGTCACACCGTCCAGCACCAGAATCAGCGGAGCACCTTCGGTGCGATCCAGCAATTCGTTGAGCATGGCCTCGCCCCACACCTGGCTCGGGCTCACATCAGCCACAACACCCTGGTGTACGCCCTCAACCCAAACGTCCATCTCGCGACGTTCGGCATTACCTACCGGCACCCGGCTTTCATCAGCCAGCGCGATCAGGGTCTGAACGCGCGGATCGCTACGACCCTCGGCCAACCACACTTGCTTTACGCGCTTGGGATGATGACGAAGCAACGCTTCTACGGCGTGGATGCCGTAGATTTTTTCCAACTGACTCATGACTTGGCCTTAGGTTTGCGCGACCCGCCGCTTTTGGCAGCAGGAGCGGCGCCCGATTTTGGCGGGCCTTTACGATGTTTACTCGGTTTTGAAGGCTTGCCTGCATCTTTAGCAGGTGCTGCCCTACCCGACTTTCCCGGCTCCGATGTCCGACCGCCGCTTTTAGCTTCGGCCAACAGCGCCTGTTTCAATTCGCGACTCTTGCGCAGCTCGGCGTTTTTTGCGGCGGCATCACCAGGGCGATAGGCGTCGTCGGTCGTCTTTTTCACGGCCTTGGCTGGCGCGCTGCGTCGTGCTGCAGGTGCTGGCTCGACTGGCTTTTCAGTGGCCTTGGTGCCCGACTTGCCGGCATTTTTGGCCTTGGGCGCATCAGTGGTGCGATTTTTACGACCAATCGGTGCACTGAGGGTTTTTTCCGCCATTTCGAAGTCGATCTTGCGTTCGTCGAGATCGACGCGCATCACCCGCACTTCAACGGTGTCGCCCAAGCGGAAGCTACGACCGGTGCGTTCGCCCGCCAGGCGGTGATGCACAGGGTCGAAGTGATAGTAGTCACCCGGCAAGGCGGTTACGTGAACCAGACCTTCGACATAGATATCGGTCAGTTCCACAAACAGACCAAAACCGGTCACCGCCGTCACCACACCAGGGAACGACTCGCCGACGCGATCCTTCATGAACTCGCATTTGAGCCAGTTGGTCACGTCACGCGTAGCTTCGTCAGCACGGCGCTCGCTCATCGAGCACTGCTCGCCGAGCTGCTCCAGAATCGCTTCGTCGTACGGATAGATACGCGCTTTCGGAATGGTCATCGCGCCAGCACGGCGAACGTGCGGGGTGTCCATTTTGGAATGGATCACGCTGCGAATTGCACGGTGCGTCAACAGATCCGGATAGCGACGAATCGGCGAAGTGAAGTGGGTATAGGCTTCATAGTTCAGGCCGAAGTGGCCCTGGTTATCAGCGCTGTACACCGCCTGACTCAACGAGCGCAGCATCACGGTCTGGATCAGGTGGAAATCCGGGCGATCCTTGATGGTTTCAAGCAGCGCCTGGTAGTCCTTCGGCGACGGACCATCCTTGCCTTTGTGCAGGCTCAGGCCCAGCTCACCCAGGAAGGCGCGCAGTTTTTCCAGACGCTCCGGTGGCGGACCATCGTGAACGCGATACAACGCAGGAATTTCGTGCTTCTTGAGGAACTCAGCGGTGGCCACGTTGGCTGCCAGCATGCACTCTTCAATCAGCTTGTGCGCGTCGTTACGGGTGGTTGGGCGAATTTCAGCGATTTTGCGCTCGGTACCGAAGATGATCCGGGTTTCCTGCGTTTCAAAATCAATCGCGCCACGGGTATGACGAGCGGCCAGCAGCACTTTGTACAGCGAGTAAAGCTGCTTGAGGTGCGGCACGACATCAGCGTATTCGCTGCGCAGTTGCTTGGCCTCAGTGGTTTTTGGCTGTTCCAGAATGGTGCTGACCTTGTTGTAGGTCAGACGTGCCTGGGAGTGAATCACCGCTTCATAGAACTGATAATCAGTCATTTCGCCGGTTTTGGAGATGGTCATCTCGCAAACCATGGCCAAACGGTCGACTTTCGGGTTCAGGGAGCACAGACCATTGGACAGCTGCTCAGGCAGCATCGGGATCACGCGCTCAGGGAAGTACACCGAGTTACCGCGAACCTGCGCTTCGGCATCCAGAGCGGAGCCGATTTTCACATAGCTGGAAACGTCGGCAATCGCCACGTACAACTTCCAGCCACCGGAGAACAGGCGCAGCTTGCCAGGCTTGGCTTCACAGAAAACCGCATCATCGAAGTCGCGGGCATCTTCGCCGTCAATGGTGACGAATGGCAGATGACGCAGATCGATGCGCTTCTCTTTGTCTTTTTCTTCGACTTCCGGCTTCAGCCGGGCCGCTTCCTTAAGGACAGCTTCCGGCCAGACGTGGGGAATGTCGTACGTGCGCAGGGCAATATCGATTTCCATGCCTGGGGCCATGTAGTTTCCTACGACCTCAAGCACATCACCTTGCGGCTGGAAGCGCGGCGTCGGCCAGTGAGTGATCTTCACTTCGACGAACTGGCCAATTTTTGCGCCAGCGTTGCGACCCGGCGTAACCAGCACTTCCTGCTGGATCTTCGGGTTATCGGCCACTACGAAGCCAATGCCGCCTTCTTCGAAGTAGCGACCCACGATGGTTTCGTGAGCACGCGAGACCACTTCCACGATCACGCCTTCACGACGACCACGGCGGTCCAGCCCCGAAACACGGGCCAGGGCACGGTCGCCATCGAACACCAGACGCATTTGCGACGGGCTCATGAACAGATCGTCACTGCCATCATCCGGGATCAGGAAGCCGAAGCCATCGCGGTGACCACTGATGCGGCCGAGAATCAGGTCGAGCTTGTCCACCGGCGCATAAGTGCCACGGCGCGTGTAAATCAGTTGGGCATCACGTTCCATCGCTCGCAGGCGACGGCGCAAGGCCTCGATTTGGTCTTCTGTAGTCAGACCGAACTCTTCCACCAACTGTTCGCGAGCAGCAGGCGAGCCACGCTCGGCCAGATGCTGAAGGATCAGTTCGCGGCTAGGGATAGGGTTTTCGTATTTTTCCGCTTCACGTGCGGCCTCGGGATCGAGGGTCTGCCAATCGGCCATTAGATAGTTTTCACCTTGTCTATATGCGGGTTAGTTTGGCATACGCGTATTGAAACGGGAAATTTCAGGGCCACACTGGGCCTTAATAGTCCTTAATGACGCGCTTTGACGCTACCAGCCAACCGTTCGCGAAAAATTTTCAATATTTTTAATCACAACGCTTTACAGGTCAAAGGGTCATCCGTATAGTGCGCGCCATCGACAACGGCAACGTTGAAGATGTTGCCCAGATGGTGAAATTGGTAGACACGCCAGCTTCAGGTGCTGGTGATCGCAAGGTCGTGGAAGTTCGAGTCTTCTTCTGGGCACCAATTCAGAGAGTCAGAGTAGTACAACTCTGGCCCTCACACAAAAACCCGCGAAAGCGGGTTTTTGCATTTCAGATATTCATAAGCCCCTGATTTAATAAAATTAAAACAGGGGTTTACAGATTCAAAAGCTCTCCGTATAGTGCGCCACATCAACAGCGGCAACGTTGCTGATACTGCCCAGATGGTGAAATTGGTAGACACGCCAGCTTCAGGTGCTGGTGACCGCAAGGTCGTGGAAGTTCGAGTCTTCTTCTGGGCACCAATTCAGGTTTACAGATTAACGCTGTATAACCACTCTAAAAGCCCGCGAAAGCGGGCTTTTTAGTTTCCGCAATTGCTTACCCTCCCCCCAAGGTTTCTTTATCAGCGATCCCAAAGTCGCATTTGATAATCCATCTCATCCGCATTAATATCCGGCCACCTTCAGATCGCTAGCGCGCCCACCCGGATTCTCGTGCCCGACAACAACGACAGGCTACAGCTCTACCTCACGCATCGCCTTGCCCTGGTCGATTACGCCGCACCTATCGTGGGCTGTCGGGCCAAGGCAGAAGACGTGGTTCAAGAAGCCTGGCTTCGTTTCAGCCAAGGCGCGGACAACCTGATCCCGCTGACGCAGCCGGTCGGCTACCTTTATCGCATCGTGCGCAACCTGGCCTTCGACCTCAATCGCCGGGCAACCCTGGAAAACCGCCACACCACACGCAGTGAATCACTGGACGAACATATTTCCAGCACCCCGTCCCCCGAGCAGCAAGCCCTGCATCTGGACGAACTGCGCAAATTGCAACATGCTCTGTCGCGCCTGCCAGAGCGTACGCGACAGGCCTTTGTACTGCATCGACTGAACGGCCTGACGTTTCAACAAATCGGCACACAACTTGGAATCTCCGTGAGCCTGGCCCACCAATTGGTCCGCGACGCCCTGACCTACTGCGCGGAACAACTGAGTGATGACTGACAATCCGAACCCGATCTGGGAAACCGCACTGGACTGGCTGCTGCTGATCCAGGAGAACCCCCACGACCACAAACTGGCCGAACGCTTGAGTCATTGGCGAGCCAGCGCTCCCGAACATGACGCGGCGTATCGCAAGGCCCTGAAAGTGTGGCGCTTGAGCGGTGAAGCCTTGAGTTCGCCGATTGCCGCAGTGCCCGCGCCGGTGACTCTACGCCCTCCCACACCCCTGAGCCGACGCAAGCGCGCACTGGTCGGCGCTGCCGTGGCCGCGAGCGCCCTGCTGATGTGGGGTCCCGACTGGCAAGCGATACATGCCGACTACCGCAGCCCAATCGCTGAACACCGCACCATCGCGCTGAGTGATGGCAGCCAGATGCTTCTGGACAGCAATACACTCGCTGACGTGCAGTTCAACCCTGAGCAGCGAGAGATCACGCTGGTGCGCGGACAGGCTTTTTTCTCGGTGACACACGATGCCAACCGCGCCTTCTACGTAAACGCCGGCGACGTGCGGGTTCGCGTGACCGGCACTGCCTTTGCGGTCAATCTGGGCGACAACGGCGTCGATGTCAGCGTCGAGAGCGGGACGGTTGTCGTGCAAACACCGCAATCCTCGACCTCGTCCACACACCTGCTGGGCCAGGGCGATCAACTGCACTTCACTGCAAGCGATCAGCACACCCGCATCGCGCAATTGCCCCCGGAGCAAATCGCCCCGTGGCGGCGCTGGCAGCTGGTGGCTGTTGATCAATCGATCGATGACGTGATCATGCAGTTGCGCCGCTATCAGCCCGGCCTGATTGTGCTGACCGACAAGGCACTGGGCCAACGCCGCATCACCGCCGCCCTGAACTTGCGCAATCCAAAAAGCGCATTGCAGGCCGCAATCGCCCCATTGGGTGGGCGCCTGCAAGACAGCGTGCCGTATACCCTGATCGTCTCGACCAAGCCTTAGTCATCTCAGAACAGCTGCACCTCACTCCGGCAGTCTTTTAAAACTATTTTCATTTATTTCTGGAAATCCTGCGGCACCAAGAGTCTTTACCTACGAACGTCACTGATAAAGATTCGCATTAGTGACTATGGCGTTTCATTTCGTAGGTCACTTCATGCCCTCTTTGCGTTTGCAATGCGTCAGCCTCCTGCGCTGCCGATCGCTGTCCATGGCCCTGCTGCTTGGGTTGCCTGCGCTGGCCATTGGCGCCAGTCCTGTGTCCAACGTGCAAACAAAACAACAGCAGTTGCCGTTGCATTTCCAGATCCCGGCCCAGCCATTGGCCAGCGCCCTGATTGCGTTTTCCCAGCAGTCGGGCTGGCAGGTCAGCGCGGAAAGTGCATTGCTCACCGGCCTGAGCGGTTCATCCGTCGATGGCAGCATGAGCCCCGAGAAAGCCCTGGCCCGCCTGCTACGCGGCAGCGGCCTGCAATGGGAGGTCACCTCCGCCGACAGCGCCTCCATCCTGCCGCCTGCTGAAAACGATGTGCTGCAGATCAAAAGCACGCCAATCACGGCCATAGACTCGGTGTTCCAAGGCGAACAGGTCATTGACCGGCATATGATCGAAAGCCTGCCTTCAGGCAATGGCGATATCACCAGCCTGCTGCGCACCAACCCCAACGTACAGTTCGATAACAACCAACTGAGCAGTAAGACCCCGGGGGAAATTGCCCCTGCCGATATCAGCATCAACGGCGCCAGGCCCTGGCAAAACCTGTTTATCGTTGACGGCATGAGCATGAACAACGACCTGGACCCCGGTGGCACCAACGATGACTTCGATGAAATGCCGGGCCGCAGTCAGGGGCTGGCACTGGATACCGATCTGCTCCAGGACATCAAGGTCTACGACAGCAACGTACCCGTGGAATTTGGCGGCTTTAACGGCGGCGTGGTCCAGGCCAATACCCGCGACCCCAAGGCCGACTTTCACGGCAAGCTCTCGGTACAGATGTCACGCTCCGAATGGACCCGCTATCACCTGAATGAAGATGACCCGGACCTCGACAATTTCGAGGCCGGCTTTGGCAACAACAGCCAACCCGACTTTAAAAAAATCATCACCCGCGCCACTCTCGAAGGGCACTTGAGCGACAACTTCGGTTTGCTGGGCAGTTTTTCGCGCAAGGACTCGACCATGCCCACCCGCGTGTTTGCGGTGTCCAACCAGACCGATACGGCCAATGCGGCTGAAGTACAGACCCGACGCATCGACAATTACTTTCTCAAGGCTGTCTGGCAGGTCAACGAGGACTGGAAGCTGGACGTGAGCCTGACCCACGCCCCGGAAACCGCCAAGACATTTGGCCCCAGCGCAATCTTCTCCGCTCGCGAAATGGAGGCTGGCGGCGATAGCCTCAGCGCACGGCTGGTGTGGAATGCTGCGCTGGCCCGAGTAGAACAAAACCTGAGCTGGAGCAAACTGAACACCTCCCGCTACTCCGACAGCGACTACATGGTTTTCTGGCGCACCTCCACGACCAAAAACTGGAGCACCTCAGGGGCGGCTACCGAGGGCGGTTTTGGTGATATTGAAGAAACCCAGAAAAGCCTGGCTTACAAGCTCAAGGCCGACTGGAACAGCTTCAGTTGGCTGGGTGTTAACCACGCCTTGCAAACCGGCCTTGAACTGTCGCAAAACACCGCCAGTTATGAGCGCAACACGCCATACAACAGCTACACCGTCGCCGCCACAAGCGCTTGCGTGGGCAATGACCCCTACTGCTCGATGGGCACCACCCTCACCGATGGCTGGGACGGCCAGTACGCTAAAAAGAAAACCCTGAGCCAGGGCAAAACCAGCCTCGACACCCGCACCTGGGCGTTGTACCTGCAAGACGAGATGCGCTACAAACGCCTGACCGTAAGGCCCGGCGTGCGGATCGACGGTGATGACTACATGAACCAGACCACCGTGGCACCGCGCCTGGCGATTGAACTGGACGTCTTCGGCGACAGCTTGACCCGCATCACCGGCGGCGCCAACCGCTACTACGGACGCAATCTGTACACCTACCGCCTGCGTGACGGCGTCGCCGCCATGGGCACCGAATACACCCGTGCCAGCCAGACCTCCGACTGGGTACTGACCAAGCGAGTGGCCAACGACAGCAAATTCAACCAGCTCAAAGTACCTTACGATGACGAACTGACCCTGGGCCTGAGCCATGTGCAATGGAACACCGAGTTCGCCGTCAAATACGTAAAACGCATGGGCCGGGAGCAAGTCAGCCGTGCCTGGGGCTCGCAAATCGGCGAGCCCTCCGATGACACGGCCACCCTGGCAGCCAACTACTACACCTACTACAACGGCGGTAAAAGCGACGCCGACATCTACACCCTGACCATCACCCCGCTGCAAGCCTTTACCCTGGGCAGCACCCGCACTTCAGGGCAGTTCGCCATGGACTGGAGCAAAATCCACAACACCGGACTGTCCAGCTATACCGCCAATATTGGCGCCACCTACGTCGAAGACCCGACCATCCAGTACGACGGCAAGTTCATGAAGTACTCCGACATGCCAGCGGCCAACTACAACCGCCCGTGGACTGCGCGCCTGACCACCCTCACTGAAATCGAGCCACTGCATCTCACCTGGAGCAATTTCTTGCGTTATCGAGACGGCTATCGCCGCATCGCCGCCACGGGCAAGAAAGTCCAGCACGAGGGAAAGGACGCTTATGTCTGGGCACAGACACCCTTTTCCGGAGCGCTGACCTGGGACACCCGCCTGGCCTGGGAGATGCCCACCGCCAAGGAACAGACGGTGTTCGTCAACCTCGACGTGACCAACCTGCTGGACAAGAAAATCGTCGGCGCTACCGAGACCAGCGGCCTGGCTACCTATGAAGTCGGCCGTCAATTCATGCTCGAAGTGGGGTACACGTTTTGAAACCTGCAGCCCTCTTCGTCGGCCTGACCCTGAGCGGCCTGACCCTGAATGCAAGCGCCTGCGATGAACAGGCCGCCAACTACAAGGCGTGCATCGCCCAACAGTACCGTCAGCCCGTCGCCCAATGGCCCGCACCCCAGGTGGATACCGATGTGGACTGGCAGGAAATGGCCGCCTTGCCTGCACACGCTCCCGCACCTCCCGAAAACCCCTTCAGCGAACCCAAGGCCGCACTGGGCAAAAAACTGTTCAACGACCCCACGTTGTCGCGCTCCGGACAGATTGCCTGCGCGTCGTGCCATGAGGCCGATATGGCCTTTGCCGATGGCCGCCGCGTGTCGTTCGGTCATGACCGCCAGAGCGGTCGGCGCAATGCTCCCAGCCTGGTAATGAGCGGCTACAGCACGGCGCTGTTCTGGGACGGGCGAGGCGGCAACCTCGAACAACAGGCCATGCACCCCATCGTCGATCCGGTGGAAATGGCATTCGACATCCCGCAACTGCTGCAACGACTCAATACCGACACCGCCTACCGCGAGCAGTTTGCACAGGTTTTCGGACCGGGGCCGATCACCACGCAGCAAACCGCCCAGGCCCTGGCCACCTTTCAGCGCACACTGGTGAGCGCCACACGCAATACCCCCTTCGAACAACTGCTACGCGGGCGCCCGCAACGCATGAGCGAGGAGCAGCTCTACGGCCTGCACCTGTTTCGCACCAAGGCGCGCTGCATGAACTGTCATTTTGGCCCGGCCCTGAGCGACGATCAGTTTCATAACGTCGGCCTGAGTTACTACGGGCGTAAATACGAAGACCTGGGGCGCTACGAGGTGACGCGCAAACCTGAGGACGTGGGCGCATTCCGCACCCCGTCGTTGCGACTGCTGATGAAAACCGGGCCGTGGATGCACAACGGTCTGTTCGTGAACATGGAAGGCACCCTGGCGTTCTACAACATGGGCATGCCCCGCCCGCGCCCAAACGCGCAACAGGTCGATGACCCGCTGTTTCCGCGCACAAGCGACCGGCTCAAGACGCTGAACATGGATAAGGACGAACTGCGAGCCTTGCGCAGCTTTCTGGACACGCTGTAGACAGCAACCTGCTTTGTGGGAGCAGGTTTGTTCGCGATGCAGACGACGCGACCTACCCGTAAAACTGGCAGCGAACCCATCGCGAGCAAGCCCGCTCCCACAAAAGCAGAACGGGTCGCCAACATCTCATTTCGTCGCGCTGGCACAATTGGACGCTGGGTCAAGCGCACTTGAGAAACAATATCGTTTATTATTGTTACAAGTTTTGTAGTACCCAAGCGAGGAACCCAGCGAATGATGCTCCGAAATACCCGGCTTGCGACATCCCTACTGCGCGGTCTGACTCTCTCCATTCTTGGTCTTGCACTGACCTCTCCCGCCCACGCTGGCGAACCTGTGTCGCTGACGCTGTACAACGGCCAACACAAGGAAGTCGGCGACAACCTCGCCAAGGCCTTCGAGGCCAAGACCGGTATCCACGTCAACGTGCGCAAGGGCAGCAGCAACCAGCTGGCCAGCCAGATCATGGAAGAAGGCGACCGCTCGCCTGCGGACGTGTTCTACGCAGAAGAATCGCCGCCGCTGAACAACCTGGGTGAGCAAGGCTTTCTGGCCAAGGCCGATGACAGCACGCTGCAAGCACTGCCCAAGGAATATGTAGCTGCCAACGGCACCTGGATCGGCGTCACTGCGCGTACCCGCGTCGTCGCGTTCAACCCGAAGAAGATCAGTGAAGACCAGTTGCCCAAGTCGGTACTGGATTTCGCCGATCCGCAATGGCAAGGCAAGATCGGCTTTGTCCCCACCAGCGGCGCTTTCCAGGAACAGGCCGTTGCAATCATCAAACTGCACGGACGCGAAGCCGCCGAAGAATGGCTGACCGGCCTGCGCGCTTTCGGCAAGACCTACACCAACAACATGGTGGCGCTCAAAGCAGTAGAAAACGGTGAAGTGGCCGCGGTTCTGGTCAACAACTACTACTGGTTTGCCTTGCAGCGCGAGAAGGGCCAACTGGACTCCAAGCTTTATTACTTCACCGATGGCGATGCGGGCGGTTTGGTGACCGTGTCCAGCGCTGGCGTGCTGAAGGCCAGCAAACACCCCAAGGAAGCCCAGCAATTGCTGGCTTACATGGCCAGTGAAGAAGGCCAGCGCGTCATCACCAACACCACCGCTGAATACCCGATGCGCAAAGGCATGGTGTCCGAGCGCGGCCTTAAGCCATTTGAAGAGCTGCAACCGCCAAAAGTGACCCCGGCCGACCTGGGCAACGCGGAAGAAGCGCTGGACCTCGAACGTGATGTAGGCCTGCTCTGATGCTGTCTGGCGCCCAACCTGCACGCTTTACGCCCACCCGCAAAAAGCCTTCGATCTGGCTGTTGTTGCCCGTCCTGCTACTGGTGGGCCTGAGCCTGTTGCCGCTGCTGTATGTCGGCACCAAGGCCTGGCAAGCCGGATGGTCTGAAGCACTGCACCTGTTGTGGCGACCATACGTTTTTGGCCTGATGCGCAACACCCTGATGTTGATGGTCGGCGTCACCGTGACGTGCGCGCTGATCGGCCTGTCCCTGGCCTGGCTGCTTGAACGCAGCAACCTGCCGGGACGGCGCTTGTGGGGTGTGATCCTGTGCCTGCCGTTTGCGGTGCCGGCGTTCGTCAGCAGCTTTACCTGGGTCTCCCTGAGCGCCAGCTTTGAAGGCCTGGGCGGAGCGATCCTGGTGATGAGCCTGTCCAAGTACCCGCTGATTTTCCTGCCGGTCGCGGCCACCCTGCGCAACCTTGACCCGGCCCTGGAAGAGTCGGCCCGTACCTTGGGGCAGAACCGCTGGGGGGTGTTTTTCAACATCACCCTGCCACTGCTCTGGCCCTCGCTGCTGGCCGGTTCATTGTTGATTGCCCTGCATATGCTGGTGGAGTTCGGCGCACTGTCGATCATTGGGCTGCAAACTTTCACGACGGCGATTTATCAGCAGTTCGAGCTGGAGTTCAGCAACGCCAACGCGGCGATGCTGTCTGCGGTGCTGCTGGTGATGTGCCTGAGCCTGCTATGGCTGGAGTTGAAAGTGCGCGGCAAGGGTCGCCATATTCGCATCGGCCAGGGCGCGGCACGCCACGCCGAACAAGTACGCCTGGGCAAGTGGTCGGTTCCGGGGCAACTGTATTGCCTTGCGCTGGCAGTGGTTGGCAGCGGCATCCCGCTGGGCATGCTGGTGTACTGGCTGGTCAAGGGCAGCTCGGCCGCTTTCCCGATGGCCGAGATTGGCGAGGCATTGCTCTCGTCGCTGTCACTGGCTTTGGGCGGCGCAGCGCTGTGCCTGGTCCTGGCCGTGCCGGTTGGATTACTGGTGGTGCGCTACAAAGGCCCGCTGGCGATCTGGGCAGAACGTTTGCCGTACCTGCTGCACGCCCTGCCGGGGCTGGTCATTGCTCTGGCGCTGGTGTACTTCGCCCTGCACTTCGTGCCGGCGCTGTACCAGACTTCAGCGTTGCTGCTGATTGCCTATGCCCTGCTATTTTTGCCGTTGGCGCAGGCACCGATCCGCACAGCCCTGAACAAGGCAGCACCGCAACTGGAAGAAGCGGCCCGCACGTTGGGTGCCACATCGTTTTCGGCATTTTGCCGGGTAACGCTGCCGATCATCTTCCCGGCCCTGGGGGCAGCGTTTGCCCTGGTGTTTCTGGATGCCATGAAGGAACTGACCGCCACCTTGCTGCTGAGCCCCACCGGGCTTAACACCTTGGCGACGCAGGTTTGGTCCCATACCTCGAATATAGAATTTGCAGCGGCGGCGCCTTATGCGGCGTTGTTGATTCTAGTGTCGGGGCTACCGGTGTACTTGCTCACTACGAGAATGTATTTGAGCCGCTGACAGCGGATCCAGCATACCCCGTGCGGGAGCGGGCTTGCCCGCGATGGCATCGACGGGGCATGCAGATACATCGCGTTGCCTGCATCGCGAGCAAGCCCGCTCCCACAGGGGCAGACCCGCTTCTTTACGCCCTGAACTGCCCCAGGCTCGCCTTGAGCTGCGCCGCCAACCCGTCCAGCACCTTGCCGCTGGCCGTGGTCTGGGTCACGGCCTCGGCCGCACGCTCCGCCTGGGCATGGATCACCTCAACCCGCCCGCGCACCGCATACGCACCTTGTGCCTGATGCTCTGCCGCCTTGGTGGCCTCGCCAATGGCCGTGTGCACCTGTTCGACCGAGGTCTGTACGGTTTGCTGCAACTGAACGCTGCCACGCAGCACAGCCAACCCCTCATTGGCCTGACGCCCTGCCAGACCAATCGCCGCAACAGCCTCTTTCGCGCCCTGCTGCAATGCCACGATATGGGCCTGTATATCCCCTGTGGAGCTTTGGGTTTTGCTGGCCAGCGCCCGCACCTCATCTGCCACCACCGCAAAACCGCGCCCCGTCTCACCCGCCCGCGCCGCCTCGATGGCCGCGTTAAGTGCCAACAAGTTGGTTTGCTCGGCAATGCCGTGAATCACCGTCAGGACGACTTCGATCTGCTCGCTTTGTTGTGCCAGGCGCTCAATGACCTTGGCGCCCTCGCCTACCTGCCCTGCCAGCGCCTCGATCAGGCCGCCCACCTTGGCCGAGGTGCGAGTGTTTTCATCCGTGGCCTGACGGATATCGACCACCTGCTTGAGCGCAGCCTGCATTGCCTGGCTTTCGGACTGCGCCGCATCCGCCATGGTCGACAGCGCGTGCAGGCTTTGCGCGACTTCATCACGCTGTAGTTTCGCGGCAGCATCCGCGCCCGCGTTGCGCAGGGTCATCACGCCGATCTCGATGCCGGTGCGCTGCGCCACATCCCCCGCTTCACGCACGATGGGCTGCAGCTTGTCGACAAAGCGATTGACCGCCGCCGCCATGTCGCCGATTTCATCCTTGCTGTTCAGGCCCACACGCTTGGTCAAATCACCTTCGCCCGCGGCCAGATCATCCAGGGCCGCAATCAGCAACAGCAACTTGTTGACCACACGCCGCCCCAGCACCACGGCCAGCAACAGCAACACCCCAAGGCCCACAACCGCCAGCCCCATGCCAATGCGCCAGCGCAAAGTGTCAGCCGCCTCGCGCACGGTTTGCGCGGTGTTGGCCTGCATCTGTGCCGCAGCAGCCTGCGCCGACTCCAGCCGCGCCCCCAGTGCCGCCGAACTGTCGCTGGCAGCGCCTTGCAGGCTCTCACCGACCAACTGCTCGCTGTTGACGATCAGGGTCGCAAAACGTTTATCGAGTGCGGCCAGATCCTGTTCAACCGAGGCAGTGGAAACCCCCATCAGTACTTTGCCGATTTCGACCCCATTCGGGTTGATGGACGCTTCGAGGTAGTACACCGACGGATCGTGACGGGCCGCATCGAGAACTTTATCCAGCGCCCGCTCCCCCTTGCCCTTGGCCAGGAGGGTCTGGTTGATCGGGATATCGCGATTGAGGTATCGAGTCAGATGTTGACCTGTAGCGTCGTCATACACCACGAACAACACATTGGGATTGCGCTGAGCGCGACGGGCGAAATCGGACAGCGTGGGCACGTCATTGTCCCAGATGGCACGGGGCGCCACGGCGGCCAGCAATTGCGCCATGTCGTTGGCCGAATCCTGCAGGTTCTTCTCCAGCGCTTGCTTGAGTTGCATTTGCTCGTCTTTCAAGCGCGGTTCCAGGCCCGCGGTGAGACGCTGGCGGGTACTGGCAGACAGCGCTTCAAGGCTGCTTTTGACTTCACGGCCAGCCTGCTCCAGTTCGGCCGTCAGCTTTTGACTGTCAGCCCCCAGACGGGTGTCCAGATCGGACTCCAGAGCCGTCACCGTGCTGCGCGTCAGTGCGACAGCCACCAGCACTTGCACCAAAAGAGCGATACCCAGGGTAACGAATACAGGCCGAAGCAGACGGCTTTGTAACAGTGAGAGAACGGCAGACACAGAAAACCCTCCACTTAGGTGCCATTATTTTGATGGCACGCTTATTGACGGTTATCACAGCAAGGGTCGTGCCGCACAACAGGCAGAAACAACAAAAGGCCCCGAAGGGCCTTTTGTTTTACATCGACAGCGACTTAAGCGAACGGGTGACGCAAAACGATGGTTTCGTTGCGGTCCGGGCCAGTCGAGATAATGTCGATCGGCGCGCCGATCAGTGCCTCAACGCGCTTGATGTAAGCACGTGCGTTCTCTGGCAGCTCTTCCAGGGTTTTGGCACCCACGGTCGATTCAGTCCAGCCCGGCACTTCTTCGTACACAGGCTGAAGGCCTACGTAGCTGTCAGCATCGGTCGGAGCAATTTCAACACCATTTGCGTCTGTGTAGCCTACGCAGATGTTGATGGTTTCCAGACCGTCGAGTACGTCCAGCTTGGTCAGGCAGATGCCCGAAATGCTGTTCACATCGATAGCGCGACGCAGGATGACGGCGTCGAACCAGCCACAACGACGAGCACGGCCGGTGGTAGCGCCGAACTCGTGACCTTGCTTGGCCAGGTGAGCGCCGACGTCGTCGAACAGCTCAGTCGGGAACGGACCCGAACCTACGCGAGTGGTATAAGCCTTGGTGATGCCCAGGATGTAGTCCAGGAACATCGGGCCAACGCCCGAACCGGTGGCAACGCCGCCAGCAGTGGTGTTGGAGCTGGTCACGTACGGATAGGTACCGTGGTCGATGTCCAGCAGCGAACCCTGGGCGCCCTCGAACATGATGTCTTTGCCAGCACGACGCAGGTCATGCAGCTCGGCAGTCACGTCCAGCATCAGCGGCTTGAGCAGTTCGGCGTATTCCTTGCACTCGGCCAGGGTCTTGTCGAAATCGATGGCTGGCTCTTTGTAGAAACCCACCAGCATGAAGTTGTGGTAGTCCACCAGTTCACGCAGCTTGGCTTCAAAGCGCGGCATGTTCAGCAGATCGCCAACACGCAGGCCACGACGAGCAACCTTGTCTTCGTAAGCCGGGCCAATGCCGCGACCGGTAGTACCGATCTTCAGCTCGCCACGGGCCTTTTCACGCGCCTGGTCCAGCGCAACGTGGAAGGACAGGATCAGCGGGCAGGACGGGCTGATACGCAGGCGCTCGCGCACCGGTACGCCTTTCTCTTCCAGCTTGATGATTTCACGCAGCAGGGCATCGGGAGCAACCACGACACCGTTGCCGATCAGGCATTGCACGCCTTCGCGCAACACGCCCGACGGAATCAGGTGCAATACGGTTTTTTCGCCGTCGATCACCAGCGTGTGGCCAGCGTTGTGGCCACCTTGGTAACGCACTACAGCGGCAGCATGTTCGGTCAGCAGATCAACGATCTTGCCTTTGCCCTCATCACCCCATTGGGTGCCCAGGACTACGACATTCTTACCCATAACACTTGTCCTCATTCGCGCAAACTTGGTGCCGGCAGCCGCCGGCAGGAAAACTCAAGAAACCAGCGGCACTACTTGCCACAGGCCGTTCTGCTGAATCAATTGGCGGTCGCAGTCTGCCTCATGAGCGCCAGCCTGCTGTTGCCCAGGCAACGCCTGAACCACACGCTGACCTTCACTGCGAAGCTGGCAAACCTGCTGCCAGAGTGCCGCGTCTGTGCTGTCAGGCATCCAGATACCGCCAGACGGTAGCTCGACTTCAGCACGCCCCAGGGTCACCAGGGTTTTCAGATCGGTCGAGAAACCGGTAGCCGGACGGGCACGTCCGAAAACAGCACCGATATCGTCATAACGACCGCCCTGGGCGATGGAGTCCCCAACGCCCGGTACAAAGACCGCAAACACCACACCTGTGTGGTAGTGATAACCACGTAACTCACCCAGGTCAAAATACAGCGGCAACTGCGGGAAACGCACGGACAACCCCTCGGCAATCGCCACCAGGTCATCCAGAGCAGCCAGCACGGGGGCCGGGGCCTTTGCCAGACGCTCACGCGCAGCAACCAGCACGTCGCGGCCGCCACACAAACTAACCAATGCCTGAAGCATGCCTGCCAAATCAGCCGGCAAACCTTCGGTCAAGGCCGTTACTTCGTCGATCGCCTTGCGTTGCAGGGCGTCGAACAATTGTTGTTCCACTTCAACCGACAGGTTGGCCGCACGGGCCAGACCACGGTAAATACCAACATGCCCCAGGTCCATGTGCACATCCGGCACATCGGCCAGTTGCAGCATCGCCAGCATCAGGCTGATGACTTCAACATCGCTGCTAGGGCTCGCATCGCCATACAACTCGGCACCCAACTGGATCGGGCTGCGCGAGGATGACAACGCACGCGGCTGCGCATGGAGCACGCTACCGGCGTAGCAAAGACGGCTTGGGCCTTCGCGACGCAGGGTATGCGCATCGATGCGCGCCACTTGCGGCGTGATGTCGGCACGAAAACCCATCTGGCGACCCGTTTGCGGGTCAATAACCTTGAAGGTACGCAAGTCGAGATCCTGGCCAGCCCCTGTCAGCAGGGACTCCAGGTATTCGATATGCGGAGTGACGACGAACTCATAGCCCCAGCTCTGGAACAGATCCAACACCTGACGGCGCGCCACTTCGATGCGGGCTGCCTCAGGTGGAAGTACTTCTTCGATGCCATCTGGCAAGAGCCAGCGGTCTACCGTTGCCATTACGCCATTCCCCTATGATCCGGGCGGCCAGCCAGCAGGCAAGCCTTGAGTAAAGCAGAACGTGGCTGCGTCTTGAACGCGCACAGCAAAAAAGCCCAAGCGACAGGCTTACACAGCACATTCCTCGAAAAATCTACCGATGCTGTAACAGCCATTCGGTCAATCAAACATGCAGACGCAAAAAAGCCGGGAATTTCCCGGCTGCCGCATCATACACCCGTTTTCTAAAAGGATCACCCCGCGAGGCCATTTGACCGCCCGGCGGAGTGAAAGCAGGGTCTGTGATGAACATGCCAACCCTTCTGAAAACAGTGTGGGAGCGGGCTTGCTTGCGATGGCATCAACTCGATTTAGCAGACAGACCGAGTTGTTTGCATCGCGAGCAAGCCCGCTCCCACAGGTTTCAAGCGTTTTTACTACTGTGCAGGCTTGGATTTTTCCAGGTAGCGGAAGAAATCGCTGCTTGGGTCCAGAACCAGTACGTCGCTCTTGTTCGCAAAGCTTTCGCGGTAAGCGCGCAGGCTGCGATAGAACTTGTAGAACTCTTGATCCTGACCATACGCCTTGGAGTAGATCGCAGCAGCCTGGGCATCACCATCACCGCGTGACTCTTCGGACTGGCGATAAGCCTCGGCCAAGAGTACGCGGGCCTGACGATCGGCGTCAGCACGAATGCCTTCTGCCAGCTCGTTACCCTTGGCGCGGTGCTCACGAGCTTCACGCTCACGCTCACTGCTCATACGCTCGAACACGCTGCGGTTAACTTCCTTCGGCAGGTCGATAGCCTTGACCCGAACATCGAGAACTTCGATACCCAGCTCTTTTTCAGCCATTTTGTTCAGCGATGCAGTCAGTTCTGCCATCAGCGCATCGCGCTCACCGGACACAACTTCGTGCAATGTGCGCTTACCGAACTGGTCACGCAGACCCGATTCGAGACGACGCGACAAGCGCTCGTCAGCAACCTGCTTAAGACCCGAAGTCGCAGCGTAGAAGCGACCCGCATCTTTCACACGCCACTTGGCGAATGCATCAACCATTACTGCTTTCTTTTCCAGCGTCAGAAAACGCTGAGTCGGTGCGTCCAGCGTCATCAAGCGGCCATCAAACTTGCGCACCTGGTTGACGTAAGGAATCTTCACATGCAGACCCGGCGGAACATCGTCCTGAACCACACGGCCAAAGCGCAACATAACGGCACGTTCGGTTTGTGAAACGATGTAGAAGCTGTTCCAGGCAACAATCGCCACGACAACGGCAACAATAAGGGCGATCAGCGATTTATTGCTCATCAGCGACTCTCCCTGGTACGCGGTGGTGTCGGCATTTCCGACTTGGCATGGGATGCCGAGTCGTTATTGCCCGCCGCAGCTGCCGAACCCGTTGCCGGGTTGCTGCCATTACGGCCTTCGATCATTTTGTCCAATGGCAAGTACAGCAAGTTGCTCTGGCCGTTTTTGTTGCCGGTCACGAGTACTTTGCTGGTGTTGCTGAAGACATCCTGCATGGTGTCCAGGTACAGACGATCACGCGTTACATCCGGAGCCTTGCGATACTCGGCAACCAGTTTGGTAAAACGGTCGGCTTCACCCTTGGCACGAGAAATCACTTCATCACGATAGCCGTTGGCGTTTTCGATGATGCGCTGGGCCTGACCGCGCGCTTCCGGCACCACGCCATTGGCGTAGCTTTCTGCCTGGTTGCGGGCACGCTGCTCGTCTTCACGGGCACGGATCACGTCATCAAAGGCTTCCTGTACTTCACGCGGTGCCGCTGCGTTTTGTACGTTGACCTGAGTGACGGTGATACCGGTCTTGTAGGTATCCAGGAAGCGCTGCAAGCGTTCCTTGATGTCTACAGCCATCTGCTCACGACCTTCGGTCAACACCTGATCCATCGCCGTGGAACCCACGACGTGACGCAAGGCGCTTTCGGTAGCCTGTTGCAAGCTGACTTCCGGTTGATCAACGTTCAACACGAAATCACGCAGGTTGCTGATTTTGTACTGCACGGTCAGCGGTACTTCGACGATGTTCTCGTCTTCAGTCAGCATTTGACCCTGCTTGGTGTACGCACGCTCACGCGTCACGTTCTCCATGTACTTTTTATCGAACGGCGGGAAGTAGATGTTCAGACCCGGCCCAACGGTGTCGTAGTACTTGCCCAGGCGCAGCACGACGGCTTGCTCCTGCTCATCGACTACATAAACAGCGCTGTACAGCCAGGCAGCCGCCAGTACGACAAGGCCGATGCCGAGCAGGCCGTAACCGGCGCCCTTGCCATTCGAACCACCATCACTGCCGCTACCGCCAGTACGTTTTTTCCCACCACCGAACAACCCATTCAGGCTTTCCTGCAGCTTTCGGAAGGCCTCGTCGAGATCTGGTGGTCCCTTGCGGTCGCCATTATTAGGGCGTTTTCCACCCCAAGGATCTTGATTATTCGAGTTGCCACCCGGCTCATTCCAAGCCATAGCGCTCTCCATCTGATAAAGCAAAGACGCGCCCACGGCGCGCCGACCAATGCTACAGAATGCCTATCACAGCGGCACAGCCGCTTTGCGAGGCTTTTATTGCAAAGTGTGTTCTTCGATGAATTCCAGCGGCTGCATCCCTTCGCGGCTGACCAAGCGATTCAACTCGGCTCGCGGCAGGCGTACGTCCAACAGACTGGAGCCCTCATCGTCATGCTCTTCCTTTTGCACAACCCCCAGTTCGAAGAACTGTGCACGCAGTCGAGCAAAACGTTGCGGCAAGCGCAAGGTGCCAACAAACAAATCATTGCCCAGCAACTCGGCGATGGCCTGTTCAAGCAACTCCAACCCTTGACCATCACGGGCCGACAACCAGACCCGCTGCGGCTTGCCATCGGCATCACGCTGGATCTGCGGCTCGACACCTTCAAGCAAATCGATTTTGTTGTAGACCTCGAGAATCGGCAAGTCCTGCGCACCAATTTCGCCCAGCACCACCATCACCTGCTCGATCTGAGCCATGCGCTCAGGTTCGTGCGCATCAATCACATGCAGCAGCAAATCGGAATTGCTCGACTCTTCGAGCGTAGACCGGAAAGCTTCAACTAGCTTGTGCGGAAGATGGCGAATGAAGCCCACGGTATCGGCCAGTACGATCGGCCCCAGATCGCCCAGATCAAGGCGGCGCAAGGTCGGATCGAGCGTGGCGAACAACTGGTCAGCGGCGAATACGTCAGAGCCGGTGACCTTGTTGAACAGCGTGGATTTGCCGGCGTTGGTATAGCCCACCAGCGACACCGTAGGAATATCGGCGCGCTGGCGGCCTCGACGGGATTGCTCCCGTTGACTGCGGACTTTTTTCAGGCGGGCTTTGATCTGGCTGATGCGTACACGCAACAGACGGCGGTCGGTTTCGAGCTGGGTTTCACCCGGCCCGCGCATGCCAATGCCGCCACCCTGACGCTCAAGGTGAGTCCAGCCACGCACAAGACGCGTGCTCATGTGGTCAAGCTGGGCCAGTTCGACCTGCAGCTTACCTTCATGGGTACGGGCGCGTTGAGCGAAGATATCGAGAATCAGCCCGGTACGATCAAGCACGCGACACTCGAAAACTCGTTCGAGGTTACGTTCCTGACTGGGCGTGAGCACGTGATTGAAAATCACGATGTCTACCTTCTCGGCCTTGACCAGGTCGCGCAACTCCTCGACCTTGCCACTGCCAATCAGGTATTTGGCCGATGGCCGATGACGCGGCACGTTAAAAAACGCGACGGTATCGGCGCCAGCCGACACAGCTAACTCCTGGAACTCCTGCGGATCTTCGCGCGCCTCAGGGTCCTGTCCTTCCAAGTGAACGAGGATTGCTCGCTCACCACCACCGTGGCGCTCAAAGAACAAAGGATGCTCCTATTTAGGCGTTACCTGGTTCAGCGTCTGCCAGATCCGATTCAGTTGCGCTAGGCAGACGAATTGGACGTACTGGTACGACTGTCGAAATTGCGTGTTTGTAAACCATTTGGCTGACGGTGTTTTTCAGCAGAATCACGAACTGGTCGAAAGACTCGATGGTCCCCTGCAGCTTGATCCCGTTGACCAGGTAGATGGAAACGCCAACCTTCTCTTTACGCAAAGTATTCAAGTAAGGGTCTTGTAGCGAATGCCCTTTTGACATATGCCGCACTCCTGTAAGGATAAAAAATAGAAACAAAAATTAGATGACCGCTGTCGCCACATCCATAGGATAGACGGCATTTGCCAAGACTCAGCTCAATATGGAGACCGATTCCAGGTATTTCAAGGCTCGTGGCAGATTGTCGCAGTCCAGACTGTCCAGCCAATGCAGGTCGTCCCAACTGCGCAACCAGGTGAACTGACGCTTGGCCAGCTGGCGCGTGGCAATGATGCCGCGCTCCTGCATCTGCGCCGCTGTCAGCTTGCCGTCCAGGTAATCCCAGACTTGGCGGTAACCTACAGCACGTATAGACGGCAACCCGGCATGCAGGTCACTTCTACGGCGCAGGCTTATGACCTCGTCAATGAACCCCTGTTCCAGCATCTGCCCGAATCTTAGTGCAATTCGCTCATGCAGCACCTGACGGTTCGCCGGAGCGATGGCCAGATTCGCGACAGTATAGGGCAATTGGCTGTGCCCAGAAGCCGCTGCTTTAGTCGTTTGCTCAGATTGTTTTTGCCGGTGGGCCGTCACACTCATGCCACTGACCCGATAAACCTCCAGCGCCCGCGTCAGACGCTGAGGATCATTGGGGTGAATCCGCGCTGCAGACTCCGGGTCGATGGCCGCCAGCTGGTCGTGCAAGGCTTGCCAGCCAAGGCGTTGAGCCTCTTCTTCGAGCTGCGCACGCACCTCGGGATCGGCCGGGGGCATGTCTGCCAGGCCGTCGATCAGTGCTTTGTAATACAGCATGGTGCCGCCCACCAGCAGCGGAATATTGCCGCGCGCGGTGATTTCGGCCATTGCCTTGAGTGCGTCGCGGCGAAAATCAGCTGCCGAATAGCTCTCAGCCGGGTCGAGAATATCGATCAACTGATGAGGGTGGGCAGCCAGAATTTCTTTCTCCGGCTTGGCCGTACCGATATCCATACTGCGATAGACCAGTGCCGAATCGACACTGATCAGCTCGCACGGCAGCACCTTGGTCAGCTCGATGGCCAGATCGGTCTTGCCGGCAGCCGTCGGCCCCATCAGAAAAATGGCCGGGGGTAAAACGTTGGAACCTGTCATCAGCGACCGCGCAAAAAGAGTTTGTCCAAGTCGTCCAGGCCCATTTGGGTCCAGGTGGGACGACCATGATTGCACTGACCACTGCGCTCGGTGTTTTCCATGTCACGCAACAGGCCGTTCATTTCCGGGATCGCCAAACGGCGATTGGCCCGGATCGCACCGTGGCAGGCCATGGTGCCAAGCAGCTCATTGAGATGCGCCTGAATCCGGTCACTGGTGCCGTATTCCATCAGGTCGGCCAGTACGTCATGGACCAGGCGCTGAGCCTCAGCCTGCTTGAGCAGGGCCGGGATCTGGCGGATAGCCAGGGTTTCCGGGCCAAGGCGCTGCAGCTCAAAGCCCAGGCGCTGGAACCACTCGGCGTGCTCTTCTGCACAGTCGGCTTCACGCTGACTGACTGCAATCGATTCCGGCACCAGCAGCGGCTGACCACTCAAGCCTGCGCTGGCCATGGCGATTTTCAGGCGCTCATACATGATGCGTTCGTGGGCCGCGTGCATATCCACCAGCACCAGTCCCTGGGCGTTTTCAGCAAGGATATAAATGCCCTTGAGTTGCGCCAGCGCAAAGCCCAACGGCGGGATATCACCCTGCCCGTCCGGCAAGGGTGCAGCATTGGCCTCGGGCAATGGCGCGAAAAACTCGCGATAGGCATTGCGCGCTTCTTCGACAGGAACTGAAGGCGCCGAAGACTGCGGCCGGTACTGATACTGATAACCCGCACCGGCACCCGAGCCTGCGACATGCTGACCAGGCGCCGCTTGCGGCTGCTCCAGTACGTTGGCTGCCAGGCGAATTTCACCTTGCGGACCAAACTCACCGGCGTCGAGCCCCGTAGGGCGTTCGGCACCGGGCACAGGCGCAGGAGCGGCCAGTTGGTCTTCCGGACGCACATCACCCAAGGCGCGATGCAACGTGCCATACAAAAAGTCATGCACCATGCGCCCGTCACGGAAGCGCACTTCGTGCTTGGTCGGGTGGACGTTGACGTCGACAACCGAAGGGTCGACTTCAAAAAACAGGACAAAGGTCGGATGACGACCGTTGAACAGCACATCGCGATAAGCCTGGCGCACCGCATGGGCCACCAGCTTGTCGCGTACCGCACGGCCATTCACATAGAAATACTGCAAGTCAGCCTGGCTGCGCGAGAAAGTCGGCAGACCCACCCAGCCCCACAAATGCAGGCCATTGCGCTCGATCTCGATCGGTAGCGCCTGCTCCAGGAACGCCGAGCCGCACACCGCCGCCACACGTCGGGCGCGGGCAGTATCGTCCCGGGCTTCATGCAGATTGAGGATGGTTTTACCGTTGTGTCGCAAATTGAACGCCACATCAAACCGGGCCAGCGCCAGGCGCTTGATCACTTCTTGCAGATGATCGAATTCGGTTTTTTCGGTTTTAAGAAATTTTCGCCGCGCCGGGGTATTGAAAAACAGGTCACGTACTTCAACCGAGGTGCCGACCGGATGTGCCGCCGGTTGCACCCGGGGTGCCATGTCGCGGCCTTCAGTCTCGACCTGCCAGGCCTGATCGGCACCACGGGTGCGCGAAGTCAGGGTCAGGCGGGCAACGGAGCTGATGGAAGCCAGGGCCTCACCGCGAAAACCCAGGCTCATCACCCGCTCAAGGTCTTCAAGATCACGAATCTTGCTCGTGGCGTGACGCGCCAGTGCCAGCGGCAAGTCGTCGCTGGAAATACCGCTGCCATCGTCACGCACCCGTAGCAGCTTGATCCCGGCCTGCTCCACATCCACGTCAATGCGCTTGGCGCCCGAGTCGAGGCTGTTTTCCAGCAACTCTTTGATCACCGATGCCGGACGCTCAACCACTTCGCCAGCAGCAATCTGGTTGGCCAGGCGCGGGCTGAGCAGTTCAATCCGCGCGCTGCTGTTCAAGACGCCGTCACTCATTATTGAGCCGCCAGGGCGGTGGCCGGAATGTTCAGGTTTTGGCCGACTTTAAGCTCATCGGTTTTCAGGCTGTTGCTCGAACGCAGCGTCGCCACACCCACTTGATATCGCACGGCAATCATCGCCAGTGTTTCGCCGGGACGGACCGTGTGTTCACGGGCGCCCTGGGCAATTTTGCCCGTGTCACGCAGCCAGGCGATATACGTGCCCGGTGGCGGGTTTTGCTGGAAAAACTGACGCACGCCGCTGCTGATCGAACGCGCCAGCGCTTGCTGGTGGCTGCTCGACGCCAGTTTCGAAGCTTCGTTGGAGTTCGAGATAAACCCGGTTTCGACGAGGATCGATGGAATATCCGGCGACTTGAGCACCATAAACCCGGCTTGCTCCACGCGCTGCTTGTGCAGCGGTGTCACCCGACCGATGTTGCTCAAGACCTTTTGCCCCACGTTCAGGCTGGACGTCAGCGAAGCCGTCATCGACAAATCGAGCAATACACCCGCCAGCATGCGGTCCTTGTCGTCAAGGCTCACATTGCCCGCGCCGCCGATCAAGTCAGAACGGTTTTCGCTGTCTGCCAACCAGCGCGCAGTCTCGGAAGTCGCACCTCGCTCGGACAAGGCAAACACCGAAGCACCAAAGGCGGCCTTGGACGGCGCGGCATCGGCGTGGATCGACACAAACAGGTCGGCGCCCTTTTTGCGGGCGATTTCGGTACGGCCACGCAACGGAATAAAGTAGTCGCCGGTGCGCGTCAGCTCAGCCCTGAAGCCTTTCATGCCATTGATCTGGCGCTGCAGCTCTTTGGCAATTGCCAGCACCACGTCTTTTTCCCGCTGGCCTGCAGAGCCCGAGGCCCCCGGGTCTTCACCGCCGTGGCCGGCGTCAATGACGACCACCACACTGCGTTTTCCGCTCGGAATCGGCGGCAACTTGACGTCAGGCTGGGCCGGAGTGACCGGAACCACAGGCACCGTCGCCACATTGGTGGCAGGCAAGCTCGGAGAGAGGTCGGCACCCTGGTCATACAGGTCAACCACCAGACGGTTACCGTACTGGGCATTCGGCGCCAGCACGAAGCTCTTCGGAGTCACCGCCTTTTTCAGGTCGATCACCACGCGCAAATCCGTGGGGGTACGTTGCGCCGAACGCATGCTGGTAATAGGCGTATTGGCGGTTTGCACATTCAACGGGCCGGCCAGGGTCGCACCATTGATATCAATCACCAGACGGTCAGGGGCTGTCAGCGTAAACACGCTGTGCTGCACCGGGCCGGTCAGATCAAAAACCAGTCGTGTGTTGTCCGGCGCCCGCCACAAACGTACGCTTTTGACCTGTGTCGCCGCCAAAGCGTTGACCGCCATGACACTGAGCAACACACCCACCACACTTACTAACGCGCGAAAGCGCATACCAAACCCCATCATTATTTGTATTCCGGTGCCAATGCGGCACACCAAGACTCGCCACGTGAACCTTGGGGCGTCAGCTTCAGCAAACGCCCGGTGTTGTGCGGGCTAATGGTAATGGTCAGGTCAGGCTTTGGCAAAAAGCCTGCACCTTTATCGGGCCATTCAATCAAGCATAGGGCGTCTTCGTCGAAATAATCGCGAATCCCCATATATTCGAGCTCTTCAGGGTCGACCAGACGGTACAGATCAAAATGAAAGGCGCGAATATCGCCAATTTCATAAGGCTCAACCAACGTAAAGGTCGGACTTTTAACCGAGCCGGTGTGCCCAAGGCCGCGAATCAAGCCTCGTGACAGGGTGGTCTTGCCCATCCCCAGATCACCGTCCAGAAAGATCAGGCCATGACCTTGAGTCACGGTCGCCAGGCGCGCGCCAAAGGCGGTCATTGCCTCTTCATCGTCCAGTTGCAGTGTTATTTCGTGCACGGTGCGTGTTCCTCCAACAACTGACGAATGACTGGAATCAAATCACTGGCCGCCAGCCCACGGCCCAATTGTCCCTGTTGTTCTCCGGCGCGGGCATGCAGCCACACCGCCAGGCACGCCGCATCGAAGGCGCTCATGCCCTGGGCCAGCAGCGCGCCAATCACGCCTGCCAGCACATCCCCCAAACCGGCCGTAGCCATGGCCGGGTGTCCCTGATTGCAAATGGCCAATTCACCGTCCAACCCTGCAACCAGAGTGCCTGCTCCTTTAAGGACGCAGACCACTGAATATTTTTTAACCAGCGCTCGGGCCGCTGCCGGGCGATCTGCCTGTACTTGCCCGGTACTGATGCCCAGCAACCGCGCGGCTTCGCCCGGGTGCGGGGTGATCACCGAGCCGGACGCCAGCCCAATGACTGCGTTGGACAACAGATTCAGCGCATCGGCATCCCACACCTGAGGCATTTTTGCCTGCGCAGCTGCCGACAACAGACTACGCCCCCAGGGGGCCTGCCCCAAACCCGGGCCCACCACAACCACCGAAGCCTGCGCCAGCACACCCATCAACTGATTCGCTGACGACACGCCAAGTGTCATCACTTCAGGCACCTGCACCAGAGCGGCCGCCACGTGCTCGGGACGCGTGGCCAGTGATACCAGGCCAGCGCCACAGCGTAGTGCAGCCTGGGCACTCAGGGTAATCGAGCCGCCAAACCCGCGATCCCCACCCACCAGCAGCACATGGCCGAACTGGCCTTTGTGGGCGCTTGGGGCCCGCACAGGCAGTCGCGGCAGGTTATCTGCGCAAAGGGCTTTGGGGTCAGCTAAAAGGTGTTTGGTCTGCGGCATACGTGTCGGGCTCCGATGTCTGGCAGAATTATACGCATCTCAGCTCCGGTTTCTCTTGCCTCATGCCTGCTATTACTGCCGACCTCCCCGCTCTCGCTCAGTCCATCAAGGAATGGGGCCGCGAGCTGGGCTTTCAACAAGTCGCCATTGCCGGCCTCGACCTTGGAGAACACGAACACCATCTGCAACGCTGGCTCGATGCTGGCTACCACGGCGACATGGACTACATGACTGCCCACGGCAGCAAGCGTTCGCATCCCGAAGAACTGGTCCCCGGCACATTGCGCGTGGTGTCCCTGCGCATGGACTACCTGCCCGGCGACACCCACATGGCGCAGCTGCTGGCCCAGCCTGAAAAAGCCTACGTGTCGCGCTATGCCCTGGGTCGCGATTACCACAAGCTGATCCGCAAGCGCGTGCAGCAACTGGCCGACCGCATCCAGAAAGACATCGGCCCGTTTGGCTTTCGCGCCTTTGTCGACAGCGCCCCGGTCCTGGAAAAAGCCATTGCGCAGCAGGCTGGCCTGGGCTGGATCGGCAAAAACACTTTGGTGCTCAATCGCAAGGCGGGCAGCTATTTCTTCCTGAGCGAGTTGTTTGTCGACTTGCCGCTGCCGGTCGATCCTCCCCACGAGACAGAGCACTGCGGACGCTGCACTGCCTGCCTGGACATTTGCCCCACCAATGCCTTTGTCGGCCCCTATGTACTGGATGCGCGCAAGTGCATTTCGTACTTGACCATCGAGCTGAAAACCGCGATCCCCGAAGAGCTGCGCTCAATGATCGGCAACCGGGTGTTCGGGTGTGATGATTGCCAGATTGTCTGTCCGTGGAACCGTTTTGCCCGCACTACGGCAGAAGGCGACTTCAAGCCAAGGCACAACCTGGACAACGCCGGGCTGGCCGAGCTGTTTATGTGGGATGAAGACACGTTCCTGAGCAGCACCGAGGGCTCCCCTCTACGCCGGGCAGGGTACGAGCGCTGGTTGCGCAATCTGGCAGTGGGGCTGGGCAATGCGCCGTCGACGATCCCGGTGCTTGAAGCCTTGAAGGCGCGGCGCGACTACCCGTCCGAGCTGGTGCAGGAACATGTGGAGTGGGCGCTGGCACAACACGCCAAGCGCGCCTGACCACTCCCGCAATTGCTTAATGCTCGTCGTTGTAAACGAACTTGGGCATTTCCCAGTTAAAGCGGATCGCCAACAAACGCAGCAGTAGCCCGCCGAACAAGGTCACGAAAATAGCCTGCTCGTTGGGCATTTCGAGCCAGGTACACAGCAAGAAACACCAGGCTGCGGCAAACGATACGCTGGCGTACAGCTCGCGACGGAAGATCAGCGGGATATCGTTGCAGAAGATGTCCCGCAGGATGCCGCCAAATACCCCGGTGATGACCCCGCTCACCGAGGCCACCAGCATGCCTTGGCCCATTTCCAGCGCAGTCATGCAACCAATCAGGGTAAACGCTACCAGCCCCAGGGCATCGAGCACCAAAAACAGCGAGCGCAAATGGCGCATTAATGGCGCGATAAAGATCGTCACCAGCGCGGCAAAGGTAGTCAAGACCAGGTATTCCGGGTGTTTGACCCAGGTCAGCGGGTAATGCCCCAACAGTACGTCGCGCACCGAGCCGCCGCCTAGCGCCGTGACACAGGCAATCAGCACCACGCCGAACCAATCCATGCCCCGACGCCCGGCAGACAGCGCCCCGGTCATGGCTTCGGCAGTAATGGCAACTAAATAGAGCATCAGCAACATGGCAGCGATCCTTGCAAGAAGGCGCGCAGTCTACTCTCAGTTGGCATTGGCACCAAAAGGGGGCGTAACTTTGTAGTCGCTGCCGAAGGCTGCGAACCTGAGATCTGAACAGCTCGCAGCCTTCGGCAGCGACTACAACGTTACGATCAGAATTTGATGAAATGCTTGCGGTAGTGCTGCAGTTCGGCGATCGACTCGCGAATGTCGTCCAGCGCAAGGTGCGTGCCTTTCTTCACCAGGCTGTCGCGCACTTCAGGTGCCCAGCGCGCGACCAGTTCCTTGAGCGTCGAAACGTCCAGGTTGCGGTAGTGGAAGTAGCTTTCAAGCGCTTTCATGTGGGTGTACAGGAAGCGGCGATCCTGACAGATGCTGTTGCCGCAGATCGGCGACTTGCCTTTGGGTACCCACTGTTCAAGAAACGCGATGGTTTGCGCCTCGGCTTCGGCCATGGTGGTGGTGCTGTCTTTGACGCGCTGGGTCAGGCCACTGCCACCGTGGGTGCGGGTGTTCCATTCGTCCATGCGGGCCAGCACTTCATCGCTGTGGTGGATGGCGATGACCGGACCTTCAGCCAGGGTATTGAGGTTGCTGTCGGTAACGATGGTGGCCATTTCGATAATGACGTCGTTGTCAGGGTCCAGACCGGTCATTTCCAGGTCGATCCAGATCAGGTTCTGCGCGTTTTGCATAATGGCCTCCAGTGCTTGGTTGCGCAGTTTAGCTTAGGCGTGCAGCCCTCGTGCTAAACTCGCCTGCGTTTTACCCTTCTTATCGTTTTATCAACACGGAACACCCATGGCCAAACGCCAGCTCAATCGTCGTCAGAATTGGCGCATCGAAAAGATCCAGGGCGAGCGCGCTGCCCGCGCCGCCAAACGCGAATCCAGTGCCGTCGAAGCGCTTGAGGGCGGCGATTTAGGCCCCGAGCAACTCGGCCTGGTGATCGCGCACTTTGGTGTGCAGGTCGAAGTCGAAGCCCAGGAAGGCGAGCTTAAAGGCCAGATGTTCCGCTGCCACCTGCGCGCAAACCTGCCCGCACTGGTGACCGGCGACACGGTTGTATGGCGCGCCGGCAACCAGGGCATCGGCGTTATCGTCGCCCAACTGCCGCGTAAAACCGAACTGTGCCGCCCGGACAGCCGTGGCCAGCTCAAGCCGGTCGCTGCCAACGTCGACATGATCGTGATTGTGTTCGCGCCCATGCCCGAGCCCCATGCCAACCTCATCGACCGTTACCTGGTCGCCGCCGAGCACGCGGGGATTCGTCCGTTGCTGCTGCTCAACAAGGCTGACTTGATCGACGATCAAAACTCACCGGCGCTCAATGCGTTGCTGGGGGTTTATCGCCAGCTGGGTTATCCGGTGCTGGAAGTGTCGGCGCACCACGGTGATGGCATGCAGCAGTTGCAAGCGCAACTGGACGGCCATATCAGCGTGTTTGTGGGTCAGTCGGGCGTGGGCAAGTCGTCCTTGGTCAACAGCCTGCTGCCAGAGGTCAACCTGCGGGTCGGGCCGCTGTCGGAAGTCTCGGGCCAGGGCACGCACACCACCACCACGGCGCGGTTGTTCCACTTCCCGGGTGGCGGCGAGTTGATCGACTCACCGGGTATCCGCGAGTTCGGCCTGGGCCACGTGAGCCGGGCCGATGTCGAGGCGGGCTTTATCGAGTTCAACGACTTGATCGGCACCTGCCGCTTCCGCGACTGCAAACACGACCGCGAGCCAGGCTGTGCATTGTTGATGGCCCTGGAAGATGGCCGCGTTCAACAGCAGCGCATGAACAGCTATCGCTCGATCATTGCCAGCTTGCCCGAGTCGAGCTACTAAGCCACGTAACGATGTAGTCGCTGCCGCAGGCTGCGATCGGGCCCGAAGGGGTCGCGCTTTTCAAGAGCGAAGGTCCTTCGGCCCTTATCGCAGCCTGCGGCAGCGACTACAAGGTTACGGTGCCTTGTCGTCAAACAGATTCAGCTTCTGGCGCTCTTCATGCATCGGCAGTGGCTGTTTGTCGGCGGGCAACTGGATCGGATCGATCGCAGCCTTGGGCAACTCCTGGGCCTTAACCGGCTCCACACCCTGCTCACCTTCAATCGCCTGCTGGGCCTTTTTGGTCAGCACCACGATGTCAATTCGACGGTTGATCGGGTTATAGGGGTTGGCCTTGTCGAACAGCACTGACGACGCATACCCCACCACCCGCGCAATCTGCGCATCAGGGTAGCTACCCGCCACCAAGGCACGCCGGGCCGCATTGGCACGGTTGGCCGACAATTCCCAGTTGCCGTAATCGCCACCTCCCGCATAGGGCATGGCATCGGTGTGGCCGCTGATGCTGACTTTGTTCGGCACCGCTTTGATCGTGTCGGCCATGGCCAGCAAAATATCTTCGAAGTAAGGCTTTAGCCGCGCGCTGCCCACATCAAACATCGGGCGGTTTTCGGCGTCCATGATCTGGATCCGCAAACCGTCCGGAGTGATTTCAAACAGCAACTGATCCTTGAATTTACGCAGTTGCGGGTTTTCTTCGACCTTGTTCTGCAACTCCTGAAGCAGCAGTTCGAGACGTTCTTTCTCGACCTGCTCCGCCATGCTCTCAACCTGATCGGCATCGACTTTGATCTTGTCGGGCTGAGGCTGCAGTTTCTCTTCGGGATTGAGGGTGTTGTCCGGCGCCAGCGCGGGCGTGCCGCCCAGGTCGATGATGTACGGTGTGCCGCTTTCGCTGAAACCGATCGGGTCTTTGAAGTAGCCGCCAATGGCGATCTTTTGCTCTGGCGTGGCGGCCGTCATCAGCCACATCACCAAAAAGAACGCCATCATCGCCGTGGCGAAGTCAGCAAAGGCAATTTTCCAGGCGCCACCGTGATGGCCTGCGGCGTAGCGCTTTACGCGCTTGATGATGATGGGTTGGTTGTTTTCCATAACTCAGCGACCGCGAACCACTTGTTCAAGCTCGGAAAAGCTCGGTCGATGCTTGGGGTACAGCACTTTACGACCGAACTCGACGGCAAGCGACGGCGGCATGCCCGAGGCCGAGGCCACCAGGGAAGCCTTGATCGACTCGTAAACGTTGATTTCTTCCTTGGCATCGTGGGCCAGGGACGTCGCCAGCGGACCGAAGAAGCCATAGGCGGCCAAAATACCGAAGAACGTCCCCACCAGCGCGGCACCAACGTGCATGCCGATTGCGGCCTGATCGCCCTCACCCAGCGAGGCCATCGTCACGACAATACCCAGCACCGCCGCCACAATGCCGAAACCGGGCATGCCGTCGGCGATCCCGGTCACGGCATGGGAAGGATGCTCCAGCTCTTCCTTGAGGTTGAAAAGCTCCATGTCAAACAGCCCTTCGAGCTCGTGGGGCGCCATGTTGCCCGACGACATGATGCGCAGGTAATCGCAGATAAACGCCGTCATGCGCTCATCCTTAAGGACAGTGGGGTACTTGGAGAAGATCGGGCTGGCGGCCGCGTCTTCAATATCGCTTTCGATGGCCATCATGCCTTCGCGGCGACTTTTATTGAGAATCTCGTAAACCAGCCCCAGCACTTCCAGATAAAAAGCGTGGGAGAAGCGTGATCCAAACATGCTGAGTGATTTTTTGATCACGTGCATGGTCATGTAGCCGGGGTTGGCTTGCAGGAACGCGCCAAAGGCCGCCCCACCGATGATCAAAACCTCGAACGGCTGAATCAACGCACCGATTTTGCCGTGAGAAAGCACGTATCCGCCAAGCACACTCGCGAACACGACAATGATGCCGATAATTTTAGCCATAGATAAAAAGTACTTACTGAGTCGGGTTCAAGGTCATATTCCAGCGAAGCTAAAACTCTTCTTCTCCTTATCGGCGAATCTGCGCCAGACTATAGCCGGCAAAGCCGAAAATCCATTCGACCTCCACAATCGATGATGATCGCGTTCCCCTAATGGCCAACGAAACCTGCGCACCGACATCAACACCCACTACTCTGGATGCCTGGGTATCACGCCTGGACGCTGTTGATTTGCCGATCCCGCAAAACAGCCATGAGCGCGTATTCAAGACGATCAACGACAGTCGCCGCTCATTACGCGAAATTGCCGAGGTCATGCAGGACAGTCCGGCGCTGGCACTGAGGCTGATCCGCGAGGCCAACCAACACGTCCAGAGCAGCCTGAGCGAGCCTGCCGAAAGCCTTGAAGTGGCCATCAACCGCCTGGGCCTCAAGCGCACCCAAGTGTTGCTCGAGCGCGTACCCGCACTGGCGATCGAAGACATTCCGATGGCCTATCGACAAATCCAGCTCATCAGCCAGCACGCCGCACAACAAGCAATCGGGCTGTTCGGCAATCGCCTGGCGCGCCTCTGGCAAGAAATCTACTGGAGCAGCCTGCTGTTTCTGTCGCCGTTATGGGCGTTGGCGCTCACTCACCCGCTGCTGCTTGAAGCCTGGGAGCGACGGGTGGTCGAGCAAGGGGAATGCGCCAAAAAGGTCGAGCTGGAGCTATTTGGTGTTCCGCTGTTTGATATCTGCCGCACGCTGGCCGAACTCTGGCGATTGCCCGCCTGGGTGATGCAGGGCTATACGGTCATCACCGACGAGCGCCGCACGCTGGTCAAGGTGCTGCACATTGCCCGCGACACTCATCATCCGCTGCGCCAGCAACAGCACCTGGACGCCGATCCCGAGCTGCGCCGCTGGTTCAACCAGCCCGCCAACAGCGTGCTGCTGGCCAACTGCCTGGCACTTTCAGCGCAACAGGCATGGGACACGCCGCACAACTTGCGCTGGCAGTACGTCACCAGCCTGTACCTGCAAATGCCGCTGGATGACATACAACAGCAAGTGCACCAGCACGCGGTAAACAGCGGGCGCTATCACTCGATGCCAGAACTCTGGCACCCGGCCCAGGCGCTGCTCTGGCCATGGGATGCACGCCGCACCCGCCACAGCTCGCTGGCCGCGCCGCCCCCCTCGGCCGAGGCGCTGGCGGCGTGGCGCAGACATTGCGGGCAATTGCTCGAGCAACCCAGCGCATTCAGCAACCCGATGCACCTGACCACTTGCGCCCGCGAAGCCCTGCTGGCGTGCGGCATGCGCCGAGTGATGCTGCTGACACCCGACAAGACCTCAACCGCCCTGAGCGTGAATCAGATAGCCGGACTGGCAAAGACAGCCTTCGACCTGAACATCACCATCAACGAGAGCACCGCACTCCAGCGCTTGATGGCGCAACCGGCTCAGGTACGCCTGACACCCGAGAACAATGGCGTCATATCCGCGGTTTTACCCTACAGCCTGCGCAGCCTGTTCCCTGGCGAGCATCTACTGTTACGCTCTCTGAGCAACAACGGCCGCGTGGTCATGCTGGTACTGGCAGACCAGGGCGGCGGACCCTTTTCGGAAACCAGCGTGCAGGCATTCGGCAAAACGGCCCAATGCATCGAGAAAGCCCTGAATAGCTTTAGTAGTCGCGGGCGCTAGCGCTACAATCCCCCCCTTTTTTGCTCTGGAGGCTTCACATGCCTGGCTTCTCTGGCTTGCCGTTAGTGATTGAACCAAGCGACCTGTTCGCCCGGCTCAACGCTCCCGAACTGATCGTGGTCGACTTGACCAGCGTCGCGCGTTACGAAGCCGGGCATATTCCGGGAGCTCGCTTCGTCGACCCGAAGCGCACGCAACTGGGGCTGCCACCGGCGCCCGGCCTGCTGCCGACACAGGCTGCGCTCGAAGCGTTGTTCGGCGAGTTGGGGCACAACCCCGATGCGGTCTACGTGGTGTATGACGACGAAGGCGGCGGCTGGGCCGGGCGCTTCATCTGGCTGCTGGATGTAATCGGACACAAGGCTTATCACTATCTGGATGGCGGCATTCACGCATGGACAGGTGACGGTTACGCCGTCAGCCAGGATGTACCCGCTGCAGCCGGTGGCCCGGTGGCACTGACTCTGCACGATGAACCCACCGCAACCCGCGAGTACCTGCAAAGCCGTTTGGGCGCCCCGGATCTGGCGATCTGGGATGCGCGCAGCGAAGCCGAATACACGGGCGAAAAAGTGCTCGCCGCCAAGGGTGGGCATATCCCCGGCGCGAAGAATTTTGAATGGACCGCAGGCATGGATAAAACCCGCAACCTGCGTATCCGCACTGACATGGCGCAGATCCTCAAGGATCTGGGCATCACGCCAGACAAAGAAGTGATTACCCACTGCCAGACTCACCACCGTTCTGGCTTTACTTATCTCGTTGCCAAATCGCTCGGTTATCCGCGCGTCAAAGGCTACGCCGGCTCTTGGGGCGAATGGGGCAACCATCCCGATACCCCTGTCGAGCTGCCTGTAAAAAATTAAGGACCTTGAATGAAAACGCGTTTGTTCCTCCTCAGCCAGTACCTGTTGCCGCATCACCTGCTGTCACGCCTGGCCGGCTGCATTGCCGAGTGCCGCGTGCGCTGGTTCAAGAATGCATTCACAACCTGGTTCGCCAAGCGTTACCAAGTGGACATGTCCCAGGCACTGGTTGAAGACGTTACCGCCTACGAGCACTTCAATGCCTTCTTCACCCGCGCCCTGAAAGACGGCGCCCGCCCGCTGGATCAAACTCCGCGCGCCGTGTTGAGCCCTGCCGATGGCGCTGTCAGCCAACTGGGCCCGATTGAACATGGTCGCGTGTTCCAGGCCAAAGGCCACAGCTACAGCGTGCTGGAACTGGTGGGTGGCGATGCCGCTGTGGCAGCACAGTTCATGGGCGGCGACTTTGCCACCATCTACCTGTCGCCAAAGGATTACCACCGCGTACACATGCCGTTGGCAGGCACCTTGCGCGAGATGATCTACGTGCCGGGCCGCCTGTTCTCGGTTAACCAGACTACCGCCGAAAACGTGCCGGAACTTTTTGCCCGCAACGAGCGTGCCGTGTGCATCTTTGATACCGAACGCGGCCCGATGGCCGTGATTTTGGTGGGCGCCATGATCGTGGCGTCGATTGAAACCGTATTTGCCGGTCTGGTCACGCCGCCTAAACGCGAGCTGAAAACCTTCCGCTACGACGAAGCTGCACGTGCGCCGATCCACCTGGAAAAAGGTGCCGAGCTGGGTCGCTTCAAACTGGGTTCGACTGCAATCGTGCTGTTCGGTGCCGATCAAGTGAAGTGGGCTGAAGGCCTGGCGGCGGGAACGCCGGTGATGATGGGGCAGAAGATCGGTGAGTAAATAATGTAGTCGCTGCCGAAGGCTGCGATGGGCTGCAAAGCGGCCCCCGCTTTTGTATTAAAAGCGAAGGCCCTGCGGGCCTTATCGCAGCCTGCGGCAGCGACTACACGTATTCACTAGCCCTGGCTATTACGGTCGCGCTGGCCCAGCAGGTACAGCACACCATCCAGGCCCAGAGTCGAAATGGCATGTCTGGCCGATTTTTTAACCAGTGGCTTGGCGCGGAATGCCACACCCAGCCCGGCAATTGCCAGCATCGGCAAGTCGTTGGCACCATCACCGACCGCAATGGTCTGCTCCAGGCTCAAGCCTTCCTTTTGCGCCAGCTCACGCAGCAAGTCCGCCTTGCGCTGTGCGTCGACAATCGGCTCAACCGCAACACCGGTCACCTTGCCATCCACCACTTCCAGCTCGTTGGCGAACACATAGTCGATGCCCAGCTTCGCCTGTACCTGCTTGGCAAAATACGTGAAGCCGCCCGACAGGATGGCGGTCTTGTAGCCCAAGCGCTTGAGTTCCGCGAACAGCACTTCGGCGCCTTCGGTCAGGCGCAGCGAGGCACCGATGGCATCCAGCACGCCCACATCCAGACCTTTGAGCAGTGCCATGCGCGCCTTGAAGCTGGCCTTGAAGTCCAGCTCACCGGCCATGGCGCGTTCGGTGATTGCAGCCACCTGGTCACCCACGCCCGCAGCCTTGGCCAACTCGTCGATCACTTCGGCTTCGATCAGGGTCGAGTCCATGTCGAACACCGCCAGACGGCGATTGCGGCGGAACAGGGTGTCTTCCTGAAGCGCGATATCAACACCCAGCTCTTGGGCCAGGTTGAAGAAATCGGCACGTAGCGCGTCAATATCCGCAGGCTCGCCGCACACACGCAGTTCGATGCAACTTTTGCTCAACTGCGTCGGGGCGTCCAGCGGTACACGGCCAGACAAGCGATCAGTCTGTTCGATGTTCAAACCGTGCTGGCTGATCACCGATGTCACGCGCTGCAACTCATGGGCAGTCACCTGGCGGCTCATCAGCGTCACCACATGACGGGTCTGGCTTTGCTCATTGACCCAGCGCTGGTAATGCTCTTCGCTGATCGGGTCAAAACGCAGTTGCAGTCCCTCTTGGGCGATCAATGGCTGCAGGTCTTTGAGCACCGCCGAAACCAGCTCTGCTTGTGGAATTTCCACCAGAAAACCCAACGACAAAACGCCATGGATAGCGGCCTGACCGATGTCGAGAATATTCACACCATTGCTGGCCAATACACCAGTAATGGCCGCAGTGAGACCCGGACGGTCCTCACCTGTGATGTTTATCAGGACGATTTCGCGCAAGGCACACCCCCATTCGCTAAAAAAAACGCATTCTACCCACTTTCAGTGACCATCGGGCACCGCCAAGGCTTTGCCGCCTTCAGGCTGCTCGCTATACTGCGCACCAACTTAACGGACTAAGAGCCGCGCTCAGTGAACCGGCCATTGCCTGTCAAAACCGATAATTTCTTCCTGTTGATCTTCCGGGCCCTGCGTGATCGCCGCGTTCCGATTGCTCTGCGTATCGCCAGCCATAACGTGATTCTGGTCGCCCTGGCGCTGGTCATTTATGCCGTGGTGATGGGACTGCAATTCAAGCAGGCCATGCACGAGCAGGCAGATGCCCTGGGTCAGAGCCTGACCACACAAACCGCCACCTCGGCGACCGAGCTGCTGGTGTCCAATGACATCCTCAGTCTCAACGTGCTGCTCAACAACCTGACCAAAAACCCTCTGGTGGCCCACGCAGCTATCTACAGCGTCGATAACCGGATCCTCGCCGAAGCCGGCCAGCGTCCCAAAAACGGCTTGCTGGGCGAAACCGAAGGCGTGTATCAGACCAAGATCACCTTTCAGGATGTGACCGCCGGGCATCTGCGCATCAGCCTGGACATGCACCAGTTTGAGCAGCCGATGACCATCAGCCTGCAGAGCATGGGCATTTTGAGCGCCATTCTGCTCGCCCTGGCCCTGGCCTTGAGCTTGCGACTGGGACGCCACATCACCACGCCGCTGCTGCAATTGCGGGTATGGTTGCGCGAGCCCGATCCTTACACCCCGGCCATCCAGCGCCAGGATGAAATCGGTGATCTGGCCCGCCAGCTTCACAGCCGCCTCGCCCCTGCGGCGCCAGAGCCGGAACCCGAGCCAGAACCGGAAGAAGACTACGACGACAGCGACTACGAAGAAGCCGAAGACAACGAGCCGACCTTCGAAGTGCGCAACCTGAGCGATCCGACGTTCGATGAAGCGCCTGCTGCGCCTGCTCCCAAAGCCGCTCCCCGGCAGTTGGTCAGCACCGCAGAAGACGAAAACGACGACGAAGACCCGTTCGCTGACTTGCGCGACACCAGCACAGCCACTGCTGCGCCGATTGCGCTGGCCAAGCCCAAACAGGTCGTATCAGCTGCGCCACAGCCAAGCGCCGTACTGGCGGTGCAACTGGGGGCACAGGAACAACTGCGTCGCCTGCCCCGCGCCCGCCTGATGGAACTGCTGGAGCGCTATCGCGATTGCCTGAACCAGGCAGCTTCGCTGTATCAAAGCGAGCTGCATACGCTCAACGATGGCAGCACGCTGATGCTGTTCCATAGCGAAGACAGCGGCGACGATTACCTGACCAACGCCATTTGCTGCGGCGAACTGCTGCGGGCCCTGGGTCACGCCTTGCAGATCGAAGTCGCGGACAGCGGCATCACCCTGCAATTGCAACTGGGTCTGGTGCTGGGCGAAGGACTGAACGGCATGAGCCAGATTGACTTGCTGCTGACTGAAGTCGCACAGGACGCCCTGGCGCTGTCGCAACACAGCCGCAACTTGCTGCTGGTGGAGCGCAAGATCAGCGACGACCCTCTGATCCGTCAGCGCGCCCGTATCCGCCCGATTGCCAGCCCTGAAGGTGCCTGCTGCGTCGAGCGCCTGATGGAGCCGTATCCATCCATGCTTGAGCGCCAACTGGCGCGGATGCATGAGAATCGTGGCTGACGGCGTGCTCCCGTAGAGGCAAAAAAAATCCCGCACATGTGCGGGATTTTTTGTTTCGGGTTACGGCCTCAGAAGCGAAACACTTCCATATCCGTACGGATCGGTGAAGCCATCGGAATTCGAGGTTTCTCCGCACCCTGCTTCGGTGCAGCCTTGGTCTCGGGCTTGCGCATCTCAACCAGCGGCGGCTGGTTGGCCAGTGGCTTGAGCGCCACGGCCAATTGCTCGCTCAGCTGTTGCAACAACTGACCTTGAGCCTTGACCTGATCCGCCGTGCTGCCCCCGTGTGGCTGCTCCAGGTGAACAATGCGGTTGTCACGCACCTGACCGCGACGGTCGATCAAACGCCATTGCGCATCCAGCACCGCAGGCAAGTTCTTGCCCGAGTCCAGGCGAGTGATCGACAACAGCACCTGCACATCCGGGCTGAAGCCCGCCGTAGCCGGTGCCAGGACAACCCGCTGGCTGTCCAGGCGCCACGCCAGTTGACGTACCAGAAGTTGATCGATATCCGAAGACAGGCTGCCAGCCCATCGACCATCAGTGGCCGCACTCAGACTGCCATCGGGCTGACGTTGCAGCAGGGTTTCACGCTGCAGGTAGTCGGCCACGCTGATCGGGCCAAGTACCACGGCCATGCCGGCGCTTTGCGCGGGCTGGCCTGGGGCGCCGCTGTCCAGTTGGTACAAGGCCGCTGGCTGGTGCGTGGTGCACCCCGCCAGACCCAGCACACCGGTCAGCAACGCAATTAAAGGAAGGCGTAGAACGTTCATCATTCCATCCAGGTGGCCGCCATAGGGCCAGCCACAGTGTGATTCTCGAAAGGTTCGCAAGCACATTGCCATAAGCCGTGCAGCAAACGCGGCATATCATCCGCGAATATTGGACCTGACTCCAGCGTTGTCGCGCCGATCTGCGCGTAAAAACCCAGATCGGGGGCGCTAAACAGCCTTAATTGGGCGTTTCTACCAACAAGGCATCCACACGCTGGAAACCACGGGGCAGCTTATTGCCACGACGGCCGCGCTCGCCTTTGTAGTGCTCCAGGTCGTCAGCCTTGAGTGACAGTGTGCGCTTGCCCGCCTGCAATACCAGCGTGGCGTTGTCTGGCAGCACGGCGAGGTCGGTCACGTACTCTTCACGACTGGCCACGCGCTCACCGGGAATACCGATGATCTTGTTGCCTTTGCCTTTGCCCAGTTGCGGCAAGTCGCTGACTTTGAAAATCAGCAGACGACCTTCCGTGGTCACGGCCGCCAGCCAGTTGTGCTCGCGATCTGCCACAGGTCGTGGCTGCATGACTTGCGCCCCTTTAGGCAGGCTGAGCAGCGCTTTACCGGCCTTGTTCTTGGCTTGCAGGTCTTCACCCTTGACCACAAAACCGTAACCGGCGTCGGACGCGATGACGTACAGCGCATCGTCTTCAGGCAACAGCACGCACTCGAACGTCGCACCCGGCGGCGGGGTCAGGCGCCCGGTCAACGGCTCACCCTGGCCACGGGCATTGGGCAGTTTGTGAGCAGGCTCAGAGTAACTGCGCCCGGTCGAGTCGATAAACACCGCGAACTGGTTGGAGCGTCCGGAGGCCGCTGTCTTGTAGCCATCCCCTGCCTTGTAGGACAGGCCGGTTGCGTCAAGGTCATGGCCTTTGCCGCAACGAACCCAGCCTTTTTCCGACAGTACAACTGTGACGGCTTCAGTCGGGACCAACTCGTTTTCAGACAGGGCCTTGGCTTCAGCACGGGACACAATCGGCGAGCGACGGTCGTCGCCATAGGTTTCGGCATCGGCCAGCAACTCGGTACGCACCAGCTTTTTCAGCTTGGTTTCGCTGCCCAGCAAGGTTTTCAGCTTGGCTTGCTCTTTGCGCAATGCATCCTGCTCGGTGCGCAACTTCATCTCTTCAAGGCGGGCCAATTGGCGCAGACGCGTGTCGAGGATGTAGTCAGCCTGGATTTCGCTCAGGGCAAAGCGCGCAATCAGCTCGGCCTTGGGATGCTCCTCGGTGCGGATGATGTGAATCACTTCATCGAGGTTCAAGTAGGCGGTGAGCAATCCGTCCAACAGATGCAGGCGGCGCTCGACTTTATCGAGGCGGAACTGCAAGCGACGGCGTACGACATTGACCCGGAATTCCAGCCATTCCACCAGCAAGGCGCGCAGGTTTTTCAGTTGCGGCTTGCCGTCCAGACCAATGATGTTGATGTTGACCCGGAACGTGGACTCAAGCTCGGTCACGGCGAACAAGTGCTGCATCAGCTCGTCGAGATCGACTTTGTTATTGCGCGGAATGATCACGATACGGCACGGGTTTTCGTGGTCGGACTCGTCGCGCAGGTCGGTGACCATTGCCAGCTTGGTTGGCTTGGCCTGCATCAGGGCCGCGATCTGCTCCAGTACTTTGGCGCCCGATACCTGATGGGGCAGCGCAGTGACCACAATGTCGCCGTCTTCGATGTGATACACGGCACGCATGCGCACCGAACCACGGCCGGTCTGATAGATCTTCAGCAGGTCGGCACGGGGGGTGATGATTTCAGCTTCGGTCGGGTAGTCCGGGCCCTGGATGTGCTCGCACAGCTGCTCGACCGTGGCCTTGGGCTCATCGAGCAAGCGCACGCACGCGCTGGCAACTTCACGCAGGTTGTGCGGCGGCACGTCAGTGGCCATGCCCACGGCAATGCCGGTGGTGCCATTGAGCAGGATATTGGGCAAGCGCGCAGGCAAAACCGCAGGTTCGTCGAGGGTCCCGTCAAAGTTAGGCACCCAGTCCGCCGTGCCCTGGCCCAGTTCGCTGAGCAGCACTTCGGAATAACGGGACAAGCGCGCTTCGGTATAACGCATGGCCGCGAACGACTTGGGATCGTCCGGCGCACCCCAGTTGCCCTGGCCGTCGACCAGGGTGTAGCGGTAGCTGAACGGCTGCGCCATCAACACCATTGCTTCGTAGCACGCCGAGTCGCCGTGGGGGTGGAACTTGCCGAGTACGTCACCGACGGTACGCGCCGATTTCTTGTGCTTGGAATCAGCGTCCAGGCCCAATTCGCTCATGGCGTACACAATGCGCCGCTGTACGGGCTTGAGGCCGTCGCCGATGTGCGGCAAGGCCCGGTCCATGATTACGTACATGGAGTAGTTGAGGTAGGCCTGTTCGGTGAAGTCGGCCAGTGACCGGCGTTCTACGCCGTCCAGGCTGAGATCAAGGGAGTCGCTCATGCGGACCTCATTCAATTCGTTGTCTGGCGCAGCAGCATGGTGCCGCCGCGCTGGGTAAATTCAAGTTTTTTCAGCGCACTCATGCCCAGCAGCACTTGCTCGCCTTCGAGCCCTGGAGCAGCCACTGCACGCACGTCGCGCAGCACAATGGCGCCCAGTTGCAGGCGGTCGATGCGGGTCTGATAGCCCTGAGTGCGACCATTGGCAGTGTTAAGCGTCACCGGGACACCTTTGGGCAATGCCAGTTGCCTGGCCAGCTCCATCGGCACCGCCACATCGGTGGCGCCGGTATCGAGTAAAAATTCCACCGGCACGTTGTTGATCCGGCCGCTGGCAACAAAATGACCCTGGGCGTTGCCGAGCAGTTTGACTTCGATATAACCCTCGCCCTGTTGCGAGGAGACTTCGGTGTTGGGGTTTTCCTGACGCTGTTCCCAGCGCCCGAAAAACTGCGCGGCCAGATACAAACCGGCACACCAGGCCACAATCATAAAGACCCGACCCACACCTTTACCCGGCGCTTGCTCGCTCATGACTTGGCACTCCAGCCACCTTGCGGGGCAGCAAAGCGCCAGACAATGGGGCGTTTTTCGCCATCGGCGCGTACATGGTTGCCGTTATCGACGCCGATCCAGGCACCTTGGGCATCCAGGCTCAAGGCCTCGGTATTGCCATAGCCACTGTTGTATAGCCGGTTGTCGGTCAATGCATCGTTGGCAAACGACCAGCAGCGTTCGATTTCACCTGTGTCCAGGGTACGACGACAAATGCGGTAGGCCATGCGTTCAAGGGTGAACAGCTTGCCTTCGAACAGCGCCAGGTCGGCAAAATCCTTTTGCTGCGCCTTGGCCTTGAGTTGTGGCGGCGCCTGTTCAAGCCCCCCTTCACTCATCAATACGCAACCGTTTTCGCAGTCCCACACACTCTGCTTTTTGCGGATCGTCAGCAAGCCGCGGCGCTCGCGCTCGGCCGCCAGCCATATCTGGTTGCCCTGCGGGTTGACGGCGATACCTTCAAACAGCGCATTGAAATGCAGCAGCATGCCGCTGGCCCGGGCCTGACGGACCAGCGAAGGGTCGATCTTGAGCCACACCGGTGGGCCTGCCGGCGGAACTTGCAACACCGCCGCATGGGCTTCACTGACCACATAACGGTTGCCCGCGTCGTCGCAGCTGATGCCTTCAAAATCCAGATTGCCGCCGCGCAACGGGCTGATGGCTTTACCCATCATGCGTACACCCCACGGCAAACCGCTTTCGGGCGGCGGCGGAACATCGATGTTCAGGGCCTCGGCGCTCCATTCGGGGTAGCGCTGGTCAAAACGATAAATCTGATCGTCTTCACGATCGGATACCGCCCACAACTCACCCGAACACAGGGCCAGGCCAGACAGGTTGCCACCTCGCATGCCTTCTACCGGATGCTCAGACTGCATGACCAATTCTGGCCAGGTGCTGGCCATTACTGGCGCAGCACCCAACCAGAGCAGCCCCAGCAAGGCACTGCGCATCAGGTCAGCACCTGCGCCAGGTTGCCTTTGGATTCAAGCCAGGTCTTGCGGTCACCGGCGCGTTTCTTGGCCAGCAGCATGTCCATCATCTCTGACGTGGCGGCGAAGTCTTCAAGGGTCAGTTGCACCAAGCGACGGGTGTTTGGGTCCATCGTGGTTTCGCGCAGTTGCGGCGGGTTCATCTCACCCAGCCCCTTGAATCGCGTGACCTGTGGCTTGCCGCGTTTTTTCTCGGCGACCAGTCGGTCAAGGATGCCATCACGCTCGGCTTCGTCCAGGGCGTAGAAAATCTCCTTGCCCAGGTCAATGCGGTACAACGGCGGCATCGCCACGTAAACGTGACCGGCGTCCACCAGCGGACGGAAGTGCTGAACGAACAACGCGCACAGCAAGGTGGCAATGTGCAGACCGTCGGAGTCGGCGTCGGCAAGGATGCAGATTTTGCCGTAACGCAATTGGCTCATGTCAGCCGCGCCCGGATCGACACCGATCGCGACGGCGATATTATGGACTTCCTGACTGGCCAGGACTTCGCTGCCGTCAACTTCCCAGGTGTTGAGGATCTTGCCGCGCAACGGCAGGATCGCCTGGAATTCCTTGTCTCGTGCCTGCTTGGCCGAGCCGCCTGCGGAGTCACCTTCCACCAGAAACAGTTCAGAACGCATCGGGTCCTGCCCGGCGCAGTCGGCCAGCTTGCCCGGCAAGGCCGGCCCCTGGGTAATCCGCTTGCGCTCGACCTTCTTGCTGGCCTTGAGCCTGCGCCCGGCATTGTTGATTGCCAGCTCAGCCAGTTGCATGCCCAGCTCGGGATTGGCATTGAGCCACAGGCTGAAGGAATCCTTGATCACGCCCGATACAAACGCCGCCGCTTCACGGGAGGACAGACGCTCTTTGGTCTGCCCCGAGAACTGCGGCTCCTGCATCTTCATCGACAGCACGAACGCAATGCGCTCCCACACGTCTTCGGGCGCCAGCTTCACGCCGCGCGGCAGCAGGCTGCGGAACTCGCAGAACTCGCGCATCGCATCGAGCAAGCCCTGACGCAGACCGTTGACGTGTGTACCGCCTTGAGCCGTGGGGATCAGGTTGACGTAGCTTTCCTGAACACTGTCACCGCCCTCAGGCAGCCACAGCAAAGCCCAGTCGATGGCTTCTTTATTACCGGCCAGGCTGCCGCAGAACGGCTCATTGGGCAGGCGTTCAAATTCGCTGACCGCATCAACCAGGTACGAGCGCAGACCGTCTTCGTAATGCCACTCGACCTTTTCGCCGGTGTTTTTGTCTTCAAAGCTGACCAGCAGCCCCGGACACAGTACAGCCTTGGCTTTGAGCACATGCTTGAGGCGGCTGACAGAAAACTTGGGCGAGTCGAAGTACTTCGGGTCCGGCGCGAAGTACACGCTGGTACCGGTGTTGCGCTTGCCGACCGTACCGATGACTTCCAGATCGGTCGCTTTATAGCCATCGGCGAAGGTCATCTGGTATTCGTTGCCGTCACGCTTGACCTTGACCCGAACCAGTGTCGACAGCGCGTTGACCACCGAAATCCCCACGCCGTGCAGGCCGCCGGAGAACTGATAGTTTTTGTTGGAGAACTTGCCACCCGCGTGGAGCTTGGTAAGGATCAGCTCGACACCTGACACGCCCTCTTCAGGGTGGATATCCACAGGCATGCCGCGCCCGTCATCGCTGACTTCCAGCGAGTGATCGGCGTGCAGGATGACTTGCACCGACTTGGCGTGACCGGCCAGGGCTTCGTCGACACTGTTGTCAATGACTTCCTGGGCCAGGTGGTTGGGCCGACTGGTGTCGGTGTACATGCCGGGGCGTTTGCGCACCGGGTCGAGGCCCGAGAGGACTTCGATGGCGTCGGCGTTATAAGAGCTAGCGCTGGGAGTGGCCATAGGGTCTCGTCGTTAGTCGTAAATGAAAAATAAGGGCCATTCGACGGGTGCCTCATAGGGCCGCGAAGTCGATGGTTTGAAACTGTTCGGCGCCAATCCCTGCAAAATTCAACAGATCAGGTAGTTGCTGGGCAAAACCTTGATAACTGTGGTCACCGCCCGCCTGAATACGCAATGTACACGCCGCGTAGTACTTTTCAGCGTAGCGGTAGTCCAGGGTTTCATCGCCAGTTTGCAACCACACCTGATACCGCTGCGGGTCTTGGGGGGCTGCCACTTCGAGTTCGGCCAGGGCCTGGACATGATCGTGGGTCAATTCCCAGGTTTGGCCGCTGTAGTGGTTGGTCTGCGTGCCCAGATAACCGTCGAACATCCGATGCGGGCTGACGGCCGGGTTGACCAGCAAGGCCTTGAGGCCATGTTGTTCGGCCAGCCAGGTCGCATAGTAGCCGCCGAGCGAGCTGCCTACCAGCAATGGGCGGCCCAGCTGGCTGATTGCGGCCTGCAATTGGGCCATTGCCTCACGCGGATGATGATGCAAGGCAGGCACCCGCAGCTGCTCGGCAAGCCCCATGCGCTGCATCACCGAGATCAACTGTGTGGCCTTCTTGGACTCGGGGGCACTGTTGAACCCGTGGATATACAAGATGGAACCCGACATGCGATGACCCCCGAAGACACATTAAGCTGAACACAGCATCAAGAAAGACGCGCAGTTTAGCCTGACTCAGGGGCAATGACTCGCTTCAAGATATTTCAGTAATTGTTGGCGCTGTAATCCGGCTCGAACGAGAAATCAGCCAGGCGTGACACGCCGGTTTGCAGCGTGCCATCAGGCTGCAAGCGCAACCAGCGATAGCCCGGGGCCTCGTTGCTGACCTTGAAGTCCGGGCTGGCGACAGCAAACTGGATGCAGGTCGAGGGCGATGCCAGCAACCTGACACCGTTGCGTTGCTGATCGAACGGCTGGTGGACATGCCCCCAGAGCACCGCCCGTGCTTGTGGATAACGGTCCATGACCGACCAGAAATCCTTGGCATTGCGCAGACCAATCGGCTCCAGCCATTGGCAACCCACCGAGACCGGGTGGTGATGCAGGCACACCAGGTGATGGCGTTCGGGGGCTTCGCTCAAGGATTGCGCCAGCAGTTGCAACTGGTCGTCTTCCAGATAACCGGGGGTGGAATGGGGCACTGCCGAGTTGAGCAACGTAATGCGCCAATTGCCGATATCGACCACGGGCTCAAGCAGACGGCTTTGCACGGCCGCTTCGCGCATCTGCGCAATTTGGTCATGATTGCCGGGGATCCAGCGGGCAACGCCGCCCAGCGGTGACGTCATCCTGCGAAAGTGCTGATAGGCCTCGACGCTGCCGTCCTGGGTCAAGTCGCCCGTGGCCAGAATGCCGTCGATGTGCGGTTGTTCGGCGCGAGCCAGATCGATCACCTGCTGCAGGCTTTGCGCAGTCTTGAGGCCGAGCAGGGAACCGTCTGCGTCAGCAAACAAATGGCTGTCAGACAGCTGCACCAGCAGCACCGCATCTTCGGTGGTCAGCGTGGATACATTCGGCAAGATGACTCTCCCGGGGGGTGTTGATTTCAAGGCTAGCGTACTTCTGCGTATTCATGCCCGCATGCCAGGCAATGGCTGAGCCACTCACCCAGAAACACATTGAGCTGGGCTTTTTCGTCGGGCTGGTGCATGGCGATGTTGGGGTACGGGTAGATGCTGCGAAAGCGCCGGGCGTGCTCGGCAGCAACGACTTCAGCCATGCGCGCATCGTGATAAACCTGAACCTGCAACTCGGGCACCGGCAACCAGGGCAAGCTATGTTCCTGACGGATGCGCAGGGTGCTGGTGTACGGGCAATCGAGGATCACCTCAAGCGTCAGCACGCCCAGCATCTGGTCCCCCTGAGTCACGGCAATCCGGCGCGGGCCGGGTTGCTCGCGCATTTCAGGCAACAAACGCATCAGGCGCGCATAGTTGGCCTCGCAGGCAGCCTGCAAACCGATCAGGTCGACTCGATAACGATCGCGAACCCCATTTACGACCATAACCCCCTCACTTCAGCGCGATTAAGCGCCAGCCATTGCAGGGCAATAATGCTCGCTGCATTGGAAATACGTCCATCACGTACAGCTTGCAGCGCATCTTCGTACGCCCATACCGTTACACGAATATCTTCTGCCTCTTCTTCCAGCCCATGCAAGCCCCCCACACCCAAGGTGCTGCAACGCCCCAGAAACAAGTGAACAAACTCGGTACTGCCCCCCGGCGAAGGGAAATAGCGGGTGATGGGCCACAGTGACGAGAACACAAGACCGGCCTCTTCTTCGCCTTCACGATGAGCGACTTCTTCGGGCACTTCAGCCTTGTCGATCAGCCCGGCCACCAGTTCGATCAACCAGGGCGTTTGGGTCTTGCCCAGGGCGCCGACCCGGAACTGCTCGATCAGCACCACTTCATCGCGCTGGGGGTCATACGGCAGCACACATACCGCGTCATGTCGCACGAACACTTCACGACTGATCTCACGGCTCATGCCACCGGCAAAGAGTTCGTGACGCAGGTGCACGCGGTCCAGTTTGTAAAAACCCTGATAACCGTTCTCGCGCTTTACGATCTCAACGGCACTTGGCGTGGCCTTGGTGATGTCAGTCATTGCAAACCCCTTACTGGCGAATTTCACCGGGGTGGCCCTCGGCATCGCGCATCCTAACGCGCCTGCACCTGCGGATGCAGCCTCTTTTATGACGCGGGGATAGACGGATCGCCTGCAAAACAACTCTAATTGACTCTATCAAGCTTAGTGGCGAACCGATGCCCATGCTGGCAGTCGAACCACCATAATTTTCTCTTTCTTTCGACGATGAAGGACGACCATGTCGCTTTTAAAGTTTGCCTCCATGACTTGCATCGCCCTGACCCTGGGTGCTTGCCAAAGCGTGTTTCAACCTTCGGCACAAAAGCCGCTGGCGTTTACCAATGACGCCTCGGAGCAGGTCAAATCCGGCTGCACTGGCCCGGACTGCCCGCTGGTGAATATCGACACCCTGCACTTTGCCGATGCTCCCAACCTCGACGCGCTGATCGAAAACCGCCTGTTGAAGATGACCGTAAACTCGCCCGACGACAAACTGGCGCCATCGCTCAACGCGTACCGCGAGCATTTCCTGCGCACAGCCGACAGCCGCAACAGCACCTACTTGCAAGCCAAGGTACGCGAGGAGCATGACGGTCTGGTGATTGTCGAGTTGTCCAGCTACCTGGACACCGGCGGCGCTCATGGCATGCCGGGGCGCGGCTTTATCAACTACTCGCGCAAAGAGCAGAAAGAAGTGACCTTGCAGGACATGCTCTTGCCGGGCCAGGAGCAAGCCTTTTGGGGGGCCGCAAAAGTGGCCCACAACAACTGGTTGATCAACAGCCATTACAGCAGCGACCCGGAATACGTCAAAAACTGGCCGTTCCAGAAAACCCCGCACGTGGCATTACTCAAGGACAACGTGGTCCTCAAATACGACGTGTACAGCATTGCGCCGTACTCTGAAGGTCATATTGAACTGAAGATCCCGTACTCGCGCCTGAACGGGATTCTGAAACCCGAGTGGTTCCCGGGCCGCGGGTAATCACCCCATCTCCCGTGGGAGCGGGCTAGCCCGCTCCCACAAGATCATGCAACCGCTTTTGAGCGCCCTGCCACCCACTGCAACAACCCCGCCAGCAGCAACGCCGGCAACGTCGCGCCCACATCAGGCATAAAGTTCGCCAGCAGGTGATAAGTCACCACCCCGCCCAGCCATGCCAGCAAGGTCGTCCAGCGCATCAGGGTCGGGGCGACCCGGGCACTGCGCTTGCGCAGGATAAAGTGATCCACCAGGACCACCCCGAACAATGGCGCGAACACCGAGCCAATCAGCAGCAGGAAGTTCTGGTACTGCGCCAGCGGCGAAAAGCAGGCGATCAAGGTGCATACCACACCGATAGCCAAGGCCAGATGCTCGACTTTCAAACGCAGCAACATCCCGCCGGACACCGCCGCCGAGTGAATATCGGCAAATGCGTTTTCGGACTCGTCGAGCAAGATCAGCAGCAGTGGAATTCCCAGGCCTGCCCCCGCCAGCGCCAACAGCAGCGCATTGACTTCACCGCTCGGCGCAAAGGCCAGGGTGTAGGCCACGCCCAGGCTCATCAGCCAGAAGTTGCCAATAAAGAAGCCCAGTGCCGTACCGCCAAACACACTGTTGGCGCGCTTGCCGAAGCGCGAATAATCCGCAATCAACGGCAACCACGATAGCGGCATGGCGATGGCAATGTCAAAACCCACGGCAAACGGCAGTGAGCCATCGCCCTTTTGTGCCCACAATGCGGGCAGGTCGGCCTTGGCGAACAAATTCCAGGTCAACCAGATGCAAGCCGCCAGCAGCAACCAGATGCCCCATTTGCGCAAGACCTTGCGCACAAAGGTCAAAGGCCCGCTGACCGCAAGCAGCGTGGCCAGGGCGCCGAAAAACAGCGTCCACATCAAGGGGTTGCTCAACCAGCTACCTTCATTGAAGGCCCGTGCACCCAGCAGGCTGGCCGCATCGCGCATCACAATGATTTCGAACGAGCCCCAGCCGATCAGTTGCAACACGTTGAGCACGGCCGGGAGCATGGCGCCGCGGCTGCCGAGGCTGAGTTTCAGCGCGGCCATGGACGACAGCCCGGTGTCGCTGCCGATCACACCGACCGAGGCCAACAACGACACGCCGACCAGCGTGCCGAGAAAAATCGCCAGCAATGAACCCGAAAGGCCCAGTCCCGGCGCAAGCAACGCGCCGGTCTGCAACACCATCAGGCCTATGCCGAGGGAGAACCACAGGGAAAACAGATCTCGACCGCCGAATACGCGCCGGTCCTGAGGGACAGCAAGGTCGGGAGAGTAGGTACTGGGTGTGTTCAATGGGTTGAATCTCACAAATAGAGAGTTGCCTGAAAGTCCTGTGGGAGCGGGCTTGATCGCGATAGAGTCGACACGGTTACACTCAAAGACCGTGACGTCTGCATCGCGAGCAAGCCCGCTCCCACAAGGGAACTGCTCACATCACACTTTTTTGTACAGCTGGCTGCCTTCCTGCTTGAAGCGCTCGGCCTGTTCGGCAAGGCCCTTCGCAACATCCACATCGATGGCATCGATGCGCTGGTTGGCGGCGTAGATACGGACTTCCTGGGTGATTTTCATCGAGCAGAATTTCGGCCCGCACATGGAGCAGAAATGCGCGACCTTGGCCGAATCCTTGGGCAAGGTTTCATCGTGGTACGAGCGGGCGGTGTCCGGGTCCAGGCCAAGGTTGAACTGGTCTTCCCAACGGAACTCGAAGCGTGCCTTGCTCAAGGCGTTGTCACGGATCTGCGCACCCGGATGGCCCTTGGCCAAGTCGGCAGCGTGGGCCGCAATCTTGTAGGTGATAATCCCGGTCTTCACGTCATCCTTGTTCGGCAACCCCAAGTGTTCCTTGGGGGTGACGTAGCACAGCATGGCGCAACCGAACCAGCCGATCATGGCCGCACCGATGCCCGAAGTGATGTGGTCGTAACCCGGTGCAATGTCGGTGGTCAGCGGGCCGAGGGTGTAGAACGGCGCTTCGTCGCAGCACTCCAGCTGCTTGTCCATGTTCTCCTTGATCAACTGCATCGGCACGTGACCGGGGCCTTCGATCATGCATTGCACGTCGTGCTTCCAGGCAATCTTGGTCAGCTCGCCCAGGGTTTCCAGCTCGCCGAACTGGGCCGCGTCGTTGGCGTCGGCAATCGAGCCCGGACGCAGGCCGTCGCCCAGCGAGAAGCTGACGTCGTAGGCCTTCATGATTTCGCAGATTTCGTCGAAATGGGTGTAGAGGAAGTTCTCTTGGTGGTGCGCCAGGCACCACTTGGCCATGATCGATCCGCCACGGGACACAATGCCCGTCACACGCTTGGCGGTCAGCGGCACGTAGCGCAGCAGCACGCCGGCGTGGATGGTGAAGTAGTCGACGCCTTGCTCGGCCTGTTCGATCAGGGTGTCGCGAAACAGCTCCCAGGTCAGGTCCTCGGCCACGCCGTTGACCTTCTCCAATGCCTGATAAATAGGCACGGTGCCGATCGGAACCGGCGAGTTGCGGATGATCCACTCGCGGGTTTCATGGATGTGCTTGCCGGTGGACAGGTCCATGACCGTGTCCGAACCCCAGCGAATGCCCCAGGTCAGTTTGGCCACTTCTTCTTCAATCGAAGAGCCCAGTGCACTGTTGCCGATGTTGCCGTTGATCTTCACCAGGAAGTTGCGGCCAATGATCATCGGCTCCAACTCAACGTGGTTGATGTTGGCCGGGATGATGGCGCGACCGCGGGCGATTTCTTCGCGCACGAATTCAGCGGTGATTTCTTTCGGGATGCTGGCGCCGAAGCTGTGGCCAGGGTGCTGCTGATCCAGCAGACCTGCCGCCCGGGCTTCCTGCAGCTTCATGTTTTCGCGGATGGCGACGTATTCCATCTCGGCGGTGATGATGCCCTGACGCGCATAGTGCATCTGGGTAACGTTGACACCGGCCTTGGCCCGACGCGGGTTTTTGACGTGGGCAAACCGCAGTTTGGTCAGCTCTGCATCCTCCAGGCGCATTTGCCCGAAGTTCGAACTCAAGCCCGGCAGGCGCTCGGTATCGTCACGGTCATCGATCCAGGCCGAACGCACATCGCCCAGGCCTTTGCGCACGTCAATTTGCACAGACGGGTCGGTATACGGACCCGAGGTGTCGTAGATCAATACCGGGGCGTTCACTTCGCCGCCAAAATCGGTGGGGGTGATATCCAGGCTGACTTCACGCATCGGCACCAGAATGTCCGGGCGCGAACCCTGTACGTAGACTTTTTGCGAGCGGGTAAACGGCTTGACCGACTGCTCATCGACCTTGGCCGAATCACTGAGGTTGATCGCGTTTTTTGGTTTTGTACTCATCACGGCTCTCCAGACTGCATCCAGGCGGATTGTCGGAGGGAGAACCTGAAAAATGTACGGATGCACCCAAGGACTGGGTGCTGAGTGGCGGCCTCGAACAACTGATCATTTTTTGACCAATTGATCCCGGACAGCACTCAAGAGGACTCGCCGGGAGACGAGAAATCTTGTTCCCTACGCAGGCGTTAACCTGATCAGGTTCAACGGGATCCGAAATTATTCGATCTCAGCCTCATAGCAAGGCACCCCGACAAGAACCCGGCCAGTCTAGACAAGAGTGAGGCAGAACGCCAATCCCACAATTAATGCAGTGATGAAAGGCGTAACAATGGCATTGTTGCAAGGTGCCACCACTACTACACTCGCTACGGCTTGAAACCGCGAATCGGGCTCGGGCACTTATTTTTCGCAACCTTGAACTAGGGATCGCTCATGCTGCGCAAACTATCACTGGCTATAGCCGTGTCTTGGGCGACCAGCGCAATGGCTCTGGATACAACCGCCCCATTGTCCAGTCAAAACGGGTTGGTCAGCGTTTACCACGAAGCGGTAGACAACAACGCGGACCTGGCTGCAGCCCGCGCCAATTACGCGGCTCAAAAGGAAGTGGTGCCCCAGGCCCGCGCCGGTTTGCTGCCCAACCTGTCCGGCGGCGCCGAGTCGAGTAATGTGCGCACCGCCATCGACCAGCCTTCGCTGACGACCACCCGCAGCGCCGTGGTGTACCAGGCCACGCTGGCACAACCGATTTTCCGGATTGATCGCTGGTTCCAGTTGAAAGCCGCCGAATCGATCAACGAGCAGGCCGCGCTGCAACTCTCGGCCACCGAGCAGAATTTGATCCTGCAGAGCGCCAACGCCTATTTCTCGGTGCTACGCGCCCAGGACACGCTGGCCGCGACCAAGGCCGAAGAAGCCGCCTTCAAGCGCCAACTGGACCAGTCCCGGGAGCGCTTTGACGTGGGCCTGTCGGACAAGACCGACGTGCTGCAATCCCAGGCCAGTTACGACACGGCACGGGCCAACCGGATGCTGGCTCAGCGTCAGGTAGAAGACGCCTTTGAATCCCTGGTCACCCTGACCAACCGCCAGTACAACGCGATTGAAGGCATGCGCCACACCTTGCCGATCCTGCCGCCGATGCCCAATGACGCCAAGTCCTGGGTCGACACGGCCGCACAGCAGAACCTCAACCTGCTGGCCAGCAATTACGCGGTCGATGCCGCCGAAGAAACCCTCAAGCAGCGCAAGGCTGGCCACGCGCCAACCCTCGATGCCGTCGCGCAGTACAAGACCGGGGACAACGACGCCTTTGGCTTAAGCAACCCCAATGCCCTTAACCAGCGTTATGGCGGCGACGTGTCGCAACGCAGCATTGGCGTGCAGTTGAACATCCCCATCTACAGCGGCGGCCTGACCAGCTCGCAAGTGCGTGAGTCGTACTCGCGCCTGGACCAGACCGAACAGCAGCGCGAAGCCTTGCGTCGTCAGGTGGTAGAAAATACCCGCAACCTGCACCGGGCGGTGAACACCGACGTTGAGCAGGTACAGGCGCGCAAACAGTCGATCATCTCCAACCAGAGTGCACTGGAAGCCACGGAAATCGGCTACCAGGTGGGCACGCGCAACATCGTCGACGTGCTTGACGCCCAGCGCCAGCTCTACAACTCGGTGCGTGACTACAACAACAGCCGTTATGACTACATCCTCGACAACCTGCGCCTCAAGCAGGCAGCGGGAACCTTGAACCCTGGCGACCTGGACGCACTGTCGCGCTACCTCAAGGCCGACTACAACCCGGACAAGGACTTCCTGCCGCCCGACCTGGCCAAAGCAGCCGAAGCCAACTTGCGCTCACCGGGCAATTGAGCCAGCCCCTCCCGCAGGGGGGGGATTCACAGAACTATCCAGCTACCACCCCTCCTTGTGAGCACCAGAAGTTAATACGGCACCGGTCGTGTGACCTTCTGGCACTCTCAAGGAACCCCCTTATGACAACGCCCCACCTCGCCCCTGCACAAAACGCCGTTCGGGAACAATTCGCCAACCCGCCCTCACTTGAATCTGTCACCCGGCAAATGCTCGCGGCGGCCATTGCCCAAGAGTACCCCACCCTCAAAATTGATCTGGCCCGCACCCGTCTGGCCGTCCCCCGGCCTCAAGGGGGCTGGGACTTGCAGCCATTCATGCCCAAGGTGCTGGATTACCTGGGCACAGGCGCCGAACTGGATCTAAGCCCGATCAACACGCAACCCTACTACCTGACCGATGACGCTCCCGACTGGCTCAAGCCCGAAGAGGGCGAGCTGGATATGCGCGTCATCGAGCGCCTGGTCAAAGAGCTGACCTGGCGCCTGCCCATTGGCCTGCAAAATGCTTTGAGCAACTTTTGGTCAGAGCCGGCGGATACCGGCGTCAGCCGTTGGCAATGGCTCAGCGATGTGCTGAAAGACACCCTGCGCATCGGCGCCCTCCAGCAATCCGACCTGCCTCAGACAGCCCGTGAGGCCATCAACCAAGTGATCAACGCCCCCGAACTTGAAGAGCGTGTCCGTCAACACGCACAAAACGCTGTTCACGCTTACTGGCTCAAAGCCACGCTCGTAAATGCAGGCGTGACCCGCTCCGGGATGAGTTCACGAATCGTCCTGGTGACTCCGGAGCACATACTCGTGTGCAATGCCAACGGCAAGACCCTGACCTATCGAAATCAGGATTCATTGGGCCGGGGCTGGGCCCGAAAGATCAGCCGGTCCTTCAGCGTTGACGAAATCCGTCTTGAACAATATGAACTCGACGGCAATGTATTCGACGCCGCCAGCGCTGCCCTCCTTAACCGGCAGCTGGAGAGTATTGGCTTGCTTGAACTGCCTTCCAGCGTCGGTTGGCAGGCGCTGGACACGGTATACAGGCATATCACCGAGCCCTCCCGCTATTTTGTCGCCGCCCCTCAAGCCAATCTGCACACCCTTGAAACCCTCAAGCAACACTTGCCCGACTGGCTGAAAAACGCGAGTGCTGCCGATCAGGCACGCTTGCGCCAGTACAGCCTGGCCTTGGCCGCGGCGAAAAAAACCAGCCAGGGCCGGACCTACCTGTCCGACATCAGTACGCTGCGTGCGTACGCCGCCGATGTGCTGCATCAACAAATGCGGACCGATCAACTGCAATTTGAGCTGGACACGCCCGTACACGCGATCAGCGAGCTGTTGAACCCCGACGAAATCGAGCTGACCTTTCTGACAGTCGCCGGGGCTTATGGCACCTTGGGTGTCGTGGAGCCCGTGACCATGAGCCTGACCGACCTGGCCCTGAAAAACCTGATCGGTCGTCCCAAAGGCACGCTGAGCGTGCGTCACCATCTGGGTCTGGACCTTCCCCAGTGGCTGACGCCCGATTACATCACACGACGCGGCGGCCTGATTGAACAGGTCAACATCGGCAAAGCCTACCCCGAGCGCCTTGAAAGCTTGCTGCTGAGCAACACACCCGACGCCCAGGCGCGCGAAAAACTGTTCGCCGAGCACCTGCGCGCGCAACTGCCACTCCAAGCCCTGGAACTGTGCCTCAAGCAAGAAGGCTCCATGACCACCCTGGGCGCCAGTTATGTCGCGGCGGTGGTGCAAAACCGCGCCGCCGATCGCGTGGTCGAGGGCGTGCCAGTGGTGATCCGTCACCTGGCGCTGGTGCGACAGCCCGAAGCGGTGCCGGACATCGTCAACAACATGTTCATCATTGAACCCGCCAACGTTGAACATGGCCCGCATGTGCTGTATCGCCCGCTCTACGCCCCTTCCTTGCTGGAATTCAGCACCCGTGACGCCTTGCTGGACGCTATCGCCGAGTCCGGGGAACTGCAAAACAGCGTCATCACCTGGTTAAGTGACAGGGCCCGCCCGATCTACGACCACGGAGGTTTCAAGGAACCCCACTTTGTACGTTTTGGCCTGGGTAGCGAATACGACCCCATTGAAGTGCCCAAGCCCGCGCTGCTCGCCGTTGACGGCATCAGCAACGAGTTGCTGCAATACCTGCACAACGGCCAATTGATGCAGTTCCTGTACGGCTGCAATGCCAGAGCTCTGGTGGAACAGGCCAACGCAGAATCGGTGACCAACAGTGAAAGCCGCTGGGCCGTGCTGCTGGAGGGTGGCGGTCTGATTTTCAACAGCCTGCTGATGCTGCCGGCGGTGCCGGCGCCCCTGATGGTGACGGGCGGGTTGCTGGGCCTGATGGGCCTGGCCAGCCAGACTATCCCTGCACTCGCAAGTAATGACCCGACCGTCCGGGAGCAGGCCGCCGCCGACATACTGCTCAACGTCGGGCTGTTGCTGCTTCACGAGGCTCCCGGTTCCCGCAGCGTACTCACGGCACTGCCCACCGGGCTGCGGACGCAAGCCATGCGCCCGTTTACAACCCTGCGCGTGCCGCAGGTCTGGCCCGAGCCAGCGCCGCCTCGCGTTATCTCCGGCAGCGTGGCGCTGCCCGGCCAATTGCCCAACGCAGAAAGCACCGTGCTGGATTTAAGCTTCGCCAATGCTCGCAATCAGCTGACACCCAGCCAGCGCGAACGACTGGCCAGCTTCAAGGTGACGCGTCCCGCTGCGCTGCCGACCGCACAACCCGACGGCCCCCGCAAGGGACTGTATTACATCGACCGGACCTGGCATGCCTTGATCGACCAGAACCTGTACGCCGTCGATATCGACCCCGAAGGCACGGCGGTCATCGTGTCCATCACCGATCCCCGCCACCCGGGCCCCAGCCTGCAATCAGACAGTCATGGCAACTGGTCGCTTGATCTGCGATTACGCTTGCAGGGCGGTATGCCGCCCAAGCGCATCGCCGCCTTTCAACAACACAGGGCGCTGCGGATAACCCAGCTGGGCAATGATCTGAAAGATTTTTTCCCACGGGAAATACCTCTGCAAAGAGCCGTTGAAATCACTCACAAGGCCCTGAAAAACGCTAACGCCGACCCCCGTTTCACCGAGCAACAACTGGCCGGCCTGCGTGACAAACTGAGTACAGCCCTGCACGCCGAATTGAGCGCTTACCAGGCATTGCTGGCCAGCAATCAGGAACGCATTGAGCTCAAGATCCCCTTTCACGAAAGCATCGTGGTGTCCTTGCTCGAAAAGTCCTTCGACAACCGCAGTTTTTCCATGGCCATTTCGGCAGGCGAGCAGAGCGCACTGATGCAAAAGTGGGCGCAGTTCACCACCCCGGGGCCCGGCCAAGAAGCGGCGGCAGAAACCGATAGGGCAGGCTTCGCCCAGTTCATGCATGAGCAGGTGGCACTCAACCAGGCCACCATCGAACGCATCGAGCAAAGAAACCACTACCTGGAAGAATTGTTCAACCTCAGCGAAGCCGGGGCCACCGTTGCCGGCAATCTGGCCCTGGAGATTCCCGCCGACGCGCACACCAGTCTGAGTCTCAAAAGCTTTCAGCTGGACTGCCTGAAACTGTCCAGTTCCATGCCCTTGGCAGGCAGCATGGTAGAGGGCACTCTGGACATCACGATTGATCCGCTTAAAGAGCATGTAAACACCCATAACCAGCTCAACCTCCTGGAGTTCGACACCAGCAAGCGCCTCGAAATTCTGGGCAGTCTGGTGGAGTGCTACGGGCAGGCGCTGGATGCCTTGCAAGGAATTGGCATCGTTTACAGCGATGAACTAAACCTCGAATACTTCAACCAGCTATCTGCCCTGGTCACCGATCTTTACCAGGACGCCACCCGCCAACTGGCGGCCGAAATCAGGCCGCCGGCGCAACCGCCAGCCAAGAAGCCACGCAAACGCACACCTTCGACTGCGGGCGTGCGACCCAGAAAAATGATCAGTGTGCGAGGCAAAGGCAAGTTGATTGGCGAGCTAAGACCCGCCGACAGCGAATGGCACAAGGAGGTCATTGAAGTCCGTTCCGACTACGACAAACACCTGCTCTCGACCTACTTGCAGCATGGCGACGAATGGGTCGAGATCAAGGCCGATCACCCCGCACCAGCACCGCACACCCGGCCTCTCAACGTCATCAAGGGCGATGCGCGCAAGCTGTTCAGCCAGTTCGAAGGTCATCTGCGCAAGGCCGGGCACTACAAGGCCCTGTCCCGCCACCCGCAGGAGGTCGAAGAACTGCTGACCTACGAGGCCCAAAAACTCGACAAACTGGCCACCGAAATGCACGTCGCCTTGCAAGCTCAGCCTGACGACGCTCGCCTGCAGGACGATCAAACCCTGGTCAACAGGATGCGCAATGCGGCGCAGCAGATGGTGAGTGAAGGCAAGGCCATGCGCATTCAGTTGAGCCTGGAACTGCCACCGACCCACGGCAACCTGCAGTACCTGATTGATCAGGAGCTGGTCCAGATTGCCGGTCTTGGCAGGCGCATCCAGTTAACGGGCGAGCGCCGGGACTTTATCCAGGAATATGCCATCAACGACCGTAAGGGTGAGGCGCTGTGGTATGCCCACTTTCACTATGCCGAGGCCGACACCCCGAAGCAGGACTACACCGTGGCTCATTTGAAGACCAAGGCACAACGCACGCTCAGCTATTGGTCGCAGCTGGCCAATGCAAAAAGCGGACAAGCCATTGTCAACGTCCACCGTGGCCAGATCGGCCGGGCACTGGCAGAACGCTGGTTTCTGCCAGTGGGCCAATAGGCTTAGCGCGCCATCAAGCGCGCCAGGCCGTCGAGCAATCGCTGCAAGGCGCCCTGATTGAGCTGCATGACTTTGAGGCCTGCCTCAGCCATGCGCTGTGCGTCTTGCGGCAACTCAAACAGGCGCTGCACGGCGAGGGCCAGACCTTGTGCATCCTCGACCTCTTCCAGGGCTGCGGCTTCGCGCAGCTTGGCGGCAATTTCGAGGAAGTTGAACAGGTGCAGCCCGCTCAGCACGGGCTTGGCCAGCGCCGCCGGTTCCAGCAGGTTATGCCCGCCGTTGGGCACCAGGCTGCCACCGACAAAGGCGCTGTCTGCCAGGGCATACAAAAACAGCAATTCACCCATGGTGTCGCCCAGCAGCACCTGGGTTTGAGCCGCAACCGGCTCACCGCTTGAGCGGCGCACGGTGGCAAACCCTTCGCGCTGGCACAATTGGAATACCGAATTGAAACGTTCAGGATGACGCGGCACCAATATCAGCAGCCCATTGGGGTAACTGGCGAGCAATTGACGATGGGCCGACAACACGATCTCGTCTTCGCCCTCGTGGGTGCTGGCAGCAATCCACACCGGACGCTCTTGCGCCTGCCATTGCTCACGCAACGCTCGGGCTTTGACCAGTAGTTGAGGATCAATACTCAGGTCGAATTTGATCGAGCCGGTGACCTCAACGCATTCAGGGCGCGCGCCCAGGAGCCGAAAACGCTCAGCCTCCGCCTCGGTCTGCACGGCGATCAGGCTCATTTCTTCGAGCATGGGCCGGGTCAGGCCCGCAAACCGCGCATAGCCTTTGGCCGAACGCGCAGACAACCGGGCATTGGCCAGCGCCACCGGGATTCCGCGCTTGGCGCACTGGTGGATATGGTTGGGCCACAACTCGGTTTCCATGATCACGCCAAGCCTGGGCTTGACCCGATCCAGAAAGCGCGCTGCCGCCCACGGCAAATCGTAGGGCAGGTAGCAATGCTGAATACGCGGCTCGTTTGCGAACAGCGCCTGGATCCGCTCGGACCCGGTCGGCGTCATGCAGGTCACGGTGATCGGCAACTGTGGATAACGCTTGAGCAGCTCGCGAATCATGGGCGCAGCGGCAATGCTCTCGCCTACAGACACCGCATGTACCCATATCCCGCCCGGCTGCATGACCGGCAGGTTCAAGGCAAAACGTTCGCCAATGCGCCGGGCATAGGCTGGCGCCTTGCGCGCCCGCAGCCACAAACGAATCGCCACCAGCGGCAGCCCCAGATGAAACAGCAAGGTGTAGAGAGTTCTATTCATGGGCACGGAGTTTACTTGAAAAAGTAATCACGATGATGGCACCGAATAGCCCCTGCCCTGTCGCAACCAGAACGCACTACACACTTTCACAACTACTAGAATGGCTAGCTGTTAAATTGCCCCGCACCACACTCAGGACTCCACCATGAACGCCTACTACTATCTGGCCATCGCCATTTGCGCCGAAGTGATTGCAACCGTCTCCATGAAAGCGATCAAGGGCTTCAGCACGCCATTGCCTCTGGTTCTGGTGATTGCCGGCTACGCCACTGCGTTCTGGATGTTGACTCTGGTGGTTCGCACCATCCCGGTAGGCGTGGCTTACGCCGTGTGGGCAGGCATGGGCATCGTGATGGTGAGCATCGCGGCACTGTTTATCTACGGTCAAAAGCTCGATGTGCCTGCCATGCTCGGCATGGGCCTGATTGTGTTGGGGGTGGTGGTGATCCAGTTGTTCTCGAAAACTGCGGGGCACTGAAACAGCCCACCCTGTAGTCGCTGACGAGGAACGAAGGCTGCGAGCTCTTCCAGATCAAGAGCTCGCAGCCTTCGTTCCTCGTCAGCGACTACCCAGGCAAGTTGCGTCTGCCATAGAGTATTTACAGGTCAAGGCAGGTTGAAGATCAGACTGTATACTTGCGGTCTTTGTCTTTAAACGCTGAGGTCGCTCATGCCATCTGTTATTTCCACCGACGTGCTGATTGTCGGCGCTGGTGTTGCCGGCCTCTGGCTCAATGCCCGCCTGCGACGTCAGGGGTTTTCCACGATTGTGGTCGAACGTGAAAGCCTGGGCGGCGGTCAGAGCGTGAAATCTCAGGGCATCATTCATGGCGGCGCCAAGTACGCGCTGCACGGCGCCCTGACCGGCGCCTCTGAAGCCATCGCCGATATGCCCCGGCGCTGGCGTGAAGCCCTGGCCGGTGATGGCGAACTGGATCTGAGCGGCGTGCGCCTGCTCTCCGAAGCCCATTACCTGTGGTCACCCGGCACGCTGGCGGGCAACCTCACCAGCTTCTTTGCCAGCAAGGCCGTACGGGGCCGGGTCGATCAAGTCAAAGGCGACCAATTGCCCCCCGCCCTGCAAGACCCGCGCTTCAAGGGCAAGGTCTATCGTCTGGCGGAGCTGGTGGTCGATGTTCCCAGCCTGATTGAGCGTCTGGCCGAGTTGGCGGGCGACGGCCTGCTGGCCGGCCAGACCATTGAACCCCTGTTTGAAAACAACGAGCTGATCGGCCTGCGGGTCGACGGACGCGACATTCATGCCCAGCGCATTGTATTGAGCGCAGGTGCAGGCAATGCCGAGCTACTGGCCAGTGCCGGTATCAGTGTTCCAGCCCAGCAACTGCGTCCGTTGCACATGGTGCTGGTCAAGGGTCCTAGCCTCAAACCGCTCTACGCCCATTGCCTGGGCGGCGGCCCCAAGCCGCGCATTACCGTCACCACCCACCCGGCCGCTGATGGTGAATGGGTATGGTACCTGGGCGGAGACATCGCCGAAGCCGATGGTGTTGCCCGCGAACCTGCCGAGCAAATCGCCGTTGCCAAAAAAGAGCTGGGCAATTTGCTGCCGTGGGTCGATCTGAGCCAGGCGCAATGGGCCACGTTGCGGGTCAACCGCGCCGAGCCTGCGCAGTCGGGCCTGGTGCGCCCGGACAACGCCTACCTGGCGGATCAAGGCCGCCTGCTGGTGGGTTGGCCTACCAAGCTGGCACTGGCACCTGACTTCTCGGATCGCGTGATCCAGGCACTGGAAAACGACGGTATCAAGCCGGGCAATGCCCCGGCCCTGCCTGCGCTACCGCGCCCGCCTCTGGGCAAGACCGCCTGGGAGCAACTGTTGCCATGAGCCAGCCAACCCTGCACGAACTTCATCGACCGCTGGGCCGTACCGGCCTGCTGGTCTCGCCACTGGGCCTTGGCACCGTGAAGCTGGGCCGCGACCAGGGGGTCAAGTACCCCAGCGGTTTTCAGATACCGGGGGATGACGAAGCGCGAATGCTGCTCAAGCTCAGCCGTGACCTGGGCATCAACCTGATCGACACCGCGCCCGCCTACGGCCGCAGTGAAGAACGCCTGGGCCCGCTTTTGCGCGGCCAGCGCCAGGACTGGGTGATTGTCAGCAAAGTGGGCGAAGAGTTCGTCAACGGCCAGTCGAGCCATGATTTCAGTGCAGCTCATACTCGGCGCTCGGTGGAGCGCAGCCTGCAACGTTTGGAAACGGATTTCATCGATCTGGTCCTGGTGCACTCTGACGGCAATGACCTTGCGATTCTCAATGAGTGCGAGGTCTACGAGACCCTTGCCGAACTGAAACGCGAAGGCAAGATTCGCGGCTTCGGCCTGTCGGGCAAAACCGTTGAAGGCGGGCTCAAGGCCCTGGAAACAGGCGATTGCGCGATGGTCACCTATAACCTCAATGAGCAGGCCGAGCTGCCTGTTATCGAATTCGCCGCGGCCCACGGCAAAGCCATTCTGGTTAAAAAAGCATTGGCCAGCGGGCATGTTTGTTTGAGCCCGGGGGTTGATCCGGTACGCGCCAGCTTCGAACTGGTATTTGGCCATCACGGAGTTGCCAGTGCTATTGTCGGCACCATCAATCCGCTGCACCTGGCCCATAACGTGGCGACGGTTGCGCAGGTACTGCGTAAAACCTGAAGCTGGCGATGTGGCCGACCCCGACGCAAGAAGGAGCCAAGATGCCGCGCATGCTGATCCGCAAGAACCCCAGCGACTTCAAAACCCTGCCGTTGTATGTCGAAGCCACACCTGAGGGGCTGAGCTATCAAAGCGTCGGCATGCCGCTGAACTTCACGCAAACCCTGCAAAAACGCCGACCGGTGAAAGTGGCCAACAGCGAGCGCTTTTCCCTGGAACTGGCAAACCTTGGGGTATCGGTGCGCTTGACCTTGCATTGGCAAGGCCGCGACTACTGGGTGTTGGTGCGCCAGCGCAGGCAGGATCGGGGCGATGTGGTGCTCAAGCTGATTTCAGGCTATGTGCCAGCCCATGAGGTCAACCTGCCCCTGCATACGGCGATCCAGGAAATTGCCGAAGAGTGCTTGCTGGAAACCCCCGAAGGCTGGCTCAGCGGGCGCTTCAACGAAACGTGGCTACCGGCCCCTTATGCAGCCGCCCTGCATTACCGTGAAGCCCTGCCCTTTCGCCTGACGCCACTGTCTGGAGCTGCGCGGCCCGTGCGCTGTGGCAGCCAGCCCCTGCTGGAACGACCACGGGCCTACGTGCATTTACCGACGGCGTCACTGCAACTGATTTACGACCTGCGCCTGGAGGTCCCCAAGGAAGCCAAGTCCCTGAGCCTGTTTCATGTCGACGAACGACTGGAAGGCGATCAACTGGTCGCGCGCCTGGACCGCAAGCACCCGGACCTGTACTTGATCCCGCTGACCGATGGCCAGCCCTGCGCTGAGCTGTACACCCTCACCAAAGACCAATTGCACCCTGCCAGTACCCGGGGCGTGCGCCTGGCCGAGAGCTTTGCGCCTCAGGACGGTTGGGTGGTACACGACGAGCGGATTCACTGGAAGGATTGGGTCAAGCAGCAAGGCTTGAGCCCGCCGACACCGGAGTCCAGGCTCAAGCGCCTGACCGGCAGGGCGCGGCAGATATTCAGAAAGGTCGTGAAGAAGGTTTAAACCCGGAGCAATGCACGTGTGGGAGCGGCCTTGCTCGCGATACAGTCGACGCGGTCTTCAGAAAAACCGGGGCGATCTTATCGCGAGCAAGCCCGCTCCCACATTGCATTCGCTTGATCGTTACTGACCGCGAATCTTCTCGACAATCGCCGTGGTCGAGCTGTTTTCAACCAGCCCCAGCACTTTGACCGTACCGCCATAAGCCGCCACGATATCGGCACCGACCACTTGATCGATCCCGTAATCACCGCCCTTGACCAGTACATCCGGCTTGACCTGGGCCAGCAGGTTCTCTGGAGTCGCTTCAGGGAAGCTGATCACCCAGTCCACCGCGCCCAAACCCGCCAATACGGCCATACGCCGGTCAACGCTGTTGATCGGGCGACCAGGGCCTTTGAGGCGACTCACTGAAGCGTCATCGTTGACCGCAACGATCAGGCGATCGCCCTGGGCCCGCGCTTGCTCCAGGTAGGTCACATGACCGGCATGGAGGATGTCGAAGCAACCATTGGTGAAGACGATTTTCTCGTTATGTGCCCGTGCATCTTCGATGGCCTGTAACAGCTGATCGAGGCTCAGAACACCACGTTCAGAACCTTCGGAGCGCTGAATCGCCCGGCGCAGTTCCGGCGCACTGATGGCTGCCGTACCCAGCTTGCCGACAACAATACCGGCCGCCAGATTGGCCAGCGCCACGGCGTGGGGCAGTTCTTCACCGGCAGCAATGGCGGCGGCCAGGGTCGAAATAACGGTATCGCCAGCACCTGTAACGTCAAACACTTCACGTGCCCGAGCGGGCAAGTGCATGGCTGCAAAGCCCGGACGCAACAAGGTCATGCCATGCTCGCCACGGGTCACCAGCAAGGCCCCCAGGTCCAGATCAGCCATCAGCCTGGCGCCTTTGGCCACCAGGTCAGCCTCATCGGTGCAGCCACCGACGATGGCTTCGAACTCGCTGAGATTGGGCGTGATCAGGCTTGCACCACGGTAGATAGAGAAGTCCTTGCCCTTGGGGTCAGCCAGAACCGGAATACCTTTGGCCCGCGCAGCCTGGATCAGCACCTGATGGTTTTTCAGGGCGCCTTTGCCGTAGTCGGACAGCACCAGCACCTTGATGCCTTCAAGCAGGTTTTCAACTTCGGCGCCCAACGCCAGGGCGTCAGTGGCGAACGGTTCTTCGAAGTCGATACGCAGCAGTTGCTGGTGACGGCTCATGACCCGTAGCTTGACGATGGTCGGCTGGTGCGCGATTCGCTGGAACAATGCGCGAACACCGGCGCCTTCAAGCCGATTGGCCAGGCTGTCGGCGGCTTCATCGTCGCCGGTCACACCGACCAATGAGGCAGGCGCACCCAGTGCGGCAATGTTGAGCGCAACGTTGGCAGCGCCGCCCGGGCGGTCTTCGATTTGCTCGACCTTGACCACCGGCACCGGCGCCTCAGGCGAAATCCGTGAGGTCCCGCCATGCCAATAACGGTCGAGCATGACATCGCCTACCACCAAGACAGGGGCTTGATCGAATCGCGGCATGGACAACTTCATGGAGATCCCACATACAAAATGAACAGGGGCGCGATATTAACACAGGGTGAACGCAGGTCCGTTCACGGTATTAATCGCAGCGAATGAGAATCAGGCATAGCGAACGCGTTGTGTCGCCGCTACCGAAGGCTCCGGCAGCGGCGACACCCTGCTAGGCGATATCGCCCGAGGTTTGAGGCGCATCAAGGCCCATCGAGTGAAGGCGCGCGTAGTAGCCGTTTTGCGCCATCAGCTCGGCATGGGTGCCGCGCTCGACAATTTGACCCTGATCCATGACCAGGATCAGATCGGCTTTCTCGATGGTCGTCAGGCGGTGAGCGATCACCAGCGTGGTACGACCTTTCATCACGTGGTCGAGTGCTGCCTGGATATGGCGCTCAGACTCGGTATCCAGCGCCGAGGTGGCTTCATCCAGAATCAACAATGGCGCATTCTTGAGCAACGCCCGGGCAATGGCCAGACGCTGGCGCTGACCGCCGGAAAGCAGCACGCCGTTCTCGCCGACCTGAGTGTCCAGGCCTTGTGGCAATTGCTCGATAAAGTCCATCGCGTAGGCATCACGCGCCGCTTTTTCGATATCGGCACGGGGTGCACCCGCCAAATCGCCATAGGCAATGTTGTTGGCCACGGTGTCGCTGAACAGGGTCACATGCTGAGTCACCTGGGCAATGTGACGGCGCAGGTTAAGCAGGCGGTAGTCCTCGATATCAACACCATCGAGCAGAATTTCGCCCGACGTGTGGTGATAGAAACGCGGAATCAGGTTCGCCAGTGTCGACTTGCCGCTACCGGAACGCCCCACAAGCGCCACCATCTGCCCTGGTTCGGCCGTGAAGGTCACGTCCTTGAGCACCTGACGATCGGTGTCCGGGTAGGTGAAGTTCAGGTTACGCACTTCAAGGCGACCGCTGACGTGGTCGCGCTCAACAGTGCCGGTGTCGACTTCAGGCTGCTCGTCCAGTTGCTCAAAGATACTTTCAGCACCGGCCACACCCTTCTGGATCGTCGAGCTGACTTCAGACAGCTGGCGAATCGGCTTGGGCAACAAACCGGCCAGGGTGATGTAGGCAATCATGTCGCCCGCCGAAGAGTCGCCGCGCAGGTAAAGCACCAGGAACATCAGGACGCCCATGGCCACGTAGATGACCAGTTGCAGCATCGGGGTGTAAATCGCCCCGGTACGGGTCATGCGCAGTTGCTTGTCAGTGTTGCTCTGACTGGCTTCCAGAAAGCGCTTCTGCTCGTAGGCTTCACCGCCAAAACTGCGTACAACGCGATAACCCTGAATAGTTTCCGAGGCGACGTGCGTCACGTCACCCATCGCTACCTGGATCTTCTTGCTTTGCTTGCGGAATTTTTTGCTGGCCGTGCTCACCATGACGGCAATCAGCGGCAGGATCGCAACCATCACCAGCGTCAGGCGCCAGTTCATCCACAGCAACGAGCCAAACAGGAACACAACGGTCATGCCTTCACGGATGACGACCTTGATCGCATCGGTGGCAGCGCCGGTGACCATGGTCACGTTGAAGGTGATACGGGAGATCAGGTGGCCCGAGTTGTGCTTGTCAAAGTAGCGATTGGGCAGTACCAGCAGGTTATTGAACAGCTGAACCCGCAAGTCATGCACCAGGCCCAGAGACACCTTGGCCAGGAAGTAGTTACCCAGGAAGGAACCCAGGCCCTGCCAGGCGGCGATCAATACGATCAGTATCGGCACGACCTGCAACAGGCGCAGATCACGCAAATAGGGAACAGTGGGGAACAGCACTGCATCCGGATTGGACAGGCCATCGACGAAATACTTGAGGATGTAACCAAGCATTGGCTGGGTCGAAGCGAAAATAAGAAACCCGAGGATACTCAGCAGGAAAAGGCCGACATAAGGCCGGACATAGCTGAGCAGGCGCAGATATATCTTCAAGCTCGATTCGCTTGTGCTGGGGCTGGATTCGGTCATATCACGCGGCGGTTAGTCAAAAAGGATGCTGACTTTATCACAGCTTCTCTGGTGTACTGACTGCCGCTTGAACCCCAGCCTCCCAGGGCAGTAAAAACGACACTTCAGGGCCAGTACGCTAGTATGGCCGTCCAAAACCTGGAATGAACCTTTCAGCATGCAATTCAGTTACTTAAATTATTCAAAGCAGCGGGTGTTTGATTTCATCTGCCTGTGGCTACTACCTGCCGGTCTTTTATTGCTTCTATCCGACCTTTATTTTCTGCCAGGACGCAGTCTTCATCACAAGTTGTATTACGGCCTGTTCAGTATTCCGACCCTTATCGCGATCATCTTGCGGCCCAAAGAGCTGAAAGAGATTCTGCGTGACCCGATAGTCCTCGGCTTCATGTTGTTTGCCGCCTGGGCGATGGCCAGCCTGATGTGGACCAACGGCGAAGAAGACTTCGTGGGTTCGCTCAAGCCGGCCTTGCACCTGCTGATGCTGTTCTGGGGCTGCGCGCTGCTGACCCGATACCGCAGTGAAAGCCTGCAACCGGTGTTCTTCGCCGCTGCTGTGATTGCCTTGGTCGCGACTGTCTATAACCTGTACATGTTCATTCCCATCAGCCTTGTCGTCCCGGAATACCGGATGATCGGTGCGGGCGCCTTCGACAACCCGCTGCTGAGCTCTCACGCGTTCGGCTTCTTTTGCATTTACTGGCTCACCCTGGGCATGACCTGCAAACGGCCGCAGATCCTGTTTATCGCGATCCCAGCCTTTACCATCATGTTCGCAGCACTGCTGGCCACCGGCTCCAGAACCCCTCTGGTGGCAGTCGTAATGGCCATGGTGTGGCTGAGCTTTATCTGCTGGAACCGTCGCTCACTGGCGCTGATGAGCATGCTGGTTGTGGGCGGTATCGTGGTGATGGCGCTGTTCTCCGAAATGATCATGAGCCGCGGCAGCTCATTCCGTTTTGAGCTGTGGCAACTGGTACTGGAGCAAATCAAGCTGATGCCATGGATCGGGCATGGCTACGAGTCGACCCTGAGCCTGGACCCGGGTGCGGGCTTCTTGCTGAGCGAACCACACAACTTCGCCCTCGGCGTGCTGTATTACACCGGTATTCTGGGCTTCACGCCCTGGCTGTTCATGCAGGTCTGGGGGCTTTACAGCAGCTGGCGCCATCGCGTGCAACCGCTGTTCATCCTGGCGTCTGCCTGGCTGGTGTACGGCATTGGTGCCGGCCTGACCGAAGGCGGCGGCATACTGCCAAGGCCGAAAGAACACTGGTACCTGCTGTGGATTCCCCTGGCCCTGATTGCTGCTCTGAGCATCAACCAGCGCCTCAAGACTTTGCGCGACCGACCTGTGCGCAACCTTTCCCAGGCGGCGTTCGACACCCTTCAGACCCATGCGCAGGTGATTGAAGAAGATGGTCTGGGCCCCAAAGTCCTGCGCCTGGAAAACGGCAACTTCCTCAAGCTGTTCCGCGGGCGTCGCTGCTATACATCCGGCAGTTTCAACCCGTACTCCGAACGTTTTGCCGTCAACAGCGAGCGCTTGCAGGGCATGGGGATTGCCGCACCGAAAATCCTGGACCTGTATCAACTGAAGGATGGCAGTACGGCTGTGCTGTATCAGCCGCTGCCGGGCCAAACCCTGCGTCAGGTCATGCAATCGATGGGGTCGCCCGCGGTTCGCCAGGCACTGGTGGAGCGATTCGGCAAGTTCCTGGCGGTACTGCACGACAAGGGCATTTACTTCCGCTCGCTACATCTGGGCAATGTGCTGCTGATGGACGATGGCGAATTCGCCCTGATCGATATCGCCGACATGCACCTCTACCCTTCAGCGCTCAGGATCGCCTTGCGCCAGCGCAACCTGCGCCACATGCAGCGTTACCCCGAAGATCGCCGCTGGTTGTTCGAAGAACAACTGCAGGCGCTACTCGACGGCTACGCCAGCCTGGCCGACCCGGTGGCCGTCAACAGCCTGAGCCAGCAAATCAAACAGCTGGGCACGGCACACGCTGCAACCTGACACATCAGCGGAGCGCCCTCGGGCGCTCCCGACCACGGCCACGATCAGCCGTTGTCTGCTGATCGTGCTCAGGCCTGACGCTGACGGGCCAAGGTCAAGAAGCCTTCAATATTGTCACTGCACAACTGGCCGACCGCTTGCTCGATATCGGCATCCGGCCATTCCCACCAGGCAGTTTGCAACAAGGCCAGGCGCTGCTCCTCAGGGAACCTCCAGCGCAGGAACTTCGCCGGGTTGCCACCCACGACTGCATACGGTTCAACATCACGCGTCACCAACGCACCGGCCGCCACAATGGCGCCGTGGCCAATGCTGACACCCGACAGCACGGTGCTGTTGGAGCACAGCCACACATCACTGCCCACCACCACATCGCCACGGGTGCCGTTGTAATCGGTAATGTGCTGCGCCGCCTTGAGCATCGCCGGAAAGGGATACGTTGTTACCCAGTCGGCGCGATGGTGCCCGCCCAAAAATATATTCACCCCTTCGGCAATCGAGCAAAAAGCCCCGATGCGCAGGGTCGCGCCTTCTTTCCAGTCATGCACCAAGGGCAGACCATAGCTGCCACGACCCATTTCGTAGTCGGGATAGCACTGTTTGAAACGGGCAACGCCCCGCTCGATTTTCGGTAATTTACGGATTGCACGCTTGGCGCGCTTCTCCCGAAAACGTTCAATCCAGCCCATGGTGCACTCCCCGTCTCAGTCTTTTTCCAGCGGTGAAAAATACAACCGCCCCAAGCCACGCCAGGTTTTACCCGTCCAGTGCCTGAACGGAATCTGTGCCAACAACTCACGGGCCAGGGCACGATTGCGGTTGGCCGTTTTCAGGAACATGGAGTTGAGAAACTTGTAACGCACCTCGTCATACAACGGATGGTCACTGAAGAGCGCATAGATGCGCAAAATACTGTCGATCATGAAGCGATGGTTCTTGTACGAGTTGGTGGCGTGCTTGCGATAGCGCGCCATCACCACGTTCAGGCCGTCGATAAAGTACCCGGCGTGGGTAATTTTCAGCTCGATGTACAGATCTTCAAGGCGAATGGCCGGATCAAAGCCCCCCACCTTGTCCAGCGCTTCGCGGCGGATCATCAGGGTTGGCGCTGGCGGATAAGGCTTGCGCTCAAGGAACATGTCATCGAAATCCAGACGCCTGAACGGCACGTCACGGCGCTGGCGCTTCTCCGGGAACAGGTTGCCGTCGGCATCGATCAACTCGATATTACCCGCGCAAATACCCACTTCGGGCTTGCCATCCATGTACGCGACCTGCACCGCAATGCGGTCCGGCATCATGATGTCATCGGAGCCGAACGGCACAATCAGGCTGCCCTTGGCACGGGCAATCGCGCCATTCAGGGTGTTGGTCAGGCCCTGATTCTGCTGTACCCGAAAGTCGAAACCATGCACCGCCTGCAAGCGCTCAATGCGCTCGACGCTGTCATCGGGCGAACCGTCATCAACCACCAGCAACTCAATATTGGGATAGGTCTGATCCAGAACACTCTGAATGCTCTGCTCGATATAAGGCCCGTGGTTATAGGAGGCGATGATCACCGTTACCAAGGGTTGCGAATCTGTCATGGGTGTTCCTTGCGTGCCTGGCTCAAGCCAGAGTCGATCAAATCCAGATACTGCTGACGGAACACTTCAATGTCGTGGTGCTCCTGCAAGTAGCGATACGCCTGTTCACCCTTGGCCTTCAGCGCCTGATCCGACAAGGCCAGGTACTCATCCAGCGCGGCGGTGAGTGTCGCCACATCACTGGGCTTCACGGCCAGGCCGCCAGCGCCTTCAATCAGCGGCAACATGGCCGGCACATTGGTTGCGATCACAGGCAAATGCCCGCTCATGCCTTCAAGCAGCGCCAACCCCAGGCCTTCTGCCAGCGAAGGCATGGTCCAGATATCGAAGGCGCGCACGTACTGCAGTGCATTCTCCTGGAAACCCAGCAGGTGCGCACGGCCAGTGAGGCCCAACTGCTCGATCTGTTCGCGCAGGCGCGACTCTTCACGCCCGGCGCCAATGATTGCCAGCTGCGCTGTCGGGTATTTGTCTTTCAACGTGGCGAAGGCTTGCAGCAAGAAACGATGGCCCTTGATCGGTACCAAACGTCCCAGAGCACCAATCATCCGTGCATCCTGATCCAGGCCGAGCTGTTCACGTGCCTGCTGGCGTGGCAGTTGCAAGGCTTCGGCTTGCTCGATGTCGATGGCATTGGTAATCGCGTAAGTATTTTGCTCGGTGAAACCGCACTTGCAGTCGAGCAGGTACTGTTTGACCGCAGGTGACACGCCTACAAAACGCCATGCCTTGTCGATCAGGCGCTTGGCCTGGCTGCGACGATAGAAGCGGTCGTATTCACCAAATCCGTGGGAAATGCCCACACACAGCGGAATTTTCAGCCAGCGGTTGAGCTGCAGCATCATGTTCACGGGCTTGAAGCGGTTGCAGATCACCACATCAAACTGTTCTTTACGGCAGAACTTGTACAACGCCCACATGGCGCGCAGGCGCATGCCCTTGAGCGACTTGTCGCTGAACTCGAAATACACCGAGTGATCCGCCTTGCTCACCGGCTCGCCCGGACCCGGACGCCCACGCAAAAAGGCCGCCGTGATTTCGTAGCGCTCTCGGGGGAGCGCGCGCACGATCTGCTCGGCGAGATCGGCAAAGTCATGGGATTTGACGTTGTAATCGGGCTGCAATTGCAAAACCTTGGAACGCTTCATAAGTCTCCCTGATGAAACCCGGTTGCATCATGTTCTTTCACTATCCAAAACAGTTCGTGACGCCGAACCGCTTTACGGAAGAATTCATTTTCGCCATAAGGCGATGGCTTTCTACCTGCCAAGAGCTGCTGTATCGACCGCCGCACCCTGCGCTTGAGCGCGGCCCGGGGTTGCAGGTCATGCATCATGCCCAGCGCCATCGCCTTGTCACGCTGCTGTTCAAGGGTCAGCGCCAGGCTGCACGGTCGCAGGCTGAGCGAGGCATCGAACACCGGCGGCAAGGCAATGCCATCACCGCTGTTGCCCATCGGCCAACGATCGTTGTCATGCAGGTGGTTGGCGTAGCCGAGCACGGTGGACGGCTGCCATTCAAGACCCTCAAGGGCTTCAATCACGGCAGCGTGGGCACAGATATGATCAGGATGAGGGTCGATTGCCGGGTGCGGCAGCACGATCACTTCAGGGCGAGCGCGAAGGATCAACGCCCGCAAGTCAGCCAGCAGGTTATGCCAGGTCGGGGCGCCGTCCAGATCACCGGGCAGCGGGAACGGGTTGAATTGGCGGAACACGCGAATGTCGCTCAAGTCAGCCTCTCGCGAAGCCACGGGTTGATCAGGGGCCGCCTGCATGGCGGGCAATTGCAGGCAAAAATACCCCAACTGCGCGCAACGGTCTTCAGGCACACCGGCCCAACGCGGCACGACCATGCTGTCCCAGGCGCGCAAGCGGCCTTTGAGTCGGGCTGCGTCGGCGCGTTCCAGCCCCATCTGCTGATAATGCCCGGCTTCGATTTCACCGGCGGTCAGGGTCACAATCCAGGCTTCCCTGGCCTGACTGTATAGCCCGAAAGCCGCAAGCTCGGCGTCATCGGCATGGGGAGCGATCACCATCACACGCTGATCGCGGTAATCGGGCTGGCGAAAAACCCACAGCTGCGGCTGACCCATGACGCGGCAAAAACGACCGCGCACATGCAGTGCGCCATCGACCAGGGCCGAGCCGCAACCGCTGATATTCAGATAGCGCAGGCCATTGACCCCACGCTCGAAAGTTTGCCTGTCCGCAGAGTCGCTGCCCGACAGTTGTACATACGGATCAAAAAACCGCCCCAGCCAGCCACTTTTGATCGTGATCGCCAGAATCAGGGTTTCATCGCCATCCAGTATCAGCGGCTGATCAACCCTCAGCTTGTCGCCCTCAAGGCGTACCGCCGGTTGCTCAGCGTCGGCAGCAAAGTTGTACCGGTAATCGTCCTGGGCCGAATAGAACAAGTGATCGGCAAACCAGGCTTCGTGGGCTACCCAGCCCAGCACCGCCAACACCGGGACCAGCCACCAGGCCAACAGCACACCGCTGGCAATCAGCACCAGCAGGCCTATCAGCAGGCTAATGCGCTTGTTGCGCCGGTGGCGCTTGAGGAGCTGTTGTTTGCGACTCATGGGCTGGCTCATGACTTGGCTCTTGTGATTGAACTCCCGCGGGAGCGAGCCTGCTCGCGATGCAGGCACTACGGCATGTCAAAAAAACGCAGTGATACCATCGCGGGCAAGCCCGCTACCACAAGGTTTGTATGCGTATGTTTCAGACCTTGAACACGGGCACCGGGTTACACCAACGCTCTTTGTACTCACGGTCAGCCCGGCCAAACGAAAAGCGCAAAGGTTTGTCGACGCTGCGGGCCTGCTCCCAGGCTGACTGGGTATTGATAAAGCTCAACACGCTGCCAGGGCTGAATTCGCGGGTCTGAGGATCGACGCCACCATTGACGTACTCCACGCTGATCCACTCCGGGGATTCGGCTCGGTACACCAGCTGAATCGCAATCGGCGCATCATTGAGGAAAATCACCGAACCGATCAACAGTTCACGCAACAGCTCGATCACTTCGGCCATGCGTTCGGCACCGGTGGCGACAAAACCCCAGCGCCGCAGGAACAAATCGCAATAGATGCTCGCCAGCTCAACGCTGGAAAACTCCGAAACCGGGCGCACAACGCCGCCGGCCTCCTCCAGCAAACGCAATTCGCGGCGCTGGTTGTAGCGAAACTTTTTCGACAATTCTTCGGGCGTGCGGGCCATCGCCAACTGCTCGGCCTGAGGCTTCAAGGTGCTGAAGCGGCCTTCATTGAGCTGTGACAAATAACGCCCACGGTGACGCAACGGCGCTTGAGCATCCGCAGCGGCGGGCAGGATCAGTTCGGCATTGCCCAGATCGAACAGGCCTTTTTTACCGTGACGCTTGAGCACATCCTTGGACAAGGCCAGGTCGCGCCCCCAGGTCGGAATCGCCGCCTGCAGTTCGCCGCCTTGCTCCCAGGCCAGATACCGCACCGGGATACCCGCCAACTGCGCCAGGCGCTCAACCACCAGCGGATGGGTCGCCACGCTGCCGCCAAAACGCTGCCAGGCACCGGCATAGGTGTCAGCATCCACAACGCTCCAGCCGCGCTCGCGCCAGCCTTGAAATCGATTGAGCATCAGGACTCCGCAGTCAGGTCGGTGACTTGCGCCAGGCGCCAGAAGGTATCGCGCACGGCTTCATCGCTGAAGCGCTCATGCAAGCGTTCCAGCATCAGCTCGGCACAGGCCAGGCGTTGCTCGTCATCGAGTCGCGCCAAGTGCTGCAGGCCCTGGGCCAGATGTTCGGCATCGCCCAGTGGAAACAGAATGCCCACACCCTCGACCACTTCTTTAGCACCGCCACACGCGGTGGCCAGCAACGGCACGCCTGCGGCCATGGCCTCAAGCAGCACCATGCCGAACGGTTCGTGATCGGAGCTCAGCGCAAACACATCAAACGCCCGGAAATAGCGCCGTGCATCGGGCACCTGACCCAAAAACAGCACCTGCTCGCCGACCCCGAGTTCATTGGCCAGCTCTTTGAGATCCTGCTCCAGACGGCCCTTGCCCATGATCACCAACTGACTGTCAGCAGGCAGATTGGGCAACGCCGTGGCAAAACCGCGAATCAGCGTGGCCTGGTCCTTGTCCGGATGCAGGCGACCGACGTTGCCGACAATAAAACCATCGACCGACAACCCCAGAGCTTCACGCGCCGGAGTGCCTGACAATTGATCGGCTTGAACGGTATCGATATCGATGCGGTTATAAAGCGTGTTGATTCGACCGGTCGGCCAATTGGGCAGACACTGGCGCATGTCGTCGCGCACCGCGTCCGAAACACCGAGCAGGCTAAGGCGCTTGCGAAACAGGTGGGCGAACAGTTTTCGGCTGCGCCGCTTATAGTCGCCAAAGGCATGATGCACACCGATCACCGGCAAACCGGTGGCCAACAAGGCGATGTAAATCGGCTTGAAGCGGTGGGCAATGCAAAAACTGAAAGGGCGCGAAGCTGCGATCTTGCGCAGCCTGGCGATGGCGCCCAGCTTCAGGCCACGGATGGCCCTGGAGCTGAACTCCATGAACAGCACTTCATCAGAGCCACAGCCTGCAGCCACTTCAGGGTCGGCCGCCCCGGTCAGAAAGACCGTGGTGACCTTGTACCCGGTGCCGGAAAACAGGCTGGCGTACTGGCGTGCGCAGTCCAGAAACGGCCCGTCATAGCCGTGGCAGAACTGCAGCACATGACGCTCAGTCGAGCGATTCATAAGTCTCGGCGCCGTCTTTAACTACCAAAATATCTTCCATGATCAGGTACTGCAGATCGGAACCGAAGAACATGTTCAGCGCGTCCGTCGGCGAGCAGACCATCGGCTCGCCACGACGGTTGAGCGACGTGTTCAGCGACACACCGTTACCGGTCAGCACTTCGAGCGCCTTCATCATGTCGTAGTAACGCGGGTTGTATTCGCGCTTGAGCACCTGGGCACGGGAGGTGCCATCTTCATGGACAACCTCTGGCACGCGGGTTTTCCACTCGTCCGACACTTCAAAGGTGAAGGTCATGAACGGTGCCGGATGATCGACCTTGATCATCTGCGGACCAACGGTGTCGAGCATCGACGGGCAGAAAGGCCTCCAGCGCTCGCGGAACTTGATCTGTTCGTTGATACGGTCAGCCACGCCTTCGCTGCTCGGGCAACCGATGATCGAACGGCCGCCCAATGCACGCGGACCGAACTCCATGCGGCCCTGGAACCAGGCCACCGGGTTGCCGTCGACCATGATCTTGGCGATCTTCTCCGGGGTGCCTTCGATCTTGCGATACGCAGGCTTGCCAGGGTGACGGGCACAGGCCGCGATCACATCTTCGTTGCTGTACGCAGGGCCGAGGTAGACGTGTTCCATCTTCTCGACCGGCACGCCGCGAGCATGGGACACGTAGGCTGCCGCACCCACCGCCGTACCGGCATCGCCGGACGCAGGCTGCACGAACAGCTCCTTGACTTCAGGACGGGCAATGATCTTCTGGTTCAGCTTCACGTTCAACGCGCAGCCGCCCGCAAAGGCCATCTTGCCGGTCTCCTTGAGGATGTCACCCAGGTAGTGGTCGATCATTTGCAGCGACAGTTTTTCAAACAGCGCCTGCATGCTGGCCGCGTAGTGGATGTACGGCTCGTCGGCGATATCGCCTTCGCGCTTTGGCCCCAGCCACTCGATCAGTTTTGGCGAGAAGTAGAACCCCTTGCCTTTTTCTTTGTAGCGACGCAGGCCGATCACGTTGGCGTATTCGGTGTTGATCACCAGCTCGCCGTTTTCAAACGAGGCCAGACGCGAGAAATCGTATTTGCTGGCGTCGCCGTACGGCGCCATGCCCATGACCTTGAATTCACCGTCCAGCATCTCGAAACCGAGGAACTCGGTGATCGCGCCGTACAGGCCGCCCAGGGAGTCAGGATCGAAGAATTCCTTGATCTTGGTGATCTTGCCGTTTTCGCCGTAGCCGAAGAACGTCGTGGCGTACTCACCCTTACCGTCGATACCCAGGATCGCGGTTTTTTCTTTGAAACCCGAGCAGTGGTAAGCGCTGGAAGCGTGGGCCAGGTGATGCTCAACCGGTTCAATCTTGATTTTCTTCGGGTCAAAACCCAGTTGCTCAAGGCAGAACACGATCTTGTTGCGATAGCGCTTGTAGCGACGGTTGCCCATCAGGATCGCGTCAAGGGCGCGGTCCGGGGCGTACCAATAGCGCTTGGCGTAGTGCCAGCGCGCCTTGCCGAACAAGCTGATCGGGGCGAACGGGATCGCTACCACATCAACGTCGGAAGGTTTGATACCCGCCTGCTCAAGGCAAAATTTTGCGGATTCGTAGGGCATGCGGTTCTTTGCATGCTTATCACGCACGAAGCGTTCTTCTTCAGCCGCCGCTACCAGCTTGCCGTCGATATAGAGGGCTGCGGAGGGATCATGGCTGAGGGCGCCGGACAGGCCAAGAATCGTCAATGCCACTGGATTAGCCTCTTTGGAATGCAGGCAGGCGGCGGGCGCCTGAACAAATAATGTGCCCCTCGCCAGGCGAGAAACAGCTAAAGAGCGGGATTATAGCGTAAAGACACCGCAAATGACCCAGCGCGATTTGCCACGCCCAGCCGCGCCAGGTCTGCTCGTAAAAGACACGGCACTCCAGACATATGTAAGCCCACCCCCACCCGCCGTTGGGATTTCCTGTGATCACACCGTCGCGTGCGACCCGCACGCTTCACTCAACAGGAAATCAGCATGCCCACCCATCTGGAACACTTCAAAGGCTGCGAAGCCGAATGGACAAAATTTTCTGACACTTTCCCGGATCTCGCTCTGTCGCTGGACCACCGACTACGGGTGTTTTTCCCACAACTGCCCGTAGAGGCCTGCACCGACTACCTCTACCTCAATTACGAGCGGGCAGCCGAGCCGTGCCAGTCACCCGTTATCGACAGCCAAACCCTGAGCATGCTGATCGAGCAGTGCCACCTCACCGGGCAGGTGCCGACCTTTGTGCAAAATACAGCCCGTGTTTACAACCATGCCTACACCCTGGCCGAGCAAGATCTGGTCGCAGAGATTACCGTGCCACAACTCGAAAAATACCTCGACTTCACCACCCACAGCCTTGAGCTGTGTGTGAGGGATGCTCACCGTGACTACTGGCAAACACCCCATGAGGACCTCGACTCCCTCACCCCGAAAAGCTGGCTGTCACGCTTTACCCAGAACCTGATCCTGTCTGAAGCAACCCTGCGCCATGGGGACAGAACCCTCAGCCCGCAAGCCATGAACGCTATCGATCAGGTGTTCCCCCTGTCTGCACAGCCATCAACGCCAAGCGCCTACGGGTTTTACACGCTGACCTTGCATGGCCGGCCCCCTCAGCCCGCCTCGCTGCTGCACGGCGTGTTGGTGATCACCACCAAAGATTTGCCGCGGGCTTCTGCCGACCCTCTGGACACGCGCATCGTGCAAGACCAAACCCCGCGCACAGTGGTGCTCTACACCCCCAACACCGGGCTCGAAGCCTTCACCTCACTGGCAGCGCTGACCCAAGAGTTGAGCGCGCGACTCAAGGACCGGCGCCAGCGGGAGGCGTTACTCGATTGCGTGCTGGCAGAAGAACGTATCGGCGCACAGGCCTTTGAGCAGGTGAACTACAGCCCGGTGCCGGAGCAGCAAGTAAAGACGTTTTACAGCGAGCAACTGATCGAAAAACAGAAGCGCGACATGCGCCATGCCTGGGCATCCATGCGCACTGATCAGCCAGGCGCCACGCTTGAGCAACTGGTCGAGATGGTCGATCAGTCCCTGAATTCAAGCCTGCCCATCAAGCCCGCCAGCCTGTTGCGTGCCCGCTATACCCGGCTGCTGGAGATTCAGCTGCCCGAGTGGCTCAAAACAGCGTCCGAGGCCAACAAGACAAAATGGCGCCTGGCGGTTGAGCGCCTCAACCATGAACGCGCGGCTTCAGAGGCTCCCGACACCGAGCCCCTGGCAGAAATCGGGCAAATCAACACCCTGCTTGGTTACGCCAGAGCCCGGCTCAAGCAACAGATCAAAGCCGATCACGGCATTGATATAGACCCCGACACCGTCTTCATCTCGACTACCGAAGCGCTGCAAACCGGCGCGGTGATTAACCCGATCACCGGCTCCGGATTTGCCGCTGGCGCCAGCGTGGACCGAACCGGACCTACGATCACCTATAAGACCACCCGACGCAGCCTGAGTGAGTTGGCGCTGTCCAATGTGGGCATATGGGATGTGACATTTGCCCTGACGGCTCAGGTCAAGGATGCCCACGGCACCCCCCACCCCATTCTCACCAGCAGCTACCTCAAGACCCTGGTACGCCAGCTCGATATTGGCCAGAGCTACAAAGCCAGACTCAACCATCTGCTGGTCAACTCCGCCCAGGCACGCTGGCGCAAGGAACATTACGTTGCCCTGCGCGCCGCACAGCTGAACCTGGACCTGTTGGAAGCCAGCATGGCGGGCACCCTGGGTGCCGAGCAGGCGGCATGGGTTCAGGTGGCACTGGATTACCCCGTTGAAAGCAGCCGCCCGCTGGTCAACGGCGCGCAGATCAAAGCCCACCTGTTGATGCTGCGCTACAAGCCACTGCCGGGCGCGCTGGTGTTCACCTCCACCGGTTCGACCAACCTCGTGTGCTACTTGCCAGACGCCCCTGACCAGCGCTGGTTTGCCACTGTGCCTTCGCGCAATGAGCTGGGTCGAGTCCTGTCCCGTGCACATTTACGCACCTACGTCATGCGCCGCGTGACCACCGCGCAAAAACCGTACATCAAGCCACTGATCGAAGCGGGACTCAGCCAGAGCAACGTTCAACTGCAACCGATCAGCCATCACCTGCTGGAGGCGTCCTACGACACCGAAGCCTTGCATGCCATTCACGAGGCCGACGATCAATCGACTTCCACTTGGGAAAGCAACCTCAATACCGCCAGGGAAACGGCCTTGACCGTGATTGATGTGGTGTCCTTCGTGCTGCCGACCAAGGTGCTGCTGCCCATTGCATTGGCACGGTTCATCTACCAGATTTATCAGGGCGTCGATGCCTTGCAACGCGATGAAGGGCACGAAGCCCTGTTGCACTTCATGGAGTCCATCACCCACCTGACTGACGGCGCCTCGGACTTTGCCGGCTCTGCGGTGTTTGGCAGATCCATCCGCCAACGTGCCAGACAGCCCGCACCAACGCTGAGTCCCGGCGCGGCGAGCCGTCACGCAGCAGCGGGGCTCACGCTGCGCAGAGGTGACGAATACGGTTCTGGAATCTATGAGTTCAGCACAACGGGCGCAGGCTCAACTCACCATTACCTCAAAGACCGGCAGGGCAGACTTTACCCCTGCCGGTACGACACCCTGGATGAGCGCTGGCGCGTAATGGATGAGCGCAAACCGGATGCGCGCAGCCGCCTCCCGGTTCGCGAGGTATCGGCTGGCATATGGGATGTGGACCCGACCACGCCGTTGCTCAAAACCGGGATTGAGCGCGTCATCGAAAGCGCCCGTATCAGCAGCGTCAATCTCGACAGCCTCACCCCTGACGCCCAGGGCGTCTACCGCGTCAGCCACAACCGGTATATCCAGCAAGACGGCGTGGTGTTTGAGGTGTACAGCGGCTGGCTCGGCCGTCACTGGTATTTGCAACTGCCCGCAGGCTCAAGCAGTGGCGTCAGCGGCAGTTACAAGCTGCGCCGTACGGCCGGTTATTGGGAAATCAAACACCGCCTGGCCGACAACACCAAACGCTGGAGTCCCTTGCTGGGTGATGGCGCCCGTCTACCTGAAGCCGTGCCTGACGTTATCCACAGCCCCTATGATTTGCCATCGGAGTACAAAGGCAGGGTTCAGGATCTGGTCAGGAACCACAAAGGTTTACTGGATGCCAACTGGATTTCACCCAATGCAGAGATCACCCGCACCAGCCAGTTTTTTTCGAATTTCAGGCTGCGATTACTGGCTGACGCACGGGCTTTCCTGGCCACAAAGCCCGCAAAACCCCGCGTCACTCGCCCCATCGTTCCAGCGGCCACAAGCCCGCAGGACTTGTTCAAACACCTTTATGAATACACCGACGGCGTCGTAATCGGCGAAGTCCATTCCAATCAGTCAGGCAAAAAACTGCTCACCACCCAAATGAGCAAGCTCGCTGAGCTTGATGTGAAAGTGCTTTACCTGGAACACCTGCAAACTGATTTTCATCAGACCTTTCTCGACGATTTCTTTAAAACCGGAAAAATGCCGATTGTCCTGGATGAGTTCCTCAAAGCCCAGGACGCGGGTCACGGGATCAATCCCGCAAGCCCCCACACGTACAGCAAGCTGGTGCGCGAGGCCAGGCGACATGGCATCGAAGTCATCGCCACTGATTGCGCGGCCAGTTACAACCACAGGGGCCTGCACCCTGAAGCCAGTGGCATGGCCGGCAGTCCTGCCGAGCTTATTCGCTATGAAATGTTCAGCTACTTTGCGTCACAGGTAATCCGCGCACATCAGGTCAAAACCGGTACCAGAAAATGGATTGCCCTCACCGGCAATACCCACGCCAACACCTATCAGGGTGTGCCCGGCCTGGCGGAGCTTGAGGGCGCGATTGGCGTACGGATTTCAGACACGTTCCCCGGCTCCAGCCGTGGGGTTCGCCTGAACATAGGCGAAGTCGTGCCTACAGATCACACACACCGCGACTTCACCTTCTTGAAGAACGATTACTGGCTGCAAATGGATATTGCCGGCACCAAACCGCAAATACCCGCGCTGTCCCCGGCCCAGAACAATGAACGGCTCATCGCACCCGGCATGTTCAGGTTTGAAAGCGCCACGCCGGACGGCGCACACCTGATCCATCGAGCGAGCAACCACGAAATGGTGCACACCCCGGTGCAGACAGATCCTGGCGGCCAGTTTTATATCGAGCGGCCCAACTGGATACCCGTCCACCAGAAACGCTACGACCGCCTGCAAGATCTGATACATGACTTGCAGGACATGAACATGACGCAGATGCAGTAACCCGTCACCTGCGCACGAGGGCGCCCTATATCGCCCTCGTTGCCCGGTTTTACTGGATATCCCGCCCTCAGCCGCTAAACTGCGCGCCCTCTGCTAGCATCATCCCGTTGCCCTGGACGGGTCGCGTCACACGGAACCCCGATTTGCCCATGAAATATTTCGTACCTGCTCACGTTGCCCTGTTACTGCCTGGCCTCTGCCTGACACCCATCCTCAGCGCAGCTCCCCTTGAACTGGACCCCAGCGTCATCACCGGCTCGCGCAGCACCAGCCCGAGTTTCGACCTGCCGTACTCGGTCGACAGCATTAACCAGGAGCAAATCAAGGATGGCCAGCTAGGCATCAATGCCTCCGAGGTGCTGTCCCGCGTGCCAGGGCTGGTGGTGCAAAACCGTCAGAACTACGCCCAGGATCTGCAGATCTCGTCCCGTGGCTTTGGCGCCCGCTCGGCGTTTGGTGTACGTGGCATCAAGTTGATTGCCGATGGCATTCCAGCCAGCACCCCGGACGGCCAGGGGCAGGCGGCGACCTTCAACCTCGACACCGCCGAGCGCATTGAAGTACTGCGCGGCCCGGCAGCCACCCTGTACGGCAGCAACGCCGGTGGCGTGATCCAGATGTTCTCCCGCGACGGCGAAGGTCCGCCGCGCATTGGCGCTGAAACCCTGATCGGCAGCGACGGCATGAACAAGAACCACCTCACCGCCGAGGGCGCCACGGATGACGTGGGCTTTGTGCTTGACGCCTCGCGCATGGACACCGACGGCTACCGCGACCACAGTGCCGCTCGCCGCGACCAGACGTTTGCCAAGCTCAACCTCAAGCCCGATGAAGACAGCAAGCTGGCGCTGATCTACAGCAGCCTTGAGCAGAACGGCACGCAAGACCCGCTGGGCCAAAGCTGGGCCGCCTACAAGGCCGACCCGCGCTCGGTAACGCCAAACGCCCTGACCTACAACACCCGTAAAAGCATCGACCATCAACAATTGGGGATGAACTACGAGCGCTATATCGGCGACGCGACCCTGCAGGTCAATGCCTATACCGGCACCCGGAGTGTGATTCAGTATCTGGCGATTCCCAAAGGAACGCCGGGTAACGAACAGGGCGGCGGCGTCGTTCAATTCGATCGCAAGTTCTACGGCGGCAGCCTGCGCTGGTTGCAACCGGTGTATGGCGTGCCTGGGGACCTGACCCTGATCGGCGGCCTGGATTTCGACCAGAGCCAGGACAGCCGTCACGGCTATAACAATTATCTGGGCAACCAATTGGGGGTCAAAGGCGCACTGGTGCGCGATGAAGTGGACACCGCCCGCAGCCTCGACCCGTATGTGCAGGCCAACTGGGCGCTGGACAACTGGACCGTGCAGGCCGGCTTGCGCTACAGCACCATGGAAATGGACGTCGATGATCAATTTTTGAGCAACGGCGACGACAGCGGCACCAAACGCTATGAAAAAGCCACGCCGTCGATGAGCGTGATGTACGCCTTCACTCCTGAGCTGCATGGCTATGTCAGCGCGGGCAAGGGCTTTGAAACGCCGACACAGGCCGAATTGGCGTACTCGCCCAGTGGTCGAGGCTTTAACTTCGGCCTCAAGCCCTCCGAAAGCACTCAATACGAGATGGGCCTGAAAGCCCAGCTAAACAACACGCGGATCAACGCGGCGGTGTTCCAGATCACCACCGAAGATGAACTGGTGGTTGCAAGCAATACTGGCGGACGGACCACCTACCAAAACGCCGGCCGTACCTTGCGCCGAGGCTTTGAACTGGGCATAGAAAGCCAGCTGGCCGAGCATTGGACCTCAACCCTGGCCTATACCCGTCTGCAAGCGACCTACGACAGTGACTTTGCCAGCACCAAAGGCACGGTCGACAAAGGCAACTACTTGCCCGGTGTTCCACAGACCACGCTGTTTGCCGAAGTGAACTGGAAACCGGTGGATTGGCTCAGCACCGCCGTTGAAGGCATGTACCGCAGCAAGGTGTATGTCGAAGACACCAACACCGCCAAGGCAGCTCCGGCCTACACCGTATTCAACTGGCGGGCGAAGTTTGAGCAGAAGGTGGAGCACTGGACCTTCCACCAGACGTTGCGCCTGGACAACCTGCTGGACCGTCAGTACGTGGGTTCGGTGATCGTGGCGGACGGTAACAGCCGCTTCTACGAAGCCGCGCCGGGACGGTCGTGGTATGCCGGAGCCGGAGCCCAGTACAGCTTCTGACAGCACGGGCACGCTCCTGTGGGAGCGGGCTTGCTCGCGATGGCATCAACGCGGTCAGCCTGACAGGCCGCAGCGCTTGCATCGCGAGCAAGCCTGCTCCCACAGAGTCTTAGCCAAGGTCTTTGGGCAAGCGCCCGTCAATCAGCTGATACAACGCACTGTCCACCGGCCAGTTGCGCATAAAGCGCGCCCGGTCACGGGCGTACGCGGTGGCGAAACTCCTCAGGCTGGCGTGCTGGCACATCGAGTCCAGATCGATCAATGCCCAACGGCCATCATCCCAGAACACGTTATGCCCCTTGAGGTCACCGTGGCTGATGCGTTCGCGGATCAAGTCGGCAAACAGATGATCCAGCGCCTGAAGTTCGGACTCCAGCGCATCCCCCCGCTCAACATAGGGTGCAAAACGCTCGATGATGTCCGGCCCCGGCAAAAACTCTGTCACCAGATACGCCTTGCCCCGCAACCACAGAAAACGGGTTTCCAGCAGTGCCAGCGGCTTGGGCGTGGCAATGCCCAGTAACGCCAGTCGATTGCCCTCGCGCCATGAGTGCCAGGCACGGCTCGGGCGCCAGAAGCGTTTAAGCCAGTGGGCAAAACCCTTGATGTTGTAGCGTTTGACCACCAGGGTGCGGCCCGCCACTTCAACCTTGCCGACACTGGCCGCGCCACCGGTTTTATACAAGTGGCCCTGATCCAGCAAGGCATCGGCGTGAGCCAGAACCGGCAGCATCGCAGGCTCTTCTTCACGGCGAATCGCACGCAGGACAAAGGCGGTGCGCTCAACGCTGAACAACGAGCAGTCGCGACCCACCTTGTTCAAGAAATCATTCAGGCGCCAGGCACGAACCTTCTCGATCTGCTTGAGCAGCGCTTCGAGCGGCAAGGCGTGCTCACCATTGCTGAGCAGGTAATGCACCAGCAACTCTTCGATAAATGGCTCAAGGCTTTTAGGCAACTGAGCGAAGAACACGCCTAGGTTTTCCAGGACTTTTTGTCGCGACAGCGGCTTGCCGGCTTCTTCGACGCAAATACCCGCGCCATCGATCAAGTACAGTTTGGCGCCCTGACGCAACAGGTTGTCCAGGTGCAGGTCTTCCTGCCACAGGCCCTTGAGGTGCATCTGGCCAATGGCAGCGAGCGCCTGGGCCAGTACGGCCACTTGCTCATCTGCCAAAACCGGCAACGACTGCACCGCGCCCCAGGCGTCACCCAGGCTCTGGGCATTTTCCAGAAACTCGAACAGCAACCAGCCGCCCTCGCCTTCCTGCAAACCATCAGCCAGCAACTTCGGCGTGGTCAAACCTTGATCAGCCAGCAGGCGCACACCCGTCAACTCTCGCTGGAAGTTGCGCGCAGCCTTGCTCCCAACCATCAATTTGGCCAGCACCGTACGCCCGCGCCACACCCCGGCGCCTACGTAACGCTGCCCGGGCAATACCCGCAACAAGCTCAGCAGTTGCAATTGCGCAGGCCCGGCCGCGTCGGCCAGTTCGATACTCAGCGGCAAGCCCGGCGCACGACCCGCCTTTTGCAGTTCGGACAAACGCATCAGCGCGCTCCCTTGTGGCTGCGACGCACGTTCAGTCGCGCCAGCCAGGCATCCACCAGACCACTGTCGACAGGCTGATCCAGATAGGCAGCGAGCAACACCCGCACCTCGGCATCGCTCCAGGCATGGGCCCGACGCAGCAACGGCTCGATGTCCTTGACCCGGTCACGCTGGCCCAGCAACAAGGGCCGGGTTTTCTCCAGATCGATCAATTGGGCGCGATAACCCAAGCCGTCAGCCTGCAAGAAAATGTGCTTGGGATAAAAGCAGCCATGAACCTGACGCGCAGCGTGCAGGCGACGCGCCAACAGGCCGCATTCACGCAAAATTGCCTGCTGCTGCTCAGGGGTCAGTTGCGGCCATTGTTCAAGCAACGAATCGAGGTCATTCCAGCCATCCAGCGCACGGGTCATAAGCACCGCGCGATGTTCGCCAGGCACTTTCCGCTCGCCAAAAAACACCGCTTCCAGCGCCGGAATACCCATTTGCTGATAACGCTGAATATTACGAAATTCGCGGGCGAAGCTCGGCTCGCCCAATGGCCGGTGCAGGGTACGGGTCAGGTAGTTGCTTTGACGCTTGAGGTAAAAGCCCTGGCCTTCGAGGTCCATGCGAAACACGCTGCTCCAGCCACCACCGCTGGTGTTGGGCTCGTCCACGGCTTCCAGTTGCACAGCCCACAGCGCATCGAAGTCGGCCAGTCCGTTGCGCTCAAGCAAAGCCCGATCCGCATCCGCTAAAAAATCAGTCATTCCCGGCCCTCAAAAAAACGCACGATATGACGAACACGCTCCTTGTCCGCCGCATTAAGCGTAGTGCGCCCGGTGTATTGGAAATAGAAACGCAAACGCTGGGTGTAGGACAAATGGTACTTGGCCACTTTGTCGAGGCACGCCAGGTCTTTGGTGATGCGGTACTTGAGCCAGAAACCGCGCCAGAAGTCACCGTTCGGGCAGTCGATCAAAAACAGCTTGGGCTGATCGTCGACCAGCAGGTTTCGCCACTTCAGATCGTTATGGGTAAAGCGATGGTTGTGCATGATCCGGGTGCATTTCGCCAACTGGCGACTGACGCAGTCGACCCAGGCACGGTCCTTGAGCAACGGATCATGGTGGTCCGCCAGTTCGGACAAATCGCGGGTATTGGGCAGCTCACGGGTGATCATGGCGCCACGGGAGTAGGCAAAGCCACTGCGCTCAAGGCCCCATGCCACGACTTCGGCGGTGGGAATGCCCCACTTGTCGAAACGCTTGAGGTTCTGCCATTCGGATTTGACCCGAGGGCGGCCCAAATAGCGGCGCAAGCCCTTGCCCGCACCGGTATAGCGCTTGACGTAATAATTGACGCCATCGCGCTGCACACGGATCACTTCCGAAAGAGGATCGCGGGTCAGGTGCTCGCCCTGGAGGGCAAATACCGCTTCCAGACTGCCAAAATCAGAAGCGAGTGCACTGTAAGCGGGTTCAAGATTCCAACCCGCCATTACAGTGCATCCCCATAACGTAGTTTGCGTTCATAAAGCTTGCTCGCCTTGCCTTCCAGCCACGCCAGCAGGCGGGCTTCTTCGCGCAGGATCTGACGCAGCGGCATCTGGAAGTAACCCCGCAGGAAGCGCAGCTTGTCCCGTTGGGTCAGGCCAATGTCCAGCGCCGAAAAGTACAGCGCGGCCAGGTCCTTGTTGCGCCAGCGCTTGCTGATGACCGGTCGAACCTGGGCACGGTGCAGGTCAATGACCGACAGGCGGAAATCCTTGGCCGTGACCGGTTTGTCGGTGTGCAACAAAAAGTGGCAGATGTAGCAGTCGCGATGGTTAACCCCGGCGCGGTGCATCATGCCGGTCATGCGCGCCACTTCGGCGATCAGCCCATGCTTGAGGGCTGGCTGTGGCGGCTGCTTGATCCAGTTGAGGCTGAAGTCTTCGAGGCTGACCGTAGGTGCCAGCTCTTCGGTGATGATGAACGAGTGCTGCCCCGCCGGGTTACTGCCCTTTTCGCCATACGCGACGGCGGTCATGGTGGGTACGCCGACTTCGTGAAGACGCTTGATTGCCCGCCATTCCTGGCCCGCGCCCAGCACTGGCAGCTTGGCCGTGAGCAGGTTTTTGAACACCTCACCCCAGCCAATGCCACGGTGGATTTTCACAAAATAACCGCGGCCCCCGACTTCAGTACGCAAGGTACGTCGGCCATCCAGCTCGCGGTAAACCTCGCCCTCCAGGCGCTCGACTTCGGTGAACGCATCGCGTCCTGCCCACAAGCTCTTGAACGGTTCGGCAAGAATCAGTTTCATCAGTGTTGCTCCGCCAGAATCACATCCGCAGCGTGCTGCGGCATGCTGTAGAGGTCGGCCGTCTGCGCGTAGGCCAGGCCGTTTTGGCTCCAGGCCGCGCGCGCAGCATCGTCGGACAACATGCGTGTCAGGTATTCATTGAGTTGCGCCTGCTCGAACGGCTCGTCCAGTACACGGCCGCAATCGGCGTCGCTGATGTAATGGGCGTAGCCACAGACGGCGCTGACCAGCACCGGCAACCCTGCCACCAGCGCTTCAAGCAGCACGGTGCCGGTGTTTTCGTTATAGGCCGGGTGAATCAGCAGGTCTGCGCCCAGCAGGAAGCGCGGGATATCGCTGCGCCCCTTGAGGAACTGCACGTGATCGCCCAGCCCCAGCGTGGCGCTCTGTAATTGAAAGACTTTGGGATCGTCCTGGCCAATGACAAACAGCCTGGTGCGCTTTTTAAGCTCGCCCGGCAACGCCGCCAGGGCTTTAAGGCTGCGATCGACGCCTTTGGTCTTGAACCCGGAACCGATCTGCACCATCAGCAGGTCGTCGTCTGCCAGGTTGAATTCACGCCGGAACCCGGCGCGAATCTCGGCTGCATTGGCGGGCGCACGACGGTCCAGAGCAATGCCCGGCGGCAACAGGTGGAAGCGCTCGAGCGGCGTGTCGTAATGCTTGATAAACAGCGGCTGCTGGACTTCGGAAATCATCAGGATTTCAGTCTTGGCGTTCTTGTCGAACACTGCCCGCTCGTATTCGGCAAAGTGCTTGTAACGCTTGAAGAAGCGATAGAACGAATGGCGCAGGTTTTGCGCCTTGTCTTCAAAACAGCCGTCGGCCGCGTAGTACACGTCCAGCCCCGGCATTTTATTGAAGCCGACGAGGCGGTCCACCGGGCGTTTGGCCAGGTCGGCCTGCATCCAGGCGAGCATTTTTTCGTTGCGAGTATGGTTGTGGAACGCCTTGACCGGCGCCACCAGCACTTCAAATCCAGGGGGAATGTCACCCTCCCAGATCATGGTGTAGACGCGAATTTGATGGCCGCGTTTCTGGCACTCCAGCGCAATGCGCATGAAATCGCGTTGCAGCCCGCCAAACGGGAAATATTTGTACAGCACAAAAGCCAGTTGCATCAGCGCAGTTCCTCAGCCAGTAACAACGTGCTTAATCGACTCGCGACACGCTCAGGGTTCAAACGGGTGAAGCACAACGGCCACTCGTTTTTCAGATCAAACCGCTGCTGGTCCTGTGCAGTCGGAGTGTAGGTGCATTTTTTCTGCAGGCACGGTGCGCACGGAAAATCGCTGGCCAGGTGGATTTGCACCTTGCCATAGGCACCGGTCAGGCCCGGATTGGTGGGGCCAAACAGGGAGATGGTCGGTACATCCAGCGCCGCCGCCAGATGCCCCAGCCCGGTATCGACCGCGACACAGGCGCTGGCGCTGGCCAGTACCTTGGCAACCCCCGCCAGATTCAGCTTGGGCAGCACCACTGCGTTGCTCAAACCGCTGGCAATGCGCTCGGCACGGGCCTTCTCTGCCGGGTTGCCCCAGGGCAAGCGCACTTCGACACCCATGTGCCCCATGCGCAGGGCCAGGTCACGCCAGTACACTTCGGGCCAGTGCTTGGTGTCCCACGTGGTGCCGTGCAAGAACAATACGTAAGGCTTCTTGCGCGGTAATTCAATCAGGCGCTCAACGTCGAGGCCATAATCACCCAACCCTTTGGGCAGGTCGTAGCCCAGCGCCACGGCAAACAATTGGCGTAAACGCTCGACCGCATGCTGCCCGCGAGCCACCGCCAGACGACGCTGATAAAAGCGGCTGGCCAGCGGTTCACGGGCTGAGTCTTTATCCAGACCGGCCACCGGGGCGTTTACATAGCGGGTCAGCCAGGCACTTTTGACCAGGCCCTGGGCATCGATCACCAGGTCGTATTGCTCGGCGCGCAGGCTTTGCTTGAAGCGACGCCACTCACCGCTCTTGATGGTTTCCCAGATATTTTTGCGCCAACGGCGAATCGCTACCGGAATAACCTTGCCCACTGCCGGGTGCCAGGTCGGAATTTCGGCAAAGCCTTCTTCCACGACCCAGTCAAACGTGATGCCCGGAATCGCCCGCGCCGCATCGGTCAACGCGGGCAAGGCATGGATCACATCCCCAAGGGATGAGGTTTTGACCAACAGAACGCGCACCTAGTTGACCTCGACCGGTGAGCCCTGCAAACGCTGCAAGGCTTCAACCACAGGCTGCGGCATCAGTTCGCGCAGGCAGTTGTAGTGGCCAAAGCGGCAGGTGCGATCAAAACACGGGCTGCACTCGAGCCCCAGGCGCACGATTTCGACCTTGTCGGCCAACGGCGGGGTAAAACCCGGCGATGTGGAGCCGTAGACCGCCACCAGCGGGCGGTTCAACGCAGCAGCCACGTGCATCAGCCCGGAGTCGTTGGATACCACGGCATCGGCGCACGACAGCAAATCAATGGCCTCGGCCAGCGAGGTCTCGCCGCTCAGGTTGACAGACTCTTCACGCAGCCCAGGGATCAACCGCGAGCGGATGTCTTCGCCCACAGCGTGATCGTTTTTGGAGCCGAACAACCACACCTGCCAGCCTTCGCGGATCTTTTGCTCGGCAACTTTGGCGTAGTGCTCGGACGGCCAGCGCTTGGACTCGCCAAACTCGGCACCCGGGCACAGCGCCAGCACCGGGCGGTCCAGTTCCAGGCCAAATTTTGCCAGTGCGCCGGCACGGCTTTGCGGATCGATCTGCAAGGCCGGGCGCGGATAAGGCTTGGGCAGGTCGGCACCCGGCTCATAGGCCAGCGCCATAAAACGCTCGATCATCAACGGGTAGCGTTCTTTGTCGAGCTTGCGCACATCGTTGAGCACGCCATAACGAAACTCGCCACGCCAGCCGGTGCGCTTGGGGATGCCCGCAAAGAACGGCACGAGGGCTGATTTCAGCGAGTTGGGCAGCAAGATTGCCTGATCGTATTGGCCCTTGAGGGACTTGCCGATCTTGCGTCGCGTGGCCAGTTCAAGCGCGCCGTGGCCGAGCGGAAAGCTCAAGGCCTTGCGCACTTGCGGCATGCGCTCAAGGATGGGCCGGCTCCACTCGGGGGCCAGCACATCGATTTCGCACTGCGGGTGGCGCTGCTTGAGGCACTGAAACAGTGTCTGCGCCATCACCATGTCACCGACCCAGCTGGGCCCAACGATCAAAATATTCATAAGTTTCCATAAACAAGCAAGGGAGGCATTCGCCTCCCTGCTGTAGTGCCATATCGCTTTATTTGACCAGTGTACGCCACTCTGGGTGATCCGTTGTCTTGCCGGTCACCAGGTCGAAATAGGCTTTTTGCAGTTTTTCGGTGATCGGGCCACGGCGGCCGATACCGATATGACGCCCGTCGACTTCGCGAATCGGCGTCACTTCAGCGGCAGTGCCGGTGAAGAACGCTTCGTCGGCGATATACACCTCGTCGCGGGTAATGCGTTTTTCAACAAACTTGTAACCCAGCTCGGTGGCCAGGGTCAGGATCGTGCTGCGGGTGATGCCGTTCAGGCAAGCCGTCACGTCCGGGGTGTAAATCACGCCATCCTTGACCAGGAACACGTTCTCGCCCGAGCCTTCGGCCACGAAGCCTTCCGGATCCAGCAACAGCGCTTCGTCGGCACCGCCGGAAATCGCTTCCTGCAGGGCCAGCATCGAGTTGATGTAGTGACCGTTGGCCTTGGCCCGGGTCATGGAAATGTTCACGTGGTGACGGGTAAAGGAGCTGGTGCGCACCTTGATCCCGACTTCCAGCGCTTCGGCACCCATGTAGGCACCCCAGCTCCACGGCGCGATGATCACGTGGACTTTGAGGCCAGTGGCGCGCAGGCCCATGGCTTCGGATCCGTAGAACACCATCGGGCGGATGTAGGCGCTGTCGAGGTTGTTTTCACGCACCGCAATGCGGGTCGCTTCGTTGATTTCGTCTTTGCTGAACGGGATCTTCATGCCCATGATGTGGGCCGAATCGAACAGGCGGTCAGTGTGCGCCTGCAAGCGGAAAATCGCCGCGCCCTGCGGGGTTTCGTAAGCGCGTACACCTTCAAACACGCCCATGCCGTAGTGCAATGTATGGGTCAGCACGTGCGTCGTAGCATCACGCCACGGCACCAGCTTGCCGTCATACCAGATCACACCATCACGATCAGCCATCGACATCATTACGCTCCTCAAAGAATCCAGCACCCGCGCCACGAGGCGTCAGGCAAATTGGACGGGCCTTATGGACCCGCCGGATACGTTCTTACAGCTTTAACTCTGTACTTAAGCCAGCGAACTAGCTCAATCCCAGCTCGGACCATATGCGTCGCACGTGTTGACGTTCGACTACAAGTTGATCCCCCGTGACCACGCCGGCCTCCTTTTGCAAGGCTTGACGGTGGGCGACGGTGCGAAAGGCCTTGTAAGCCTCGCGCAACAGGTTGGCATCAGTGGCGGGCATCAGCCCGACCTGCTCCAGCCCTTCCAGAATGCGGATGTTATCGGTGTAGCGCAGTAACGCCGGATGTTCCCTGGACCACGCCAGGGCCGCGTATTGCACCATAAATTCAATATCGACGATACCTCCGGCATCTTGCTTGAGGTCGAACGGCACCGTGGCCTCGAAGGCGTTTTCAGCCGTTCCGGCAGCCGTTATCCGGGTACCAAGATTGCCACGCATTTTGGCCCGCATCTCGCTGACCTCCTGGCGCAGGACAGGCAGGTCGCGCTCACGCCCCAGCACGCTGGCACGTACTTTTTCGAACGCACTGCCCACTTGCTTGCAGCCCACCAGCACCCGCGCCCGCACCAGCGCCTGGTGCTCCCAGGTCCAGGCCTCGCTTTCCTGATAGCGCTCAAAGGCGCCAAGGGAACTGACCAGCAATCCCGATGCACCTGAGGGACGCAGGCGCATATCGACGTCATACAGCTGCCCGGAGTTGGTCTGGGCCGTCAGCAAGTGAATGATGCGCTGACCCAACCGGGTGAAAAACTGCGCGCCATCAATCGGCTTGGCGCCATCGGTTTCGGCATTCGGGTCACCGTCGTGGATAAACACCAGGTCCAGATCCGAGCCGTGTCCCAGCTCGATTCCGCCCACCTTGCCGTAGCCAACAATAATAAAGCCGGGGTCGCACAAGCTGCCGTCCGTGCGCTGGGGCGTTCCGTACTTGGCCACCGTCTGGCGCCAGGCCAGCGCCAGCACTTGCTCCAGAATCGCCTCGGCCAGCCAGGTCAGGTAATCGCTGACTTTCATTAAAGGCAGGCTGCCCGCGATTTCCGAGGCAGCAACCCGCAGGCGGTGGGCCAGCTTGAAGTTACGCAAGGCCTCCATCTGCTGCTCAAGATCGTCCTCGGGGATACGTGTCAGGCGCTCACGCAACTCGGCCGCCAGCTCTGGCGCCAGGGGCGGCTTGAACAGTCGACGCTCGTTGAGCAGCTCATCGAGCAACAACGGGAAGCGGGTGATTTGTTCGGCGATCCACGGGCTCGCAGCGCACAGCGTCAATAAACGCCGCAATGCGTCGGGGTTTTCGGTCAACAGCACTAGATAAGCCGAACGTCGGGCCACCGCCTCGACCAGCGGCAACACCCTCTCCAGTACCAGATCGGGGTTGGCGTGCTCTACGGCCTGGGCCAGCAAACGCGGGATAAACGCATCCAGGCGCTCGCGCCCCAAACGCTGCATGGCACGCAATTGCGGACTGGAACGCAGGGCCGCCAGTTGCTTCAAGGCTTTGGGGGCATCAACAAACCCGGCCTCTTCCAGCTGGACACAGGCAGCGGCGTCGTCCTGGACCTCCTCCCACAACGGCAACCACTCTCCGCCTACGATCAGTTCACCTTCATCGATGACTTCTTCCTCATCAGGGTCAGCAATGACCTGACGGAAATGCCAGTCGATGCGACCGCGCCACGCCATTAATTGCTCGTGGAATGCCGCCCAGGTGTCAAACCCCATAATAAATGCAATGCGCGCCTGATCCTGCCCGGTGTCGGGAAGCATTTGGGTCTGGCGGTCTGCTATGGCCTGGATCGCGTGCTCGGTGTAGCGCAAGAACTCATAGCCTTCGCGCAGTTCATTAACCACTTCGCCCGGCAAATACCCCTGGCCTTCCAGGGTCGTCAGCACTTTAAGCAGCGGGCGTTGCTGCAAGCTGAGGTCACGGCCGCCGTGGATCAGCTGGAATGCCTGGGCGATAAACTCGACTTCACGAATCCCGCCCGCCCCCAGCTTGATGTTGTCGGCCATGCCTTTGCGCCGCACCTCCTGCTGGATCAGCTGTTTCATGGTGCGCAGCGCTTCAATCGCCGAAAAATCGAGGTAGCGTCGGTACACGAACGGGCGCAGCAAACTGAGCAACTGCGCACCCATCGCCTGATCACCGGCCACGACCCGGGCCTTGATCATGGCGTAGCGTTCCCAGTCGCGGCCTTGATCCTGGTAGTACTGCTCCAGCGCATTGAAGCTCAGCACCAATGAGCCGGACGAGCCGTACGGGCGTAAACGCATATCGACGCGGAACACAAAACCGTCGACGGTCATCGGGTCCAGGGCCTTGATCAGGCGCTGCCCCAGACGGATAAAAAACTCCTGATTGTCCAGCGGGCGCTTGGCGCCCACTGTTTCGCCGCCTTCGGGGTAGGCGAAAATCAGGTCAATGTCCGAAGACAGGTTCAGCTCTACGGCACCCAGCTTGCCCATCCCCAGAATCACCATCTGCTGCGGCTCGCCACTGCGATGCCCGGTGGGCGTGCCGAACTGCTGGCAATGACGTTGGTACAACCAGCGATAAGCCTGATCGATACTGGCATCGGCCATGTCCGACAGGTCGCGGCAGGTTTCAATCAAGTCGGCCTGGCGGTTGATGTCACGCCAGATAATCCGGATCTGTTGACGGGTACGCTGGCGGCGCAGTGCACGGCCCAGCTCGTCATCGGTGGGTGCAGCCTGCGCCGCAACGCTGATCTGGGCACACAACTCGCCGGGGGCAAAGCTGCGGTCCAGTTCGCCTGAGCCCGCAAGCTCAAGCAACATCAAAGGGTCACGTAATGACTGTTCTATAAAGAAGTCACTCGCGGCACTGACCCGGTTAAATGCCAACCAGCGCTGCGCCGACCAGTCATCGAGCCCCTGTTCGCCCTCAAGCCCGGCGACCGCCGTGCGCCAGGATTGCTCGGCGCGACTGGCCAATGGCTGTAAAAGACCTGGAATGGGTGCAAGCGACGGAAGGCTCATGGTCTATCCTTGATCGGCGATGGTGTTGCCGAGTACGGTGACAGGAAGAAACAGCGGTTTAATCCGACTGTCGAACAAAGGTTATAAATAGCTGTAAGCGCATATTGTTTAGCATCCAGCCTGCGCACATAAGGCTGAATGACGAGAAACACACCAACAATATCGATTTTTCGCACAACCAAACTGATGGCTATCAGGACCAATCCTGTAGTTTTACTACTGAGCCACACACTCGAAAGGCTGAAATGGCCGACGATTTGTAGTAAAACTACACGCCGCTGGAATCAACCTCCGGCCATCCAAGAATTTATGTCGTCTGCCCACAAGGCCAGTCGCAAACTCAGGCAACCGATTCTGGAAGCCTATCCGCCCTGGAGCAAGCCATGCAAGACCTCGATCCCGTCGAAACCCAGGAATGGCTGGACGCCCTGGAATCGGTTCTCGACAAAGAAGGCGAAGACCGCGCTCACTACCTGATGACCCGTATGGGTGAGCTCGCTACCCGCACCGGTTCGCAGCTGCCGTATGCCATCACCACGCCTTACCGCAACACGATTCCTGTAACCCACGAAGCACGCATGCCTGGCGACCTGTTCATGGAACGCCGCATTCGCTCGCTGGTTCGCTGGAACGCCATGGCCATGGTGATGCGCACGAACTTGAAAGATTCTGACCTGGGCGGTCATATCTCCAGCTTCGCTTCCAGCGCAACCCTGTATGACATCGGCTTCAACTACTTCTTCCAGGCCCCGACCGACGAACACGGCGGCGACCTGATCTACTTCCAGGGTCACACCTCGCCAGGCGTTTACGCCCGTGCGTTCATGGAAGGCCGGATCACCGAAGAACAAATGAACAACTTCCGCCAGGAAGTAGACGGTCAGGGCCTGTCGTCCTACCCGCACCCTTGGCTGATGCCTGATTTCTGGCAGTTCCCGACTGTATCGATGGGCCTTGGCCCGATCCAGGCGATCTACCAGGCTCGCTTCATGAAGTACCTGGAAGCCCGCGGCTACATCCCGGCAGGCAAGCAAAAAGTCTGGTGTTTCCTGGGCGACGGCGAGTGCGACGAACCAGAATCCCTGGGCGCGATCTCCCTGGCCGGCCGTGAAAACCTGGACAACCTGATCTTCGTTATCAACTGCAACCTGCAGCGCCTTGATGGCCCGGTTCGCGGCAACGGAAAGATCATCCAGGAACTCGAAGGCGTATTCCGCGGTGCTCAGTGGAACGTGACCAAAGTCATCTGGGGCCGTTTCTGGGACCCACTGCTGGCCAAGGACGTCGACGGTATCCTGCAACGTCGCATGGACGAAGTCATCGACGGCGAGTACCAGAACTACAAAGCCAAAGACGGCGCGTTCGTACGTGAACACTTCTTCAACACGCCAGAACTCAAGGCGATGGTTGCTGATCTGTCCGACGACGAGATCTGGAAACTCAACCGTGGTGGCCACGACCCGTACAAGGTCTACGCGGCGTACCACGAAGCGGTCAACCACAAGAACCAGCCAACCGTCATCCTGGCCAAGACCATCAAGGGTTATGGCACCGGCGCTGGCGAAGCGAAAAACACGGCGCACAACACCAAGAAAGTTGATGTTGAAAGCCTGAAGTTGTTCCGTGACCGTTTCGACATCCCGGTCAAAGACGACGAAATCGAAAACCTGCCATTCTTCAAACCTGAAGCAGGCAGCGCTGAAGCCCGCTACCTGAGCGAGCGCCGCACTGCACTGGGCGGTTTCGTTCCTCAGCGTCGTGCTCTGAGCACCAGCATTCCGACCCCGCCACTGGACACCCTCAAGGCCATCCTTGACGGCTCCGGCGACCGTGAAATTTCCACCACCATGGCTTTCGTGCGCATCCTGGCGCAGCTGGTCAAGGACAAGGAAATCGGTCAGCGCATCGTTCCGATCATCCCGGACGAAGCCCGTACCTTCGGTATGGAAGGCATGTTCCGCCAGTTGGGCATCTACTCGTCCGTCGGCCAGCTCTACGAGCCAGTCGATAAAGACCAGGTGATGTTCTACCGCGAAGACAAAAAAGGTCAGATCCTCGAAGAAGGCATCAACGAAGCAGGCGCCATGAGCTCCTTCATCGCCGCCGGCACTTCGTACTCCAACCACAACCAGCCAATGCTGCCGTTCTACATCTTCTACTCGATGTTCGGCTTCCAGCGTATTGGCGACCTGGCCTGGGCCGCTGGCGACAGCCGCACCCGTGGCTTCCTGATCGGCGGCACCGCCGGGCGCACCACGCTCAACGGTGAAGGCCTGCAGCACGAAGACGGTCACAGCCACATCCTGGCCGGTACCATCCCGAACTGCCGCACCTTTGATCCAACCTACGGCTATGAGCTGGCGGTGATCATTCAGGACGGCATGAAGAAGATGACCGAAGAGCAACAGGACGTCTTCTACTACATCACCGTGATGAACGAGTCTTACCAGCAGCCAGCCATGCCGGCCGGTGTCGAGGAAGGCATCGTCAAGGGCATGTACCTGCTCGAGGAAGACACCAAGGAAGCGGCGCACCACGTTCAGCTGATGGGCTCCGGCACCATCCTGCGTGAAGTCCGTGAAGCGGCGATCATCCTGCGTGAACAGTTCAACATCGGTGCTGACGTATGGAGCGTTACCAGCTTCAACGAACTGCGTCGCGACGGCCTGGCCGTTGAACGCAGCAACCGTCTGCACCCGGGCCAGAAGCCTAAGCTGAGCTACGTTGAAGAGTGCCTGACTGGCCGTAAAGGTCCGGTCATTGCCTCTACCGACTACATGAAGCTGTTCGCTGAACAGATTCGCCAGTGGGTACCGGTCAAGGAATTCAAAGTGCTGGGCACTGACGGTTTCGGCCGCAGCGACAGCCGCAAAAAACTGCGTCACTTCTTTGAAGTAGACCGTCACTTCGTGGTGTTGGCAGCCCTGGAAGCACTGGCTGACCGTGGCGATATCGAACCCAAGGTGGTTGCAGAAGCCATCGTCAAGTTCGGCATCAACCCGGAAAAACGCAACCCACTGGACTGCTGAGGAGAATATTTGTGAGCGAACTCATTCGAGTACCTGACATCGGCAGCGGCGACGGCGAAGTCATCGAGCTGTTTGTAAAAGTCGGCGACCGTATCGAAGCCGATCAGAGCATCCTGACGCTGGAATCGGACAAGGCGAGCATGGAAATCCCTGCTCCTAAAGCCGGTATCGTCAAAAGCCTGAAGATCAAGCTGGGCGACCGCTTGAAAGAAGGCGACGAATTGCTGGAACTGGAAGTCGAGGGCGCCGCTGCGGCGCCTGAAGCTGCAGCCCCTGCAGCGGCTCCGGCCGCAGCCGAACAACCTGCTGCTGCCCCTGCTGCCGAGGCCCCTGCGGCCCCGGCTGCACCTGCCGCTGCCACCATCCAGGACATCCACGTCCCGGATATCGGCTCGTCGGGCAAGGCCAAAATCATCGAAGTCCTGGTCAAGGCCGGCGATACCGTTGAGGCTGATCAATCGTTGATCACCCTCGAATCCGACAAGGCCAGCATGGAAATTCCATCGCCAGCCGCCGGTGTGGTTGAGAGCATTTCGGTCAAGCTGGATGACGAAGTCGGCACTGGCGATTTCATCCTCAAGCTCAAGGTTGCCGGCACTGCTGCGCCAGCAGCTCCAGCTCAGGCTGCTCCTGCTCCTGCTGCGGCAAAAGCTGAAGCGCCTGCTGCTGCCCCGGCACCGGCCGCCAAAGCCGAGGCAGCACCTGCCCCGGCCGCCGCGCCTGCGCCAAAGGGTGCCAAAGTTCACGCCGGCCCGGCCGTGCGTCAACTGGCCCGCGAATTCGGCGTCGAGCTGAGCGCGGTCAGCCCAACCGGCCCACACGGTCGTGTGATCAAGGAAGACGTGCAGGCTTACGTCAAAACCATGATGCAGAAGGCCAAGGAAGCTCCGGCTGCAGGCGCTACCGGCGGTGCCGGTATTCCGCCAATCCCGGTTGTGGACTTCAGCCGCTTCGGCGAAGTTGAAGAAGTGGCCATGACTCGCCTGATGCAAATCGGCGCGTCGAGCCTGCACCGCAGCTGGCTGAACATCCCGCACGTGACTCAGTTCGACCAGGCTGACATCACCGAGCTGGAAGCCTTCCGCGTTGCGCAAAAAGCCGTCGCAGAAAAAGCCGGTGTGAAACTGACCGTACTGCCTCTGCTGCTCAAGTCCTGCGCGCACCTGCTCAAGGAAATGCCGGACTTCAACAGCTCGCTGGCGCCAAGCGGCAAAGCGATCATCCGCAAGAAGTACGTCAACATCGGCTTCGCCGTTGACACCCCGGATGGCCTGCTGGTCCCTGTGATCAAGAACGTTGATCAGAAGAGCCTGCTGCAACTGGCTGCTGAAGCGGCTGCGCTGGCTGCCAAGGCCCGCGACAAGAAGCTCACCGCAGACGACATGCAAGGCGCGTGCTTCACCATTTCCAGCCTCGGTCACATTGGCGGCACCGGCTTCACGCCGATCGTCAACGCACCGGAAGTGGCGATCCTCGGCGTTTCCAAGGCAACCATCCAGCCTGTCTGGGACGGCAAAGCCTTCCAGCCGAAGCTGATGCTGCCACTGTCGCTGTCCTACGATCACCGTGTGATCAACGGCGCCGCTGCTGCACGCTTCACCCAGCGTCTGAGCCAGTTGCTGGGCGACATCCGCACGATCCTGCTGTAAGCCCCGCCCCGGCCTTCCTCACCGAAGGCCGGGGTAGCGCACTGTTTTCCGAGCGCCACGCTCGTACCTCAACCCCGCCATTTGGCGGGGCTTTTTTTGCCTGCGATTCAGCCATTCCCATACACACAATCTCCCACCACTCGCACCAGCGCCGCACTACAACCCACGCAGAATCCAGGAGTGGGTAGCTTCCCCCTGCGACTTCTACGGTTAACCAAAGGACTTTAACCGCGCGACAAATAGCGCCTTACATCAGAAAGGATTTCGATGTGAACAGACCTACCGTAGGCCCGATTCTGGGATTTACCACTGCACAACACGCCCGTATTTTTGTACGCGGCGCATCCGATAAAAAAAACGCTGTATTCGCGGGCATCCGGCATCGAAAGGTCGGTCAAAGCCAGTGGTCAGCAGGCGTGTACTCAAGGCTGAGCACTGAGTTCGACATGTCCGACACCCTGGTCCTGAGCGGGCTGAGCGCCGACACCCGCTACGAATACCAGGCAGGCTGGTTCTCCACCGAGCGCCAGGACCACACACCCGAAACCGTCAAGCTGATCCCGCTCAAGTGGCCGCCACACCTTTACACTTTCAAGACCACGTCCAACCAACCCAGCCGTATACGTCGCTATGTCACAGGCTCGTGCCGCTACCTCAGGCTGACGGCAGGCATACCTTCGGCCCCCGAACTGGGGGACAGAATCTTCAGTGCCATTGGCTCGCTGAACCAGCAGCGGCCCCTCGATGCCGTCGTGATGACCGGCGACCAGGTGTATGTCGACGACCTGAATGTCCTGTTGCCAGACCGAGAATTCGCTGCCATCAGCAAAAAATACCAGGCGGCGTTTTCACAACCCCATATCCGCAACCTGATGTCGGGCACGCCGACCTACATGATGCTCGACGACCACGAAATCGAGGATAACTGGCCAGCCAATCAGAACAGTACTGATCGAAAGCTCTACAACAACGCCATGACGGCTTATGAGATCTATCAATGCAGCCACGGTCCCGCACACGAACTGCGGCCCGATGGACGCATCAACCGCGATCTGAAGCACTACTGGTACTCATTTGGAGACGGCGATATCGACTGGTTTGTCATGGACTGCCGCACTGAACGCACCCTGTCCGGCAATGCCAAAAGCATGATTGGCACCCAGCAGGAATACGCACTGATGAAATGGCTGATCAACAGCACGGCCAAGGTGAAGTTCATCGTCAGCAGCGTCATGTTCATGCCCGATCAACAGCGCGGCGATGACGGCTGGAAGGCATTCGCGGCGCAGCGCAACCGGATACTTGAAACCATTCGCTCCAACGCCATCAAAAACGTGGTGTTCGTCTCCGGTGACATTCATGGCTCTCTGACTTGCCAACTGCGCCACAGCAAAAGCCCGGGGTTTGTCGTACACAGCATCGTGTCTTCACCCTTGTGCAATACCAAGCTGCTGCCGTATGCCAAAGCCCGTGACCTGATCGTCAACGGCCCCCTGACGACGATCGGTACAGGCACTTACTCGCTCACACTCACCAGCCGAGTGGTGAGCGAGGACAACTTCGCCTGCCTGACCATTGAAGGCCAGAAGCTCAAGGTCGATTTTCACAATAACAATGGCCAAATCATCGAGTCAGCGACCATTACGCTGACATAAGTGCTAAACCTTGTGGGTCGGCCTGCAGAAATCCGTTGGCCGGCCGATAAGCCCCTATAGCACTTAGCCTTTATGTTCACTTGTCAGCGCCGTGAGCATGATGCAACCTTGCCGCAAACCACAGAAACAGGGTGACAGCCCGTGCGCAATCCGCATTTGTGAAGCGAGTGCCCCAATGAAAAGCCAACCCGATGCTGCCCCGCGGATGGCAGCCGAGGTCGTAACCCAGCTCCCCGTGCCTTCCAGACTTGGCATGCTGCGTTTCGAACGGCTGAACGAAGCCAGCTGGGCCATGTTCTACCTCGACCCTCACTGCGAACGCCAATTCGGTGTACCCGCGGCAGAGCTGTGCGCGCTGGTTGGCTCGCCCTATGCCAGCTTGATGGAGCCCCAGGCCCGCTATCGACTGCACGATGCCATTGAGTACCAGCTCAGAACCAGCCACCACTACGTGGTGCATTACACCTTGCACACCGCTCTCGGCCCACTGAACCTGATGGAGCTGGGCGAAGCGTACAAGCAGCACAACCGTCACTTCTTGCGCGGCTACCTGCTCGCGGTTGAAGACAGCGCTGCCAGCCCATTGCCGGCGCCTGTGGCCGAGCTTGAGACCCAAAACAGTCGCCTGCAGATCGCACTGGCACTTAATCAGCGCGCCCAACACGATCAGCTCCAGCACCTGGAGCGCGTACGCGCTCAGCAGGATTTAATTCTGCGTCTGGCTCGCCACCGGTACAGCCAGCACAACTCGCTGCAAGAAGCCGCCGAACTGATCACACGCAGTGCCTGCGACATTTATCAAATCGACGGGGCCAGCCTGTGGAACCTCGAAGGCAGCCAGTTGGTGCCGGTTTCAGCTTTCCAGCACGAGACCCAGGCACACATCGCACAAGATATCTTCGACGCCAGCCTCTTCCCCGACTACCTCGAAGCCTTGCACACCAGCCGCTCGATCGACGCCCAGAATGCCAGTCGCGACCCGCGTACCCGCAAGCTGGTGGAAAGCCTGGGGCGATGCGAAGCCAGTGCCATGCTCGATGCAGGCATACGCATCGATGGGCAGGTCGTCGGCGTCCTGTGCCTGGAACAAATCGGCAAAACACGCATCTGGCAGGCGGATGAGATCGCCTTTGCCGGCGAACTGGCCGACCAGTTTGCCCAGGTCATCAACAACCACAATCGACGGACCGCCACCAACGCCCTGCGCCTGTTCCAGCGTGCGGTCGAGCAAAGCGCCAACGCCTTTTTGCTGGTCAACTGCGACGGCGTGGTGGAATACGCAAACCCCAGCTTTACCGCCATCACCCAGTACAGCACCGAGGAAGTCCAGGGCCACAAGCTGTCCGAGCTACCCGCGCTGGAAAACCTCAGCGAGTTACTCTTCGATGCCCATTCAAGCCTGAGCAATGGCAACAGCTGGCAGGGTGAGTTCAAAAGTCGGCGTAAAAACCTGGAGCCCTACTGGGGCCAGATGTCGATCTCCAAGGTCTATGACGACAACCGGGAACTGACCCACTACATCGGTATTTACGAAGACATCACCGACGCCAAGCTGGCGCAGCAGCGTATCGAGCGCCTCGCTTACACCGACAACCTGACCAATCTGGGCAATCGCCCGGCTTTTATCCGCAGCCTCGACGAGCGTTTCGCCCGCAACAGCAGCACACAGGTTTGCCTGTTACTGGTGGACATCGACAACTTCAAACGCATCAACGACAGCCTCGGCCACCAGACCGGTGACAAGCTGCTGATCAGCCTGGCCCGCCGCCTGCGCAACAGCCTGAGCCCCAGCGACGGTCTGGCGCGCTTTGCCAGTAATGAATTCGCGGTACTGCTGGACGACACAGACCTGGTGACAGGCCAGCAGATTGCCAGCCAACTGCTGATGACCCTCGACAAGCCGATGTTCGTCGACAACCAGTTGATCAGCGTTACCGGCTCGGTCGGTGTGTCCTGTGCCCCCTTGCACGGCCGCGACCCGCAAACCCTGATGCGCAACGCAGGCCTGGCGCTGCACAAGGCCAAAGCCTGCGGCAAGCATCAGGTGCAAGTGTTCACTGAAGCCCTGAATGCCGAAGCAAGCTACAAGCTGTTTGTCGAAAACAACCTGCGCCGTGCCCTCACGCAAAATGAACTCGAAGTGTTTTATCAGCCCAAGCTGTGCCTTCGCACCGGGCGATTGCTGGGCATGGAAGCCCTGCTGCGCTGGAACCACCCCAAGAACGGAATGATCCGCCCGGACCAGTTCATCAGCGTGGCCGAAGAAACAGGGCTGATCATTCCCATCGGCAAATGGGTCGCCCGCCAGTCCTGTCGAATGAGCAAGCAACTGAGCCTGGCCGGGCTGGGTAATCTGCAAGTGGCGATCAACGTCTCACCCAAGCAGTTTTCCGACCCGGACCTGGTGGCCTCGATTGCCAGCATCCTCAAGGAAGAACAGCTCCCGGCCGCACTGCTGGAGCTGGAACTGACCGAAGGCTTGCTGCTGGAAGCCACCGACGACACCCGCCTGCAACTCGATCAGCTGAAGAAGCTCGGCCTGACCCTGGCAATGGACGATTTCGGCACCGGCTACTCTTCGCTCAGCTACTTGAAGAAATTTCCGATCGACATCATCAAGATCGACCGCAGCTTCATCAAAGACATCCCCGACAACCAGAACGACATGGAGATCACCTCCGCCGTGATCGCCATGGCCCACAACCTCAAGCTCAAAGTGGTTGCCGAGGGCATTGAAACCGCTGCACAGTTGGCATTCCTGCGCCGCCATCGTTGTGATGTGGGCCAGGGCTATCTGTTCGATCGTCCGATCCCCGGCAGCGAACTGATAGAAAAGCTCAAGCGTTACCCCCGTGGCCCCGTGGCCTGACAGCGCGGCAACACTCGGGCACACTAGCGGCCTGACTTCCTACACTCTGACTGAGAGGACTTGAACCATGGTCTTGCGCTCGGAAATCCTGGTGAATAAAAACGTGCTCCCTACTAAAGAACAAGCCCTGCCGGGCCGCGACACCCACGTACAGCTGCCGGAAACCCACTACGTCACCGGCGAGCCGCTACTGGGCCCGTTTTCGAAGAATGTGGACTTTGCGATTTTTGGCCTGGGCTGTTTTTGGGGTGCAGAACGCAAGTTCTGGGAACGTGAAGGCGTGGTCAGCACCGTTGTGGGCTATGCGGGCGGCTACACACCAAACCCGACTTACGAAGAAGTCTGCTCGGGCCTGACCGGCCACACTGAAGTGGTGCTGGTGGTCTACGAACCAGAAATCGTCAGCTACAAGCAATTGCTGGCCATGTTCTGGGAACTGCATAACCCGACCCAGGGCATGCGTCAGGGCAACGACATCGGCACCCAGTACCGCTCGGTGATCTACTGCACCACCCCTGAACAACTTGAGCAGGCACTGGAGAGCAAAAAAGTGTTCCAGGCCGAACTGGACAAGGCTGGCCTGGGCACCATCACCACTGAAATAGAGCAGGCGCCTACGGTCTACTTCGCCGAGGCATACCACCAGCAATACCTGGCGAAAAACCCGCAAGGCTATTGCGGCATTGGCGGCACCGGCGTGACCTGCCCGATTTGATCAAAGGCTACTCCTGTAGTCGCTGACGAGGAACGAGACTGCGATGGGTTGCGAAGCAGCCCCGGCATTCTGGAGGTCCTTCGGCCCTTTTCGCAGCCTCGTACCTCGTCAGCGACTACAACATCAGCTTACTCAGCGATCAACCATTCCATCTGCCAGCCACCCTGGGTTTGCCCCAGTTTCTTGGCCAGCCACGGCAGCAGTTCACGCAGTTCTTCTTCCAGACCCCAAGGCGGATTGGCAATCACCAAGCCCGAGCCATTGAGGCTGTTGGGCGTATCCAGTGGATGCACGAACAATTCGACCTGCAGCAGTTTCGGTGCGCCCGAACCCGCCAGGTCCTGATAAAAACGGCGCAACTGGCGCTTGTCCTTAATCGGATACCAGATCGCCACCACGGTCTGACGCATACGGCTGATCGCGTCTTTCAACGATTCCGCGCAGCGTTTCATCTCGTCCAGTTTCTCGAACGGCGGGTCGATCAACATCAGCCCGCGCTTCTCGGCCACCGGCAGCAGCGCCCGCGGCACATGCCAGCCTTCGCCCAAATGCACGGCTACACGGCGATCGCCTTTCATGTTGTCCTTGAGCAACACACCGTCTTCGGGGTGTTTTTCGTTCAACAGCACGCGATCCTGGGAACGGGTCAGGCGACGCGCCCACTCCGGCGAACCCGGGTAATAGCGCAACTCGCCATCGGGGTTCATCTTGTGCAGCACTTGCATGTAGTCATCAGTCACTGCAGGCAGGTCTTTCTGGCCCCACAACCGTGCGATGCCTTCCAGATACTCACCCGTACGGCTGGCCTGATCGCCCTTGAGGTCGTACAGACCAATACCGGCGTGGGTATCGAGGTAGGCAAAAGGCTGCTCTTTGCGCGACATCAGGGCGATGAGGCGGGTCAAGACGATATGTTTGAAGACGTCGGCATGGTTGCCGGCGTGGAAGGCGTGACGATAGTTCATGGTTGCTCCTGCGCAGGGGGCGAAGTTTACCTTGTACACAACCTGACGTCAGGTGGCAGGCCGATTTTCCGAGATACGGTGAGCAAGGCCCAGGCAAAAAAAACGGCCCGTCTCACCTGGAGACGGGCCGTTTCAGTACACCTTCAAGTCAGCGCATGCGCTTACCCGATCAGTGGTTCTGCTGGAAATCCTTCTCGGCAGCATTGAAGCGCTCAACCATGCCCTTGCTTGGGCCTTTGCCCGCAAGGCTCACCAGCACGATGGCCAGGCTGGCCAGAATGAAGCCCGGGATGATTTCGTACAGGCCGAACAGTGCGAAATGCTTCCACACGATCACGGTAAACGCACCCACCAAAATACCGGCCAATGCGCCATTACGGGTCATGCCTTTCCACAGTACCGAGATCAGCACCACTGGACCGAACGCAGCACCAAAGCCTGCCCACGCGTAGCTCACCAGACCCAATACACGGTTTTCCGGGTTGGAAGCCATCGCGATAGCGATCAAGGCAACCACCAGCACCATGATCCGGCCCACCCATACCAGCTCAAGCTGGGAGGCGTTTTTGCGCAGGAAGGATTTGTAGAAGTCTTCGGTCAGTGCGCTGGAGCACACCAGCAACTGGCAGCTCAGGGTGCTCATTACCGCAGCCAGAATGGCCGACAGCAGTACACCGGCAATCCACGGGTTGAACAGCAACTTGGCCAGTTCGATGAACACGCGCTCAGGGTTTTCGTTCACAGGACCTGCCACTTCCGGGTGAGCCGAGAAGTAAGCGATACCGAAGAAACCTACAGCCACCGTACCGGCCAGACACAGGATCATCCAGGTCATGGAGATGCGACGTGCGTTGGCAATCGACTTGACCGAATCAGCGGCCATGAAACGCGCCAGGATGTGGGGCTGGCCAAAGTAACCCAGGCCCCAGCCCATCAGCGAGATGATGCCGATAAAGGACGTGCCCTTGAGCATGTCGAAGTTGCTTGGGTCGTTGGCCTCGATGGCCAGGAACGTCGTGTCTACGCCGCCAGTGGCCAGCAGTACGATGATGGGCGTCAGGATCAGCGCAAAAATCATCAGGGTGGCTTGAACGGTGTCAGTCCAGCTCACGGCCAGGAAGCCGCCGATAAAGGTGTAGGCAATGGTCGCCGCAGCGCCGGCCCACAAGGCTGATTCATAAGACATGCCGAACGTGCTTTCGAACAGACGGGCACCGGCCACGATGCCGGAAGCGCAGTAGATGGTGAAGAACACCAGAATCACGATGGCCGAAATAATCCGCAGCAAGCCGCTGTGGTCTTCAAAACGGCTGGAGAAGTAATCCGGCAGGGTCAGCGCATCACCGTTGTGCTCGGTCTGCACCCGCAGGCGACCGGCAACAAACAACCAGTTCAGGTAAGCACCGGCCACCAGGCCGATGGCGATCCAGCTTTCCGACAGACCGGACATGTAGATCGCGCCCGGCAAACCCATCAACAACCAGCCGCTCATGTCGGAGGCGCCAGCAGACAATGCAGTGACAACGCTGCCCAGGCTGCGGCCACCGAGAATATAGTCAGAAAGGTTGTTGGTGGAGCGATAGGCCATGAGGCCAATCAGCACCATTGCCGCGATATAGATCACGAACGTGATCAGGGTTGGGTTACTAACACTCATTGATAAAGCCCTGGCATTGTTTTTATGTTTAGCGGCGGTCTGGCCGTACGCTCACAAACGTCCTGTTTGAGACGATCAACCTTGCCGCGCATTTATGACTGATGTTTCCCCAGGAAACCCATCAGCCGATGAACCCGTCTTTTAGCAGGTTGCACCTTGGGCGCGAATGCTATGCAACAAACCAAATAAGGTGCAACCAGTTTCTACCGCACAAGTTGCACCTTGTCGTCTTTTCAACCCAATTCGATGTTTTTGCTCCTTTTCGGAGCTAAAACGGCGCAAATCCAATTAAAAAGCACCGCACCAGTGCGCCCATCCCGCCTTGCTCAAAAATTCCTGACGAAGCGTAGAACAATCCGCAAAAAAACGGGTTGCACTAGGTTGCACCTCTTTCAGCGCAGCGCTAATCTTGCCGCCAGCTGCTGCCACGCAAATGTGGCACCCATGAGGATAAAAATATGGCTACCACCACCCTTGGGGTCAAACTTGACGACCCTACCCGCGAGCGCCTCAAGGCTGCCGCGACCTCGATTGATCGCACGCCTCACTGGCTGATCAAGCAGGCAATCTTCAATTACCTGGAAAAACTCGAGGGTGGTGCAACCCTGACCGAGTTGAGCGGTATCCCTGGCAGCGCCAGCGATGACGCCGACGACGTGCACGCCGATCACGCGCATCAGTGCTTCCTGGAATTTGCAGAAAGCATCCTGCCCCAGTCCGTACTGCGTGCCGCGATCACCTCCGCTTATCGCCGCCCGGAACCCGAAGTGGTCCCGATGCTGCTGGAGCAAGCACGCCTGCCTGCCCCAATGGCCGAAGCCACCCAGACCCTGGCCGCCTCGATTGCCGAAAAACTGCGCAATCAGAAGAGCGCCGGTGGCCGCGCCGGTATCGTGCAAGGCTTGCTGCAAGAATTCTCCCTGTCGTCCCAGGAAGGCGTGGCGCTGATGTGCCTGGCCGAAGCGCTGCTGCGTATCCCGGACAAAGGCACCCGTGACGCCCTGATCCGCGACAAGATCAGCACCGGCAACTGGCACCCGCACCTGGGCAACAGCCCTTCGCTGTTCGTCAACGCCGCGACCTGGGGCCTGTTGCTGACCGGCAAGCTGGTATCGACCCACAACGAAGCAGGCCTGACCTCCTCCCTGAGCCGCATCATCGGCAAAAGCGGCGAGCCGATGATCCGCAAGGGCGTCGACATGGCCATGCGCCTGATGGGCGAGCAGTTTGTGACCGGCGAAACCATCGCCGAAGCCCTGGCCAACGCCACGCGCTTTGAAGCCAAGGGCTTTCGTTATTCCTACGACATGCTCGGCGAAGCTGCACTGACCGAACATGACGCCCAGAAGTACCTCGCGTCCTACGAGCAAGCCATCCACTCGATCGGCAAAGCGTCCCACGGCCGTGGCATTTATGAAGGCCCGGGCATTTCGATCAAGCTGTCGGCCCTGCACCCGCGCTACAGCCGCGCCCAGTACGAGCGCGTCATGGACGAGCTGTACCCGCGCCTGCTGTCGCTGACCTTGCTGGCCAAGAAGTACGACATCGGCCTCAATATTGACGCCGAAGAAGCTGACCGCCTCGAAATCTCCCTCGACCTGCTGGAGCGCCTGTGCTTCGAGCCGCAACTGGCGGGCTGGAACGGCATCGGCTTCGTGATTCAGGCTTACCAGAAGCGCTGCCCTTACGTGATCGACTACGTGATCGACCTGGCTCGCCGCAGCCGTCATCGCCTGATGATCCGCCTGGTGAAAGGCGCGTACTGGGACAGCGAAATCAAGCGCGCCCAGGTCGAAGGCCTGGAAGGCTATCCGGTCTACACCCGCAAGGTGTACACCGACGTGTCCTACCTCGCTTGCGCGAAAAAACTGCTGGCCGTACCCGAAGCCATCTACCCGCAGTTCGCCACTCACAACGCCCAAACGTTGTCGGCGATTTACCACATCGCGGGTCAGAACTACTACCCGGGCCAGTACGAGTTCCAATGCCTGCACGGCATGGGCGAACCGCTCTACGAACAGGTTGTAGGTAAAGTTTCCGAAGGCAAGCTGAACCGTCCGTGCCGTGTGTACGCTCCAGTCGGCACCCACGAAACACTGCTGGCTTACCTTGTTCGACGCTTGCTGGAAAACGGTGCGAACACCTCGTTCGTTAACCGCATCGCCGACCACACGATCGCGATCCACCAGTTGGTGGCCGACCCGGTGAGCCAGATCGAGCAGATGGCCACGGCCGAAGGCGGCTTCGGCTTGCCGCACCCGCGCATCCCGCTGCCGCGTGACCTGTACGGTAGCGAACGCGCCAACTCCAGCGGCATCGACATGTCCAACGAACACCGCTTGGCGTCGTTGTCCTGCGCCTTGCTGGCCACAGCCCACAACGACTGGAAAGCCGCGCCGATGCTCGGTTGCGATTCCAGCAGCGAAACGCCTGCGGCGGTACTCAACCCGGCTGACCTGCGTGACGTGGTGGGCTATGTGCAAGAAGCCACCGTTGAAGACGCCGACAACGCTATCCAGTGCGCCCTGAGCGCCGCACCGATCTGGCAGGCCACCCCGCCCGCCGAACGCGCTGCGATCCTGGAACGCGCCGCCGACCTGATGGAAGGCGAGATCCAGCCACTGATGGGCCTGCTGGCCCGTGAAGCTGGCAAGACCTTTGCCAACGCCATCGCCGAAGTGCGCGAAGCCGTCGACTTCCTGCGTTACTACGCGGTACAGGCTCGCAACGATTTCACCAACGATGCCCATCGCCCGCTGGGCCCGGTGGTCTGCATCAGCCCGTGGAACTTCCCGCTGGCCATCTTCAGCGGCCAGGTGGCTGCGGCACTGGCTGCCGGCAACCCGGTACTGGCCAAGCCTGCGGAACAAACCCCGCTGGTGGCCGCCCAGGCCGTGCGCATCATGCTCGAAGCAGGCATCCCGCAAGGCGTGCTGCAGTTGCTGCCGGGCCGTGGTGAAACGGTTGGCGCACGCCTGGTCGGCGACGATCGGGTCAAAGGCGTGATGTTCACCGGCTCCACCGAAGTTGCACGATTGCTGCAACGCAACGTGGCAGGCCGCCTGGATGCTCAAGGCCGTCCTATCCCGCTGATCGCCGAAACCGGCGGCCAGAACGCCATGATCGTCGACTCCTCGGCGCTGACCGAACAAGTGGTTATCGACGTTGTGTCTTCGGCCTTCGACAGCGCCGGTCAGCGTTGCTCGGCCCTGCGTGTACTGTGCCTGCAGGAAGACTCGGCAGACCGCGTCATCGAAATGCTCAAAGGTGCCATGGCCGAATCGCGCATGGGTAATCCTGAACGCCTGAACGTAGACATTGGCCCGGTGATCGACGCCGAAGCCAAGGCCGGGATCGAGCAACACATCCAGGGCATGCGCGACAAAGGCCGCACTGTTTACCAGATGGCCATTGCCGACATCGAAGAATGCAAGCGCGGCACCTTCGTCATGCCGACCCTGATTGAACTGGAGAGCTTCGACGAACTGGAACGCGAGATCTTCGGGCCCGTGCTGCACGTGGTGCGCTACAAGCGCAAAGACATCGACCAGTTGATCGCACAGATCAACGCTTCGGGTTACGGCCTGACGCTGGGCGTACACACCCGCATCGACGAAACCATTGCCAAAGTGGTCAACAACGTCAACGCCGGTAACGTCTACGTCAACCGCAACATCGTGGGTGCCGTGGTCGGCGTGCAACCGTTCGGCGGCGAAGGCTTGTCGGGCACAGGCCCGAAAGCCGGTGGCCCGCTGTACCTGTACCGCCTGCTGTCGACCCGCCCGGGCAATGCGATCGAACAATCGTTCGCCAAGGTCGATGCCATCAGCGCGCCGGATACCCAGGCTCGCGAAGCCCTGAGCAAACCGCTCAGTGCCCTGCACACCTGGGCAACCGGCAACCAGCAACCGGCGCTGGCCGAACTGTGCACCGAGTACGCTGCGCACTCGCAAAGCGGCATCACTCGCCTGCTCAACGGCCCGACCGGCGAACGCAACAGCTACGCCATTCTGCCGCGCGAACACGTGTTGTGCCTGGCTGAAGTGGAAAGCGACCTGCTGACCCAACTGGCTGCCGTACTGGCCGTAGGCAGCACCGCGGTACTGCCGCAAAGCGAACTGGCCAAGGCCTTGTACGCCCGTCTGCCAAAAGAAGTGCAGGCACGCATCACCCTGGTGGCTGACTGGACCAAGGACGACGTGATCTTCGACGCCGTCCTACACCACGGTGACTGTGATCAGTTGCGTGACGTGTGCAAGCAAGTGGCCCAGCGCGCAGGCGCCATCGTTGGCGTGCAAGGTCTGTCCCAAGGCGAAACCAACATCGCCCTGGAACGCCTGGTGATCGAGCGCGCACTGAGCGTCAACACCGCTGCTGCTGGCGGTAACGCGAGCTTGATGACCATCGGCTGATGGTTTGATCGGGCAATAAAAAACCGGGCACCCGAAGGGGTTGCCCGGTTTTTTTATGCGTTGAGGCTTTGCAAACGTAAAGAGGGCTCAGATCTTGAGATTAATTGCGGTGAAAAAAATGATAATCCAACCTAACCATAAATAGCCAAACACCCCTGCCCAGATACCGTTGGCAAACGACAGAGTCGAATTACTATGGCCTTCGGGGTCGGCTTCCAAAAAATTGATAGCTCTCTGGGCACCTGCCAGTAAAAAACCGAGTACGCCTAAGATCATGACATTGACGACAACTAGCCACGCAGGAATAAAGGTGGCATTACCTATCACTGAAAAAATAATGCACACGACTGTTATGGCCAAAATCAATGCTCCACGCATGACTGGGGACCACTCGTAAGCTCGTCCCGACTCACTCAGTGACTTTTGGACTTTAGAGAACAAGGAGAAAATCATTAACGCCCCGAAAAAAGCACGAACTGCCGGCCAAACCTTGATTCCAGTCGCCAACCGATACTGCTTCCAGTGCTCGTAAAACCAGACAATCGAATAAAGCCCCATCGTCATGAAATACAGAACCATGAATTTCTTCACGGAAATCACAAAGAACGTGTGCGCACTCTGAGCAGGTGTTGATTCTTCTGAGTCAGGATTATCTTTTTTCAATAGAGATAACGGCATTTTTTCGCCCCGCAGAGTTAAATTGAGGCGGAAGTAGACAAAATAAGCCCAACAATGAAATGCAGTCCGCATCTCGTAATTTCGTCGGAAGATGCCCTGATACCCACCATACTGTGCACATGCCGGTATCCAACCATCGCCGTTAGCCATGTCAGAAATGAAAAGACACTGCGCCAACGCATCAGATGCAGCGTGGTAAGCCTGCTTGGATTTGGAAGACAGCCGCCCCGCACAAAACCTTTTTGACAGCCCGCCAATAACGCAGGTTAGAATCGCTGGCACGCAGACTGCATGAGCCGTTTGCGCCCTGTCTTTTGAGCTTTCTGGAGTACTGCCTTTGAATGCGACGACCATCAACAGCCTGTTCTTGATCGGCGCGTTGCTGGTAGGTGCAAGCATTCTGGTAAGTTCTCTGTCCTCGCGTCTGGGCATCCCGATTCTGGTCATCATCCTTGCGGTGGGCATGACTGCGGGTGTCGATGGCGGCGGCATTATTTTTGACAACTACCCCACCGCCTATCTGGTGGGCAACCTCGCCCTCGCGGTGATTTTGCTCGACGGCGGCCTGCGTACGCGGGTCTCCAGTTTCCGCGTGGCGTTATGGCCTGCGTTGTCGCTGGCGACCGTGGGGGTAATGATCACCACCGGGCTGACCGGCATGATGGCCGCCTGGCTGTTCAACCTCAATTTGATCCAGGGCCTGCTGGTGGGCGCCATTGTCGGTTCGACCGATGCGGCAGCCGTATTCTCGCTGCTGGGCGGCAAGGGCCTGAACGAACGGGTCTCGGCCAGCCTTGAGATCGAATCCGGTAGCAACGACCCGATGGCGGTGTTTCTCACCGTCACCCTGATCGACATGCTCGCCAGCGGCGAGACCGGCCTTCACTGGAGCCTGCTGCTCAACCTGCTGAGTGAGTTCGGTATCGGCGGTGCTGTCGGGCTGGCTGGCGGCTGGCTGATGCTGCAAATGGTCAACCGCATCAACCTGGCCAACGGCTTGTACCCGATTCTGGTCATCGCAGGCGGCCTGGTGGTCTTTGCCCTCACCAACGCCCTGCACGGCAGCGGGTTCCTCGCGGTATACCTGTGCGGCCTGGTGATCGGCAACAGCCCGATCCGCAGCCGTCACGGCATCTTGCACATGCTCGACGGCATGGCATGGCTGGCCCAGATCGGAATGTTCCTGGTGCTGGGCCTGCTGGTCACGCCACACGACTTGCTGCCGATCGCGATTCCGGCCCTGGCACTGGCCCTGTGGATGATCCTGTTCGCACGCCCACTGTCGGTCATGGTGGGCCTGCTGCCCTTCAAAGCGTTCCACGGACGCGAGAAGGCCTTTATTGCCTGGGTGGGCCTGCGCGGTGCGGTACCGATCATTCTGGCGGTGTTCCCGCTGATGGCCGGGCTGCCCAATGCGCAGCTGTATTTCAACCTGGCGTTCTTTATCGTGCTGGTGTCCCTTCTGGTGCAAGGCACCAGCCTGCCCTGGGTCGCCAAGTTGCTCAAAGTGACCGTACCCCCGGACTTGGCACCGGTCTCGCGCTCAGCCCTCGAAGTTCACGTGACCAGCGAGTGGGAACTGTTTGTTTACCGCCTCGACGCACAAAACTGGTGCATCGGTGCGGCCCTGCGTGAACTGAAAATGCCCGAGGGCACCCGTATCGCGGCCCTGTTTCGCGATCAGAAACTGCTCCACCCGTCGGGTAGCACCACCCTCGAAATTGGCGATTTGCTCTGCGTCATCGGTCACGAACACAACTTGCCAGCCCTGGGCAAACTGTTCAGCCAGCCTCCGAGCCGTGGCCTGGATCTGCGCTTTTTTGGCGACTTTGTGCTCGAAGGCGACGCCCAGCTGGGCGCTGTGTCGGCGTTGTATGGCCTGAAGCTGGACGGCATCGACCCCAACATTCCGCTCAGCAGCTTTATTGCGCACAAGGTCGGCGGCGCGCCGGTGGTCGGCGATCAGGTGGAGTGGAACAACACCATCTGGACAGTCGCCGTGATGGAGGGGAACAAGATAGCCAAAGTGGGCGTCAGATTCCCCGAAGGAAGTGCACCGGGGCCCGGGCTGTTCCTCTAAACTCCAACTTTCTGACCTTTGTCTGACCGGTATCTATGCCAACTCTGCGCACGTTCATCGCAACAGTCCTGCTCGGTCTGAGCCTTTGTGTCGGCACGCTACACGCGGCCGAACCGCCTACCTCCGAATCGGTGCAGCAAAGCCTGGACAAAATTGCCGATCGCAAGCTGCCAGATGCAGACCAGAAAGCCCTGCAGGCAGTGCTCCAGCAAACCCTCACCCTGCTGGACAACAAAGCCGATTACGAACAGCGCCTGAACGACGTCAAACAACAGCTCAGCAATGCGCCGCGCCAGACCAGCGAAAACCAGCGTGAACTGGCCCGCCTCAAGGCCAGCAAAGCCCTGCCGGTGGCCCAGCGCTACAGTGATTTGGCCGTGCCGCAGCTGGAGCAAATGCTGGCTGAGCGCACGACGCAGCAGGGCGAACTGCAAAAAGCCCTGGCCATTGCCAACAGCCAGAGCATTGCCGCACAAACCCGCCCGGAAAGGGCTCAGGCCGAAATCAGCACCAGCCAGACGCGTATTCAGCAGATCAACAACATCCTGAAAACCGGTCGTGACAATGGCAAATTGCTCACCCCGGATCAGCGCAACCAGCTCAACGCCGAAGTGGCCTCGCTCACCGCACTGATCGCCCTGCGCCGCCAGGAGCTGGCCGGTAACAGCCTGCTGCAAGACCTGAGCGGCAGCCAGCATGACTTGCTGCTGGAAAAAACCACGCGTCAGGATCAGGAAATCCAGGAGCTGCAAACCCTGATCAACCAGAAGCGTCTGGCGCAGTCGCAGCAGACCGTGACCGAACAATCCATCGAGGCGCAAAAGTCCGGCAGCAGCAGCCTGCTGGCGACCGAAAGCGCGATCAACCTCAAGCTTTCCGACTACCTGCTACGCAGCACCGACCGCCTCAATGAAGTCACCCAGCAGAACCTCGAAACCAAGCAGCAACTGGACAACGTCACCCAGAGCGATCAGGCGCTGGACGAGCAGATCAACGTGCTCAAGGGCAGTTTGCTGCTGTCCAAGATTCTCTATAAGCAGAAACAGGCCCTGCCGCGCCTGCAGAAAATGGACAAGAACCTGGCAGACGAAATCGCCGATATTCGTCTGTATCAGTTTGAAATCAACCAGCAACGGGAGCTGATCAGCAACCCGACGTCCTACGTCGACAACCTGCTGTCGACCCAGCCTGCCGATCAAGTTACCCCTCAACTGCGCAAGACCCTGCTCGAACTGGTCAACACCCGCAGTGACTTGCTGGACCGCCTGAATCGCGAGTTGAGCTCCCTGCTCAACGAATCGATCACGCTGCAACTGAACCAGAAGCAACTGCTCAGCACCGCCCAGAGCCTGCGTGCCACGCTGGACGAGCAAATGTTCTGGATTCCCAGCAACAAGCCCCTGGATCTGGAGTGGCTGGAAACTGCCCCGCGCCAGCTGGAACAGCAAGTCACCACCCTGCCGTGGGGCTCCAGCGTCAGCGAGCTGGCTGAAGGTCTGGTGCAGAGACCACTGTTGTTCCTGCCGTTCTTGCTGGTGGTGGCAGCCTTGCTGTGGAAGCGCCGTTACCTCTACAGCAAATTGAACAAAATCCATCAGGACATTGGTCACTTCAAGCGCGATAGCCAATGGCATACGCCACTGGCCATTCTGATCAATATTCTGCTGGCGATGCCTATTTCGCTGGCTCTGGCGCTGTGCGGCTATGCCCTGCAAACCGATGCCCGTGGCATGAACGCCAATACGGGCGCGGCCCTGATCCAGATGGCCGAAGCCTGGCTGGTGTTCTACACCGCTTACCGGATTCTGGCACCAGGTGGCGTGGCCGAACTGCATTTCCGCTGGGAAAAACCGCTGGTCGCGTTCCTGCAAAACTGGATTCGCAAGCTGGGCTTTGTCGTCCTGGCCCTGGTGGCCGTGGTCGCCTTTGCCGAGCAACAACCCGCTGCACTGGCCGATGACGTACTGGGCATCCTTGTGGTGTTGAGTTGTTATGCCGCCATGGCCTGGTTGCTGTGCCGCCTGCTGCTCAACGACTTCGAGACAGCGACAAAAGCCTATCGCCTGCGCAAATTGCTCGGTTTTGCCTTTGCGCTGTTGCCGCTGGCATTGTTCGTTGCCGTCTGTTTTGGCTACTACTACACCGCGCTCAAACTCAGCGACCGACTGATCAACACCCTCTACCTGCTGATGCTCTGGCTGGTGGTCGAAGCGGCCTTCGTGCGCGGCCTGGCGGTGGCGGCACGGCGCCTGGCCTACCAACGCGCACTGGCCAAACGTCAGGCGGCCAAGGAAGCAGGCGAAGGCAACGACATCATCATTGAAGAACCGACCCTGGACATCGAACAGGTCAACCAACAATCGCTGCGCCTGATTCGCCTGGCCCTGCTGGCGGGCTTTATCGGCATTTTGTACTGGGTCTGGGCCGACCTGATCTCGGTCTTCTCCTACCTCGACAACATCACCCTGTACGAGTACACCAGCGGCACCGGCGCCAACATGAGCATGGTGCCCATCAGCATTGGCGACGTGATCGGTGCACTGGTCATCATCGGCATCAGTATTGCCCTGGCGCGCAACCTGCCCGGGCTGCTGGAAGTGCTGGTGCTGTCTCGCCTCGATCTGGGCCAGGGCAGCGCCTACGCCACCACCACCTTGCTGACTTACGTGATCATCGGCGTAGGCTTCGTGTCCACCCTGTCGACCCTGGGTGTGAGCTGGGACAAGTTGCAATGGCTGGTCGCCGCGCTGTCGGTGGGCCTGGGCTTTGGCATGCAGGAGATTTTCGCCAACTTCATCTCCGGGATCATGATTCTGTTCGAGCGCCCGGTGCGGATTGGCGACACCATCACCATCGGCAACCTGTCGGGCACTGTGAGCAAGATCCGCATCCGTGCGACCACCATCACCGACTTCGACCGCAAAGACATCATCGTCCCGAACAAGACCTTTATCACCGGGCAGCTGATCAACTGGTCCCTGACCGACACCATCACCCGCGTCACCCTCAAACTGGGTGTGGACTACGGTTCGGATCTGGACCTGGTAAAAAGCCTGCTGCTCAAGGCTGCACAAGAGAACCCCCGTGTACTCAAAGACCCTGAGCCGCACGTGTACTTCCTCAACTTCGGCGCCAGCACCCTGGACCACGAACTGCGCATGCACGTCCGTGACCTGGGCGACCGTAACCCGGTGATCGACGAGGTAAACCGCTTTATCAACCGCGAGTTCAAGAACCACCACATCAACATCTCGTTCCAACAGATGGAGGTGTACCTCAAGAACTTGCAGGGTCAGGAATACAAGTTGGTGCCCGTAGGGCCGGAAGTCCCGCCCGAGCCGACACTACCCCCGCAAAAGCCGCAGTTGGGCAAGCTCGACTGACTCAAGGCTGATGCAACCTCTGTGGGAGCTGATTTGCCTGCGATGCAGGCAAATCGGTTTAACTGGCCAAGCCCGTTGATACCATCGCGAGCAAGCCCGCTCCCACCTTTGAAAATGCTTACTGGAGACGGTCATTGAAAGCCCTCGACGAACTGACTTTTGATAACCGTTTCGCTCGACTGGGTGACGCGTTTTCAACTCACGTGCTGCCCGAGCCCATCGACGCACCGCGCGTGGTGGTTGCCAGCGATGCCGCCATGGCGCTGCTTGACCTCGACCCGGCCGTGGCCCAGGACCCGGTGTTCGCCCAGCTGTTTGGCGGGCACACCCTGTGGGCCGACGCCGAACCCCGCGCCATGGTCTATTCCGGTCATCAGTTCGGCTCCTATAACCCGCAACTGGGTGACGGCCGCGGGCTGCTGCTGGGCGAGGTCTATAACGAGGCGGGCGAACATTGGGACTTGCACCTCAAGGGTGCCGGCATGACGCCCTATTCGCGCATGGGCGATGGTCGCGCCGTGCTGCGCTCATCGATCCGCGAGTTTCTCGCCAGCGAGGCACTGCACGCGCTGGGCATTCCCAGCAGCCGCGCACTGTGCGTGATCGGCTCCGACACCCCGGTGTGGCGTGAAACCCAGGAGCGCGCGGCCATGGTCCTGCGCCTGGCGCCCAGCCATGTACGCTTCGGGCATTTCGAATACTTCTACTACACCAAGCGCCCCGAGCAGCAAAAGCAGTTGGGCGAGCATGTACTGACCCTGCACTTTGCCGAGTGCCTGGAGCAACCCGAGCCCTATCTGGCGATGTTCCGCGAGATCGTCGAGCGTAACGCCGAGCTGATTGCCAAGTGGCAGGCCTACGGTTTTTGTCACGGCGTGATGAACACCGACAACATGTCGATTCTGGGCATCACCTTCGACTTTGGACCGTTCGCCTTCCTCGACGACTTCGACGCCAATTTCGTCTGCAACCACTCAGACCACGAAGGGCGTTACTCCTTCAGCAATCAGGTGCCTATCGGCCAGTGGAACCTCAGCGCACTGGCCCAGGCCCTGACGCCGTTTATCAGCGTTGAAGCCCTGCGCGAAACCCTGGGGCTGTACTTGCCGCAGTATCAAGCGCACTACACCGACCTGATGCGCCGCCGACTGGGCCTGACCACCGCCGAAGACGGTGATCAACAATTGATCGAAACCCTGTTGCAACGGATGCAAGGCAGCAGCATTGACTACACCCTGTTCTTCCGCCGCCTGGGCGACTTGCCAGCAGAGCAGGCCGTGTCCCGCCTGCGTGACGAGTTTGTCGACCTCAAGGGTTTTGATGAATGGGCAGCGCAGTACGTTGCCCGGGTCGCCCGTGAAGGCGTGAGTGATGAAAGCGCACGCCGTGAGCGCATGCACGGGGTCAACCCGCTATACATCCTGCGCAACTATCTGGCGCAAAAAGCCATCGATGCCGCCCAAGCCGGGGATTACAGCGAAGTGCAGTGCCTGCACAACGTGCTGACCCGACCGTTCACCGAGCAACCGGGCATGGAAACCTATGCCGAGCGCCCGCCTGAATGGGGAAAGCACCTGGAAATCAGCTGCTCGTCGTAATGCAAAGCCTCAGATAAACATATCCACAGGCACGTTGAAGTAGTCCGCCAGCCAGCGTATCTGCCGAACGTTGAGCTGGCGCTTGCCGCTGAGGATTTCGGACACCACCGATTGGGTACCCACGCCCGGCAAGTCGCTTTGAGTCAGCCCGTGCTCCTGCATCACCGAGCGCAACACATCGACACCACTGACCTTGGGCATCGGCCGATGCTCGAGGTCGTAGGCTTCAACCCAGTCACCGATGATGTCCACCAGGCTCATCAAGGGGTGACTCTCATCGTCGCCAATCAAGTCGGTCAACCCGTCGAGGGCTGCGACCAACTCATCGTAATCTGCTTCGGTTTTCGGTTTGCGTAGTAAAGGCGCCACGAACTTCCAGTGTTCTGCCGCCTGTGCGATCAATGCGTTCATTGTGCTTACTCCTTCCAATTGCCCTTGTCATAGTCACTGTGATCGAGCACATGACGAATGTAGAGGCGCTGTACCCGATAACGCACCACGGCGATCAGCCGCAGCTTGTTACCTCCAATATTGAAAACGTGGAACGAACCGACCTTGTCGGTAGCAGGGAAAAACGACCTTAACGCGGCAAAGTCCTGGGGGTTGAGGACCTTGATCTTGCGATACCACTCATCGAGTGCGCTCGCCGATTGCGGCCATTGTGCTTTCGCTTCCCAAATACGCTTGGCTGTTATCACTCGCATGCAACGTCCCTATCGCATCTTGCTATGGAGGTTAAGTCAGGGATCACTCAATCGCAATATGCGATAACCCGCCCCTGACCAATGGCGCTGTCGCTGTCTCGCTTCAAAGCCTAGATAAGAGCTGCGAAGCCGGCTCAGCACTGTATGAGCAAATACGTCGCCTCGTCCTGCCATAACAAAATCGCATATCAACCTGCCTAAACAGTCTTAGACGAACTAACGCGCCCTGATTATGGTGACGCCCGCGCGGCGGCTCTGGCCTGCCCGATACCTCATACGAGATTCGTTGCATTAAGGAAGACCCATGTCCTGGGACTCACTCCCCCTGCTGTTTGTTGCCGCTCTGCTGGTGTGGTTGTTGGTGTCGTTTGTGCGCGAGAAGTGGAGCGCCGATGTCGTAGCCGCCATTGGTGTTGCCGCCCTGCTGGTCACGCAGATTCTGACGCCCCACGAAGTGTTGAGTGTGCTCAGCAACTCGGCTCCCGCCACGATTGCCTGCATGTTTGTGCTCTCGGCCGCCCTGGAGCGTACCGGCTGCATTGATGCCCTGGGCAACTGGCTGGGCAACCTGGTAGGCGACAAACCGCTGCGGGTGCTCGGCGGACTGATGATTACCGCGCTGGTCATTTCGGCGTTCCTGAACAACACCCCCGTGGTGGCCATTTTGACGCCGGTGGCGATTGCCCTCGCCAAGCGCTCCCACAGTTCGCCGTCCAAGCTGCTGATCCCGCTGTCTTACGCCACGGTACTGGGCGGGATGCTGACGATGATCGGCACCTCGACCAATATCCTGGTGGACGGGGTTGCACGCAAAGCCGGGCTCGCACCTTTCGGCATGTTCGAAATCACTCAGGCCGGGCTGATGTTTGCCGCCGTGGGTTTTGTGTACCTGATGATTTTCAGCAACCGCCTGCTACCTGATCGCGACAGCCTGTCCAAGCAATTGCGCCCGGACCTGACTCGCACCTTCATGAGCGAACTGCTGGTGCCCCACCATTCGCCCGTGATCGGCAAAACCCTGACTGAAGCCAATCTCAATGGTGGCAGCGGCCTGCAAGTCCTGAAGATTTTCCGTGACGAGCAAGAGCTTTCCACGCCAGAGCCCACCACCCAGTTGCGCAGCGGCGATCGTCTGGTGCTGCACGGGCAGGTACAGAATGTGGTCGAGCTGCGTGAAAGCGGCGTGCTGGCCTTCAACCGTGGTGATGCGTTCGAAACCATCAGCAACCACGACGTGATCCTGGCCGAAGCCATCGTGGGCCGTAACTCGCGCTACAGCCACCGCCCCATGCGCGACCTCGACTTGACGGCGCGTTACGGCATTGCAGTGCTCGCGGTGCATCGCCAGGACGAAAACATTCAAGGCAACCTCGACGATCTGCACCTGCAATTTGGCGATGTGATCCTGGTTGAGGGCACGCCCAGCCAGATCCGTCGTTTCGCCGAAAATGGCGACTTGATCAGCCTAAATACCGTCCTGGAGCGCGCTTATCGCCGCGACAAAGCACCGATTGCGATTATTTCGACGCTGGCGGTGATGATTCTTGCGGCGCTGGAAGTCATGCCCATCGAAGGGCTGGCACTCATCGCCGCAGTGACGGTAGTCGCCACACGCTGCCTGGATGTGCAGGACGCTTACAAGGCGGTGGACTGGAAAATCCTGAGCCTGATTTTCGGCATGCTGGCCATCAGCATTGCGATGGAAAAAGTCGGCCTGATCAATTTGGTGGTCAACCAGACCATGGCCGCCATCCCCAATGCCGGACCGCTGCTGATGCTGGGGTTTGTCTATTTACTGACCAGCCTGCTCACCGAGATCCTCTCCAACAATGCCGTGGCGGTATTGCTGACGCCGATCGCAATTGGTGTAGCGCAACAGATGGGTGTGGACCCCAGGCCTTTCGTGGTGGCCGTGATGTTCGCTGCCAGCGCCAGCTTCGCAACGCCGATTGGCTACCAGACCAACACCTTTGTGTATAACGCAGGCGGGTACAAATTCAGCGACTTTTTGCGCATCGGCATCCCGCTGAATGTACTGATGCTGATAGTGGCAATGCTGGTGATTCCCTGGATCTGGCCGCTGACGCCAGTGGCGAGTTGAGCAATCATCTGCTGAACTGCACGCTCATGCGCCCCCCCTTGTAGAGAATGACTGATGACCGAACCGCTGCTGATCCCCTGCCCACACTGCAACGGCCTTAACCGTATCCCCGCCGAGCGTATCGGCGAGCACCCCAAATGCGGGCGCTGCAAGAATGCGGTGCTGCTCGCCAAGCCCTTCGATCTTAAACAAACCGACTACCCCAGCCAGATCAAGGGCGACCTGCCGCTGCTGGTGGATGTTTGGGCCGAATGGTGCGGACCGTGTAAAGCCTTTGCCCCGGTATTTGAACAAGCCGCCAGCCAACTGATCGGCAAATGCCGACTGGCCAAACTTGACAGCGAATCCAATCAACAACTGGCCGGACAATTGGGGATACGCTCCATCCCTAGCCTCATCCTGTTTAAAAATGGCCGCGAAGTCGCTCGCCAGAGCGGTGCGCTGCCGTTGCAGCAACTTACCGCCTGGCTGCGCAGCCAGGGCATCAGTGCCTAAGCGTTCTGATCCAGATAATCGTGCAACTCTACAAACTGTTGAGTGAGTTTGTGCCGCGGGTCGAAGTGGATCAAAGGCTGACAGGCCTGGTGCGACTCGCGCATCCGCACGGAGCTGCTCAGGTACATCGGCAGCACCGGTAGCCCTTCAGCGATCAACTCATCGAGCATTTGCTGGGGCAGGCTGGCCCGGGCCTGGAACTGATTGACCACAATGCCTTCGACCAGCAGGTCTTCGTTGTGGTCTTCTTTCAGTTCTTCGATTTCAGCCAGTAGCCCGTAAAGCGCCTGACGCGAAAAACTGTCGCAATCAAATGGAATCAGCACCCGATCACAAGCGATCAACGCCGAAACGGCGTAAAAGTTCAATGCGGGAGGTGTGTCGACATAGATGCGGTCATAGTCTTCGGACAATTCTTCAAGCAGTTTTCGCAGCTTGTTGATCTTGTGCTTGGCTTCAAGCTTTGGCTGCAAATCAGCCAGTTCGCCCGTGGCGGTGACAACGTGCAAATTTTCAAAAGGTGTTTCGTAAATATCGACACGATTTTTTTTCGAACCGATCCCGGCTGACAAACTGTGCTTGAAGAAGTCGGCAATCCCCATCGGGATATCGTCGCCCGTGAGTCCGGTCAGGTATTGAGTAGAGTTGGCCTGGGCGTCCAGATCCACCAGCAACGTCCTGTAGCCCTCGCTGGCACTGACCGCAGCCAGATTGCACGCGATGCTGGATTTACCCACACCGCCTTTTTGGTTGAACACCACGCGACGCATTTCAAAACCTCCGTGTACCAATGTGTCCCCGAGTGTAGATTGCCTTTGTGCGGCTTAGCTACCTCGTAGAGAAATGCCTTACATCTATTAGAGATTTAACCGCAATAGTCGTCGAACATATCCGCCATATGGGAAGCATTAGTCTTATATTTTTCAGATCACGCAAAAACCATACTTGAAATGTAAGCAATATTTGCTACAAGCCAACTGCACCGGGATAATGTCGCCATTCTGTATCAGGTGTGGCATCGACTGATGCCCACTTTCGCATCAAGGAAGCCTGCAAGGGCGGGATGAAACTCCAGTGATCAATTTCAATATCGCCGCGTGGCGCGCCTGGGCTCCGGGCCTCGACAGCGTGGCCGATTGGCAAGCCTGGAGCCAGCAACCCAGCGTACTCGCCGCCAGCAACGCAGCACCTGATGTCTCGTTTCTACCCGCCATGCAACGCCGTCGCCTCAGCCGCCTGGCACGGATGGCATTCAGCGTCGGCTGGCCACTGGCACAAGGCCACGAGGGACTGCCACTGGTATTCGCCTCACGCCACGGCGAAACCCCGCGCACATTCGACATCCTCAGCGACCTCGCTGCCAGCCAGCCCCTGTCCCCGACACAATTCAGCCTCTCGGTGCATAACGCGGTCATTGGCCTGTGGTCGATCATGCGCGGCGAAACCAGCGAGATGACGGCCATTGCCGCTGCCGGAGACGGCCTGGAGCATGGCCTGATCGAGGCCTGCGTGCTGTTGAATGAAGGTGCGCCCGCCGTACTGCTGATCATCACCGAAGAGCAACCGCCACACGCCTACGCCCAATGGATTGATGATGTGCCCTTTCCTTACGCCGTCGGCCTGCTGCTGACCCCCGGGACGCAATGGCAGGTCTCCCTCGCAAGCACGACCACCGACATCGAAAAAGCCCCGTGGCCCCATAGCCTGAACCTGTTGCGCCACCTGTTCGATGGACAGGCGTCATTCCAGCACGCCTGGAAAGATCGCGTATGGAACTGGCAACACAGCCTGTGAGCGAGCATCGCGATGCTTATGTCTGGCGCCTGATCGCCACGGCGATCAGCTTTACACTGTTCGGTCTCGGATGCCTGTGCCTGCGGGTGGTGATTTTCCCGGTACTCGGTTGCCTGCCGGGAAACGCCGTTCGTCACCGCGAACGTGCCCGTGCAACCGTCAGCCGGCTGTTCTGGCTGTTTATTCGCACCATGGCCCGCATGGGCGTGCTGACCTATGACGTACAAGGTGCCGAACGGCTCGGTCGACCCGGCCAGATGATCATTGCCAACCACCCGTCGCTTATCGACGTGGTTTTTTTGATCGGCCTGGTAAGAAACGCCAATTGCGTGGTCAAAGAGAGCCTTTGGCAGAACCCGTTTACCCGCAGCCCCGTGCGCGCCACGCAGTACATCAGCAACGATGGCAGCGTCGACATGCTCGATAACGCCGCGCGAGCGCTGCAGGAAGGCCAGACCCTGATCATTTTCCCGGAGGGCACCCGCACGCAGCCGGGCACGGCACCTGCCTTTCATCGCGGCGCCGCCGCGATAGCACTGCGGGGTGCGAAAATCCTCACCCCGGTGGTGATCAAGGTCAGCCCCACCACGCTGACCAAGGCCGAACCCTGGTACCGCATCCCCTATCGGCGCGTGCACTTCAGTATTCGTGTCGGCGCCGATATAGATCCAGACACTTTTACCGCGCTTGGCCCGCCGCCTAAAGCCTCGCGCCTGCTCAATGACTTCGTGCATGACTACTTTATTAAGGAGCTCGCCACAGATGAGCGATCTGAAACGCGACATTAAACAGCTGATCATCGATGCCCTGGGCCTCGAAGACATCAGCGTCAGCGACATTGGTGACGAACAAACCCTGTTTGGCGATGGCCTGGGGCTGGATTCGGTCGACGCACTTGAGCTGGGCCTGGCGATTCAAAAAACCTACGGCATCAAAATAGACGCCGATGCCAAAGACACTCGCAATCACTTTTCCAACGTGGCCAGCCTTGCGGCTTTTGTCACGGCCAAACAGGCAGCCTGAGACCGAACCATGCAAACCCGTGACGACATTTTCAATACCCTGCGCGACGCCCTGGTCGAACTCTTCGAACTGGAGCCCGAGCGCGTCACCCTGGACGCCAACCTGTATCAGGACCTGGAAATCGACAGCATCGACGCCGTTGACCTGATCGACCACATCAAGCGCAAAACCGGCAAAAGAATCGCCGCTGAAGAATTCAAATCGGTGCGAACCGTCAATGACGTGGTCGAGGCAGTTTATCGCCTGGTTCACGCTGACGCATGAGTCGACTGATTGGCCTTGGGCTGTTGCTGGCGGGCCTGCTGTACCCCTTTGCGGTGTATTTCGGCATGGCCCATTTCGCCCCATGGCAGTTCGCGTTACTGCTTGGCGGCTTGTGGCTGGCCCGTGCCCTGACCGGAGAACGGCGCCCCGGCAGCCTGTGGATGGCGGTCGTTGCACTGGTGTTCTGCGGCCTGCTGGCGCTGTTCAACAGCCCGGCACTGTTGCGCTGGTACCCGGTCCTGATCAGTACGTTCATGCTCTGCCTGTTCGGTCTGAGCCTGAAGTTCGGGCCACCGATAATCGAGCGCCTGGCCCGCTTGCGCGAGCCGGTATTACCCGACATCGCAATTGATTACACACGGCAGGTGACCAAGGTCTGGTGCCTGTTTTTCATGCTCAACGGGTTAGTCGCAGCCAGTTTGACGCTGTGGGCGCCGCTGAGCTGGTGGACGTTGTACAACGGCCTTATCGCCTACGGGCTGATGGGGCTGCTGTTTGCCATTGAATGGCTGATACGACAAAAGGTAAGAGGCCGGGCATGAATTGGATAAAACTTGAGCAGCTATTGCTCAAGGGACACGCAGAGCGCCGCGTTACGCTTGACCCTGCGCTGAACCACGACACCCTCTGTGAACAGGCCTTGCGCCTGGCAGGCGGCCTGCAACAGCGAGGCGTGCAGCACATTGCCGTGCACCTTGAGGACGCTGGCGAACTGGCAGTGGCTTTACTCGGTGCGTGGCGCGCCGGCGTCAGCGTGCTGCTGCCTGCCGACCTGCAAGCCCAAACCCGTCAGCGCTGGGATGACCGGGTTGACCTGTGGATAACTCAAAGCGACCAACTGCAAGCCTTGTACGCCGATGCAGTGCCGGCAGCAGAACTGGATCTGGACAAGTGCCAGCTCAGCCTGTGCACCTCGGGCTCCAGCGGCGAACCCAAGCGCATCGACAAAAACCTGCGCCAGATGGCCAACGAAGTCCAGGCGCTGGAACAGCTGTGGGGCGCCGATCTGGGTGATGCGTGCATCATTGCCAGCGTGGCTGCACAGCATATTTACGGTCTGCTGTTTCGCGTGTTGTGGCCCCTGTGCGCAGGCCGCACCTTTGTCCGCAAACAACTGGCGTTCCCTGAAGACATGCAGCGCGCCAGCCGCGAGCATTCATCATTCGCATGGGTCGCCAGTCCTGCCCTGCTCAAGCGCATGGCCGACAACCTGGACTGGCCCGCCCTGAGCCCGGTACGTCGGGTCTTCTCGTCGGGCGGCACCTTGCCTGCAGAGGCGGCGCAAGGGTTGTTCGAGCGTCTGGGCCAGTGGCCGACCGAAATCCTTGGCAGCTCGGAAACCGGTGGGATCGCGTGGCGTCAGGGCCCAAACCTGTGGCAACCATTTGCCGATGTGCAACTGAGCCAGAGCGAAGATGGCGCCCTGATAATCGCCTCGGCGTACTTGCCCGCAGGTCATATCGAACAGACTGCCGACGCGGCTCGCATCGAGGCCGATGGCCGTTTCGAGTTGCTCGGGCGCCTGGATCGCATCGTCAAACTGGAAGAAAAACGCATCTCCCTGCCCATGCTCGAGCACGCACTGGTCAACCACGACTGGGTGGCTGAAGCCCGCCTGGGCGTGGTCAACGAAAACCGTGCGTCCCTGGGCGCCTTGCTGGTACTCAGCCCCAGCGGTCTGTTTGCCTTGCGTGAACACGGTCGCCGCGCCCTGACCCAAACCCTGCGCCAGCACTTGAGCCAGCACTGCGAAGCCCTGGCCTTGCCCCGTCGCTGGCGCGTGTTGCGCCAGATGCCACTCAACAGCCAGGGCAAGCTGCCCCAGGCCCAGGTCGATACGTTATTGCTGGCACCCCGGCCTAAAATGCCCGAGGTGCTAAGCCAAGCCGAACATGACGGCCAGTGGACCCTCAACCTGTCGATCCCGCCAGACCTGGCCTACTTCAGTGGTCACTTCCCCAAAACCCCGGTACTGCCGGGCGTGGTGCAAGTGGATTGGGCAATGGCACTGGGTCAGCAACTCCTCGACCTGCCGCCGCGTTTTGCCGGGATGGAAGTGCTCAAGTTCCAGCAACTGGTACGCCCCGGCGACGCCATCGAACTGACCCTGCGTTTCGACCGTGAGCGCAGCAAGCTGCACTTCGCCTACCGCAACGCGACGGCGCCCTGTTCCAGTGGCCGCATCGTGCTGGAGCCCGCCCATGCATAACCCCTGCGCCGTGATTCCGGTGTACAACCACGAAACCGCCGTGCCGGCCGTGGTCGACGCCCTGCTCGCCGCCGGCTTGCCCTGCGTGCTGGTTGACGACGCCAGCAGCCCCGCGTGCAGTGCCGTTCTCGAACAGCTTGCCCAGGGCGAGAACACTTTCCTCATCCGCCTGGCCATCAATCAGGGCAAGGGTGGCGCGGTCATGGCGGGGCTGCGGGAAGCCGCCAGGCTGGGCTTCACCCACGCCCTGCAAGTAGACGCCGACGGCCAGCACGACCTGCGCGACGTCGCGACCTTTATGCAGGTGTCGCAGCAAAACCCCCAGGCGCTGATCTGCGGTTATCCGCAATACGACGACAGCGTACCCAAGGGCCGCCTGTATGCGCGCTACCTGACCCACGTGTGGGTGTGGATCAACAGCCTGTCGCTGCAGATTCCCGACTCCATGTGCGGTTTTCGGGTCTACCCGCTGACGCCGACGCTGGCGCTGATCAATTCGGTCAAACTGGGCAAGCGCATGGACTTCGATCCCGAGATCCTGGTGCGCCTGGCGTGGCGCAACCAGCCCATGCGCTGGCTGCCGACCAAGGTCCATTACCCCCAGGACGGCCTCTCGCACTTTCGCCTGTTCCATGACAACGCGCTGATTTCCGGCATGCACACCAAACTGTTTTTCGGCATGTTGATCCGTTTGCCGAGCATCCTCTGGGGGCGTTTCAAAGCATGAGCGAACCTCAACAGCATTGGGCTGACCACAAGGAGCGCGGCAGTTTCCGGCTGATGAAGCTCACTGCGTTCGGCATCAAACTGCTGGGCCGACGCCTGCTCAGCCCGGTGCTCTACGCCATTGTGCTGTACTTCTTTGTCTTCGGTGGCCGTGCCCGGCGCAGCATCTGGCAGTACCAGCAGCGGTTGGCCGACTGGAGCGGGAAAAGCGACCTGCGCCCCACCCGCAGACGGGTGTTCGGGCAGTTCATGGCCTTTGCCGATGCCCTGCTCGACAAGCTCGACGTGTGGAACGGGCGCCTCAAGATCGAAGACATCGACATCATCGACCCCGCCCTGCTGCGCAATCAGTTACGCGGCGAACGCGGCCAGATGCTGGTGGGCGCACACCTGGGCAACCTCGAAGTGTGTCGCGCACTGGCCGAGCTGGGCGAACAGGTGACCATGAACGTGCTGGTGCACACCAAGCACGCCGAACACTTCAACCGCCTGCTGGGCGAAGCCGGGGCCAGCCATTTACGGCTGATTCAGGTCAGTGAGCTCAACCCGGCAGTGATGCTGCAACTCAATCAGCGCCTGGAAGACGGCGAATGGCTGGCGATTGCCGGTGACCGGGTGCCGCTGCATGGCGGGCGCAATGTCGAGGTCGACTTTCTCGGCCACCCTGCCGCATTCCCCCAAGGCCCGTGGCTGTTGGCCGGGCTGCTCAAATGCCCGGTCAACCTGATGTTTTGCCTCAAGCACGAAGGACGCTACCGGGTCATTCTCGAACCCTTCACCGACGCCGTACTCTGGCGGCGCAGCGACCGCGAGCAGGTGATCGCCCAGTGGGCCACGCGCTACGCCGAACGCCTGGGGCACTACTGCCTTGAAGCGCCCCAACAATGGTTCAATTTTTACCCTTTCTGGAAGACCGATGACGACGCATCCGCATGAGCCAGTAACCTTCGGCCAAACCCCGTTGCGCATTGAAGACGTGCTGGCCCTGGCCAATCGTCAGGCGCCGACCCGTCTGCAAGACGACGCCGACTATCGCGAGCGCATCGCCAAGGGCGCACGCTTTCTCGACTCGCTGCTGGACAAGGAAGGCGTCATCTACGGCGTGACCACCGGCTACGGTGATTCGTGCGTGGTGGCGGTGCCGCTGGAGCATGTTGAAGCGCTGCCGCGCCACCTCTACACCTTTCACGGCTGCGGGCTGGGCAAACTGCTCGACGCCCAGGCCACCCGCGCCGTGCTCGCCGCACGCCTGCAGTCGCTGTGCCACGGCGTGTCCGGAGTGCGCATCGAGTTGCTGGAACGTTTGCAGGCTTTTATTGCCCACGACATCCTGCCGCTGATTCCCGAAGAGGGCTCGGTGGGCGCCAGCGGCGATCTGACGCCGTTGTCCTATGTGGCGGCCACGTTGTCGGGCGAACGCGAAGTATTGTTCAAGGGTGAGCGCCGCCTCGCAGCCGACGTGCATCAGGAACTGGGCTGGACACCGCTGGTACTGCGGCCCAAGGAAGCGCTGGCGCTGATGAACGGCACCGCCGTGATGACTGGCCTCGCGTGCCTGGCCTATGCCCGTGCCGACTACCTGCTCAAACTGGCCACGCGCATCACCGCCCTCAACGTAGTGGCGCTGCAAGGTAACCCCGAGCACTTCGACGAGCGCCTGTTCGCCGCCAAGCCCCATCCGGGGCAAATGCAGGTGGCGGCCTGGATTCGCCAGGACCTGGCCATCGACGCCCCGACCGCGCCCTTGCATCGCCTGCAAGACCGCTACTCGCTGCGCTGCGCCCCCCACGTGCTGGGGGTGCTGGCTGACAGCCTGAACTGGCTGCGCGGGTTTATCGAAATTGAACTCAACAGCGCCAACGACAACCCGATCATCGACGCTGAAGAAGAGCGCGTGCTGCATGGCGGGCACTTCTACGGCGGTCATATCGCCTTTGCGATGGACAGCCTCAAGACCCTGGTCGCCAACGTCGCCGACCTGCTGGACCGCCAGCTCGCGCTGCTGGTGGACGTGCGTTACAACCACGGCCTGCCGAGCAACCTGTCGGGCGCAACCGCCGAGCGGGCGATGCTCAACCACGGTTTTAAAGCGGTGCAGATCGGCACCAGCGCCTGGACCGCCGAAGCCTTGAAAAACACCATGCCGGCCAGCGTGTTCTCGCGCTCCACCGAGTGCCACAACCAGGACAAAGTGAGCATGGGCACCATCGCTGCCCGCGATGCGATCCGCGTGCTTGAACTGACCGAACAGGTCGCTGCTGCCACCTTGCTGGCGGCTAATCAGGGCGTGTGGTTGCGCAGCCGCGCTGAAGACGCCCGCCCGCTGCCACCCGCACTGGCCCGGATGCACGCCGAATTGGCGAAGGACTTCCCGCCGGTGGTCGAAGACCGCGCCCTGGAAGCCGAACTGCGCTTGTGCCTGAGCCGTATTGCCCAACAACACTGGAGGCTGCATGCGTAGCAAAGGCGTTTTGCACGTTGATACCGAAGTGCTGGTGCCGTTTTTCGACATCGACACCCTGCACGTGGTGTGGCACGGCCACTACGTCAAATACCTCGAAGTGGCGCGCTGTGCGTTACTTGACCATATCGGCCACAACTACACGCACATGCTCGATGCGGGCTATGCGTGGCCGGTGATCGACATGCAATTGCGCTATGTCCGCGGGGCCACGTTTGGGCAGCGCATCAATGTGCGCGCCAACCTGGTGGAGTGGGAGAACCGCCTGAAGGTCAATTACCTGATTACCGACCTGGCCACAGGCGAGCGGCTGACCCGGGCCGTTACGGTGCAAGTGGCGGTCGAGATCGCCAGCAAGGAGATGCAACTGGTGTCGCCCAAGTGCTTCACCGACGCTGTCGCGAGGATGCTGCCATGAACCGCCTTGGTAGTCGCTGCCGCAGGCTGCGATCGAGCCCGAAGGGGTCGCGCTTTTTCAATATCGAAGGGCCTTCGGCCCTTATCGCAGCCTTCGGCAGCGGCTACAGGGGGTTGATTGTTACGCTGTTGCTCGGATTCACTCCTCTGGCTCACGCCTTCGACCTGCAACAACTCAGCGAACAACTGGCCAAACCCCAGGTGATCCACGGTGATTTCATCCAGGAAAAACACCTGCGCGCCCTGCCCAAGCCGCTGACCAGCACCGGTACCTTTGTACTGGCCAAGGATCACGGCCTGCTTTGGCAATTGAAAACCCCGCTGCAACAGGATTACCGCATCACGTCCCAAGGCATCGCCCGGCGAGACGGCACGCGCTGGCAAATGCTGCCCGGCAAAAGCGCCGGCGCCGAGCAAAACCGCTTGTTCCTCGCCGTGCTGCAAGGCGACAGCAGTGGCCTGCAACGGGACTTCGACCTGCAACTGCAAGGCGAACCCGCCCACTGGACGCTGACCCTGACCCCACGCTCACTGCTGCTCAAGCAAGTGTTCAAGCAGATCAACATCGGCGGCGGCGAACTGGTGCAACGTATCGAACTGCAAGAAACCCAAGGCGACAGCACGCTGCTGACCCTGCTCAACAGCGTCAGCAACCAAGCCTTGAGTGAAACGGAGCAGCACGATTTTGCGCAGTGAACGCTGGTTGCCCCGTGGCTTCATGATCCTGCTGGTGGCGGTGCTTGCACTCGCCGGCTGGCAATGGCGCCACGGCGCACCGCTGTCGGCCAACCTGATGGAACTGGTGCCAGGGGATTCACCGGATGCGCTGGAGCTGAGCGCAGAACAACGCATGCAGGAACCCCTGAACCGCGAAATGCTGGTGCTGGTGGGCAGTAGCGATCGCCAGCAAGCCATCGCCTCGGCTGAGCAATTGGGCCAGCAGTGGCAAGCCAGCGGCCTGTTTGAAAAGGTGCAATGGAGCCTGCAGGCCGACCTCCCGGCGCTGCGTGATCAACTGCTGCGCGGCCGATTGGCAATGCTGTCTGCAGCCGACCGCACGCAACTGATCGAACACCCCGACGCCTTTATCCAGCAACGGGTACAAGCCCTGTTCGATCCCTTCACCGGGTTCAGCCTGGTGCCGAGCCAGGACGACTGGCTGGGCCTCACCGGGCGTATCCAGAACAGCCAGCCGCAGCGCGGTGCAGTGCAACTCGATATAGGCAGCGCAGCGCTGGTCGCCGAGGCCGACGACAAACACTGGGTGCTGCTGCGCGCCCGTACCCAGGGCAATGCGTTTGACATGAAACTGCCGCTGCGGGTTGCCGAGCTGCTTGAGCACAGCCGTCAGCAGGTCGCACCCCACGATGTGCAACTGCTCGCTGCCAGTGGCCTGCTCTACGCGGCCAGCGGGCAACAGCAAGCCACCCGCGAAATCACCTGGGTCGGCGGTGGAGCCACCGTCGGAATTCTGCTGTTGTTACTGCTCGCGTTCCGGCGCTGGCGGGTGCTGCTGGCGTTTGTGCCCGTGCTGGTCGGCATGCTGTTTGGCGCCGTGGCCTGCGTCGCGTTCTTTGGCAGCATGCACGTGATGACGCTGGTACTGGGCTCCAGCCTGATCGGGGTGGCGGTGGATTACCCACTGCATTACCTGTCCAAAAGCTGGAGCCTGAAACCCTGGCGCAGCTGGCCCGCCTTGCGCCTGACATTGCCCGGTTTAAGCCTGAGCCTGGCGACCAGTTGCATTGGCTATCTGGCACTGGCCTTCACCCCGTTCCCGGCGCTGACCCAAATCGCCATCTTCTCCGCCGCAGGCCTGGTCGGTGCTTACTTGAGCGCCGTATGCCTGCTGCCCGCGCTGCTCAAAGGTGTGGAACTGCGCCCTGCGCAATGGCCCCTGCGTATTGCGCAATCGCTGCTCGACGTGCGCGAAGCCTTGCTCAAACGCATCCCCACGCCAGCCTTGCTGGTTTTACTGCTGGGGTTTTGCGCGGCCGGTTTGTGGCAACTGACCACCAAGAACGACATTCGCCAATGGGTCGGCGCCCCGCCGCAATTGATGGCCGAGGCACAGGCCATTGCACGGATTACCGGCTACCAGCCCACCAGCCAGTTTTTCCTGGTGCGGGCCGACAACGAGCAGCAATTGCTTGAGCGCCAAACCGCCCTTGGCGAGCGTCTCGATCAGTTGGTGCACATGGGCAAGTTGCAGGGCTACCTGGCGCTGAACCAATTGGTCAGCCTGCCCGGCGAGCAACAGCAATTGCGCAGTGCGCTGTCTCAGCTGGCGCAACATTGGCAGCCGCTGCTGGAGCTGGGCGTACCTGAAACCGCTCTGCAGGCCGAGGTTGCGCAATTGCAGACCTTGCCCGAGCAACATATCGATGACGCGTTGAGCGGCCCGCTGGCCGAACCCTGGCGCGCACTCTGGCTAGGCAAGAACGCCGAAGGCGTTGCAGCCATGGTCAGCCTGCAAGGGTTGAGCAGTGCCAGTTTGCTGCGGGTGCAAGCGCAAGACCTGCCGGGCGTACAACTGGTCGACCGCCTGGGCGACTTGAATAACGTATTCGCCGCAACGCAAATCAGCGCCGCCGAATTGAAGCTGCTGTCCTGTGCCTTGATCGTATTGCTGCTGATCGCTCCGTTCGGTTTTGGCGGTGCACTGCGCATCGTCGCACTGCCGCTGCTGGCCGCGCTGTGCAGCCTGGCAAGCCTGGGCTGGCTGGGTCAGCCGTTGACGCTGTTCAGCCTCTTCGGCCTGCTGCTGGTGACGGCGATCAGCGTCGATTACGCGATTCTGATGCGCGAGCAAATCGGCGGCGCCGCCGTCAGCCTGCTCGGCACCTTGCTGGCGGCATTGACCACATGGCTGTCGTTCGGCCTGCTGGCCGTGTCGAGCACACCTGCCGTCAGCAACTTCGGCTTGTCGGTCAGCCTGGGGCTGGCGTTCAGTTTTATCCTGGCGCCCTGGGCGGGCAGACAGGAGCACAGCCAATGATGACAGCCCTGTTCTGGCTGCTGGCCCTGGCCCTGTTTGCCTTGGCCACCCGCGTGGGCCGTCATTTTGGCGTGATCCCGATTGTCAGCCAGTTATTGCTGGCGTCCATCGTCCTGCCGCTGTTGATGCTGTTCTGGATCGAACCGCACTGGCAGCTTGACGGCGCCCAACTGGTCGCGCCGGTCTGGCTCAAAAGCCTGTACAGCCTTAGTTTTGCCCTGTTGCTGGGCACCATTTTGAGCGACGTGATTGATCTGCGCCTTGATCGCCAGAGTGTAAAGATCGCCCTGCCCAGCTTTGCCGTGCCCTTCGCCTGCGGGCTGGCCTGCGCCGTCTGGCTGCTGCCTGAACAACCCTGGTTGAGTTCACTGGCGGTGGGCCTGGTGTTTGCCATCACCGCGATCCCGGTGTTGTACCTGTACTTGCGCCACATCGATTACCCGCCCGCCGCCACTCGGCGCCTGGTGCAAAGCGCGATCCTTATCGACCTCACATGCTGGACCCTGTTTGGCCTGGCCCAGGGCAGCCTGGATCTGAGCAGTTTGCTGCTGCCCCTGGCCGGTGCCCTGCTGCCGCTGCTGTTGCGCGCCCTGCGCATCCGTCAGCCGTTGTGTTACAGCCTGAGCTTTTTTGCCTTGCTGGTGGTGGCCGAACATTACCGCCTCAATGCCCTTATTTTCGGCGTCGGCTATTTGATCTGCATGGCGTGGCTCAAGGTGAAGCTGGTCATGCCGTTAAACGCTGTATGGCTGGAACGCTTGCAGACCACGTTGGCGATCCCGCTGATCCTCACGTTCGGCATTGTGCAAATCAATGTTCACAGCGCCCTGAGCGACATCAGCCTGCTGCAACTGACCGCACTATTGCTGCTGCCGATGGTCAGTAAGCTGCTGGGTAACTGGCTCGGGGTGAGCTGGGCCACGCCGTCGTTTGCCGGGGCCAGCAAATGGCGTGAAAGCCTGTTACTGAACATTCGCGGATTGAGCGAAATCGTCTTCCTCAACCTGCTGCTGCAACAACAACTCATCAGCCCCGCGCTGTACTTTGCGCTGATGTTGATGAGCCTGATCGCTACGCTGTTACCGGCGTTGGCGGGCATGAGTAAACCCCCTTTGAAGTCTGCCGTAGTACCCGGCAAGGAGCGCCTGTGTCAGGAATAGAAATGGAACGTCGTCAGGTTGTCGTGATTGGCGCAGGGCCGTCCGGCGCCATCGCTTCGGCCTTGCTCAAACGCAAGGGCCACGATGTGTTGATCATCGAGCGCCAACACTTCCCGCGCTTTTCCATTGGTGAAAGTCTGCTGTCGCACTGCATCGACTTCATCGAAGAAGCGGGCATGCTGGAAGCGGTACAAGCGGCCGGTTTCCAGCTCAAAAACGGCGCCGCCTTCGCCTGGGGCGAGCAATACAGCGCTTTCGATTTTGGTGACACGTTCAGCAACGGCAAACCCACCACCTTTCAGGTGCAACGCGCCGATCTCGACAAGCTGCTGGCCGATCAGGCCGCCTTGCAAGGTGTTGAAATCCGCTACGGCCAGACCGTGATCGCCACCGATGTTGAACGGGACAGACCGTTGCTGGACATTGAACGCGAAGACGGCAGCCGCTATCAGCTCGAAACCGACTTTATCCTCGACGCCAGCGGCTATGGCCGCGTGCTCCCGCGCTTGCTCGATCTTGAAGCGCCGTCGAATTTCCCGGTGCGCCAGGCCGTATTTACCCACGTTGAAGACCGCATTGATTGCGACGGTTTTGATCGCAACAAAATCCTCGTGACCACCCATCCGACCCAGCGCGATATCTGGTTCTGGAGCATTCCGTTCAGCAATGGCCGCTGCTCGGTGGGCGTGGTCGCGGCAGCTGAACATTTTGCCGGGCGCAGCGAAAACCTCGACGAGTGCCTGCGCAGCTTCATCGACGAGACCCCTAGCCTGAAACGCGTGCTGGCCAATGCTGTGTGGGACACTGCGGCGCGCACCATCGGCGGCTACTCGGCCAACGTCAAAACCCTGCACGGCCCTGGCTTTGCGCTACTGGGCAATGCCGCCGAGTTCCTCGATCCGGTGTTCTCTTCGGGCGTGACCATTGCCATGCGCTCGGCCAGCATGGCCGCTGGCGTACTGCACCGTCAGTTGCAAGGCGAGGCCGTGGACTGGCAAGCCGAGTTTGCCGAACCGCTCAAGCGCGGGGTCGACACCTTCCGCTGCTACGTCGAAGGCTGGTACGCCGGCACCTTCCAGGACGTGATCTTCCACCCTGACAGCTCGCCACAGATCCGCCGCATGATCAGCTCGATCCTGGCGGGCTATGCCTGGGATGAAAACAACCCGTTTGTCAGCGAACCCAAGCGCCGTTTGCGCATGCTGTCGGACATTTGCGCTACGGAGTCGCCATGAAACCTCTGAGCGATACCTACGTTGAAGAAACCCGTCTGGGCTTCTGGTTTTTGCGCAGCCACACCTGGCAGCACCATGTGCTGCGGGTGGCCATCAATGACCTGCGCAGCCTGTTCAGTGAAGAACTGCCAAGCGCGCCGGTGATTCTCGATGCCGGCTGCGGCCAGGGAAAATCGTTCCAGTATCTGCATAAAACCTTCACCCCCACGCGTCTGGTTGGCCTGGATGCCGATCCGCTGAGCCTGCAATTGAGCGCAGAAGAAGCCCGGCGTCAGGGCATCGACATCGAACTGATCGGCAGCGACTGCGCCGAACTTGACGTGCCGGATGCCAGTGTCGACATCCTGTTCTGCCACCAGACCTTCCACCATCTGGTGCAGCAGGACCGGGCACTGGCCGAGTTTTACCGGGTGCTCAAACCGGGGGGGTACTTGCTGTTTGCCGAGTCCACCGAAGCCTACATCGACACCTGGGTGATCCGCTGGTTGTTCCGCCACCCCATGCATGTGCAGAAAAGCGCGGAGCAATACCTGGACATGATCCGTGATCAGGGTTTTGAATTCGGTCCGCAAAACGTCTCATACCCCTACCTGTGGTGGAGCCGCTCCAAGGATTTCGGCCTGCTGGAGCGCTTGGGCGTGCTCAAGCCAAAACCGGTAGGGCAACGGGAGGAAACCCTGGTCAACGTGGTGGCGCGCAAGCCCCAATCCCCTGTGGGAGCGGATTTACTCGCGACAGGATCGCTGCGGTGAATCCGTTGAACCGAGTTGCCTGCATCGCGAGCAAGCCCGCTCCCACACGGATAATGTTTGTGTGGTTGTTGATGTGCATGCTGCTCAGTAGCTGCACCAGCTTGCCGCTGCCCAGGCATACCCCAACCCTGGCCTTGCCCATGCAGTTGCATATCCAGCGTGAACACGCCGATGAGCGTCAGGACTGGTTACTGGTGATTCAGCAGGAAAATGCCGGGCTGCGCTGGTCGTTGATGGACCCGCTGGGCATTCCTCTGGCACGTCAATTGTTGCAGGACGGCACCTGGCACGCCGATGGTCTGTTGCCGCCCAATCCCGAAGCCCGCGAGCTGTTCGCGGCGTTATTGTTTGCACTGACGCCTGCGGCTGAATTGTCGGTTAATTATCCACAGGCAACCGCTGAACCTGATCGGCGCTTCATGGAACAGCGCTGGCAAGTGCAGTACCAGCAACCCTGGTTCTTTCGTATCGATATGAAGGGCGATCTGCACTACCGGATCAGCCCGCTGGAGGCCGCCCCATGACTGCTTACCTCAATGCCCTGGGCGTGGTCTGTTCGCTGGGTCGCGGCACCGATGAAGTCGCGGGCAAGCTGTTTGCCGGTGACTGCTCCGGCATGCAGCGTCAAAGCGGCTGGGTGCCCGAGCGCTCAATCACCCTCGGCGCGGTCAGTGGCGAGCTGCCTGCAATTGCGGCTGAACTCAGCCCGCAATGCAGTCGCAACAATCAGTTGCTGCTCGACGCTGCGTTGCAGATCAAAGACGACATCGAACAGGCGATCCAGACGTTCGGCCGCGAGCGCATTGCCGTTGTGCTGGGCACCAGCACCTCGGGCATCGATGAAGCCAGCCGTGGCATTGCCCACTACTTGCAACATCAACAGTTCCCCGGCGATTACGACTATCAGCAGCAAGAGCTGAGCGCACCGGCCACGTTTCTGGCCGACTGGCTGAACATCAACGGGCCGACCTATGTAATTTCTACCGCCTGCACCTCCAGCGCCCGCGCCCTGATGAGTGCCCAGCGACTGCTGGACATGAACCTGTGCGACGTGGTGCTGTGCGGCGGTGTCGACACGCTGTGCAAACTCACGCTCAATGGCTTTTCATCGCTGGAAGCCGTGTCGGATGAACGCTGCAACCCCTTTTCGGTGAACCGTCACGGCATCAATATCGGGGAGGCGGCGGTGCTGTTTGTGATGAGCAAGCAACCCGCGGGCACTCACTCCATCGCCCTGCTCGGCGCGGGCGCCAGCAGTGATGCGCATCATATTTCCGCCCCTGAACCCTCCGGGCGCGGCGCAGCTCAAGCCATGCACAAGGCCCTGGGTCGTGCGGGTTTGCAGCCCGCGCACATCGGCTATCTGAACCTGCATGGCACCGCCACCCTGCACAACGACGCGATGGAAAGCCACGCCGTGACACAGGTCTTCCCCCAAGGCGTGCCGTGCTCTTCGACCAAACCCATGACCGGCCACACCCTGGGTGCGGCAGGGGCACTGGAGGCCGCCTTTTGCTGGCTGAGCCTGACCCACGGCGATGCCCTGCCCCCGCACGTCTGGGACGGTCAACCCGACCCGGTGCTGCCTGCGCTGAACTGGGTAACGCCCGGCCAGACCCTGGCACCGGCGCCACAACGCTGCCTGATGAGCAACTCGTTTGCCTTCGGCGGCAATAACGTCAGCCTTATTATCGGAGACGCCCCATGATTGATTGGCCGCTCGCCGAACTGCTGCCCCACGCTGGCGACATGATCCTCATCGATCAGGTGCTGGCGTTTGATGAAGAGCAGATTCAAACCTGTCTCACCGTGAACGCAGGCGGTTTGTTCAACCGCGAAGACGGCAGCCTGCCCGCGTGGGTGGGCGTTGAGCTGATGGCGCAAAGCGTCGCTGCCTACGCCGGTTGCCACGCCCGCCTGCAAGGCCGTCCCGTGGCGCTGGGCTTTTTGCTCGGCACCCGCAAATTTGAATGCAACGTCGAACACTTTCCCCTCGGTGCCCAACTGCACATCCACGCGCTGCGCTCGCTGGAAGACGACAACGGCATGGGCGTGTTCGAGTGTCACCTCACCGGCCCCGGCATCCGTGCCAGCGCCCGCCTGAACGTGTTCCGTCCGCCCCAGGCTGAAAACTACCTTGTTCAAGCATCCCAGGAGACCCGCCATGACTGAGTCCATTTTGGTCACAGGCTCCAGCCGTGGCATCGGCCGCGCCATTGCCCTGCGTCTGGCCCAAGCCGGTTTTGACCTGGTGCTGCATTGCCGCAGTGGCCGCAGTGAAGCCGACGCCGTCATGGCTGAAGTCCAGGCATTGGGCCGCAGCGCACGGGTGCTGCAATTCGACGTGTCGGATCGCGCCCAATGCAAAGCCATGCTCGAAGCCGATGTTGAAACCCACGGTGCCTATTACGGCGTCGTGCTCAACGCCGGGCTGACCCGCGACGGGGCGTTCCCGGCCCTGAGCGAAGACGATTGGGACGTCGTGATGCGCACCAACCTCGACGGTTTCTACAACGTGCTGCACCCGGTCATGATGCCCATGATCCGTCGCCGTGCTGCCGGACGCATCGTCTGCATCACTTCGGTATCGGGCCTGATCGGCAATCGCGGCCAGGTCAACTACAGCGCCTCCAAGGCGGGCTTGATCGGCGCCGCCAAGGCCCTGGCCATCGAACTGGGCAAACGCAAAATCACCGTCAACTGCGTTGCGCCGGGGTTGATCGACACCGCCATGCTCGACGAAAACGTACCGGTAGAAGACCTGATGAAAATGATCCCCGCCCAACGCATGGGCACCCCGGAAGAAGTCGCCGGGGCGGTTAACTTTTTGATGTCGGCCGAAGCGGGTTACATCACCCGTCAGGTGCTGGCCGTCAATGGAGGCTTGTGCTGATGAAGCGCGTTGTCGTCACCGGCATGGCCGGTATCACCTCCCTGGGCAGTGACTGGGCCAGCATCGAAGCCAACTGTGTGGCCGGGCGCAGTGGCATTCGGCGCATGGACGAGTGGGACCGTTTCACCGAACTCAACACGCGGCTGGCCGGGCCGATTGATGACTTTGCGGTGCCCGCGCACTGGACCCGCAAACAATTGCGCAGCATGGGCCGCGTCTCGCGCCTGGCCGTTGGCGCAGCGGAGATGGCGTTGCAGGATGCCGGCTTGCTGGGCAACCCGATCATTCGTGACGGGCGCATGGGCGTGGCCTGCGGCTCGTCCACCGGCAGCACCGATGAGATCAAGGCATTCGGCAATATGCTGCTCAACTCCGTGGCGGACGGCCTCAATGCCAACAGCTACGTGCGCATGATGCCGCACACCACGGCGGCCAATATCAGCATCTTCTTTGGCCTGACCGGGCGCCTGATCCCCACTTCCAGCGCGTGCACCAGCGGCAGCCAGGGCATCGGTTACGCCTACGAGGCCATCAAGTTCGGTCGCCTGCCCCTGATGCTCGCCGGCGGTGCAGAAGAACTGTGCCCCACCGAAGCCATGGTATTTGACGCCCTCTACGCCACCAGCCTGAAAAACGACGCGCCGCACACCAGCCCGCGTCCCTATGACAAGGGCCGTGACGGCCTGGTCATCGGCGAAGGCGGCGGCATGCTGGTGCTTGAAGAGCTGGAACACGCACTGGCCCGTGGCGCGCATATCCATGCTGAAATCGTCGGATTTGGCAGCAACGCCGACGGGCAGCACACCACCCGCCCGGAAGTCAGCACCATGCGCCGGGCGATGGAGCTGGCACTGGAAGACGCGGGCATTGGCGCGCAGGCCATCGGCTACGTAAACGGCCACGGCACCGCCACCGAGCAAGGCGATATTGCCGAGACCCTGGCCACCCGCGAGCTGTTCGGCACACACATGCCCATCAGCTCCCAGAAAAGCTATCTGGGCCACACCCTGGGCGCCTGTGGCGCGCTGGAATCGTGGTTCAGCATCGAAATGATGAACAGCGACCGCTACCTGCCCACGCTCAACCTGGATGAAGTCGATCCCCGTTGCGGCGAACTGGACTACCTGCGCGACGAATTGCGCGTCATGCACAACGATTACGTGATGAACAACAACTTTGCCTTTGGCGGGGTCAACACCTCGTTGATCTTCCGTCGCTGGGTTTAACACCTCTGGAGCCAATGGAATGCCTTACTTGCTGCGTATTACCCTGATAGCCCTTGCCCTGCTGGGCACCGTGTCCTGCACCAGCAAACCCATTCAGAACCCGGACCGCACCTTGCATGCCTCGATCCACAGCGACCGTGCGCAAATGCAGCAAGCCATCGTCAAAGCCCTGGTCGGGCGTGGCTGGACGGTGCAAAAAATCACCCCCCAGCAGGTGCAGGCGCAGATCACCGTGCGCGAGCAATACCACGCTGAAATCGACATTCCGTACAGCGCCGACCATTACCGTATCCAGTACCGCGACAGCAGCGGTCTGGACTACAAGGACGGCAAGATCCACAAGAACTACATCCGCTGGGTGCGCCTGCTGGACCGCGATATCGTGCGCGACCTCAAGGACAACCAGAATGAACGCACGGCCAAACAGCTGTCTGAAGCGGCGCTGGTAAAACCGTTGTAAGCCTCAGAAATGACAAAGGCGCCTTTCGGCGCCTTGTTTACAAACAAACTGGTTTGTCATCGCACTGCATCTGTCCGGCTCTGGGATGGCTGGTTATCCAGGGTCTTCAGAGTCTCACGTGCCTCGGCAACCCTGACCATGGCTTTGGCAATGAAGGCAGGATCATCACCCGCTTCATCCCTGCAGGCTTCAAGATAGTGCCCAATATCTTCTTCCGTTTTAAGGAATTCGGTACTGTCCCAACGAGTGAAATGCTCAGTCACAAGTCTTTCTCCTTCCAGGTTTTGGCAATCAACCGCGCTTGTTTGATATCACGGGTTTGACTGCTTTTATCCCCAGCACACAATAAAACGATCCATTGATGGCCATGCTGCATGAAGTACAGCCTGTAACCGGGGCCGTAATTGATTCGAACTTCATTCAGCCCTGCCCTGATCGACTTGGTATCACCAAAATGACCTTCTGCCATCCGATCAATTCTGACCAAAATACGCGCACGGGCTCGACTGTCAGGCAAGCCTGAAAGCCAACGCGAAAATGTTGAACTGCGAGTGATTTCAATCATCCGCAAAAGGTAAGCCCAAGGCTACACCCGCAGAATCAGGCGATTACACTCCCTTCCGTCAGAAAATCCAGTTTGTTTAATAAGCCATTAGTGACCTTGCGCGAGAGCGACCCCTCGGTTTATCTGGCAAATCGCGGGCGCCGGTTTTGCGACCGCTTCGCGATCGGACGCAGCCTCGTTCTACTCGTCAGCGGCTACAACGCGGGGTTGGCAACAAAATCTGTAGCCGCTGACGAGCTGTGCGAGGCTGCGCAGCAGTCGTAAAGTCAGCGCCCACAAAAAACCTGGCAGCCCTAAACCCTGGCCACCGTTTTACGGGTCAGTAAATCCGCGAACGCATTCGCCATCGGTGAGTTGCTGCCCTTGCGCTGCACCAGCCACACCGCCGTATTGGCATCCGGATCAAGCAGCGGCCGATAGACCACGCCCTTGATGCGCATATGCTGGAACGACGCCGGCAACACCGACACCCCCAGCCCCGCCGACACCAGCCCGATGATGGTCATGGCTTCACCCGCTTCCTGTGAAAAGTGCGGGCTGAAACCCGCCTGGCGCGCCAGGCTCAATAACTGCGCATACAAACCGCTGCCATAACTGCGCGGGAAGAACACAAAAGGCTCATCCGCCAACGCCGCCAACTGCAAGCCATGGTCACTGCCTTCAGCCAAGGGGTGATCGGCGCGGATCACCGCCACCAGCGGCTCACGAAACAACTCCACGGCACTTAACGACTCTGGCAACGCCAGCGGACGCATGATGCCGACTTCAATGGTCTCATCCACCAACCCCTCGGCCACCTCACGGCTGCTCATTTCCTTGAGGTTCAGGTGCACCGCCGGGAATGCCTGGCGGAACGCAAAAATGGCCTGGGGAATGCTGGAATTGAACGGTGCCGAGGAGGTAAAGCCGATCTTCAATTCGCCCAGTTCACCCAGCTGCGCGCGACGGGCCACATCGGCCGCCTTGTCGACCTGGGCCAGCACCAGTCGCGCCTCTTCCAGAAACAATCGCCCGGCTTCACTGAGCTCAACCCGACGGTTGGTGCGATCAAACAAACGCGCCCCCAGTTCCTGCTCCAGCGCCTGTATTTGCTGGCTCAGGGGCGGTTGCGAGATACCCAGCAACTGCGCCGCCCGACCGAAGTGCAGCTCTTCGGCGACGGCGATGAAGTAGCGCAAATGGCGCAATTCCATACAAGCTCCATTGAGTCGTTAAACCTATCAAACATGTCGAACAATATATTGGAAAGAATCGTTAGCTGCCTATATTCTTTCGTCATTGCCGCTCGGCTTTACCGCAATTTGAGGTCCCCGTGAAAACTGCTGCTGCACCGCTCGCCCACGAAATCCCGCCGTCCGCGCTGGATGATGTTGTCTCCCAACTCAATGATGTGTTTATCGAGAAAGGCACGCCGATGTTTATGCGCACGGTGCTGGCGCTGTTCTCGGGGGGCTTTGCGACTTTTGCGCTGCTGTATTGCGTGCAACCGATGATGCCGGTGCTGTCCCATGAATACGGGATCAATGCGGCACAAAGCAGTCTGATCCTGTCGGTCGCCACGGCGATGCTGGCCATTGGTCTGCTGATTACCGGGCCTATTTCCGACGCCTTTGGGCGCAAACCGGTGATGGTATTTGCACTGTTTTCTGCCGCAGCCTTTACATTGCTCAGCGCCATGATGCCGACCTGGGAAGGCGTGCTGATCACCCGGGCGCTGGTGGGTTTGTCGCTCAGCGGTCTGGCAGCCGTGGCGATGACTTACTTGAGTGAAGAAATTCACCCCCAGCACATCGGTTTGGCCATGGGTTTGTACATTGGCGGTAACGCCATTGGCGGGATGAGCGGGCGGTTGATCAGTGGCGTGTTGATCGACTTTGTGAGCTGGCACACCGCGATGCTGGTCATCGGCGGCCTGGCCCTGGCCGCCGCGATGATCTTTGTGAAGATCCTGCCCGAGTCGCGCAACTTCCGCCCCCGTGCCATGAACCCGCGCAGCCTGCTGGACGGGTTCACCATGCACTTTCGGGATGCGGGCCTGCCGTGGCTGTTTCTCGAAGCCTTCTTGCTGATGGGCAGCTTTGTGACGTTGTTCAACTACATCGGCTATCGCCTGCTGGCTGACCCTTACAACATGAATCAGGCGCTGGTGGGTTTGCTGTCCATCGTCTATCTGTCGGGCATCTACAGCTCGGCGCAAATTGGCGCGCTGGCCGACAAGCAGGGCCGCCGCCGTGTGCTCTGGGCCGTGATTGTGCTGATGCTGGCCGGGATCGCACTGACCCTGCTCGAACCCATCGCGTTTGTGATTATCGGCATGCTGATGTTCACGTTCGGCTTTTTCGGTGCGCATTCGGTGGCCAGCAGCTGGATCGGCCGCCGGGCCATCAAGGCCAAGGGGCAGGCATCGTCGCTGTACCTGTTCAGCTATTACGCCGGGTCGAGCGTCGCCGGGACCCTGGGTGGCGTGTTCTGGCATCTCGCAGGCTGGAACGGTATTGGCGCGTTTATCGTCGGCATGTTGCTGATTGCGCTGCTGGTGTCGCTGCATCTGGCCCGATTGCCGGTGCTGCCGGGCAATACCCGCCTCCTGTAGCGTCAGTTGTTGATCTGCAGCCGGGCCTGGAGGCTGCTGTCGCGCTTCTCCAGGCTCAGACTTTCGAAGCGGGCGCCCTGTTGTTCGATGCGGTTGAGCCAGCCCAGCACCGCAACCGCATCCCCGATCAGGGTGATGCGTACAACACCGGCATCCAGCTCGAACTGCTCGACATTCAACCCCGAACTCGCAGCACTTTCGCTCAAGCGCGTGGCCAATGGCTGACCAGAATCCTGCGCGGCTGAAGCTGGCCTGGCCCGCTGGACTTCATCCGCGAGTGCCACGTTTTTAAGGTACAGCCCTTGAGCCGCCACCAACCTCTGCTGGGCCGGCAACCAAAGCCCATAGGCACAGAATACAACCAGCAGAAACACCGCCAGCCCGCCACACAGTTGACGATCTCGACGCGACAAGTGCTGCCAGCGCTCACGCAGATGCGCTTTCATATAACGTCCTTCAGGGTGAGTAATGCCTGCACCCGGCTGCCCTGCTGGCTGGCAGTGCCCAAGATGACGGGCAGTGCGTTCTGCACACCCCGCGTGCGCAGTTGTTCAAGCTCGGCGAAGCTGGCGGCGGTGATAGTGAGTACCCAGCCGACATCCGTGCGCCATTCCATGCGTTGCACTTCAACACTGCTGGCACCTATCACCTGTTCAGTCAGTTGCACCAGCCGCGCCATATGACCGTCTTGATACAGGCTGGGGGAACGTTGGCGCGCCTCCCGTGCCAAGTCCGGTTCGCTGGCACCCTGGTGGATCAAATCGGCCAGGGCCGGGGTGATGCTGACCAGCTCGTAGATGCCGGTGCGCCCGCGGTAGCCTTGCTGACAGTGACTGCAACCCTGGGCGCGATACAGGGTCGGGGCGGCTTGGGTGTCAAGTCCCAGCCGGGTGCAGGCTGGAGGATCGGCGGGGTACGGGACTTTGCAGTCGGGACACAGGGTGCGCAGCAGGCGCTGGGCCAATACCCCGACCAGGGACGAAGCCAGCAAGTAGGCGTCGACCCCCATGTCCACCAGCCGGGTCACTGCGCCAATGGCGCTGTTGGTGTGCAGGGTCGACAGCACAAGGTGCCCGGTCAACGACGCCTGGACGGCGATTTCTGCGGTTTCGCGGTCGCGGATTTCACCCACCATGACCACATCCGGGTCCTGGCGCAAAATCGCCCGCAAGCCACGGGCGAACGTCATGTCGGCCTTGGTGTTGACCGGCGTTTGGCCGATGCCCGGCAGGTGATATTCCACCGGGTCTTCGACCGTCAGAATATTGCGGTTCGGGTGGTTGAGATGGCTGAGTGCGGCATACAGGCTGGTGGTTTTGCCCGAGCCCGTGGGGCCGGTCACCAAAAAGATCCCGTGGGGACGCGCCAGGATCTGCTCAAACCGGTTCAGGGTGGCGGCGGGCATGCCCAGGCATTTGAGATCCAGGCGCCCGGCCTGCTTGTCGAGTAAACGCATCACCACGCGCTCGCCGTGGGCCGAGGGCAAGGTCGAAACCCTCACATCCACTTCATGCCCGGCCAGGCGCAGGCTGATGCGGCCATCCTGGGGCACGCGCTTTTCAGCAATATCCAGCCGGGCCATGACCTTGATCCGTGACACCAGCAAGTTGGCCAGTTCGCGCTTGGGCCTGAGGACTTCGCGCAGTTGACCGTCGATACGCATGCGCACCGACAGGTAATGCTCGAAGGTTTCAAGGTGTACGTCCGAGGCTTTCTCGCGCATGGCTTCGCGCAACAAGGCGTTGATCAGCCGAATGATCGGAGCATCATTTTCTTGCTCCAGCAGGTCGGCGGTCTGGGGGACTTGTTCGGCCAGGCTCATGAGGTCAAGGTCGTCGTCCAGCCCCTGGGCCACCTGCTCGGCGGCACTGTGGCCGGCGCTGTAGCTCTTGGCCAGGCGCTCGCCGAATTGCGCATCCGCGATCACCTGCACGGTCACTTCATGGCCTGCCCAGCGCCGCACTTCGGCCAGTGCGCTCAAGGGTGTGTCTGCTCGAACCAACAGGATCGGCGGGATTGAAGAGGCGTCCAGCAGCACCCCGAAACGTCGGGCGAAGCTGAATGGCAAACGTGCGGGGATCAGAGTCATGGGCGCTGGGCTTTGGGCTGACGCAGATCCACCGCCGATGGATCTTGCAGCCTGGCGTCGAACATTTGATTCGCTTTGCTGGGCAACAACCGAGCGTTTTTGTCTTTGCCAGCGGGCTGGCTCAGGTTGCGCAAGGTGTTGTAGCGGGCTTCGCTGATCTCACGCAGGTCCTGTTTGCTGCGCACAATGGTCGGGCGCAAAAACACCATCAGGTTGGTTTTGGTGTGGGTATCCTTGTTCCAGCGAAACAACGCACCCAGATACGGAATGCTGCGCAGCAATGGCACGCCACTCACTTGGGTGCGCACACTGTCTTTGATCAACCCGCCAATCACGATGATTTCGCCGTCTTCAGCCAGGATGGTGCTTTTTAAAGCGCGCTTGTTGGTGATCAAATCGGTCGAATCGATGCCTTGCAACGAAGGCGCAATCTCGGAGTTTTCCTGTGCGACTTCCAGGCGCAGCGAACTGCCATCGTTGATGTGGGGTTTGATCTTGAGGCTGATGCCGATGTCCTGGCGGGTCACGGTGGTAAAGGGGTTGTTGGAATTCTCGCCAGAGCCCGTGTAGGAGCCGGTTTTGAACGGTACGTTTTGCCCCACCAGAATTTCGGCTTCCTGGTTATCCAGCGTCAGCAGGCTGGGCGTGGACAGCACATTGTTGTTGGTATCGCTGGCCAGGGCCGAGATCAGCGCATTGAAACGATCGCCGCCCACTTGCAACACGCCTCCTTCAGGCAGTTTGGCATTGCTCGCGGACAAGGCACCGATCTGAATGTTGGTGCCGGGAAAGCTGATCCCGCCCGTGGCACCACCGGTGTTCACTCCCCATTGCACGCCAAGGGTTTCAACAATATCCCCGGAAATTTCAACAATGGCGGCGTGGATCAACACCTGTGAGCGAGGCTGATCGAGTTGGCGCACGATGCTTTCAAGGGTCCTGACCTGCGCGGGATCAGCCATCAGCACCAAGGCGTTCTGGCTTTGATCGGCCGCCACCATCACCTCGCGAGACGACGCTTTTTGGCTGGCACCGGCCAGGGCGGTCTCTTGCTTCATGCCTTGACCCACGGCCAGCAGTACCTCGGCCAACAGCTTGGCATCACTGTGACGCAGACGAATGACCCGCGAGTTTTCTTGCTGGGCGTTGGCCGGTGTGTCCAGCGAACGGGCCAGCGCGCTTAAACGCTTGCGCATGGCTTCACTGCCCAAAATCACCAGACGATTGGCCGACATGTCTGCAATCACCTGGCTGCTCGCGCCCGTGGCTTTTTTATCCAGTGACTGCTCCATGACCTTGGCGATGTCACTGGCCAGCCCATGTTTAAGCTCGACCACGGAATGGCCATAACGGGTACCGGCATCCAGCTGACGCACGATATCGGTAATACGCCGGGTATTGGCTACGGTGTCGGTGATGACCAGCGCATTGGTCGAGGCCGAAGGTCCCACATAGCCATTGTTCGACACCAGAGGCCGCAACAGGCCTGCCAGATCGGCGGCAACGCTGGCATTGAGTTCGATCACACGGGTAACAAATGCCTGGGCCGGGGCAGATCGGGTATCCGTATTCCCTGCCTGGGCCTTGGCCTCGGCTACTGGAATGATCAATAAACGATCACCTTGATCGATGACGGAGAACCCCTGCGCATCCAGCACTGCGTAGAACAACCGGCGCACGCCTTCCCGATCCAGTTCCTGCTCGGAGATTACTGTGATCCGCCCCTGCACCCGAGGATCGAGCACCACGGTAGTGCCCAGTACCGCAGACATTTCCTGCACCACATCACGCAGCTCGGCATCCTTCATTGCCAACTTCCAGTACTGCCCGGCGGCAGTGGCCGAGGTGTGAAACAGCAGCGCGCAGGACATGACCCCGCATGCCAAAAATTGGCCGATGCTTAACGTATTGAATGGGGTCATGGCATTTCTCTATGGTTGGCCAACAAGGGGCCGCAGATGGACTGAAGTGGCTAGCGGGTCAGGGCTGCCGGTAGCTGATGCAGGTAACACATGCCGACTGGCGGGCTTGAGCGTGAGGCGCTCTTCACGACCATTTCGCCACAGCACTACATGGCCAACCTCGACACGACGCAAAACGCTGCCACCGGGTAAAAGATCACCTACCGAGTAAAAGCGGCTGCCTTGTGCGCCAGCCAACAGCGCTTGAGACGGGCCTTGAGTCGATACAAAACTGGCCCGCAACTGCAAGGCTTCCGCGCTCGGCACCCAGGCAGCCTGGGTGTTCAGGCCCATCACCGTGGCAATGGCTTGGGCTTTAAAAGGCTGGGCCGCAGGCACAACCGGCGCACTGACAGGAGCAAACTCGCGGGCCGGGCCCAAGGCGTCGCGATACTGCAGTTCTTGCCATGCCAGATAACTGCCATAGACCAAAGGCAATACCAGCAGCCCCCCGCTCATTGCAGATGCCCCATAACGGCTAATCACGCGCTTAAAACTGTTCAAGACCGTCTCACCTGGGTGCCTTTGCAGTCCCGCCAGGCCCTGCAGTTAATTGTGCGTTACGAAAACATGCGTTTAATGATGGGTCGGCCTGCACAGTGGTGCTTGATCACCGCTGCCACATGCACACTCACCAACAACACCAATACTGCGCAGGCTTGTGTATGAATAAGGGCAAATAATTCATGCAATTGGCTGTTTTCCATGGGCGCTGGGAAACTCACAATATTAAAAAAACTGATCGGTACGTCCATCATCAAAACACCTGAAACCAGAACCGTTACAACCGTCAGATACAGCAGGGTATGGATAAAAAAAGCCAGCCATGGCACAAGATTATTAACGTCCACTGTAACCGGACAACCTCGACCAAAAGACACACAAAGCCTGAGTATAAAAACGGGTGTCAGCAGCAGCCCTAACGAAACATTCATGCTGCCAATAACTTGCTTATAACTGACTGCCTCAGCGACAAGCCCTATATAAAAACCCGACGCCATCAACCAAATAATCAACATTGCAGAGAACCCATGGAGCACTTTCTGCAATGTCGAGTAGTTAATAGTCTTCATCGAAGCTTATTCCCTGATCTCTTCAACAAACCGGGCTGTTCATGATAAACAGCCCGGTGTTGTTCAGGACTGCTTACTTCTCAGTCCATGCCATGTTCCAGTGCGAGCCGGTACCCGGTTCAAACTGAGTGGCTGTAGGCGAGTACTGTGCGCAGTAACCCGAAGCAGGCCACGGCTTGCACTCGTACACCTGGCCGTTTTTTGGCTGCAACACAGTGGTACCTGCCTTGTAAGCCTTGAAACCTTCAGGGTAGATGGCATCGTACTGCTGACCGCCACCTTCGCCGGTCAGGGTCAAGGTTTTCAACTCCTGAAAGTTTTCACGACCATCTGCACTGCTGGCAATCAGCTTCAAGGCGTGAGCACCCGGGGCGCTGCTGACGTCAACGCTCAACGGTGCAGTGGTCGCGTTCACGTTTTGCTTGGTGTAGCCCACTTGTTTGTTGGCTTCGTTGTAGACCGTCGCTTCAACTGTAAGGTTTTTGTTGGTCATCAGGGTCAAGCCAACAGCGCCTTTGCCTTTGTCCAATACGTACTCGGCGGCAACGTCATGCACGTGCATGTAGGCGGCCGGGTCTGGAATCATCTGGGTCAGCAACTGGTAGTTGGTGACACCGCTTTGGGCCTTGGCGTAGAAGGTATTGGCACCTTTGATTGGCTCAATGACGCCTTCTTCGTTGCGAATACCGGCACGTACCGACTTGTTGCTCGCGTTCACGGTTTGCGCCAACTTGTAGGACCAGTTTTCTGGCAAGCCTTCTGCTATGGAGTCGATGCCGATCGAGAAGCTGTATTCGGCACTTTCCGCACTGCCGGTAAAGGCTCGAGCCTTGACGGTGTCGCCTGGCAGCAATGAGTGAGTCGGCGTCAACGCTCCGACTTTGGTCCAGCCGTCAGGCGCTGCCCCTTCAGCGGTGATATTGACATCCACCACGTCGTAGAAAGCCGCCGCAGTGTCGTCTACTGTCCATGCTCCCAAAATCACGTGCTGACCCGTGCGGTCTGCCGGAATCACACAGGCGTGTTTTTTGGCTGCCGGGCCATTGCCGCCCGCTGCGCCATCGATGGGTACGCCACCGCCGCCTTCAACGCTGCAAAACGGGGTCGTATCAAAGTCATCGCGGGTGAGGGGCCGATTAGGGTTCCAATCGGTTTTGGTGATGAAGTATTCCCACTTGGTACTTTTATGGGCAGCGGTGTAGAACCAGCTGAATTCAATGTTGCGGTTCTTGATTTCGCTCAGATGCCAGCGGGTTGCAGACTGGGCATCCAGAGCCGAGAACATGGCATTGCCACCGCTCGGGATCTTGCCATCGGCAGGACCAAATGCCGGGAAGCCTTTAGGAGCTTCACCCACTGTTTGCGGTTCATATTCAGCTGGACCACAGTTGGTGTTCAGGGCCAAGCGACAGGCATACGCGCGTGACGGTGGCTCGTTCATATAACCATGTGCAACCGCCTGTTGTGACGCGAACAGTGACGCCAGTAGAGTCAGCGAAGATGCACACCCCATCAAAGCCCCAGACTTAGAAAGTGCAAATTTCATATAAGAGTTCCTTAGTTTTTATTAGGCAGCCGTTACGACCGCTATTTTTGGCACTGCATATTCGAACAACGCACGCAACATCACAAAAAACGATGACCGTTAAGTCATGACTTCAGCAAAGAAACATGTAGACATATTTAACCCCCACCAAAATCGACAATCCTTTGATGAACATGCCACCCCAAGTAATATTTTTTACTGAAACAAATAAAGCAATAGCGCTCGGATTTTACGGAGGCGTATCGAAATGTATGTAGGAAACTTCCTGCAAGGATGTAGGAGTATGAATTAGTTATTCAATAGCCATTGTCACAGTCACAACCCATAACTGATGCAAATAGCAGTCAAAAAAAACCCCGGCATTCGCCAGGGTTTTTTAAAAGTCGAGCTTACTCGTGATACTGCCCCGAGAACTCGTGCACCGCGCTGATGAAGGCGCCTGCGTGTTCCGGCTTCACTTCCGGGGTGATGCCGTGACCCAGGTTGAACACATGGCCCGAACCCTTGCCGTAGCTGGCCAGGATGCGCTTGACCTCGGTGCGGATTGCTTCCGGGTTTGCGTACAGCACGGTCGGGTCCATGTTGCCTTGCAGCGCAACCTTGTTGCCCACTCGCTTGCGGGCTTCGCCCAGGTCGCAGGTCCAGTCAAGACCCAGCGCATCGGCGCCAGCATCGGCAATGCTCTCCAGCCACAGACCACCGTTCTTGGTGAACAGGATGACCGGCACTTTGCGGCCTTCGTGCTCGCGGATCAGGCCGCTGACGATTTTGCGCATATAAGCCAGGGAGAACTCCTGGTACGCCGCAGACGACAGGTTGCCGCCCCAGGTATCGAAGATCTGCACCGCTTGCGCACCGGCCAGGATCTGCCCGTTGAGGTAAGAAGTGACCGACTGCGCCAGTTTGTCGAGCAACAAGTGCATGGCTTGCGGGGTGTCGTAGAGCATGGCCTTGGTTTTACGGAAGTCCTTGGAGGAGCCGCCTTCAACCATGTAGGTGGCCAAAGTCCACGGGCTGCCGGAGAAGCCGATCAGGGGCACGCGACCATTCAGTTCCTTGCGGATGGTGCTGACGGCGTTCATCACGTAGCCGAGGTCTTTTTGCGGATCGGGAATCGGCAACGCTTCGATGTCGGCCAGGGTGCTGACGACTTTTTTGAAGCGGGGACCTTCGCCGGTCTCGAAGTACAGGCCCTGGCCCATGGCATCGGGGATGGTCAGGATGTCGGAGAACAGGATGGCCGCATCCAGCTGCGGGAAACGGTCCAGAGGCTGCATGGTGACTTCACACGCGAATTCGGCGTTCTTGCACAGGCTCATGAAGTCGCCGGCCTTGGCGCGGCTGGCACGGTACTCCGGCAGGTAGCGACCGGCCTGACGCATCATCCACACAGGGGTTACGTCTACGGGTTGCTTGAGCAAAGCGCGAAGGAAACGGTCATTCTTGAGAACAGTCATGTCAGCATCCGGAAAAAAAGTGGGGGCATTTTCTCAGAGACGGACGCAAAAGGCACGGCAAGTGCCGTGCCTTTTATCTATCGGGGCGATTTGTCGCGGTTTAACCCACAAATACAATTTCCTGTCGCCGCTGCCGAAAGCTGCGAAAAGGGCCGGAGGACCTTCGCTCTTCAAGGAGAAGAGCGACCCCTTCGGGCTCGATCGCAGCCTGCGGCAGCGACTACAGGGGATCGGGTTACACGCCCAGGTAATCCATGATCCCTTCAGCCGCAGTACGGCCTTCGAAGATCGCGGTCACGACCAGGTCCGAGCCGCGCACCATGTCGCCACCGGCAAAAATCTTCGGGTGGCTGGTCTGGTGCTTGAATTTCGACTGCTCGGGCGCAATCACGCGGCCCTGGCTGTCGGTCTGGATGTCGAACTGCTCGAACCATGACGCCGGGCTTGGGCGGAAACCAAAGGCGATGATCACGGCGTCTGCCGGAATGATCTCTTCAGAACCCGGGATCGGCTCAGGGCTGCGTCGGCCACGGGCATCCGGCTCGCCGAGACGGGTCTCGACCACCTTCACGCCTTCAACCTTGCCTTCACCAACAATGGCAATCGGCTGACGGTTGTAAAGGAACTTCACGCCTTCTTCCTTGGCGTTCTTCACTTCTTTACGGGAGCCGGGCATGTTGGCTTCGTCACGACGATACGCACAGGTCACCGATTTGGCGCCCTGGCGAATCGAAGTCCGGTTGCAGTCCATGGCCGTGTCGCCGCCACCGAGTACCACAATCTTTTTGCCTTTCATGTCGACGAAGTCTTCCGGCGACTTTTCAAAGCCCAGGTTGCGGTTGACGTTGGCGATCAGGAAGTCCAGTGCATCGTGCACGCCTGGCAGGTCTTCACCGGCAAAACCACCTTTCATGTAGGTGTAGGTGCCCATGCCCATGAAGACGGCGTCGTACTCGGCCAGCAGCTGTTCCATGCTGATGTTCTTGCCGATTTCGGTATTGAGGCGGAACTCGATACCCATGCCGGTGAACACTTCGCGACGGTGGCTCAGTACGGTTTTCTCCAGCTTGAACTCCGGGATACCGAAGGTCAGCAGGCCGCCGATTTCCGGGTTCTTGTCGAAGACCACCGGGGTCACACCACCACGTACCAGCACGTCGGCACAGCCCAGGCCCGCAGGGCCCGCGCCGATAATGGCCACACGCTTGCCGGTCGGGACGACCTTGGACATGTCCGGGCGCCAGCCCATGGCGAACGCGGTGTCGGTGATGTACTTCTCCACCGAACCGATGGTCACTGCGCCAAAACCGTCGTTGAGGGTGCAGGCACCCTCGCACAGGCGGTCTTGCGGGCACACCCGGCCACAGACTTCGGGCAGGGTGTTGGTCTGGTGCGACAGTTCGGCGGCGGCGAGGATGTTGCCCTCGGCCACCAGTTTCAGCCAGTTGGGAATGAAGTTATGCACAGGGCATTTCCATTCACAGTACGGGTTGCCGCAACCCAGGCAGCGGTGGGCCTGCTCGGCCGACTGCTGGGGTTTGAAGGGTTCGTAGATTTCCACGAACTCTTTTTTGCGTTGACGTAACAGTTTCTTCTTCGGATCTTTGCGCCCGACATCGATGAACTGGAAGTCGTTACTCAGACGTTCAGCCATGGTTAAAACCTCATCAAACTTTTCAGGCGCATATCACTGCGGGTTGGCACGGATGCTGGAAAGCAACGATTTCAAGCTGGCAGCCTTGGGCTTGACCATCCAGAAACGACGCAGGTAATCATCGAGGTTTTCCGAGAGGTTGCGACCCCACTCGCTGTTGGTTTCCTCAACGTATTCGTCCAGCACGTGTTGCAGGTGATTGCGGTAGGCCTCCATCGCTTCACCACTGATCCGCTGGATTTCCACCAGTTCGTGGTTAACCTTGTCGACGAAGGTGTTGTCCTGATCCAGCACGTAGGCGAAACCGCCGGTCATGCCCGAGCCGAAGTTGTAACCGGTTTTGCCCAGTACGCAGACGAAACCGCCGGTCATGTATTCGCAGCAGTGATCGCCCGTGCCTTCAACCACGGTGTGAGCACCGGAGTTACGCACTGCAAAACGCTCACCCGCCGTACCCGCAGCAAACAGCTTGCCGCCGGTTGCGCCATACAGGCAGGTGTTGCCGACAATGGCGCTGTCCTGGGTTTTGTAGATGCTGCCCGCAGGCGGCACTATCACCAGCTTGCCGCCGGTCATGCCTTTGCCCACGTAGTCGTTGGCATCGCCTTGCAGGTACATGTGCAAACCACCGGCGTTCCACACGCCAAAGCTCTGACCTGCAGTGCCTTTGAAGCGGAAGGTGATCGGTGCTTTGGCCATGCCTTGGTTGCCGTGGGCACGGGCAATTTCACCCGAGATACGGGCACCGATCGAACGGTCGCAGTTGCAGATGTCGAGGTCGAACTCGGCACCGCTCATGTCGTTGATCGCTGAAGTGGCCAGTTCGACCATCTTCTCGGCCAGCAGGCCTTTGTCGAACGGAGGGTTGCGGTCGACCTGGCAGAACTGGGGTTTGTCCGCCGGGATGTGATCGCTGCCCAACAGAGGAGTCAGGTCCAGGTTGTGCTGCTTGGCGGTCTCGCCCTGCAGGATTTCCAGCAGGTCGGTACGGCCGATCAGCTCTTCGAGGGTGCGCACACCCAGCTTGGCCAGCCACTCGCGGGTTTCTTCGGCCACGTAGGTGAAGAAGTTGACCACCATGTCGACGGTGCCGATGTAGTGATTTTTACGTAGCGATTCGTTTTGGGTCGCAACGCCGGTGGCGCAGTTGTTGAGGTGGCAAATACGCAGGTATTTGCAGCCCAGTGCGATCATCGGTGCAGTACCGAAGCCAAAACTCTCTGCGCCCAGGATCGCAGCCTTGATCACGTCCAGACCGGTTTTCAGGCCGCCGTCTGTTTGTACCCGCACTTTGCCGCGCAGGTCGTTGCCGCGCAGGGTCTGGTGGGTTTCAGCCAGGCCCAGCTCCCACGGAGCGCCCGCGTACTTGATGGAGGTCAGCGGTGATGCACCGGTGCCGCCGTCATAGCCGGAGATGGTGATCAGGTCGGCGTAGGCCTTGGCCACGCCTGCGGCGATGGTGCCTACGCCTGCTTCTGCTACCAGCTTCACCGATACCAGCGCTTTCGGATTGACTTGTTTCAAGTCAAAGATCAACTGCGACAAATCTTCGATGGAATAGATGTCGTGGTGCGGCGGTGGCGAAATCAGGGTGACGCCCGGTACGGCGTAGCGCAGTTTGGCGATCAGGCCGTTGACCTTGCCGCCCGGCAGTTGCCCGCCCTCGCCCGGTTTGGCGCCTTGGGCAACCTTGATTTGCAGCACTTCGGCGTTGACCAGGTATTCCGGGGTCACGCCGAAACGGCCAGTGGCCACTTGCTTGATTTTGGAGCTTTTGATGGTGCCGTAACGTGCCGGGTCTTCGCCGCCTTCACCGGAGTTGGAGCGTGCGCCCAAACGGTTCATGGCTTCAGCCAGGGCTTCGTGGGCCTCTGGTGACAGGGCGCCCAGCGAGATACCGGCCGAGTCGAAACGCTTGAGAATCGAGTCCAGCGGTTCGATGTCGTCGATGGCCAGCGGCGTGTCGAGGGTCTTGACCTGGAACAGGTCGCGGATCATCGACACCGGACGCTTGTCGACCAGCGCGGTGTATTCCTTGAACTTGCTGTAGTCACCCTGCTGCACAGCGGCTTGCAGGGTAGCGACTACGTCCGGGTTGTAGGCGTGGTATTCGCCACCGTGCACGTACTTGAGCAGACCGCCTTGCTGGATCGGCTTGCGCGCACTCCAGGCCTCGGCTGCCAGCAGCTTTTGCTCGGCTTCAAGGTCGACGAAGCGTGCGCCCTTGATGCGGCTTGGCACGCCACGGAAGCTCAGGTCGCAGATTTCTTCGGACAGGCCGATGGCTTCGAACAACTGCGCACCGCGGTACGAAGCAATGGTCGAGATACCCATCTTCGACAGGATTTTAAGCAAGCCTTTGGTGATGCCTTTGCGGTAGTTTTTGAAGACCTCATAGAGGTCGCCCAGCACTTCACCGGTACGGATCAAGTCACCCAGTACTTCGTAAGCCAGGAACGGATAGACCGCCGAGGCGCCGAAGCCGATCAGCACCGCAAAGTGATGCGGGTCACGGGCAGTAGCGGTTTCAACCAGGATGTTGCTGTCGCAGCGCAGGCCTTTTTCGGTCAAGCGGTGATGCACGGCGCCCACAGCCAACGAGGCGTGAACCGGCAACTTGCCCGGTGCGATATGACGGTCACTCAGAACGATCTGGGTACGACCGGCGCGCGCGGCTTCTTCGGCCTGATCGGCGATATTGCGCACGGCCGCTTCAAGACCCACGCTCTCGTCGTAGTTGAGGTCGATGATCTGACGCTCAAAGCCCGGCAGGTCGAGGTTCATCAGCGAACGCCATTTGGCAGGCGAGATCACGGGCGAACTGAGGATCACACGGGAAGCGTGCTCCGGGGATTCCTGGAAGATGTTGCGCTCGGCACCGAGGCAGATTTCCAGCGACATGACGATGGCTTCACGCAGCGGGTCGATCGGCGGGTTAGTCACCTGCGCGAACTGCTGGCGGAAGTAGTCGTACGGCGTGCGAACACGCTGGGACAGCACGGCCATTGGCGTGTCGTCACCCATCGAGCCTACGGCTTCGTAGCCTTGCTCGCCCAACGGACGCAGCACCTGGTCGCGCTCTTCGAACGTCACCTGGTACATCTTCATGTATTGCTTGAGCTGATCAACGTCGTAGAACGCCGAACCGTGGTCGTTGTCTTCCATGGTCGCCTGAATGCGCAGGGCATTCTTGCGCAGCCACTGTTTGTACGGGTGGCGCGACTTCAAGCGGTTGTCGATGGAGTCGGTGTCCAGCACCTGACCGGTTTCGGTGTCCACGGCCAGGATCTGGCCCGGACCAACACGGCCTTTGGCGATCACGTCTTCTGGCTTGTAGTCCCACACGCCGATTTCAGAAGCGATGGTGATATAGCCGTTGGTGGTGGTCACCCAGCGCGCAGGGCGCAGACCGTTGCGGTCGAGCAGGCAGACAGCATAACGACCGTCGGTCATCACTACGCCAGCCGGGCCGTCCCACGGTTCCATGTGCATGGAGTTGTACTCATAGAACGCCCGCAGGTCGGGGTCCATGGTTTCAACGTTCTGCCACGCCGGTGGAATCAGCATGCGCACGCCACGGAACAGATCGATACCGCCGGTGACCATCAGTTCCAGCATGTTGTCCATGCTCGAGGAGTCAGAACCCACGCGGTTAACCAGCGGGCCGAGCTCGTCGAGGTCACCGATCAGGTCATTGGCGAACTTGGTGCGACGGGCCTGGGCCCAGTTGCGGTTGCCGGTGATGGTGTTGATCTCGCCGTTGTGGGCGAGAAAGCGGAATGGCTGGGCCAGCGGCCATTTCGGCAGGGTGTTGGTGGAGAAACGCTGGTGGAACACGCAAATTGCGGTTTGCAGGCGTTCATCGCTCAGGTCTGGATAGAAGGCGGTGAGGTCCGCCGGCATCATCAGGCCTTTATAAATGATGGTCTTGTGGGAAAAGCTGCAGATGTAGTGATCGGTGTCAGCGGCGTTGCTCACCGATGAACGGCGACGGGCGCTGAACAGTTTGATCGCCATGTCCTGATCGCTCAGGTTTTCGCCAGCGATGAACACTTGCTCGATCTGCGGCAAACGTTCCAATGCCAGACGGCCCAGAACGCTGGTATCGATCGGCACTTTGCGCCAGCCCACCAATTGCAGGCCCGCCGCGAGGATTTCGCGGTTCATGTTGTCGCGGGCCGCTTCAGCCTTGATCGGGTCCTGGTTGAAAAACACCATGCCGACGGCGTATTGCTTGGGCAAATCTGCGCCGAACTGTTCTTTGGCGGTTGCACGCAAGAACAGGTCAGGCTTTTGAATCAGCAGGCCACAACCGTCACCGGTCTTGCCATCTGCGTTGATCCCACCGCGGTGGGTCATGCAGGTCAGGGCTTCAATGGCGGTTTGCAGGAGGGTATGACTAGGCTCGCCCTGCATATGGGCAATCAGGCCGAAACCACAGTTATCCTTGAATTCATCGGGGTGGTACAGACCTGCTTTCATAGACACTTTCTCACCAGGCTGCCCCAAAAAGGGGCAAATTTCTTTTAATTCAACCACTTGCTCCCCGCGCTGAACGTACGCCAGCTTGGCAGGGGCAAAAGGGTGGTCATTCTACACACCGTCACATAGGCCCACAAATTTAACGGCGATTAACCGTAAGTTCGTGTCGCATTTATGAAAGGTTTAAAGCGATTGCTCGTGCTAGTCAAAACATTTTTGATGTCGACTGCTGCGCGGCGCAGACACCACAAGGCACACGGCTTGATAAGCCCGTATGCACAAGCAGGAATTTGATGTGCTAGAACGGCGACCTGGGTAAGGTCGCCGGATCATCAGCGAGCTGTAGCCAGCTCTTTTTGGACGCTGGCGACAGTGCGAGGCCAAGGTTTACCAGCCTGTGTCTTCGCTGGCAAGTTCTTGATTGCCGCGGTGGCTGCGGCATGGCTTGGGAAATTGCCGTAGGTGACGACGTACAGCGGCTTGCCGTTCAAGGACTTCTTGAAATAGCGAGCATCGCCGCCCAGTTCTTTAGCGACATTTTGCGCAGACGCTTCAGAGCTGGTGCCGACGATCTGCACCACATAGTTGTTGGCAGGCTGGCTGGAGTACCAGCTGCCGCCCGGTGCGGCCTTGGCAACAACGACCGGCTTCTCGACTGGCTTGACCACCGGCTTGGCTGCCGGGGCTGGGGCCGGAGCAGGCTTGGCGACAGGGGCAGGCGCTGGCTTGGCCGTAGCCACGGTTGGCGCCGGGGTCGCCACTGGCGCAGGGCCCGATGGCACGCCAACCGGTGGCGCCGTGGTGGTGACGGTTGGCGGCGAAGCTACACCGCCGTCGACCGCAGGCACACCGCCATCGTCACCCTCAGGCATATCACCGGCCGCTTCGGCCAACGGACCACGCATCACCGGTTGGGATTGCCCCACCAGCGGCAATGGCATCGGCTGCGAAGAGCCAGCGAAATCAACAGACGGCTTGGCGCCGCCATTTGGAGCGGCCTGCCCCAGTTGTGTCTGTTCGGCACCCGGCGCGACTGGCGCCTTGCCACGGCCAGGAATCAATACAGCAGCAGCGACAGCCACTACCACTACTGCACCAATGGCCAATACGTGTTTCTTCGGCATCTTGAACCCCATACTTGGACGCTTGACCGCTGAGCGGCTGGCAATCATGGCTTCGATCATTGCATCGCGGGCGACCTGGTTGATAGTGCCAGGCCAGCCTTCGGAGCTCTCGTGTATATCTGAGATCTGCTGAGCGCTAAAGAGTTCGATTCCTGCCCCAGCACCTTCGAGGCGCTGAGCCAGATACTCACGGGTTTCATCGAGGGTATACGGCTGCAATTCGATGACATGAAAACGTTCTTCATCCGGGCTCAACTGCTCCAGCCCGGCAATCATCGACGGCTCACCGAACAGGAACACATGCGGACGGCCTTCCGGCGCTCCCGCAGCCAGCGCCAGCAATGCTTCCAGTGCCGACTCGTCCAGCTGCTCGGCGTCATCGACCAACAAGTAGACTTCTTGTCCGGTCAGTGCCAATTGCACGACTTGGGCCAGAATGGAGCCGACATCGGGGCGTGCAACATTCAGGGTCTGTGCCACCTGGTGCAGAATGCCAGCCGCATCGCCAGCACCCCGCGCAGAAACCACAACACTCTGCACAGACTGTTTGTTGGTGCTCGCGACCAGCGCCTGGCGCAGCAAGGTTTTACCGCTGCCCTCAGGCCCGGTAACCACCAGCAACAACTGGCTGTAGCGGGCAAGGTGATGCAACTGCCCCAGCACCGGCTTGCGCTGGGCAGGGAAAAACTTGAAGCCCGGCACCCGTGGCGCAAAAGGGTCGTGGTTGAGCTGGAAGTGACCGAGGAACGCCTCGTCGGCATGCAAACTAGTCATCGGGATCTTATTAACCTTTAAGCTGAGCCAGCGCGCGGTAATCCGCACCCAGCGTGGCTTGGAGAACCTCGTGTGGATAATCGTCAGTCACCGTGGCTTCGCCCAGACGACGCAACAGCACCAGCCGCATGCGGCCGTCGATCACTTTCTTGTCAACCGCCATGTGCTGCATGAAGTCGGCTGGCGTCATTTCGCCGGGCGGCACTACTGGCAAACCGGCGCGCTGAAAAATTCGAATGCCGCGATCACGCTCTGCATGGCTGATCCAGCCCAGGCGGGCGGACATTTCCAGAGCCATTACGGTGCCAGCGGCTACCGCTTCACCATGTAACCATACGCCGTAGCCCATATGGGTTTCGATGGCATGGCCAAAGGTGTGACCGAGGTTGAGGGTGGCACGTACCCCCGTTTCGCGTTCATCGGCACCCACCACTTCAGCCTTGGCGGCGCACGAACGCTGGATCGCAGCGGTCAGGGCGACCTGATCCAGCGCACGCAACGCGTCCATGTTGTCCTCAAGCCAGGTCAGGAACGGCTCATCGCAAATCAGGCCGTACTTGATGACTTCTGCCAGCCCTGCAGACAATTCGCGGGCCGGGAGAGTGTTGAGGGTCTGGGTGTCGATCAGTACCAGGTTGGGCTGATAAAAAGCACCGATCATGTTCTTGCCCAGCGGGTGGTTGATCCCGGTTTTGCCGCCCACCGACGAATCGACCTGAGACAGCAAGGTGGTCGGCACCTGGATGAAATCAACACCGCGCTGGTAACAGGCAGCGGCAAAACCCGCCATGTCACCCACCACGCCGCCGCCCAAGGCAATCACCGTGGTGCGCCGATCGTGGCGAGCCGTGAGCAGGCCGCTGAAAATCAGCTGCAGGGTTTCCCAGTTTTTGAATGATTCGCCATCGGGCAGGACAATCGGCACTACCGAGTACTGCGCGAGGCTGCGCGTCAGGCGCTCAAGATAGAGGGGTGCGACCGTTGCATTGGTCACAATGGCCACTTGGCGACCCGCGATATGGGGGGCCAGCAACTGCGGCTGATCCAACAAACCTTCGCCAATATGAATCGGGTAGCTACGCTCGCCTAGATCAACCTTCAGTGTCTGCATGAATCCCCGCGTTGAAACAGGTCACCGGCGACCTGCTTCGCAATTATCAAGTGATGGTCGCCTCTTTTCTGACACGACCCGATAGCCTTTGCTGGCGCCGAGGATAGCGCATTTCGTACCGCACTTTAATGGTCCAGCACAGCGGTCTTACCGAGGAGCAAGCTGCGCCAGTCGCTCGAGAATATCCAGAACCACCATGCGAGGCGGTCGCTCATCGGTTTCGACCACCAGATCAGCGATTTCCCGATAGAGGGGATCGCGAATGGCCAGCAAGTCGCGCAGGATTTTTTCCGGGTTTGCGTTGCGTAGCAAAGGCCGATTGCGGTCACGTGAGGTACGCGCAACCTGCTGCTCGATGGAAGCATGCAAGTAAACCACTCGTCCGCCATTGCGCAACGCCTGGCGGTTTTCCGCACGCATGACGGCACCACCACCGGTCGCCAGCACGATGCCATTTTCATGACACAGTTCGACAATCATGGCCGTTTCACGGTCACGAAAGCCGGGCTCACCTTCTTTGTCGAAGATCCACGGGATATTGGCACCCGTGCGCACTTCAATTTCCTTATCGGAATCTTTGAACGGCAGGTGCAACTCTTTGGCCAGCAAACGTCCGATGGTGCTTTTTCCAGCCCCCATTGGCCCAACAAGAATCAAATTTCTCACAGAATCAATGACTCACAGCAATCGCCTGGTTGTTCATGATACGCGGAGTCAGGAACACCAGCAGTTCGGATTTTTTTTCCAGGACAACGTCTCTACGGAAAAGTCGGCCAACATACGGCAGATCTCCTAAAAATGGCACTTTATCTACTACTTTGCTCTGAGTATTTGAGAACACTCCCCCAATCACGATGGTTTCACCGTCCTTGACCAGCACCTTGGCCCGGACCTCATTCTTCTTGATTGGCGGCACATCATGGACCCGGTTCATGTAATCGGGCTCGTCCTTGGTTACGACGACCTCCATGATGACGCTGTTGTCAGGGGTTATTTGCGGTGTCACCTCCAGGGACAACGAGGCCTCCTTGAACGATACCGATGTGGCACCGCTTGAGCTGGACTCTTGATAGGGAATTTCAGTGCCCTTGAGGATTTTGGCGGTTTCCTTGTCGGAGGTAACTACTTTGGGCTGAGAGATGATTTCACCGTTGCCGGTTTTTTCCATGGCTGCCAGCTCCAGGTCCAACAACACATTGTTGGTGATAAAGGCGATGCCCAGCCCTGAGGTATTACCCGAAACGCCCAGATCCACAAAGGGCGCGCTCAGATCGCCGGGCACTGCCCCTGATGCAGGCGCGCGGGTAATACCGCCCGCACTCCAGTGGCCTTCGTTGCGCAGGGTGCCACCCCAACGAACCCCCAGGCTTTTCTCATAGTCCACACCCGCCTCAACAATTCGGGCTTCGATCATCACCTGACGTACCGGCACATCCAGCTGAGCCACGAGGCGGCGCAACTCCTCCAGCCGCTCACCAGACTCAAAGGCAATTATGTTATTGGTGCGCTCATCCACGGCGATTGTGCCCTGCCCGTCAACGTCGGGCTGAGCACCGGTCACAGACTGGAACAATTTGGCAATATCTGCAGCCTTGGCGTAATTGACCTGCACCAGCTCTCTGCGCAAAGGCGCAAGGCGGGCCAGTTGATTGCGGGCCTCAAGTTCATGACGCTCGCGAGCCGCGATGTCTTCAGAGGGCGCGATCAACAGCACATTACCCTCAAGGCGCTTGCCCAGACCCTTGCTTTTAAGCACCAGATCCAGCGCCTGATCCCACGGTACGTCCTGCAGGTTCAGGGTAATGCTGCCCTGTACGGCGTCGCTGACCACCACATTGAACCCCGTGAAATCTGCCAGTAGCTGAAGCACTGCGCGCACTTCGACCTCCTGAAAGTTCAGGGACATTGTTTCGCCGACATACGAAGAGGGGATGACTGTGGCCTGGGCAGCCGCCAGCGTTGACTGCGAATTCAGCGCACTCCATAGCGCCAGTACGCAGACCGGTAAAATCCTTTTCATGGTATTTATCCGTTAAGAGTGTTGCTTTAAAGGGATCGTCAGGGACCTTTCCAACCAGCCGCCCCGACCATCGGAAATCACTTCAAACACTTCAACCTGGGTCACGTCCACCGAAGCAATCTGGCCATTGTTGCGCCCCAGGTAATCACCTACTTTCAAACGGTGGATGACACCGTTAACCCGTAGCAATGCGTTGGTTTCCAGATCATTGGACAGCGTCCCGACCATCTCGAATTGCTCAAGATCGAAGCCTTCCAGAAACTGACGTGCCCGGTCACCGTCAAGCTCGTCACCGACGAGGCTGACCTGCCAATTGCCAGCCCCGCCCCTGGGCACGGCCTGAAAAGGATTGCGCAGCGTCAACGCGTCATAGGTGAACACGTGCGCTGCATTGATTTCCGGAAGAGGCTCAATGGCCTCACCCGGGTGCACCTGAGCGGTCTGCAAATACCTTTGCAGATCAACGGTACCCTGCGGGCCATCGCACCCCGCCAGGGTCGCCAGCAATCCAGCGCCAAACAGTCGAAAACAGACGCTCATGGGATCAGTCCTTGATCGTGGGTGCGGTAGGCCCTGGCCAGCAGCGTCATGCGTAACTGGCCGCTACCTGAGCTGTTGAGCGGAGCAAGTGCGAAATCATGAAGGGTGACTATGCGTGGCAGGCTCGCCATGGCGCTGACGAAGAGCCCCAACTCGTGGTACCCACCGGCGAGAGTCATCTGCAGGGGCAGTTCGGCATAGAACGGCTGAAGGACTTCGGGCAACCACTCAATATGCTCGACCACCAGGCCGTTGAGGTGACTCAGTCGCGAAATCTCATCCAGCAAACCGGGCACTTGCGCCTGGGCAGGGAGTTGTTCGAGCAATACGCCAAAGGCGGCTTCCAGCCCTTGCATTTGCTTCAAGTAGGCATCCAGGTTCGCAACCTGGGCAACCCTGGATTCAAATTCGGTCTTTAGTCTGGCTTGAGCTTCATGCTGCAATTGCAACCGGGCAAGCGAGGGCTGCAACAGCAACGGATACCCCAGCGTCAGGATCATGCCCAACCACGCCAGCGCGACGAGGTTTTTGCGTTTTGGCGACCAGACTCCCGGATGCCCGAGGTCCAGCTCCCGAAGGTCAAAGCTGCGCAGGCTGTGTAGCCACTGCGCGGCCATCACAACGCCCCCGCAGCGGGTGTATGCCGGGCCTCGCGCACCGTCAGTTGAAACTGACGCTCTGGCCCGCCGGCATGGGCAGGATCGGCCTTGACGTCATTGAGCTCGGGCGTTTCCAGCCAGTGTGAAGCATCCAGATTGCGCATCAATTGCGCGACGAGGGTATTGGACTGGGCAACCCCCGTGATGACTATTGTGCCCTCGGTCATTTTCACGTCAGTGAAGTGCACGCCTTCGGGCAAGCTGCGCGCCAATTGCTCCAGAATAATCCCGCTGCTCGATCGGCTGCTCTGCAGCGCCCCGATTGTTTGCATACGCTCAAGCAATTGCTCGCGGCGTACTTTCAACTGATCGATTTGCTCCGCACGGCCGTCCAGCTGGAACGTGGCACTGCGGATCAAGTCATTGCGCTCCAGCTGCTGCTCTACCAGGTTGTCGATAAACTGGTCAGCAGCAAACAATCCGGCCACTGTTCCCACCGACAGGACTGCCAGCACCATCAAAAACCGCTTGCGCCGCTTTTCACGCAACAACGCGCGCCAGGGCAACAAATTGATTCTCGCCATCAATCAAACCCCCTCAAGGCCAGACCGCAGGCAGTCAACAACACAGGAGCATCGCAGAGCAAGGCTTCAGGTGCGAGCCCAGGCTCAACGTTCATGCCCATAAAGGGATTGGCGGCGCGTACAGGCCTTCCGAGCCGGGCTTCAACCCACTGACTCAGCCCCGGAGTCGCTGCCGCCTTGCCAGCCAATATGATCATGTCGATCGTGCCTTCAACGCCGGACTGAAAAAACAGCTCCAGCCCGCGCTCCAGATGCCCGGACACCCTGCTTTCGAATCCGTGCGCCTCTGTGTCTCCGTGCTCAGGGAGCAACTCGCGGTAGTAAACAACCTGCCCTTGGTACACAACGCTCAACAGCGCTGCATGGGTTGCAAGGTCGAGTACTGCCACTGCACCTTGCAGCGCCATGCCCGCTGTCATTGCCTCAACCCCGCACGCCAGGGCATGGGCCTGGACAGCAACCACCCGAGGGGTCAGGCCTGCGCCGGTCAAGACCGAACGATGCCACTCAAGAGCCTCTTGGCGGCACGCCGCCATCTGCACGCGGACCCGTCCGGGATGGGTCGATGAAACGTCTTCAACCTCGAAATCAAGCGCCACGTCATCCAGCGCATAAGGAATGTATGGCTCCGTTTCCAGTCGTACATGAAGTTCAAGCTCGACTTCATTCAAACCCGCCTCGATCTCCAGGGTTTTGCAGATGACTTGCCCATCAGGCATCCCGACAATCGCATCACGGGTCACAGCGGCAGCTTTTTCCAGCGCCCCGAGGAGCACTCGAACGACACTTTTGGACTCGGCGCCGGTCTGAAGTTCCGTAAGCCCGGCTGGCAGCGGTTCTATGGCATAACCCTGGAGCTTGAGCCGGCCCTGGGAGCGGCTCAGTTCGACGATTTTGATTGCTTGCTGGCTGATATCAACGCCGAGACAGCGATGGCGTGTTCTGGGAAGAAATCCGGGCACTTTTGTTTTCCCTAATGCAATCCGTAACTTACGGAGGGTAAAAAATGAGATCCGTTCAAAACCTGTTCTGACATGCGGCTCATGACGCCCATGAGCGAAAAATGCTTATAATGCCGTGCGTTTTTTTCCGTATCGTCGACCCGGCGCAGCTGCGCACTACCCTGACGTGCAAACCCATTTCTTAATCTGGAAATCCAAAAGCCTTGATTCGTCTGCTGAAGTTTTTCGGGTGGTCTTTCGTTGCTGTGTTCTGCGGGCTGTTGCTCGTGTTGAGCGGCGCGTTTCTCTATCTTAGTCCTGGCTTGCCGTCCGTAGAGTCGTTGAGAAGCATCCAGTTGCAGATTCCTTTGCGGGTCTACACCAGCGACGGAAAGTTGATCGCAGAGTTTGGCGAAATGCGCCGCTCTCCAATCAAGTTCGCCGACATTCCCCCCAATTTCATCAATGCCCTGCTCTCTGCAGAAGATGACAACTTCGCCAATCATTACGGGGTTGATCCCAGTAGCCTGATGCGTGCCGCTACCCAACTGGTAAAAAGCGGACACATACAATCAGGTGGCAGCACCATCACCATGCAGGTGGCGAAGAACTATTTCCTGTCCAGCGAGCGCAGCTTTTCGCGCAAAACCAACGAGATCCTGCTGGCACTGGAAATCGAACGCGAACTGACCAAGGACGAAATCCTTGAGCTGTATGTGAACAAGATTTACCTGGGCAACCGCGCTTACGGCATCGAAGCCGCTGCGCAGGTTTACTACGGCAAGTCGATCCGCGACCTGAGCCTGGCGCAGATGGCCATGATTGCCGGCCTGCCCAAGGCCCCTTCGCGCTTTAATCCACTGGCCAATTCGGTACGCAGCAAAGAGCGCCGCGACTGGATCCTGGGCCGCATGTACAAGCTGGGCAAGATTGATCAGGCCAGCTACGAAGCTGCTGTCGCAGAGCCCGTAAACGCCAGCTACCACGTGCCAACCCCGGAAGTGAGCGCGCCTTACATCGCTGAAATGGCCCGGGCCGAAATGGTCGGACGCTATGGTAGCGAGGCTTACACCGAAGGTTTTCGCGTCACAACAACGGTGCCAAGCGACCTTCAGGAGCTCGCCAACACTGCAGTTCACGAAGGTCTGATTGCCTATGACCAGCGCCACGGCTATCGAGGCCCCGAGTCGCGCCTGCCGGGCAAGACCCTGGCCGTCTGGACTCAAGAGCTGGCCAAGCAACGGGCAATCAGCGGCCTGGAGCCTGCAATCGTGACCCAGGTCGACAAGGACGGCCTGCAAGTGCTGACCCGCACCGGCGAAGTTCACGTTTCCTGGAACACCATGAAATGGGCACGCAAGTTCCTCAATACCAACAGCATGGGCCCAATGCCCAAGCAGCCTTCGGATGTCGCTCAGGTCGGCGACCTGATTCGCGTGCAGCCGCAGACCGATGGCAGCTACAAGTTCAGCCAGGTGCCCACCGTACAAGGTGCGCTGGTATCCCTGGACCCGAACAACGGCGCTATCCGCTCACTGGTGGGAGGCTTTGCCTTCGAGCAGAGCAACTACAACCGTGCGATGCAAGCCAAACGCCAGCCAGGCTCAAGCTTCAAGCCTTTCATTTACAGCGCCGCGCTGGATAACGGCTACACCGCCGCCACTCTGGTGAACGATGCACCGATCGTGTTTGTCGACGAGTACCTGGACAAGGTCTGGCGTCCAAAGAACGACACCAACACCTTCCTCGGCCCGATTCGCGTGCGAGAGGCCCTGTACAAATCTCGCAACCTGGTCTCGATCCGCTTGCTGCAAAGCCTGGGTGTCGACCGCACCGTCGACTACATCAGCAAGTTTGGCTTCAACAAGCAGGACCTGCCGCGCAACCTGTCGCTGGCCTTGGGAACTGCAACCCTGACGCCTATGGAGATCGCTACCGGCTGGAGCACGTTCGCCAACGGTGGTTACAAAATCACGCCGTATCTGATCGACAAGATCGAAAGCCGCAACGCCGAGACCCTGTTCGTGGCCAACCCGCCAAGCGTGCCCAAAGCCGCAGGCAAGGATGTGCCGCCAGAAGCTGCAGCGCTGACCATCGACACCATCAATGCAGCACCCGGCCTGCCTACCGTCGAGACGCAAGCGGTGGCCGAACGCATTGTTGACGGCCGCACCACTTACATTCTCACCAGCATGCTGCAGGACGTGATCAAGCTCGGTACTGGTCGCCGCGCCCTGGCGCTGGGACGCACCGACCTGGCGGGTAAAACCGGTACGACCAACGAGTCCAAGGATGCATGGTTCTCAGGCTACAACGCCGATTACGTGACTACCGTATGGACCGGCTTTGACCAACCTGAAAGCCTCGGCCGTCGGGAATATGGTGGCACCGTAGCCCTGCCGATCTGGATGACCTACATGGGTGGCGCGCTCAAGGGCAAGCCGGCTCATACGTTGCCTGAACCCGAAGGCATCCTCAGCTTGCGTATTGACCCGTTAAGTGGCCGTATCGCTTCCCCTGGAACGCCAGGCGCCTACTTTGAGCTGTTCAAGAGCGAAGATACGCCGCCGACCAACAGCGAACTGGGCAACAGCGTAGCGCCTGGCAGCCCGCTGCCGGCAGATGATGGGGCTCCAATAGATCTCTTCTGACGAAGAGAGCAGCGAGCGCTTAGCTACAAGTTGCAGGTGAAGAGCGGTTGTTCACGTGTAACTTGTAGTTTGCTCAAGCGAGCATGTACTTCAAGGAACCAGTCCCGTCGAGCATCTCAGCTACCGGCGCCATGGCCAGCTGATCGATACGGGTACTTTCGGCGTGTGCCTCCCAGCGCGCCAGGCTTTCGGTCAGGACATCGCAGTGCTGCGCGAACCCTCCATATACATCTCTGCGACTGGGCACCCTGAACCTCAATTGGTATAGCCCCTCGCGGGTTTTCTGGACGTTGCCCATCTCGCGCATCAACAGATTCATGACTCGTACCTGCTGTTCAAATACACCGTCGGCCCGCGTCATTACCTCACGGTAGTGAGCCCGCAGTTGTTGGGCGACGTGTTCAAGTGCCTGATCCACAAACAGTACTTCACGCTCCGTCACCAGCGAGCAATGGGCATTCAGCGCTTGCTGGCTTCGACGCAGAACCGCCCAACTGCTCGGAATGTAACTGTCGACCATGAACTGCTGGCCAACGTCGACCCGTTGCTTGAGCAGCCCATCGGATTCTGGCACGCCGATTTTTTGCTCAAGCATCGCGTGACTCACAGCATGCTGGGTGACGGTATCGCTCAACGGCCCCCACATCACATGCGACACCTGCCCCTGACCAAACTCCACCGGCATGAAGTGACGCAAGGTTCCGTGATGCTGATAAGGCTCCCCAAGCAATTGGCTCAGGCCTGCCACAAACACCCCAAAACCTGCAGGCACATTCGTAAAGCTGAGCACCGAACCTGCGCGATAAGCCGATAACGGGCTGTTCATCCAGCTTCCAGGGACACTGGGGATCGAGTCGTGATGGTTGACCATGCGCTGATGCACCAGCCCACTGGCTGCATTGACGAAGGCCCCATCTGCTGCACGAGGGGCTCCATAGGTGTAGAGCCGTACGTCGCAAGCCCGGCGCAAACGCAGCATCTGCGCAAGGATCAAACCAATTGCCCCTCCCTGGCTGTGACCGCAGACCAGTACTTTTTGCCCGGCATGGAATTTATCCAGATAAGCATCAACAAGCTCAAACGCCTGCCGTGCAGCTTCGTAAAAACCGCCATGCACCTTTCCCTCGCCTTCTTCAAACGGCACTTGAGGGGCATCGGCATCCTGCAAGAGGTCGGACCAGGAGCAGGTGCCTCGAACAGCAATCAAAATGACTTTGTCGTTATGGGTCACAAAGGTTTGTGCACTTGTACCTTTTGATCCAAAACGAATATCACCGCGAAAATGCACACTGGCCGGAGTCTGCTGATCCGCCCCACCAAGAGGGTTATTGACCGGATACAGCACAGGGTCAAAAGGAACAATTTCCAGTCGTCTGGAGTACGCCACCTCTTCATACAGCGGGTAATAGGACTTGGCTTGCTCCGGGCTGACCTGCCAGTCCCCCATGCTCAACTCCGCACAGGGCGTGGTCACTCGCGACTTGCCTGTGGCGTGCTCGAAAGGACAATTGCTCAACGTGGCCATCAATGCCAACTGGTAAAGATTCAGCGCGCAAAACTGCGAATCGGTAGACAGCAACGGGCACAAGGCTCGCAAGGGCCGAACTTCCAGCAAGGCATGACGACCGACCGCCAGGGATACCCCAAGTGGGCCGCGTTCAAGGGGGTGGTGACAATCGACCATAGGCGGCAAGTGCGAAACATGCTCGACAAGGTGTCGGACCTCAACCTGGAAGTAATCGGTACAGGCATCGATAGGTAGCGGTTTATGCTGCGTGCGGGCGCCGCTTTTATTGAGGTATCGGGTGTGCTCGGCCCTGACCTGAAGCTCGGTAATCTTGAGGGGGTAATGCTTGCGATGGATTAGCCGCGAATACACATCATTGCGACCGCTATATAACTGCCTGAACGTGATGGCAACTGGCTCTACAAGATGATTGCCAACCTCACCGCCTCCAGTGGCATCCAGATGGCCGCTGTGCTTCTTTCCTTCCCTGTCTACGAGCTCATAGACCAACCCTGCATAGGGCTCACCTGCGCCTCGCTCGTCAATCAATTGAAAACTGGTCCTGCTATTACGCTTCTGACGTGAGGGCGTGAACATCCGTGATTCCTATAGGCACAGAGGGCAAACTTCAGAAAAAAGCACCCTTAAAATAAAGGAGTGACGCTAACGGATGATCGCGGGACTTTATGTAAGAAAGATCCTATTTTTTATGTGGAATAATCCCGTCTTCCTACGAGTTGATAAATGATCCAGCCCTGCAAAAACTAAAAAGCCCCGACGCTTTGCAGCGCCGGGGCTTGAGTTGACACGCTACACGGGTTTAGCCGTTGAAGACGTCATCAACGCTTTTGAGCGGGTAGTTCTTCGGGTATGGCAGGGTTGCAACACCGGTCTCGATAGCCGCTTTGGCAACTGCGTCGGAGATCAGGGTGATCAGGCGCACGTCCATTGGTTTCGGGATGATGTATTCACGACCGAATTCCAGCTTGATGCCGCCGTAGGCGTCACACACTTCTTGTGGCACTGGCAGTTTGGCCAGTTCACGAAGCGCATTGGCCGCTGCGATTTTCATTTCTTCGTTGATGCGCTTGGCGCGAACGTCCAGAGCACCACGGAAGATGAACGGGAAGCCCAGTACGTTGTTGACCTGGTTCGGGTAGTCCGAACGACCGGTGGCCATGATCACGTCGTCACGGGTGGCGTGAGCCAGTTCCGGCGAGATTTCCGGATCAGGGTTCGAGCACGCGAACACGATCGGGTTAGGTGCCATGCGCAGCAAGTCTTCAGCGCTCAGCAGGTTCGGACCCGACAGGCCAACGAACACGTCTGCGCCGTTCATGGCGTCAGCCAGGGTGCGCTTCTCGGTTGCGTGGGCGAATACCGCCTTGTACTGGTTCAGATCGTCACGGCCGGAGTGGATCACGCCGGTGCGGTCGATCATGTAGATGTTTTCGATGGTTGCACCCATGCTCACCAGCAACTTCATGCAGGAGATGGCTGCTGCACCGGCGCCCAGGCAAACGATCTTGGCGTCAGACAGGGTCTTGCCAGCGATTTCCAGGGCGTTGATCATGCCGGCCGCGGTCACGATAGCGGTGCCGTGCTGGTCATCGTGGAATACAGGAATATCGCACTGCTCGATCAGAGCACGTTCGATCTCAAAGCACTCAGGTGCCTTGATGTCTTCGAGGTTGATGCCGCCGAAGGTGATGGAGATGCGTTTTACGGTGTCGATGAAAGCCTGTGGGCTCTCGGAGTCAACTTCGATATCGAATACATCGATACCGGCAAAGCGCTTGAACAACACGCCTTTGCCTTCCATAACAGGCTTGGAGGCCAATGGGCCGAGGTTACCCAAGCCCAGAATAGCGGTGCCATCGGAAATCACGGCTACCAGGTTGCCTTTGCCAGTGTATTTGTAGGCAAGTTCAGGGTCGCGGGCGATTTCGCGTACTGGTTCGGCTACACCCGGGCTGTAAGCCAGCGCTAGATCGCGGGCTGTAGCGGTAGGTTTGGTGAGCTCGACACTCAGTTTCCCTGGACGGGGCTGGGCATGGTATTCGAGAGCGGCGGTTTTCAAATCAGACATGTGGGCATTCCGCTTTTTTGCTGTTGGACAGACGAATCGCCGAGCATACGCGTGTCGCAAAGTCCCGACAAGACTGACCAGTCAGCAGTGTCAAGGGCTTTGCCTTACGACTTTGGCCCAAGAGCCGCGCCCCATAAGGGCTAGAGTGTTCACAATCCAAATTAAAAATTGTCTACAATTTTTAATGCGCTGCCACTTTCAGCATCCCCGGATGAGTCAAAGACAACATCCAGCGCGCCTGCCCTTCCTTTAACCCGCCTCGACGCGAACGATCCAGCACCCAGCCTCTGGCCTCGACCTGTTTACCTTGCAGGCCAGCAAGGGTTTTCTGATCGAAATTGGCCAACTGATTGGGTGCAATATGCAGCACCAAACCACCCTGCATATCGATCCAAAGCCCCCCACGATTGCGCTGCACCTTGTCGACCTTACCGCCCACCAGAGCAAAGCCTGAACGGCTGATTTGCTGCGGCGCCAGCACCGGCGATTGCCGCCAAAGCCCCAGGCCTGCTGCCCGGGCACTGCGCTCAGCCGCTTGCTGACAATCGAGCAGTGCGACATTGGGCGCTATCGCCACCTGATACCCCAGGCCATCTGCCAGCAGCTGGGCTTCTAGATTGCTGCCATCAGCACCAAACACATGGGCCAGGGTACGACCATAACGGTCCTGGGCCTGCGTACCCACCAACAGCCCGACCCGGCCATCGCTGCGCGCAACCAGCGCTTGCAGGCGTTTGTGGGCTGCGTCAGCAAAAGGCTCGGCGGACTGGCCTTTCTTACCTGTTTCAGGAGCATTGATACCGATCATGCGCACGCTGCGACCATCCTTCAGACGCAAGGTGTCGCCGTCGGACACGCGCTCTACCAACGCGTAGGAAACAGCGCCAGGGGCCGGGCAAAGCGGCGCAGCCCAAGCGCCGGAAAACCAAATCGCAGGCATAAAAAAGGCGCCCGCAAGGGACGCCTTTTTCAATAACCTGACCAGACCCGAAAGGCTGCTCAAGGTCATCAGCCTTACTCGGCTGCTTTTTCTGCTTCTGCTGCTGGAGCTGCTGCTTTAGCGCCGAAAGCACCAAAACGAGTCTTGAAGCGATCAACACGACCGCCAATGTCCAGAGTCTTCTGCTTACCGGTGTAGAACGGGTGGCACTCGTTGCATACGTCAGTGCCCAGTGGCTTGCACAGGTTCGAACGAGTTTCGAACTTGTTGCCGCAGCTGCAAGTTACCAGGATTGTTTCGTACGCTGGATGGATATCGGCTTTCATGGGGTATTCCTCGGGCTAGCGTGCCGCCACTCAACACCATTGTTGAATACCGCACGTAAAATTAGGGCGCCGATAATACCAGACCTTTGCATTGACGCAAGCGGCCAAGCATGCTCCATCAAAAATCATTCATCTTTCAGCACCTGGCCTTTTAGTCCCGCAGGGCTTTGTCTGCTAGGCTCCGGGCCATCTTTGCCGTTCATCACTTGAGAGCCCCGCGTGCCCGACGCCATTTTGCGCCTTGCCCTGCCTTCCCCCCTGCGCCGACTGTTTGATTACCGGGCGCCTGCTGGCGTGCTGCGCAGTCAACTCCAGCCGGGCATGCGCCTGCGGGTGCCGTTTGGGCGACGCGAGATGATCGGCATCCTGGTCGAAGTGGTCGATCACAGCGAAGTCCCGGCCGACAAGCTCAAACCGGCGATTGCCCTGCTCGACGCCGTGCCGCCGCTGCCGGCTTCCTTATTTAAGCTGTGCCTGTGGACGTCCCAGTATTACCAGCACAGCCTGGGCGACACCCTGAGCTGGGCACTGCCGGTTTTGCTGCGCCAGGGCGAACTGGCCGAGACTCGCCAGGAGCGTTTCTGGCAGATAGCCCCCGGCGCCCGGATGGACGATCCGCGCATCGCCCGCGCACCGCGCCAGCGTGAAGCACTGGCCACGCTTGCCCAACACCCCCACGGCGTGGCGCATCAACTATTGAGCAAGCTGATGCTGAGCAAAGACAGCCTCGACCTGCTGCTGGCCAAAGAACTGGTGACCGTTGAAGTGCGCCGACACGCACCCAGCGAGCGTCACGAACATTGGCTGGCCCAGCCAGAGCTGCCGCTCAACAGCGAGCAACGGGCGGCCTACGAAGCGATTCGCGCAGGTTTTGACCACTTCCATGCCTTCTTGCTGGCCGGAGTGACCGGCAGCGGCAAGACCGAAGTGTATTTGCAGTTGATCCGCGAGACCCTGCAGGCGGGCAAACAGGCACTGGTGTTGATCCCCGAAATCAACCTTGGTCCGCAAACCCTGGCCCGTTTCGAGCAGCGCTTCAATGCGCGCATCGCCTTGGTGCATTCGGCGGTCAACGACCGTGAGCGCCTTGAAAGCTGGCTGGCGGCACGGGATGGCGAGGCCGACATTATTATTGGCACTCGTTCTGCGCTGTTCACCCCGATGAAAAACCCCGGGCTGATCATCATCGACGAAGAGCATGACGGCTCTTATAAACAGCAGGAAGGTTTGCGCTATCACGCCCGAGACCTGGCGCTGGTTCGAGCTCGGCAGGAAAACATCCCCATCGTGCTGGGCTCCGCGACACCTTCTCTTGAAAGCCTGCACAACGCCTACACCGGTCGTTATGGCCTGCTGCGGTTGAATGAGCGCGCTGGCGGGGCCAAACAACCGCGCTTCCTGCGTCTTGATGTGAAAAGCCGCCCGCTGGACAGCGGGATATCCGGCCCGATGCAACAAGCCATCGGTCAGACTCTCGCTGCCGGCCAACAAGTCCTGGTGTTTCTGAACCGCCGCGGCTTTGCCCCAACACTGTTATGCCATGACTGCGGCTGGATGTCGGAGTGCCAACGATGCGATGCGCGCATGACCGTTCATCAGCGCTCCGGCGAACTGCGCTGCCACCACTGCGGCTACGTCGAGCGCGTTCCACGCAATTGCCCGCAATGCGGCAAGGTTGATTTACGCCCGGTAGGCGCAGGGACTGAGCGCGCTGAAGAGCGGTTGGGGATTTTGTTCCCCGACTACCCCGTGCTGCGGGTCGATCGCGACAGCACCTCGCGCAAAGACGCGATGAACCAGTTGTTTGCCACCATTCAAAAGGGTCAACCGTGCATTTTGATCGGCACGCAAATGCTCGCAAAAGGCCATCACTTCCCACGGGTGACGCTGGTCTCGATTCTGGATGCCGATGGCGGCCTGTTCTCCGGTGATTTTCGCGCCAGCGAGCGCATGGCCCAACTCATCGTTCAAGTCGCAGGCCGTGCGGGCCGCGCCGAAGAGCCGGGCAAGGTAATCATCCAGACCCATCTGGCCGACCATCCGTTGTTGATCCAGCTCACTGAGCAGGGCTATTTTGCCTTTGCCGAACAGGCTTTGAGCGAGCGTCGGGCTGCGGGGCTGCCACCTTTCGCGCATTTGGCGCTGCTGCGTGCCGAAGCCCATAAACCCGGACAGGCGGAAGGTTTTCTGGATGAGGCCTGCACCGAGGCTGAACGCCTGCTGGCCGAATTGAATCTGGGCGGCATCGAACTGCTCGGCCCGGTGCCCGCACCGATGGAACGCCGCGCGGGGCGCTACCGCGCCCAGTTGTTACTGCAAGCCAACGCCAGGGGGCCGCTCCATCGATTGCTGAGCCAATGGCTGCTGGCCCTTGAACAAATGCCCAGCGGTCGCCAGGTTCGCTGGTCGTTGGATGTGGATCCGGTAGACCTTTATTAAGTCACCTCATGACACCCGCACCCACCGTTTTGCAGCAATAACCGAACACCGCAGATCCATAACCCGCCTGCTATGGTTGGCAAGGCCGACCCGGCAACGGATAATGCCCAGTTTTTCCACCTGCGCACTGAAGCGCTACCGCGCTTGCGGTCGAAAGAGAAGACCATGAAAGACACCATTCGCCAGCTGATTCAACAAGCCCTAGCTCAACTCGTCACAGAAGGTGTGTTGCCTGAAGGCCTGACGCCAGCGATTCAGGTGGAAAACGCCCGTGACAAAACCCACGGCGACTTCGCCAGCAATATCGCCATGATGCTGGCCAAGCCTGCGGGCATGAAGCCCCGTGATCTGGCTGAAAAAATCATCGCCGCACTGCCGGCCGATGAGCAAATCAGCAAGACCGAAATTGCAGGCCCCGGCTTCCTGAACTTCTTCCAGAACACCCAGGCCCTGGCCTCGCGCCTGGACGCAGCCCTGGCCGATCCAAAAATCGGCGTGCGCAAAGCCACTCCAGCCCTGCGCACCGTGGTCGATATGTCGGCGCCCAACCTGGCCAAAGAGATGCACGTGGGCCACTTGCGCTCCACCATCATTGGCGACGGCGTGGCCCGCGTGCTGGAGTTCCTGGGCGACGACGTGATTCGTCAAAACCACGTAGGCGACTGGGGCACCCAGTTCGGCATGCTGATGGCCTACCTGGAAGAAAACCCGATCACCAGCGACGAGCTGAGTGACCTGGAGAACTTCTACCGCGCCGCCAAGAAACGTTTTGACGAGTCGCCGGAATTTGCCGATCGCGCCCGTAGCCTGGTGGTCAAACTCCAAGCCGGCGATCCGGACTGCCTGGCGCTGTGGACCAAGTTCAAGGACATCTCGCTGTCGCACTGCCAGAAAATCTACGAGCAGTTGAACGTAAAATTGACCATGGCCGACGTGATGGGCGAAAGCGCCTACAACGACGACCTGATCAACGTGGTTAACGACCTCAAGGCCAAAGGCATGCTGGTCGAGAGCAATGGCGCCCAGTGCGTATTCCTCGACGAGTTCAAAAATGCCGACGGCGAGCCCCTGCCGGTCATCATCGTCAAAGCAGACGGTGGCTATCTGTACGCGACAACCGACCTGGCAGCCATCCGCTATCGCAGCGGCGTATTGAAAGCTGATCGCGCCCTGTACTTCGTCGACCAGCGTCAGGCCCTGCACTTTCAGCAAGTGTTTGCCGTAGCCCGCAAGGCCGGTTTCATCACCCATCCGATGGAAATGGAGCACATGGGCTTCGGCACCATGAACGGCGCTGATGGCCGTCCATTCAAGACCCGTGATGGCGGTACGGTCAAACTGATCGACCTGCTCAACGAAGCCAAAGAGCGCGCTTACACGCTGGTCAAAGAGAAAAACCCGGAGCTGGCGGAAGACGAACTGCGCGCCATCGCCAAAGTTGTCGGGATTGGCGCCGTGAAATACGCGGACCTGTCCAAGCACCGCACCAGTGACTACAGCTTCAACTTCGACCTGATGTTGAACTTTGAAGGCAATACCGCACCTTACCTGCTGTATGCCTACACCCGTGTCGCGGGCGTATTCCGCAAGCTGGGCAAGGGCTTCGAAGAGGTGCAGGGTCAGATCGTGCTTGAAGCTGCGCAAGAGCATGAACTGGCAGCCAAGCTGGCACAGTTCGGTGAAGTGCTGAACAACGTTGCTGAAAAAGGCACCCCGCACACCCTCTGCACCTACCTGTACGAAGTAGCCGGGCTGTTCTCCAGCTTCTACGAGAACTGCCCGATCCTGAGCGCAGAAAACGAAGCGCAAAAACAAAGCCGCTTGCGCCTGGCTGCTCTGGCGGGCCGTACCCTAAAGCAAGGCCTGGAACTGCTGGGTCTGGAAACTCTGGAGCGCATGTAAGTTGGCAGCCAAGAAAAAACCTGCACCCAAGCGCGGCGCCAGTCGGTACCAGGCACCGGCTAAAAAGCCGATTCCGGGCTGGCTATGGATGGCCATCGGCCTGACCGTTGGCGCATTTATCGTGTTTTTGATGAAGCTTGAGCCCGGCCAGGGCGACGACGTCAAACGGGTCAAGCAAGAGCAGGTCAAAGCCACGAAAGCGGCGGAAGCCAACAAGACAGCGCCTAGCCCGACCCAGCCGGCCAAACCCAAGTACGACTTCTACACCCTGCTGCCCGAGTCTGAAGTGATCGTGCCGCCAGAAGCCGTACCCGAGAAGACCCTGCCAACGCCGCAAACCGCGCCGCTGGCACCGGTCACGCCGGCTGAAGCTGCAAAAATCGACACCGCCCGCGCCCAGGCAGCCCTGAGCGGTATTACACCGCCTCCTGCGCCGCCTGTCGTCAAAGCGGCGCCGGTCACCAAGTTCTTCCTGCAAGCGGGCTCGTTCCGCAAACAGGCCGATGCTGAAAAGGTACGGGCGCAAATCATCCTGCTGGGCCAGACCGCTACGGTTGAAGCCGGTACGGTAAAAGACGAAACCTGGTACCGGGTGCTGGTCGGTCCGTTCAGCAACCGCGATCAATTGACCGTGGCCCAAAAGCAATTGGCGGGCGGCGGATTCAACAACTTGCTGCTGCAACAACGACGCTGACAGCAACCGTTCCCACGGGGTTCCACTGCACCCTGTGGGAGCGGGCTTGCTCGCGATGCAGGCGACCCGGAGTGTCAGGGTAATCGCGGTGATGCCATCGCGAGCAAGCCCGCTCCCACACCACCCTCGCAAAATTCTGCCCCCCCGCTCATCCCCATTCCCTCCCCGCTGTTGAAAAATCCGCGACAACCCCCATATGTATTTCCATCAGGCATTTTCGCCCCGCTGCGTGGAGACTCTCCCTTGACCACCATCGTTTCAGTACGCCGCCACGGCAAAGTCGTCATGGCTGGCGACGGCCAGGTTTCTCTTGGCAATACCGTGATGAAAGGCAACGCGAAAAAAGTCCGCCGTCTCTATCACGGCCAGGTAATCGCCGGTTTCGCCGGTGCCACCGCAGATGCATTCACTCTGTTCGAACGTTTTGAAGGCCAACTTGAAAAGCATCAAGGCCATCTGGTTCGCGCCGCTGTCGAGTTGGCCAAAGAATGGCGTACCGACCGCTCGCTGAGCCGCCTGGAAGCCATGTTGGCAGTTGCCAACAAGGACGCATCCCTGATCATCACCGGTAACGGTGACGTGGTTGAGCCCGAAGACGGTTTGATCGCAATGGGTTCGGGCGGTGCATTTGCCCAGGCTGCAGCCCGCGCCCTGCTGATGAAAACCGATCTGTCGGCCCGCGAAATCGCTGAAACAGCACTCGGTATTGCTGGCGACATCTGCGTGTTCACCAACCACAACATCACTATTGAGGAGCAGGACCTCGCTGAATAAGACGCCTGCCGGGCTGGAGTGCCAGCCCGTTTGTGAACCTTACTTTAGCTAGAGGAACGCCAACTACCATGTCCATGACTCCCCGCGAAATCGTCCACGAACTCAATCGCCACATCATCGGCCAGGACGACGCCAAGCGCGCCGTAGCCATCGCGCTGCGTAACCGCTGGCGCCGTATGCAACTGCCCGAAGAGCTGCGCGTTGAAGTGACGCCAAAAAACATTCTGATGATCGGCCCTACCGGTGTCGGTAAAACCGAGATCGCCCGTCGTCTGGCCAAATTGGCCAACGCACCGTTCATCAAGGTTGAAGCCACCAAGTTCACCGAAGTTGGCTATGTAGGCCGTGACGTCGAGTCGATCATCCGTGATCTGGCTGACGCTGCAATCAAGCTGCTGCGCGAACAGGAAATCGTGAAGGTTCGCCACCGCGCCGAAGACGCCGCCGAAGAGCGCATCCTCGACGCCCTGCTGCCTCCTGCCCGCACATTCGGCGAAGAAGCCGCCGTACCGCAGGATTCCAACACTCGCCAACTGTTCCGCAAGCGTCTGCGTGAAGGCCAGCTGGACGACAAGGAAATCGAAATCGAAGTCGCCGATGCCGTTGGCGTGGACATCTCCGCGCCGCCTGGCATGGAAGAAATGACCAACCAGCTGCAAAGCCTGTTTGCCAACATGGGCAAAGGCAAGCGCAAGAGCCGCAAGCTGAAAGTCAAAGAAGCACTGAAAATGGTGCGTGACGAAGAAGCTGGTCGCCTGGTTAATGACGAAGAACTCAAGGCCAAGGCCCTGGAAGCAGTCGAGCAGCACGGCATCGTGTTTATCGATGAAATCGACAAAGTTGCCAAACGCGGTAATGTCGGTGGCGCCGATGTGTCTCGCGAAGGCGTGCAGCGCGATCTGCTGCCGCTGATCGAAGGTTGCACCGTCAATACCAAGCTGGGCATGGTCAAAACCGACCACATCCTGTTTATCGCCTCTGGCGCGTTCCATCTGAGCAAACCAAGCGATCTGGTGCCAGAACTGCAAGGTCGCCTGCCGATCCGCGTTGAACTCAAGGCCCTGTCGCCACAAGATTTCGAGCGCATCCTCAGCGAGCCACACGCATCCCTGACCGAGCAATACCGCGAACTGCTGAAAACCGAAGGCCTGAACATCGAGTTCCTGCCTGAAGGTATCAAGCGCCTGGCCGAAATTGCCTGGCAAGTGAACGAAAAAACCGAAAACATCGGTGCTCGTCGTCTGCACACACTGCTTGAGCGCTTGCTCGAAGAGGTGTCTTTCAGCGCCGGTGATATTGCCAGCGCACAGAAAGACGAGCCTATTCGCATCGACGCCGACTACGTGAACAGCCACCTGGGCGAACTGGCCGAGAACGAAGACCTCTCGCGCTACATCTTGTAAACCGAACACCTGTAGCCGCTGCTGCAGGCTGCGATAAGGCGAAGGCCTTCAACGATCTACGGATCTTGCGCCAACTGCGTTGGCGATCGCAGCCTGCGCCAGCGGCTACAGTGTTTGTGCAATGACCTAAGGTTATGACCATGATCCCCAGCGCCATCAACCTGCACAAAGCCTCCAAAACCCTCACGCTTAAATACCCGTCCGGCGAGCAATACCACTTGCCTGCCGAATTTTTGCGCGTGCACTCCCCGTCCGCCGAAGTTCAGGGCCACGGCAATCCGATTCTGCAATTCGGCAAAATTAATGTCGGTTTGAGCAAGATCGAGCCAGCAGGCCAGTACGCGCTGAAACTGACCTTCGATGACGGACACGACAGCGGGTTGTTTACCTGGGAGTACCTCTACCAGCTCGGCGTACGCCAACAAGAGCTGTGGGCTGACTATCTGCAAGAGCTGGAAAAAGCCGGCAAGTCCCGCGACCCGTCGGTATCGGTCGTAAAGCTGATGCTTTGATCCCGTTGCACCTATCTCTGTAGCAGCTACGTTACTACGTCAGCTGCTACAGGGTTTAATGTGCCTGCAATCAAGCAGACGTTGTGGGTGTAGTTGCCGCTGCCTCAGCCGTAGGCGTTTTGGGAGCCGCTGCGGGCTTTTTGGCAGCAGGCTTTTTGGCGGCGGGCTTGGCTGTTGCGGCTTTGGCAGGTGCAGGCTTGCTGGCCGCCGCAGGTGCCTTGGCCGCAGGTTTGGCTACCGCTTTGGCAGTGGGCTTGGTGGCGGGCTTGGCAGCCGCTTTTACCGCTGGTTTAGCCGTCGATTTTACAACCGCCGGTTTTGCCGCAGCTTTTACTGCAGGCTTTGCCGGTGCAGGCTTGCTCGCAGCCGGGGCCTTGGTGGCCGTGACTTTGGCAGCGGCCGCAGTCAGCTTCTCTATATGCTTGGTCAGCGTCTCGACCTTGGCATGCAGCGCTTTGACTTCTTCTCGGCTGGGTACACCCAATCGGGTAATGGCACTGTTGAGACGCTTATCGAAAGCCTCTTCGAACTCGCTCCATTTCTCCAGTGCCAAATCTTTAACATCTTCAACCCGAGAACGGGCAGATGACGTTGATGCCTTTACACCCTCGGCTACTTTGTGACCCGCGTCCTTGGCCAGCTTTTCGGCTTTTTCGCCATCCTTGACCAGGGTGTCAAACAGCTTGCTGCCATCGGTATCAATCTTCGAGTACACGCCCAGACCTGCCAACCAGATTTTGCGTGAGTACTCTTCAACCTTGCCAACCCATGAATGACTTTCTTTTGCAGTCGGTTTTTTAGCAGCCATCGTGTTCCCCTTAATGTTAAGTCGCGACGTCAGTGAGCAAGATCGTCGAATCATCAAGATGAACAAAGGTGCTCACCTGCTTCAGGTGTAGACGCTAAACAACCTTGTATCAAGGTGAGCACCACGGTTTAGCGACCCATTAAACGAGCTTGATGTCACCGGGTTGCGCTTCAGACAAGTCAATCTTAAGCAGCGCTTCATCGATATCAGGGAATTCGATTTCTTTCACTGTTCGAAGGGGTTTTAGCAGCGTTCCAGGTATTTGTTCCGAGTCAGCGAACTCTTTTTTCATTAACGCCCCCATCTCGGCTTCAACAGCATGGGCGTTGGCCAGCGCTTCTTGTGCGCCAAACACATACACAAAAAACTGGACCACGCCGGAACCAACCATTACAAAACCCGTTCGTTGCGAACTGGAACTCTGCAATATAAAGCGTTCACCCTCACACCCTGGGACAACTTGATAGCCTCGCGAAGATGAAAAAGACTCTGCAACACGCCTGACCCTGTCTGCCATTACGGCCTCAGTCAGCGTTGTTTTATAAGTAATGGAACACACGTGATAAGTCATGCAGGATTACCTTTGTTGTTTATGTTTAAAACAACACTAGGTAAAAACCCATATAAATTCAAAACAACAAAATCGACCCTGGAATATAAAAAAACCTTCCACATCAACTACAAAAAATATTCACTTATACGAAGTCAACTATTACAGCGCTTCATTTAGAACATTCTCACAATCATAATTCTGATGCCTGCCTATTCCGGCTCCGCCCACCGCAGATCATCACGACGGGCAGGCGGTTACGATCACGACAGGGCTTTGTCCAGCGACCGTTCGATTTCTGACTGGATCATGCCGCTCATCGCTGACATCAGCAGCCCAAGCTCCACATCGACCTTGACGCTGGTTTCGCTGATTTGCAGGGTGCCGTTCACGCCGGAGCGTTTCAACTTTACGGTGTCACCGGCCCAGGTAGGGGTCAGGCCGTACTGGCTGGCCAGTTTCTCGACCAGAGGCTGGGCTTTCTCACGTGCAGCCTCAAGGCCCAGGCTGTGGGTACGTTCAACGCTGATACGCGCCATGGCGTCGCTCCTGTTAAATAAAGCCGCCACTATACATTCACCCTCGCCAAGACAAAGCCGGCCACCGGGATTAGAATGGCCAGCATTCTCTTTTGGTGACAGCGATATGACTGATCAGCGCAAAGGCAGCGATGCCGAACCCACCACTCACTTCGGCTTCAAAAACGTACCGGAAAGCCAAAAGGCCGAGAAAGTCGCCGAGGTTTTCCACTCTGTAGCCGGCAAATATGACCTGATGAACGACGTTCTGTCAGGCGGCATGCACCGTCTGTGGAAGCGCTTTACCATCGAATTGTCCGGCGTTCGCCCTGGCAACAAGGTGCTGGACATCGCCGGTGGCACCGGTGACCTGGCCCGCAAGTTTTCCCACCTGGTAGGTCCGACCGGCCAAGTGGTACTGGCCGACATCAACGCCTCCATGCTCAAGGTCGGCCGCGACCGCCTGCTGGACAAGGGCGTAGCCGGCAATATCGAGTTCGTTCAGGCCGACGCTGAAAAGCTGCCGTTCCCGGACAACTACTTCGATTGCGTGACGATCGCCTTCGGCCTGCGCAACGTGACCCACAAGGAAGACGCCCTGCGCTCCATGCTGCGCGTACTCAAGCCGGGCGGCCGCCTGTTGGTGCTGGAGTTCTCCAAGCCGACCAACGCACTGATGTCCAAGGTCTATGACACTTACTCGTTCGCCTTCATGCCGATGGTGGGCAAGCTGATCCTCAACGACCCGGACAGCTATCGCTACCTGGCCGAATCGATCCGCATGCACCCGGATCAGGAAACCCTGAAGTCAATGATGGTCGAGGCCGGTTTTGACCGCGTGACGTATCACAACATGACTTCCGGCATCGTTGCCCTGCATCGCGGCATCAAGCCCTGATGTTGCTGCGCGGCCTTCTCGCCAGCGTCGAACTCGGCGTCAACCGCATAGTGCGGCTGGACAGCACGGCCCTGGCGCGCTTGCGACCCTTGACCGGCAAGTTGATTGCCGTCGAGTGTGCGAGCCCCTCGCTGCACCTGTTCATTCTGCCCAGCGATGAAGGCCTGCTGCTGGCTACCCAATGGGCGGCCGACCCCGACTGCACCCTGCGCGCTCCCGCCTCCAGCCTGCTGCGCCTTGCCTTGAGCAAGGACAAAAGCACCATCCTGCACAGCCCTGAAGTCGAGCTGGAAGGCGACAGCGCGGTGCTGATGGAACTGGCAGCGGTGCTGCAAGACCTGGAGCTGGATTGGGAGTACGAACTCTCGAACTGGATCGGGCCGGTAGCCACGGCATTGATCGGGGGGCATGTGCGCAGCCGTGCCAACTGGTACCAGCAAGGCTTCGCCAGCCTCAATCAGAACCTGGCCGAATACCTGAGCGAAGAAGCCCGTATCTTGGTCGGCGAACGTGAGGCGCAAGCACGCTTTGACGAACTCGACCAAATCAAACTCGACCTGGATCGCCTGGAGGCACGCGTTGAGCGCCTCTCCCGATCCCTCAATTCCAGCGATAACGCATGAAGCTGCTTGCCATACGCCGTTTGTTTCGTATCCAGCGCGTCGTCATTCGCTACCGACTGGATGACCTGCTGTTCGCCCTGCCGTTGCCGTGGTGGATGCTGTCCCTGCGCTACGCGCTGCCGTGGCGCTGGTTCCCGCGCAAAAAGCTGGAGCTGAGCCGCGGCGCGGCCCTGCGCCTGGCCCTGCAGGATCTGGGACCGATTTTCATCAAGTTCGGCCAGATCCTTTCTACCCGTCGCGACCTGCTGCCCGCCGACATCGCCGATGAGTTGATGTTGCTGCAAGATCGCGTGCCGCCGTTTGACCCGCAGTTGGCCGTCAAGCTGATCGAAGAGCAACTGGGCGCCAGGATCAGCGAAGTGTTCAGTCGCTTCGACATCCAGCCGTTGGCCTCGGCCTCGGTGGCCCAGGTGCACTCGGCCAAGCTCAAGACCGGCGAAGAAGTGGTGGTCAAGGTTGTGCGCCCGGGCCTCAAGCCGATCATCGGTTCCGACCTCGCCTGGCTGTTCATCCTGGCCCGCACGGCCGAGCGCCTGAGCGCTGATGCCCGCCTGCTGCACCCGGTGGACGTGGTGACGGACTACGAGAAAACCATTTACGACGAACTCGACCTGTTGCGCGAAGCGGCCAACGCCAGCCAGCTCAAGCGCAACTTCGAAGGCTCGCCCCTGATGTACGTCCCGCAGATCTACTGGGACTGGTGCCGCCCGAAAGTGCTGGTGATGGAGCGAATCTACGGGATTCAGGTCACAGACCTCGAAGCACTGGCAGATCAGCGCACCGACATGAAGATGCTGGCCGAGCGCGGGGTTGAAATTTTCTTCACCCAGGTGTTCCGCGACAGCTTTTTCCACGCCGACATGCACCCCGGCAACATTTTTGTCAGCACCGTTAACCCCTGGGCCCCGCAATACATCGCCATCGACTGCGGCATCGTCGGCAGCCTGACCCCCGAGGACCAGGACTATCTGGCGCGTAACCTGTTTGCCTTTTTCAAGCGCGACTACCGCCGTGTGGCGCAGTTGCACATTGATTCTGGCTGGGTACCGGCCCACACCAAACTCAACGAGTTTGAAGCGGCCATCCGCACCGTGTGCGAACCGATATTCGAAAAACCGCTCAAGGAAATATCCTTTGGCCAGGTGCTGATGCGCCTGTTCCAGACGGCTCGGCGCTTCAATATGGAAGTCCAGCCGCAGTTGGTGTTGCTGCAAAAAACCCTGCTCAATATCGAAGGCCTGGGGCGCCAGCTGTACCCCGACCTCGATCTGTGGAGCACCGCCCAGCCGTTCCTCGAGCGCTGGATGCGTGAGCGCGTGAGCCCCAAGACCCTGCTGCGCAACCTGCACAGCCAGGTCGAGCAAATCCCGCACCTGGCCGGCATGACCCGCGACCTGCTGGAACGCATGTCGCAACCACACGCCAACAACCCGCCATTGATCGTTCGCGAGTCTCGCGACGGCTGGTTCCTGCGCCTGATCGGTGCCGGGCACTTGGCAGCTGGCGCATTGTTGGCCAGTATCGGTCCGCTGCACACTGCAGGCTATTGGCCTGCCGGCATAATGCTGGCCGTAGGCTTGTATCTGATCGTGCGCCGATAGCCAGCTCCGGGCGAGGCTGGCAAACTGTGAATTCACCAGGCCTCAGCCACAGGGTTGAGGCAGGTTGTCGGAGTCGAACATGAAAGACTGGCTGGACGAGATCAAGTGGGACAACGACGGCCTGGTGCCGGCGATTGCCCAAGACCACAAAACCGGGCGCGTGCTGATGATGGCCTGGATGAACCGCGAGGCCCTGAGCCTGACCGCCGCCGAGAACCGTGCCATTTACTGGTCACGTTCCCGTGGCAAGTTGTGGCGCAAGGGAGAAGAGTCCGGCCACGTGCAAAAGCTGCATGAAATGCGCCTGGACTGTGACGCCGACGTGATCATCTTGATGGTTGAGCAAATCGGTGACATTGCCTGCCATACCGGCCGCCAGAGCTGCTTCTATCGCGTATACGACAATGCCGAGTGGAAGACCGTCGACCCGGTGCTTAAAGATCCCCACGCCATTTATCACGCAGGGCACTCCCATGACTGATACCTTGAGCCGCGTAGCCCAAGTGCTCGAAGCGCGCAAAGGCGCCACCCCCGACAGCTCCTATGTCGCAAGCCTTTACCACAAGGGTCTGAACAAGATTCTTGAAAAAGTCGGCGAAGAGTCGATCGAAACCATCATCGCCGCCAAAGACGCCGCCATCAGTGGTGATTGCAGCGATGTGATCTACGAAACAGCCGATCTCTGGTTCCACAGCATGATCATGCTGGCCCAGCTGGGGCAGCATCCTCAGGCCGTACTGGATGAACTGGAGCGTCGTATCGGAACCTCTGGCCACGTGGAAAAAGCCTCACGGCCGTCCGCCTAAATCACTCTGTTAAGGATCACATCATGGGCATTTTTGACTGGAAACACTGGATCGTCATTCTGGTAGTCGTCGTCCTCGTCTTCGGCACCAAAAAACTGAAAAACCTGGGCACCGATGTCGGCGAATCGATCAAGGGCTTTCGTAAAGCCATGAACGACGACGAAAAACCAGCCGAGCCCGTGGTTCCGCCTGCGCAGCCAACCGCCGCCCCGCAGCCACACACGACTTCGACCCTGAACGAGCCGCACACCATCGACGTGCAGGCGCAAAAAGTCGAAGAGCCGACCCGCAAAGACGTGTGAGCCAAAACTAATGTTCGGTATCAGCTTCAGTGAACTGCTGCTCGTTGGCCTGGTGGCCCTGCTGGTGCTCGGCCCCGAGCGCCTGCCGGGTGCTGCGCGCACCGCGGGCCTGTGGATCGGGCGCTTGAAGCGCAGTTTCAATGCGATCAAACAGGAAGTTGAACGTGAAATCGGCGCGGACGAAATTCGTCGGCAGCTGCACAACGAACACATCCTGTCGATGGAAGAAGAAGCCAAGAAAATCCTGGCTCCGCTGCAGGACGCCGTTAAGCCGCCAACGCCGACCGAGCCGACCGTCAGCACAGCGCCTGTCGAGCCTGCGAGCCCCGCGCCCGTGAGCCTGAGCAAAACCGCGTCCGACCCTGCGCCTCAACCGGCAGCGCCACACGACCCCACTCTGCCACCGCGAGCCCCTTAAGCGCATGAGCGATAAGCCAGAACACGACCAGCCAATGCCGCTGGTCTCGCATCTCACCGAGCTGCGCACCCGCCTGTTGCGCTGCATCGCGGCGATTTTCATCATCTTTGCCGGGCTGTTCGCCTTTACCCAGCAGATCTACACCCTGGTCTCCACGCCGCTGCGTGAATACCTGCCGGTGGGTGCGACGATGATCGCGACCGACGTGGCCTCGCCGTTCCTGACGCCGCTCAAGCTGACCATGATGGTCTCGCTGTTCATTGCCATTCCGGTGATCCTGCATCAGATCTGGGGCTTTATTGCGCCCGGCCTGTACAAGCATGAAAAACGCATCGCCGTGCCCCTGCTGGTGTCCAGCATCTTCCTGTTTTACGCCGGCATGGCGTTCGCCTACTTCCTGGTATTCCCGCTGGTTTTCAAGTTCTTCGCCGCCGCCACCCCGGAAGGCGTCGCGATGATGACCGATATCAGCAGCTACCTTGATTTTGTCATGACCCTGTTCTTTGCCTTTGGCGTGGCCTTTGAAATCCCGGTGGCCGTGGTGCTGCTGGTATGGATCGGCATTGTCGACGTGCAATACCTGCGCAAGATCCGCCCGTACGTGATCATCGGCTGTTTCGTGGTCGGCATGATCCTGACCCCGCCCGATATCTTCTCGCAAACCTTGCTGGCGATCCCGATGTGGATGCTGTTTGAAATCGGCATTCTGTTTGGCAGCCTGATCAGCAAGAACAAACGCGGCGAAGACCCGGACGAACCCTCGGCTGATAGCGACGCCCAACCGCCAGCACCGCAAGCGTGAACCTGCTGCTCCTCGAAGAGGCTGATTTCATTGCCGCCGACCGCGTGATCCTGCGCGATCGGCGCCTGACTCATATGCAGGAAGTTCACCGGGCCGCTGTCGGCGACAGCCTGCGCGTGGGCAAGATTGGCGGATTGATGGGCAGCGCCGAACTGGTGCGCCTTGAAGCCAGGGAAGCCGAACTGGTTATCCACAGCCTTGACCAACCACCACCGGCCAAACTGCCCCTGACCTTGTTGCTTGCCCTGCCACGCCCGAAAATGCTGCGCCGGGTACTGCAAACCGTGGCCTCGATGGGCGTGCCCAAGGTCATTCTGGTCAACAGTTATCGGGTCGAAAAAAGCTTCTGGCAGACACCGTTCCTGGAACCCGAAGCCATTCGTGAGCAATTGATCCTGGGGTTGGAGCAATCACGGGACAGCGTCTTGCCCGAAGTCATTATCGAAAAACGCTTCAAGCCGTTTGTCGAAGACCGTTTGCCGGCGCTGGTCGAAGGCACATTGGGCCTGGTGGGCCATCCGGGAGATTACCCGGCCTGCCCGCGCGGGCTGGATGAAGCCGTGACCCTGGCCATCGGCCCGGAAGGTGGCTGGATTCCCTACGAGATCGACTTGCTGGCCAAGGCAGGCCTGCAACCGGTGCAACTGGGGGCACGTATCCTGCGGGTCGAAACCGCCGTCACCGCCCTGCTCGCCCGGTTGTTCTGACAGCCCGATTTAAATACATTTTGTATCATCTGCCTGCTTCAGTTTTGCTCGACCGAGCCGATGCATTAACACGTCAAGATCATTCAAGAAGCCATGGACGGCTGTTATCGATACCAATCGATCAAAAAAAGGAGTTCGTCCATGAACCATTGGTTATCTGCCACCCTGGGCAATATCAGTGTCATTCGTAAACTCAGCCTGGGCTTCGGTACCGTCTTGCTGCTGACACTGCTGATCACCGTCACCGGCTGGAAGGGGCTGATGTCTGTCATTGATCGCGGCGACAAGCTGGCCAATATTTCCCAGGTCATCACGCTGATCAAGGACCTGCGCATCGCCCGCGTCACCTACGACAAGGACAACGGCGAAAACGGCCCCGATCTGGTCAACGATCTGCTCAACGAGATCGGGACCAACCTCGCCGCCGCCAAGGAGCGCATGGTCCAGGCCAGTGACTTGAGCTTGAGCGACCAGGAACTCAAGGCCGTGTCGCAATACAAAACCATCTTCGCGGCTATCGACGAGGCAACCCAGGCCCGCGAGGTCAGCCGGGGCAAGCTCGGTGCAACGTCCGAAGCCGCCCTGGCCAGTATCACCGCCATCGAAAAAGACGTGCTGCAGGGTGACAACCTGGCCGAGCTCAATAGCGTCAACCAGGTCAGCCGGTTGCTGTTGCAAGCGCGGTTCGAGGTGGGCGGCTATACCCACACGGGCGATCTTGAAGCGGCTACACCTGCGATCGAAGCCATCGACCAGGCGCTGACAGAACTCGCACGCCTGAGCAGCATCATGCCCAGTGCCTACAGCCCCCAGTTCGCGCAGGCCAGCACAGCACTGAAAAACTATCGGGCCGCCTTTATCGAGTTTCGCGACTCTCAGGTACACAGCGACAAGCAATTGTCGCAACTGCAAGTGCTGGGCAATGCCCTGGTGGATCTGAGCAATGAACTGTCGGTGTCCCAACTCAGCCAGCGCGACAGCGATACCCGCCAGGCCAAGTCCGCGCTGCTGATCTGCGCGAGCCTGGCCCTGTTGCTGGGCGTCATCGCGGCGTGGATCATCACCCGGCAGATCATCACCCCCTTGCGCGACACCCTCGATATTGTCAAAGCCGTGGCGGCCGGTGATCTCAGCCAGGAGCATCCGACCACCCGTCGCGACGAACTGGGCCAACTGCAACAGGCCATCGAAGGCATGCGCGGCGGGCTGCGAGAGCTGGTCGGCGGCATCGGCAACGGCGTCACTCAGATCGCCAGTGCCGCCCAACAGCTGTCCACCGTGACCGAACAAACCAGCGCCGGGGTCAACAGCCAGAAAATTGAAACCGATCAGGTGGCCACGGCCATGCATGAGATGACGGCCACGGTTCAAGAAGTTGCACGCAATGCCGAAGAGGCCTCCGAGGCGGCAATGTCCGCCGACGTGCAAGCCCGTGAGGGCGATACCGTGGTCGCCCAGGTCATTACACAGATTGAGCGCCTGGCGGCTGAAGTGGTGTTGTCCACCGAGGCGATGGCTCATCTGAAACAGGAAAGCGACAAAATCGGCAGCGTGCTCGACGTGATCAAGGCCGTGTCCCAGCAAACCAACCTGCTGGCCCTCAACGCCGCCATCGAAGCCGCTCGGGCGGGCGAAGCCGGGCGCGGTTTTGCCGTGGTGGCCGACGAAGTGCGCAGCCTGGCGCAGCGTACGCAAAAGTCCACGGAAGAGATTGAAGTCTTGATCATCGGCCTGCAAAGCGGGACTCAACAAGTGTCCAGCAGCATGGACAACAGCCGCCTGCTGACCGACAGCAGCGTTGAGCTGACCCGCCGCGCGGGCGAGTCCCTGGACACCATTACCCGCACCGTATCGACGATTCAGGGCATGAACCAACAGATCGCGACAGCAGCCGAACAGCAAAGCGCGGTGGCCGAAGAGATCAACCGCAGTGTGCTGAACGTGCGCGACGTGTCGGAACAAACCGCCGCCGCCAGCGAGCAGACCGCCGCCGCCAGCGTGGAACTTGCAAGGCTGGGAACGCACCTGCAAACACTGGTCACCCGCTTCAAGGTCTGACCCTCGGCCAGTGCGACTCCCATCACACTAACGGCAACTGCCCTTCAGTTCCGGCCCCCGGCGCCGATGGCCTGATACCCCTTGAAGGAGTATCACCATGTACCGTCGGCTGGCCCAACTGCTGGGCAATATAAGCGTCAATCGCAAACTCAGCCTGGGCTTCGGGCTGGTACTGGTGCTGACTCTGCTGATCGCCGCAACGGGCTGGAATGGCCTGATGTCGGTGATCGACAGAGGCGACAAACTGGCCAATATCTCGAAAATCATCGGGCTGACCAAAGACCTGCGCATTGCCCGCCTTGAATACGAACGCCATCCGGGAGAAGACACACTGGCCGGTGTCACCGGCCAACTGAGTGCACTGGACAACGCGCTGGAGCAGTCACACAAACAGCTGGTATCGCCCGACGACCTGGTGCTGGTCGAGCAGCAACTCAATGCCGTTACCGAGTACAAACGCGCCTTCACCGATCTCATCCAGGGCTCCCGCCCCGAACAGGCCGTTGAGCGCATGCACCAGCAGGGCGATGTCCTGATCGAGCAGAGCCAGAAGCTCTCGGCACTGCAGACAGCCAAACGCAACAGCGAAAGCCATCAGGCCACGACCCTGTTGATCAGTTGCGCGCTGCTGGCGCTGGTGCTGGGAATGATCGCCGCCTGGGTCATTACCCGTCAGATCGTGATCCCGCTGCAACGCACGCTCAACACCGTTGAGCGCATCGCGGCCGGGGATCTGACCCAAGACCATCACACCGACCGCCGCGACGAACTGGGGCAGCTGCAGCAAGCCATACAACGGATGACCCAAGGCCTGCGCGAGTTGATTGGCGGGATCAGCGATGGCGTGACTCAAATCGCCAGTGCAGCGGAAGAACTCTCGGCGGTCACCGAACAAACCAGCGCGGGGGTTAACAGCCAGAAAGTCGAAACCGACCAGGTCGCCACGGCCATGCACGAAATGGCCGCCACCGTTCAAGAGGTGGCGCGCAATGCGGAAGAAGCCTCCGAGGCGGCTGTCGCGGCTGACCAGCAGGCCCGCGAGGGCGACAACGTGGTCGCGCAAGCCATCGCCCAGATCGAGAAGCTGGCCATTGAAGTCGGCCATTCCACCGATGCCATGGGCCATCTGAAACGCGAAAGCGACAAGATCGGCAGCGTGCTGGACGTGATCAAGTCCGTCGCCCAGCAAACCAACCTGCTGGCCCTCAACGCCGCCATCGAAGCGGCACGGGCCGGTGAGGCCGGTCGTGGTTTTGCGGTCGTGGCCGACGAGGTGCGCAGCCTGGCGCAGCGCACGCAAAAATCCACAGAAGAAATCGAAGAGTTGATTGCCGGCCTGCAAAGCGGCACCCAGCAGGTGTCCAGCAGCATGGACAACAGTCGTGCCCTGACAGACAACAGCGTTGAGCTGACCCGCCGTGCGGGCGAGTCACTGGGCAACATCACCCGTACGGTGTCGACGATTCAGGGGATGAACCAGCAGATCGCAGCCGCCGCCGAGCAGCAAAGTGCGGTGGCCGATGAGATTAACCGCAGCGTGTTGAATGTGCGTGATGTGTCAGAGCAAACCGCCGCCGCGAGCGAAGAGACTGCGGCTTCGAGCATTGAACTGGCGCGGCTGGGCACGCATCTTCAGGCATTGGTTGGGCGGTTCAAGGTTTAACAGCCTTGTAACCCTGTGTGGGAGCGGGCTTGCTCCCACACATTCAGAACTACAGCACCTGACGCAAGAACGCCTGGGCGCGCAGGTCTTTGGGCGAGGTGAAGAAGTCTTCCGGGGCGGAGTCTTCCAGCAGCTTGCCATGGTCGAAGAACAGCACGCGGTTCGCCACTTCGCGGGCAAAGCCCATTTCGTGGGTCACGCAGACCATGGTCATGCCTTCGCGGGCCAGGGTCTTCATCACGTCCAGTACTTCGCCGACCATTTCCGGGTCGAGCGCCGAGGTGGGCTCGTCAAACAACATCACCTTGGGTTCCATCGCCAACGCACGGGCAATCGCCACGCGCTGTTGCTGGCCGCCCGAGAGGCGCGACGGGTACTCGTTGGCCTTCTGCCCGATACCCACCTTGTCCAGTAATGCGCGGGCCTTGGCTTCACGTTCGACCTTGCCACGCTTGCGCACAACCTTTTGTGCCAGGCACAGGTTTTCCAGCACGGTCATGTGCGGGAACAGGTTGAAATGCTGGAACACCATGCCGACTTCACGCCGATAGGCATTGACGTCGGTTTTGGGGTTGGCCAGGTCCAGGCCGTCGATGCTGACGGAGCCTGAATCGAAGTCTTCCAGGCCATTGAGGCAGCGCAGGAAGGTCGACTTGCCAGAGCCCGACGGGCCGATCACCACCAGTACTTCGCCCTGGGCGACAGTGGTGCTGACGTTGTCTACCGCACGAACGATGTGGCCGCGGGTGTCGAAGACTTTTACCAGTTCGCGAACTTCAATCACTTTGCGCGAGCCTCCGCTCAAGCCGGCTGGCGAAATGCGACAGCGGCAGGTTGATCAACAGGTACAGGCCCGCTACGCAGAACAGGATTTCGAACGGCGAAAACGAGGTGGTGATGACCTCACGGCCACTTTTGAGCAGTTCGGTAATGGCGATCACCGACACCAGCGAGGTGTCCTTTACCAGGCTGATAAATTGCCCGGCCAATGGCGGCAGCACACGTTTGAACGCTTGCGGAAGCACCACATGGCGCATCGACTGGCTGCTGTTGAGGCCCAGCGAGCGCGCCGCTTCGTTTTGCCCGCGGGCAATGGACTGCACGCCCGAACGAATGATTTCGGCCACGTACGCACCGGTGAACAGCGACAGCGCGGCAATACCGGCAAACTCGCGGGACAGGTTGAGCACCGTGCCAATGAAGAAGTAGAAGATGAAAATCTGTACCAGCAACGGTGTACCGCGTACCAGTTCGACGTACAGCGTCGAGAGGTCGCGCAGGGTCGGGTTGTTCGACAGTCGGCACAGGCCGGTGGCCAGCCCGATGATCAAACCCAATACGCCAGACACCAGCGACAGCCAGACGGTGGTCCACAAGCCCCAGAGCAGCGGTCCTGCGGCCCAGTGGCGGTTCACGCCAATGACATCGCCTTCATCGACCTCGTCGCCTTCAGCCAGTTGCAGGCTGTTGTCGGCAACGGTTACGCGTTGTTCTTTGCCATCTTCGCCACGCAGCACGACTTCGGCAGTGTCGCCCTTGCGTACCAGTTCGATGATGGTCGAGCGTTCAGTTGCCCGCTGGGCTTCTTCGGCCTGATAGGCGAAGTACTGCGGAACACGGTTCCAGCGCCATTCGTAAGACATCAGCGAAGTGGCGTAATACAACGCACCCGCCAGACCGATGAGCACCAGCACGGTCAATACGTGCCAGGGCCACTGGACTTTTTTTTGTTTGATCACTTTCAGGTTCCACGTTTTGTGTCGCTAGGGAGGCCGTCATCGCGGGCAAGCCCACTCCCACACAGGGTGCGGGAGCGGGCTTGCCCGCGATTGATCAATCAGCCTTATTCCATGTCTTTGAGCCAGGCGGTGTCTTTGAACCACTTGTCATGGATGCGATCGTAAGTGCCGTCTTCGTGGATCTGGTGCAGGAAGTTGTTGATGAAGTTGATGCTGTCGTAGTCGCCTTTCTTCAGACCAAAGGCCAAAGGCTCGTAGGTGAACGGCTTGTCGAGGAACACCAGCTTGCCGTTACCGAACTTGTTAACCGCTACAACGTTGTATGGGGCGTCGTAGATAAAGGCATCAGCCTTACCGTTGACGACGTCCAGAACACCTTCAGGCTCGTTGTCGTAGCCGTGGTACTGGGCTTTTGACATCAGTTTGCGAGCAACGATTTCACCCGTGGTGCCAATCTTGGACGTCAGGCGATATTGCGGGTCGTTGAGGTCTTTGTAAGATTTGACCTTGTCTTCCAGCTCTTTGCGAATGAGCACGGTCTGGCCCACTACGATGAAGGGTTCGCTGAAGTTCAGGCGCAGGTTGCGTTCCTGGGTCAGGGTCATGCCGCTGCCGATCATGTCGAACTTGTTGGTCATCAACGCCGGGATGATGCCGTCATAACCGGTGGAAACCAGCTCCAGCTTCACACCCATGGCCTTGGCCATCGCTTTGAGCAGGTCAACTTCAAAACCAATGATCTGGCCGCGTTTGTTGGTCATTTCAAATGGCATGTAGGTTGGGTCCATGCCCACCTTCAGAGTGCCGCGTTTGACCGCGTCATCAATTGCGCCTGCATGGGCTGCGCTGATCGCCAGTAATGCAGTCACACCGCACAGCAGTTTCGACACAAACTTCTTCATCACAACTCCCCCTCACCTACTCAATTAAGGCGTTGGCCAACGGCAGGCTCGATTCAAAAAGCCAATACAGCCGGGCACTCACCCATTCGAAAACGGATGCTAACTCACTGAGGGTTATGAGACGAGTTTTGCGAGAGAAAAGCACTATAGGCCGCAGGAACTGTAGTCGCTGCCGAAGGCTGCGAGGGGGGGCGTGGTACCTTTGGAGAAACGGGTTGCTACGCAACCCTTCGCAGCCTTCGGCAGCGACTACAAAGCAAAAGCCCCACCGAGGTGGGGCTTTTATATCAATCAGGCAGCAGGCTGTAGCGGCAACAACGGTGCGTGAGGGTCAGCGGCAACCGACTCACGCCAGGCGTTCAGCCAGCCTTCGTGACCTTCGTTCCACACCAGCGCGTGCAAGCGGGCCAGGGCAACAGGGTCGCTCAAGAGCTCCATGCGCTCTTTGTCGCTGACACCCTGAGGACCCACCTTGAGTGCGTGACGCACACGTTCAGTACGCAGCCATTCAATCGGCTCGGCCTCACGGTGACGCGACGTCGCAAGGGCACAGGCCAGTGCGTTCTGCTGTGGATCAACCACGGCCCGCACAAAACCGTCATGCAGTGCGTGGTAGCGGTTTTCGTGGGTGTATTCGGCTGTGGCCGACAATTCACGGGGTGGTGCGTATTCCTCAGGAATCAGGAACAGGCTTTCATCGCGAGTCTTGAGGCCCAGCTTGACCCGGCTGGAGATCACCGACACCGGAATCGACAACATCAGCGAACCGACAATCGGCACCAGCCACCACAAAAAGCTCGGGTTCAACCACAACACCAACGCAGCCCAGGCCGCACCCAGCAGGGTTTGCGGACCATGACGGCGCACCGCTTCGCTCCACGGCGTGGAGTCATCGTCACGCTGTGGCGAATTCCAGGTCGCCGCCCAGCCCAGGAACGCAGCCAGTACAAAGCGGGTGTGGAAGATCATGCGCACAGGTGCCAGCAGCATCGAGAACAGCATCTCCAGCAGCATCGACAGCGTGACCTTGAACTTGCCACCAAACTCTTTCGCGCCCTTGGCCCAGATCAGGATGATGCTCAGCAGTTTAGGCAGGAACAACAGCACGATCGTGGTCGAGAACAGCGCCACGGCTTTATCCGGGTGCCATTGTGGCCACAGCGGATACAACTGGCGCGGTTCCATGAAGTACTGCGGTTCCATCAGCGTGTTGACTGCCAGCAAGGCGGTCGACAGCAACAGGAAGAAGAACCACAACGGCGCAGACAGGTAAGACATCACGCCCGTGAGGAACACCGCACGGTGTACCGGGTGCATGCCCTTGACCAGGAACAGGCGGAAGTTCATCAGGTTGCCGTGGCACCAGCGACGGTCACGCTTGAGTTCGTCCAGCAGGTTGGGCGGCAGTTCTTCATAGCTGCCCGGCAAGTCGTAGGCAATCCACACGCCCCAACCGGCACGGCGCATCAACGCGGCTTCAACAAAGTCGTGAGACAGGATCGCGCCCGCAAAAGCACCTTTACCCGGCAACGGCGCCAAAGCGCAGTGTTCGATAAACGGCTTCATGCGGATGATTGCGTTGTGGCCCCAGTAGTGGGATTCACCCAACTGCCAGAAGTGCAGACCGGCAGTGAACAGGGGTCCGTACACCCGCGTCGCAAATTGCTGCATGCGCGCATACAAGGTGTCCATGCCCGATGCTCGCGGCGCGGTCTGGATGATCCCGGCGTCTGGCGTGGCTTCCATCAAGCGCACCAGGCTGGTCAGGCATTCACCGCTCATCACGCTGTCCGCGTCGAGCACCACCATGTACCTGTAATCACCGCCCCAGCGACGGCAGAAGTCGTCGAGGTTGCCGCTCTTGCGCTTCACACGACGGCGACGACGGCGATAGAAAATTCGCCCGAAGCCTTCTGTTTCGCGGCACACATCCAGCCAGGCCTGTTGCTCGGCAACACAGATGTCAGGATCGTTGCTGTCACTGAGGATAAAGAAGTCGAAGCGATCCAGATCGCCGGTCGCGGCAACCGACTCGTAGGTGGCGCGCAAACCTGCAAAAACACGGGTGACATCTTCGTTGCAGATCGGCATCACCAGCGCAGTACGTGCCTGTTCAGGGATTGCCTCATTCCCGGCGCTTTTGCCGGAAATACGGTACTTGTCGTGGCCGGTCAGCAGCTCCAGAAAGCCCATCAAGGCCGTCCAGAAACCCGCCGATACCCAGCAAAACAAAATCCCGAACAGAATCAGGATGCTGGTCTGCAAGGCATACGGCAGCACTTGTTGCGCCGTTTGCATCAACGGCTGGTGCAGCACCTCTTCAAGGTCGACAAACGCCCAGCCCTGGTACGGCATGATGCCTTTCATGTACCAGCCGGCAACGATGGTCTGACCCAGCATCAAGACCAGCAGGATGTAACGGCGGATCGAACCCACCGTACGCCAGCGGGCATGGGGTAATACACGCTCGTCGATTTTCGGCGCAGGCGGATTGCTGCGACCGGTCAGGCGCCGCCAGCCACGGACCAGAATGTTGGTGCGCCACGGCTCGGGCACCACCTTGGTGCGACGAATCGGCGGCGTGGCCTTGAGCATCACCCGGCCGCTGGCATCGAGGGCGAGCATTTCTGCTTCCTCAAGCTCTGCGGCCGACGTCAGGTTCAGACGCGTGCCCACCGAGGCCTGCGCGGCCTCAGTAGCATCGACATCGGCCTGCGTGGACAGACGCGCATGCAACTCGGCGAACGAGGTGCAGCTCGCAAGGTCCGCGCGCTGCTCATCGCTCAGTGGCAGATGCGCCAGGTACTCGCTGAGCGAGGCTGGCTGGGGCTGAGCATTACTCATCGGCTGGCAACTGGTAGCTCCAGGTCTCGGTCAACACTTTTTCAGTCTTCACCGGTTCTGGAGTGGCTGCAGGCGCTTGGGCCGCAGGGGCCTTGGCGTCCTTGGCCACGTGATCTTTCTTCTCGTGTGCCTTGGCCACAGGGGCTTGCTCGATGTCCTGAACCAGCGCTGCGCGCATCTCTGTGGACTTGCTCGGATCCTTGATTTTCATCCGCAGCGTCAAGCGCCAGCCCTTGGTTTCAGGGTTGTAACGCACGTTGTTCTCAACCAGTTCGGCGTTGTCACCGACACTGACCTGACTGCGTACCGGGGTGTTTTCTGGCAAGGCCTTGAGCGACGGGCCTTCGAAGTCCACCAGATACGCAACGCTGCCGTCTGGCTGACGGATCAGGTTCGATTGCTTGACGTCGCCGGTCGAGCGCAGAGTTTGTTTGACCCAGGCGCTATCCGTTGGATGCAGGGCAGCTTCGTCCAGGGTCCAGTGCATGCGGTAAGCGAAATCAAACGGTTTGAGCGGCTCTGGCAGTGTTTCCGGGCTCCAGAACGCAACGATGTTGTCGTTGGTTTCATCGGCGGTCGGAATTTCTACCAGGTCAACGGAGCCTTTGCCCCAGTCACCCTGCGGTTCGATCCAGGCGCTTGGGCGCTTGTCATAGTTGTCGTCCAGGTCTTCGTAATGGCTGAAGTCACGGCCACGTTGCAGCAAACCAAAGCCGCGCGGGTTTTCAACCGAGAAGTTGCTGACCGACAAGTGTTTCGGGTTGTTCAGCGGACGCCAGATCCACTCGCCGTTGCCGGCATGAATGGCCAGACCCGACGAGTCGTGCAACTCGCGACGGTAGTTCAGGACTTTGGACGGTTGGTTGGCGCCGAACAGGAACATGCTGGTCAGCGGAGCAATGCCCAGCTTGCCAACCTTGTCACGCAGGAACATTTGCGCTTTGACGTCCACGACGGTGTCAACACCAGGGCGCAGGGTAAAGCGGTAAGCACCGGTAGCCCGTGGCGAGTCCAGCAAGGCGAAGATCACCAGGTGCTTGTCGTTAGGCTTGGGTTTTTCGATCCAGAATTCGGTGAAACGCGGGAACTCTTCACCCGACGGCAATGCAGTATCGATCGCCATACCACGGGCCGACAGGCCGTAGATCTGGTCCTTGCCCACAACGCGGAAGTAACTCGCGCCGAGCATGGTCATGATTTCGTCCTGCTTATCCGCCTTGTTGATCGGATACAGCACGCGGAAACCCGCCCAACCGAGGTTCTCGGTAGCTTTTGGATCAAACTGGACATCACCGAAATCGAAACGACTGGCGTCGTACTTGATTTCTTCAACCGTGGTGGCCGTCACTTCGTTGATTTTCACCGGCGTGTCGAAATGCATGCCCTGGTGATAGAAGGACAATTTGAACGGGGTTTTATCGCCCGCCCACTGGGCCTTGTCACGGTTGAATTGAATCTTCTGGTAGTCCGCGAACTTCATGTCGCGGAACTCTTTTGGCAAATTGCTGCGTGGCGCTTGGTATTTCTGTTCGGCGAGGGTTTTAGCCTCAGCCGCCACGTCATCCAGACTGAATGCCCACAGTTGACCCGCACCGAACAAGCAAAAGAGCGCAGAGCCCGTCACCAGTGCGTTGCGTAACCGCTTGGCAGACATTTTTGGTGCATTAAATGGACTAACAATCACGAGCAAACCTCGCCGAAAACAGATGATGAAACCAACGGCCAGCGATCTAAATGCCAGGTTGGCGAGCACTGTTCCGACCGTCAAAGGAATGAATGATTCCCCAGACGCGTCGGATTAGTCTCTGTGTAGCGCAGGATTATCTAGTAGCCCGCGTGACAACGCATCTACTGTCAGCAAGTATTTCTCGCTAAAACCGCCTGTTTTCAGACGAAAACGCGGTTTTTAAGGGTTTTAGATTTGTAACAGAAATGTCACAGGGCCATCATTGACCAAATGCACCTGCATATCGGCCCCAAAACGACCTGATTCTACTGTCGGGTGAAGACGTCTGGCCTCTCCCAGCAGATGATTGAACAACGCCTCGGCCAACGCAGGAGGGGCCGCCGTGGAGAAGCCGGGGCGCAGGCCACTTTTGGTGTCTGCCGCCAGGGTAAATTGCGATACCAGCAGCAAACCACCGCCAATATCGGCCAGCGAAAGGTTCATTTTGCCTTCGGCATCGCTGAACACCCGGTAGTTGAGGAGCTTGTGCAACAACTTGGCGGCGCTTGCCTCGGTATCACCGGGTTCGACGGCGACCAGCACCAGCAACCCCTGGTCGATTGAACCGACTATCTCCCCCGCGACCTCAACCCGCGCCCCACTGACACGCTGCAACAACCCCCTCATGCTTCGTCCGGTTGCAAGTTGAGCAGGCTGCGGGCCATTTGCTCGGTGGCGCGTACCAATGCATCGGTAATCCCGGGTTCGGAAGCGACGTGTCCGGCTTCACGAATGATCTGCAGCTCACTGCCCGGCCAGGCCTGATGCAGCTCCCAGGCGTTATCCAGCGGGCAAATCATGTCGTAGCGACCATGCACGATGACCGCCGGCAGATGCGCAATCTTGTACATGTCACGCAGCAGCTGATTGGGCTCCAGGAACGCGTTGTTCATAAAGTAGTGGCATTCGATGCGGGCAATGGACAGTGCCCGGTGCGGGTCACAGAAGCGCTCGACCACTTGCGGGTTTGGCCGCAAGGTAGCCGCACGGCCTTCCCAGGTCGACCAGGCCTTGGCCACGTGCATCTGGGCAATCTGGTCATTGCCTGTCAGGCGCTTATGAAAGGCACTCATCAGGTCATGACGCTCATCCGGCGGGATTGGCGCTATGTATTCCTGCCAGTAGTCCGGAAAGATCCGGCTGGCACCTGCCTGATAGAACCATTCGATTTCTTGAGGACGAGCCAGAAAGATCCCGCGCAGAATCAGCCCGTGCACCTTGTCCGGATGGCTTTGCGCGTACGCCAGTGACAGGGTCGAGCCCCATGAGCCACCAAACAGCACCCACTTGTCGATGCCCAGGAACAGGCGGATCCGTTCCATGTCGGCAACCAGGTCCCACGTCGTGTTGCTGTCCAGACTGGCGTGGGGGGTTGAACGCCCGCAACCGCGCTGATCAAAGGTAATGATGCGGTACAGGCCCGGATCGAAGTAGCAGCGGCTGTTGGCATCGCAGCCCGAACCCGGTCCACCGTGGACAAACACCACTGGCAGGCCGTCTGGCGAACCGCTCTCGTCAACGTAAAGCACATGCGGGCCATCGACTGCCAGTTCATGCCGGGCGTAGGGTTTGATCTGCGGGAACAAGGTCTGCATTACGCACTCCGGGAGGTCGGGATAATGTTGCCTCTGGCATCATAAACCCGATTGGGTGCAATGAGCATGCCCTTAAAAACACTGTGGTTGAATATCGGGCTGTTGCTTAAACCCTGTGGGAGCGGGCTTGCCCGCGATGGCATCGCGGGCAAGCCCGCTCCCATACAACCCGACTCAGCCCTTGGAGTATCGCTGCTGGCCCCACTCGATAATCCGCGCCAGCAACTGCTTGAGCACCACCTGGGTCGGTGCCGCAAGGTCTTCACGATAGTTGAACGGCTCGAACTCTTCCATATAAGTGCACTGGGCCAGTTCCAGCTGCACGGCATGGATGTTGTCCGCCGGACTGCCGTAGTGACGAGTGATATGACCGCCCTTGAAGCGTCCGTTCAGGATGTGGCTATAGGCCGGATGCTCGGCACAAATGGCTTCAAGGTCGCGGGCCAGGGTCGGATCGCAACTGGCACCATTGAAAGTGCCCAGGTTGAAGTCCGGCAAGCGCCCGTCAAACAGGTGCGGTACGCAAGAACGGATGGAGTGCGCATCAAACAGCAGCGCATAGCCAAACTCGTCCTTGAGGCGCTTGAGTTCCTGCTCCAGGGTCAGGTGGTAGGGTTTCCAGATCTGCTCCAGATACGTTGCACGCTCTGCGGCAGAAGGCACCTGCCCTTCGCGAAACAATGGCACACCGTCGAATAGCGTGGCCGGGAACAGCCCGGTGGTCGCACCTACATACATCGGCGCATCGTCCTGCGGGCGATTGAGGTCGATCACAAAGCGCGAATACTCCGCCGCCAGGGTGCTGGCACCCAGTTCGGCGGCAAACTCATAGAGCCGCGGGATATGCCAGTCGGTGTCCGGCAGGCTTTGCGCTTCGGGGATCAGCCCGGCCTTGACCGCAGGTGTCAGCTTCAAGCCTGCATGGGGCATGCTGATCAGCAATGGCACACGGCCTTGTTTGAATGTCAGAACCTTGTCCACAAGCTTTTCTCCTAAAGCGTTACGTCAACGCCGCTGCGCACGACGCGTTTGTCCAGATCACCACCCAGCCAGTAGGCCAGGTCTGCCGGACGATCAATGTTCCAGGCAACAAAGTCAGCCACTTTGCCGGGTTCAAGCGAACCGTGGGTCTCGCCCATGCCCAATGCCGTCGCTGCATGCTGGGTGACGCCAGCCAGGGCTTCTTCGGGGGTCATGCGGAACAAGGTGCAGGCCATGTTCAGCATCAGGCGCAACGACAAGCCAGGGGACGTGCCGGGGTTGAGGTCGCTGGCGATGGCGATTTTCACTCCGTGCTTGCGCAGGGCGTCCATCGGCGGCAACTGGGTTTCACGCAAGAAGTAAAACGCACCGGGCAAGAGCACGGCCACGGTGCCGGAGGCGGCCATGGCAATGGCGTCTTCTTCGGTCATGAATTCCAGATGGTCCGCCGACAACGCCTGGTAGCGCGCCGCAAGGCTTGAGCCATGCAATGAGGACAACTGCTCGGCATGCAATTTGACCGGCAAGCCCAATTGCTGCGCCACTTTGAATACCCGCTCAACCTGGGCGGGCGAAAACGCCAGGTATTCGCAGAACGCATCCACCGCGTCTATCAGACCTTCGGCAGCCAACGCGGGCAGCATCTCGTTGCAGATATGCTCGATATAGTCGTCGGCACGGTCCTTGTATTCCGGCGGTAAGGCATGGGCCGCAAGGCAGGTGCTACGCACCGTGACCGGCAACGCTTCACCCAGACGACGGATCACCCGCAAAATTTTGCGCTCGCTTTCAAGGCTCAGGCCGTAACCGGACTTGATCTCGACGCTGGTGACGCCATCGCGCAGCAAACACAGCAAACGCTGACGGGCACTGGCGAACAATTCATCTTCGCTGGCAGCTCGGGTCGCACGCACGGTGCTGGCAATACCGCCCCCGGCTGCGGCGATTTCTGCATAGCTCACGCCCTGCAAGCGCTGCTCGAATTCGCCGCTGCGATTACCGCCAAACACCGTGTGCGTATGGCAATCGATCAGCCCCGGCGTCACCCACGCCCCTTCCAGGCCGTGGGTTTGACCATACTCGCCCGTCGGCAACTGCTGACGCGGACCAATCCACTCAATGTAGCCATCACGGGTGACAATGGCGGCATCCTCGATGATCGAGTACGTGCCATTGGCCATGGTTGCGACATTGCAGTGTTGCCAAAGGGTTTTCATTGCGTCACTCCGTCAATGTTCAAAAACTCAGGAAAGCTCGGGAGCCACTTCAATCGCCCGACCCGCTGCCGGCTTTACCCACAATAGATAAGCCACCACCAGGAATACAATCCAGACCGCGCCTACCATCAGTGCCGCCTGGGTCTCAGGGAAGTAACCCAGTACGCCGAAGATAAACACCATGAATGCGATAGCAGCCATTGGCGCATACGGCCAGAACGGTACCGGGAACTTGAGTTCGGCTACTTGCTCACGGGTCATGGAGCGGCGCATGGCCACTTGGGTCACCAAAATCATCAACCACACCCAGACCGTGGCGAAGGTGGCAATCGAGGCGATGACCAGGAAGATGTTTTCCGGGATCAGGTAGTTGAGCACCACACCGCCCAACAACGTAGCGCCCATCACCAGTACGGTCATCCACGGCACGCCATGGCGGGAGATTTTTGCAAAGCCTTTAGGTGCCTGCCCTTGCTGGGCTAGGCCATACATCATGCGACCCGCGCCGAAGATGTCGCTGTTGATGGCCGACACCGCCGCCGAAATCACCACGATATTCAGAATGGTGGCCGCCGAGCTGATGCCCAGGCTGTCAAAGATCTGCACAAACGGACTGCCCTGGCTGCCGATCTGGGTCCAAGGGTAGATCGCCATCAACACAAACAGGGTCAGTACATAGAACAGCAGAATGCGCAGCGGCACCGCGTTGATCGCTTTCGGAATCACACGCTGCGGATCTTTGGCTTCGCCGGCAGTGATGCCGATGATTTCAATACCGCCGAAGGCAAACATCACCACGGCAAACGAAGCGATCAAACCGCCCACGCCATTAGGCATGAAGCCGCCGAAGGACCACAGGTTGCTGATGCCGGTAGCCACGGCATCCGTGCTGCCAGACGTACCGATGCCAAACAGCATGATGCCGAAACCGGCCAGGATCATGGCCACGATCGCGGCAACTTTAAGCAGCGACAGCCAGAACTCCATTTCGCCAAAGACTTTGACGCTGCACAGGTTCAAGCCGCCGATCAGCAGCACGATGCCCAGCACCCAGATCCAGCGCGCGACTTCCGGGAACCAGAAGCCCATGTAAATGCCGAAGGCGGTGACATCGGCCAGACACACGATGATCATCTCGAAGGCATAGGTCCAGCCCAGGATAAAGCCGGACATGGGGCCCAGGTAGGTGCTGGCATATTGGCCAAACGAGCCGGATACCGGGTTATGCACGGCCATTTCGCCCAGTGCACGCATCACCATGAACACCGCGGCGCCACCAATCAGGTACGCCAGCAGCACAGCAGGCCCAGCCATTTGGATGGCAGCGGCTGAACCATAAAAAAGACCCGTTCCGATCGCTGAACCCAGCGCCATAAAACGGATGTGGCGAGCGGATAGCCCGCGTTTCAAACCTTGAGTCTGGTTTTGCATTTCGCGTCCTTGATTATTTTTGTCGGCGAAAACAGAGACGCAGAGGGTCGATAAGACCCTCTGCGTTTTTTGGGGTTACAGGCTTGGCAGAACGTGAGCAGGCAGCAGATCGTTCAGGCAACGGGTTGCCAGCAGTTGCATGGCAACTTCGATATCCGGTGCGAAGAAGCGGTCTTTCTCATAATGAGCGACCTTGCTGCGCAGGGTGGTACGAGCGACTTCAAGCTTGGCCGAGGTTTTCAGGCCATCACGCAGATCCAGACCCTGGCACGCGGCCAGCCACTCGATCGCCAGTACGCCACGGACGTTTTCGGCCATTTCCCACAGACGCTTGCCAGCAGAAGGGGCCATCGATACGTGGTCTTCCTGGTTGGCCGAGGTCGGAATGCTGTCAACGCTGTGTGGGTGGGACAACGCCTTGTTCTCGCTGGCCAGGGCCGCAGCCGTTACCTGAGCGATCATGAAGCCGGAGTTCACGCCACCATTGGCCACCAGGAACGGCGGCAATTGCGACATGTGCTTGTCCATCATCAACGAGATGCGACGTTCGCTCAGCGAACCGATTTCTGCAATCGCCAGCGCCATGTTGTCAGCAGCCATTGCAACCGGCTCGGCGTGGAAGTTGCCACCGGAGATCACGTCGCCCTGCTCGGCGAATACCAGCGGGTTATCCGACACTGCGTTGGCTTCAATGCCCAGCACTTCGGCGGCCTGGCGGAACTGGGTCAGGCAGGCACCCATCACTTGCGGCTGGCAACGCAGGGAGTACGGGTCTTGTACCTTGTCGCAGTTCTTGTGCGACTCGGACACTTCGCTGCTCGCGCCCAGCAGGTCGCGGTAAATGGCAGCGGCGTCGATCTGACCGCGTTGACCGCGGGCAGCATGAATGCGTGGATCGAACGGCGAGCGCGAACCCAGAACGGCTTCAACGGTCAGGCCGCCACAGGCCATCGCGGCAGCAAACAGGTCTTCGCCTTCAAACAGACCGCGCAAGGCATAGGCCGTCGACACTTGAGTGCCGTTGAGCAGGGCCAGGCCTTCTTTGGCAGCCAGGGTCAGCGGCTCAAGACCGGCTTGTTTCAAGGCCGTGACGGCATCCAGCCACTCACCCTTGTAACGGGCCTTGCCTTCGCCCAGCAGCACCAGCGACATGTGCGCCAACGGCGCCAGGTCGCCGGATGCGCCTACCGAACCTTTAAGTGGAATGTGCGGGTAAACCTCGGCATTGATCAGCGCGATCAACGCATCGATCACCACGCGACGAATCCCGGAGAAACCACGGCTCAGGCTGTTGACCTTGAGCACCATGATCAGGCGTACCAGATCATCGCTGATTGGCTCGCCGATACCGGCTGCGTGGGACAGCACCAAGGAGCGCTGGAGGTTTTCCAGGTCTTCGCTGGCAATTTTGGTCGAAGCCAACAAACCGAAACCGGTGTTGATGCCGTACGTGGTGCGGCTCTCGGCAAGGATCTGCTCAACGCACGCCACACTGGCATCGATCTGCGCCGACGCACTTTCGTCCAGGCTCAGGGTGACTGGCTGCTGATAGATGTCACGCAGTTGGGCAAGGCTCAGTTGGCCGGGGATCAGGTTTAACTCAAGCACGTTAATACTCCTTCACGCGTGTAACCGAAATGTATGTGGTAGTCGCTGCCGCAGGCTGCGAAGGGTTGCGGAGCAACCCGTTTTCTTGAAGGCCCTGCTAGCCCCTTCGCAGCCTTCGGCAGCGACTACAGGTATTTATCAGCCGTTGATCATCGGCAGGTTCAGGCCCTGCTCGTTTGCACAGTCGATGGCGATGTCGTAGCCCGCATCTGCGTGACGCATCACGCCGGTTGCCGGGTCGTTGTGCAGGACACGGGCGATACGCTCAGCCGCTTCGTCGGTACCGTCACACACGATCACCATCCCCGAGTGCTGGGAGAAGCCCATGCCCACGCCACCGCCGTGGTGCAGCGAAACCCAGGTCGCGCCGCTCGCGGTGTTCAACAGGGCGTTGAGCAATGGCCAGTCGGACACGGCGTCCGATCCATCCTTCATCGACTCGGTTTCACGGTTCGGGCTCGATACCGAACCGGAGTCCAGATGGTCGCGGCCGATCACGATCGGAGCTTTCAGCTCGCCGCTGCGCACCATTTCGTTGAACGCCAGGCCCAGCTTGGCGCGCTGGCCCAGACCGACCCAGCAGATACGTGCCGGCAGACCCTGGAAGCTGATGCGCTCACGAGCCATGTCCAGCCAGTTGTGCAGGTGGGCGTCGTCAGCGATCAGCTCCTTGACCTTGGCGTCGGTTTTGTAGATGTCTTCGGCATCGCCCGACAGCGCGACCCAGCGGAACGGGCCTAC
>NZ_JAHKRC010000010.1 GCF_019345465.1 Pseudomonas sp. NKUCC02_KPG
GCCCGCAAAAGCCGTTGCACAGGTCGCGAGCAGAGCGAGGCCGAAAGGTAAGAGCGCCGATGTTTTCAAAGACCAATACTCCAATCATTTCAAAGTCATTTGAATAGATTAGAACGTACTATAAATCTCATTTGAACTGGTTTGATGGAATAACAACCTCACTTTGGGTTATATCCCACCATTGATAGCGACATAACTGACATATAACAGGCACTACCAGAGCGCGATATCGTAAGTCAGGTAGACCCGGTTACTGTCACGTCCTCGCGAGAAGTCCGAACGATAGACGTAGTTGCGCAGCTTGACCCCCAACCCCTTGAGTGAACCTTGCTGCACCACATAGGCCAGTTCGGCATCGCGCTCCCATTCCTTGACTGTACTGCTGGACTTGCCGTCGTTACCGCTCAGGTAGCGGGTGGCGAATGTCAGCCCTGGTACACCCACGGCGGCGAAGTTGTAGCCATAGTTCAGCATCCAGGTCTTCTCGTCTTCCTCAATAAATTTGCCGATACCCGCGTTACTGAAGGAGTACACGGTTGCGCCGCTGATATAGGGCAGCCCGGCATCGCCACTGAGTGTCTGGTAGCCGCCGCCAAAGGAATGGCCCGCGATTGCGTAGCTCAGTTGGCCGCTGAGCATATCGTTATCGATCCTGCCCCCATGGGCCGACCCCGTATCGACACTGTTGAAGTAGCGCAGGTCACTGGTGAGTACCCCTGCGCCGATGGGCAGATCGTGCTGGATTCCGGCAAAATTTTGCCTGTAGAAGTTCTCAAGCTCCCCGTAGAAATAGCTGAGGCGGATGGTTTTGCCTGCTTTGTATTCAGCACCGGCGTAGCTGAAATCCCCCGATTTATCGCCACCGTAACCGTCGGGCACCAGTGCAATGCTGTCAGTGGAGTCCCGCAACTTGAAACGTTCCAGATACCCCCCTGTCAGGGTCAGGTTCTCGATATCACTGCTGATGATCTGGCCGCCCTCGTAGGTCTGGGGCAAAAGACGCGCATCGTTGTAGATCAGCACCGGTGTTTTGGGGAGCAGGGTTCCGTACTTCAGGGTGGTTCTGGCGAGCCTGGCTTTGGCCGTTATCCCGGCGCTTGAAAACTCGTCGGCCGCCCGACCATCGTCATGCACAGGCAGCAGTCCTGTGCCGCTGCGACCGCGACCCGAGTCGAGCTTGACCCCCAGCAGGCCCAGCGCATCAATACCCAAGCCTAGGGTTCCGGAGGTAAATCCCGATTGGTAATCGAGCAGCAATCCCTGGGCCCACTCGGTTCGTTCGCTCTTCGCCGTTCTTGCTGATTTCGCACTCAAGCCATGCTCGTCGCGAAAGTTTTCGTTGAAGTACACGTTGCGCAATTGCAGCTTGAGCTTGCTGTCATCGACAAATCCGTCTGCGCTGGCGCTCGCCAGGGGTAGCAGTCCCAGAACAGAAAGCAACGTCCACCGGGTATGTAAACAGGTCATGGCAAACTTCTCATTGTTGTTATTTGGGGTGCAGGACTGCGCACGCCTCACCGTCGAGGCGCGTCGATAAAAAGCAGGAGGCCTGGGTGGATCAGGAGAAGAGGCTTATCGCCCCGGTCAGCAAGGCCAGTGTCGTAATCACAAGGGAGGTGAACACCGCCCATTTGACGGTGGCTTTCTGGAAGTCGCCGATATCACGGTCAACCATGCCCACCAGCAGCAACGTCGAAGCCACGAGCGGGCTCATGAGGTGCACGGGCTGGCCGAGGACCGATGCCCGTGCGATTTCAAGGGGGTCTATGCCATAGGCCGCCGCCGCATTGGCCAGGATCGGCACCACCCCGAAGTAGTAAGCATCGTTGGAAAGGACGAACGTCAGCGGCATGCTGGTGATCGCCACCACCAGCGGGAACAGATGCCCCCAGGACGGCGGAATCCAGTCCACCAGCGTTTGAGCCAGAGCATCGACCATCTTGGTGCCCGAGAAGATCCCGGCAAAGATGCCAGCGGCAAACACCAGCAACACCACGGTCATCGCATTACCGGAGTGGGCCAGGATGCGTTCTTTCTGAATATCCAGTTGCGGGTAGTTGATCATCAATGCCAGGACAAAACCGATCAGAAACAGGATCGCCGAGTGCATGATCCCCATCACCAGCGCAACCATCACCGCGATCACCAGCAGCAGGTTGATGTAGGCCAGCCTGGGGCGCTTGTAGGGTGTGTCTTCAAGGATGGCCTTGATGTAGCAATTACCCCCGCCGCTTTGCAATTGGATATTGCCAATGCGCTTGCGCTCGCCACGACCCAGCAAGAAGGCCGTGAAGACTACCCACATGGCGCCTCCGATCATCGTCGGCAGCATCGGCACGAAGTATTCGCCGGCGTCCAGGCCCAGGGCCGCGATGGCCCTGGTAGCAGGTCCGCCCCAAGGAGACATGCCGCTCATGATGCTCAAGGACAACATGGCGATGGTTGCCAGAACCATCGGGTTCATGCCAATGCGCTTGTACAACGGCAACATCGCAGCGCAGGTGATCATGTAGGTGGTTGTACCGTCGCCGTCGAGTGCGACCAGCAATGACAGCAGTGCAGTGCCGACCGCGATTTTCATCGGGTCGCCATTGACGCGCTTGAGGATTTTGCGGATCAGCGGGTCGAACAAGCCTGCATCAATCATCAAGCCGAAGAACAGGATGGCAAACAACAGGAGCGCAGCTGAAGGCGCCACCATTTTCAGGCCATCGAGCATCATTTTGCCGGTGGTGCCGCCAAAACCGCCAATGACGGCAAATACGATCGGCACGACAACAAGCGCCACTATGGGTGACAGCCGTTTGGTCATTATCAGGAAGGTGAAAACGACCACCATGGCCAAACCAAGAAATGCGAGCATAGGTCAATTCTCTTGTTTTTATAATGAGTGCGGCCGGCGCAAAGGCGCACGACCCCATTCCCGCCGGACGACATGAACCAACGATGTCTGGCGGTGTGCTGATGCAAAAGCGGCAATGACCTGGGGGAAATTATCCGGCGAGTCGTTGGGAAGCTGTAGCGTAAACAAAACCGGAGAACAGCCTGCGCGATGTGCGCACGACCGAGGCGCGAATGGTCTCTTCCCGAGCGCCGGTGTAAGACAATACAACGTCTATCCCGCCGCTTGGATGTTCAATCCGCACATGTTTCAAACGGGGCTCATCAACGTTGCCCAGCAGTTGCGAGACCACGCTGCCCTCCGTGACACAGGCGGTCGCCAGGCCAATGGCTCCGGTGATTGCCAGTGCACGATGACAGGTGTGAGGCATGAAGTAGCGCACCTGAATCGTACCGCCAGACCTGGCCGGTGACACGAGCACCGGCTTGGGAATCACTTTGTCACTGACATCGCCCAGGCCCATTGCAAAACCGGCTTTCAGGCGCAGGGATTCCAGTCGGCGCAGAAACTCAACGTCGGCATCCAGTTCAGCGGGACTTTCATCGCCCTGTTTACCCAACTGGCTGGCCTCGACGATCATCATCGGCATCGCCATGTCGATGCAGGTCACCGCAAAACCGTCGATCACATCCTGTGTGTGCCCGGTGGGGAACAGTTTGCCGGTCTTGCTGCCAGCAGCGTCCAGGAACGTCAGTTGCACAGGCGCGGCGGTGCCCGGTACGCCGTCGATGGCAGTGTCGCCTTCATAGCTGACCTTGCCGCCGGGGGTCTGTACCTCGGCGTTTACAAATGTCCCGGTGTTCAGGTTGCGAATACGCACCCGCGTCACATCGGCGGACGCTTTCACCAGCCCCTGCTCGATGGCAAACGGGCCGACGGCGCACAGCATATTGCCGCAATTGGGCGCGGTATCGACCCGACGCTGGGAGACCATGACCTGAACGAACAGATAATCGACGTCAGCGTCAGCGTGAAGCGACGGGCTTACGATCGCCACTTTGCTGGTTTGCGGGCTGCCGCCACCGATACCGTCAATCTCAAGTTCGTGGCCAGAGCCCATCAGGTTGAGCAGCAACTCGTCACGTTCTTCGATTGCAGCCGGTAGATCCCAGGCGAGAAATACCGGGCCCTTGGAGGTACCACCGCGCATCAGCACACAGGGAATTCTTTGCATGGGACGGACTCTTGTTGATCAATCCGGGTGATTGATGTCTTGGATGCAAGAGTCGCAGGCTTCGAAAATTGTTTCCAATGCAAATATCAGCCGGATTATTGCGTTTGACGAATGATAAATTTAGGATGATTTGAACGCACCTTTCTCTTCGGTCTGGATCAAAATGATGAATTATGAGCTGAATGACATACGATCTTTCGTGAAAATCGCAGAACTTGGCAGCTTTCACGAGGCTGCGGATGCGTTGCATCTTTCTCAGCCGGCGTTAAGCCGCAGGATGAAAAAGCTCGAAGACGGATTAGGGACAGCGCTTCTTGACCGTACGACTCGACGAGTCAGTCTCACAAGCGTTGGGCGGGACTTTCTGCCCAAGGCTCGACGCCTGCTGGATGACTTCGACGATTCGATTCTCAACATCCGGGAGCTGGCAGAGCGCCAGAGCGGCCGTGTCACGCTGGCCTGCATCCCGACAGCGGCCTTTTACTTTCTCCCGTCGGTAATACGTCTTTATAACGAGCGCTATCCACAAATCCGAATCCGGCTTCTGGATCAGAGTGCGAACGAAGGACTGGAGGCTGTTCTGCGCGGTGAAGCCGACTTTGGCATCAATATGATGAGCGGCCAGCACCCGGACATTGAGTTCGTGCCGTTGGTGAACGAGCCTTTTGTTCTGGCTTGCCGACGCGATCATGAGCTGGCAGAGCGCAGCTCGGTATCCTGGGCAGAACTCAGCAATTACCGTCTTATCGGAGTCGGCCGCCTGAGCGGCAACCGGATGCTGCTTGACCACGCCCTGTCGGGCTTGAGCTGGCGTCCGCAGTGGTTCTATGAGGTGCAGCACCTGTCAACGTCGCTTGGCCTGGTGGAAGCGGGTCTGGGAGTGTCGGCCATGCCCAGCCTGGCAATGCCGGCAGTGGATCACCCAACGCTGGTGAGCGTCCCGCTGGTAGATCCGGTTGTGAACCGATCGTTGGGGCTGGTTTACCGGCGAGGCGCGTCACTGTCGCCGGCAGCGGAAAAATTCGTCGCCATATTGCTGGAGCAGTGGGAGCAATGACGACTGGAACGAGGCGGCGTTCGATCACGTAGCGCCCGCAAAACCCGGACGCGCGGCATGCCTGGCTGAGCCTGGCTCACCTCTCTCCCATGCTGGGGCGGTAGCTCGCTGGAGAGAAGTTGAGCGTCAGCATCGCCATCACGGCGAGAACCCCAATGTGTAACCACCACCCCGTAATGAAGCTGCCACCGCAGTCAAGCAGCCAGCCGATCAACCAGGGAGCGGTTGATGCGAGCAAGAAACCAACTCCCTGGACAAAGGCTGCCAAGGTGCCAGCCGCTTGGGCGCCGGGCAAATGGTCGAGCGCGACAATCAGGCTGAGCGAGAAAAAACCGCCGAGGCCAAACCCGGCCAGTGCAACCCACACCCACGGCGCGGCGTTGGGAGCCAGGGCGAAACCGGCGAAACCCACGGTCTGCAGCGCTATCGTAAGCAATAAGGGCCCGCGTCGGTCAGCACTGCGCCGTGCCAGCATCGGCATGGCGAATGCCGCCGTCGCCTGGAATATCGCCAACCAGGCGAGCAGGTTGCCCGAAGCCTGCAGGCCCATGTTCTGCTGCTGGTAGAAGGACGGCAACCATGCAACCAGACTCGAATAGCCGCTGTTGGTGAGTCCAAAGTAGGCAGCCAGCTGCCACGCTCGCCGGTTCCTGAAGAAGCTGCTCAAAACCGGAGCAGGTCCGCTCGCAACCAGCGGTGGTGTGCGCGGCGCGCAAAGCAGCCAGAGCAGGAGCACGACAAGTGCCGGCAACGCCCACACGGAAAGCCCCAACCTCCAGCCGCCATAGGCAGTGAGCCACGTGCTTGCCAGCGAGCCCAGCGCCCCGCCGCCGACCAGTGCCGCCGAGTAAAGCCCCATCGCCATCGCTATCTGTTGAGGAAACCAGCGCTTGGCGATCCCCGGCACCAAAGCCTGGATCACCGCCACGCCGGTGCCGGCGATACCCGCGCAGGCGATCAACTGCGCGCCGTCCTTGACCACCGCCCGTGACGCACACCCGAGCATCAGCAGCAATAATGCGCCGGTCAGCGCCTGCCTTTCCCCAAAGCGCCGGGCCAGACCTATACCAATAAAGGCCATCAGCCCCATCAACACGAAGGGCAAGGTGGTCAGCATTGCGGCGGCGCGAAAATCCAGGCCAATGTCACCACGCACCAAATCGAGCACGGGCCCAACCGAAGTCAAGAAGGGCCGCAAATTCAAGCCAAGCAGCACCAGCAGCACCAGTGCGGTCAGTGACACCTTGCCTGCACGCGGCGCGCAGGCTGCGATGAAAGCCGAAGCGCGATCAGTCATGGCACGCACTTCTTTCGCGCCAGATGCCCTTAGCATGCCCGCCCAGGCAAGTCACCGCGAAGGCCACCAGCAGTGCACCTGTGCCGAGCACAAAGATCAGTTGGTGGTTGGAGCCCTGCACCAGCAGCGCAATGGCCGCAGGCGTCACGGCTGCAGCCCCCATCAGCGTAATACTGACCAGAGGCGTCAGCTTGCCGGTGGGATCGTTGGTGGTAATCAATGCCATGTAGTAACACAGCGCGAGTACCCAGCCGAATTGCAGCAAGAAAAGAGCGGCGAACAGTTGAGTGGGTGTGCGCGTGTACGAGGTGAGCATGGCAATCGACACAAACACGGACAGCAAGCCCAGGCCAATCATGAAGCGGCGATTGACACGGCCACCCAGCAGGCTTGGAAGCGCTGCGCCCGGCAAACCGGCGATAGCCGAAAGACCAAATGCCCAGCCAATATCGACACTGGAAATACCCTGATCTCGTGCCAGCTGATCGATGAAGCCCCACACGCAGTAAATGGCGATTTGCATGAACAGCATTCCGACCAGCGCACTGCGCCCTTCCCGTGACGAACCATCCTGGGCAGCGACTCTTTGTAGCGTCCCGTTGGTGTCAGCCACCTTGCGCGGCAGCGCAAGGCTGGCAACACAGATCAGGACGTACCACAGGCCGAAAGAGCACAGCGCGGTCACGATTCCGCTTTGTACCGCGAGAATGGGCAATGCTGCGGAGAAAAACGAATATTCAGGCGTTTGCAAAAGCAGCATCAACCCGAATGAGCGGTCCTGATTGGGAAGGCGACCCAGGGTTGATACGGCATACGCGTAGATCAATCCCGCGCAGGTCCCGGCAAGCAGTCGCACCACCAGCAACAGATTATTCGTTGATGCCCATGCCGTGGCGACACTGAGCGCCACGCAAAGCATGCCTGTGTAGAGGCACAGGTTTCTTGCACTGAAGCGCTTCATCAGCGGTGGACAAATAATGGTGCCCAATGTCATCCCGACCATTTCTATTGAAACCACCCAGCCCTGTTGATCCAGCGACAGATTCAACTGATCTGTCAGCAACCCCATGAAAATGGGTTGAACACCACACACGATAAACGCCGTACACGCAATGAAGATGAGGGAGGCACGCAGTATCTTGGGATTGCTATTCATATGGGACCCTGATGCGCTGAGCGAACTAGGGGGGGTGTGCCTCGACAGTGCCTTGGCGTTCTGTCCAGAACAGGCATCGAGAGCGCCCGCAGCCTGTAGCTGCCACCCGTCTATACGCAGCACTCGTTGTTGTAGTTTTGGATAACCCAGGTAGAACGGGATGGCCCGGCGGGCCTTGATTCATCCACGTCCTTGCAACGGATCCTAGACCGGCACTACGTCCTATTGAAAGTTAATAAAAGGAATCCCAAGTATTTGGATTTTTAATAAAGTGGCTTCGACCGCTACTGCCAACAGCAGGTCATCTGCGTACATTAAAGAGTGGCATAGGCGTACTGAGAGACATCGCCCTGGCGCCAGATGCCTCGCTCACCCGGCACGCTTGATCAATGCACCTCTTCATCCACTATCTGGATGAGCACATCAGCCAGTTCTTTGATCACCGGGTCGATGCTCGGGCGATGGAATACGGCTATCTCGAATGCGGTAATCGGGCTCAACCCGTCCTCGACACCCAGCACCTTGTGATCAGGAGTGACTGCCCGGGTTGGAAGCAGGCTGACACCAAACCCATTGGCCACTGCCTCCTGAATACTGGCAAGGCTGGTGCCCGTGAAGCAGATACGCCACGTACGGCCAAGGGCTTCGAGCGCGCTGATCATGTCATCCCGATAGAGTCCCCGTGACGGAAATGTCACCAGGGGTATAGGGTCCTGGTCGAAACACGGACGTGTCGCGCTATCAATCCACTCCATGGTTTCTGATCGGCAAGCGTTGGCCTCACGGCTGTGGCGTCGCTGTTTTATCAGGATCAGGTCCAGCTCGCCGCGGTCATAGCTGCGAAGCAGGTCTGAACTCAATCCACTGATGATTTCCAGCTTCACCTTCGGGTGCTTGCGATTGAAGGCGGCCAGCACGGGCATGGTTTTGCTTGCGGCGAAATCATCAGGAACACCGAGCCGTATGGTGACGCTCATTCCGCTCGAAAGCGCCTCGCCCAGCTGATTGCTCACGGCCAGAAGATGGCGCGCATACCCCAACAGGATGATGCCGGCATCAGTGGGACGTATTTCCCGGCTGCTTCGATCAAGCAACTGGTGCCCCACAAGTTCTTCCAGTCGGCGCACCTTCTGGCTGACGGTGGATTGAGTGGAGTGCAGTCTGGTCGCAGCGGTGGTGAAACTGCCGCAATCGGCGACCATCACCATCGTTCTGAGCATGTCCAGGTCAAAGATCGGCCTGGCGGGTTTATGATCGTTATTCATGGTGCATTACCCCGGATTCCGTAGGCACCTCCATGCCAGAACACAAGACAGGCAAGGGGGCGCCACGCTTGAGCACTTATTATCAAGTGCCTCTAAAGCAAGCAGCTTTAGCTGGTTATAAAGTCAGTCCACCGTGTTCCAGAGTCACTATAAGAGCCCTCAAGTTATCTGGAACCACCTGAATGATGCCTTTGCCGGGAACGTCAATTTCCGCAATCATGAATAACGCCAAAGCTGTAAATATCGGCATCACACAGACCAGGGTGTTTCCACCCCGGCTGCCCTTGACGTTGTAGCCAATCAAAAAGTTGGAACAGACGGCAAACAGGATCAATAGTGCCCACGCCACACCGGGTATTTGAGGCCGCCAGCTGGCCATCGTCTTTTGTTGCGACACATACAACTCATTCGTGGCGTTAAGGGCCGTGACAATCACCGAACTGGGTTTTTCCTTGGCAATCTTGCTGATCAAAGCCCACATGTGCGATTGCATTTTAATGGAGTCCAACCGGATGGCTGCGCGCTGGTCGTCATCCTCCGTGGCAAAGAATGAAATGCGGATAGCCAGGTAGTCCATCAGCATTTTTTCGGCTTGCTCTTGCTGGGACTCGCTCAGCAACGTTGTACGCTGGAAGGCATTGCCAATGGCAATGGCTTCATTTTCTTCAGCCGTCATCCGGGTGTTCAGACCACTGATTGCAAACGAAAGAATGAAGCCCATGAGCAAACCAAACATGGACAGCGTCCCACCCAGTACGACTTTCAATTCATCATCAAACGCAGCGTCACGCCTGACTTTTTGACCCCAGGTCATCTTCCCCGCGAAAGCCGCCACGCATAAACCCAGCAGCATGGAGACCAACAGGTACCAAGAATTGACATCAACGGAATACAAGATCGAGGGCATAGTTTTTTCTTAGGGTTTTTATACGGATGCACGCGTTATAACACGGCCGCAACACACATACATTTGAAAAAAACCGTATTCGATACCCAGCACGCAAGCCCCGGGAATGGGCGCTTATCGGAAAAGATCGCAGGCGTTTTCCTGCCTGCCAGACACGAAATACTTGTACAATAATTTTATACTGTACAAGTCATCCTGACTTCCTTTCGCCTTGAAGTCCCCAGGCCTTCACACGTGTCTACTCAACGGAAATCTGCTCGATGAATGCTACCCGCCGACTGTGCCTCGTCTTGGGCGACCAATTGTCTTTTGACCTTCGTTCATTGCAGGGTCTGGATACCGAAAACGACACCGTGCTGCTGGTCGAGGTGATGGAGGAAGCCAGCCATGTCCCCCATCATCCGCAAAAAATCGTTCTGGTGTTCAGTGCCATGCGCCATTTCGCCGAGGCGCTGCAACAGCGTGGAATCCGGGTGCAGTACGTCAAGCTCGATGACCCGGACAACAGCGGATCTGTGCCAGGTGAATTACGGCGCTGGGAAGCACTCCTGCAGCCTGATGAAATCCATATGACGGAGTGCGGTGACTGGCGTCTGGAGCATTCACTCAAGGCGTGTGGCGCGGGGATCCAGTGGCATGGCGATGCTCGCTTTCTCTGCTCGCGCCCTGAGTTTTCCGCCTGGGCGAATGCCAAAAAGCAGCTGCGCATGGAGTATTTCTATCGAGAGATGCGGCGCAAGAGCGGGTTGTTACTCAACGGCGATGGCAGCCCGGTCGGGGGCGCCTGGAACTTTGATGCAGAAAACCGCAAGGCGCTGCCCAAAGGCATCAAGCCGCCCTCGCCCGCCCGCTTCTCACCCGATGCCATTACCCGGGATGTACTGGAGCTGGTGGCAAAAAACTTCACCACCCACTATGGCACCCTCGATACATTCGACTACCCGGTCACTCACGCCCAGGCTCAGGCCTTGTGGAGCTACTTCCTGGACTGGGGCCTGGCAGCCTTCGGCGATTATCAGGACGCCATGGCCAGCGACGAGCCATTTCTGTTTCATGCCCGCATCAGTGCTGCGCTCAATATTGGCTTGCTGGATGTTCGCCAGCTGTGCAGCGATGTGGAGTCCGCGTACTGGTCGGGCAGCATTGCACTCAATGCCGCCGAAGGCTTTATTCGCCAACTCATCGGCTGGCGGGAATACGTGCGTGGGGTTTACTGGCTGAAGATGCCCGACTATGCCGATGGCAATGTATTCGGCAACACCCGGTCGCTTCCAGAGTTCTACTGGACAGGCGACACGAAAATGAACTGCATGAGCCAAGCCATCGGCCAAAGCCTCGAACATGCCTACGCCCACCATATTCAGCGGCTAATGGTGACCGGCAATTTCGCCCTCCTCGCCGGCATCCTGCCAAGTCAAATATGCGAGTGGTACCTGGCCATCTACATGGATGCCTTCGACTGGGTGGAGTTGCCCAACACGCTGGGCATGGTCATGCACGCCGATGGCGGCTATCTGGGGTCCAAGCCTTACTGTGCCAGCGGCCAGTACATCAAGCGCATGTCCGACTATTGCCGAGGCTGCGCTTACAAAGTGAGCGAAAGCACCACCGATGACGCCTGCCCTTTCAACGCGCTCTATTGGCACTTCCTGATGCGTCACGGTGAGCTTTTGCGGGGCAATCAGCGCATGGGCATGATTTATAAAAACCTTGACCGGATGCCTGAATCCAAACAGCAGGCGCTGTGGCAGCGAGGCCAGTTGTTGCTCGCCACACTGGATAAAGGCGAGTCACTTTGAAAAAGAGCGAGTTGCCCGTCAAAACTTGCGTGACCTGTGGCCTGCCCTTCACATGGCGAAAGAAGTGGGCTCGCTGTTGGGATGAGGTGCGTTACTGCTCAGAGCGTTGCCGACGTAGCAAGCACCTGTGAGCCCATTGGCGGGCAGTGCCAATGGGCTCATCCCGGATGAGGTCAGATTTTAAGGTCGGTCAGCTCCCAGGCCTCGAGATCGCCAAACACCCCTGTTCCGTTGACGGCAAAAGCGCTTATCCCGAGGCTGTCGGGCCGTGGATAAATCCGGCTGGTCATGGTGTAGGCACCGTCGTCGACGAACACCTCGATCGATGAGCGATCGAGAAAAATCCGCAGTGCTATGCGGGTCTGTTCCGGGCTTATCGGAACACTGCGAACACCGCTCACGCCCGCACCCGAATGTTGCCGGTCGAGAACCAGGCGACGGGCCATGGCATCAAAGTACAACAACGTCCGCTCGTGTTGATCTTCGCTGCAGCGAAGCGCGAGACCAAAGTGTTCGGCGGTGCTGCCAGCCAGATCCAGTTCGAGTTCAATTTCAAGCAGTGCACCACGCACATCGAGGGGGCGACTGGCAGACTCCACCACCGGAATCTGCAGCCCGTGTCGGGACTTGCGTAACGCAGTCAGCTCACGGGCGGGACGCATGCGCAGGCGATCGCCTTCACGACTCAGCTCACGGGGCAAGGACAGCGCGCCGCACCAGTGTTGCGCCTGACTTGGCATCGGGCAGTCCCACATGTCCATCCACGCCCAAAGCAGGCGTCGCCCGTCCGGTGCCAGCAGGGTTTGGGCAGCATAAAAGTCATGGCCGTGATCGAGCTCGTGCAGGGCTGCGCTCGTGTTGAAGTGGCCGCTGTCGTCCAGTTGGCCCACTCGGTAGCTGTTCTGGAATGTATTCCAGTTGTCGTAGCCACTGGGCTTGAGGCCTTGGGGCGAATAGAGGAAAACGTCGCTGCCATCGAGTTCGAACAGGTCCGGGCATTCCCACATGTAGCCGTCTGACTCGCGCACGCCTTGCAGGGCACAGCTCAGGTATTCCCAGTGGTACAGGTCCGCAGAGCGATAGATTAACAGCTGCGGGTCATCCCCTTTGCGGGCTCCCAGGGCCATCCACCATTCTTCCCCGCGCTTCCAGACCTTGGGGTCGCGAAAATGCTTGATCTCAGGAGCCGGTGGTGTGTCGATGATCACCCCGTGCTTGATGAAGGTGATGCCATCGGTGCTGCTGGCAAGGCATTGCACCTGCTCGATCTGATTGTCATCCCGTGGCTCACCCAGCCAGACATGCCCGGTGTAGATCAGGTAAAGCGTATCGTCGACCACCGCTGCCGAGCCTGAAAAACACCCGTCCCGGTCATAGGACTCACTGGGCGCCAGTGCAATGGGCAAGTGTTCCCAATGCACCAGGTCACGGCTTTTGGCGTGTCCCCAGTGCATGGGCCCCCACTGTGGTGAGTACGGGTGATGCTGGTAGAACACATGGTATTCACCCCGAAAATACACCAGCCCGTTCGGGTCATTCATCCACCCCACAGGGGGCGACAGATGAAAACCGAGGCGATGATCGTTGCCGCGTTCGGGCAGTTTTTCTTTGATGGCGTGATGCGCTTTATCCAGCAAGACAGCGTGCATGATTATCCTTGTTTGAATGGGTATTGAGTGGCCAGCTCTCTGGTCCGTCCCTGTCGCTGGCGCATCCGGGTTGGGGTAAACCTCGCGCCATCAGAATCAATCCCTGAGGCCCTCCCCTGGAATTACGCTTGACAGCGAGCAACCGCCAAGCGCGTAATATCTTCGATGTTAACGTTATCAAAAATAAAAACAAGAGGGTGCCTCAATGCGCGCTTCTAGAAAAATCGAGTACATGCAAGTCAGTGGTTTGCTTTATTTTTTCTTCTTCGCATTCTCATCCAGCTTCTCGCTGTTCTCTATCTGGATTCACAAAGCGATAGGTCTGAATGGCGCCGAAACGGGCATGGTCTTTGCGGCCAACACCATTGCGGCCATGCTTATCCTGCCTTTCTATGGCGTGCTCCAGGATCGACTGGGCATGTCGAAAAAACTGCTGGTCTGGATTGGTGTCCTGCTCTGCTGCACTGCGCCTTTTTGTATCTATGTCTACTCCTGGCTGTTGGCCACGAACCTGGTACTGGGCGTCGTGGTGGGTGCCGCATTTCTGGGCTTTGCCATGCTCGCAGGGGCTGGACTGATGGAGTCCTACACGGAGCGGTTATCGCGCCACATGGGCTTCGAGTTCGGCAAGGCCAGGCTGTGGGGATCGCTGGGCTGGGCTTCTGCCACCGGTGTGGTAGGGGTCATGTTCAGTATCAACCCCAACATCATGTTCTACATGAGCACGGCTTCCGGCATCATCTTTCTGCTGATTCTGTTTCGCATGGACCTGGGCAAGTATTGCGACTCAACATCCCGGACTGCCAAGGCGTTTGCCAACCCGTTGCGGGTGAAGGATTTCTGGGTGCTCATGACCCTGCCCCGCTTCTGGGCATTCGGCCTGTTCATGACCGGGGTTTGCGGGATTTACGCGGTCTATGACCAACAGTTCCCCGTGTACTTTTCCTCCTTTTATCCGAACCCGGAAGACGGGATACGCGCCTACGGCTATCTGAATTCCTCACAGGTCTTCGTTGAAGCGCTGTGCATGCTGTTCGCGCCCTGGCTGGTATCGCGGATCGGAGCCAAGAATGGCTTGATCCTCACAGGCACCATCATGTTCGTGCGCATTTTGGGGTCCGGAGTGGCCGTGGATGTGTGGGTGATAGCCAGTTGCAAAATGTTGCATGCCCTCGAAGTGCCGATCTTGCTCGTCTCCGCATTCAAGTACATTGCCGGTAATTTCGATTCGCGCTTGTCTTCGACCATCTATCTCGTGGGCTTCCAGGCTGCCCAGTCGTTGACCGCCATGTTCCTGGCCCCCGTCGCCGGGTATGGCTATGACCATATTGGATTTTCCAGCGTGTATGTCCTGATGGCGGGAGTCGTGGGCGTTTGCCTCCTGATCTCGTGCTTGACCTTGCGCTCGGAGTCTTCTCGAACCCCCTGCTCCACCGTCCCGGATCACGCGCCTTCACCACCGGCCACGACAGCAGTCGTGTAGCGGCGGTGCCTTTGCGCACTAAAAAGCAGAACGTTGAGCATTGAACGTCGCTGGGCTTGCTCGCGCAGCACACAAAAACAAAAAATCGCACGCCCACCCATTCCTTGGGCAAGGGAAAGTGCGTCCATAACTTGATTGGGCACGGCCATGAAAAAGAGTTTAGTTGTTTGTTTACTGGGCATGTTTTCTTCGTCGGGCATGGCGGATATGACCTGGACTACGGAACACGGCGATTTGAAAGTTTACGGCGATGTAGAGTTCAACCTTGATGCCGCCAGTAGTGCGGGTCAGTTGACGTCGTTCAAAACCGATGACAATAAAGACTGGCGTGTCGGTGACTCGGAAAAATGGGATATCAACGGGCGAATTCTTTTAGGACTCGATGGCTACCGCAAAGGCAAAAATGATCAGTTCGCCGGCTTTAGCGTTCAGCCACTGGTTAATGTGTCCGGGAACTTGAGTGCTGATGATGCGGCGTTCTTTTTTGGTCAGGAGAAAAACTGGAAAATCAAAGTTGGCCGTTTTGAAGCCTACGACATGTTCCCGCTTAACCAGGACACGTTCATCCAGTATTCGGGCAATACCTCCAACGACCTGTACAGCGATGGCTTCGGCTACATCTATATGATGAAAGAAGGACGTGGGCGCAGCAGCGGTGGCGGCGCGGTACTGCTGAGCAAGGAGGCAGGACCGCTGTACCTCGAACTCAATACCCTGGTAAAGGATGGCACCACCCTGTTTGCCGACAATGGCTATCACGGCAATGTGCTGGAAAATGAAAAAAATGCAGCCTACGTCCGGCCCGTCGCCGCGTTACGTTTCGACAAAGCCTCCATCGCGCTGGCGATGGAAACCAACATCGTCAGCAATGCGTATGGCTTTCGCGATGCCTCGGGAGATATTCAAGACCAGTCACAACGCACCGGATATGGTGCGACCTTTACCTGGAACTCATTAAAGGAGGATCCCTCCAACGGCATTGTCTTTAATATCAGCACGGCCTACATGAACGCCAAGGATGAAAAAGACTTCAGTGCCGGGAGCAATATATTGTGGCGCAACTTTGAACTCGGCTACATTTTTGCCAAAAATGATATTCAAGCGTTCAACATGAATGATCTGGTTGCCAAAGACGGTGTGGCAACTGTTCCTGGCCGGTATGACATTCACACGATCCACACGTCCTATCGCATCACCCATGTCATGGACATGGACAACTTCAATATTGATCTAGGTGCCTATTGGTCAATGCTCAACCTTCCCGATAACGATGGGAGTCGGGCAAATGACGACAGCGATCGTTATGGTGCCCGGGTGCGCTTCAAGTATTATTTTTTCTGACCTGAAACGGTCGAGCCGACGCGGGAGAAAGACTCGGTCATTTACGTCACCATTGCCATGATGTCATGCTCTTGCCGGACATGACTTTCATGCATGGAGAAAACTCAATGGCATTCGTAAATGGCCTCGGTTAAAGATGTTGCACGGTTGGCGGGGGTTTCCCTGATGACCGTGTCTCGAGCGATCAACACTCCCGAAAAACTCAATGCCGAAACCCTGGCGACTGTCCGCCAAGCCATCGAGACTCTGGGCTATGTGCCCAATCTCTCCGCACGCAATATTCGCGGCGGGCATTTCAGCAGCAAACTGATCGGGGTTTTCGCCCTGGACACCGCGACGACCCCTTTCGCCGTGAACATGCTGCTGTCGCTTGAGCACACTGCACGGGAAAACGGCTGGAACGTCCTGATCATCAACGTGTTCGAAAGCCCACCGGATTCGCGATCCATCGATCTGATGCTGTCACATCGTCCAGACGGAATCGTGTTCAGTTCCATGGAACTGCGCGAGCTGGAGATACCTGAGGCGCTGCGCAGCTACCCGCTGGTGCTGAGCAACTGCATTAGCTCCAGCCCGGGTGTGGCGTGTTATGTCTCTGATGACGAAGAGGGTCAGTACAAGGCGGTGAGTCAGGCACTTCAACGGGGTTATCGGCGCCCGCTGTGCATTAATCTGCCCCGCCACAGCATTGCCTGGAAGTTGCGCCAGCAGGGCTTGTCACGTGCATTCACAGAGGCAGGTATCCCGATGGACAGTGTGCTGCAATATGATTTGTCTGCGGATGACGAGTACCTCGAAACCATTGAAGCGCTCAAGGGACAATTGGGCGAGTCACCGGCAAAGCCGACCTTCGACCTGCTGGTGTGTGGTAACGACCGGATCGCCCTGATTGCCTATCAGTTCCTGCTTGGCCAGGGTTTGAGAATTCCGGCGGACGTTGCAGTGCTTGGCTTCGACAACATGATCGGAGTCGCGGAGTTGTTTTACCCGCCCCTGAGCACCGTTCAACTGCCCTATTACGAAATGGGCCGTCGTGCCGCCTTGCACCTGATCGAAAACAAGGATGAGCCCTACACTCACAAGGTTCCCTGCCCCCTTGTCGAGCGCATGTCCTTGTAACGCTGCGTGCCGCGTTAAAACACGACCACTGCAACCACACGTGCATTGCCCTTGGCACGAAGCTGCTCGTGCCCCCTGTATGCCCGCCCTTGGAGCCTTCCCGTGCTCAGCGGCGCTTCGCCTGCTCGCTGATGTATTGCCTGAACGGTAACCCGTTTGAGGCGAAGCCTTGCCATTTACATCACACCCGACGACCGCCCACGAAATCATTGGCACAAACTGTAGTGCTCGCTATAGAATAAACACACTTAAGTAGTGAGCACTACATTAATGGTTGAGCGAACCCACAAACAGGACCCCATCATGAGCAATCCGACTTACGTGCAGGAATACAACGCAATCGTCGCCGTACTGAGCCAGTACAACGAAGGTGGCAAACACGCCAACAGCAGCATCATGAAACCTGCCTTCAGCGAGCAGGCCACGATCTTTGGCGTAGACGCCGAGAGCAAACTCACCGGCGGCCCGATTCAAGGGTTGTTCGACATCATCGACAACGCATTCCGCCCTTCCCCAGAAGCCCAGAGCGCAATCGTCAACATCGATATCGTCGGTACGGCTGCCAGTGCACGCATCGATACCAATGACATCTCCGGCTTCTGTTTCACCGACTTTTTCAACCTGCTGAAAGTTGAAGGCAAGTGGACCGTAGTCAGCAAGATTTACCACACCCACGTGGCCCCCTGATCCGTGCAGACGCATTCCCGAGGCGCGTAGACGCGGGTAAAAACCAGCGGGCGTAATAAGTGGCAAAGGTTAAATATAGCGCCCGGTTCGAAGACCGAATTGACCCCTGCCATCGGGTCGCTCATCGTAGGCGGCCATGAAAGCCTTCAGCTTCACCTGAGCAGAACGGCTTCGGTTTAAACCTGAACGGCCCCGGTCCATTCATGGATTCGAGGCCTTTTTTTCTGGAGTAACGATGGACGACCACATTGCCGCTGTACCCCTTGAAAAGGCCTACAGGCTGATCAATCACGGCCCTACCGTACTGGTATCTGCTCAGCACGACGGGGTAAAGGATGTCATGGCCGCCGCGTGGGCCTGCGCGCTGGATTTTTCACCGCCAAAAGTGACTGTAGTGCTGGACAAGATGACCCGGACTCGTGAGTTGGTAGAGGGCAGTGGCGTTTTCGTGATCCAGGTTCCAACCGTGGCCCAGCTCAAACTGACCAGTGATGTTGGCAGCATGAGTCTGTCCGATACGCCGGACAAACTGGCGAGGAGCGATGTCCAGTTATTCAGCATGCCCGGCCATGACCTGCCCTTCGTTGCGGGCTGTTCGGCGTGGCTTGCGTGCAAGTTGATACACGAGCCTCACAACCAGGCGAGTTATGACTTGTTTATCGGCGAGGTGGTGGGTGCCTGGGCAGACACCCGAGTCTTCAGCGATGGGCACTGGCACTTTGAAACCGCCCATTCGGACCTTCGCAGCCTGCACTACATCGCGGGAGGCCATTTCTATGCCATCGGCGAAGCATTGAGTGTGGAGGCCAAGGACGTCACGTGACGTCGCCAGCATTGTTGATCACGGTGTCGATCGATTTGGATATCGCGTTGATACAGCCGTGATCAGTAGCTGCCGACAGGCCAGTCGGTGTAGCCCTTGGCGCCACCACCGTAATAGGACTCCCGTGGTGCAATGGTCAGTTCGCTGTCACGACGCAAGCGCTCAACCAGATCAGGGTTGGAAATGAACAGCCGACCAAATGCAACTGCATCGATCTTGCCTTGGGCGCGACGCTCGATTGCCATCTCCAGGTCGTAGTTGTTGTTACCGATAAAGAAGCCATTGAACTGTGCGCTCAGGGCGTCCATGTCCACACCTTCCGGCACTTCACGGGAAGTTGCAGTCGCCCCTTCAACAAAATGCAGGTAGGCGAGATTGAAGGCATTCAACTGCTGGATCAGGTAGCCGTGCAGTGCCATCACGTTGCTGTCCGGGGGGGTGTTACCGGCGTCGGGTGTAACCGGAGACAAGCGGATACCGACGCGGTCATTGCCCCAGATCTTGACGATCGCGTCTGTCACTTCCAGGGTCAGGCGTGCACGGTTTTCGATCGAGCCGCCGTAGTGGTCGGTTCGGTGGTTGGTCGAGTCGCGCAGAAATTGATCCAGAAGATAGCTATTGGCAGAGTGAACTTCCACCCCATCAAAACCGGCGCGCTTGGCATTTTCGGCAGCGCGTTTGTACTGTTCGATGATCCCCGGAATTTCATCGGTTTCGAGTGCTCGAGGCATCGACACCGGAACAAAACCATTCGCGGTATAGGTTTGACCTTCAGCCTGGATCGCAGAAGGTGCAACCGGCGCAACGCCGTCTGGCTGCAACTCTACGCTGGAGAAACGACCCACATGCCAGAGCTGGCTGACGATCTTGCCGCCCGCAGCGTGCACGGCATCGGTAACTTTCTTCCAGCCTGTAACCTGTTCATCGCTCCAGATGCCGGGCGTAGCGGCATAACCACGGCCTTGAGGAGAGATATTGGTGGCTTCGGCAACGATCAAACCGGCAGTGGCACGCTGCGCGTAGTACTCCGCGTGCATCTCGTTGGGGATACCGTCTTCGCCATAGCGACTGCGGGTGACAGGGGCCATTACGATGCGATTAGCCAGTTCAATGTCACCCATGGTGACGGGGGTGAACAAGTCGGTACGGTTACTGTTGTCTGTCATGGTCAACCTGAATTAATAGACCAGTTGTCTATTTAGATAATAAAAAGTCGCTTTGCCCTGGTCAGGGATCTTTAAGCGCTGCCTGGAATAGATCCATCAGCGCGTCCCAGCTCGATACAGCGTTCGAGCCGGGTGAATGGTGCAGGTATCCTAAGATATAAATAGACCGGTCGTCTACAAATGATCCAAGATCAGGATGACTCACGATCAACGGTCTGTCGTATCTGGCCTGCCTCAAACTGCCGCCAGCTGGCACCGCACAACGGGCTCGGGTCATTTTGTGTATCATCGGCCCCTAAACATCGTCTCCAGACGCGATTTTCTGGCGACAGGCATTAAGGTAGTCCGCCCCATGACCAACGCCATCTCATCTTCCGCTCCGCGCACCAAGGGGCGCCCTCGCACGTTCGACCGCGACCAGGCGCTGCTTCGGGCCCTGACGGTGTTCTGGAGGCGCGGGTATGAACCTGCATCGGTGGCAGAGCTGTGTACCGCGATGGGTATCAACCCACCCAGCCTGTACGCGGCGTTTGGGAATAAGGCCAAGTTGTTTCTGGAAGCCGTCGACTACTACGAAACGACCTTCTGGGATGCCACCTGGGAGAAAATGGGCAGTGAGCCGGACCTGGTGCGCGGCATCAGCGACTTTTTCCAGGCATCAGCCGCCATCCTGACAGAACCCATGGCTCCGTGTGGCTGCATGGTGGTTCTCGCGGCGGTCAACGTTTCAGAGGATGCCGCAGAGGTTTCGGCGGCACTCAAAGCCCTGCGCCAGGAAGGTCGGGACTACCTGCAGCAACGACTGGATCGCGGGGTTGAGGACGGTCAGCTCAAGCCGCAGACCAATACCAGCATTCTCGCCAGTGCGTTGAATACATTGCTCGAAGGCATGTCGTTGCAGGCCCATGATGGAGCCAGTCGTGAAGACCTTGAGGGCATCGGCGCCACCGCCGTGGCGATGCTCACCCCTTCCCTTGCCCAATGATGAGGCTGGCTTTGCGCTGACTGCTTTTCAGGCCAACAGCCGACGGCTCATTTCAAACGCCACATCAAACGGTGCGTGGGTTCTGTTGACCTTGACCAGCAAAGAGGCACCCAGCCACATCTGATAAAGCGCTTCTGCCAGTACAGAGGCTTCAGTGGGCGCGGTGATGGAACCATCGGATTTGCCTTGCTCAACGCAGCGAGTCATCCGCTCGATGATCAGCGCAGTGCCTTTTTCAAGGACGGCACGCATGTTTTCGGAGAGATCACACACTTCTGCCCCCAGCTTGACCACCAGGCATTTTTGGTCGGCGTGATCAAAAGCCTGTGTCTTGGCCCAATACCGCAGGTAATTCAGCAGTCGCTCTGCCCCGCTGCCCTCTTTGGCCATCTGCACATCAACCCGCGAGAGGTACTCTTCAAAGTACTCTTCGAGCAGTGCCTGGCCAAATTCATCCTTGGAACGGAAGTAGTGATAAAACGAGCCTTTAGGCACGCCGGCGGCGCCAAGCAACTCGGTCAGGCCAACCGCCGTGTAACCCTTGTGGGTCATAAGCGATCGGGCGACATCAATGATGTGCTGGCGCATGTCTTGGACTGGTTTCTTCATAGTGCGGCGCATGCTATCAAAAAAGCATCGCGGGTCGCATGCTTTTAAACGGTGCGCACACGCCCCTCCAGCCAGCGATGGGCAACGTGCTCATAGACGACGTATCCGCCCTGAAACCGGTGAGTTGGCTTCACCGTCACCGACGACAACCGACAACCGACAACAGAAATGAATATATTTACCGCGTAAACATAACTATTATTTGACCATGATTAAAGAATTGAAAACCCTCATCGCCGTGGCGAGAGAAGGCACCTTTGCGGCTGCGGGCAGCAAGATAGGGCTGACCCAGGCAGCTGTCAGTGCGCAAATGCAACGTCTTGAGGCTGAACTCGGCGTCGAGCTGTTTGACCGACAAGGCCGCTCGGCCCAACTCAACCAGATGGGGCATCAAGTGCTGTTGCAGGGACAGGAGTTGGTGCGCCAGTTCAAGAATCTGGGCACAACAACCGTGGGGCTGCCTGCAAGCATTCTGGTGACGATTGGAGCCATTGCCTCTGTGCAACGCTCGTTTTTACCGGAAGCGCTGGCGCAGTTTCACCAACAATTCCTGGAGTGCAGGACTCGAGTGATTCCGGGCCTTTCAATGGAGCTGGTCAATCAGGTGGATGCTGGCGAGATCGACATGGCCGTGATCATCCGCCCGCCTTTCTCACTTCAAAGTGACTTGCGATGGACAACGCTGGCGCGCGAACCCTATCGGCTCATCGTGCCGGCCGACATGCCCGGGGATGACTGGTCTGAACTGGTCTCGACCCAGCCATTCATACGTTACGACCGATCGTCTTTCGGCGGTCGGCAGGTTGACCGATTCTTGCGCCAAACCCATGTGGTTTTGCGAGAAGTATGCGAACTCGATGAGCTGGATGCGATCATCAAGCTGGTTGCCAATGGGGTGGGCGTTGCGCTGGTTCCAGAAACGGCAACCCATCAAGGATGGCCGGCAGAGGTTCGGGCCATAGACCTGAAGCAACGGACATTTCATCGTGATATCGGGCTCGTGCATCGCGCGCGCCGCAGCCTCACCGAGCCTGTGAAGTCACTTGTCCAGCTGATTACCGAGCAGGTTCTGAAAAAAACCTGATGCCTGTCACGGTAATCAGTCGCTGAACATGATCACTTTATTTAACTACTCGTCTACGTTCATGAACTCTTTGGCCCACACCTGATAACGCTCTGGTCGCGTGTAAGTGTGGGTCAACTCTGTAGCACTCAGATCAGAGGTGCTGCAGGTGACATTGCGCTGTTCGCGCAAACAGTCGTAAGTGGCTTTGATCGAAGCAAAATAAGCCGCATGCCCGGCTACAACGATCCGCACGCCCAGCGCAGCCAAACGCTGGCTGTCGGACAGTTCGGGGTTTCCGTAAGTCACCAGCATCAGCGGAAGCTCGACGCCTTCGGCAATCTGCTCAAGGTGAGCAAAATCCTTCACGCCAACCAGGCAAATACCATCTGCACCAGCCTCGGTGTAAGCCTTGATACGGGATTTCACATGCTCGACGGATAACGTCCCGGCGTTGGTTCGGGCAATGATCACCAGCTCAGGGTCTACGCGAGACTCAATGGCAGCCTTGATCTTGCCACTGCCCTCTTCAATCGAGATCAGATCGGTCGATTTGCGGCCGAACTGCGCAGGCAGGAGGGTATCTTCGATGGTCAATGCAGCCACACCGGAACGCTCCAGCTCCGCCACGGTACGCATCACGTTGAGTGCGTTGCCGTAACCATGATCGGCATCGGCAATGATCGGCAACTGTGCCACACGCCCGATCCGGGTCGCCTGCTCGGTAAATTCACTCAATGTGATCAGGGCAAAATCTGGGGCTGCCAATACTTGCAGCGAAGCAACCGAACCGCCCAGGATACCGGCTTCAAAACCCAGGTCGGCGGCAATTCTGGCAGACATGGGATCGAACACGGAGGCGGTGTGAAAGCAGGATGTAGAAGCGAGTAACTTGCGAAATTCGACCCGCAGTTGCTGATGGGAAAGTCTGGACACGTTGGCACCTCGGACGAATGTTATCTACACGGGTAAGACTGGATGGAAGTAATACACGCAATCGATTGCGAATTGAGCAGTTTGGCCCACCCGTACGGCCTGTCCTCCTGAGTGACCTGCAGGAATCAAATGACGCGCTGGGCGTCGTTTGCGTTTTCCTGGCAGGCGGGCTCCTGCCCTCGTACAGGGGACTGATTTTACGCGGTCGATCCATTATTTAAAGCTGATTATTTTTCGTCGGCTCACAACCCTTGTCCGTCAACTTTATACGTTCGCATCTGCGCGCATACAGCTCAGCTCCCAGCCCTGTGCTCAATCGACATAAAAAGAGCCTTCGACGCTCTCAACGTGGAAGGCTCTTATACATCTCAGATCAGGTGCTTTGCCCAACGCTCGCGCTAGCCTGACGTACGAGTGGAGCCCTCTCCCACTTGGCGATCACCAGGGGAGCAATGGCATTCCCGAGAACATTCAAGGTCGTTGTTCCGCTGTCGATAATCCTGAAAATACCGGCGATCAATGCGACCCCTTCCAGCGGCAGTCCGGCCGATGCCAGGGTGGCCGAGAGAATAATGATCGCGAACCCAGGCACTCCTGCTGCGCCCTTTGACGTCAAGACCATCGTCACCACCAACAGAATTTGCTGGGTCAGCGACAGTTCAATGCCATAAAGCTGAGCGATAAAGATCGTCGCCACTCCCAGGAAAATGGACGCGCCATCCAAATTGAAGGCGTAACCGACCGGTACCACGAAGCTGACAATTCGCCGTGGAACGCCATAGGCTTCGAGCTTGCTGATCAACTGTGGCATCACGGCTGCCGAGGCAGCACTGGAAAAAGCCAGGATCAGCTCATCCCTGAAGTACTTGATCAGCTTGAACACGTTTTCGCCGATCAGATAACAAATACCTCCCAGGAACACCAGGGCAAAGGTAATCAGTGCGAGGTACACGACACCAATCAACTTGAGCAATGGCAACAGTGAAGCAAAGCCAAAGGTCGCGACTGTCGCCCCGATCATCCCGAACACGCCAATCGGCGCATACGCCATGACAAACGAGACGACCTTGAACATTGCATCAGACAAACCCTGAATAACCGCAATGACCGGCGCACTCCTGGTTTTGGGTAATGCGTTCAACGCCATCCCGAGCAGCACGGCAAAAAACAGCACTGACAGCAACTTCGCTTCCGACATTGCAACGATGACGTTATCGGGCACGATATTTTGCAGAATGATCAGCGCGCCTTTTGAAGGCTCCATGGTGACCGTAGAAGTGCCGCTGTGCGCAATGCCTGCTATCTCGGTGCCTTTACCGGGCTCGAACACATTGGCAAAGATCAGCCCCATGACAATGGCCAGGCTGGTGATCGCAAAGAAGTAAATCAGGGACTTTGCGCCCATACGGCCAAAGGATTTGTTATCGCCTCCCCCTGCGATGCCGAGGATCATGCAACAAAAGACAATGGGAACAACCACCATCTTCATCATCTTGATGAAGATGTCTCCAAGGGGTTTGAGGATCTCGGTACTTACCCATACTTGATTCTGTGGGTGGGTATTGAAGTACCAACCCACGAGCACGCCGAGCAACAGCCCAGCAATAATTTGCCAAACTAATGGGATACGTTTCATGTCTAGCCTTTTATTTGTATGAAAGGACTGCATCAGGCAGTAGCTAGATTCATGAGCTTCATGCTCACTTGAGATTTCCTGGCGCAACGGTATTGCGCCAGGTTTTTTATTATTTTGCGAAGAGCTGACTCATGTCCTTGAACGCTTTGAACTCGAGGGCATTACCACACGGATCAAACAGGAACATGGTGGCTTGCTCACCGACCTGCCCCTTGAATCGGATGTAGGGTTCAATCACAAATTCGGTACCGAAGGATTTCAGTCGCTCGGCCAGGGCTTCCCACTGTGCCCACTCAAGAATGATGCCGAAGTGCGGCACCGGTACGTTGTGGCCGTCTACCGGGTTGCTGTGCACGCTTTCCTGAGAGGCGGTCTTGGGGTGTTCATGGATCACCAACTGGTGACCGTAGAAGTCAAAGTCAACCCATTGGGTGCTGGATCGCCCCTCGGAGAGCCCGAACACTTCACCGTAAAAGGTGCGTGTAGCGACCAAGTCATAAACTGGGATTGCGAGGTGGAAAGGAGAAAGGCTCATCAAGACTCCGGCTGCAGTTTTTATTGGCTTATGAAGTCGAACAGCACGCGAGCTGCTCAACGGCTTTTTCAAGGTGGATTTATGCTAAAGCCGTATCACTCTTAAAAAAATCAATATAAATTTTTCATAAACACAAATAATTTTGATGCTTCAGGAACCCTTAATGATCAATGTCTTTCGTTCATCCAGGCCTCTGCTACGCGCGCGCAAAGGCCACCCGACACAGTGACCTGCCATTGCGGCGGTGTGCATGAGCTCGTTTTTTTGGGGGGGGTAGGCAACTTATACAGGCAGCAGCCCACGGTGCCCGCCAAGCTCTACGTAACTTGACTCGCCACCGCCGGTGGCGCCCGACAGCCAGCCCCATACAAAATCCAGAGTCGTACGCCCTGACGAATCAACACCTACCGTGCCGCGGGACCAGCCAGAAAGAAGCTCACCTTCGGTGGTCAGGCACTGGAAAAGCAGCTCAATGCTGTCGGGACCTGTCACGCGCCCGACTTGATTGCCGGTACGGATCCGACCGCCCTGATAAGTGCCTGAAATGCCATGCTTATCGACCAGGTAATGAAATACCGTACCTGCACCCGAAAGCCCGTGGGTATTGCCGGCTACGCAAAACCGTCGATTGTGCAAGCGCTCGCTGATTTGAGAAAAGGGGGTTTGCATCCAGATCGCATCCTGTCATCGAGGGAGTCCATTGTTGCTTTCGATGATCCTAACCCAGGGCCGCAACCAAGGCCTAGACCCTCTGAGTGCTGGCGCAGTCCTGCCGCTCCCGGTGTCAACAGGCCTCTGTCCAGCCGTCCCGAAAGCGCCCTGATGCAAGCCGTGTTGTGGCCAAGTAGTAGAGTTCACCCATTCAACGGTTGGCGATCTACATTTCATCAAAACGAACATCGCTTGCATGAAACGCGAGGAAAAATGGCTATCTTTACGTTAACGTAAAGGGCAAACCATTCAGGATGATCACGGCATGAGTCAGCTAACTCCCTCCTTGCAGGATACCGCCGCGCCAGATGGCGTGTGCTACGGCTGCGGCAGCAGTAATTCCCAGGGTTTGCATATCAAGAGCTACTGGCATGAGGACGGCGTGCATGTCATCGCCGAACACTTGCCTGACCCCAAGTACTGCGGCTGGCCCGAGCTGGTGTACGGCGGCATGATCGCAATGCTGGTTGATTGTCACTCCAACTGGACGGCAATGGCTTATCACTACCTCCAGGAGAACCGCGATGTGGCCAGCAAGCCGCGCATCAACTGCGTTACGGGCAACCTGGGAATCAAGTTCATCAAACCCACCCCCATGGGCGTGCCACTGACCCTGCGGGCCAGGGTTGAAGGTGATGTGGGGCGCAAGACGCGGATTCTGTGTGAAGTCTATGCAGGCGATGTGCTGACGGCGGTCGGCGATTCCATTTTTGTGCGCGTCGATACCGGGCTACTGGCTACTGCCGCCCACGGACGCGAAGCGGGTGAAGGATGACACGTGATGCCGCCTCTGCCTGAGGCGGCTTTGAACCCGGTTGCACGCTGTGGGCGTTACTTGCCGAGCACCTTGGCGTTCTTGGTGCGGATCTCCTTGATGACCGCATTCACGCGGTTGACCAACACATAGTGCCCGCTTATCTGTACCCACTGCTCATGCTCACCAGGCTGTGGAAGCCCTTTGGCTTTCCAGTCCTTGATCGCGACTTCTTCCCGTGTGTATTGGTCCGGAGCCTTGTCGCCGTTGCCATAGCAACTGCTCAGATCCATGGACTCGGCGAGTATCTGTCCGGGCTTGCAGTCCGCAGGTTTGTCATCGCCAGCCTGGGCTGCGTAAGGCAGTGCACTCAAAAAACCAGCCAATAGTGATGCAGAAATCAAGCTGCGCATATTCACCTCATCGTTGTTACCAGCCATCGCCGGTATGGCAATACAGACTTCATGGACACGCCGCGCAGTGATTACGTTCCGGCTCACTGATCGACGGCAACGTTGATGGATGCCAGTCGGTGGATGCCCGCAGGTGGATTGAGCAGCCTCAGCGCTGATCAAAATAATTGATTACGAGATCATCAATGACGATTGGACTCCTCCACTGGCGTGAGGTGAAGTAACCACAGGACCGGTAACAACAATAAGCGGCCGTTTGTGGAGAACAGCATGTCATTCAATATCAGCAGCTTCCAGCTTGAGGGTCGTCGTGCCCTGATCACAGGATCAGGCAAAGGAATCGGCCTGGAGCTGGCACGTGGCCTTGGCGCTGCCGGGGCAATTGTGGTGATCAACGATCGTAATATCGAAAAAGCCCGCGCAATTTCCAGCCAACTGCGCGAGGAGGGCCTGAAGGCAGAATTCGCAGCGTTTGACGTCACCAACCGTGAGCAACTGTTTGCCGCGATCAATGCTTTCGAGACCGACACCGGCGCCATCGACATTCTCGTCAACAACGCCGGCATTCAGCGCCGTGCGCCGCTGGAGGACTTTGCCGAAAGCGACTGGAACGACCTGATGCGGGTCAATCTGGACGGTGTGTTCCATGTGTCCCAGGCGGTTGCCCGGCACATGATTGCTCGCGGGCGCGGCAAGATCATCAATATCTGCTCGGTGCAAAGCGAACTCGCGCGTCCGACCATCGCGCCGTACGCAGCCTCAAAAGGCGCAGTAAAGATGCTCACCAAAGGCATGTGCGCAGAATGGGCACGTCATGGTATTCAGGCCAATGGCCTGGCACCGGGCTACTTCGCCACCGAGATGAATCGCGCCCTGGTCGACAACCAGGAGTTTTCCGAGTGGCTGTGCAAACGCACCCCGGCGGGCCGCTGGGGGCGTGTTGAAGAGCTGTGCGGAGCGGCCGTGTTTCTCGCCTCCCCGGCTTCGGATTTCATCAACGGTCAGACGCTGTTTGTGGATGGAGGCTTGACCAGCGTTGTTTGACCCGCACCCGCAAAAAACAATAACAAGGAACACCCATGAGCATTCTTAAAGAACCTGCACTGCCCTTGACCAATAGAGCCAGTACCCAGGTAACGACCAAAGGCTTTGCGTCCAAACGCTGGCTGTATCTGATCCCGCTGATTTTCATTACCTACAGCCTCGCGTATCTGGACCGGGCCAACTATGGCTTTGCCAGTGCGGCGGGGATCGAGCAGGACCTGGGTATCACCAAGGGCATGTCCTCGCTGATAGGTGCCCTGTTTTTCCTGGGGTACTTTTTTTTCCAGGTGCCTGGCGCCATCTACGCGCAGAAATACAGTGTGCGCAAACTGGTGTTCTGGAGCCTGATTTTGTGGGGCTTTTGCGCCATGGCCACGGGCCTGGTGACCAATATCCCCATGCTGATGTTTATTCGCGTTTCCCTGGGGATTGTTGAGGCGGCAGTCATGCCGGCGATGCTGATTTTCATCAGCAACTGGTTTACCCGCAAGGAGCGTTCGCGGGCCAATACTTTTCTGGTACTGGGCAATCCGGTCACGGTGTTGTGGATGTCGGTGGTATCCGGGTATTTGATTCAGGCCTGGGGCTGGCGCGAAATGTTTGTGATTGAAGGCGCGCCTGCAGTGCTGTGGGCATTTGTCTGGTGGCGCATGGCGCGGGACAAGCCCGAGCAGGTCGACTGGCTCACTGCCCAGGAAAAAACCCAACTGGCCGCGACCCTCGCGGACGAACAGAGAGGCATGAAGCAAGTCCGTAATTACCGGCAGGCGTTCACCAGCCCTGTGGTGATCCAGCTGTGCTGTGTTCACGCGCTGTGGAGCATTGGCGTATACGGTTTCATCATGTGGCTGCCAAGCATCATCAAACAGGCCGCTGCTGCGGATATCGTCACCGTCGGCTGGCTGAGTGCAGTGCCCTATGTCGCTGCCGTTGCCGCGATGCTGGCGGTGTCCTGGGCCTCAGACAAAACCCAGCAACGAAAACGTTTCGTCTGGCCACTGCTGGCACTGGGTGCACTGGCCTTCTTCTGTTCGTACCTGATCGGTTCTTCGCACTTTTGGGTGTCGTTTGCACTGCTGACAATTGCCGGTGCCGCGCTGTACGCACCCTACGGGCCCTTTTTCGCGCTGATTCCGGAGGTCATTCCGGCAAACGTGTTCGGCGGCGCCATCGGCTTGATCAATGCGTGTGGAGCATTGGGTGCCTTTGTCGGCTCGTGGATCGTTGGCTACCTGATCGGCCTCACTGGAAATCCCGGAGCGGCTTATATCTTTATGACCGCAGGCGTTTTGTCCTCGGCGCTGTTGATGGCCTGGGTAAAAATTCGGCGTTAACAAACACCCAATTCTTGCGAATCTTTCTCATGGGGATGACAGCGCAAACGGAAATGTTATAAAGTATCAATACCTTGTATGCACTCCTTGCCTGTGATCCCTCAATGACTACCGCAACCCTCGCTCCACCTCCCAACAAGCGCCTGCTGTCCATCGACGCCCTGCGTGGCCTGGTTATTCTCCTGATGCTGCTGGACCATGTGCGCGAGACGTTCTTTCTGCACCGCCAGGTGTCCGATCCCATGAACGTCGACATCACCGACCCTGCCCTGTTTTTTAGCCGGACCCTAGCCCACCTGTGTGCCCCGGTATTTGTCTTGCTGACGGGTCTGTCGGCGTTTTTGTACGGCGAAAAGTATCAGGGCAAGCGCGATGTCTCGGCGTTTCTGTTCAAGCGCGGGCTGTTTCTGGTGGTGCTGGAGTTCACTCTGGTCAATTTCGCCTGGACCTTCCAGTTCCCGCCCTCGGTCATCTATATGCAGGTGATCTGGGCCATTGGCGTGAGCATGATTGCCCTTGCAGCGCTGGTCTGGCTGCCCCGTCCACTGTTGCTGGTACTGGGTCTGGTCATTGTCGCCGGGCATAACCTGCTCGATACCCTGCATTTCCCCGTGGATTCGATGATGCATATCCCTTGGGCGATTTTGCATGATCGTGGCTGGATCGAGTTCTCGGACAACTTGCGCCTGCGCACGTCTTACCCTGTGCTGCCCTGGATCGGTGTGATCGCGCTGGGTTACTGCATGGGTCCCTGGTTTGCCCGCTCTGCCCCGGCTGACGTACGTCAGCGCTATCTGTTGCTTGCAGGTACGGTGGCGCTGCTGGGTTTTGTCGTACTGCGTTTACTGAATGGCTATGGAGAAGTGCCGTGGGTGAGTCATGACGGGTTCACGCAGGGCCTGATGAGCTTTTTCAACATCACCAAATACCCGCCTTCGCTGCTGTTTCTCGCCTTGACCCTGGGGGCTGGCCTGTTGCTGCTACTGGGGTTTGAGCGGGCCGGGCAACGCAAGTGGATCGCCACCCTGGCGGTTTTCGGCGCTGCACCGATGTTCTTCTACCTGTTGCACCTGTACGTGCTCAAAGTGCTGTATGTGGCGAGTGTCGCCCTGTTTGGCCAGAACCAGGGCAACTACTTCGGTTTTGACAGTATCGCTGCGGTATGGCTGACGGCAGTACTGCTGGCCACATCGCTGTATTGGCCTGTGCGCTGGTTTGCTGCCTTGAAAGCCCGCCGCAGAGATATTGCCTGGCTCAAGTATTTCTGAATCTGACACCCACTCCCTCTTGCAAACAAGATCGACTATCATCCCGCCGCCGGTCCCCCCCACGGGGGGGTTAAAAGGGAATCCGAAGTGCCTCTGTCGCACCAAACGGAACTGCCCCCGCAACTGTAGATGACGAGCCTGCTCCGTGTTTGCCACTGGGATACCTCCCGGGAAGGCTGGAGCCAGGCGATGACCCATCAGTCAGGAGACCTGCCGGCAAAGTCAAAAAACCAACCGGCGGGGTGTCCGGGGAAGGCATCCTTGCTCTCGTGCTGTTGCGCCAACAGTGCTCGGTGATGTGTTCCCGGCTGTACACCTGCGTTTTGTGTACGATCAAATGGAGATTGCATCATGCTGTTGCACCGCGCTGTTACCCTTCTTGCCACCCTTGCCTTGCCAGCACTGGCCCATGCGGCCCCTACCCAATACCCCCTGACAATCGAAAACTGCGGCAGCTCGCTGACCTTTCAGCACGCACCCCTGCGTGCCGTGACCATCGGCCAGGCCGGTACCGAGATGTTCTATGCATTGGGCCTGGGCGACAAACTGGCGGGCACCTCGCTGTGGTTCAACGATGTACCCGCCCGGTACAAGGCGCAGAACGACAAGGTCGAGCGGCTTGCCGACAACGACCCAAGCTTTGAGTCGGTGATTGGAAAACGCCCGGAACTGGTGGCGGTGCAACTGGAATGGATGGTGGGCCCGCAGGGCGTGGTGGGGACTCGCGAACAGTTTCATGAGCTGAAAATCCCCACTTACCTGATGCCTTCGGACTGTGAGGGCAAGGACAATCTGCTCGGTGCCGACGGCACGCGCCTGCAGGCATTCAGCATTGACAGCGTCTACAGGAGCATCACCCAGCTGGCTAAAGTCTTCGACGTGCAGAAGCGCGGCGAACAGCTCAATGCCGAGCTCAAGGCCGACCTTGAAAAATCCACCGACTCGCTCAAGGGCAAGGACCTGAGCCACACCAGCGCGCTGTTCTGGTTCTCCAGTGCCGACCTGGATATCGACCCCTACGTTGCAGGTCGCAAGGGCATCCCCGACTTTATGCTCAATACCCTGGGCATACGTAATGTTGTGGAATCCGATGAAGAATGGCCAACCGTCGGCTGGGAAACCCTGGCCAAGGCCAACCCGACGTTCCTGATCATCGCACGCATGGATCGACGTCGTTTCCCGGCCGATGACGTTGAGAAAAAACTCGAATTCCTGCGCACCGACCCTGTGACCCGCAACATGGATGCCGTCAAAAACAACCGCATCATCATCCTTGATGCCCATGCCATGCAGGCCAGCCTGCGCATGTTCGACGGGCTCGAAACACTCGCGACAGCCATCAATGCCTACGACCTGCCCAAATGAGTGCAAGGCTGATGCTCACACTGCTGGCCTTCGTGGCCTTGCTGTTGGCAGTGCTTGGCGGGGTTGCCATCGGCGAAACGCCGATCGCCCCGGGCGTGGTGCTCCAGGTGCTGGCCAACAAGCTGTGGGGCGCCGGGTATGTGCTTGATCCGATCGACGAAGGCATTGTCTGGAACTATCGCCTGACCCGTGCCTTGGTGGCTGCAGCCTGTGGTGCCGGGCTGGCGACGTGCGGGGTGGTGTTGCAGTCTTTGCTGCGCAATCCCTTGGCCGACCCCTACTTGCTTGGCATTTCTGCCGGTGCTTCAACCGGTGCCGTGCTGGTGGCGGTATTGGGCCTGGGTGCGGGCGCCATCTCCCTGTCTGCAGGAGCCTTTGCCGGAGCCATCACCGCTTTTGCTCTGGTCATTCTGCTGGCTCGCGTCAGCGGACCAGCCAGTACCAGTGCCCAGATCATTCTGGCGGGGATAGCCGGCTCGCAGTTGTTCAACGCGATCACCGCGTTCTTGATCACCAAATCGGCCAGCTCTGAACAGGCCCGCGGGATCATGTTCTGGCTGTTGGGCAACCTCAGTGGCGTGCGCTGGTCCTCGGTATGGCTGGCAGTGCCAGTGGCAGTGCTCGGGCTGGCGGTGTGCATGTGGCACAGACGGGCACTGGATGCGTTCACGTTTGGTACGGACTCTGCGGCGTCACTGGGAATTCCTGTGCGCCGGGTGCAACTGTTGCTGATCAGCTGTGCAGCCCTGGTGACTGCGGTGATGGTGTCCATTGTTGGCTCCATCGGTTTTGTCGGGCTGGTCATCCCCCATGCCGTGCGCTTGCTGTCAGGCACCGGCCATGGGCGCCTGGTCCCCTTGAGCGCAATGGGCGGGGCATTGTTTCTGATCGCCGCCGACATTCTTTCCCGCACCCTGATCAAGGGCCAGGTGATCCCTGTAGGCGTCGTTACCGCGCTGATCGGTGCGCCGGTTTTTGCGCTGATTTTGATCAGCAGGAGAAATGCCCGATGAATGAGGCAATTCCAGTATTGAGTTGCAGCGACCTGAGTTACTGCGTCGGTGCTGCTCAACTGCTGCAAGGCATCAACCTGAGTGCGCTCCCTGGCGAGACCCTGGGTATTATCGGGCCTAATGGCTCGGGCAAATCCACGCTGCTCAAGCTGCTGGCCAATCTGCGTGTGCCCAGCCGTGGCGAAGCCTTTATCCACGGGCAGCCGCTCAGAAAAATGAGCCAACGCACCATTGCGCAACAACTGGCGGTGGTTGAACAGCATGCCGATACCCATGATGGGATTGGTGTGTTCGATGCTGTCGCCCTTGGCCGCACCCCCTGGCTGTCAGCATTGTGCCCGTGGTCTGGCAACGACACGGCCATCGTCGAGCAGGCCTTGATCGATGTGGATGCAACACACCTGCGCAGCCGAACCTGGCGCAGCCTCTCAGGGGGTGAGCGCCAGCGTGTACACATCGCCAGGGCTCTGGCCCAGCGCCCGCAGATCCTGTTGCTGGACGAGCCCACCAATCACCTTGATATCCAGCACCAGCTGGCCATTTTGAAAATGGTCAAGGCCTTGCCCGTGACGACCCTGATCGCATTGCACGATCTCAACCAGGCGCTGACCTGTGATCGCCTGGCGATTCTTGAACGAGGTCGTTTGATGGCGCTGGGCAGCCCCCTTGAAGTCCTGACCCCACAACGCCTTGAGGCCACCTTCGGGGTCCAGGCGCACTATTTGACTGACCCTTTTGACGGTGCGCAGATTTTACGAATGCGCCCCTTTTAAACCTTTATATGGAGAGCAACTCATGCGTATTTCTTCCATTACCCTGCTGTTGACCACTGCCCTGCTCTGCACATCGGTACTGGCCCAGACCCACGAAGTGAAAATGCTTACCCGCAGCGCCACGGCCGGCATGGTCTATGAACCGGATTACTTGCAGATCGCCCCCGGTGACACGGTCAAGTTCATCCCCACACAAAGCAGCCACAATGCCGCCACCCTGCCCGGTCTGCTGCCTGAAGGGGCACAACCGTTCAAAGGCAAGCTCAATCAGGAAATCGAGCAGACCTTCACCGTGCCGGGGCTCTATGGCATTCAGTGCATCCCGCACCTGGCCATGGGCATGGTAATGCTGATCCAGGTAGGCGAACCGTCAGCTCAGCCCCCGCAACTGCCCGCTACGCTACCCAAACGTGCACTCGACCGCCTGAACGCCTCCCTGCAAAAACAGCAGGTGGCAAAATGAGTGCCGTGCGATCGCGCTCCGCGATCTTGATCGCTCTCGCCAGCCCGTTGGCGTTTGCCGAGTCGGCACAGGAACAGGCCAACGGTTTTATCGAAGACAGCACCTGGAGCGTGCTCAACCGTACGGTCTACGACAGCCGCGAATATCGTCATGGCGCCAGCAACAGCGGCGCACGCAATGCCTATAAACCGCGCTCGGAGCGCAATGGCTATGCCGAAGAGTGGGCATACGGCTTGATGGGCACCCTGCAGTCAGGCTTCACCCAAGGCCTGATCGGTGTTGGAGTGGATGCCCACGCCTACATGGGGCTCAAGCTGGACAGCGGCGGAGGACGCGCAGGCAAGGCCCGCCTGCTCGGGCTGGATAACGACGGCTACCCCAAGGACAACTACGGCCGAGGCGGCGCAGCGATAAAACTGCGCATGTCCAATACCGTGCTCTCCTATGGTGAACAGCGGGTCAAGACGCCGGTTTTCAGCTCATCCGACAGTCGCCTGCTACCGGAAACCGCCACGGGGGTGTTCCTCACCAGCAACGAGATCAATGACCTGAAAATGGTCGGCGGGCATTTCACCGAAAGCACTGACCGCAACGCCAGCAGCCACGATCAGGGCTTTGTGGTGAACTATTCGAACGGGCCCAAAGGCAATGCCTTCGACCTCGCAGGAGTTGTCTACACCCCAAGCAAAAACCTCAGCGCCAGTCTCTACAGCTCCCGCTATGAGGACACCTGGAACCAGCATTACCTGGGGGCCGTCTTCAGCCACGCCATTGATGAAAACCGTTCCCTGTCGCTGAACCTGAACCTGTACCGCACCACCGATGAAGGTAAGGCGCTATCAGGCAACATCGACAACACCACCTGGAGTTTGCTCAGCACCTATGCCCAAGGCCCCCACAGTTTCAGCCTGGGATATCAGAAAGTTCATGGCGATACGCCGTTCGATTACGTGACGCGGGGCGCCATTTTCCTTACCAACGCGGTGCAATTGTCTGACTTCAACGCGCCCAATGAACAGTCGTGGCAAGCACGTTACGACCTGGCGATGACCCCTTGGGGCATGCCCGGACTGGTATTCAGCGCCGCTTACGTGCGTGGCAGCCAGATCGACGGCAGCCATGTCGATCCTCGGGGCGGATATGCGTATCTGGGCTATGGCAAAGGCGGGAAACACTGGGAGCGGGATCTGGAAGCGCGTTACGTGATTCAGAGCGGAACGGCCAAGGGCACCATCATGTCATTGCGACACAACGTTCATCGCGGCAACAAGGCACAGGCTGAACTGGACACCGATCAGATACGTCTTGCGGTTGAGTACCCGCTGACGGGGCGTTTCTGATCGGTTTGACGCACATTTAAACCCGTCCCCCCCTGTAGCCGCTGCCTCGTTCCTTCGGCAGCGACTACAAGGATTTTGCAACGCCAGGTTTAGTGCATCGAACCATGATCGTGATGCATCGGCATGCTGTTCAATGCCCGAGCCTGGGCCTTGACCTCAATCGACTCTTTTACCCCTTTGCTGTCTTCGACAATCAGGGTCAACGGTACCTGGTCACCGACTTTAATCTGACCGACCAGGTCGATCAGCATCACGTGATAACCCTCAGGCACGATGGCAACGCTCTTGCCCGCTGGCAATGCCACCGATGCAACAGGCTGCATGCTCATCACGTCGTTTTCCATCTTCGACTCGTGAATTTGCACGGTCTTGGCAACGGGTGACTGGACTTCAACCAGCTTGCTGTCGCTACTGGCCGTGATGTGCATAAAAGCGCCGGTCGAAGGTTGCCCCGCAACGGTGGCCCGGACCCAGGCATCATCAACAACAGTTTGCGCGTTAACCTGCAGGCTCAGGCCCAGCAGCGACAGCAACAGGTAGTTCACAGGCTTCATAGGGTTGACTCTTTCAAAGGAGGCGTTGATTAACAGACGGACATCACGGTCAGCAAGTCTTCAGTGCATTGCTTGGCCGAGAGTGAAGGCGACAAGCCAAGGCGCAAGACCCCACGGGAATCGAAGACGAAACTGGTAGCCGTATGGGACATGGTGTACGAATCACCCGTAGGGATTTTTTCGTAGAACACCTTGAATTCTTTAGCCGTGGCCGCCGTTTCTTCCAGGGTGCCTGACAATGCAATAAAGCTCGGATCGAAGGCTTTCACGTAGGCATCCAGCATGGCCGGTTTGTCCCGTTCAGGATCTAGGGTAATAAAGACCACCTGCAGCCGGTCACCGTCAGGCCCCATCATCTTCTTTGCCTGGGCCGCACGGGCCAACGCAGTCGGGCATACCGCCGGGCACTGGGTAAAGCCGAAGAAAATCATCGGCATCATCCCGCGAAAACTGCCGAGCATCATCTCGGTACCCTCTGCATCCCTGAGCTTGAACTTGCGCCCCAGGATTTCATTGCTCAGGTCTTTTCCGTACTTGTATGACAAACCGCTGCCACTGTCGCAACCTGCGATCAAGCCCAGGCTGAGCAAGCCAAGACCGGTGACTACGCGGCGGCGAGTCAGTAATTCATTCATGTAAGGTTCCTTTAAGCGGCCCTTTAAACGATAAAGGCCTCAACCCTGCGTGCGACGAGGCAGGTGTGTACGCTGCCCGATGCCAGGTCTGACCAGGCTCAGTGCGTACGATTGCTGTGGGATAGACGTGTTGCATGGGCGCAGAATTTAACACTCTCACTGACCTGTCGCACGGTACAGACGCCCCTCTATGGTGCGCTCTGCCTCCCGCAGCCAGTAAAACCGGGCGATACAGCAAGACCTGCGACAAATCGACTCAGGACAGCTTTAGGTCAATTACGGGCAGTCGTCGTCACGTCTGTCCGGCAACTGGGGCCTGCATGCCAAGTGGCGACATGCGTTTTTTTCACATCCACTTCACCTCTCGCCCACCTGCTCCTGTTTAACGTGCCGGCCATAACTTACGTCTATAACGGGCTTACAGGTGGAAAGCATGGTTGCCGTTGTCCCTCACACCTTCCGGATCCAGGGTCTGGAACGCTTGGCCTTGCCCAGTCTGATTCTGGCTTTTGTGGTGTTTTATCTGTTGCCACTGATGAGCCACGGGCTGTGGATACCCGACGAAACCCGCTATGCCCAGATCAGTCAGGAAATGCTCCACAGTGGCAACTGGATCGCGCCGCACTTCATGGGTTTGCGCTATTTCGAGAAGCCCATTGCCGGTTACTGGATGATTGCCATCGGCCAGGCCGTGTTTGGTGACAACCTGTTTGGTGTGCGCATCGCCTCTGCGCTCAGCACCGGGCTGAGTGTCTGGCTGGCGTGGCTAATCGCTGGCCGCCTTTGGGATGACCCTCGCAAGCGTTTCGCCAGTGCCCTGCTTTACATGAGCTTTGGGCTGGTCGCAGGGCAAGCCGGATATGCCAACCTGGACCCGCAGTTCACCTTCTGGGTCAATCTGAGCCTGGTCGCTGTGTGGTTTGCCTTTGACAGCAAGACTCGCCGCGGGCGCCTTTGCTCATGGGCAGTGCTTGGCGTTGCCTGTGGCATGGGCTTCATGACCAAAGGCTTTCTGGCCTGGTTATTACCCGTACTGATCGCGGTGCCGTATGCCCTGTGGCAGAGGCGCATAAAGGAAGTGCTGATTTACGGTCCGCTGGCGATCCTGGTCGCAGTGGCTATCTGTGTTCCGTGGGCGCTGGCGATACATCATCAGGAGCCGGACTTCTGGCAATTCTTTTTCTGGAACGAACACATCCGTCGCTTTAGCGCAGCCGATGCGCAACACACTCAACCCTGGTGGTTCTATCTGCCCATCCTGCTGGCCGCCAGTCTGCCGTGGGCCGCTCTGGTGCCCGCAGCCCTGCTCGATGCATGGAAGCAAAAGCGCCAGCCAGCGATTGGTTTTCTGTTGCTGTGGATGCTGCTGCCACTGGCCATCTTCAGCTTGAGCAAGGGCAAATTGCCGACTTACATCATGCCGTGCCTTTTGCCATTGGCACTGTTGATGGGCCATGCACTGGTGACCTGGCTGGCCCAGGCGCGTAGCCGGACTCTACGCATCAATGGTGTGTTGAATACGCTGCTGGCCGTAGCCGGGTTGGCGGGGCTGATTTATCTGCAAATCAGCCACCCGGTCTATGACAACACCGAGATATTCAGCCTGTCCCTGGGCTACATCGTGTTGCTCGGCTGGCTGCTGAGCAATGCCTTGCAAGCCCTGCGCCCCTTGCAGCTGTGGGCCGCACCCGCGCTGGGCATGGGCTTGCTGGTGGCCTTGTTGCCCGCAGCCATGCCGGGACAAATCGTCAACAGTAAAATGCCCGACCAGTTTATCGCCGAACATGTGCAGGAACTGAGTCAGACCAGCACGTTGTTAAGCAACGACCTGGGCGCGGCGTCGGCGCTTTCATGGCGCCTTGGGCGACCTGACGTGAGTCTTTACAACACCGTGGGCGAACTCAAGTACGGCCTGGGGTATGCCGATTCAGCTGCGCGTCAGGTTGACATGGATAACATCGCTCACTGGATGAAGGACGCCCAGCAGCGCGGTTCTGTCGGAGTCGTCATGCGAGTTCATTCGGCACTGGAAACCCACGAAGTCGAGCTGCTGCCGGTGGGCGGCAAACGCTACGAGCGCGGCGATCTGTCGATATTTATCTTCCCCGGGGTTCAGCCTTAAATGACGGTATTCAAGCGCCTGGACAGCAACCAGAAAGCGTTGCTGGTGCTACTGACCGTATCTGCCCTGCTGCTGTTGCTCGGCCTGGGCTCGAGGGAACTGTGGGGGCCGGAAACCCGCTGGGCCAACATTGCACTGCAGATGCTGCAAAGCGGTGATTATCTGGACCCGTACCTCAAGGGATCGCCCTACTACGACAAGCCCTTGCCCTCGTACTGGCTGATCACGGCAACCGCCGGGCTGACGGGCGGCCTGGGGCATTGGTCGCTACGCCTGTCTTCGGTTGTCGCAGCCTGGTTCAGCGTATGGCTGGTGTACCTGATCGGCGAGCAACTGTTTCGCAAAGGCACCGGATTGATTGCTGGATGGATGCTGGCCACCACCTTCTACTTTGTGTTTTGGGCGCGAGTGGCGACAGCGGACATTCTCACCGTATTCGGCCTTCTGGCCGCGGTGTGGTGGTACTGGCGCGACCCGCAGGACACCCGCTTCAGCCGCTATTGCGTGTTCTTTCTGCTGCTGTCCCTGACCTCCCTGCTCAAGGGACTGATCGGCTTTATCCTGCCGGGGCTGGTTCTGCTGCCTCATCTACTGGGGGAGCAACGCTGGAAGCGTCATCTGAACCTGCGCCTGTTACTGGCCCTGATCGTTGCAGGGGCGGTGTACATGCTGCCTTTTGTCCTGTCCCATCTGTATGGCGCGCCAACTTATGGTGAAAGCGGACTGGGGCTGGTACTGCGTGAAAACGTGGTGCGCTTCTTCAACCCCTTCGACCACATGGGGCCTATTTATACCTACCTGATTTACCTGCCGGCTTACACCCTGCCCTGGGCGCCGTTCTGGATGATCGGGTTGTGGGTGGCCGTGCGTCAGTGGCGTCACATCGAGCCCAATACACGCTGGCTGGTGTGGGGGCTGGGTTTGCTGTTTGTATTCTTCACCGCCAGTGGCAGTCGGCGCAGTTATTACGTGCTGCCGCTGGTGCCCTTTGCGCAGCTATTGGCCGCCTGGTGGGTGACACGGCGCATGGCGCAACGCAAAAGCAGCGGGCGTGGCTGGAAGATCGGCTTCGGCGTCAGCGCTGCGGCCGTGCTGTTGGTACTGGGGGTGATATACCCCTGGTCCAACGGCGGTGGCGGGGTTATCCAGTTCGGCCAGGATGTGAAGGCGCGGGCCAGCGAGCAGGCGCCCTGGGATCAATGGCGCATGGTGATGATCGATGTCGACAACAAACTGCCGATGTATGTCCAGAATGAAGGCGAGCCGTTCTTCTACATCGACCAGAGCCAGGACTTCCCCCGCAACGGCGACAGTGCCGCACTGATGGCCTGGCTGGATAAAACCAGCGGCCAGCACTTCGACCCGAAACGCACGCTGATCTTCGCCCAGTTTCGCAGTGGCGATCCCCTGCCCCTGGGCTACCTGAGCGTGGACCACCAGGTCATTACCAGTCAGCCGGATAACGGTGATCGCCTGTTGCATCGCCGTGAGGGGGGCAGCGTGGTGTATATCCCGTGATCCCTATCTTGTGGGAGCAAGCCCGCTCCCACGAGTATTTAGAGAATCCGGTAAAGCAAGCGCTCGATCCGTACCCGACTGACGCGACGCAAGAACTTGGCCACCGCTGGCGGGTAATCCGCCAGTGTTTCCAGGCTCTTGAAGCTATCGATGCGCTGAGTATGGGCAAAGATGGCGTCCAGCTCCTTGCGGCGAGGCTCCAGCAACTCGCGACGCGGATCATCAATCAGCAAACCGTTTTCCAGGTCCAGGCGAAACGCACGCGGATTGAGGTTGTTGCCGGTCAACAAGGTATAGCGATCATCGACCCACATGCCCTTCAGGTGGTAGGTGTTGTCACCTTCGCGCCACAAGTGCAGATTCAACAGACCGTTATCGATCATGCGCTGATGACTCTTGGCAAACCGGCGCAGGCTCAACTCATACAGATACGGCAACGCCGCGATAACCCGGAAAGGTTCGCTGGGCGGGATGTAGAAGTCGTTGGCCGTCTTGTCTCCCACCACGATATCAATCCGCACCCCACGCTCCAGGGCCCGATTGATTTCACGGGTCACAGGCAGCGGCAGGTTGAAATACGGCGTACAAATGGTCAGTTGCTGCTGACTGCAGGCAATCAGTTCACAAATCACCCGGCTCAGCGGGTTGTTCTTGCCCACGCCCAGCAACGGGCTGACCGAGAGACCAAAGTGGCCGACAGTACCGGCGCTGGTGTCGTAGCTGGCTTTTTTCAGATGGCTGCGCAAATCACCGATGGCGCTGCGCAAACTGCGGGTTGTCGGCAGTGTTGGCAGGTCCAGGCGATGGACCGCCCTGGTCTCGATCAGGTCCTGCTGGACAAAGCGCTGCATGGTGTCGGCCAACGGCTTGTTGTGCAGCACGTGGTAACGGTCAAAGCGGTACTTGTCGAGTTTGTGCAGGTACACGTTATTCAGACTGGCGCCGCTGTAGATCACACAGTCGTCAACGATGAAGCCCTTGAGGTGCAGCACGCCGAACAGCTCGCGGGTCTGGACCGGCACACCATAAATCGGCACATGGGTGGCGTGGGATGCGGTTTGCGCCTGATACCAGGCCGCATTGCCGGGCTGCTTGCCTGCACCGATCAGCCCGCGCTGGGCACGCAGCCAGTCGACGACAACCGCGATTTCGAGTTCGGGACGCGCCGCTTTGGCGGCATGCAAGGCGTCCATGATTTCCTGCCCGGCCTCATCCTGTTGCAGGTACAAGGCCACCAGCGTGATGCGGTGGCGTGCGCCTGCAATCTGCTCCAACAGACAGCGACGAAAATCCGCTGCGCTTGGCAGGATACTGAAAGCATCGGCAGATAACGGAAAGCTGCGCAGTTTAGGCAGCAAAGAGCGTTTGAAGAGCGACGGCATAGGGCTCGCTAAGGGTCGAATGCGAAGAGCCGCAAAGCTTACACCAAAGTTTGCAATGAAACCTCAATGTGGGAGCGGGCTTGCTCGCGATGAGATCGCCCTGGTTTTACAGGCAGTGCGCGTTATCCGAATCGCAGGCAAGCCGAATCGACGCACCGTCGCTCCATCACGCTTTATGTGTCATGAAAATTTGGCAAGACTCAACAACCGTGCAATATCCCGAGCCCGGTCGGTGAGCAATGGCGCCGCCCGGGTGCAGGCGTCCTGCAGGGTCATCGGGCCGCTGACAATTGCAAATGCCGCGTTGATGCCGTGCTCGTACAGCGCCTGATACCCCTCGCCCAACGTACCTGCCAATACCACCACCGGAACACCTTCAGCGCGGGCGATGTTCGCCACGCCAAAGGGGGTTTTGCCGCGCAGGGTCTGGGCATCGAAACGGCCTTCACCGGTAATCACCAGGTCTGCCCCCTTTACAGCCTCGGCCAGCCCCACCAGCTCGGCAACCACTTCAACCCCTGCACGAAACTGCGCGCCGAGGAACGCCTTGGCAGCAAACCCCAGCCCACCGGCTGCACCCGAGCCTGGTTCCTGACGCACATCCTTGGGCAAAACCTTTGCACAGTGATCGGCAAAATGCCCCAGCGCCTGATCCAGCAACTGCACGTGTTCGGCAGATGCACCCTTTTGCGGGCCAAAGATTGCCGAAGCACCGTGCTCGCCACACAGCGGGTTGTTGACGTCAGCGGCAATTTCAAAGCGTACCTCGGCCAGACGCGGGTCCAGGCCTGCCAGCTCGATACGCGCCACATGGGCCAGCGCCAGGCCGCCGCGCGGCAGACTGTTGCCCTGGGCGTCGAACAAGCCCAGGCCCAGCGCCTGCAATGCACCGGCTCCGGCATCATTGGTAGCACTGCCCCCAATGGCCAGGATGACCCGCCGTGCGCCGGCATCCAGCGCGGCCTTGATCAGTTCGCCGGTGCCGAAGGTGCTGGTGATGCAGGCATTGCGCTGTTCCGGTTTGAGCAGTTGCAAACCGCTGGCTTCGGCCATCTCGATGATTGCCGTGTGGCTGTCAGGCAGCCAGCCCCAATGGGCCTCGACCGGTGCGCCAAGCGGGCCTTGCACATGATTGCGGCGCAACTGGCCATTGCCTGCGGCGACAATCGCTTCGACTGTGCCTTCGCCGCCATCGGCCATCGGGCACTTGACCAGATGCGCGTGGGGCAATACGTCAGCCAGACCGGCTGCAATCGCGTCGGCGACTTTTTCGGCGCTCAGGCTGTCTTTGAACGAGTCGGGGGCAATCACGATTTTCATGGGGCGTATCTCCAGTTCTTATACCCTCCATGCTGCCAGCAACCGGCCCAAAACACGCCAGTCGGGCGCACAAGCATTCAAGGGGTTTGTTGTTCATTTGGACAAGGAACCGTGTTGCAGGCGCTATCGCGAGCAAGCCCGCTCCCACAATCATGTCTGTGCCAGCAGCTGGACTCCCAGGTACAGGGCCAGCATGCCATTGAGGCTCAGCGGGTCCACGCCGCTCAATTCGGCGATACGTTCCATGCGATAGCGCAGGCTGTTGCGATGAATCCCCAGGGCGTCGGCACATGCCTGACTCTGGCCATCGTGATCACACCAGCTGCGCAACGTGGCAATCAGTTGGCCATTGGCGTCTTTGGCCACCACTTTGTGCAATGGCCCGAGCAATTCTTCCAGCGCATCGTCATTGCGATGACGCCACAGCATCACCGGCAACCGGTAGCGATTGAGCGTCAGCAGGCGGGTCTGCGGCAGTACATCGCGACCATATGCCAGCAGATCACCCACCCGTCGATAACAGCGGCGCAACCCCTTGAGTGCATCAGCCTGCCCGCCTGCGGCAATCCGCAAGACCTTCCAGCCCTGGCCGTCGAGCTTCTCCAGCAGCCGCATGTCATCCAGCGCAGTTGTTGCCGGCCGGCACCACAGCAGCGAGCCCGTGGCCGGGCTGACGCACCAGCTGTCCGGGTAGCGTGACTGCAGCCATACACTCAAGGCCTCTGCACTCTGCCCCTTGCCCAGCTCAAACAAATACGGAATCCGTGCCAGCTGGGGCTTGAGGCCCAATTGCTGGGCCTCGTCGATCAGTCGCGGCGAGTCGCCCCCTTCACTGAGCAGCAAAGCCACCAGATCGTCACAGCGTTGGCGCCGCCATTGTTGTTCCGCCTGCTGGTAACGCTGGCCCACCAGCATCTCGGCTGTCATGCGGACCAGCTCGGCGTAGGTACGTAGCAACTCGGGCTCGCCCGTCAGGCCCAGCACACCGATCAGTCGTTGATCGAGCAACAATGGCAAGTTGATACCCGGCTGCACGCCTTTCAGGCATTTGGCGGCCTGGGCATCGATTTCCACCACCCGTCCATTGGCCAGCACCAATTGCGCCCCTTCGTGCCGGGTATTGATACGCTCAGGCTCGCCACTGCCCAGGATCAGGCCCTGGCTGTCCATCACGTTTACGTTGTACGGCAAGATGGCCATCGCGCGATCCACGATGTCCTGCGCCAAATCATGGTCCAGTTCAAACATAGGGTGACAATCCTTGGATACATTTGTTCACGGGCACAGGCGACTCGGCAAAATGCTGTGCGACAGCACAAAGACAGCGGCGTTGTGGTGACCGAGACTCAAGCTGCGGTCAACGTTACCCCTGGATCGTGAAAAAACATAATAAAGAGAGACATAAGATGTCACAGAGCGCCTCCGCATCGCCGATCAGCGATGACGATAAAAACGCCATCTACAAGCGCATCACCCTGCGTTTGATTCCCTTCATTTTTATCTGCTATCTGTTCAATTACCTGGACCGGGTAAACGTTGGCTTTGCCAAACTGCAGATGCTCGACGCACTCAAGTTCAGCGAAACCGTGTATGGCCTGGGTGCCGGTATTTTCTTCATTGGCTACGTGCTGTGCGGCGTACCCAGCAACCTGGCCTTGACCAGATTCGGTCCCCGGCGCTGGATCGCCGTGATGATGATCAGTTGGGGGACCCTGTCGACCTGCCTGATGTTTGTCACCACACCTACCGGGTTCTACACCCTGCGCCTGCTGACCGGTGCCGCTGAAGCGGGCTTCTTTCCGGGTGTGGTGCTGTACCTCTCGCAGTGGTTTCCCAGCTTTCGCCGGGGCCGGATCATGGCCCTGTTCATGTGTGCCATCCCTGTATCGGGCCTGATTGGCGGGCCATTCTCCGGCTGGATTCTCAGCCACTTCGCTGCAGGCCAGGGCGGCCTTGCCGGATGGCAGTGGATGTTCCTGCTGCAAGGCATTCCCACCGTCGTGCTGGGCGCCCTGGCAATTTTCTTGCTCAGTGACAGCTTTGCCAACGCCAAATGGCTGGGTGCCCATGAACGAGCGGTACTGGAAGCCGACCATCGCCTGGATGCCGACAGCAAACCCGCTTCATCGGCCACCGACTCGCTGTCGGCAGTGTTCAAAAACCCGGCCATCTGGGCTTTCGGCCTGATTTACTTCTGTATCCAGAGCGGCGTGTACGCCATCAACTTCTGGTTGCCGTCGATCATCAAGAACCTGGGCTTCAGCGATACCCTGGTGATCGGCTGGATCAGCGCGATTCCTTATCTGCTGGCGGCAGTGTTCATGCTGCTGGTGGGCCGCTCGGCGGACTTGCACAAGGAGCGCCGCTGGCATCTGGTGGTACCGATGCTGATGGGCGCGGTGGGTCTGGTGATCGCGGTGAATTTTGCCGCGCACCCGGCGATTGCGATTCTGGGCCTGACCATTGCGACCATGGGCGCACTGACCGGCTTGCCGATGTTCTGGCCAGTACCTACTGCGATGCTCAGCGCGGGTGCAGCCGCTGGTGGCCTGGCACTGATCAACTCGATGGGGCAAATGGCCGGTTTCCTTAGCCCGTACCTGGTGGGCTTCGTAAAAGACGCCACCGGTTCCACGGACGCGGCCCTGTACTTCCTGGCCGCGGTGATTGTGGGCGGCAGCCTGCTGGCACTGCGCATGACCCGGGGCATTAAAACTCCATAATCAAGCACAGCCTGTGGGAGCCGGGCTTGCCCGCGATGGTAGCGCTGCGGTTTTACTCTGAAACCGGGTTGCCTGCTTCGCGAGCAAGCCCGCTCCCACAGACATTCATAATCAAGGATTTGCCCTACAGCTCACAGAGCCTCAAGCTACGCACTTCTAATAATCAAAATGCGTGTTTCAACGAGGCTGTTGTGTCCAAAGGTATTGTTCTGTCTGTTCTGGCATCGAGCCTGTTCGGTGTCATGTATTACTTCACATCCCTGCTCTGGCCCTTGAGCGGAGCTGAAATCTTCGGCTGGCGGATGCTCCTGACCCTGCCCTGCATGACGCTGTTCATGTGTTTTTCCGGTGACTGGCGGCTGGTGCCGGTGATTTTCTCGCGGCTGCGTCAGCAACCGAAGTTCTTCGCCGTGCTCGTCGCGTCCAGTGCACTGGTGGGCGTTCAGCTCTGGCTGTTTCTGTGGGCGCCGCTCAATGGCCACAGCCTTGACGTATCGCTGGGTTATTTCCTGCTGCCGCTGACCATGCTTCTGACCGGTCGCCTGGTGTATGGCGAGCAACTGTCCCATCTGCAGAAAATCGCCGCGGCACTGGCAACCCTCGGGGTCGCCAACGAGGTGTACCGCGTGGGCGGGTTCTCCTGGACCACTCTGGTGGTGGCCATTGGTTACCCCTTGTACTTCGTGCTGCGCAAGCGTGCAGGCACCGACAACCTAGGCGGCCTGTGGGCTGACATGCTGCTGCTGATACCTGTGGCGTGGTGGTTTGTACAAAGTGGTGAGCAAGGGTTTGAGGTGGCCAGCCATCGCCCTGCCCTGTACGCGCTCATTCCAATCCTGGGGGGCATCAGTGCCCTGGCGCTGATCAGTTACATCCTGGCCAGCCGGATGCTGGCGTTCAGCCTCTTCGGTTTGCTCAGCTATGTCGAACCCGTGTTGCTGGTGCTGGTTGCATTGCTGCTGGGCGAAAGCATTACTGCGGGCCAATGGATGACCTATCTGCCGATCTGGTTGGCCGTGGGGGTGTTGATGTTCGAAGGGTTCAAGCACCTGGTGCGTCAACGCCGATCCATGTAAACGGGTTGAATGCGAGGGGGTGGGCTGGCTCTCTGCTCAGGCGACTCGGCCTGCCAAAACCACCGGGGCGATGCTTTCGCGAGCAAGCCCGGCCCCACAGCACTTGATAGCAAGCTACCGTTAATCAGTTTTTTCAACAACACGAACGCTCGTTTAAAACGACTTTGGCCCAGTATTTGCTTGGTGTTTTACAAGTTGAACCGCCTCAACAAGAATGACTCCCAAGTAATTGGTTTAAAAGACATTTGCCACCGACAACCAACAGCCTCAAGCTACGTGCCCACTCAAACGAGTAACGTTGTAGATCCATTGAGGTTGTTGTGTCTAAAGGTATTGTTCTATCGATTTTGGCTTCCTGCCTGTTCGGCGTCTTGTACTACTTCACTTCCGTTCTTTGGCCCCTTGATGGCCAGGAAATCTTCGGCTGGCGAATACTGATCTCGCTTCCCTTCATGACCCTGTTTATATGCCTCTCCGGCGACTGGAAATGGGTTCCTATAATTTTCAATCGTTTACGCGACAAACCTCTACTGATTCCTTGTGTACTGCTGACCAGCTTCCTGGTTGGCCTGCAGCTGTGGATGTTCATGTGGGGGCCGCTCAACGGGCATGGCCTGGATGTGTCGCTGGGCTACTTCCTGTTGCCACTGACGATGATCCTCACCGGGCGCATCGTCTACGGCGAGCACTTGTCCCACTTGCAGAAAATAGCCACGGCCCTGGCCGTGATCGGCGTGGCCAATGAGTTGTATCGCACGGGCGGGTTTTCCTGGACGACACTGGTCGTGGCCATCGGTTACCCGATGTACTTCGTATTGCGCAAAAAGATCGGCATCGACAACCTGGGCGGCCTGTGGCTGGACATGCTGTTGATGGTCCCGGCAGCCCTCTGGTTTGTGCTGGCCGGCCCCCATGTCGACCTTGGCGAACAGCGCCAGGCGCTTTATCTGCTGGTACCGCTCATGGGCATCATCAGTGCGGCCGCAGGGTTCTCGTACATCCTGGCCAGTCGCTTGCTGCCGTTCAGCCTGTTTGGCCTGCTCAGTTACGTCGAGCCTGTGCTGCTGGTCGCCGTGGCCCTGTTGCTGGGCGACAGCCTGGAAGACGGTCAATGGCTGACCTATGGTCCGATCTGGCTCGCGGTGGTCGTCTTGATTATTGAAGGATTGAAGCACGTGAGCCGCCAGCGCCGCTCCATCTAAGCCGCAACACCTCGCTTCAAGCCGGTAACCAGAGCTTGAAGCGAGCACCGCCCATAGGCGATTGCTCCACGCTCAGCGTGCCGCCCTGGGCTTGCAGGGCACGCCGACTGATCGCCAGTCCCAGGCCAAAGCCGCCGGTAGCCCGGTCCCGGCTGCGATCCAGGCGATAGAACGGCTCAAAGATCCTTTCCCGTTCTTGCTCGGGAATTCCGATGCCATCGTCATCCACCCACAGTTCACAGCCCTGGGAGGTGACATTCACGCCCACCTGAATTCGCCTGTCGCAGTAACGCATGGCATTGCGCAGCAGGTTTTGCAGGGCCCGCGCAGTCAGGCGCGGATCAAGGGCGAAGCGTTCCTGGGCGCCTTGCAACAGCACGTCCAGCACAATATCGGGGGCCTCCAGCTCTTCATCGAAGCTGCCAAGGATGCTGTCGATAAATTCATCGAGCGACACCTCCACCCTCTCTGGAACCAATGCAGGGTTTTGCAGGCGGCTGAAAGACAGCAGTTCCAGTACCAGCTCATCCAGTTCGCGGATATGCCCCACCAACACTTGCAAGCGCTCGCGACTGCCATCCGGCAAGTCGTCGCACAGCACCAGCGCCAGGCCAAAGTCCAGGCGGGTCAAGGGCGTGCGCAATTCATGGGACACCGCGTTCAACAAGTCGCGCTGCTGATTGAGCAGGTGCTCGACATCCTGGGCCATTGCATCGAATACCGTGGCCAGGCCATGAATGTTCGAGCGTTGGGATATCTGCGTACGCTCGCTCAGCTGCCCCTGACCGATGCGCTCCGCCGTGAGTTTGAGGCGCTCCAGATCACGCCAGTGCGGGCGCAGCCACAACAGCAGGCCGCCCAGCAATGCCGCGCCAATCAGGACGTTGATACTCCAATACAACACACTCATGTCGAAGGGGTCCGGAGGCATCACCCATTCAATCGCCAGTTGTTCGTCCAGCGGAGAAACCACCAGCGTGCGCCAGCCCCAATCGCCGATGCGCAACACACCCTTGCCTTGCTGCAATTGGCGTTGCTCCTGGACGCTGAACTTGGCATCCGTAATGGGCAGCAGATTGACCTTCATCGGCTCAAACTGCGCGTCAAGTTCGCGGGCAAGGGCTGGCCATTGCTCTGGGGGCAGATGATGGAACTGTTTGACCAGCAGGGTCTGCATGCCCCGCGACATATCGACGTTGTAGTTCATGAAGCGATCATGAAACAGCGACACGATCACCCCGGGCACCAGGTAACTGGCCAGGGCGAACGTCACGATGGTCACGAGGTACAGGCGTATCAGAATCTTCAACATGGGTTCAGCATTCCCATTCCGAGCGGCTGAACAGGTAGCCCTTGCCCCACACGGTCTTGATCTTGCGCGCTTCACCGGCGCAGTCATCGAACTTGCGCCGCAACTTGGAGATCGCCACATCCACCGAACGGTCCGTGCCGTTGAACTCGATGCCCCGCAGACGCTGCAGGATCTGATCACGGCTCAGCACTTCGCCGGCATGCCGCGCCAGCACCACCAGCAGGTTGTACTCACCACTGGACAACTCGATGATCTGTCCGCGCCAATTGACGGTGCGCTCTGACAAGTCGATGCACAGATTGCCAATGGTGATGCGGTCAATGGCCATTTGAGGCTCGGTCAGGCTGCTGCGACGCAAAAGCGTGCGCACACGGGCCAGCAATACACGGGGCTCGCAAGGTTTTGTCACATAATCATCTGCACCCATCTCTAGCCCCAGCACCTGATCATGACTATCGTCGCGGGCTGTCAACATCAGGATCGGCAGACTGGCAGACTCGGTTCGCAGCAAGCGACAGACTTGCAGACCATCGAGCCCAGGTAACATCAGGTCAAGAATGACCAGATCCGGAGGGTTGCTTCTTGCTCTGTCACACACTTGATCGCCGCGGGCAATCACGCTGACCTGATAGCCATTGCGCTCCAGGTAGCTGGCAATCAGCTCCGACAGCGCGGCGTCGTCTTCGACCAGCAAAATAGTGGGCATAATCAATGCTTACAACCGGGGAAAACCCGAAGGATATACAACCTTACAAGGATAGGAGCAGAACCTTCACACTTTTTCACATACCCCCTACATTGCTTCACAACGCCTCTTGCGTGCTGCGCTTAGCATGCCTACAGAAACATCCCGCTTATTTAAGAAGGCACGATCGTTGAAAAAGCTCTTCGCCCCGCTATTCCTTACGGCGCTGGCCCTGACCCTCAGCGCCTGCGATAAAAGCCCGGTCGCTGAGACCAAACCTCCCATGACCAAGGTACGCACCGAAGTCATCGCCACCGCGCCCTTGTCCGTCAGCAACGAGCTGAGCGGCCGGGTGGTTGCTCCCCGCGTGGCGCAAGTCAGTGCCCGGGTTGCCGGTGTCGTGCTCAAGCGCGTGTTCACCGAAGGCACCGAGGTGAAACAGGGTGATGTCCTGTTTCTGATTGATCCGGCGCCTTTCAAGGCTGACCTGGACAGCGCGCAGGCCGCCTTGAGCAAGTCCCAGGCTGTTGCCTTGCAGGCAAAACTGCAGGACCAGCGCTATGGCGAGCTGATAGCAATCAACGCGATCAGCCGTCAGGACCATGACAATGCGCGCGCTGCGGCACAGCAGGCCAATGCCGATGTGGCCGCCAATCAGGCTGCGCTTCAGCGCGCCAGGCTGAACCTGGGTTATGCCACCGTTACAGCACCCATCTCGGGGCGCATTGGCCGTGCACTGGTCACGGAAGGCGCTCTGGTCGGCCAGGGTGAAGTCACGCCGCTGGCCCGTATCCAGCAACTCAATCCGATTCATGTCGACCTGACGCAGTCCACCCGCGATCTGGACAACCTGCGCGAAGCATTCCGCGCCGGGGAGCTGCAGCAAGTCGGCAAGCAACAGGCAAAGGCCACATTGATTCGGGACAACGGCAGCCTTTATCCGTTGCCGGGCAAACTGCTGTTCACCGATGTGACGGTTGACCCGAGCACCGGACAAATCATTCTGCGCAGCGAGTTCCCGAATCCTGACTACGATCTTTTGCCAGGCAGTTTTGTGCGGGTTCGACTGGAGCAGGCGTTCAAAAAGGAAGGCATCAGCGTGCCGCAGCGGGCAATCATGCGTGACAGCGCAGGGATCGCCCAGGTGCTGCTGGTCGATGCCGATAACCGCGTGCACCTGCAGGCGGTTCAACTGGGCAGTGCGCAAAATGATCGCTGGGCCGTGACCTCCGGCCTGAAGGCCGGTGACCGCATCGTCACTGAAGGCCTGCAGCACGCCCGCCCGGGTGAGCAGGTACAAATCGATGACCCCACACTCCCTCTCGCACACTCCACGGATCGGTGAGCATGCCGCAGTTTTTTATCGACCGCCCGGTCTTTGCCTGGGTCGTTGCGTTGTTCATTCTGCTGGCGGGGGCTTTGGCCATCCCGCAGTTGCCAGTAGCCAAATATCCCGACGTGGCGCCGCCCCAAGTCGAGGTTTACGCCATTTACCCCGGCGCCTCGGCCCAAACCCTGGACGAAAGCGTCGTCAGCCTGATTGAGCAGGAGCTCAACGGCACCGATGGCTTGCTGTATTTCGAATCCCAGAGCAGCCTGGGCAGCGCCAGCATCACCGCCACATTCAAACCCGGCACCGATCCGGAGATGGCGCAGGTCGATGTACAGAACCGTCTTAAAGCGGTGGAGTCGCGCCTGCCCCAGGCGGTTATCCAGCAAGGCCTGCAGGTCGAGAAAATCTCCTCGGGTTTCCTGATGCTGGTGACACTGACCGCCGACAGCACCAGCGCGCTGGATGAGGTCGCCCTCAGCGATTACCTTGCGCGCAACGTGATGAACGAAGTCAAGCGCATCGACGGCGTCGGCAAGGCCCAGCTGTATGGTGCCGAACGTGCCATGCGCATCTGGATCGATCCGCAAAAACTGATCGGCTTCAACCTGACCCCGGCCGACGTCAACCAGGCGATTGCCAGTCAAAATGCACAGGTTTCCGCGGGCAGCATCGGCGATCTGCCGGGGCGCTCCACCCAGGAAATCACCGCAACAGTACTGGTCAAGGGCCAGCTATCAACCCCGCAAGAGTTTGGCGATATTGTGCTGCGTGCCAACCCGGACGGCTCCACGGTACGCATCAGCGATGTGGCCCGGGTCGAAATCGGCAGCCAGGAGTACCAGTACGGCACCCGGCTGAACGGCAAGTCAGCCAGCGCTTTCAGCGTGAAACTGGCACCGGAGGCCAACGCCCTGAATACGGGCAACCTGATTCGCGCCAAGATGGATGATCTGAGCCGCTACTTCCCGGCCGGTGTGGAATACACCATCCCGTATGACACCACGCCGTTTGTCAAAGTCTCGATCACCAAGGTTATCTACACCCTGGTCGAGGCTATGGTGCTGGTATTTGCCGTGATGTACCTGTTCCTGCAGAACATTCGCTACACACTGATCCCGACCCTGGTGGTGCCGGTGGCACTGATGGGAACGTTCGCCACGATGCTGGCGCTGGGCTTTTCAATCAACGTGCTGACCATGTTCGGCATGGTGCTGGCCATCGGGATTCTGGTGGACGATGCCATTGTGGTGGTCGAGAACGTCGAGCGGATCATGGTCAGCGAAGGGCTTTCGCCGCGAGAAGCGACCCGCAAGGCGATGACCCAGATCAGCGGCGCGATTGTGGGCATCACCCTGGTGCTGGTGGCCGTGTTTATTCCAATGGCGTTCATGCCTGGATCCGTCGGGGTGATTTACCAGCAGTTCTCGCTGTCGATGGCGACTTCGATTCTGTTCTCGGCATTTTTGGCCCTGTCCCTGACCCCGGCCCTGTGTGCAACTTTGCTCAAGCCGATCGCCAAGGGAGAGCATCACGCCAAGGGCGGTTTCTTTGGCTGGTTCAACCGGAAGTTCGAGCGCCTGTCACAAGGTTACGAACACTGGGTGGTGCATCTGATCAAGCGCAGCACACGCTACCTGCTGGTCTACGGTGCCTTGCTGGTGATTCTGGTGGTGTGCTTTGCACGCCTGCCCTCCTCCTTCTTGCCTGTCGAGGACCAGGGCTACACCATCACTGACATTCAACTGCCGCCAGGCGCCAGCCAGAGCCGCACGATCAAGGTGGCCGAGCAGATTGAGGCACACAACGCCAGCGAGCCCGGGGTGGGTAACACCACGATGATCCTGGGTTTCAGCTTCTCGGGTAGCGGCCAGAACGCAGCGCTGGCCTTTACCACCCTCAAGGACTGGTCGGTACGTGGCGCCCAGGACTCTGCATCCGCAATCGCTGACCGGGCGAACGGCGCTTTCAGCGAGCTCAAGGACGCGGTGGCCTTTGCCATCCTTCCACCTCCGGTCAGTGGCCTGGGGACCTCCAGCGGTTTTGAGTTCCGCTTGCAAGACCGTGGCGGTGTTGGCTATGACAGACTGATGCAAGCCCGCAGCGAGTTGCTGGAACTGGCAGCCAAAAGCCCTGTGCTGGCCAATGTGCGTGAAGAAGCACTGGCAGAAAGCCCGCAGGTGCAGCTTGAGGTCGATCGTAAACGCGCCAATGCGCTGGGCATTTCCTTTGCCGACATCGGCGCCGTGTTGTCAACGGCGGTGGGCTCGGCCTATGTCAACGACTTCCCGAATCAGGGCCGCATGCAACGGGTAGTGGTTCAGGCTGAAGGTGATCAGCGCAGCCAGATCGAAGACTTGCTGAAAATGAATGTGCGTAACGACCAGGGCAAGATGGTGCCGCTTTCGGCCTTTGTCGAAGCCCGCTGGATACAGGGCCCGTCCCAGCTGACGCGCTATAACGGTTACCCGGCGATCAGCATTTCCGGCGAATCGGCCCCAGGGCACAGCACCGGCGAGGCGATGGCTGAAATAGAGCGCCTGGTCAGCCAGCTCCCGGCAGGCCTGGGCCTGGAGTGGACAGGGTTATCGTTGCAAGAACAGGTGTCCGGGGCTCAAGCACCGATCCTGCTGGCCTTGTCGCTGCTGATCGTTTTCCTGTGCCTGGCTGCACTGTACGAAAGCTGGTCGATCCCGACCGCTGTTCTGCTGGTCGTGCCATTGGGCGTGCTGGGTGCGGTGCTGGCGGTCACGTTGCGCGGAATGCCCAACGACGTGTTCTTCAAAGTGGGCCTGATCACCATTATCGGGCTGTCGGCAAAGAACGCCATTTTGATCATCGAGTTTGCCAAGACCCTGTACGACGAGGGGCATGACCTGGTGGACGCTACCGTGCAAGCAGCCCGCTTGCGGCTGCGCCCGATTGTGATGACGTCACTGGCGTTCATCCTTGGGGTGGTGCCATTGGCACTCGCCACCGGCGCCAGTTCCGCGAGTCAGCAGGCCATCGGCACAGGGGTGATCGGCGGCATGATCGTCGCAACTCTGGCCGTGGTGTTTGTACCGGTGTTCTTCGTGGTGGTGATGAAGCTGGCAAGAAGCAAACCTCGCCAGGGTTAACCCCCGGCAGTGCGTGCTAAGGTGCTTGTAAACTCAATAACAGGGATAGTTTATGTCGCACCTTGCACGCACTCACCCCCGCTTGACCGCCGCCACTCTGGTCGGGCTGGCCGTTGGCATTTTTGCTCCTGCCGCTACCGTGACCACCAAATTCCTGCTGGGCTGGAACAGCGCTGTGTGGCTGTATCTGGCCTTTACGTTATGGCTGGTGATCCACTCCAGGGCCTGTGACGTCAAAAGCACGGCTGAAGTCGAAGATGAAAATGCCAGCATGGTGCTCTTTACCGTGTGCATTGCTGCAATCGCCAGCCTGGCGGCCGTCACCCTTGAGTTGTCGGGCACCATTGCCAGCGACACCGATCGCCTGATTCATTACGGTTTTACCGGGCTGACGGTGGTGGGTTCGTGGCTGATGATCGGAGTAATTTTCAGCCTGCATTACGCGCGACTGTTCTATAACAACGAAGGGCCGGAGCCGGCGCTGCGCTTCCCGGAGGGATTGCTGGACCCGGACTACTGGGATTTTCTGTATTTCTCGTTCACCCTCAACGTTGCGGTGCAGACAGCCGACGTGAGCATCGCCACCCGCGAAATGCGCAAAGCGGTATTGGCTCACTCATTACTGGGCTTTTTGTTCAACACGGCAGTGCTTGGGTTTACGATCAATATTGCGGCGGGGTTGTTCTAGGGAGGGAATGGCGGCAGCAGGCTTGCAGGCGATGCTATCGCGGGCAAGCCCGGCTCCCACAGGAACGCGCCATGTGGAAGCGGGCATGAGGCGTATCAGTCTGCAGTCAGCACACCACGACGCACCTGGTCGCGTTCGATGGACTCAAACAGTGCCTTGAAGTTGCCTTCGCCAAAGCCGTCATCGCCCTTGCGCTGGATGAACTCGAAGAACACCGGCCCCATCAGGGTTTCAGAGAAGATCTGCAGCAGCAGGCGCTTGTCACCCGAATCCGAAGAACCGTCCAGCAAGATGCCCCGCGATTGAAGCTCTTCAACCGGTTCACCGTGGTTCGGCAGGCGGCCTTCAAGCATTTCGTAGTAGGTCTCTGGCGGTGCGGTCATGAAGCGCATGCCAATTTTCTTCAGTGCGTCCCAGGTCTTGATCAGGTCATCACTGAGGAAGGCAACGTGCTGAATGCCCTCACCGTTGAACTGCATCAGGAACTCTTCGATCTGACCCGCACCTTTGGACGACTCTTCGTTCAACGGGATGCGAATCATGCCATCTGGCGCGGTCATGGCCTTGGAGGTCAGTCCGGTGTATTCGCCCTTGATGTCGAAATAACGGATTTCGCGGAAGTTGAACAGCTTCTCGTAGAAGTTGGCCCAATAAGCCATGCGGCCGCGGTACACGTTATGGGTCAGGTGATCGATGATCTTCAGGCCCGCGCCGACCGGATGACGGTCTACGCCTTCGATGAACACAAAGTCGATGTCGTAAATCGAGTTGCCTTCGCCATAGCGGTCGATCAGGTACAACGGAGCGCCACCAATGCCTTTGATTGCAGGCAGGTTCAGTTCCATCGGGCCGGTAGGGATATGCACCGGCTGAGCCCCCAATTCAAGTGCACGGGTATAGGCTTGCTGTGCATTGCGCACCCGAAACGCCATCCCGCATACCGACGGACCGTGCTCGGCCGCGAAGTAGGACGCGACACTATTGGGCTCGTTGTTGAGGATCAGGTTGATATCGCCCTGGCGATACAGGTGCACATCTTTGGAACGGTGGGTCGCCACCTTGGTGAAACCCATGATTTCAAACACAGGTTCAAGGGTATTGGGTACAGGGGACGCGAATTCGATGAACTCAAAGCCCATCAGGCCCATTGGGTTTTCGTATAGATCAGCCATTTTAGGCGCCTCATCATGGTCATTTTTAGAATTAACAGGGGTTATATGCTAAGAATGCTGAGGCTGGCTGGCGGCGCGCAGGAGATCCCGCGCACACTGCGCGCAAGGAAATCACCGTAGATCAACTGGAACCCGAATCGCTTCATTTCGATCCATCTCTTACGCGGTAGGGCTTCTGCTTTCAGAAGTCGTTATTCTTGTATGCGTAAGCCGATTCTACATGGCGTAATCTTATTTGTCCTACCCATTGTAAAATTGCCCGCATGCACTGCTACGCTTTTCTTACTGTTCTGTCGCGTGCACCCAAGCCCCACCTCTGTGTTAGCAGGATTTTGAATGCCACTCACCTCAAAAATGAGCCGTAAATGGACTGACCGTTACGCGTTGACTGTGCTCAGCGGACTGTTACCTGTTGTGCTGGGTGTCTTGATTATAGTTTGGCAGGCCAACCGCTCACTGAAACTTGAGGCCACTCAAACCGCCCAGGAAGCAGTACGTCAATTTGATTTGATGCTGGAAAATGCAATGCTTGCCGCCGATGTCGTATTGCCGTTGGCGGGCCAGGATTGCCCTCAGGTTGAACTGGCCCTGCGCGAACAGGTGACGCGCCGCCCTTTTGTACGCTCCGTCAATCTGGTGTGGGACAACCAGATCTACTGCACGTCCTTGTTTGGCAATTACAAGGAAGCGGTGAACCCTGCCAACTATGCAGGCGGCGTTCTATGGCTGATGCCCGGCACCATGGTTACGCCCAATGATCCTGTACTGGTTTACCGCCAAAACAAGGACAAGCGTGGGGTATTGATCAGCCTGTACGGCTTTCACCTGGTCAACGTACTGGGACTGATCAATCATAAGACCAATTTATTAATTGTCGTGGGTAACGCCTGGATCGATCGCTATGGCCAGGTACGTAATACACCGCCTCCCCATTTGCCTGTGGCGCAAACTTCAGTGCCTTCATCCGAGTATCCCTATGGCGTTATCGCCGGCTTTAACAAGGGCGAAGTCTGGCGACATGTGATTGTTGAATACCCTGGTTTTTTGGGTTTATTGATCTTTCTGGGCGCTGTTTCAGCCTTGACGGTTAACAGGCTTCAAAAACGCTCGTCTTCACCCTCCAGTGAAATGTGCCGTGGCCTGGAGGCGGCCGAGTTCATTCCTTACTTCCAACCCGTCGTACGGGGTGATACCAAACAATGGGCCGGTGCCGAAGTATTGATGCGCTGGCAACATCCTAAAGAGGGGCTGGTTCGTCCGGACCTGTTTATCCCTTTTGCAGAACACTCGGGCTTGATTGTGCCGATGACGCGCTCGCTGATGGAGCAAACATCACAGCTGCTTGCCCCCCACTCCAGCCACATGGAGCCCGGTTTCCATATAGCCTTCAACATTTCAGCCCACCATTGCCAGAACCTTGAGCTGGTTGAAGACTGCCGACGCTTTCTGGATGCTTTCCCGCCGGGGCACATCAACCTTGTCCTGGAACTCACCGAGCGCGAGTTAATCGTCCCCACCCCCACTACCCATCAGCTGTTCAGTCAATTGCACACCCTGGGCGTCATGATTGCCATTGATGACTTTGGCACCGGCCATTCAAGCCTGAGTTATTTGCGCGAGTTCAACGTTGATTACTTGAAGATTGACCAGAGCTTTGTCGCCTTGATTGGGGTAGATGCCCTGTCCAGACATATTCTTGACAGCATCATTGAGTTGAGTGCGAAGCTGGACTTGGGGATTGTCGCAGAAGGCATTGAAACAGAAGAACAAAGCGAGTACCTGGCCGCTCAAGGCGTTGATTTTTTACAAGGCTACCTGTTTGCGCGCCCCATGCCGCCGGCCGAGTTCATCGAGGCTTTACAGGCACGCTTAACCCCCACTTAATAAATAAGCGTGCTGTTTGAAACTTTTTCAAACAGCACGCTTATAGCACTTGGCAGCGTAGGAATTAGCAACTACAATTTTTTTTGTCCGAATACGAACTTTTAATTGTCTGCATCAGTGGATGCGTTCCCCGGGATCAAATCCTCGAGGGTTCGTCCTGCAAATCTTGTGCATTCCAAACATCATTAATTCGCTTCGGTTTCATCGCACCGAACCTACGAATGGAGTAATGACTTTGTCTAGACTTGCTGAGTTTCGCGCTGCTGAAAAAGCGCTACAAGAACAGCTGGCCCAATTGGAAGCCTTGAAAAATGATGCCGGACTTAAAAAGGAAATCGAGTTCGAAGAAAAGCTTCAAGGCTTGATGAAAACCTATGGCAAAAACCTTCGGGACATCATCGCCATCCTTGACCCAAACCCTTCTGCTTCAAAGGGCGCATCAGCCCCTAAACAGCGCAAGGCCCGAGTGCTCAAGGTGTACCAAAACCCCCATACCGGCGAACTTATCGAAACCAAAGGCGGCAACCATCGTGGCTTGAAAGCCTGGAAAGAAGAGTATGGTGCAGCAACGGTAGATACCTGGCTTCGTGCGTAAAGCCCACCTGCAAATCACGCCCTGCCCCGGCAGGGCTTTTTTGTACCTGAGTTAATCGTTCTGAGCCCCTCCTTCATTATAAAGGGCTCAACTTTATGATGAAGGACTCACATTATCGTGCGTCGCAGAGTTACGTTATTTTTAGTCCATCATTAAAACTTCAACGTCGCTTCTTGGCGGGCTCCTGCCAGCGATCCGCTCAAGTACACGCATGTGTTTTACCGAACGCCCCGAGTAAAAAACAGCCCGAGTCAATTGCGGTGTAGGAAAAGTCGTATTTTGCGACCCACAGGACCGAAAAGGACGGGAGGGGAAGATGCTTCACAAATTTTTCACATGGCGGGTCACAGGATAGAGGCTGCTAAAGGACTAGCGCCCCATGCCCGCTTCGGCGGGCTTCTTTTTGCCTGGAATTTGCCTCCCACTACCCCCAACCCCTCGTACAGACAGCCCTTTTCCCCTAAAACAGGTTTGGCGCAAGACTTCACTTTCCGTATCATTCCCTCATCACGCTCATCGTAGCGACCGATCACCTATGCATCATTTTCGGAGGGTTCATGAGCCTGCAAGACCTGAACAACATCCCTGGCGTCACTGGCCAACCAGATAGCGCTACCCATAACTTCGTGTTCAACCACACCATGCTGCGCGTCAAAAACATCGAGAAGTCCCTCGATTTTTATACCCGCGTACTGGGTTTTTCACTGGTTGAAAAGCGTGACTTTCCTGAAGCCGAATTCAGCCTGTATTTTCTGGCGCTGGTCGACAAGGCACAGATCCCCGCGGACGACGCTGCGCGTACGCTGTGGATGAAGTCCATTCCCGGCATCCTGGAACTGACCCACAACCACGGCTCGGAAACCGACGACAGCGTCGTCTACCACAATGGCAACACCGATCCGCGCGGTTTCGGCCATATCTGTATTTCGGTGCCGGATATCCGCGCCGCCTGTGAGCGCTTTGAAGACTTGGGCGTGGACTTTCAGAAACGTCTGAACGATGGCCGCATGAAATCCCTGGCATTCGTTAAAGATCCGGACGGTTACTGGGTCGAGATCATCCAGCCACAACCGATGTAAATATCGGACTCAAAAAAAAACCCATGATCGCTCATGGGTTTTTTGTTTCAGGCCGCTTATTGCGGCGCAGAAGAGCGGATCAAGTGATCGAACGCACTCAGGGAAGCCTTGGCGCCCTCGCCTACCGCGATCACGATCTGCTTGTACGGTACGGTGGTCACGTCACCGGCTGCGAAAATACCGGGGATGGACGTTTCACCACGAGCATCGACCACGATCTCACCACGGGGCGAAAGCTCTACAGTACCTTTGAGCCAATCGGTGTTAGGCAACAAACCAATTTGTACAAAGATGCCTTCAAGTTCCACGGCATGCACTTCACCCGACTGACGATCCTTGTAAAGCAGACCGTTCACTTTCTGCCCGTCACCCGTTACCTCGGTGGTCTGGGCATTGGTGATGACCTTTACGTTGGGCAGGCTGTGCAACTTGCGCTGCAATACCGCATCGGCGCGCAATGTGGTATCGAACTCAAGCAGGGTCACATGAGCAACGATGCCTGCCAGGTCGATGGCTGCTTCGACGCCCGAGTTACCGCCGCCGATGACTGCAACACGCTTGCCCTTGAACAACGGGCCATCACAGTGCGGGCAGTAAGCAACACCTCGACTGCGGTATTGCTGCTCACCCGGCACGTTCATTTCACGCCAGCGGGCACCGGTGGCCAGAATCACGGTCTTGGCTTTTAGCGATGCACCGCTGGCAAATTTCACTTCGTGCAACTCGCCCGCCTTGCCGGCGATCAATTTGTCTGCACGCTGCAGGTTCATGATGTCGACGTCGTATTGCTTGACGTGTTCCTCAAGTGCAGTGGCAAGTTTTGGTCCTTCAGTTTCCTGAACCGAGATAAAGTTCTCGATGGCCATGGTGTCCAGCACCTGCCCCCCAAAGCGCTCGGCCGCAACACCGGTACGTATGCCTTTACGCGCAGCATAGATCGCTGCAGCAGCACCGGCCGGACCACCGCCGATCACCAGCACGTCAAAGGCTTCTTTGGCGCTGATTTTTTCGGCCTGACGCTCAACGGCACTGGTGTCCAGTTTGCCGAGAATCTCTTCCAGGCCCATGCGACCCTGACCGAAGTTCACTCCGTTCAGGTAAACGCTTGGCACCGCCATCACCTGACGTTCGGTGACTTCGTCCTGGAACAAGGCGCCGTCGATCGCCACGTGGCGAATGTTCGGGTTGAGCACTGCCATCAAGTTCAGAGCCTGCACAACGTCAGGGCAGTTCTGGCAAGACAGCGAGAAATAGGTTTCGAAGTTGAACTCGCCTTTAAGGGAGCGAATCTGTTCAATCACGTCGCTACTGGCTTTCGATGGGTGGCCGCCTACTTGCAGCAAGGCCAGCACCAGCGAAGTAAATTCGTGGCCCATCGGGATACCTGCAAAACGCAGGCTGATATCGCCGCCGGGGCGGTTCAGCGAGAACGAAGGCTTGCGCGCATCGTTACCGTTGTCCAGCAGGGTGATCATGCTGGAAAGACTGGCGATTTCTTTTAACAGGTCGTGCATTTCACGGGATTTCGCACCGTCGTCGAGAGAAGCGACAATCTCGATCGGCTGTGTGACCCGCTCCAGGTATGACTTCAACTGTGCTTTTAGATTGGCGTCCAACATACGGGCGATCTCCTTTGAATATTGATTCTGTAAAAAAAAACGCCCGAGCGAATGTCGCCCGGGCGTTTTGAGGGCGATGCTGCTGACTACTTAGGTGCGGTTCACCGCCCTTGGGTGCTTCACAGACTTAGATCTTGCCGACCAGGTCAAGGGATGGAGCCAAGGTGGACTCACCTTCTTTCCATTTGGCCGGGCAAACTTCACCTGGGTGAGCTGCGACGTACTGAGCAGCCTTGATTTTGCGCAGCAGCTCGGAGGCATCACGACCAACGCCGCCGTCGTTCAGCTCAACGATCTTGATCTGACCTTCCGGGTTGATCACGAAAGTACCGCGGTCAGCCAGGCCAGCTTCTTCGATCAGCACGTCGAAGTTGCGGGAGATGGTCAGCGTAGGATCGCCGATCATGGTGTACTGGATTTTGCCGATGGCTGGCGAAGTGTTGTGCCAGGCAGCATGGGCAAAGTGGGTGTCAGTCGACACGCTGTAGATTTCCACGCCGAGTTTCTTGAACTCTTCGTAGTTGTCAGCCAGGTCTTCCAGTTCGGTTGGGCAAACGAAGGTGAAGTCGGCTGGGTAGAAGAACACGACAGACCACTTGCCTTTCAGGTCAGCGTCCGACACTTCCACGAAGCTGCCGTTTTTGTAGGCAGTTGCTTTGAACGGTTTTACTTGGCTGTTGATGATAGGCATCGTTGACTCTCCGTCAGGGTTGAAAAGTTGATGAGGTGAATCCTAACAACACATTTCGCATCTGGCTCATTGGCAAAGCTGATGCTGCCGATTGGTTTTAGCTATCAAGTGACGCTATAGATAGAAGAAAGCTAATACCCCAAGTCCCTATTCAACTATGGGCCATCGGGTCGGCTTTCAAGTTGACTTCGATCAGTTGCCAACAGGCTTTTCAGCGGTGAGGCTCATCCCGGTAAACGGGCTCGCTTCAACATAGCGCATGGCTGACTTGACGTCCTTCCAGCCGACGTAATTCATCAGCGACTTCAAATCCCAACCACTTTGATGGGCCCATGTTGCAAAACCGCGACGCAGCGAGTGACTGGTGTATTGCTCGGCAGCAATGCCGGCTCGCTCCAGCGCCTGGCGCAGAAGCGGGATCACGCTGTTGGCGTGCAGCCCCTCCTCGCCCAGGTTGCCCCAGCGGTCGATCCCGCGGAACACAGGGCCACGCACCAGCGCGGCCGTATTGAGCCACTCGATATAGGCCCGCACCGGACACAGTCGCTGTAGCGCCGGGGTCTGGAATGTTTTACCCAGGTTGTCGCGGTCGCTCTTGCTGCGGGGCAGATACAGCGTAATGCCCGCGCCCGGGACCGCTTGTACGTGCTCGACCTGCAAACGACATAGCTCATCGCTGCGAAACCCGCGCCAGAACCCCAGCAGAATCAGGGCGGCATCACGCCTGGCCCGCAACAGCCCTGGCTGATCCGCGCTGGCTTGCGCTGCCTGCGCTTCGCCTTCGAGCCAGTCGACCACCTGCTCCAGATGCTGCAACTGCAGCGGTTCGGCCTGCTTCTCCTGTGCCGGATGCAATGCACGGATGCCCTTGAACACCTTGCGCACGACCGGGGCCTTGGTCGGATCGGCAAACCCCTGACTGTTGTGCCATTGCGCAATCGCCGACAGACGCAGCTTCAAGGTGTTGATAGACAGCTGTCCAGCGTGGGCCACCAGATAGCGCGCCACGCTGTCGCTGGTGGCCGGAAGGAAACCGCCCCAGGTCACTTCGAAATGCTCGATGGCAGCCCGATAGCTACGGCGGGTGTTGTCGCGGGTGGCGGCGTTTAAGTAGCGATCCAGCTCGCTCATGGGCAGTTCTCTTGATTGGCGTACTGAAAACGAGCCAAAAATGCTGTTTAAAGGCTCTAGCACGTGATAATACCAGTATATCCCGCGTCTTAAATCGTAAATAAAGACAAAATTTAATCGTTAATATAGTATGTAATTACATGATACATACCACAGTACAAAATCGTAGGAGAAAGCCATGGCCCGTGGCGGCGTAAACAAAGCGGTAGTCCAAATTGCACGCACGGCGATCCTGGCCCGCGGCGAACACCCGAGCATTGATGCTGTACGTATCGAGATGGGTAATACCGGATCGAAAACCACGATCCATCGCTATCTAAAAGAGCTGGACGAGGTCGACTCACGTCGCGGCGCACCTCAGGAACAGATCGGTGACGAACTGACCGAGCTGGTAGCCCGCCTCGCCCAGCGCCTGCAGGAGCAGGCGCAAGAGCCGATCGACCGCGCCCAGGCTCATTACGAACAGCTGAAAATCGAGTTGCGCGAGCAACTGAGCGAGGCGCAAGACGCTCAGGCACAGCTTGAGCAACGCCTTGAGATACAAGGCACGGCACTGAGCCAGGAAAGCGCCAACCTCGAAGCCATCCGCTCCATGCTGCAAACCGAACAAACCCGCAACGCCGCCCTGAATCAGGCGTGCAGTGACTTTGAGCTGCGCCTCACGGACCGTGACGAACAAATCCGCTCACTGGAAGAAAAGCACCTGCACGCCCGCGATGCCCTTGAGCACTACCGCAGCGCCGTCAAGGAACAACGGGAGCAGGATCAGCGTCGCCATGAGGGACAATTGCAGCAGGTACAAATGGAACTGCGCCAGGCCCAACAGAGCGCGCTGGTACGTCAGGATGAAATCACCCAACTGCATCGTGACAACGAGCGTGTATTGAGCGAGAGCCGCGCCCTGAACAAAGAACTGAACCAGGCCAATGACCAGCAGCACAAGTTGAGCAACCTCAACGGGCAATTGACTGGCCAACTGAGCCAGCTGCAAAACGAATGCACCCTGCTCCAGGAGCGCTTGCGGGTGGCTACCCAGGAAAGCGAAGGCTTGAAGCAGGCGCATAGCCAGTCACAAGAAGTCACAGCCGCTCTGACACTCAGAGCAATGACCGCCGAGACGGCACTTGAAACCATGAAAGCGCATATCGTGCAATCAGAACCAAAAGTCGACGAGGCGAAAAAGCCATGATGATGCTGATGAGCCAGCTCTGCTGAATCACCGCATCGATACCATCGCGAGCAAGCCCGCTCCCACAGCTTTGCGCTCCTTGTGGGAGCGGGCTTGCTCGCGATACAGGCGACCGGATTTGTTTGAAGCAATGCATTGAGTCCATTGCCCCGATGCAGCTTTCCGTTCAGCCAACGTTCAGCAAATGCAATCGATTCTTGTTTGGTAATACGTACCAGCATGTTACAAATTAGCTCCCTAACTAATTAGTGACGCGGGCTTTTCCCATGCTGGTTCCATTTCTGATCATGTTGCGCGAAGGGATTGAGGCCGCGCTTATCGTCGGCATCATTGCCAGTTATCTCAAGCAAACAGGCCGCGGGCAGTGGATGCCCGCCGTGTGGATCGGCGTCTTCCTGGCAGTGGCACTGTCGCTGCTGGTGGGTGGTGGCCTGGAGCTCATGAGTGCCGAATTCCCGCAGAAGCAACAGGAGTTGTTCGAAGGCATCGTAGGCCTGATTGCGGTCGGCATTCTCAGTTCGATGGTGTTCTGGATGCGCAAAGTGGCGCGCTCCATCAAGCACTCCCTGCACACGTCACTTGATCAGGCGCTGGCCGGCTCAAAACATCAAGTCACCGCACTAATCGCCATGGTGTTCTTTGCCGTCGCCCGCGAAGGGCTTGAAACCGTGTTTTTTCTGCTCGCCGTATTCCAGCAAAGCGAAGGCCCTGCCGCACCGCTGGGCGCCCTGCTTGGCCTGGTCCTGGCCATCGGTATCGGTTTTGCCATTTACAGCGGCAGCATGCGTCTGAACCTGGGCCTGTTCTTCCGCTGGACCGGCCTGTTTATTCTGGTGGTTGCGGCGGGCATCCTGGCCAACTCGGTGCAAGCACTACATGAAGCCGGGCTATGGAATTACCTGCAGGGCGTCGTGTTCGATATCAGCACTCGCCTGCCGATGGATGGCCCCCTTGGCTCGGTGCTGGCGGGCATGCTCGGCTATCAGGATGCGCCAACCGTCAGCGTATTGGCCGCCTATGTGATTTATCTGGCAGTGACGCTAGCGATGTTCTTTCGCCCGCCTGCGCCTGCAAACGCTGCACACACCTCCTCCGCAACACACCCATAAGGTCAAGCATGCCTACCCCTGCAAGCGGTACACCGCCTCGCGCACTGCGCTGGGCGGTGGCCGGCTCGGTGATCGTGATGATCGCGGCTGGCGGATTGTTCTACTACGCCTCGCAACTGGCTGCAGCCAAGCGCAGCGTTCACAACAACGAAGTCACGGTCACCATTCACCCCCACAGTTGCGAACCCAATGCGCTGACCGTACCGGCTGGCTTTAATAGCTTTCGTATTGTCAACGCCTCAGAGCGGGCGGTTGAATGGGAGATCCTCGACGGCGTACTGGTCGTCGAGGAGCGTGAGAATATTGCCCCAGGCCTCAGCCAGGCGATTAACGCGACCCTGGCTCCGGGGGATTACGCCATCACCTGCGGCCTGCTCAGCAATCCCCGCGGCTCACTGCACGTGACGCCCACCGCCGCGTCCGAGGCCAGCGCCAATGCGCAACCTTCAATGGTGGCCTTTATTGGCCCCCTGTCGGAGTTCCGGGTTTACCTGAGCCGCCAGGGCAGCGCGATGATCAAGGCCGTCGACGCGCTGTCCCTGGCCATTGCGGCCGGTGATCTCGAGCAGGCGCAAGCTTTGTACATACCCGCCCGCGAGGCTTATCAGCGGCTGGCCCCGGCAGCCCAGCGGCTGGCAGAACTGGATAACGCCATCAATGCCCGCGCCGACTATTTCGAAAAACGCGAGCAAGACCCGGGTTTCACCGGTTTCCATCGCCTGGAATACGGCCTGTTCGATCAGCGCAGCACCCAGGGCCTCACGCCGATAGCCCAACAACTGCAAACCGATGCCGTGCAACTCAAGCAACAGTTATTGGCCCAATCACTGCCGCCCGAACAGTTGGCCAGCATTGCTGCGCGCACCCTCCACACTCTGGCGGACACCCGCGCCAACAGCGGCGAGGAAGAACGCTACAGCCACATCGACCTCAACGGTTTTGCCGCCAACCTTGAAGCTGCACGCAAGGTGGTTGACCTGCTGCGTCCGCTACTGACCAAAAAAAATGCCGATCTGCAGCACAGCATCGACATTGCCAGCGCTTCGCTTGAAGCACAGCTCAGTGGCCTCAGCACACCCCGGGGCTACCGCAGCTACGACACAGTCAGTGCCGAACAACGCCAACAGATCAGCAAAAAGGCCAAGGTTCTGGCCGACGCACTCGATGGAATCGATCCCGCCCTTGGCCTTAGCGGCCTGTCATTGCAGACGAGACGCACATGAGCGATTCAGAACACACCTCGAACTCTTTTAACCAGCAGCGCCGCCGCATCCTGATGGGCATGGGGGTCGCCGGTGCCGCCCTGGCCGGTGGCGCCCTCAGCTGTCCGGCCCTGGCTGCGGGCCACGCGGCTGATGCACAGGTCACTCAGGCCCCCAGCAGCGACAGAACCCTGGATCATCACGGGTTCCATGGCCAGCATCAAAATGGCATCGTCACTCCCCGCCCGGCTGCTGGCATGCTGGTCGCCTTCGATGTGCTGGCCACTGACCGGCAAGATCTTGAGCGCCTGTTCCGCACCCTGAATGAGCGCATTGCCTTCCTGATGAAGGGCGGCGCCGTGCCCCAGGTCGACCCCAAGCTGCCACCTGTGGACTCCGGCATTCTTGGCCCCGTTGTGACCCCGGACAACTTGACCGTCACCGTATCGGTTGGCGAGTCCCTGTTTGATGAGCGTTTCGGCCTGAGCCAGGTCAAGCCCAAGCGCTTGAGCCGCATGCAAGGTTTTCCCAACGATGCATTGGAGCCCGGGCAGTGCCACGGCGACTTGAGCCTGCAGTTTTGCGCCAACACGGCCGACACCAATATTCACGCCCTGCGTGACATCGTGAAAAACCTCCCCGACCTGCTTCTGGTGCGCTGGAAGCAAGAAGGCACTGTTCCACCCCAAGCGCCCGCCAGGCCCGGTGTACCGGCTCAAAGTGCGCGCAACTTCCTGGGCTTTCGCGACGGTTCGGCCAACCCCGACTCCAACGACAACACGACCATGAACCGGATTGTCTGGGTCCAGCCCGGCAGCGACGAACCCCGGTGGGCGGTCAACGGCAGCTATCAGGCGGTGCGCATCATCCGCAACTTCGTCGAGCGCTGGGACCGAACCCCTCTGCAAGAACAGGAAAGCATCTTTGGTCGCAGCAAGGCCAGTGGCGCCCCTCTGGACGGCACCCGCGAAAGCGACGTCCCTGATTACAGCCAGGACCCGCATGGCAAAGTCACCCGGATGGACGCCCATATCCGCCTGGCCAACCCGCGCACCGCGCAAACGCGCAATAGCCTGATCCTGCGCCGGCCATTCAACTATTCCAATGGCGTCAACAAGAACGGCCAGCTCGACATGGGCCTGCTCTTTATCTGCTACCAGCGCGACCTGGAGCAGGGCTTTATCGCCGTGCAAACCCGCCTGAACGGTGAGCCCCTGGAGGAATACCTCAAGCCTGTTGGCGGCGGCTATTTCTTTACCCTGCCGGGCGTGCGCGACGATCAGGATTTCATTGGCCGCTCGCTGCTCGATGCCGCCACACCGCCTGCCCGTACCTGAACCTCAACCAATCGGAAAAAGTCCCATGAAGATGACGCCGCTCGCACTGCTCCTGGCCCTGGGGTTGCTCCATACCCCGCTCTCGGCACTGGCCGCAACCGCGCCGCTGGATTTGGTTCAACCTGTTTCGGACTACAAGATTTACGTCACCGAGCAACTGGATGAACTGGCCAGCAACACACAAGCATTCACCGATGCGGTCAAAAAGGGGGACCTGGCCACGGCCAAAAAACTCTATGCACCGACCCGCGTGTATTACGAGTCCATTGAACCGATTGCCGAGTTATTCAGCGACCTCGACGCTTCGATCGATTCCCGGGTAGACGATCACGAAAAAGGCGTTAAAGCGCCTGATTTCACAGGCTTCCATCGCATCGAGTACAGCCTGTTCTCCGAAAACAGCACCCAGGGCCTCGACCAATTGGCTGATGGCCTTAACAAGGACGTAAAAGACCTGCAAAGCCGTGTGGCGGGGTTGACCTTCCCGCCGGAGAAGGTCGTTGGCGGCGCAGCGGCCCTGATGGAAGAAGTGGCCGCCACCAAGATTTCCGGCGAGGAAGATCGCTACAGCCACACCGACCTGTATGACTTCCAGGGCAACGTGGACGGCGCGAAAAAGATAGTCGACTTGTTCCGTGCACAAATCGCGCAGAACGACAAAGCGTTTGCCGCCAAAGTCGATAAAAACTTCGCTACGGTAAACACCATTCTGGCCAAGTACAAAACCGCCGACGGTGGTTTCGAAACCTACGACAAGGTCAAGGACAACGATCGCAAAGCGCTGGTGGGGCCTGTCAATACACTGGCCGAAGACTTGTCGACCCTGCGGGGCAAACTGGGCCTGAACTAAAAGGCCATTATTGAGCGCCAACCGGTGTGACGCACGTCACACGCCCGCAGGTTGGCGCTCAGACGTTTATGGGTTTAAACGAGGGGCAGAATCGTTACTGCAAGTGGGCGCTGTTCAATTTCGTACAATTGCTGATATAAACCACTGCACGCAAAAAACGTAACTACGCGCTAAAAATGGAGGCTTCAAGCGTGTAACGCCATTCCTGAATAGCACCTGTCTAGTGATTCAAAACATGCCCTGTTGATCTAACTTTCATAGGTTTTTCACAATTGTGCGTTTAACGTATGCACTTCCTAGAACAGAAAAGATCCGATAGTTTGTAAGCGAAATCATGTAGATAACGTAGTTCAACAACTTTACCTTTACCAGTATTGAGCTTTACTCGTAGTGGGCGCCAGCTTTTGAAGTGCGCCTGAGTGAGGCCGACTTAGACATGTCGTCTTGTGCCATTGAAACTGACTGGAACGAATATTTTGAAACCCTACCCAATCCAGTGTGTGTCGATCGTCATCCCGGTCTACAACGAAGAAGAGAGCCTGCCCGAGCTGTTGCGCCGTACTGAAGCAGCCTGCGCGCAGTTGACACAGGCCTACGAAATCGTCCTGGTCGATGACGGCAGTCGGGACAATTCGGCGCAAATCCTGCAAGACGCTGCCGAGCGTGAAGGCAGCCCAGTCGTTGCCGTTATCCTCAACCGCAACTACGGGCAACATGCCGCCATCATGGCCGGCTTTGAGCATTCCAAAGGCGATGTGGTGATCACCCTCGACGCCGACCTGCAAAACCCGCCGGAAGAAATCCCCCGCCTGGTCGCGCAGGCAGCACTGGGTTACGACGTGGTCGGCACTGTGCGCAACAACCGTCAGGACTCCGCCTGGCGCCGCTGGCCTTCACGTGTGATCAACCTCGCCGTGCAACGCTCCACCGGGGTTGCCATGAGCGATTACGGCTGCATGCTGCGCGCCTATCGCCGCTCCATCGTCGACGCGATGCTGGCTTGCTGCGAACGCAGCACCTTTATTCCCATTCTGGCCAACAGCTTCGCCCGCCATACCACCGAAGTGCTGGTCGAGCACGCCGAGCGCGAACACGGCGACTCCAAGTACAGTCCGATGCGCCTGATCAACCTGATGTTCGACCTGATCACCTGCATGACCACTACACCTTTGCGCCTGCTGAGCATTATCGGCTTCAGCATGGCGGTACTGGGCGTCCTGTTCGCCATCGCCCTGGTCATGCTGCGTCTGATCTTCGGCGCATCCTGGGCTGGCCACGGTACTTTCGTGCTGTTCGCGGTGCTGTTTGTATTCACCGGCGGACAATTTATCGGCATGGGCCTATTGGGTGAATACCTGGGCCGCATGTACAGCGATGTTAGGGCTCGACCACGGTTTTTCATTGAAAAAATCGTTCGCGCCGAGCCGGCAACTTCTTCAGTTTCAACTTGCAACCCGACTTCTTCTACTTCGACACAGGTCCAATCATGAGTTTGAAAGCCGTTGTTTTCGCCTATCACGATATTGGCTGCACAGGCATTGAAGCCTTGCTCAATGCAGGTTACGAAATTGCTGCTGTGTTTACCCATGCTGACGACCCCAAGGAAAATAACTTTTACGGCTCGGTTGCCCAACTGTGTGCCCGCAAAGGCATCCCGGTTCACGCGCCGGAAGACGCCAACCACCCACTGTGGATCGAGCGCATCCGCAAGCTGAACGCCGATTACATCTTCTCGTTCTACTATCGCCACCTGCTGGGCGAAGAACTGCTGGCCAGCGTCAGCAAAGGTGCTTTCAACCTGCATGGCTCGTTGCTGCCGCGCTACCGTGGTCGCGCACCGGCCAACTGGGTGCTGGTCAACGGCGAAACCGAAACCGGCGTCACCCTGCACCGCATGGTCAAGCGTGCTGATGCAGGCGATATCCTGGCCCAGCAACGCATCAACATCGAGCGTTCGGATACCGCACTGAGCCTGCACGCCAAGCTGCGTGAAACCGCCGCCCAACTGCTGGCCGAGGCCTTGCCGCTGCTGCCACAGGGCAAGCTCACCGAAACTCCGCAAGACGAATCCAAAGCCACTTATTTTGGTCGCCGCACCCCGGCTGACGGCTTGCTGCAATGGACTCGCCCGGCTGAAGAACTGTTCAACCTGGTGCGTGCCGTTACCCAGCCTTACCCGGGCGCCTTCTGCGCCGTGGGCGAGCACAAACTGATTGTCTGGGGCGCCGAAGTGGTAGCTGGCAACCAGGGCCATGCACCTGGCCAGGTCATCAGCTGCGAACCGCTGCGCATTGCCTGCGGCCAGGACTCGCTGGTCATCACTGCCGGTCAGCGCAACGACAACGGCCTGTACCTGAGCGGCCCGCAACTGGCCCGTGAACTGGGCCTGGTCGAAGGTTCGCGCCTGCGTGGTGCTGAGTCCGGTCGCCCGGCACGCCGCACCCGCGTCCTGATCCTGGGGGTTAACGGCTTTATCGGTAACCACCTGTCCGAGCGTCTGCTGCAAGACGATCGTTATGAAGTGTATGGCCTGGACATTGGCTCCGACGCCATCGACCGCCTGCGCAGCCACCCTAACTTCCACTTCGTGGAAGGCGACATCAGCATCCACACCGAGTGGATCGAATACCACATCAAGAAGTGCGACGTGGTCCTGCCGCTGGTGGCCATCGCCACGCCAATCGAATACACCCGCAACCCGTTGCGCGTATTCGAACTGGACTTCGAGGAAAACCTCAAGCTGGTGCGCTACTGCGTCAAGTACAACAAGCGCGTGATCTTCCCGTCCACGTCCGAAGTGTATGGCATGTGCCAGGACAAGAACTTCGACGAAGACACCTCCAACCTGATTGTTGGCCCGATCAACAAGCAGCGCTGGATCTACTCGGTTTCCAAGCAGCTGCTGGACCGCGTGATTTGGGCCTACGGCACCAAAGGCCTGAAGTTCACCCTGTTCCGTCCGTTCAACTGGATGGGCCCGCGCCTTGACCGTCTGGACTCGGCACGTGTTGGCAGCTCGCGCGCCATCACCCAGCTGATCCTGCACCTGGTGGAAGGTACCCCGATCCGCCTGGTGGACGGCGGCGAACAAAAACGCTGTTTCACTGACGTTGCCGACGGTATCGAGGCCCTGGCCCGCATCATCGACAACAAAGATGGCAAGTGCGACGGCCAGATCATCAACATCGGCAACCCGGACAACGAAGCCAGCATTCGTCAGCTGGGCGAAGAGTTGCTGCGTCAGTTCGAAGCCCACCCATTGCGCGCCAACTTTCCTCCGTTTGCAGGTTTCCGCGACGTTGAAAGCCAGTCTTTCTACGGCACTGGCTACCAGGACGTCAGCCATCGCAAGCCAAGTGTTGAAAACGCCCGTCGTCTTATCGACTGGACGCCGACCACCGAGCTGAGTGAAACCATTGGCAAGACCCTGGACTTCTTCCTGCGTGAAGCCATGGTAGAAATCGCGGAAAAACGCTGATGCAAGCTGGACTGCGTATCGATGTCGACACGTACCGTGGAACCCGTGAGGGGGTTCCACAGTTACTCGAACTGCTCGATGAAGCCCAGATCAAGGCCACGTTTTTTTTCAGCGTGGGGCCGGACAACATGGGCCGCCATTTATGGCGGCTGATCAAGCCCCAGTTTTTCTGGAAAATGATGCGCTCCAAGGCTGCCAGCCTGTATGGCTGGGATATTTTGCTGGCCGGCACCGCCTGGCCAGGCAAACCTATCGGCAAGGATCTGGGGCACTTGATGCGCCAGACCCTGGCCGCTGGCCATGAGGTCGGCCTGCACGCCTGGGATCACCACGGCTGGCAAGCCAACACCGCGCGCTGGAGCCAGGCACAACTGATCGAGCAGATCCGCCGTGGTGTCGAGACCCTGAGCGACATCACCGGACAGGCCGTCGAGTGTTCGGCAGCCGCAGGGTGGCGTGCCGATGAACGCGTAGTCCAGGCCAAGGAAACCTTTGGTTTTCGTTACAACAGTGATTGCCGCGGGCACAGTCTGTTTCGGCCACGATTGGCTGACGGCAGACTGGGCGCGCCGCAAATCCCTGTGGATTTACCGACGTTCGATGAAGTGGTCGGGCCGCACCTGAGTGCCGCCGACTTCAACTCATACATTCTTGATCGCTTCAGCCCGCAAAAGCTGAATGCATACACCATCCATGCTGAAGTAGAAGGGATTCTTATGGCAAACGACTTCCGTCAATTGCTGGCGCAGGCTCGTGCCCGCGATATTCATTTCCAGCCCCTGCGGGACTTGCTTCCGAACGACATTGACAGCCTGCCTGCCGGGCAACTCAGCCGCGGCGTGCTTGAAGGCCGTGAAGGCTGGCTGGGAGTACAGAAGCCATGACCCAGCGCTGGACGTTACCCCTGCTGGTCCTGGCCTTTATTGCGTTTTACCTGTTACCACTGGGCACCCACGGCCTGTGGATTCCCGATGAAACGCGCTACGCACAAATCGGCCAGCAAATTCTGATCGACGGTAACTGGATCACTCCCCACTTCATGGATTTGCGCTACTTCGAGAAGCCGATTGCCGGCTACTGGATGATCGCTATCGGCCAGGCCATTTTTGGCGAGAACCTGTTTGGCGTGCGCATTGCCTCGGCCATCGCCACCGGCCTGAGCGTGTTCCTGGCCTATGCCGTGGCTCGCCGCCTGTGGAACGACCCGCGCAAGAGCTTCGCCTGCGCCCTGGTGTACATGACGTTTGGCTTGATCGCAGGCCAGGCGGGTTATTCAAACCTCGATCCGCAGTTCACGCTTTGGGTCAACCTGAGCCTGGTGGCCTTGTGGTTTGCCGTCGACAGCAGCTCTACCCGTGATCGTCTGATCAGCTGGGCCGTGCTGGGCTTTGCCTGTGGCATGGGCTTCATGACCAAAGGCTTTTTGGCCCTGCTGCTGCCGGTGCTGATCGCCCTGCCCTACATGGTCTGGCAAAAGCGTTTTCTGGAACTGGTCAAATATGGCCTGGTGGCCATGCTGGTCGCAGCCTTGGTTTCACTGCCGTGGATCCTTGCGGTTCACGCCCAGGAGCCCGATTACTGGAATTTTTTCTTCTGGCACGAGCACATTCGCCGCTTTGCCGGTGAAGATGCCCAGCACGGTCGTCCATGGTGGTTCTATCTGCCGCTGATGGTGGTCTCCAGCCTGCCCTGGGTAGCCCTGCTGCCTGCAACCTTCAAGGATGCCTGGCAGAACAAGCGTCATGCCAGCGTGGTGTTCCTGCTGATGTGGCTGCTGTTGCCGCTGGCCCTGTTCAGCCTGAGCAAAGGCAAGCTGCCGACTTACATCATGCCGTGCATGTTGCCGCTGGCCCTGCTGCTGGGCCACGCGCTGATTGCCCGTGTCGAGCAGGCCAAAACCGGTGCCATCCGCTTGAACGGCCTGCTCAATCTGGTGGTGGGCGGCGTGGCATTGCTGGCCCTGATCTATTTCCAGATCAAAAAGCCGTTTTATGACAATGAACCGCAGCACATGGCGTTGTTGGTGTTCGTGCTGCTGACCTGGATCGTTACCGGCCTGCTCACGCTGTCCAAACCTTTGAAAATGTGGGCCGCCCCTGCCGTGGCAATGGGTGTTCTGGTTCTCGCGCTGCCTGCGGCCATGCCGATCAGCGTGATTCACAACAAAATGCCCGACCAGTTCGTCCTTGAACACATGGACGAGTTGTCCCAGGCCAAGTCCTTGCTCAGCAACGACCTGGGTGCGGCATCTGCCTTGGCATGGCGCCTTCGCCGCCCGGACGTGACGCTCTACAACACCCAGGGCGAAGTCAAATACGGCCTGACCTATGACGATGCCAAAGGCAAGAGCATCGGCCTGGCCGAGATTGGCCAGTGGATGGCTGACGCCCGTCGCCAAGGCCCGGTGGGCGTAGTCATGCGGGTCAAGGACAGCGATGAAAGCCATGAAATGGACCACTTGCCCAAAGATGCCAAGCGCTATCAGGAAGGCAACATGGTCATTCTGATTTTCCCGCAGATCGCTCCATGACCCTGGCACTGCTGCTACTGGGGTGCCTGTTGACCTGCGCCGGCCAGATCGCCCAGAAGTATGCGGTCGAAGGCTGGCGCGGGATTGAATCCGGGGTGACGCAAAAACTGCGCTCCCCCTGGCTGTGGCTGGCCTTGCTGTGCCTTGGCCTGGGTTTGCTGGTGTGGTTGCTGGTGTTGCAACGGCTTGAGGTCGGGATTGCTTACCCGATGCTCAGCCTGAACTTTGTGCTGATCACCCTGGTGGCCCGCTACCTGTTTAAAGAATCCATCGACCGGCGTCATTGGCTGGGGGTGGGGCTGGTGATTGCCGGTGTCATTTTGCTGGGACAACAAGCATGAACCTGCGCCGTGGATTTGCCTTTGCCTCGGGCAGCGTATTGCTGGTCAGCACTGCCCAATTGGGCATGCGCTGGAGCATGACCCGCTTGCCGCAGCCGGCTCAATGGGTGGGTGCAATCAGTCAGGGCGATGTATCGCTCCCGGCGTTGGCGGTGGTGTTTGCCGCGATCATGGCGTATGCGCTGTCGATGCTCTGCTGGCTGCTGGCCCTGCGCGACTTGCCGCTGGGTCGCGCGTATTCGTTGTTGAGCGTCAGTTACGCCTTGGTGTACCTGCTCGCTGCAAGCCTGCCGATTTTCGATGAACACTTCACTTTGTCAAAAACCCTGGGGGTGACACTGGTCATCCTTGGGGTGCTTACGATCAACTCTCGACGTACCAGGAACTGCGCATGAAAATCAGTGTATTTGGTAGTGGCTATGTAGGCCTGGTGCAGGCGACGGTCCTGGCTGAAGTCGGCCACGACGTGATCTGCATGGACATTGACCAGAAAAAGGTCGAGCTGCTGCAGCAAGGTCACGTCAGCATTTTCGAACCCGGGCTTTCGAGCCTGGTGCGTGAAAATATTGAAAGCAAACGCCTGCGCTTTACCAGCGATGAAAAACTCGCCGTTGAGCACGGTCAGGTACTGTTTATCGCCGTGGGCACTCCCCCGAGCGAAGACGGTTCGGCTGACCTGGGCCAGGTGTTTTCAGTCGGTGATGCGGTTGCCCGCCACCGTGAAGAACCGCTGATCCTGGTCGAAAAATCCACCGTACCCGTCGGCACCGGTGACGCACTGACCGCCCATATCAACAAGGCCCTGGGCCTGTCCGGGCGCACATTGCAATTTGACGTGGTGTCCAACCCGGAGTTCCTCAAGGAGGGCTCGGCCGTCACCGATTGCCGCCGCCCGGATCGCATCATCATTGGCTGCGCCCGCGAAGAAGTCCGCGAGGTCATGCGTGACCTCTACGCGCCGTTCAACCGCAACCATGACCGCATCATTTTCATGGACCTGCGCAGCGCCGAACTGACCAAGTACGCCGCCAACTGCATGCTTGCGACCAAGATCAGCTTCATCAACCAGATTGCAGAACTGGCCGAGCACCTGGGCGCCGACATCGAAGCCGTGCGCCTGGGCATCGGTGCCGATACCCGTATCGGCTACCACTTTATCTATCCGGGCTGCGGCTACGGCGGTTCGTGCTTCCCCAAGGACATGCGCGCGCTGATCCACAGTGCCCAGCAGGTCAATTGCTCAAGCGATCTGTTGCAAGCGGTTGAAGCCATCAACGAACGCCAGAAGCACAAGCTGTTCGATCGCATCAATGCGTTCTTCAAGGGCGATCTCAAAGGCAAGACCTTTGCCCTGTGGGGTCTTGCGTTCAAACCCAACACCGACGACATGCGCGACGCGCCAAGCCGGGTATTGATGGAAGCCTTGTGGGCAGCCGGAGCCAATGTACGGGCCTTCGACCCCGAAGCCATGCAGGAAACCCAGCGTCTTTACGCCAATGAAGAACGCCTGAGCCTGATGGGTACACCGGAGTCCACCCTCAGCGGCGCCGACGCGCTGATCGTGTGTACCGAGTGGCAACAATTCAAGGCTCCGGATTTTGAGCTGATCAAGCAGCGCCTGAACACCCCGGTGATTTTTGACGGGCGCAACCTGTACGACGGCGAGCGTCTGGCCAAGACCGGCTTGCAGTACTTCCCGATGGGACGGGGTGAATCGTGCAACTTGCCGGTTTCCCACGGCTCAACAGCCATTTGATGATGTGATCACGCCGCCATTGGTAACAATGGCGGCGTTTTTTTTGCGTGCTCCGAGGAGTCAAGGAGACTCGACATGCCTGCCGATTTCACCCCCACAGCCCTGCTCACCCTACGCAGGCAATCCCTGATACTGGGCGCGCTCGCATTAGTGCTGTTTATTCTGGGCAACCATCAAGAGGCGGCGATCGGTTTTGATTCGCGCTTTGTCATGTTTGCCAACGAAATGCTGCGCAACGGTCCCGGCTTTTTCCCGACGACCTATGGCCAGCCCTACGCCGACTACAGCGCAACCTCGACCGTGTTCACCTGGTTGCTGTCGCTGCCCTTTGGCAAAGTGACCAGCCTGACGGCGTGGCTGCCCACGGCCATCGCCAGCGCAACCCTGGTGACGTTGATGTATCGCCTGGTTGCACCGCGATCCACACTCTGGGCGTTGGTCAGCGTGGCCCTGTTGTTGCTGAGCATGACCTTCGTGACCGAAACCCGGGCCGTTTCCCTGGACCAGATGCTGGCAGCCGTCAGTTTCAGCGCGTTCTATCTGGCTTACGCCCACGACAACTTCGGGGCGCCACGACGACATGTCTGGCTACTGGCTCTACTGGTGCTGGGCTTTGCCATTCGCGGCCCGATCGGCCTGGTGATTCCCACCGGTATCCTGTGCAGTTACTACCTGCTTGGCGGCCAATGGCGACGCCTGATCAGCGTTGGGCTACAAGCGCTGGTGTTGTTGGTCGCGTGCATTGGCACATTGCTGATGCTGGCCTGGCTCAGTGGTGGCGAGGCGTTTGTCCACGAAGTGATCCGCATGCAAGTCACCGGGCGCATGGACGGCACCGAAGGCGCAAGCAGCGTGCTGTATTACTTCACAAGTTCCGTGGGCAACTACGCCCTGGCTTACCCGCTGGCCGTGGTGGTGCTGGTGGCAATCCTGATTGCCGGGCGAAAACAGTCGGGACCGTCGCTGCAACTGGTCAAATACTGTGTGGCGGCCGCGCTGGTGGTCATGATCGGCCTGTCGATTCCTCAAGCGAAAAAAGCCCGCTACCTCCTGCCCATGTTGCCTATGGCCGCGATCATTGCGGCTTATCCGTTTCAAGTCATGAGCGGTCGGATGTTTGGCGTTTTACGTTGCTTTATTCAAGGGCTGTTCTTGCTCCTGCCGGGCTTGCTGATCATCGGCCTGATCGTTGCAGGCAAGCGTTTTGGCGAGCAGTTGCCGCCCTTGACCGCTACCTTCGTCATCCTGGCGGTTCTCCAGGTTCTGGCCCTGGGCCTGTTGTTCAAAGCCCGGTGGCGTACTCAAGGGTTGGCGGCGTGTGCCGTGCTGGCGCTGTGGAGCAGCTATATCACCGTCTTTGAACCGGCAGAGCGCACTCTGTATGACACGCGCACCTTTACCCTCAAAGCCCTGCAACTGATCGATCAGGCCCCGGCACCCGTGGTGCTGCACGGCATGGGCAAAGACGCCAAGGCGATCAAATTCATGGTCAACGTGGACCGGGATCTGCTGCCGCTTTTCACCCAGTCACCTGCAGAGCTGACAGCATTGCGCGCACCGGCCTGGATCGTGATGGACAGAAAGGACTATGAGGCTTTACAGGGCAGCGAGCCGGGCAGCATTGCACCGGCACTGAGTGGGCGATTCGACAAGAATGATTACGTGCTGCTGCATTTGCGTTGATCGCGACAGGCCGTTTTGCTCGCTGCCACAGGGTCGGCGCAATACCTGTGGGACTTGGCTTGCCTGCGATGCAAACGCTGCGGCCTGTCAGGTTGAACCCAGTGATGCCATCGCGAGCAAGCCCGCTCCCACCTATTAGCAGCTACAACCCCCACAAATAGGTACAATTCCCGCCCTTCACTTTCTTCCAAGGAATCCCAATGTCAGGGCTTGAACTGTTTGCCGCCGCACTCGGCGTCATCGCCGTCTGGTTAACAGTCAAACAAAACCCCTGGTGCTGGCCCATTGGCCTGGTGATGGTGCTGCTGTACAGCTGGATTTTTTTCGAGATCAAACTGTACTCAGGCATGCTCCTGCAGGTGTTTTTTGCCGTGCTGCAAGTCTATGGCTGGTGGCAGTGGACCCGTGCAGGCTCGCAACATGAAGGTCGCGTTGTTTCTCGACTCAGTGCCTTGCACGTGCTCTTCGGCCTCGCCATGGGCGTCATAGGCAGTGTTGCTTTGGGTGCTGCAATGGCCCATTGGACGGACTCCAGCTTCCCATGGCCTGACGCCACGTTGACCGCTTTCAGCCTGGTCGCACAAGTGTGGATGGCGCAAAAACGCCTTCAATGCTGGGCGCTGTGGTGTGTGATCGACGTGCTCTATATCGGCTTTTTCGCCTGGCAGGATCTGTACCTCACGGCCGGCCTTTACGCGCTGTTTACCGTCATTGCCATTCAAGGCTGGCGTGACTGGCGCCGCGACCCGGCGCTACGCACATGAAGGTGGTCGTACTGGCAGGGCCTGAATCGAGCGGAAAAAGTTGGCTGGCAGCGCTGCTCCAAGAGCGTTTTGGCGGCATTCTGGTGGGCGAATATGTTCGCTACTTTATCGAGCAAAACCCTCGCGACACCTGCCTGGCGGATATTCCACAGATCGCTCGCGGCCAGCTCGAATGGGAAGACCAAGCACGTGCCAAACTGCCCGAACTGCTGATTCTGGATACTCATTTGCTGAGTAACATCCTGTGGAGCCAGACGCTGTTCGGCGACTGTCCGGACTGGCTGGAAACCGAATTGCTAAAGCGCGATTACGACCTGCATCTGCTGTTGTCCCCTGACGATGTGGAATGGACCGCTGACGGCCAACGTTGCCAACCCTCACTGGTTGAACGCCAGGCGTTTTTCAGGGCCAGCCATCAATGGCTGACAGACCATCACCAACCCCTGCAAGTCATCACTGGCGATTGGCAGGCTCGACAACAACACGCCTGTGAGGCGGTCAATAAATTAATGAGCGTTCAGGAAACTTATTCAATAAGTATTAGTCAGTAAGTTATAGCCCAATAAAAAGTGCAATTCATTAACGAGCAACTTAATGGATTCAGCACTTTTAATATGTCCGCTGCTGTTACATGCGCCACCCCGCAACACCGCTAAAACACTGGCCTGCGCCATAAACACGAATAGTGTAACGCGCATGAAACAGGCCCTGTCGGCCTCTAAAAATAGCGCCTGCCCAACAGATAAAGGCGCTGACCGGCTCCTTGTTATCTCACGCTCGTTACACTTCGGCCCAACCGGAATTGCCATCACGCTGCCAGCTATTGTTTTACAACGTTAATTCAAAAGCGGCACAGCTCATGCTCTTTCCTTATCACGCTGGCTAGGGCCAGCGTCGAAAAGGGAGCACAGTCATGGGGCACTTATATCGTGGTAACCGTTACCTGCTGATGGCTTGCAGCCTGAGCGCCTTGATGGGCGTGTGCAGCGCAGTACAGGCCGCAGGTAGTGGCGAGATAGTGCTTGTACGTACTGTACAACCCCAGCCGGTGGGCACCCCCGCCATGCATCCCGATCCCGACCCTGTTACCGCAAATGCCAGCCCTCTGGCGCAAGTGATGGGCGGTACTCGCGAACTCAATGATGGCGATTTTGCCGGTGTCAGCACCGGTACCTCGATCAGGCACACCATGATGCCCAATGGCAACAGTCTGCCAGGGCTCAATACCAGCAACGGGCTGCCAGGCATGACCAACGGCCATGGCGGTGGGAGCGGTGGCACCATTTCCGACACCATCGGCAACAGCATCAGCCAGGGCATGCGTCCGCTCTCTGTACTGAGCCAGGGGAAATAACATGACTGCCTACAGCCTGCCTGTGGTGATTGCCGCCCTGCTTGCCAGTTCAAGTGTGCTGGCGGCCTCTGACAACAACGCCGAGATCAATAACTCGGGTGCCAATTACCACGGCAACGTCACGATCAACCAGGCGGCGGGCGACCAGCAGCAACAAGTCAACATCCGCGCCATTGCCATCGGTACCGAGGCCAAAGCCTCAACGTCCGTTACCCAGAAAATCAATACCCCGGCCGACCCTTCGCTTAATGCCAAGGCAGTCATTGGCGGCAACTCTTTCAGTAATGGCAGCGGTGTGATCGGTATCAACCAGTCCGCCGGAGCCAACAACCAGATGGTCAATACCGTGCGAGTCGGCATCAGTGCCCAGCCGCAAGGTATGGACGACAGCGCCCTGTCACAACAGAACGTGGCGCTGGTACCAAACTCGGGAACCGCACCCCCCGCCAACGGCAGTCGCCAGGTCGTTACCAGCGATCAGGCCTTCACCGGCAGCCGAGGGGTGGTGCAGTTGAACCAGAGTGCAGGGGTGGGGAACCGCATGGCTAACACCCTGAATATACGGGTTGCTGACTGACCCAATAACAACGCAGTGCAATTAGAAAGTGCCAACACTTAACACACTAATGAAGCACGGAGAATCACCATGAAACCTTCAAGCGCTCTGAAACCTCTGGCTTTCGCCATGGCCGCACTCCTGTCAGTAGCTGCACAAGCCGGTCACAACGATGGCCCACCACCACCTCCATCGAATCCACCGTCCTACACACTGGACCCTAATGCAGCGGCTGCAGCGCTTGTGATTGACGTGCAAAACAGCAATCACAACAAAGTGACCAACAAAGCGATCAAAAACACCGCAACCGTCAAAGACTCGGTCAAAGGTGCTGAAGGCAACATGGGCGTCAACGCCGCCGCTGGCTCGGGCAACCAACAAGACAACGCCGTTGCGATCGCAACCGCTGACGAAACGTTTGTCTTTGGTACTGCTGCGTCCCTGACCAGTGCAACCCAGACCAACAGTCACAACAACGATCATAACTACGGCACCCAAAACAACGCCATGCTCAAAAGCTCGGGCAATGGCAGTTCAGGCAACGTGGGTATAAACGTGGCTGCGGGCGACTTCAACCAACAGAAAAACAACCTGGCCATCGCCGTATCCAATGGCCGCATTGCTTCCGCAGGCGCAGCCGCTACCCAAACCTCCAATAACCTCTCGGTTATCAACGAGGCTGGTGCGTCTTACCTGAGCAATGTGAATACCTGGGGCCCAAGCTGGAGCCACAACAAAACCCCGGTCATCAACAACGCCACCATGGACCATTCGTTCAATGGCATGTCGGGTAATGGTGGTGCCAACATCGCGGCCGGTGTGGGCAACCAACAAAGCAACTCGCTGTCCATCGCTGCAGGTTGCAAAGTCTGCATGTAATAGCGACGGTAAAGGAGGGTCTCGTTTACGAGACCCTTTCTCTTCATACAAGGCGTATCAATCATGCGTATTGTCGCCCTCGCCCTCATGCTTGGCTTGACCGGAATCACCGGGATGACCCAAGCCGCACAAATGTCCGTCGCCGCCATGCCTGGCGGCAATCTGGTTTTCAAACAGGTACAGAGCATTCGTGAGCGGCGCTTCAAGGACATCGTCGAACAAAAGACCGACTTCAGTTGCGGCGCGGCAGCACTGGCTACCGTATTGCGCCAGGCCTACTGGCTGGACGTCGACGAAGACCAGATCATCAAAGGGATGCTGAAGAACGCAGATCAGGACCTGGTGCGCGTTCAGGGTTTTTCAATGCTCGACATGAAGCGCTACGTTGAAAGTATCGGCATGCGCGCCCGGGGTTACAGAATTCCTGCGCAAAGCCTGGAGAGTGTGAACATCCCCGTGGTGGTACTGCTGGAGATCCGTGGCTACAAGCATTTTGTCGTCCTGCAACGCACCCAGAAAGACTGGGTTTACATCGGCGACCCTGTACTTGGCCACAAACGTTATTCCCATGACGATTTTATCAAAGGCTGGAATGGCATCGTGTTTGCCATCATCGGCCCCGGTTACGACAAAACCAACGCCCTACTGTCGCCCCCTGCTCCGCTGACAGCAAAAAACCAGCTGGACGGTTTCAGTCCGGTAAAAGATGCAGAGCTCATGGACTTTGGTTTTATTCAAAGCGACTTTTTTTAGGTGCGCCAAGCATGACTACGGAGCTGCGCGCTCCTGGAGCAGCACATGAAAACTCCAATCTGGCTGATTGCCGCCTGCCTGGCGGCCAGTCTGCCCGCCCAGGCCGCATCGACCTTTAAACCGGTCGAATTGAAAGACAATGAAATGTCCGAGTTGCGTGGACGTTATGTCATGCCCGGACGAATTATCAGTTTCGGCATTGTAATGAACAGTACCTGGACCAGCAGTAATGGCGGCGTAGTGGGTGCCAGCACCACCATGTATGTGCAAAACACCATTGAGCCCAAGTTCTATGTCTCCACTTACAGTTCTGCCGGTAATGGCCCCACCGGATCACCCGGTACCGGCTCGGTGACCGGTGGCGTGGGCTTGACCACGGGCCAGGGCGTCACCCAGAGCGTGCGGGCTGCGGGGGATTACAACAGCGCTTACAACAATGTCGATATCAATGTGACCGAGGCCAATCAGGCACCTGCGGTGAATCAGCAAGGCGTGTTGCTGACCGCCAACAACCCGATTACCCAAACAGGCGGCGCAGGTAACTTGACGGTGTCTGCCGTAAACGGAGGCATCCAACTAGCGATTCAGGCTAACAACAATCAAGGCAATTCACTGCAACAAATAGCCCAAGGGGGCGTGTTGCAGAGCACAACACTGTTGGGGGGCGGCAACATGGTTAATAACATGACCCAACTGAATGTGGTGTTGCGCAATAACATGCCAAGTCCCGGTGCACTCGATTGCAATCTTAGTCAGCTAAAAGGACTACGCAATATGGGATATTGAACTACGCTCAGGCCCTACGACTTGGCTTATCTGGACGGCTTATTTCATGCACCGATCGTTTACCTTTCGCGCAGTTGTATGCATGAGCACTATTTTCCCATCAGCACTGCTGTATGCAGCACCTGGTTCGGACGTAGAGCTACTAAAACAAGAATTACTGGAGCTACGCCAACGTTACGATCAGCAGCAAAAAGCCCTGGCTGTGCTTGAGCAACGTGTTCGTCAAGTTGAAGACCAGCCTGCAACACCTGCTCCACGTCGCCTGGCCAAATCCCCGGCCGACATGAAAGGCAACCAGACAGTTGCAGGCGCCAGTACCACTGGCGCAGCCGTTGCTGCAGGCGGCAGTTCCTACGGGACCGCCTTGAAGGATGACTCCGCACCGGCCCAGAGTGTGGTCAACCTTTACGACGAAGCCAGCGGCTTCTTCGGCGGTGGCAAGTTCAGTTTCGAAACAGGCGTTACCTATTCCCGTTATGACACCCGCCAGCTGATCCTGAACGGCTTCCTGGCCCTGGACTCGATCTTTCTGGGCAACCTGAACCTGGACCGGATCAAGGCCGACAACTGGACGCTGGATCTGACCGGCCGCTACAACCTGGATAACCGCTGGCAGTTCGACGTCAACGTACCGGTGGTCTACCGTGAATCGACTTACCAGTCCGGCGGTGCCAACGGCGGTGATGCCCAGGCGACTTCCGAGCAAACCGTCACGCGTGACCCGACCATTGGTGACGTCAACTTCGGTGTCGCCTACAAGTTCCTCGATGAGTCGGTAAACACCCCGGATGCGGTGTTCAGCGTGCGGGTCAAGGCCCCTACGGGCAAGGATCCGTTCGGGATCAAGCTGGTTCAGTCGCCTGACAACACCAACGTATTCACCCCTGAAGACCTGCCGACCGGTAATGGTGTGTGGTCCATCAGCCCTGCCATCTCCCTGGTCAAGACCTTCGACCCGGCCGTACTGTTCGGCACCCTCTCCTACACCCACAACCTTGAAGAGTCCTTTGACGACATCAGCTCAACGCAAAATCTGAAGCAGCCTGGCAAGGTCAAACTGGGTGACAGCTTCCAGATTGGCGCGGGTGTGGCGTTCGCCCTCAACGAGAAGATGAGTATGTCGTTCTCGGTGTCTGACCTGATTCAGAAAAAGAGCAAACTCAAGCAGGATGGCGGGGACTGGCAAACAGTCACCACCAGTGATGCCAACGCAGGCTACTTCAACGTCGGCATGACGGTTGCCGCCACCAACAACCTGACCATCGTGCCAAACCTGTCGATTGGCCTGACTGACGATGCACCGGACTTCACCTTCAGCCTGAAATTCCCGTACTACTTCTAAGCCGCACAAAAAGGCCCGCCGCGTTCAAACGCGGCGGGCCTTCTGTTTTTCAGCGGATATTATGCTTATGCAACAACCGGTAAAACGTAGGTCGCGACACCCCCAACACCCTGGCTGCCACACTCAGGTTATCGCTATGGCGGTGTAACACCTCGCACAGGGCCTGGCGTTCCGCGCGGTCCTTGTACTCTTCAAGTGTGCTCATCTCACCGACAAACAGCGGACTGGAGTCCAGCCCCAGGTCATGGGCCTCGATCTGGCGACCTTCAGCCAGTACCAATCCACGGCGCACACGGTTGGCAAGCTCGCGCACATTGCCGGGCCAGCCGTGATTGCCCATGGCAATCAATGCATCATCACTGAAACTGCGCGGCCGACGGCCCGTCTCCAGGCTGTAGTAACGGGCAAAGTGACTCGCCAACATGGCCAGATCGCCATGACGTTCACGCAGTGGCGCCGTGATCACCTGCAATACATTCAACCGGTAGTACAAGTCTTCCCGAAAGCGCCCCCTCACAATGGCGGCCTCCAGATCGACGTGAGTGGCCGCAAGGACGCGCACGTCAACCGGGATCGGCTGACTGCCACCGACCCTCTCAATGTGTTTTTCCTGCAAGAAACGCAACAGATTGGCTTGCAGCTCCATCGGCAGATCGCCGATTTCATCCAGAAAAAGCGTGCCGCCATTGGCCGCCTCTATCCGTCCGATCTTGCGCTGATGAGCGCCCGTGAACGCGCCTTTCTCATGACCGAAGAGTTCCGACTGGATCAAATGATCGGGAATGGATCCGCAGTTGATCGCGACAAAAGGTTTGCCATTGCGCTGGGATTGCCGATGCAGGGTGCGCGCGACCAGCTCTTTGCCGGTGCCGCTTTCACCCCGAATCAAGATCGGGGACTGGGTGGGGGCAAACTTGCTCAGGATTTTGCGCAGATCGCGCATGGATCGGCTGTCTCCGAGCAGCTCATCCTCTTGGGGCAAAGTGAGCGGTGAGGCCTGACCCCGTAAGCAGGCCATGCCAAAGGCCCGGCCAAGCGTGACCTGAACCCGCGAGACATCGAAGGGCAAGGTGTGAAAGTCAAAAAACCATTCACAGACAAAGTCCCCCACATTCCTCAGTTTAAGGACGTCGGGGGTCAGCACCGCAATCCACTCGGTGCCGCTGCGACTGATCATGTCTTTAACCGCTTCAGGACGCTCGAGGTGGGACGGCTGAAGCCGGAACAGGCCAACATCACACGAACGGTCAATAACACTTGCCAGCGTGCAACTGTCCACCGACCAGCCTATGGTTCGCAAACCAGGGAGTATTTCATGGCAATCTTCACAGGGATCAACGACCAGCAGACGTCGGGGGGATGACATCGTGAGCATGACTGTTCCTTGGCGCCAAAAAATTAAAAAATCAATAAAAACAGTCCTTTGTTCCATCCAAGCGTAACGTTAGCAAGGCTGTGGGAGCTTTCAGGATCTTTTCTTTATATCCCTAATAGCCAATTGAGCGGTGTGCACTCAATTGGATAATCAAAAGGGTGTTTGCGAGCGCAAAAAATTGATTTGGATCAGTCGGGTAAAAAAACTTTTAAAAAAGTAGGAAAAGTGTGTGACCTGATGCCGGTCTGAGGTCATCAGTACAAGTAAGCAACCGAACGGTAAGCCCAGCCGACGGTTAATCATTTGATGGGCATACTTGAGAGAAAACCCTATGAACGCCCCGCTCCGTTTCAACGAAGCACTTTTGATTGCCGGCCACGCCTTTGAACCGTTTCAATGCGTCGCCTGGGCTGCACAAGATGGTCACGGCGAGTTGAGCCTGACGGTCATTGACCGCACCAACACCCGTATCGGCCGCAAACAGATCCCGCGCAGCGCCTGCGCAGACGCCGCCCAACTCGAAAGCCTGCTGGCTCAAGCCCGCGCCGAGATCAGCAGCGAAGGCTACACCCTGCAACCCTGGGTAATGCCTGCATAAGGCTGCCAGATTGCCCCTCCTTGCGGGAGCACACTTGCTCCCGCAGGGGTAGTTGGCCTCTAGCCATCAATGTGCACGTATTCTGCCTTCAACTCCGCCGCCAATTGAGGCGCGCGACCGAGACGAATCGGCCCCCGTTCGATATCGATCAACAGCCCCGGGCAGCTGATTTCGGGCAACACCGACCACTCTTTCAAACGGCCATCGGTCACTAGCAAAAATCGCTGCTGCTCCTGCGGCAACTGCTTGCGCCGCCGATCAAGCCACTTCGCGACTTCCTGCAGGGCCTGAAGCAACGGTGTACCACCACCGGCGCCCAGCTGTGCCAGCCACTCATTGAGCGCCGCCGAAGCCTTTACCCCCGTGACCTGCCACTCAGGCGAATTGCCGCTGGCCGTCATCACGGCCACCCGGGCACGCTGGCGATACGCATCCTCGAACAACTGGGCGAGCAGCCCCTTGGCATCACTCAGGGCCTGATGCCGCCGGGTTGAAGCCGATGCATCCACCACCACCAACCACAGTTCCCGGGCGGCGCTTTTGCGGGTTTTATGGCGCAGATCTGCGCGCAGACGTGGACGGCCACGGAGCAAGGTTTGCACCCAATCGACCATCCCGCTGCCGGCACTGAGGCTTGCGCCCAGTTTGCCCGTAGCGAGGTGACCCGCCTGGGGTCTGGCATCCGCCCCCACATCGGATCGGGGACGAATGCCTAAGGCTTTTTTGGCCAGCTCGGCACTTCACGGCGCGCACCCATCGCCTGGGTCTGTGCTGGCAACTCGCCCCACTGGCCCTGGCCGGAACCGGATGAAGGCGTGCTGGATTGAGGCTGTGAGTGCGGCTGCTCCGGTGTCGGTGCCTGGCCCGTCTGCTCCCGCCGCCGATGACGCAAGGCAAACTCAGCCACCGCATCGATGTCTTCAAGGCTGATTGCCGTGGCGCCACGCCAGGCTGCATGGGCCCGTGCAGCACGCAGCCACACCAGATCGGCACGCATACCGTCGACCGCCGCTGCAAAACAGCGCTCGGCAATCACCGCGAGCGATTGATCGTCCAGGGCGATGCAGGCCAGCAATCCCCGTGCATGTTCGCAGCGTTGGCGCAGGGCCGTCTGCGCCTCTGCCCACTGTGCGCAAAACCCCTGGGGGTCTGCGTCAAAGGCCAGGCGCCGACGGATAATGTGTGCCCGTTCGGCCGGTTGCGGCAGACCGCTCATGACCACGTTCAGCCCAAAGCGGTCAAGCAGTTGAGGACGCAACTCCCCCTCTTCCGGGTTCATGGTGCCAATCAGGACAAAACGCGCAGCATGCCGATGGGAGATGCCATCGCGCTCGACCACATTGGTACCGCTTGCGGCCACATCCAGCAGCACATCCACCAAATGGTCTGCAAGCAAATTCACTTCGTCGACATACAGCACGCCGCCATCGGCCTTGGCCAACACACCCGGTGAAAACTGCGCCTTGCCTTGCCCGAGTGCGGCGTCCAGATCGAGGGTGCCGACCAGACGCTCTTCAGTGGCACCCAGTGGCAGGGTCACGAACTGGCCGCTGGCGAGCAGATCAGCCAGCCCCCGGGCCAGGGTAGATTTGGCCATGCCACGGGGACCTTCGATCAGCACGCCGCCAATCCTGGGGTCGATGGCCGTGAGGCACAGCGCAAGCTTCAACGAGTCCGCGCCGACCACCGCCGATAACGGGAAATGCGGGGTGTCAGTCATGTTTTCGGGTTCCAAATCGTAGAATGTTGATCGACTTCAAAAAGCCCTTCACTCTTCTTCTATATCCAGCAACAGATTTTCCAGCGCCGCCTGATATTCCCCGGGCTCACTCCAGAGGCCGCGCTGCTGAGCCTCGAGCAAGCGCTCGGTCATGTCACGCAAAGCGTGCGGGTTGTGCTCGCGAACAAACTCGCGGGTATCAGGGTCCAGCAGGTAGGCATCCGCCAGCAAGGCGTATTGATGGTCGTCGATCAAATGCGTGGTGGCATCGAACGCAAACAGGTTGTCCAGGGTCGCGGCCATTTCGAACGCGCCTTTATAACCGTGGCGCTTGACCCCGTCGATCCATTTCGGATTGGCTGCCCGCGAACGGATCACCCGGTTCAGCTCTTCCTTCAGGGTGCGAATCTTCGGCAAGTCCGGCTGGCTGTGATCGCCGTGATAGCTGGCTGCAGCCTCCCCGCGCAACGTCTCCACAGCGGCCAGCATGCCGCCCTGGAACTGGTAGTAATCATTGGAATCAAGCAGGTCGTGTTCGCGATTGTCCTGGTTTTGTACCACGGCCTGCATCTGCCCCAGACGCTGGGCAAACTGGCCGCGGGCCGCCGTGCCTTCATCGGCCACGCCATAGGCATAACCGCCCCAGTTGAGGTACACCTGGGCCAGGTCATCACGGCTTTGCCACAAACGACCGTCAATTGCGTTCTGCACCCCGGCGCCATAGGCGCCGGGCTTGGCGCCAAACACTCGCCAGCCCGCCTGGCGCGCTGCCAGTTCGGGTGAGAGTCCATCGCGCTCCAGCTGCTCACGCTCACTGCGCACCTTGGCTGCCAGCGGGTTCAGATCATCCGGCTCATCCAGTGCCGCCACGGCCTGCACGGCGGCATCGAACAGTCGAATCAGATTGGCAAACGCATCCCGGAAGAAGCCCGAAACCCGCAGGGTCACGTCCACCCGTGGACGGTCTAGCAGGCTGACCGGCAGGATTTCAAAGTCATCCACCCGCTGGCTGCCTGTGGCCCATACCGGGCGCACGCCCATCAGCGCCATGGCCTGGGCGATATCATCACCGCCCGTTCGCATGGTCGCCGTGCCCCACACCGACAACCCCAGTTGGCGCAGGTGGTCGCCGTGATCCTGCAAGTGACGCTCAAGAATCAGGTTGGCCGACTGAAAGCCGATACGCCAGGCCGTCGTGGTCGGCAGGTTGCGCACATCCACTGAAAAGAAGTTGCGACCGGTGGGCAGCACATCCAGTCGTCCGCGACTCGGTGCGCCACTGGGCCCCGCCGGCACAAAACGCCCTCCAAGGGCATCGAGCAGGCCCTGCATCTCGGCCGGCCCGCAGGCATCCAGACGCGGCGCGACGACATCAAGCAGCGCGTCGAAAATCCCCCTGACCTCGGCCCATTGCGCGGTGTCGGGCAATTGCAGCGTGCCCTCCAAAGCCTGTTCGATCAGTTGCGCCGCATATAACTCCAGACGTTCGCGAGTATCCCCCGCCGTGCGCCAGCGCTCAGCAGTGACGGCCTGCAGCACCGCAGGTTGGCGCGCCGTCCAGGGCTCGGCCAACGCGCAGTCCAGCGGGTCGAAGCCCAGCTCAAAGGCTTTGGCCAGCGCCCGCAGAATGCTCGATTGCGCGCCACGACCATCGCCGCGAGGGATGCGCAACAACGCCAGCAAGGTGTCGATCCGCAAGCGTCCGGCAGGCGACTCACCAAAAATATGCAAGCCATCACGGATTTGCGACTCCTTGAGGTCGCACAGATAGGTGTCCAGCCGTGGCAGCCAGATCGCAGCGTCGGCATCGCTGTCCAGCTTCTCGTCCAGTTGCAGCTCACGGTCGATACGGGTTTCACGCACCAGGGCGAGAATGTCCCGTTGCAACTCACGGGCGCGTCGGGGGTCGAGCAACTGCGCTTCGTAATATTCGTCGGCCAGCAACTCCAGATCGCGCAGCGGCCCGTAGGTTTCAGCACGGGTCAACGGCGGCATCAGATGATCGATGATCACCGCCTGGGTGCGCCGCTTGGCCTGGGCGCCTTCGCCCGGGTCATTGACGATAAAGGGATAGACGTTGGGCATCGGCCCCAGAATTGCGTCCGGCCAGCAGTTTTCGGACAGTCCGACGCCCTTGCCCGGCAGCCATTCCAGATTGCCGTGCTTGCCCACATGCACCACGGCGTGGGCACCATAGGTGTTGCGCAGCCAGAAGTAGAACGCCAGGTAGGCGTGTGGCGGAACCAGATCCGGATCGTGATACACCGCACTGGCATCGACCTGATAACCCCGCGCCGGCTGGATCCCGACAAAGGTCAGGCCAAAGCGCAGACCGGCAATCATCAACCGCCCACTGCGAAACATCGGATCGTTTTGCGGCTCGCCCCAACGTGCAATCACCGCCTGGCGATTGATCTCGGGCAACCCATTGAACATCCCCATGTACTCATCCAGCGCCAGGCTTTGCAGGCAGGGACGCAGATCAAGGCTGTCCAGATCATTGCTGACGCCCCCCAGCAGAGCCTGGATCAACGCGGTACCGGTCTCGGGCAGCTCGCAGTCCACGGGATACCCCCGGGCCTGCAAGGCACGCAGAATATTCAACGCGGCCGCCGGGGTATCCAGCCCCACACCGTTGCCGATCCGGCCATCGCGGGTCGGATAGTTGGCCAGAATCAGCGCAATCCGTTTTTGCGGGTTCGCCACACGCCCCAGCTCAACCCATCGCCGCGCCAGTTCTGCGACAAAATCCATACGTTCGGGATGGGCACGATAACACACCACATCCGACTGGCTGCGTTCGCTGCGCCATGCCAGATCCTTGAAGCTGATCGCACGGCTGATGATTCGCCCATCCAGTTCGGGCAACGCGATATGCATCGCCAGGTCCCGTGGCCCGAGGCCTTGCTCGCTGGCTTGCCAGCCGGGCTCGTTGTCCTGGGCACAAATGGCCTGGATCACCGGAATATTGCGGCGAAACGGGCGCAAATGCGGGGCTTCCGGGCTCGACTGGGCAAAGCCGGTGGTGTTGAGGATCACCCCGGCCTCAACGTCGTCCAGCAGGTCCTGAACCACGGCCAGGCAGCCAGGTTCCTTGAGGCTGGCCACGGCAATCGGCAAAGGGTTGAGCCCGGCGGCCTGAAGGCGCTGGCAAAACACATCGACAAACGCGGTATTGGCGGCCTGCAAGTGCGAACGATAGAACAACAGCGCCGCGACCGGTTGCCCGACGAGCCATTGGGCCTGCCAGTCCTTGAGTTGGGCATTGGCGTGCACCGGATGATAAATCGCGGTGCGCGGCAGGGTTTGCGGCTCATCCCATTCATAATCGCGGCCCAGCCATTGACTGGCCAGGCAACGATAGAGCTGTTGGGCGTTATGCCGCCCGCCCTGGCGCAAAAAGTGCCACAGACGCTCGCCCTGCTCGGCCGGGACGGTGCTCAACGCGCTGAGTTCCGGGTCGGGACGGTCGTCGCCGGGTACCAGAATCAGGGTGACACCACGCTCAGCCAGCTGCACCAGGCGCTCGATGCCGTAGCGCCAATAGCCGATGCCACCGTGCAGCGACAGCAAAATCACCTTGGCGTGTTGCAGCACCTGATCGACATACAAGTCGACCGAGCCATGGTTTTGCACCTGCATCGGATTGGCCAGACGCAGGCTTGGATAATCTTCAGGCAACTGCTGTGCCGCTTCGGCAAGCAGTGCCAGGCTTGAATCACCACTGCACAGGATCACCAGCTCGGCGGGGGTCTGCCCCAAGTCGGCAATATTGTCATCCGATACAAAGCCACCGGGCTGGGTCCTGAGCAAATGCATGGCTTATACGCTCAACGCTGTACGCAGGGTGGATTCGAGCAGTGCAGCATCGAGGTCCTGACCGATCAGCACCAGCTTGGTGGTGCGCGCTTCGTCACGACCCCAGGCGCGGTCGAAGTGCTTGTCAAAGCGCGTACCCACGCCCTGAATCAGCAGGCGCATCGGCTTGCCCGGGATCGCCGCAAAGCCCTTGACCCGCAGAATGCCGTGCTTGACCACCAACTGGGTCAGCGCTTCCATCAGTACACGCTCCTCGCCCTCCGGCAGCTCGATGGAAATCGAGTCGAAAGCGTCGTGGTCGTGATCGTCGTGGTCATCATCGCCGTCGTGGTGATGGTCATGGTGGCTGTGGCGGCCATCGATATGATCTTCAGAGCCTGCGCCCAGACCCAGCAACACGTCCAACGGCAAGCGGCCGCTGCTGGCTTCGATGATCTTGACCGCTGGCGGCAGCTCTTCAGCCACTTCGGCGCGCACTTTTGCCAGGTCTTCAGGGCTGATCAGGTCGGCCTTGTTGAGGATCACCAGGTCGGCACTGGCCAGTTGGTCAGCGAACAGCTCGTGCAGCGGCGACTCATGGTCCAGGTTCGGATCAAGCTTGCGCTGGGCATCAACCTGGTCCGGGAACGCGGCAAAGGTGCCAGCGGCCACGGCCGGGCTGTCGACCACGGTAATCACCGCATCCACGGTGCAGGCGCTGCGGATTTCTGGCCACTGGAAAGCTTGCACCAACGGTTTTGGCAGGGCCAGGCCGGAGGTTTCGATCAGGATATGGTCGATATCGCCACGACGAGCCACCAGTTCACGCATGACCGGGAAGAACTCTTCCTGCACGGTGCAGCACAGGCAGCCGTTGGCCAATTCATAGACGCGACCGTTGGCTTCTTCTTCAGTGCAGCCGATGGTGCACTGCTTGAGAATTTCGCCGTCGATACCCAGCTCGCCGAATTCATTGACGATCACGGCAATGCGACGGCCCTGTGCGTTGTCGAGCATATGGCGCAACAACGTGGTCTTGCCCGAGCCGAGAAAGCCGGTAACGATGGTGACGGGGGTTTTGGCCAGTGTTTTCATCGGATGCCCTATAGCAAAGCGGCGGGCATACGGGACGACGACCGCAGGCAGTGCGCGGTCAGTCTTCGCCACCGGATCACCCCGCCCGGTTGAAGTAAGAATCTGTCACGAGGCAGGTCTCCTGGCTTACGGCTGATACCTACCTTGCGCCTTCCCGCCTGCTGGGCAGTGGCTTTGCAAGATCAATGACCGTTTACAGTTGCGGGGGCAGCCGCGGCATACCGCGTTCCCTTCTTAGCTTCGCGCTGCGAAGAACCTCGAACACGCAAGGCTACGCAGTGCTTTGTAACAGGTCAATGCACAGGTGCGTCCGGGGAGGCGACTGCATTGATGCGGCCAGGTTTTTTGTGACCAGGCAAGCCAGCGCCCACAGAGGATTTACGCCGCACTTGTGTTCTAATTGCCGCCTTTTTTCAGCCGCCCTGCTTCAAGGATCTGCCCATGCCTGCCACCTGCCCGACCCGCGTCCTGATCATTGGTTACGTGTGGCCCGAACCGCGCTCTTCGGCGGCAGGCGGGCACATGATGCAAATCATCGAGAGTTTTCTGCAGCAAGGCTGGCAGATCACCTTCAGCAGCCCGGCCGGGATTGGCGAACACAAGGCCGACCTCGCAGCCCTGGGTATTGATGAAGTCACCATCGAGCTCAATAACAGCAGCTTCGATGCCTTCATCACCGAACTCGCACCGGATATCGTGCTGTTTGACCGCTTCATGATGGAAGAGCAATTCGGCTGGCGCGTCGAGAAGCATTGCCCGCAAGCCTTGCGCGTACTGGAAACCTCCGACCTGCAAAGCCTGCGCGACGCCCGTCAGCAGCAACTCAAGGCACGTCTCAAGCACGACACCGAGCAGGACGATTTCAGCAGCCTGTTCGCCCCGGCCCGGCGCGAAACCTTTGAACAGATGGCCGACGCCGACCTGGCACAACGGGAGATCGCCGCGATTTATCGCAGTGACCTGAACCTGATGATTTCAGAATACGAGATCGATCTGCTGGTCGAGCAGTTCCACGTGCCCAAGGCCCTGCTGCATTGGTGCCCGCTGATGGTCGACAGCGTGCCTGAGGCGTTCGTGCCCTATGAACAGCGTCAGCATTTTCTGAGCATCGGCAATTTTCGCCACGCCCCGAACTGGGATGCCGTGCTGTGGATGAAGACCCATATCTGGCCCTTGATCCGTCAGCAACTGCCCACTGCACAACTGCATGTGTACGGCGCCTACACGCCGCCCAAGGCCACCGCACTGCATAACCCGGCACAGGGTTTTCATGTCCTCAACTGGGCTGAAGATGCCCTTGAAGTGATGAGCAATGCGCGTATTTGCATGGCTCCCCTGCGTTTTGGCGCAGGCATCAAAGGCAAGATTGCCGATGCCATGCTCTGCGGCACCCCCAACGTGACCACCCCGGTGGGCGCCGAAGGCATGCACGGCGACCTGCCGTGGGCCGGTGCCATCGAGCGCAGTGCCAGCGGCATTGCGGCGGCAGCGGTCGAGCTGTACCAAAATCCCGAAGCCTGGCAGCAGGCCCAGCGCAATGGCCAGGCGCTGCTTGAAGCGCGCTACCTGCAAGGCGTCCACGGCCCGGCACTGGTCGAGCGCATCCAGGCGTGCCGCGCAGAACTTGAGCAGCACCGGCGCAACAACTTCACCGGTGCCATGCTGCGTCATCACCAGCACAAAAGTACCCAATACATGTCGCAGTGGATCGAGGCCAAGAATCGCCCGCTCTGATCAATGCTCAAGTGGCCGCGTTGTTTTGAAGAGATCGGCCATATCGATGACATAAGCCGCCATGCCCGGGATCTGTACGGTTGCCGATACAGGCGGGAACGTCATGGCGCCCTCGGTCAGGGGTTTATCGGGATTGAAGTTGGCCGTGATCCGGGTGCCATCCTCGAACACGGTGCGCTGCAGGCTGCGATCATCGGCCAGCACCTCGAAGCCCACCAATGCCTGGGTAAAGAGGCGCTGGTGCAGGGGAGCAAACACCGCGTTGTAGGCGCCGATAAAGGGCATGTCGCGCTTAAGCACTGCCGCGTTGAGGTGATACATCGGCGGGGTCATGTACAGCAGTTGCAGAAGCGCGGTGTTCTGTTGCTCGTTGGAAAACTTCAACGAGGGGTACGCCCAGTGATGGGTACTCACCAGACTGTCGTGCAAGACCCGCTGGTACAGCGGCAAGCGATAGCGGTAAGAACGCACCAACAGTGCCAGCTGCGGCTTGAGCGGCACGGTCTGGAAAAAAAGCGTTGGCGTTTCCGGTGGCCAGTATTGGCCCACAAAGAAAGGCGACGCCTCATTGCGGCTCATGTCCGGATCAGTCCAGTCGAAGGGTTGCGTGGCAATGCCGTGACTGTAGGCAATATTGGGAGCAAACGTGGACACTCCACCTTCGCTGCCGGTCACCAGCCCCAGTGTTCTCGAAGGGTAATCCAGGCGTTGACTGATCACCCGGGCATGCTCCTGCTCGCTGATTTCACGGCCAGGTGTGTAGTCGGCCGGTGTCGTGCCTGCGGCGTCCACATCCAGAAAATAGCTGTTGAGCCCGGCGGCATCTGTCACGGCCTTGATCCGTTCACGGGCATAGCCTTGCGCCGCGCCGGCATTGGCAAACACCCCGATACCGTTGAACCCCTCGTGAACCTTGCCGTTGACGTCGCGCAACCCGGCACCGGCCAGTTCGTCACCCATTTGTGCGGCCGCCTAGGTTTGCGGTTCTGAAAGTGGATGGGCGTCAGCATAGTTGTCATACACCGCGACCAGATATCCAGCCGCCTTGGCCTTGGCCACGGCCTGCGGGTGCCAGAAGGCATCCAGCCAATCTTTGGCGCCCAGCCATGCGTGTTTCAGGCCAGCCTTTTCGAGGGCGTTGACCGTATCCAGCGATAATCCCCCGCCCCAGCGCTCGGGCGGGGCCAAATAGTCTCCAAAGGCTCTGGTCAATTGAGCTTTGACCACCTTTCCCCACTGCACTTCGGCGGCCGGATCATGCCCGCCAGCCAAAGGTTCCTGCGGGGGCACCGTGACGATCTGACGAAGCCCCTGGTTGAGTGCCCGCACCAGCGTCAACTGGTTGTACGCTGAAATCTCGGAGGTCCGTGACAAGGTGCTCGACAAAGCCAAATCAAACATTGCCCGGGTGGGTTGATCGAACCCCGCCCACAGCCTGGCCGCCAAATGCCCCGGTGTGCCCCGTGCTTTGTTGAAGGCCGTGACAAATCTCGACCAGTTCAGGATGTCCGTTACCTTCAACGGCCCGGCGTCCCACACATAAATATGTGGAGCGCCGCCCAACCGGGCCGTTTGCGGCACCTCCCTGATCTTATCGGTCAATGCGCGGAACTGGCCGCTATCCTTGAGCCATTGGCGGTACAAGCCGGCACCGTACAGCGGGTCGGCCGGGCCCGCCGCGATGCTGACCACAAACGGCGCGTCAGGCGCCAGCCGGTTGAAGGTATGCACCAGCTGCGGTACCGGGACCTGATTGACCTGCTTGACGTCAAACTGGGTATCGAACGGGGTTTCGACCCTCCAGGTGACTGACAGGTCCTGATGCAATTGAGTGAAGAACGGCATGCTCAACGCACCGACCAGCGGCTCGCCGGTGTATCGCTTGACCAGCCACTCGAGCCATTTCGGGTCATTGGCTGGAATGTAACTGCCCTCGCCAAAAGGAATGGCATACGCCTGGATATCGCTTTGCAGGCGTGGCCAACGCAAGCTGACTGGCTGGCGTGCCTGGATCGAAACGCGCAACGCGTCCTTGACTACATTGATGCGGATGCTGAACCCCTGCTCCCCGTCGGTGACGTTCCAGCCTTCTGCAGTCTGCTCACTGACCAGGCTGTCCGGGCTGAAACCGGGACCGCTTAGCACCCGTCCAGGCTTGCCCGCACGCAGCAACGTGATTTCGAGGGTCGCCGGGTCGACCGCAAAAGTGCCATTTGAATAGGGGTAGCGGACAGTGGCCGTGGCCGCGCCGGACATCAGCAACGCCAGAAACATCAACAGTGAAAGCCCTGGCAGTTGTCGATTAAACAATAAGGCGCGAAGTTTTTTCTTCATGGAAAAGTCCTGGCGTTGGTCGGGAGGCAAGCACCGAACAGTAACGACTTGCGTCAGAACACCTGTGTAGGACTTTTCCTAAAAACGTATAGGCATTGGATATATCTGCTATCAACACCCTAAACGCTCAATCAGCCCGCCTGCGCAACAAATACGTGTCCATCACCCAGCCCATGCGCGCCCTGGCCGCGCTACGGGCTTCCTTGATCTGCTCGCACACCTCGCTCAGCTTTCCGGCAATCAGGATCTCGTCCGCCGTTCCTAAATAAGCCCCCCAATAGATATCGACGTTTTCATCGACAAACGCCTCGAAGGCGCAGTGGGCATCCAGCATGACCACCACGTTGTCCAGGTCTTGAGCCGTCAACCGCCTGCCCGTCGTGATCCGAATCGGCTGGCCGATCTCATTCAGGGGAATGCGATGGCGGGCTGCCAGCGCCTGCACGCTGCTGATGCCGGGAATCACCTGGTAGTCAAAATCGGTGCAACCGTTGGCCCGCACCCGATCCAGGATGCGCAAGGTGCTGTCATACAGACCCGGCTCGCCCCAGAGCAAAAACGCCCCGCATTCGCCGTCGGCCAGTTCGTTGTCAATCAGCCGCGCAAACAGCAACGCCCGTTGCTCGTGCCACTGCTCAACGCCTTGGGTGTAAGAAGTCGTTGCACTGTCGCGTTTCGGGTCGCTGACCTGAACCACCCGGTAACGCGGCTCGCGAATGTAGCGCTCGCATATTTCCAGACGCAGGCGCACCAGATCGTCAGTGGCCTGGCCCTTGTCCAGAACAAAGAACACGTCGACCCGGTTTAACCCATTGATTGCCTGCACGGTGATGTGCTCCGGATCACCGGCGCCCATGCCTATCAATAACAGTGTCTTCATTGCGTTTGATCCTTGCTCCAGGGTCTGTTGCTGGCAGGAAGTATGAGAAGACGTCATCATCCGCTCAACAAGAACATTGAGCAGCCAGCCCCATGACTCGACTCGCCAGACCTAAAGACCCGTCGTATGAATTGATGGACGACCACAATGGCCTGTCGATCATTTATCGCCAGCATGGTTTCCCCAGCCCCCTGGTACGCTGGCATTTTCACAAGGAATACGAGCTGCACCTGATTGTGGCCAGCAGCGGCAAGGTGTTTGTCGGCGACTATATTGGCAACTTTCACCCTGAATCATTGTTCCTCACCGGCCCCAACCTGCCCCATAACTGGATCAGCCAAATGGCTGCGGGGGAAGCGGTGGCCACCCGCGACATGCTGGTGAACTTCACCGATGAGCTGCTCGAAAACGCAGCATCGATCTTTACCGAGCTTAAAACCCTGACCCCGATGCTGGAACGCGCCCACTACGGCATCGAGTTTCGCTGCACATCTACAATCCGCAAGTCCATGGACCTGATGCAGAGCATCGCCAGCACCACGGGCCTTACCCGTCTGGGGCACTTTCTGATCCTGCTGGAGCTGTTGGCCGAGTGTGATGACTATCAGCTGTTGTCCGGCGCAACCAACGGGCAACCGGCCGACGAGCAGACCATCGACCGTACCAATCGGGCTGTGGACTACATCTTCAGCCACTACGCCCGTGAACTTTCCCTCGAAGAAGTCGCCGAGTACATGGGCATGAAGCCCACCTACTTTTCCCGGGTGTTCAAGCAGGCCACCGGGCGCTGCTTCATCGAGTTCGTCAATCGCTTGCGTATCAGCAAGTCCTGCGAATTGCTCGCCGATGGCGAAAAGCCCGTCACCGACGTGTGCTTTGAATCCGGGTTCAACAACATTTCCAACTTCAACCGCCGGTTTCAGCAGCTCAAAGGCATGACTCCATCACACTACCGGCGTCTGGCAGTGCAGCGTTTGACCGAGCAAAACCAGCCTGGACAGAGTGAACGCCTGCGCAGTGCAAAATAGTATCGGTTTGAGTGTTGCCAGTGATTTGTCACGACGGTGATTGAGGGCTGTAATCCGCGCAGTCGCGGGGTCAAGCACTGGCAGTTGCTTTTATTGAAGCGCTCGATACACCCCGGCGGCAAGCGGCCTGACGCTGACGATCTTTTTTGAGAGCGCACCATGAAACTCAATCGCCTGAACCTCGACACGCTCACCGACAAAGTGGCCAAGCCCGCCTACCTTGCAAGCCCTGCACAACAGGGCATTGCACATATCGGGGTGGGCGGCTTTCATCGCGCCCACCAGGCGTATTACACCGATGCACTGATGCGTCAGGGCCACAATTTTGACTGGAGCATCTGCGGCATTGGCCTGCGGGCCGAGGACCGCAAGGTGCGCGACGCCCTGGCCAGTCAGGACTACCTCTATACCCTCTTCGAACTGGGGGATGGCGACGATACCCAGAGCCGGATCATTGGCTCCCTCAGTGACATGCTGCTGGCTGAAGACGGCATTCAGGCGCTGATCGACAAACTCGCCAGCCCGGCGATTCGCATCGTGTCACTGACCATCACCGAAGGCGGTTATTGCATTGACGACAGCAGCGGCGAGTTCATGGCTGCGCTGGCGCCCATCCAGCACGACCTGGCCCATCCCGAGGCGCCAAGAACGGTATTTGGCCTGCTCTGTGCCGCCCTCGCCCAACGCAGGGCCAACGGCACCCGGGCATTTACCGTGATGTCCTGCGATAACCTGCCCCACAACGGCGCCGTTGCACGCAAGGCGCTGCTGGCCTACGCCGCGCTGAGCAATAAGGATCTGCACGACTGGATCGCCGCCCATGTCAGCTTTCCCAATGCAATGGTGGACCGCATCACGCCCATGACCAGCGACGCCCATCGCCTGCAACTGCACGATCAGTTGGGGATCGAAGATGCCTGGCCGGTCGTGTGCGAACCGTTTACCCAATGGGTGCTGGAGGACACGTTCGCCGATGGCCGCCCGGCATGGGAAACCGTGGGTGTGCAGCTCACGGATGACGTCACGCCCTATGAAGAGATGAAAATCAAACTGCTCAATGGCAGTCATCTGGCGTTGAGCTACCTGGGGTTTCTCAAGGGCTACCGCTTTGTCCACGAGACCATGAACGACCCTTTGTTCGTGGCCTATGTACGCGCCTATATGGACCTGGACGTGACGCCGCAACTGGCACCGGTGCCAGGCATCGACCTTGCGGTTTACAAAGACACCCTGATCCAGCGTTTTTCCAACCAGGCCATGGCCGACCAGCTGGAGCGCGTGTGCTCTGACGGCTCGTCGAAGTTTCCCAAATTCTCCCTTCCAACCCTCAATCGCCTGATCAGCGAGGGAGCCGAGTTGAAGCGTGCGGCGCTGGTGGTGGCGGCCTGGGCGATGTACCTCAAGGGCGTAGACGAGAACGGGCAAACCTATGACATTGCCGATCCGCGAGCAGCGTTCTGTCAGGCTTTGGTGGCCGAGGATGCCTTGATCGTGCAGCGGCTGTTGGGGGTGGAGGAGATTTTTGGAACCGCCATCGCGCAGTCAGCCGAGTTTGTGGCTGCATTTGAGTGGTGCCTGAACAGCTTGCGCGAGGTCGGGGTGAGCGGGACGCTGGAGCAACTGGCAGACCGCGCAGCCTGAATCGCGAGCACGCAGGCTCCCGTCAGGCCTGTGCACACTTCTATCTACGCTACCGACAACAGGTCGCGGCCTTAACCGAGTAAACGTTATGTATGTGATATGCGGAGAAGCACTGTTTGATTTTTTCGCGCAAGCGGAAAGCTGCGCACAAGCGAACAAAGTCGAGTTCAAGGCCATTGCCGGGGGTTCGCCGTTCAACGTGGCCGTGGGCCTGCGTCGCCTGGGCATCGACACCGCACTGTTTGCCGGATTGTCGACGGACTATCTGGGCCAGCGCTTGAAGCAAGTCCTGCTGGACGAAGGCGTCAGTGATCAGTTCCTGATCAGGATGGACGCCCCTACCACCCTGGCCATGGTCGCGCTGGATGCCAACGGCTCCCCTGCCTACAGCTTTCGCGGCGAAGGCTGCGCCGACCGGCAGTTGCACACCCGTCATTTGCCCCAGCTGGGCCCTGAAGTACGCGGGCTGCATGTCGGGTCTTTTTCATTGGTGGTGCAACCGGTTGCCGATACCTTGCTGGCACTGGTCAAACGCGAAAGCGGGCGGCGGCTGATCAGCCTCGACCCGAATGTGCGCCTCAACCCTGAACCGGATATTGAAGTATGGCGTCAGCGCATCAATGAACTGATCCCCTATGCCGATGTGATCAAAGTCAGTGATGAAGACCTGGAACTGCTGTATCCGGGGCAAGACCCGCAAGAGATAGCCCGGTCATGGTTGAGCCATCGCTGCCAACTGGTGTTTTTGACCCGTGGCAGCCAGGGCGCCAGTGTCTGGAGCCGCGAGCATGGCCTGCGCACGGCGGCGGCCACCCGCGTAGACGTTGCGGACACCGTAGGCGCGGGCGATACCTTTCAGGCGGCAGTGATCGCCTGGTTGACCGAGCATGGGCTGGACTCCATCGAGGGTCTGCAGCAGTTGAGTGCCACCCAACTCGACACCCTGCTCGTCTTCGCCAGCCGCGCCGCCGCCCTCACCTGCAGCAAAACCGGTCCGGATTTACCGTATCGCGCGCAGCTGGTCTGATTGATAGCCCCGCACTACCTGTGGGAGCGGGGCTTGCCCGCTCCTACAAAGATCCATGACACCCACGCGTCACCAGATCGACAGGTTATAGCTGACGATCAGGCGGGTTTCATCCACGTCACGGGCGAACTGGGCGTAGTTGGTCCGGTAGGTCGCATTACGCAAGCGCAGGCTGACGTCCTTGAACGTACCGCTCTGCACGATGTATTTCAGCTCGCTGTCACGCTCCCACTCCTTGCCTTCTTCGGTGCTGCCAACCACTTTGATGTGGTCGCCATTCACATAGCGCGTCAGGAACGACAAACCGTCAATGCCGATGGCCTTGAAGTCATAGTCATAACGCAACTGCCAAGAGCGCTCCTGGGCATTGGCAAAATCGTTGACCTGCAAGTAGTTGACCAGGTACGGGTTGCTGCCATCCAGATACGGCATCGACGTGTCGCCGTTCATGCGCTGCCAGCCTGCACTGACCTTATGCCCGCCCACCGAGTAACCGAGCATGGCGCCCAGGGCGCGGTTATCGATGGTCGAGGCCTTGGCAGAACCCGCGTCATCACTCTTGAGCAAGCGCACATCGGCTGAGAGCACGCCCGGACCCACCGGCTGACTGGCGAGCACACCGACAAATTGCTGGCGGTAGATGTCTTGCAGCTCAGCGTAGTGATATTGCGCGGTCAGGCGATCGTTAACCTTGTAGTCCAACCCGTACAGAGTGAAGTGATCGGCGGTGACATTGCAGGCATAACGCTTGTTCTTGCAGTTCAGGCGCAAGTCCTGAGAATCGGTGGAATCACGGGCGGTATAGCGATCAAGGCGCGAGGCCGTGAACTTGAGGTCCCTGATTTCCTGGGAGACCAGCATGGCACCGTTGAACTGGGTGGGCAGCAGTCGGCCATCGTTGTACTTGAGCAGCGGCAGGTCAGGCAGCAGCGCACCATACTTGAGTACGGTCTGTGACACGCGCATCTTGGCCGTCAGCCCGAACTTGGCGTATTGATCCTTGGAACGACGCGGATCATTGCCGGTCGAAGGTAGCAGGCCGCTGTTGCTGTCGGCAGGGCTGGAGTCCAGTTTCAGACCCAGCATGCCCAGCACATCGAGGCCAAAACCGACGGTGCCTTCGGTATAACCCGATTGCAGGTTGAGGATAAAACCTTGAGCCGTTTCATCACGCTTGGAAGCGCCCTGGGGATTTGAGCTGCTGCCATCGCGAAAGTCACGATTGAAATACACCGTGCGCGCTTCCAGTTTGGCGCTGCTGTCTTCGATGAAACCGCCGGCTTGTGACTGTGCGGCAAAACCGGCACACACTGCCAGCGCACCCAAGCGTGATACCCGGCCCTGCGCCAACACTGTTAAAGGAACAACCATCTACAAGCTCCAGCAGCCAATCAAGGCAGGATGAAAGCGATCGAAGGCACACGGACTATCACGTGGGCACATTCAATCGAAAAAAAGGGGCGCAATTGTACGAAAGGCTTAGCCTGAGCCTCATTGGACCTTAGTCGCAGTGTCAGGGACGCGGCTTGCAGCAACGCCGATAGCATTGAGCCGCTATCCGGCATCCAATAGACTTATTGAGTGATTTACTCCAGGACTTACCATGGCAACCAAGAGTTCAAGGCGCTACCAACGCTTGCAGGCCAGTGCCACCGAACAGGCATTGCTGGAGCTTAACGAGACCCTTGAGGAACGCGTGGCCGAACGTACCCGGGCGCTGGCCGAGGCTAACCTGCAATTGCAGCGCGAGATACAGGAACGCGCTCGCGCCGAGGAGGCCCTGCGCCATGGGCAAAAAATGGAAGCCGTGGGCCAGTTGACCGGCGGTATCGCCCACGACTTCAACAATATGCTGACCGGGATTATTGCCAGCCTTGATTTAATGAAACGCTATATCGCGGCTGGCCGTATCGACGAAGTAGAGCGTTTTGCCGATGCCGCCGTATCTTCCGCACAACGGGCAGCCGCACTGACCAATCGCCTGCTGACGTTTTCGCGCCGTCAGTCACTGGACCGCAAGCCCCTGGACCCCAATCAGCTGGTGAGTTCGCTGCAGGCGCTGTTCAGTAACGCCACTGGCGCGCACATCGATCTGATCCTGGAACTGGGGCCGAACATATGGCCGATCAACACCGACACCGGCCAGCTTGAAAGCGCCCTGCTCAATCTGATGATCAACGCCCGGGATGCGATGCCCGAAGGTGGAACCCTGGTGATCAAAACAGCCAACCACTATCTTGACGCCAGTGATCTCAGCACCCTGGAAGCGGTCAGCTCAGGGGATTACGTGATGCTTGAGGTGAGTGACGACGGCACGGGCATGACCCCGCAAACCCTTGCCAAGGCCTTTGACCCCTTTTTCACCACCAAGCCCGTGGGCCAGGGCACGGGGCTGGGGTTGTCCATGATTTACGGGTTTGCCCAGCAGTCTGGCGGGCATGTCAGCATCAGCAGCCAGAGCGGTTGCGGCACCCGGGTGTGCCTGTACCTGCCGCGCTACCACAGCCCCGAAGCGAAAACTCAGGCATAATCCGCGCCCGCGCACTATGCCCTACTGTTCCAAGGTAAAGATCCCATGAAAGCTCAAGCCCGCCATATCCTGGTGAAGACCGCCGAAGAAGCCGAATCGCTCAAGCAACGCATCGCCAAGGGCGAAGCCTTCGATGTGCTGGCTAAAAAATTCTCGACCTGTCCGTCGGGCAAACGTGGCGGCGATCTGGGTGAAGTGCGGCCTGGGCAGATGGTGGGCGTTATCGACCAGATCATCTTCAAGAAGCCGCTGCGGGTGGTACACGGCCCGATCAAAAGCAAGTTCGGCTACCACCTTGTGCAAGTGTTCTACCGCGACTGAATATATCGTTTGGGAGCTGGCTTGCCTGCGATGCTGGCGACGCGGTCTGACGGCAAGACCGGGGCGATGCCATCGCGAGCAAGCCCGCTCCCACGGCTTAAAACTCTATGGCAAAGCGCTCAAGCACATTGAACTGCTCATCGACCACACAACCCGTGCGCCACTTGTCAAAGGTCAGGCAAGGATGGGAGGTGCCAAAGCTGATGATGTCGCCAACGCGCAACTGCGACCCCTCGGCAACGGTCATAAAGGCATGCTGGTCCATCACCGCCGTGACCTTGCACCCGCTGACATCATCGCCCACCGCCGGTGTCACACCTTCGCGATAACGCTTTAACGGCAGCGGCAAGCCCGCATCAAACGCCACGTCGCGCTTGCCCAGTGCAATCACCGCAAACCCCGGTTCGGGCAGCGATTGCACGTGAGCCCAGACTTCCAGCGCCGGGCGCAAGCCTTCGTGCAAGTCCTGACGTCGATCCAGTACGCAGCACTGAGCGTCTTTGTAGATGCCGTGGTCGTGAACCACGTAACTGCCCGGGCGCAGCACACTGAGAAAACGCCCGCCAGCCGCCTCGGCCTCGAAGCCTTCAGCAATCAGGTCATACCAGGCCGAGCCCGAGGCGGTAATGATCGGTTGTTCCAGGGCAAATGCACCGTCGGCGTGCAGTCGCAGGGCCAGACGCACCAGTGAAGCCGCAAATTCGCGAATCCCGCTGACGGCCTGTTCTCCATGAATGACCCCTTCATAGCCTTCGATGCCGGTCAGGGCCAACGATGGCTGTAGCTTGATCGCCGCCGCCAGTTCCATGACTTGCTGTTCGGTGCGGCAACCACAACGCCCGCCTGCCACGCCGTATTCAATCATCACGTTCAAGCGCTGCCCACGTTCGGCAAAGTAAGCGCCCAGGGCCGCCACGTTGTCCGGATGGTCGACCATGCAGTGAAATTCGAATGCCGGGTCGGCCTGCAAGTCGGCAATCAACGCCATATTGGCCCGGCCCACCAACTGGTTGGCCATCAGTACTCGACGTACACCCCCGGCATAAGCCGCACAGGTTTGTACCGCAGTGGCCAGGGTCAACCCCCAGGCGCCCTGCTCCAGCTGGCGACGAAACAGCGTCGGGGCCATGCTGGTTTTGCCGTGGGGTGCCAACACCGCGCCGCTGCGGGTGACAAAGTCCTGCATCCAGCGAATGTTGTGCTCCAGCGCGTCACGGTGAATCACCAGTGCGGGCAGGCTCACGTCATGAACCAGGTGATCGCCGGGGCGGGCTGCGCCTTTGAGAATCGGCTGATTGTTCGACGTATTCGACACACTCAACTCCTCAAGTTTCAGCGCTTGGCTTTATAGGCGATGCAATCGATCTCGACCTTGCAATCGACCATCATCATGGCCTGCACACAGGCACGTGCCGGTGCATGTTCGCTTTTGAAGTACGAAGCGAACACCTTGTTGAAACTCCAGAAATCCCGTGGATCCTGCAGCCATACGCCCGCGCGGACCACATCTTCGAGGCCATAACCGGCCTCTTCGAGGATGGCGACCAGGTTTTGCATGGTTTTGTGGGTCTGCTCGACAATCCCGCCGTTAATGATTTCACCGTTTTCCATGGCAACCTGGCCGGATACGTGCAGCCAGCCATCAGCCTCTACAGCGCGGGCGAAAGGCAAAGGCTGGCCGCCTGCGCCTACAGCGCCGGTACCGAAACGTTTGATGCTCATAAGGGGGAACTCCGGGGTCAAGTAAGGCGCTTCATGCGCCACAACCCCGGCAGTTTGCCATAACGTCAGGCCATCAACCCAATTGCCACCAGCGTGGCAAAAGCTGCTGCACCTTGGGCTCGGCAAAACGGTCATCAATCAGAAACAGCGTGCCCTGATCGCTCTGGGTACGGATTACCCGCCCGGCAGCCTGCACCACTTTCTGCACGCCGGGGTACAGGTAGGTGTAGTCATAACCGGCGCCAAACAGCGCCGCCATCCGCTGCTTGATCTGTTCATTGACGGGATTGAACTGTGCCAGCCCCAGGGTCGCAACAAAAGCGCCGATCAACCGGGCGCCGGGCAAATCGATACCCTCGCCAAAGGCTCCACCCAGCACGGCAAAACCCACCCCCTGACCCGACAGGGTGAACTGATCGAGGAACCCCTGGCGCGCCGCTTCATCCATGCGCCGCCCCTGGGACCACTGGGTAACGTGGGGATGGCGCTCTGCGAGCAATTGGGCAACCTGCTGCAGATAGTCGAAGCTGCTGAAAAACGCCAGGTAGTTGCCCGGGCGCTGCTCGAACTGGCGGGCGATCAGTTCCACAATCGGTTCCAGCGAAGCCTGGCGATGAACAAACCGGGTCGATATCTGGCTGACAACATGCACGTTCAGTTGCTCTGCCTGGAACGGCGATTCGACATCCATCCACACCGTGTCAGCCGCCAATCCCAGCAGGTTGGCGTAATAGGCCTGCGGGCTCAGGGTCGCCGAAAACAGCACATTGCTCTGTGCACTCGCCAGGCGCGGTCCGATAAAACCTGCGGGCACGATGTTGCGCAGGTTGAGCTGCGACACACGCCGCTTGCCGTCTGCACGCAGGCTGACATCGAACAGAAAATGCCCGTCGAACAGTTCGGCCACCCGATTGAACTGCAGGGCTTCAAAGTAAAAGCCCTGCAGGTTGCCGCTCAACCCTTGCGGATGATCGTTCAGGTAGTCGCCGATGGCGGTGATACAGGCCGACAAGGCGGCCAGCCATTTTTCCGGAAGCTTGGGGTACACCTGATAGGCCCCCGCCTGTTCCTTGTGCAGCGCATTCCATTCCCGGTTCAGGCGCTTGAGGGGTTTATCGAGGGCGGCCGGGGCCGAGTGACGCACGCTGTTCAAGGTCTGCTGGTCCAGACTTGCGCTGTACATCTGCCGCGCGCGCTCCACCAGATTGTGGGCTTCGTCTACCAGCGTCGCGACCCGCCACTGATTTGCCTGGGCCAGGCCATAAAGCAATGCACTGAAATCGAAGTAATAGTTGTAGTCCGCAACGACCACATCAGCCCAGCGGGCCATTTCCTGGCTCAAGTAGTAAGGGCATACCTCGTGGGCCAGCGCGACGCTTCGCAAGGTCTGCTGGTCGAGGGTGGACTGGGCGACCGCCTCCAGGCGAGCAGCGGGCAAGCGATCATAAAACCCCCTGGCCAGAGGGCAGGAATCGCCATTGCAGGCGTTCTCGGGGTATTCGCAGGCCTTGTCCCGTGCGATCAGTTCCAGTACCCGCAACGGTACATTCTGCCCCTTTGGATAGAGCACTTGCGCCGCATCGAGGGCCAGCTTGCGCCCCGGGGTTTTGGCGGTCAGAAACAACAGTTTGTCGAGTTGCTGGCCAGGCATGGCCTTGAGCAGCGGAAATAGGGTGCCTATGGTTTTGCCAATCCCGGTCGGCGCCTGGGCCATCAGGCAGCGCCCGGTACTGGCGGTCTTGTACACCGCCTCGGCCAGTGCCCGTTGCCCGGTGCGAAACTGCTCATGGGGAAAGGCCAGGTTGCGGGCACCCTTGTCCCGGGCCTCTCGATGGGCCATTTCCTGCTCGGCCCAGGCCAGGAACAACCCGCACTGCTGCTCGAAAAATTGCTGCAACTCGGCTGCCGACCAACACTCCTGAAGACGTGTTTCCTTTTCGCTGACAATGTCGAAATACACCAGCGCCAGATTGACCTGCGGCAATTGCAGGCTTTGGCACAACAACCAGCCGTAGACGCGGGCTTGTGCCCAGTGCAGCTGGCGGTGATTGGCCGCTATGGCGGCAAAATCGCCGCGATGGGTTTTCACCTCTTCCAGCACATTGGCCACGGGGTCATAGCCGTCAGCCCGGCCACGTACGGTCAACGCCCCGTACTGCCCCTCAAGACTCAACTCCGGCTGATACAACGCACTGCGCCGCGAAGCCACCGTACGGTGACCGGCAATCCCCTGCTGCGCCGTGGGTGAGGGCGTGAAGCGCAAGTCCAGATCGCCGACCTTGGCCGTGAACTCGCACAGGGCACGCACTGCAACGCGATAGCTCACCCCTGGGGCTCCTGCCATTGCACGTAGCACACGGTCACCGGCATCCCGTGCTCCTCGCAAAAAGCCAGCCAGCGCAGCTGGTTATCCTGCAGGCGATCACCGGGGCCTTTGACCTCGATCATGCGGTAGGCATTTTGCGCCACAAAAAACTGGATCAAGTCAGGCATGCCGGTGCGGTTGGCTTTGATATCCAGCAACAGACGCCGAAACCACAGCTTCAAATGCGCGGGGGGCAAGCACCGCAAGGCGTCTTCGAGCAGGTCCTGGCTCAGGTAATTCCAGGCGATAAAGGACGTCTGTATCCCGAACTTGGTCGTGTAGGCGGCACGGATGGTGGCCAGGTAACGCCCGTCATCCAGTTGCGCGAGGCAATCCTCAAAGAGGTCAGCCCGCTGCTGGTAGAAGTCATCCTCCAGCAAATCCGCCGGGCCACTCTGATACGGGTGAAAAAACGCGCCCGGCAGGGGCGCAAAAATCGCCGGCCAGCACAGCAAACCGAACAGCCCGTTGATCAAGGTGTTTTCCACGTAATGCACGGGAGCCTCAGGGGTATGCAGATGCGCAACAACACTGAGCTCAACGCACGTGGCGTCGTCCCGTGGCAGGGTCAGATCAAGCCGGTCGGGGGCTTTGGGCCTGACAACCGCAAGCGCCGCCAACCCGAGCTTGCGCCGCAAGCGCGGGATAATGCGCAGCAGATGCTGGTGTTCCGCGTCGGTCAGGGGGGCCTGCAATGCGACGTCTGCCAGGCTCAGCGCCTGCTCATAGTGCCCCTGACGCTCAAGCACGCGAATGCCGCGCTGTCGCGCTTCGGGGTGCTGGCTTTGCTGGTAAACCTGCAGCGCCCGGTTCAAGTCTTCCGTGCGTTCCAGATGCTGACCGATCTGAAACAGCAAACGCCCGCGCCGTCGCTGCAGCCAGCGGTTATCCACTCGATAGTCGAGTACCGGTTGCAGCACCTCGTCCACATCACCACTGACTTCAAATCGTTCGCGACAGGCATACAGGTGTAGATAGCCCTCAATATCGGCGCGGCAACGCAGCGCTCGTGACTCATGGCTGAAATCGACTTTTTCGTAGGTGAACAGCCCCAGGTCAGCCAATACCAGATCTGGCCAGCCCTGGCTGAGATTGCCGAAAAACATCAGCCGCAAACGATCGCACAGCGCCCTGTGGTTCAGGGTGTAAAGGGGGTCGGCCAGGGCCGGATGCCACTGGGCCAGGCTCTGTTGCTGGGGGAAATCTGCAGACAACTCATCCAGCCACTCTGATTTCCTGGCCTTGGGCCGGGCAATATGTGCACTGAAGCGCGCCAGGATTTCCGGCTTTTGCAACACGTCAAACACCTCGACCAGGGCCAGAGGCGCCTGATCGTCCAGCCATCCCCCCGCCACCAGGGGTACTGCTGCCAGTGAAACTTCGCCGATTTCCGGATAGTTGAGCTTGCTGGCCCTGAAGTGAGCCCCCTTGCGCATCACCATGCGTACCCACAACGCCTGGGAGGGGCCGGGCAGCAAGGCAAAACCTGCGATAAACCGCTGCTCCTCGACACTTAACAGATCGTCATAACGGGCGGCGATCCAGTCGAGCACATGCTGGAAGTTCTTCAGGTAATAAAACGGATCTTCGAGGGGATTGGAAATCACGGGCGCAACGGACCACTGGCTTTAGGTACTGGATATGCGTACAGATATCAGTTTGCCCAGTACTCTGGCAAATCCTATTGGATGAGTGGTGTGCAAGACGGGGCTCGTCAGAGAGGCTGGCGAGCCGTTGAACCTGGAGTGAAACGGCCTCTTAATCCGCAGGGACTGTATGCCCGGGCTTATTGCCGGGGTCATGGGCCCACAAGAGGGAAATCAGGGAATCGCAGTCCCTGAAGTCGATTTCTTGCATGTGATACAGCGCCTGCAAAGACGTAAGGGGAAGCCCGCTTATGGATTCAAGCCAGGTGACATCAGCCTGTGACAGCGTGTTCTTGTCCCTCAATACCTGACGAAATTCGTGGATGAGATGCTTTTTCTCGGGGTAGTAATTTTGCAGGAAGTGTTCAAGGCCGCGGGCCTGATTCACAAAGGGCGAACACATCAGGCACCCCAACTGCTCTTCACTGACACCGTGCAGTTCGCTCAGGTACTGAGTGGCGGCACCATGTAACTGATCCAGTTTCTCCGGCGTATCGAACACCGCCTCCAACTGCTTTATCAATTGGCCCTTGAATCGGTCATTGCACCTGTTTTCTATCGACGCGCGGCGCAAGTAAGCATCTGCTCCAACACTGTAATCCACACCCTGCCGGTAAGCCCCCCGCAAGCCGTGCACATGGGCAGCCACCAAAACCACAGCCGCTTGAGGCTCCTCGATATCCAGGGTTTTTACACGCCAGGGCCCCTCCACAAACATCAGCACCGGGGAGTGTAAAACGTCCATTTCCTGACACAGGCAATCAAAGACATTGATCACATTTATGTCACCGGGCACTTCGCCAGCACAGGAGTCATTGCAGGGCGCCGCTGGCAGGCGCAATAACTGCCTGTAGTCGTCATCCAGCTTGCAGCACAGTTTGACAGCGCTGTCGAAAGCCTGGCGATGCTGGCCATAAGGGGCATGCCCCTGCAGCTGTGCAACCTGCTGAATCCACGTCACGTATTGCCCAAGGTGGGTGGGCGGGCGCCGGTCGATCAACGCATCCACCCTGCCCCCCCAATCGCAGGCTCGCCGATACAGCCTGGCCCGGCCCAACAGGTCGGCATAAAAAAATGTCGCCCGGGTATTGCCCTGGGTCAGATGGCCCGACATCAATACCTGTGTTCGATTCATGTCCGAGGGCTGGCTCTCAAACGCAGCCTGCTTATGCAGTCTGGTAGCGCCCTGTTCATCCACCAACAGCAACTCCACGCGGCTGTCGTCATACATAAACAACTCGCTGCATTGGGCCTGAATGCGCTCCATCACATTGACCGTCATCCTCGGCTGGCGCAGTACCGCAATGCGCAACATGAAAGTGTCTGGCGAGCGCCCCGCAATACTGAGCTGCGCGGCGCGCAAAAAAGCCAGTGTGTAGGCGCACTCCTTGCCCCCCTCATGAACAACCATTACCCGGTAACGCCCAATGCGCTCCACGCCCCCTGCCGCCACTAACAAACGTTGAATCAACAGTTGCAACGCGATGCGCTCGGAGCGGCTGAAAAAACCAAGGAGTCGGTGAAGCACTTGTTGATAGACAGAGCTCATGGCTTGCTCATGAAAGTTATCCATGGGTTATTCCTCCAGATCGAGACACGCATTATCGGCAGCTCGATTTGACGCGCCCACACTTACCTCAACTCTTCAGGCCATCACAGACCGGGCGTACGTACGCACAGGAATGGCCCTACAGAACCCAGCTCGAACGAATACATAACGTAATATTTACCATGCTAATGGATAGACTTGAGGGCGTTATCTCGCCCACGCCATTGCCGGAGACAAGGCTAGAAAGGTTTCTACGGGCGAAAAAAAACGCCTCGGGACGTGATGTCCAGGGGCGTTTTTGTACGCGGTTACCCGCGCGGCATCAGTCAGTCGTGAGCTGCAGTGCGACTCGTCCGCGGCACGGGCAATCGTCCATGTAGCGATGGGCTTCAACAAAGTGTTCAAAAGGGAACACCTTGATCTCCAGAGGAGTCAGGACCCCGTCAGCGGTCAACTGGTTGATGTCCCGCAGGGCGCGCTTCATGGCCTCCTCGTCCTGGGCAATGCCCAGTTCCGGCTTGCCGGTGAAGTTGCCGATGCAATGCACAAAAAACTTGATGTTCTTCTGAAAGCACGCGCAGCCCGGGAACCCCGTTTGATTGCCGCCTTGCAGGCCGTACAGCACCAGGCTGCCACGGGGCGCCAGAACGTCGCCCAGCACGGACATTTGCGGGCCGCCAAGGCCATCGAGCACCACGTCCACGCCTTTGTTGTCCGTGATCTTGTTGACCTGCATCAGCAGGTCCTGCTCTTCGGTGACAATCACCTTGTCGGCGCCCAGACTCAGCAGGCACTCGCGTTCTGCGGCATCCTTGGTCGCGGCAATGACCTTCAGGCCCAGGGCTTTGCCCAACTGCACAAACGATGGCCCCGCACAGTGGCTGGCATCGGTAATCAACACGGTTTGCCCCGGTTTGACCTGCGCCAGGTCCACATAGGCAAAGTAGGCAATCAACAACGGTGTGTAATGCACGCTGGCTTCAACCGCAGACAACACGTCCGGGTAACGGGTCAGCGTTGAGCGCGGCATCAGAATCAGCTCGCCATACGTTGGATAGTCGTTGGCACTCTGGCCCGGGAAGCTGGCAACCTTGTCACCGATCGCCAGATCATCCACACCGTCGCCGACGGCGGTGACGATGCCCGCCATTTCATGACCGATACCCGCAGGCAAACGGGCGTGGCTAGGGGCCAGGTTTTGCCGCCACAGCACGTCATACCAACTGATGCCAATCGCCTGGACACGGACCTGCACTTCGCCAGGCGCAGGCGCGGCGACGTCGTGCTCTTCGCACTTGAGCACCTCGGCCGGGCCAAACTTGTGAAAACGGATCGTGCGCGACATTACAAACCTCGCCTAATTAATCGCTAATACCACGGGACTTTATCCGGGCTTTGTGCGCAAGACTAACAGACAGCATTAATAGTCGACATGCCTGACATTGATCCGCAGACAGATTCAAAATGGATACAAGCCCTGCAAGCCCAGCAAAACCGCCGTAAATCCCCAAAAAAACACCCGCCCATCAGCCAGGAACAAAATCTACGGAGTGACGAAAAAACAATTTTGCCAGTAAGATCCGTTACTTCACTACCTGTTGAACCCCTGCGAAGCCTGCCTCATGAACCGTAACGACTTGCGTCGCGTCGATCTGAATTTGCTGATCGTCTTTGAAACCTTGATGCATGAACGCAGTGTGACCCGCGCAGCCGAGAAACTTTTTCTGGGCCAGCCGGCCATCAGCGCGGCCCTTTCACGCCTGCGCAACTTGTTCGATGACCCGCTGTTCGTGCGTACCGGTCGCAGCATGGAGCCCACCGCCCGGGCGATCGAGATCTTCGCCTTGCTGTCGCCGGCCCTGGACTCGATTTCCACCGCAGTGAGCAGAGCTTCAGAGTTCAACCCGGCAACCAGCACCTCGGTGTTTCGCATCGGCTTGTCGGACGATGTCGAGTTTGCCCTGCTGCCCCTGTTGCTCAAGCGTTTGCGCGCAGAAGCACCGGGCATCGTCTTGGTGGTACGGCGCGTCAACTACATCCTGATGCCGCCCCTGCTGGCCTCTGGCGAAATATCAGTGGGTGTCAGCTACACCAGCGACCTGCCGGCCAACGCCAAGCGCAAGGTATTGCGACGCAGCCGCCCCAAACTGCTTCGGGCCGACACCATGCCCGGTGCACTGAGCCTGGACGACTTCTGTGAGCGGCCCCATGCCCTGGTGTCATTCGCCGGAGACTTGAGCGGATTTATCGATACCGAACTGGAAAAAATGGGCCGCAAGCGCCACGTGGTCCTGGCCGTTCCGCAGTTCAATGGCCTGAGCACCCTGCTGGCGGGCACCGACATCATCGCCACCGTCCCCGACTACACCGCCGAAGCCCTCACGGCAGCCGGCGGCGTGCGGGCCGAAGACCCGCCACTGGACGTGCAAAGCTTTGAACTGCACATGGCCTGGCGCGGCGCCCAGGACAACGACCCAGGGGAGCGCTGGTTGCGGTCACGGATACAGATGTTTTTTGGGGATCCGGAGAGTCTTTAAGTGAATTCCACAGATGTCCATAAAATAGTTTTCGGGGATCCGGAGAGTCTCTGAGAAAGCTTGCAAAATAGCCCTGGCTGCCCCCGATTACCTGCCCTGAATGCTTTTCCATGGTTCTACGGTTATGACTCATCACGAACACGAAATTACAGCACATGGTTTCCCAGCGACCTACAGAACCATTGCCCATTGACGGCTCGGGGTTTCTGCGGGTCCGATCAAAATCTCAGCCAGACCCTGGTTTGGGTCGGGTGCGACCACCCATCAGTTCGATCCCGCGCCCGCGGCAGACTACTAGACTTCACAGGGGGGATGAAATCAACGTACCTGAAATCAGGAGATCTGTGATGAACAGAACATCTTGGCTGGCGTTGGTAGTAGCGGCAGGGGCAATTTCAAGTTGTGCAAGCAGAACCGAGATTGTCGATGTCCCCCTCGATGCTACCCCGCAAAACGCAGAGCATATCGCTCGAGCCACCCTCAGCCCGGTGGGCAACCAAACCAGCATCTGGCTCACTGTCGGTGGTGTCACCCACGACATGGCCGTATCTAGCCGCCTCGACACCGCTATCTACGCTGGTTCGTGCCAGCAGCTGGGCGCACAACCTGCGTACAAGACCCGTCAGGCCAACAGCGTCGACTATCCATCGCTCGCCCCACGAACCCAGCATTGGGCCCAGGCACCGGTGGCGCTGGGCACACTGACCAAGGGTGGCTATGCCTTGCTCGTTCGCACCAGCCCGGCAGACGGCAGCCGCCCTCTTTTCTGTGGCAACATCGGCGCTAGCTAGGGGCGAATCAAGCAAACTGTGCGATACCGTGACCTGCGCAACTCCAGCCTGGGCACGGTGACGCCTCAATCAGAACTGCCGTCCACGAGCATAGAAATGCGGGTTGTCCAGACCGGGCTTGCCATAAAGCAACGCATCACCGGCCAGGGTGCAAAGCTGTCCGCCTGCAGCCACCAGCACCGCATGCCCTGCGGCGATATCCCACTCCATGGTGCGTCCCAGGCGAGGATAAAGGTCAGCCTCGCCTGCAGCCACCAGGCAAATCTTCAACGATGAGCCGGCACTTTTCAGGGAGCGTACCTTGCGCCCGTCGAGGAATGCATCCAGCGCCTCGGCATCGCCATGGGAGCGGCTGGCAACAACGTCCATGCCCTCCTCCGCCACCGCCCGGCAGTGGATGGGCTGGCGCTGCCCGGCCTGTTCGATAAAGGCTCCGCAACCACGCGCCCCCGCGAACAAACGCTCCAGCGCGGGCGCCAAAACCACCCCCAGCACCGGCTCGCCATTGTCGATCAGGGCGATGTTCACCGTGAACTCGCCATTGCGATTGATAAATTCCTTGGTGCCATCAAGCGGGTCTACCAGCCAGAAACGCTGACCCACCTCTGGCACCTGGCCGGCAGCAGCGGCCTCTTCCGAAATCACTGGAATCTGCGGCGTACGCGCGGCCAAGGCTTGCAAAATCAAGGTCTCGGCACGTTCGTCAGCTTCAGTCACCGGAGAGGTATCGACTTTCCCCCGCACTTCGAAATCCGACCGATAAACCTCCATCACCAGATCACCCGCTTCGCGAGCGATACCGATGACGTCTTGGAGCAGAACAGACATTGACTGGTTCATGGGGTTTCTCCTGTTTTTGTTCTTCGTATGGTCCATACGGCCTATGCGCCGTTTTCCAGATCAGCGAACAGTACAGACATCCACAACTTCACCAATCAGCAAATGGATGTTTAACAGGAGTTCCTGTGTCCCACGGCAATAAGCTATCTGTTCCACAGATCAACACCCTACGCCTGCGCGCGGTGCAGTTGCGCATTGGCGGCAATACGCTCAAAGCCATCAGCCTGGACACAGGGCTCTCGTCACCCACAATCATCGCCGCCTACAAGGCCTGGCAGACTGGCGGCTGGAGTGCCGTACCGGTGCGCGACCGAGGGCGCAAGCAAGGTGAAGGCCGCAGTCTCTCGGCCGAGCAGGAGAAGAGTGTTTACCTGTTGTTGGTCAGCACATTGCCTGAACGCCACCAGCTGCCATTCCCGCTCTGGCATCTGGAGGCCATGCAGGCACTGGTCAAACACCTGCACGCTGTCGACCTGCCAGAACGCACCGCAGCCCATTATTTACAGCGCTGGCAGCTCAATGCCGAGCGCCCGGCCAAGCGCATCGCCAGCTCTTCGCCAGCGGTGCAGCGCTGGTACCGCAGTACCTACCAACACATTCTTGAGCAGGCTCGCACACAGAACGGTGAGATCCACTGGATCGACGACTACGGTGCGCGTAGCGAGCAGGGCAAGCTCAGTTATGGCGTTCTGCGCGCGGTCAGCAATCGCGGCAAGGTGATGTGGATGCCTTACGAAGACGGGTTGCGCGCACCTCACCTGGAAGCATTCTTCGAGCGCCTGCATCGCAGCAGCGAACGCAAGGTGTTTGCCCTGCTATCGGGCATGCACTGGCAGCGCGCCGCAGCTTTTATCACCTGGGCTGGCGAGCGCACCGACCGACTGCATCTGTTTCACCTGCCTCAAGCCAGCGAGATGCTCAGCGGTGCTCGCGAACTCGCAACGCACATCAATCAGCAAGCCGCCCGCGTCAGTAATGACGAGGTGCTCGACCACGCGGCAGCTGTCGCCCCCCCTTTACCACGCGACCCCATGCTGCAGATGTTGCGCCTGATGTTAAAACATCAAATCGCGCATAAGTCCGAACCGCAGCAGCTGTACGTTGAGAAACGACAACAACAAAAAGCGAGAGGAAAATCTATGACGCTTACCCATCTGCAACGTCTGGAAGCCGAAAGCATCCAGGCAATGCGCGAGGTTGTCGCCGAATCCGACAACCCCGTCATGCTCTACTCCGTCGGTAAAGACAGCGCGGTCATGCTGCACCTGGCGATGAAGGCCTTCTACCCGGCCAAACCGCCCTTCCCTTTACTCCATGTGGACACCACCTGGAAGTTCCAGGAGATGTATCGCTTCCGCGATCAGATGGTGGCCAAACTAAACGTGGATCTGTTGACCCACACCAACCCCGAAGGCATTGAAATGGGCATCAGCCCATTCAAGCACGGCTCGCAAATCCACACCGACATCATGAAGACCGAAGGTCTGAAGCAGGCGCTGGATCACTACGGTTTCGACGCAGCCTTTGGCGGTGCACGCCGCGACGAAGAGAAATCGCGGGCCAAGGAGCGGATTTTCTCCTTCCGCTCCGATCAGCACCGCTGGGACCCAAAGAACCAGCGCCCAGAGCTGTGGCACCTGTACAACACTCGCAAGCACAAGGGCGAATCGATCCGCGTGTTCCCTCTCTCCAACTGGACCGAACTGGACATCTGGCAGTACATCCATCTGGAAAATATCCCGATCGTACCGCTGTACTTCGCCGCACCGCGCCCGGTTGTAGAGCGCGACGGGATGCTGATCATGGTCGATGACGAACGTATGCCGCTAAACCCGGGTGAAGTTCCGATGATTCGCAACGTGCGCTTCCGCACCTTGGGCTGCTACCCGCTTACCGGCGCTGTCGAGTCCGAAGCCGACACCTTGCCCAAGATCATTCAGGAAATGCTGCTGACCCGTACATCCGAGCGTCAGGGGCGAATGATCGACCATGACTCGACCGCTTCGATGGAGAAGAAAAAACAAGAGGGGTATTTCTAATGGCACACGTATCCGACATGATTGCCGAGGATATCGAGCAATACCTCAAGGTTCACGAACACAAGAGCCTGCTGCGTTTCATTACCTGCGGCAGTGTTGACGATGGTAAAAGCACGCTGATTGGACGCCTGCTCTACGATTCGAAAATGCTCTTCGAAGACCAGATGGAAGCACTGGAAGCCGACTCGAAAAAAGACGGCACCCAGGGCGGCGAACTGGACTTCGCCCTGCTGGTAGATGGCCTCGCCGCCGAGCGCGAACAAGGCATCACCATCGACGTGGCCTACCGCTTTTTCTCCACTGACCGGCGCAAGTTTATCGTGGCCGACACACCGGGCCACGAGCAGTACACACGCAACATGGTGACCGGTGCCTCCACTGCGGATGTGGCCGTAGTGATGATCGATGCCCGCCGCGGCGTGCTCACTCAGTCCAAACGCCACAGCTACCTGGCATCGCTGATCGGTATTCGCAAGGTGGTCCTGGCCGTCAACAAGATGGACTTGATGGACTACTCGGAAAAGGTCTTCAATTCCATCGTTGATGACTACCGCTCCTTCGCCAAGCAGATCGGCCTGCAGGATTTCACCGCTATCCCGATGTCCGCGCTACGCGGTGAGAACATCACCGAACAAAGCGAGCACATGCCTTGGTACCGCGGTACCACGCTGATGGGTTACCTGGAAACCGTCGAGGTCGACGAGGCACACCAGCAGAAACTGTCGTTCCGCATGCCGGTGCAGTGGGTCAACCGTCCCAACCTGGATTTCCGTGGCTTCACCGGCACCATCGCCAGTGGCGTGATTCGTCCCGGTGACCGCGTGCGCGTGTTGCCGGGCGGCCAAGAGAGTCATATCTCGCGCATCGTCACCCTCGATGGTGACTTGCAGCAAGCCGTGGCCGGACAATCGATCACCCTGACCCTGAGCGACGAAGTCGACTGCAGTCGCGGCGATGTACTGTCTACCTCGGAAGACCCGACCAGCGTCGCCGACCAGTTCCAGGTCAGCCTGATCTGGATGCACGAACAGGCCATGCTCGCCGGTCGTCCTTACCTGATGAAGATCGGTGGCAAAACCCTGTCCGTGACCTTGTCGGTGCCCAAGTACAAGGTCAACGTCAACACCATGGAACATCTGGCGGCCAAAGAGCTGGCGCTGAACGAGATCGGTGTGTGCAATCTCTTCACCAGTCAGCCGATCGCTTTCGACGCCTACAAGGACAACCGCGAAACCGGCAGTTTCATCCTCATCGACCGCATGACCAACGCCACTGTCGGCGCGGGTCTGATCGAGTTCTCTCTGCGCCGTTCGCAGAACATCCACATGCAACACGTGGATGTGAACAAGAAAGCACGCGCCGAGCAGATGGGCCAACAGCCCGTGCTGTTGTGGTTCACCGGGCTGTCAGGGGCTGGCAAGTCCGCCATCGCCAACCTGTTGGAAACCCGGCTGTATGCCCGTGGCCGTCACACTTACTTGCTCGATGGCGACAACGTGCGCCACGGTCTGAACCGTGATCTGGGCTTTACCGATGCCGACCGCGTGGAAAACATCCGCCGGGTGGCCGAAGTGTCCAAGCTGTTCGTGGATGCCGGAATGATTGTCTTGACGGCTTTCATCTCGCCGTTCCGTTCCGAGCGTGAGATGGCACGCGGACTGCTGCAGGAAGGCGAGTTCATCGAGATCTTCGTCGACACGCCTCTGTCTGTGGCCGAAGAGCGTGATCCCAAGGGCCTGTACAAGAAAGTACGCCGTGGCGAGTTGAAGAACTTCACAGGCATCGACTCACCGTACGAAGTGCCTAACAAACCGGACATCCACATCAAGACCGGCGAGCTGACGCCGGAGAAAGCGGTGGATCGCATCATTACGGTGCTGATAGAGCGCGGCATCATCGCTAAAGAGTTCTAGCCCTTCGCCCGGTTCGCCGGGCGTTTAACGATCGCCTCGAGTAGTCCAAAAGGACGACGCGAGGCGAATAAAACAGTGGCTCTGTTGTGGGCCGATGAATCCGGTTCGGGCGCCTCTGCGCAGAGGCTCACGATCCGGGTTCGACTAATCAAGAGCGTCTAACAATGACAATCAGCTCGATTGACGAACAACATCTGTTGAGTGGCCAGACCTGGTCCACGTTTTGCGATCATCTCAAGCGCTGCGGCGAGCAGATCCTGCGCCCCGAAACGCCTGCCGATGCAGCCACCCGCGCTGAAGGTTTCCGCTACCTCACGCGCCTGCTGCGCATTGGCCTGGAAATGCACATCGAGTTTGCCGATCCGGCCTTTCCAAGCTTCTTCAAGACCTCCCACGAAACCGCAAAAATCGGCGCCGACAACCCGGACAACCTTTACGAATACTCGCGCCTGGACGGCACCCTGGAGTACCGCATCAAAGGTCAGCGCGGCAGTGTCGCCTACCTGAGCTTCGGCACCCAGAAAGGTGGGTATGAGACCGACGGCACCCTGACCCAGACCGGTTTCATCGATGCCAGTCAGTTACAGATAGATGCCCAAGGCAACTTCGAAATTATCCTCAGCCGCGAGCCGCAACCGGGCAACTGGCTGAAAATGGAAGATGTCAGTAACGCCCTGATCGTGCGCCAGACGTTTCTTGATCGCCGCAGCGAAGTACCGGCCAAGCTGAGCATTGAACGCATTGGCTCCGACTCCAAACCTCAGGCCCTCGATCCAGCGACCTTCCAGCAAGGCCTGGCGCGGGTGTCCAGTTTCGTCGAGAACACCGCCAGGCTGTTCGCCGACTGGAGCCAGAGCTACCTGCCCCACAGCAACCAGCTACCACCTGCCAACCAGGCGCTCTGCCAGGCCGTAGGCGGCGACCCGAACATTTTCTACTACCACTCGCACTGGGCGCTGGCTGAAGACGAAGCCTTGGTCATCCACATCGACAAAGTACCGGACTGCGACTTCTGGAACTTGCAGATCAACAACTACTGGATGGAGTCGCTGGACTACCGCTACCACCAGATTTGCTTCAACAAACACCAGGCCCAATACGACGACAACGGCGGCGTGACCCTGGTCCTCAGCGAACTGGATCCCGGGCTGAGCAACTGGCTGCACACCGCCGGCGTTCGCCAGGGCACGATGTGCCTGCGCTGGGTAGGAGCCCAGGAGCAATGCCACCCCACCACCCAGGTAGTAAAAGTGTCTGCCATCGCGGAGGCTCTATGAACGCGCATGTGACGATTGAAGATTTGAGTGTCGAAAATCTGTTGGCGAGCGCCATCGCCCGCACCGACGGCCTGAGCAATTTTGGCGATGACAACTATCGCGAGTCTTTGCAGGCGCTACTTGATGCCCTGTCGAGCGAAGCCGAGCTGTCGCACGCTGGCTTGCAAATGCTGCAGGAAAGGCTGGTAGGCCAATTGGTCAACCGCCTGGTGATGGAGGACTACCTGAGCCGTCATCCGCAAATAACCCAGATCCAGATCGACGACCCGCTGGTCATCCTGGGCCTGCCGCGCACCGGCACCACCATGTTGCAACGCACGCTGGCGGTTGACCCGCGCTTCTACTCGGCTGCCTGGTGGGAGACCCGCTTCCCGGCACCATTGCCCGACGAAACCCTGGCCGTGCCCGCCAAACGTATCGCCCAGGCCAAGGCCGAGGTCGAAATGATGGCCCAGGTCATTCCTCAGATCCTCGCCATCCACCCACTGGATGCCATGCTGTGCGACGAAGAATTCATGCTCATGGAACATTCGTTCATGTGCGCTATGGACGCTTACGTCAACGTGCCCAGCTATACCCGCTGGCTGGACCAGCAAGATCAGCGGCCGGTCTACACCCAGTTGAAAAAAATGCTGCAGTTCCTGCAATGGCAGAAGCAACAACGTGGTGAACCGACCAGCCAACGCTGGCTGCTCAAAGCCCCGCAGCACTTGCATACCCTGCACCTGTTGCTGGATGTATTCCCCAAGGCACAAGTGATTCTGACTCACCGCGAACCCGCCCAGACGATTCCTTCAATGGCCAGCATGGCCCACACCCTATGGCAGATGTACAGCGACAACCCGGACCCTAAAGCCGCCGGCGGACAGTGGAACACCCGCATGGCGCGTGGTATCCGCCACACCATGCAAGTCCGCGACCAGCATGCGAGCGAACGCTTCCTCGACATCAACTTTGCCGACACCGTGAACCAGCCGATGCAAGTTCTGGAAAAGGTCTACGCCTTTGCCAATCTGCCGTTTACCGACAAGGCCCGCGCCGACGCGCAGGGATGGCTGTCGCAAAACAGCCGAGAAAAACGTGCGAGCCACGACTACAGCCTGGAGCGCTTCGGTTTGAACGAAGCACAAATGACCCAAGACTACAGCGAGTATCGCGCCCGTCATCTGAGCGTCAACCCGTAGGCGAAGCCGGAGATCTCATGGAAAAGCTCATACTGACCTTGTGGAAACCTTCACAGTACAGCGCCAGTGATTGGCGCCAGGCGTTGCTCGGCCTGCGCGACGATCTGGCGGGCGTAGGCGCAAGCACCATCCGCGTCATGGTGGTCGATGAAAACGTGGCCGCCGCGTCTGCACAGCGCATTACCAACAGCGCCGTGCCCCTGGACGGGTTGCTTTCATTGTGGCTGGACAGTGCTTCGCAACTGCCCTCCGTCAAGGACCTTCTGAGCCCGCTGACCAGTCGCCTGGAAGCTTATCTGGTGCTTGAATCCGAACCTTACCCAGAGCAGCGGCAAGCGCGCGCAGCCCAGTACCGGGTGCCGCTTGGCGAGCGCACCCCCGGCATGAATCAGGTGGCACTGCTGCACAAGCCACATCGGATGAGCTACGAGCAGTGGTACGAGACCTGGCGCAACAGCCACGGTCCCAAGGCCTATCCACTGCAGTCGATCTTCGGCTACCGCCAGAATACGGTGATTCGCGCCCTCACCTTCGGTGCGCCCGTGCTGCACGCCATTGTCGAAGAAAGCTTCCCACCCGAAGCCATCGGCAATCCGCAAGGGTTCTTTGCGGCCCTGGGCGACCCGGAAAAGTGCGCTCAACGCCAACAGGCCATGTACGAATCAACCAGCACATTCATCGATTTCGAAAAGATCGACTGCATCCTCACCAGTGAATATCAGCTCAATGCCTGAGCAGCCCACAAGGAGGCCTTATATGTTGGATCTGGAAGCCATAGAGCTGATCAAACAGCTCAAGGCGCGTTATTTTCGCGCCATCGACACCTGCAACATCGAGATGCTGCAAGGCATGCTCACCGAAGATATCGCCCTGTCGTTCAAAAGCCCTGCCTACGAGTTTCACGTCAATGGCCTGGGCGATGCGCTGGACTTTTACCGCGCCTCGTTCACCAAAACTCGCCTGGCCACCCACAACGGTCACACCCCGGAAATCGAAGTCGATGGCGACCACGCCACGGCCCTCTGGTACCTGAGCTACGTGTTCATCAACCTGGAGGACAACACCCACCTGCACGGCAGCGCGATCTACCAGGATCGCTACACCAAACGCGCTGGGCGCTGGATGATCGCCGAGACGGGCTACGAAACCTTGCTCGAGACAATCCAGCCCCTGAGCGAGCAGCTGCAGATCACCTCCAGACCCATCAACTGAATGCACAGCAGGAGACAGCCATGGCCAGAGCCGAAAACATAATTACCTCCCATACGGTGGAAATTAACGCCCCCGCGCGGGTGGTCTGGGAAGTGCTCATTGATCTGGACAATTACCACCTGTGGAACAGCTTCTGTCCGAGCATTCAGTGCGGCCTGCAGATCGGCGACGAGGTGCATATGCAGGTATTGACCCCCGATACCGGCGAGACCGTTCCAGTCTTCGAATACCTCGTGGCCTGCGACCCCGAGCAGCTGTTGTCCTGGGAGCAGCGCCCCGTCCCGGAAAACATGGACGCTGCCCGTCGCGATCAATACATCAAGGCCATTGATGCCAACCGCTGCAGCTATTTCACCACTGATATTTTCCTCGGCCTGAACCAGGACACGATCATGCGCGAGCACGGTGAGTGGGTGCAAACAGGCTTCGACCGGATGGCCCTGGACTTGAAGAAACGCGCCGAAGAACTGCACGCCAACCGTGGTTGAAAACTCATTAGCTGCACAATTATAAAAAGGTAATTGCCATGTTGTTGAAAGATAAAGTTGTGATCATCTCCGGTATCGGTCCTGGCCTGGGCATCAAGCTGGCCGTGCGTGCCGCGGAGTATCAGGCGAAGGCCGTGGTGTTGGCCACCCGCACCCCCGCCAAACTGGATCAGGCTGAAAAGGCCATCCGCGACGCCGGCTATAACACACCGGTATTGAAAGTCCCCACCGACATCGCCCAGGCCGAACAGTGCAAGACGCTCGCCGACCTGACAATCGAGCACTTCGGCCAGATCGACGTATTGATCAACTCTGCCTACGCCCATGGCGCCTGGGGCAGTTCCTCCGAGTCGTCAATGGACGACTGGCGCAAGGCGATGGACGTCAACCTGTATGGCACCATGCACATGACCCAGGCCGTGCTGGCGCAGATGAAGAAACAGAAGTCGGGCAGCATCGTCATGATCAACACCATGGCCACCCGCACCCCCAACCAACTGGAATCCGGCTATGCCGTCTCCAAGGCTGCCTTGAAAACCGCCGTGCAGTACCTGGCCCAGGATCTTGGCCCGTTCGGCATCCGCGTCAACTCCGCCTTCATGGGCTGGATGTGGGGCGCGCCGGTGATCGGCTACTTCGAGAGCGAAGCCAAACGCCTGGGCGTCCCGATGGAGTCGCTGGTCGACCAGGTTGCCCAGCAGATTGCGTTGCGCAAAATCCCCGAAGACAACGATTGCGCCATGGCCGCCCTCTACCTGGCCAGCGATTACGCCAAGGTCATTACCGGCGCGCAACTGGATGTCAACGGCGGTCACTTTTTGCCCTGCTAAGTACTTCGAGGCGACAGCAATGTCGCCTCACTCAGATATTCACCGGCCATCGCCCTACCCTGGAGATTACCGACATGCTGGACCTCGTTGCCATCGAGCACATCAAACAGCTCAAGGCCCGCTATTTCCGTGGTATCGACACCTGCAACCTTGACCTGCTACGCAGCATCCTCACACCCGATGTGAAGATCCGCTTCGACAGCCCTACCTACCAGTTCGAACTCAACGGGGTGGAGCAAGCCATCGAGTTCTACCGCAGCAACTTCACCAACCGCCGTTTCGGCATGCACAACGGCCACACCCCGGAGATTACGGTCAACGGAGATGAAGCCACTGGCCTTTGGTACCTCAACGACCTGTTCATCAACCTCGATGAGCAAACCCAGCTCAACGGCAGCGCCATCTACGAGGATCACTACGTCAAGGTACAGGGTGAGTGGCGCATCCTGCGGACCGGTTACAAGCGGCTGCTGGAGATGATCGGCCCGCTTGGTTCCGAGTGGCGGATCACTTCCAGGCCAATCAACTGACCGCAATTTTCAGCTCAACGCAAACTGTTTGTCTCGTGCGTAACCTGATGCTGCCGAGTGCAGAAATCCAGCACCAAAACACCGGAGGACCTCATGTTGGAACTCATCAACGCCACCCCGTCAAAGCATCAAGGCCGCAACATCGACACCGACAGTACAGGCGCTATGGAAAAGACAACAACAGGAGCGCTCGATTCAACGTCAGTGATCATTGTCGGGGGCGGGCTAAGCGGCACCCTCACGGCCATTAACCTGCTGCATTGCACGGCGAATCAAGATGTCAGCATCACCCTGCTCAACCCCACAGCTGCGCTTGGCCGTGGCCTGGCTTACCGCGACAACAATAATGATTTACTGCTTAATGTGCCCGCCGGCAACATGAGCGCATTTGCCAATGCCCCCTCCCACTTCATGGAGTTTTGTCAGCGCATCGACCCCTCGATCAGTGCGGGTAGCTTTATGTCGCGACGCCTTTACGGACAATACCTGGAACGGTGCCTGGCAGACGCTATGGCAGCGCACCCCGGACGGCTCCACACGATGGTGGGCGAAGTGCATGAGGTGCAGGCGTTAGCGCAGACAAACGGCTTTACGGTCAAACTCTCATCTGGCCAATGCCTGGCTGCACAGCATGTGGTCTTGGCCTTGGGGCATCAACCGCCACGCTTTCCAGTACCGCTCGGGCCGCAGGAACGTGATCTGGTAATAGATGCATGGGATTTCGAGCGCATGAATCGCCTGCCAAGCGATGCACCCATTCTGATTTTGGGAACAGGTCACACAGCGATGGATGTGCTCTTTCACTTGACGCAACGGATTCGCCCCAGCTCGGTGTGGATGGCGTCACGTCGCGGGCTTTTGCCTGAAGCCCATCGGCTCAACCCTCCCCCTCCCCTTGCACCCGGCGCGCTGAATCCCGCCTCCTTTGGCGAACCACCACTGCGCACACGCGAGCTTATGCGCCGACTGCAGCAAGAAGTGGCTCGCCAGGTTCACAGGGGCCTTGATTGGCGCGACGTGTTCAACCAGCTTCGCTCCCACACCCCGCAGCTCTGGCATGCGATGCCGTTGGCCGAGCGCCGGCGCTTTTTACGTCATGCCGTAGCCTTCTGGGATGTACACCGCCACCGGCTCGCCCCGTTGGCGGCCAAGCGACTGCAGTCGCTGCTTGCCGCCGGAACGGTAGAGGTGCTGGCAGCAAGACTGTTGGCGGTTCGCAAAGCCAGTCATGACAGGCTGGAACTTGAGTTCAAACCTCGCGGGCAAAAGAATACGCAAACCCTGAGCGTGGCAGCCATCATCAATTGCACGGGCCCCAGCATGGGCATCGGCCCGGACTCCCAGCCCCTGCTTCAACAATTGGTCCAGGACAGACTGCTGGTGCCCGACCCATGCGGCCTGGGCCTGCAAGTCAATGATCGGCATCAGATAACCAACGCCCAGGGGAATGCCGTGCCAGGCCTCTGGTACGTCGGACCTATGCTTAAGGCCCGCTACTGGGAAGCCACCGCTGCGCCCGAGCTTCGTGTGCACGCGCAACAGCTTGCGCAGCATCTAGCCACGCAGATGGCCGCGCATTCCAAATCATCCACACTCACTGAATGCCAGGACAGGCATTTTGCTCATCTCACCAATCGTTAGAAAGCCACTACCTGTTCATACTCATCGCCTTAAGCGCTCAGAAGTAACATCGTCTGTTTGGGTTATTCATCGGCGCGCTCGCACTTGTACCATGCAGTCCGGACACATGGACCGGGACGCATCCGGACTCAAGGAGCTTTCATGACGCCCATTGATCAACTGGAAACACGCCTGCGCAAACTCGAAGACGTCGAGGCGATTCGCCAGCTCAAAGCACGTTATCTGGCGTGTTGTGATCTGAAGGATGCGCAGGGCATGCGCGATTGCTTCGCGCCAGGCCTGGTGCGTATCGACTACGGCCGAATCGGTGTGTTTGAAGACCGCGATCAACTCGCTGCTATTTTCGAGCAGCTCGGCTGCCATCCGCACGTTGTCGAGATGCACCACGGTATCAACCCGCAGATCGACGTGCTCGATGACACACAGGCCCTGGGCACCTGGGGCCTGCATTACCAGATGATCGATACGCTATCGAGCGTTATCACGCAGCTAGGTGCGCGCTACGAGGACGAGTACCGCAAGATCGACGGCCATTGGAAAATTTCCGCCACGCGCTGCGTTGTGATGTCCACGCTGGTAGCGAGCTACGAGGACACTGTGCCCGGCGTACGCTTCGCCGGCGTTCAGGCGAGCAGCGACGCCAAACCTTGAGGCGAGGTCCATCAGCCCACAACACAGCAAGGATCCGCAGATGAGTAACGTTAAAAACACATTGGTCGCCGTCGTGACGGGCGCGTCGCGCGGTGCCGGCAAAGGCATTGCGCTGGCGCTCGGCGCGGCGGGCGCGACGGTTTACGTGACCGGCCGCTCGCAGAATGAGGGCGACGCATCGCTGCCAGGCACGATCCACGCGACTGCGCGTGAGATCGACGCGTTGGGCGGCAAAGGCATCGCCGTCGCGTGTGATCACGCCGATGACGAGCAGGTGCGATGCCTCTTCGAACAGGTCGAACGCGAAAGCGGGCGGCTCGACATCCTGGTCAATAATGCGACTTTTCTACACGACCAACTGATTGAACCCGGGCCGTTCTGGAAGAAGTCGCTCGATCTCGTCAACATCCTCGACGTCGGCTTGCGCTCAGCCTATGTAGCGAGCTGGTACGCGGCTCCGCTCATGGCCAAGCGTCGCGGCGGGCTGATCGCGTTCACCTCCTCATTTGGCTCGAACTGCTACATGCACGGCGCTGCATACGGTGCACAGAAGGCCGGTGTCGACAAGCTTGCCAAAGACATGGCCGTGGACCTTCGTCCTTACGACGTCGCGGTGGCGTCCATCTGGATGGGGCCGTTGCGCACGGAGCGCACGATACGCGCACTGGAAGAGCACCCGCAGCGGTATGAAGCGTTTTCGTTCGTCATGGAAAGCCCGGAGTTCACCGGCAAGCTCATCCACGCGTTGTATTGCGACCCGAACCGGATGACGCAATCCGGACAGGTACTAATCGGTGCAGAACTGGCGCTGACGTACGGCATTGTCGATCTGGACGGCCAACAACCCCCGTCCTATCGCGACCAGTTGGGTAGCCCAGTGCAGGCGCATCCGGCGATAGTCGAGTAACACCGACCGAGGATTCATGGAAAGACTCATGCAAACCAGGTGCATGCAGTCATAGCACAGCGTCGAACAAGGGGGGTGGGCAAGTGACAAGGCGACAGAGATGTCGCCTGTTTTTCTATCTGTTCGGCAACCTGGTTCGTGTGGCTAAAAAAGGCGCGCAATGCGCACCCGCCCACATTCAATGACCAGACACAGGCCTTAACGGAAACTCAGCCAGTTCGAAACGTTCTGGTTGATGGCGACACAGCCTGCGTACTGCTTGCAGGATTTAAGGCTGGGCGATTCCACTGGCGGGGATACCTGCACGACCAACACCAGCAGGAACAGGATCAACAAACAAAGGTTATAGGCAAGAAGACTTTTTGTTTTCATTGTCAGTACTCTCGTGACCGTTACGTCAGACCTCTATCATTGCAATAACTCGGGGGGCTACCCCCTTTCCAGGCCGCCCCCACGATTGACCAACCGCGGGTTGTCGCTCGTGGGGACGTTACCCTTCAGCGCTCGTCGACCGTGATGAATTCGCGGCGCTCAGCCATGCTCGCAGGCACTTTGTCCTCATCGGTAAAGAACTGTTGGTACCACTCGCGCAGTTGGTAGACCGGGCCGTCGTTTTCCGCCAGCACCGGGTTGTCGATACGGATTTTATGCTTCCAGATATCCACGTCCTGATAGAACGAAGTGCGGTTGCCCATGACATAGGCCTTGGCCACTTCGATGTTCTGCTCTTCGCTCCAGCCGGGAACCCGCTTGACCATGCAGCCGAAACGCAGGTCGAAGCTGTTGGCCGTCACAGGCACATGGCTGTTGAGCAAAATGGCGTGTATCCGCACATCTCCGAACATCGAACTGATGTGAGTGAAGTGGGTTGCCGGGCCGTAGTAGGCCGACGGAGCGATCAGATCGCCGCCCAGGCGCTCGGAATCACCGTGGAAGATCTGGTGGCCGATGTGCCCTTCGAAGACATTGGCGAAATACTTGGTCGGCGTGCCGTGCACAGGGCCGAAATGCATGGCATCCACCAGATTATCAACCAACTCCCGTGGGTTGGTTTCGATCAGCATGGTGTCGATGTTCCAGTCGTGAATCCAGTCCGGGTCGTCCATCTCGGCCAGGTGCGGGATGATCACGCCGTCTTTCGGCGGACGGCCTTCAGGGTTGTTCCAGACGAACAGCAGGTTGTTTTCCTCACAGGTCAACCAGCTGCGGGTCTTGGCCTTTGGTGGAATGCGCTTGCAGTAAGGAATCTCGACGCATTTACCGCTGGTGTCATATTTCCAGTGGTGGAACGGGCATACCACGGTGTCGTTTTCGATGGTGCCCTTGGACAGGTCGGCCCCCATATGCGGGCAATGGGCATCGAGGATGCTGATGGCACCCTTGCTGTCGGCAAACGCCACCAGGCGCGTGCCAAAGATATTCAACGTGTGCAACTGACCATCGCGGTAATCCTGCGCCACACCCAGACAGTGCCAGCCACGGGCGTAACGGTGAGTACGCTGGGCGTTTTCGATGCTGATTTCAGCGAGTTTCGTCATTGTTATTATTCCTCGATTGGAAACTTTGGGGAGCAATACCCCCAAAAAAAACAGGGTGAACCCATAGCAGACATCATTGAGCGCCCCGGCAAGGGATTCATCCCTCACTTGGACTAGATCAAACGAGATTCACTCTCAAAGGATTCACCTGTCAGCCTCTGCCATCGCGAGTCCGCGTCGGCTATTGGCCAAAGCGACGGGCAGCTTCCGGACCGAAATCCCGCGGGCTGAAGCCCGGCTTGTTTAGCTGATAGCCGTTGCGCTGTTCGTTGATCAGGTTGAACGCCAGGTAACTGCCGGCATTAAGGTCGTAGTACAGCCCCACGCCCGCTTGTGGCCGCTGACTTTCATAGGCGTAGAAAAAGTTGAGCATCGAGGTCCGCCACAGCTGGCCACGGTTGTCGTAGTTATCGGCGAGCATCGGGAACCAGGTGTCCTCATCGATGTACAACTTGCGTTTGCCGTACAGGTGGCGGAAACCCGGCTTGAGGGTGCCTTCCAGTTCCCAGACCCTATGACGCTCGTAGCGCATGGCATCGGGGTTGATATGGCCAGGGGTCAGCAGGTCGGCGTACTTGAGGTTGGCCGAATGCAGGCGATAGGTGTCGTAGGGAATGAACATCTCGCGCTTGCCGACGATTTTCCAGTCATAACGCTCCCCCGAGCCGTTGAACAGGCGCACCTCGTCCACGGTGATCGAGCCACCGCTGCCGGGGAAGGACATGTCGAAGCCATACCCCGGCGACTGCCGCACTCGCCGGGTGCCCGGGTCGTAACGCCAGGCCTGGTTAGGCTCGGCTTTGAAGTTCCAGAAATTGGTACCGGTATTGATCTCGCCCTTGTCCCGTTGTGGCAGCAAGGTTTCGTTGAGGTAGAAGGATTGATTGCCGACGGTTTCGCCGACCTTGCCCGGTTCTCCTCCCGGTGCCAGGTTGCGCGAGTGCACACGGCCCCAGTTGATGTTGCCGTCCTTGAGCACATAGGCGTTGTCGGAGGTGTATTCCTCGGTCCAGGCCATCAAGGCGAAGGACGAGGCATTTTTCAGCAGTTCCATGCCGGTGCGCGGTACCGGAAAGGGTGTACCACCGGTTTTGCCTACCACCCCTTCACCGTCATCCACCAGGCGCGCGATACTGGCGTTCTCGCGGGTGGCCTGGCAAGTCGAGTCACTGAAACGGAAATCCCGGTGCGAGGGGTAGATCGGCATCTTGTACGTAGCCGGGTAGAGCTTGAACAAGGCTTTCTGCCCATCGGACAGGTAGTCACTGTATTGCGCAAGGTTCGTCGCGGTAATCACGAACAGTGGTTTTTCATCCGGGTAAGGATCAACCGGATGGTTGCCAGTCCCCTTGAAGTCTACGTGCGGCGGTACGCCCAGCCACTTGCCGCTGAACGCCGGGATGCTGCCATCGGCATTGGCGCTCTTGTCGGCACCCATGCAAGTCAAATCCTTGCCCAGGCGCTCCACATCTTCCGGTGCGGCCTGCACAGTACCGATCGCACTGCATCCCAATAACAACCCCAGCACCCATGTGGGAGTGGCGTTGGTAGCCCGCGAGACAAGACAACTGGAGGCCAGGTTACTGCCGGTCATTATTATTCTCCTTGGTTACCGATAGCGGTTTCCCAGTATCGGCACCCCAAGGAACCGGCAGCATCGTCCGCACGGACTAACGCCTTTTCCCTCGGTGCCTGTGAACGACAGACTAAAGCGCATCCTTCGCTGATCCTGGCAGCTGTGGCCCGGCCAATGCCACGACACTGTTGAGCATGATCCGCACAAGCTCGGTCTGGCGCCGGACACCCGTCTTGGAAAAAATCGAGCGCAAGTGCGCACGGGCGGTATTACGGCGGATGTTCAGCGCCTCCGAGGCCTCCTCCAGCGACAGGCCGTTAGCCAGCTCCAGCGCCAGCAAGGTTTCCGCAGGCGTGAGGTTGTACAGCTGCGCAGTTACCACATTGCTCACCAGCGACTTGCTGACAGCGTCGCGGACATAGACCACTACGGTAGGTTTTCCTCTGCCCTCGACCAGTTCCTGCGTCGGAATCAACTCCACCACCACCCCCAGGCTGACTTTCCCCGAGGGGCGGGAAATCGACGTGGCCTCGGCTATCTGCAACCCGGCGCGGCCTTGCTTCACCCGTTGAAAGGCGTTGCGCACCAGCCGCGACAGTTCACGATTGTCACTCGGGTAAGTCGCCTCCAGCCGCCCGCCGACGACTTTAAGGCCGTCCTGGCTGGCGAGGATCTCCCGGGCCACCGGGTTCAGTTGCACCACCGTGCCGTTTTCATCGAGCACGATAGTCGCCACCGCCATACGGCTGATCGTTTGCGAGTACAAACTGCCCAACGACTCACTGCGATCCAGTAGTGAATGCATGTGCAGGGCACGTCGCAAATGCGGCAATAGCATGGCGCACATGGCCCGCTCGACCTGGGAAAAACGTGCCTGGCCCCGGGGCCGATTGATCCGCAAGCGCACCGTGCTTCCGTCCGGCATGCGGATGTCAGCGCCGAGCATCTGGTAGCAATCATGGGGCTGACAAAACAACAGGTAAAAAGATGAACTGACCCACTCCTCATCAGTCATCAACTCATCAATGGTGAACACCGTGTCGGTGGGCAACCCGTCGAACAGCGTGGACTTGGCGTAGTAGGCGTAATGGTTGATGCCGCCCTCCCCCAATTCAATGTCCCCGGCGACCATCATCGGCGACAGCAGCGGCTCATCCTGCACACGCAAAATCAAGGTCACGAAATTGGCCTTGAACAGCTTGCGCAGCTGGTGCAACGAATCACCCATGCAGCGAATATCCATGGCCGAGTCGTACATGTTGCCGATGAGGCCTTCGTATTCGGCCAACTCCAGCCCAATCTGCGCGAGGACCTGCGCATTCGGCACACGACTTTGCATAACCACTCCCCCGCAGCGGGCCCGGACTGCAAGGCCCGCATCAATTTAATCGTAATGGGTGTTATCTGCGCTCAACTGCCCCAGACACGCTGCGCCGCAGGCGCTTCGGCGAGAATCTCAGCCACGGCGGCGCCGATTTCCTCGACACGCCACAACGCGCCTTTGTCGCGGGTGACCCCGGTGCGCCAGCCATCCCCAAGGGAAATACGACCACCCTGACTCTCGAAAACCTTGCCGCTGACGTGAGCCGACTCGGCACTGCCCAGCCACACCACCAGCGGCGCGACGTTTTCCGGCGCCCAGGCGTCGAAACTGCCGTCCTCGGGCTTTTTAACCACGTCGGGCATGGCGCTTTCGGTCATCGATGTACGTGCCGCCGGGGCCAACGCGTTGGCGGTGATGCCATAGCGCGCCAGCTCAGCGGCCTGCACCAGGGTCAACGCGGCAATCCCGCCCTTGGCCGCCGAATAGTTGGACTGTCCCACCGAGCCTTGCAGGCCGGCGCCGGAGCTGGTGTTGATGATCCGTGCGTCGACCGCAGTACCGGCCTTCGCCAGATCACGCCAACGCCGCCCCAACAGGTTCGCCAGGCAATAATGGCCCTTGAGGTGAACGCGCATGACCATGTCCCAGTCCTCTTCGCTGAGACTGATGAACATGCGGTCGCGCAAGACCCCGGCATTGTTGACCAGCACGTGCACCTCACCGAACGCCGCCACTGCGGCATCGACGATACGCTCGGCGGTGGCCAGGGTGGTGATGTCGTCACTATTGGCGATGGCCTGACCACCGTTGGAACGGATCTCACCCGCTACATCCTGCGCCGCGTCGGCACGAATATCGTTGATCACTACGTTGGCGCCCGCCGCGGCGAACGCCAGCGCATAGGCGCGACCGAGCCCGCCTCCGGCGCCGGTGATGATCACGGTACGGCCTGAACAAATAGCCATGCTTGACTCCTGATAACTGAGTGACCGCACGCCCAGCGAACGGCGGTACGGATGGGAAACCCCTAGAGGCGTTCGATGATCGTGACGTTGGCCTGGCCGCCGCCTTCGCACATGGTTTGCAGACCATAACGGCCGCCGCTGTATTCCAGCTCGTTCAACAGCGTGGTCATCAGCCGTGCGCCCGTGGCACCGAGCGGGTGACCCAGGGCAATGGCACCACCGTTGACATTGGTGCGCGCCGGGTCGTAGTCCAGCTCCTGGGTCCAGGCCATGACCACCGAGGCAAAGGCTTCGTTTATCTCTACCCGGTCGATATCGCTCATGCGCAGGCCGGTTTTTTCCAGGGCCCTGCGTGTCGCAGCAATTGGCGCGGTCAGGTGCCAGATCGGATCATCACCCAGCACCGTGAGGTGATGGATGCGCGCCCGTGGCGTCAGGTCGTAACGCTTGAGCGCCGCCTGCGAAACCACCAGCAGCGCCGACGAAGCGTCGCAGGTCTGGCTCGAAACGGCCGCGGTGATCGAGGGGAATTGCGGGTCCACCGGCAGTAGTTCGGCCATTTTTTCCAGGCTGGTCAGGCGTGGAGTTTCATCCGCACGCAGGCCGTTGCAAGCGACGATTTCCCGAGCGAAACGCCCGCTCTCAATGGCAGCCAGGGCGCGGCTATGGCTTTGCAGGGCAAACGCTTCCATCTGCTCGCGAGTGATGCCCCAATGATCGGCGATGCGCTGGGCGGCATAGAACTGGTTGACCGGCTGATTACCAAAGCGTGCGCGCCAGCCTTCGCTACCGGAAAACGGATCGGCAAACCCCAGCGGCTGTCCGGCGAGCATGGCCGAGGAAATCGGAATCCGGGTCATGGTTTGCACCCCGCCCACGGCGATCACATCCTGGGTGCCGCTCATCACCGCCTGCGCCGCGAAATGCAGCGCCTGTTGCGACGACCCGCACTGGCGATCGATCGTGGTGCCGGGCACATTCAGCGGCAACCCGGCGGCGAGCCAACTGGTACGGGCAATATCACCAGCCTGGGAGCCAATGGTGTCGACACAGCCAAAAATCACGTCGTCATAGTCTTCGCCCGGAATGGCGTTGCGTTCCACCAATGCCTTGAGTACATGAGCACCCAGGTCTATGGCGTGAACCTCGCTCAAGGCGCCTTTGCGCTTGCCGGTCGGGCTGCGCAGTGCATCAACTATATAGGCCTCTGGCATGACTCACTCCTCGAAGGTATGGCCCGGGCCCAGGCGGGCACCGTCTGCAAACAGGAAATCGCTGACACGGGTTTTATGGAAGCCGCGATCACCCCAGGACGCATCGAGCGCCCAGGCACGCTTCATGAACATCTGCAGATCGACTTCCCAGGTGTAACCCATTGCGCCGTGCACCTGAATGCCCTTGCGCGCAGCGACCCAGCTCGCCTCACAGCAGGCCAGGCGGGCCTGGGAAACCCAGACGCTGGCATTGCTGTCGCCTTGGGCCATGCCGTGGGCGGCGCGGTACAGTACGGGTTTGGCCTGTTCGATCTGCCGGGCGACATCGGCCAAATGATGCTTGACGGCCTGAAAACTCCCGATGGGCTTGCCAAACTGCTTGCGCTGAGCGACGTAGTCCACCGACAGGTCGAGCATGCGTTGCGCGAGCCCCAGCAATTGCCCGGCCACCGACAAGGCGCCACGGTCGAGCAGCTGTGCTTGCAAGGCACGGCCCGCAACGCCGCTGGCCACACAGGTGGCGGATGTCGGATTCCAGGTCACCCGGCCCAGGCGCCGCGACGCATCAATGCTCGTATGGTGTTGTACATCCACTTCCGAGCGCGGCACCACGTGAATGTCGTCGCCATCGATGAGAATCAGCACTTCTGCCAGTTGCGCATCGCTGACCAGCACGTTGACGGGGTGGCTGATGGCAAGGCGCAATGTCCCTTCGGCGATGCGTGGCAACAAACTGCTGCGTGCCGGGTGATCGGTCGCCAGGCTGGCGAGCAGGCCGGTGGCGACATACGCGGTGTCAGCCAGGGAATCGGGAATCGCGTAATACCCCAGCTCCTGGGTCATCAGCGCCCAGGCCACATCGTCCATTCCCAGGCCACCCTCGGCTTCGGGGACCGACAAGGCGGTCAGGCCCTGAGCGGCGATCTTGTGACGCAGGTCCGGTGAGCGACCGACATCGGTTTCCCAGATTTCCCGGAGCATCTCCGGGGCGGCCTCAGTCATCAGGAAACGACTGATGGCTTCCCGAAACGTCAGCTGGTCATCGGTAAAAGTGAAGTCCATGGCCCGTTCCTTATTTCGGCAAACCGAGCATCCGCTCAGCAATGATATTGCGCTGGATTTCGTTGGTTCCGGCGTAGATCGGCCCGGCCTGGGCGAACAGGAAACCCTCCAGCCAGCCAGCGGCATCTTCATCCATAGAGGACAACAGTTCCGCTCGGGCACTCAGAATACGCATGGCGGTTTCATGCATTTTCAGGTCAAGCTCCGACCAGATGATCTTGTTGATGCTCGACTCGGCACCGATCTGCTCGCCCCGGCCAAGACGCCCGACCGTGTGGTAGGCCGACAGGGCGTAGGCCTCGGCGCCCATCCAGCTTTCCAGCACCGCGTCACGCAGGCCTGGATCGCGGTCTGCGCTGTCACGGTTGGACTTGTACAGTTCCACTAACTTGCGTGCGGTGTACTGGAAACGCGCTGGCGAGCGCAGCAACAATCCGCGTTCAAAACCGGCGGTGGCCATTGCCACATGCCAGCCCTGCCCTTCAGCACCGATGCGGTTGGTCACCGGCACACGGACGTTGTCGAAAAACACTTCGGCGAAGGCGTCCTTGCCATTGAGTGCCTTGATCGGACGGATGCTCACACCCGGCGCATTCAGTGGCACCATCACGAACGACAGGCCGTGGTGGCGCGAGGAGCCAGGTTCGCTACGGAACAGCCCGAATAGCCAGTCGGCGAAGGTTGCCCGGGTCGACCAGGTTTTCTGGCCGTTGATCACGTAATGGTCGCCGTCGAGCGTGGCCTTGCTGGTGATCGCTGCCATGTCCGAACCGGCATTCGGTTCCGACCAGCCTTGTGCCCACATGTCGAGGCTGGCGGCCATGCGCGGGAGAAAACGCCGTTTCTGTTCAGGGGTGCCAAACTCCATCAGGGTCGGCCCCAGCAACAACTGGCCGTTCTGGTTGACGCGCATAGGCGCCCCGGCACCGTAATACTCCTCTTCGAAAATCAGCCACTCGATCAGATCGCAACCGCGACCGCCCAGGTCGGCGGGCCACATCACCATCGACCAGCGGCTGTCGAAAAGCTTCGCTTCCCAGGCCCGGTGCTGATCAAAGCCTTCCTGGGTGTCGTAACTGGCCAGCGGCTCGCGTGGAAGGTTGGCCGCCAACCAGACGCGCACTTCTTCGCGGAAGGCGTTTTGCTTGGGGGTATAAGTCAGTTCCATGGCGTTCTCTCAGAACTTGGCGTCGCGTTTTTCGACGAAGGCCCGGCGCGTTTCCGCGGAGTCCGGGCTGCTGTAGGCCTGCATGGTGAAGCCCTGTTCCCAGCGGTATTTGTCTTCCAGGTTCCCGTCTTCGATGCCGTTCAAGGCTTCCTTGGCGATGCGGATCATGCCCGGGCTCTTCTCGGCGATTTTCGCCGCGATGCCCAGGGCGGTTTCGCGCAGTTGGTCCTTGCTGACGATTCGCTCGATAAAGCCGTATTGCAGGGCTTCGGGGGCACCGATACTGTCGCCGGTAAAGAACAGGAAACGGACTTTTTGCACCGGAAACAACCGTTGCAAATGCGCCCCGCCGCCCATGGCGCCACGGTCGACTTCCGGCAAGGCGAAGGTCGCGCAGTCAGAAGCCACGACAATGTCTGCCGCCCCGGTGATGCCGATGCCGCCCCCCAGAACAAAACCATGCACTGCGACAATCACCGGCACCGGGTTGCGGTGCACGGCCTTGAACGTGGCGTAGTTACCGGCGTTGACCTCCACGATCCGCTCTGGATACTTGTCCAGCTCCTTGATGTCGACACCAGCACAAAAGCCGCGGCCTTCGGCACGGATCACGATCACCCGCACCTCGGGATTGGCCCCAAGCGTTTCAATCTGTCGAGCCAAAGCGTGCCATTCCTGGCTGTCGAGGGCGTTGACCGGAGGTTTGGCGATCACCAGTTCAGCGATACCCTGATTGAGTTGTGTCGTAAATGCCTGATTCACAGGGGTTCTCCAATACTGGCGGGATGGTTTGAAGGGTGGATCTGGCTGCGGGTCAGGAGCGCGTCCAGACATTGCCGTGCCATGCCGTCCACCGCTGTGGTTACGCCCACCCGCTGCGGGTCGCTGACCTTCAAATAGCGTTCCAGGGTCGCTGCCGGCGGAGGCAGCAGGATCGAACGGCGACGCAGAATTTCGCGCACCATCGCCATCGGCTTGCGCCGTACCCCCCAGCCGCCGAAACCGATGGTCATGCCATCGCGCAATCGAACGAGCGCATCAGCCGCGGCGAGTTGCTTGTTCAACATGACAATCCTTACTGTTGGCCGACTGAAAAGTCGTGCCCCCAAATGCTCACGCGAGTGAACTCGAATGCCGAATGTTCGGCCCAGTCGACTTGCAACCCGCCAAAGCCGTATTCCAGGTCAAAACCGGATGGCGTCTTCATGTAGAAGCTGGTCATGCGATCGTTGAGGTGCTGGCCGAGGGATGCCGACAGCCTCACGTCATGGGCCAGCAAACGGTCGTGGGCGCGCCCTACCTCGGTCATCGAATCCACTTCGACCATCACGTGCACGCAACCTGACGGTACCGGGTACTCGGCCAATGCCAGGCTGTGATGGCGGGCGTTATGACAATGCAAGAAGTGAATTCGGATCGCCGGGGCCGACGGATCGGGACGGAAGTTGTAAATGTCCGACAGCTCGAAACCCAGCACATCCTTGGCGAACGCCAGCGTCGCATCGAAGTTCGGCGCCGGCAGCACGGCATGGCCCAGGCCCATGTCTCCGGTGATGAAACGCGGAACACCCTGGGGCGATACAAATGGCAAGCAGTCGGAGCGATGTCCCCAGCTCAATTCATGGCTGTTGCCCGACGGGTCGCGGAGTTTGACCAGCGCCTGTACGCCACGCTGCTCGATCTCGGCGGGAGAGCCTCGCTGCCATTCGATACCGACGGCGGTCAGATGCTCAAGTGCGGCCTGGAACGCAGATTCGCTGGCCAGCTCCCAGCCGGAAGCCAGGTACCGCGCCTCGCTACCTTCGACAATCAGCATGCGGAACGGGCGTTCGTCCATTTTTACGTACAGCCCACCCCCCGGCGCTGGACGTACCTGCATGCCCAGCACGTCTTCAGCGTAACGCTGCCAGTGACTGATATTTTCGATCTGGGAGACGAAATAGCTCAAACCGCGAATGTCGATCATGCCTGGGTTCCTCGTTGGCCGATTTCGGTGCAAGCAAGCATTGTGCTAAGCGCCGAGGTCTGCCTCATCGTCCATTGAGACTAAGCAAGACAACGGCTTGAGGGCCGATGGCAACAGGGTTCTAGTCCGTTTCGATGATTCGGGGAAAACCGGCGGCGCCCTAGACTCGCTCATCTATTCGCCTAGCAGAGACACCCCCCATGGAGTTCGCCTTTACCCAGGAACACTTGATGATTCGCGACAGCGCCGAGCGCTTTCTCGCCACGGCCAGTGATTCCCACGCCGTGCGCGCAAGCATGATTCGCTCAGACGGCTACGATCCCGAGGTCTGGCAGCGCATCGGCCTGGAGCTGTGCTGGCCGGCCCTGATGGTCCCCGAGCGTTTCGGTGGTATGGGCCTGGGGTTTGTCGAGCTGGCGATCCTGCTGGAGCAAAGCGGTCGTTTTCTGCTGGGCTCGCCGCTCTTCGCCACCACCTGCCTGGCCACCCCGGCCCTGCTGTCGGGACACAACCCGGCGCTGCAAGAGCGCTGGCTCAGCGCGATTGCCGGTGGTGAAACCCGTGCGACCCTGGCGTTCGCCAGTGGCTCCGGATGGGATGCGCACAGCGTGCAAGCCGTCGCCCAGGCCTGCACGGGGGGGTTTAATCTCACCGGTTGTTACACCAAGGTCATCGACGGGGCGCAAGCGGACCTGTTGATCGTCGCTGCGCGTACGCCTGGCAGCGAGGGGGAATCGGGTATCAGCCTTTTCGCCATCGACGCCGATACGCCGGGCCTGGTGCGCACTGCCCTGCCCACACTGGATCAGACACGACGCCTGGCACGGGTCGAACTGCAGAATGTATTCGTAAGCGATGCGCAGTTGCTCTGCGCCCCCGACCAAGGCTGGCCGGTACTGCGGGAGAGCTTGCAGATCGCCGCCGCGGGCCTGGCTGCCGAACAGACCGGGGGCGCGCAACAAGTCCTCGACCTGACCCTGGCGTACATCGCTGAACGCAGGCAGTTCAGCCGCACCATCGCCAGCTTCCAGGCGATCAAGCACCGCTGTGCCGACATGATGTTGCAGGTCGAGTGCGCCCGCTCCGCGGTCTATTACGCCGCCTGCGTAGCTCAGGAGCACCTAGACCCCGACGGTGACAAAACTGTGGCCAGGGAATTGGTGATGGCCACCGCCACGGCGAAGATCCATGCCAGCGAAGCGTTTTTCAACTGCGCCGCCGAGTCGATCCAGATGCATGGCGGCGTGGGTTTTACCTGGGAATACGACCCGCACCTGTACTTCAAGCGCGCCCGCGCCAGCGAGCAATTGCTGGGCAGCCCAGCACTGCATCGCGAACGCCTGGCGGCACACCTGTTCGGAGAAGACGCATGAAAATCGGTTTCAGCAATGCCGACGAGGCTTTCCGTCGCGAGGTCGCTCAATGGTTGGAAGAACACCTGAGTGGCGAGTTTGCACCGTTGCGCTTTCGCGGCGGTCCCGGGGACGAGCACAGCTTTCCCGAAGAACGCAAAGCCTGGGAACGTGAACTCGCCGCAGGTGCCTGGATCGGCATGGGTTGGTCAAGGGAGCATGGTGGACGCGGCCTGAGCCTCTGCCAGCAGGTGATATTCCATGAGGAATATGCGCGCGCCGGCGGTCCCGGACGCATGGGCCATATTGGCGAAGGGCTGGTCGGCCCGACACTCGCCACCTTCGGCACTCCGGCCCAGCAACAGCGCCTGTTGCCTGGCATCCTCGGTGGCAACGAGTTCTGGTGCCAGGGCTACTCTGAACCCGGTGCCGGTTCAGACCTGGCGAATGTACAAACCCGGGCCAGGCTTGACGCCACGGGCGAAAACTGGCTGATCAGCGGCCAGAAGGTCTGGACCTCCCTGGCCCACGAAGCCGACTGGTGTTTTGTTTTGGCGCGTACCGAACCCGGCAGTCAAGGGCATCACGGTTTGTCGTTCCTGCTGGTACCGATGGCCCAGACGCAGATCCGCGTGCATCCCATCCAGCAACTGACCGGCACCAGTGAGTTCAACGAAGTGTTTTTCGATCAGGCGGTGACACACGCCGATAACCTGATCGGCCAACCGGGCGACGGCTGGAAAATCGCCATGGGCCTGCTCGGTTTCGAGCGCGGTGCCTCGACGCTGGGCCAGCAAATGCAGTTTCACAATGAACTCGACGAGATCATTCGAATCGCTCGCGCCAATGGTGCTTCACGCGACCCACTGCTGCGCCAGCGTATCGCCCAGGCATGGGCCGGGCTCAAGGTGTTGCGCTATAACTCGTTGCGCATGCTCTCAGGTCCACAAGATGGCAGTCTCGCCCGCGAAGCCATGATCTACAAACTGGCCTGGTCAACCTGGCATTCAAACCTCGGGAAGCTGGCGATGGACGTGTTGGGCGACGATGCCGAAATCCTTGATGGCGAGTCCTATCAGTTAAGCCGCCTTCAATCGCTGTTTCTGTTTACCCGCGCCGATACGATTTATGGCGGCAGTAATGAGATCCAGCGCAATATCATTGCCGAGCGTGCTCTGGGTATGCCGCGGGAGGCGCGAGTGCGGGAATAACCCGTCCACGCGGGAACCCTTCGTTTGACACCCACCGCAGCAACGGGTGGCCGCAGATCAAAGCAATGCTGACGATCGTGACCTTGCGCGGTGGCTTCACCTATGAGTGATTAGCGGCAAGTGCCTAGGCATACATCATCCGATGGGACAATCGCCGCGTGGTCTGAACGGACGATGCCGGCAATCCCCCACGGCCCCAGCATTCATGGATGCACACCACGTCAGGTGCAGCGTTCCCCTTCAGCTTGCTGTCGCGCCCGGCGCGGTTGTGCTCTATGAATCCGCAGAAAATGGAGAACCCCATGAACCAACCCGTAGACCTGCCTCTGCCCGTCGGCCATTACGCAACGCTGCCCAACAACGGTTTGCGCCTGCACTATCTGGATGAAGGCACGGGCCCCGTGGTGCTGTGGCTGCACGGCAGCGGACCGGGCGCCAGTGGTTTCAGCAACTTCAAAGGCAACTACCCGCAATTCGTCGCCGCCGGCTATCGCAACATTGTGCTCGACCTGCCGGGTTTCGGCCGTTCGGACAAACCCGAGGGCACCCAGTACAACCTGGATTTCTTCGTCGACTGCGTGGCGGCGTTCCTGGACGCCGTTGGCGTGAAGCGCTGCACCCTGTTGGGTAACTCGCTGGGTGGCGCGATTGCCCTGGGCCTGGCCCTGCGTCTGCCGCAACTGCCCCAAAGCCTTATCCTGCTGGCACCGGGCGGTGTAGAGGAACGGGAAACCTACTTCAAGATGGAAGGTATCGTGCGCATGGTCAGCCTGTTCAGCGCCGGCCCCATTGGCATGGACGAGATGCGCAGCATGATGCGCCTGCAGTTGTTCGATGATTCGATCCTGCCGGACAGCCTGTTGCAAGAACGCGTGGCCGTGGCAGTGACCCAGCCCAAGAACCTGTTCAGCACGATGATGGTGCCGAACATGGAAGCGCGTCTGGGTGAGATCCAGTGTCCGATCCTCGGTTTCTGGGGCACCAATGATCACTTCAACCCGATCAGTGGCGCACAGCGCATCATCGACGGCGCGCCAAACGCCCGATTCATCGTACTCAACCGCTGCGGGCATTGGGTCCAGGTGGAACACCGCGATTTGTTCAACCGCAGCTGCATCGACTTCCTGCAGAACGGTTGATCCCCCAACACCCCCCGCCCTCTGCAGGCGCGAGCTTGCTCGAACCTGCAGAGAGGTGACTTAGCGATCTGCCGCCGGCTGGCTATTCAACACGGCATCACCGGGCTGGCCCAGCACACAAGAGGTGCCGCCAGGGGTGTACATCATCGCCACACAGCGGTTGCAGGCGGTGCAGATCGAGTCGCGGCTGACGCCACTTTGGAGCTTGTTGACGTAGTCATTCTCGGCCAGCAATACCCTGCCCAAGGCGACCAGGTCGAAGCCCTCGGCCATGAGCATTTCGATGCTCGCCAGGCTCTTGGCGCCGCCCAGATAAGCCAGTGGCATTTTCACCGCGGCACGCACCTTGCGCGCATGTTCCAGCAAATACAGTTCACGGAATTCAACGGTGGGCTCTTTACGGCGCTGGATGGCCATCGCAAAAGCAATCAACTTGTTCTTCTGCTGAACGCGATTTTCCTTGGGGAACGAGGACCCGAACATGGTCGTGATCGACTCGGCGTTCATCCCGGCACTGAGCACCAGCAGGTGCGCACCCTCCTCTTCCAGCATGCGGGCGATCTGCGCCCCGTCTTCGGCACTGTTACCGGCACGCACGCCTTCAGTGACGCTGTATTTGCAGATCACCGCCATCTCCTTGCCGACCGCATCCAGCACTGCACGCAGCACCCGGCGCGGAAAGCGCAGACGGTTTTCCAGGCTGCCGCCGTACTGGTCGCGGCGCTTGTTGTACATCGGCGAAATGAACTGGCTGAGCAAGTAGCCGTGGCCCATGTGGATTTCCACGGCATCGAAACCCGCCTGGCGTGCCAGGCGCGCTCCTTGTGCGAAGTCGCGCACCACTTGCTGCATGTCGGCTTCGTTCATTGCCTGTTTGAGGAACATGCCACTCATCAAGCCGATCTTGTTGAAGCCGCCGCTGGCTGACAGCGGACGTTTGGTCGAGCGTTCGCGGATGAAGGTAAAGCAACCGCCGTGGGTAATCTGCGCGCTGGCCAGACCACCTGCCTGGTGCACACCGTCGGTCAGGGCCTTGAAGTGCGGCAGGCTGGATTGGGTAAGGGTCAATTGATTGGGCAGCGTGCGGCCATCGCTGCTCACCGCGCAATAGGCCACGGTGGTCATGGCGGTGCCCCCAGCGACCAGGGCCGAGTGCAACTTCACCAATTGTTTGGAAGGAGCGCCCTGGACGCTCATGCCCTCGTTGGTGGCGGACTTGATAAACCGGTTTTTCAGGGTCAGTGGGCCAATCGCGATAGGACTGAAGGGTAATGGGGTCGGACGAGGGTTCATGACAGGCCTCTCTTTGTTGTTATCAGGCTAAAAATGAAGGCCGCATCGCCATCTGGCGACGCAGCCATGATCATCAGAAGGTGTACTTGGCGTTGAGCGACAGGTAATCGCGGTCAGCCAGCAGTCGGCCTTGGGCGACATCCGGCGAGCTCAGATAGGCGACATAGGTCATGCCGATCTGGAAGTTGCCCAGGTACTTGAAATCGCCACCCACGGTCAGACGCTTCTCGTCACGGCCCAGGCCCTGATAGGCGCTGCCGTCGACGTTCTGCGTCCAGACCACTTTGGTGCTCAGATCCAGGCCCGTGGCGATGGACGGGTAATCCATGTAGGCACCAATGCCCAGCAGGGTCGAACCGCGGGTCTGGGTCTTGGACTCGAACGTGTCAAAAGTGCCGTCCACGCCGACCCCGCCGCCAGTGATCGTCAGACTGTCCACCCCGGCGATGTGTTGATGCACCACTTCGCCCATGAAGGTCGTCTGATGGGCGAGAAAGCTTGGGCCCAGGATGTACATGGCGTTGAGGTTGCCTTGCCAGATCTGCCCGGTGGTGGGTGCGCCGTTGTTCAGGTACACCGACGCACCATCGCGGTAGCTCAGGTCACCGGCGTACTGCACCGCGTCGCCAACCTTGGAGGTGAAACTGATCCCCGTCAGCTTGACGTCTTCGAAGTAACCCAGGCGATAGGTCGGCGCGGAGCCGTCATGGCCGATGCTCTTGAGCGAGGAGTATTGGGTGGCGCCGGTGAAGTCGAAGAACATCGAGCCGATGCGCTCGTTATAGCGATAATGGAACAGCCCCACTTCGGTGTTTTCGGTGATTCTGTAGCGCACACCCAGGCCCCATTGGCCGCTGTCGCTGGCGTCTTTTTCACCGCCATAACCGACCGCCAGACCGTTGGGCAGGCGCTCGACCACACCGCTGCCCAAGCGGAAGAACTCGGCTCCGGGGCCGAACGTGTCGCTGCCGAAGTAGTCGCCCACGGGGTTGAGCTGGGTCTTTTCCCACTCGTACTGGTAATAACCCACCAACGCCAGGTTTTCATTCAGCGACCACGATCCGGATATCTGCCCGACCGGCAAGTACGAGTCCTTGGCCTCGGTACCCGGCACGTTGAACTTGGTGGCGTCCACCGGAGCCTGGCCCTGGCTGATGTTAGGCCAGAACAGGCTCTCGCCCCAGGCCACCAGATGCCGCCCGGCCTTGATGGACAGGTACTGGGTCTCGCCGACATCGAAGTTGCCATACACATATGCATCGAGCAGACGCGCCATGCTGCCACTGAGCCTGCGGGTTTCGTCGCTGAAACCATCACTGTGGCCGACCTTGTTCACGGTCTGCGGTGAGTTATTGGCGTTTTTCTGGTTGTAGACATCGTCGTAAAACTGACTGCCGCGCAACACCGCACCGAGGTTGTCGTGCTTGAGTTGCAACTCGCCGAACAGGCTGAGGCGGTTGTTGATCAACGAGCCGCGCTTGAAGTTGCGCGTGCCATCGTCGTTGTTCGGGTCGTTGAGGTATTGACTCGCCTGCTTGGCGGTACGCATGGACGCGGTGTAGTTGACCGTCAGCGACGAATCCAGGGTGGTGTTTTCCCCCAGTTCAATAGTCGGTGCGGCGCAGGCTGTGGCACTGGCGATGGTAATGGCCGTTGCCAGCAGGCAGCGGCTAGCGGTCAGATTCCCCGAATGGCGCGCGACAGTGTTTCGCATAAACATGCTCCTTTCCTATTGTTGTTGTTTTTTCTTGTGTCGCCACAGCATGAAAAAAGCCGGTTCCGCGCACATCGTCCGTTTGGTAAGACGGATGGGCCTCAGGCCTGAGCATTGCTTGCCACCACCGCGCGCAATTCGTTCTTCGCCACCTTGCTCGACGGATTGAGGGGCAAGGCGGTGAAAAAGCGCACCTGACGCGGCACCTTGTAATTGGCCATCTGCTCGCGGCTCCAGACGATCAGTTGCGTCTCGTCAAGTACTTCACCTTCGCGCAGCACCACGCAGGCACATCCGACTTCGCCCATGCGTTCGTCGGCAATGCCGATCACCGCCACCTGGGCAATTGCCGGATGCCTGATCAGCGCCGCTTCGATTTCCGCGGGGTAGCAGTTGAAACCGCCGACGATGAACATGTCCTTCAGGCGGTCGGTGATGATCAGGTTGCCCGCCTCGTCCAGGCGCCCGACATCGCCGGTGTGCAGCCAGCCCTCGGCGTCGATCGCTTCACGGGTCGCTTCGGGGTTCTGGAAATAGCCCTGCATGATGTGGAAGCCACGCAGGCAGATCTCACCGGTAAGCCCGGCGTCCAATGCCTGGTTGTCCGGGTCGCGAATGCTCACTTCGGTCCCGGCAATCGGCCGTCCGCTGGTACCGGCGATCACCTGCGCCGAGTCCTGGGGATCGCAGATCGTCGCCAGCCCGCCGCACTCGGTCAGGCCATAAGCAGTGGTGACCACGGCAAATCCCAACTCGTTGCGCATGCGCTCGATCAGGCTCGGTGGAATGCTGGCCGAACCGGTGACCGCAATGCGCAGGCTCGACAGGTCGGTCTGCCGGAGTTGCGGGTGGGCCAGCAGCGACAGGTACAGGGTCGGCGCGCCGGGCAAGACGCTGATGCGCTCTCGGGCAATGCGCTGGAAGACTTCTTCTGCGTCGAACACCGCATGCGGCAGGATGGTCGCCCCACCGATCAGGCAAGTCAGCCAACCGGCCTTGTAGCCGAAGGCGTGGAAGAACGGATTGACGATCAGGTAGCGGTCGCCCGGCACCAGGCCGATGACCTTGACGTATTCGCTGAAGGCGCGCAGGTTCTGGCCTTGGCCGCTCATCACGCCCTTGGGTTTACCGGTCGTACCGGAGGTGAACAACAGGTCGCACATGTCATCGGGGCCGACCGCCAATGCACGGCGCCTGGCACTCTCGGCATCAACGCTCGCGGCACCGCGCAGGAACTGTTCAAGCGTCAGATCCGAAGACCGCTCGGGGCTATCGCCATCAATAATCACCAGGTGTTCGAGGCTGACCGGCCGATGGGGAGCGAGCAGCGCCGGGTAGTCGACATCAAGAAAGCGCTGCTGGACAAACAACAGCCGGCATCCGCTGCGTTCCAACACATCGGCGGCCTCAAGGCCCTTCATACGCGTATTGATCGGCACCAGCACGGCACCGGCGCATTGAATGCCCAGTGCCGCGAGGATCCAGTCACCGCTGTTCGGTGCCCAGACACCGACCCGGTCGCCAGCCTGAATGCCCAGCGCCATCAAGCCCCGGGCAAAGCCCATGACCCGTTCTGGCAGCTGGGCATAATCAATGCTCAGTCCGTTATCTTCGATGGCCGTGCGCCCGGCAAAACGTTTGGCGCTTTGGAACACCAACCGGGCAATGGTGGTGGGCACGTCGCTCAGCGGCAGGGAAATCTTCAGGCTCTGGTTCATCGTAGGCTCGCTGATCTGCATCATTCGGGAAAACGGATACGCAAGTGGGTGCTGGTCGGCACGGCCTGGCAGGCCAGGATCCAGCCTTCGGCCAGCTCACCGCTGTCCAGCGCATCGTTGTGCAAAAGTTCGACCTCGCCACTGTCCAGCGTGCACATGCACGAGGCGCAGCCACCCACCCGGCAGGCGCTGGGGGGATTAAGGCCGGCACGCTCCATCGCTGCCAGCACGGTTTCACCGCTGTCGCAGGCCAGGCTGTAGTCCTCGCCATCCAGGCGCACTGATAACTGCGCAGCCATCGCCGCTTCACTGCTGACCATCAGGGGCTGTTCGCCTTCGCCAGGCAGCGAGACAAAACGTTCCACATGAACCCGGCCGCCGGGCAGTCCCAGGCTTTTCAGGGCACTGACCGCTGCATCCATAAATGGCCCCGGGCCACAGATAAATGCCTGGGCGTCTGTGAACGGACGCGCCAACTCAGCCAATTGCTCGACGGTCGGAATGCCCTGCACCGAATCGAGCCAATGGACAATCTGCAGGCGTTGCGGATGCGCGCTGGCCAGGGCTTTGAGTTCGTCGCGAAAGATCACCGAGGCTTCATCCCGGTTGGCGTAGATCAACAGAATCCTGCCGTGGCCAGCCAATAACGCCGAGCGCAGGATTGAAAAAACCGGCGTCACGCCACTGCCGCCGCCGAACAGCAGCATGTCGTCGTCCAGACTACGGGGCACAAAAACCCCGGCGGGCGGCAGCACCTCCAGGGTTTGACCGGCCTGCAGCTCGCCGCAAAGCCAGTTCGAAGCCCGGCCGTCACGCACGCGCTTGACCGTCACTCGCAAGGGTTCGCCGAGCAACGGCGTGCTCGACAACGAATAGCAGCGCGGCAACCAGTCGCCTTCGTAGGGGATGCGTAAGGTCAGGAACTGGCCAGGCTGATAACGGAAACGTTCGCCAAGATGCTCGGGCACGTCGAATACCAGGGAACGCGCATCAGCGGTTTCCTCGATCACTCGCGCCACGCGCAGGGCATGATAATTGTTCATAGGTCAGGTACTCATGACCACCTGCCCGTGCATCACGGGCAGGTGTAAACCCAAGGGTATCGAAACGGACACCATGGCTTCAGACGTACGGATCCGGGTTGGGCAGGCCCAGCATCACCGCGCCGAAACTGCGCCCGTAGGCCATGTAGTTGTTGGCGATGTGTCCACGCGCCTGATGCAGGTCGCGGAACAGCCGAGCCACCGGATTGGTGTTGTACAAGCCCGAGGCGGCCATGCTGCGCAGCAAGTCGTCGACCCGCTCGGCACAGATATTGGTCACATAGGCCGATTGGTAGCGATACAGCAGGCGGGTCTCGGTATCCGGGTATTCGCCCGCACGGGCCAGACTCATCAGGTGCTCGTAGTTGCGCTCCAACACCAGGCGCAGGCTGTCGATGGTGATAATCGCTTCGGCAACAGCGGTTTGCGCCACCGGATCGTCAGCTGTACGGGCCCCGTGCTTGCCGATGTGTTTGGCGGCGTTGTCGCGAAATTCGTTGATCGCGCCTTGCAGTGCGCCGATGGCCGAGGTCGAGACAGCGCGCGAAAACACCTGGGCGAAGGGGATCGCATAGATCGGATTGGTGTTGACCAGACGGCCGGGCGTCGCTTCGAGGGTCCAGTTATTGGTGCGTTGTACGCGGTGGGCCGGGACGAACACATCCTCGACCACGATGTCATGACTGCCGGTGCCCCGCAGGCCCAGCACGTCCCAATTGCGCTCGATCAGATAATCGCGTTTTGGCAGCAGGAAAGTGCCGTGTTCGGCGGCCAGTTCGCCATCGGGCGGCAGGATGCCACCCAACAACACCCATTGGCAGTGCTCGCTACCGCTGGAGAAACCCCAGCGGCCGCTGATCCGGTAACCGCCCTCCACTACCGTGACCTTGGCCGCCGGCATATAAGTCGAGCAGATCAACGTGTTGTGATCATCCGCCCAGACTTCACGCTGAGCTTCGATCGGATAACGTGCCAGCTGCCAGGGGTGAACCCCCATCACGCCATAGATCCAGGCCGTAGACATGCATCCCTCGGCGAGGATGGTCTGGATTTCGAAGAAGGTGCGCGGGTCCACTTCATAACCACCGAAAGCTCGTGGTTGCAAGGCCCGCAGCAACCCGGCGGACTGCAAATCGGCAACGCTCTCCTGCGGCACCTTCAAGTCCTTGTCGGCCTGTGCCGTGCGTGCTTTGAGTGCCGGCACCAGTCTGCGTGCACGTTCAAGCAGATCACGTTCGTCCTGGGTCTTTTCTCGCATGCTGTGCATCACTCAATTCTCCCGATCTCATTGCGCCACTGCGCTAATCGAGATGGATCATCGGATCGAGCGAGTAATCATTCATCGTCAAAGCGGACTAGGGCTCGACTCAGTTCCCGTCACTGGCGCTCCCACAGAGGCAGAAATCACCCAAGTGATCAACATTGCGCTCCCACAAGGGGTTTTTCGGTTTCAAGAGAGCGTATTTATGGACACCGTTGATTGAAGCCCTGGGCGATGAGCTGTTTCATGCGTTGAGTGAGCGCCGCAGCCTGCTGCCACTGACCCCGCGTTACCCGGACTTGACGCTGAAAATGACGTACGGGCTCGGGAAATTCTCGTCGAGATGGGACGTCGCGGCATGGTGGGCGGTCAGGACGACATGATCGAAGATCACTGCCAAGACCCTGGCCCGCCAGCGGCGCCAGGGGCAAGGGCATATGGCTGCGCGGCAATGGTCCGGCGTTGAAACCCTGGCGCCTGCTCAGCGGCGGCCAGCCACAGCATTACCGCCGCCTTGCCCGCGCCGCAGGCATAACCCCAGCCACCCTTGCTAGAAGCGCGAGGCGCGGACCATGGCGTCCATACCACCATCGACGAACACCACGCTGCCATGGACAAAAGATGCCTGTGGCGATTGCAGGAAGGCCACCACTGCGGCGAGCTCATCCGGGCGTCCTGAACGGCCAAGGGGCGCGACGAAATCGCGGGTCGCCTGGCCAAACCGTGCATCGTCCAGCGAAGCCTGGTGCAACGGGGTTTCTACTGCACCCGGCGCCACCACGTTCAAGCGCATGCCCTGCTTACCCCAGCTCACCGCCAGGTCACGGGCATGGTGACTGATGGCGTACTTGGAGGCGGCATAGGCGATGTGAGGCTGACCGAGGGTGTTGGCCAATGCAATGGCCTGGTCTTCATCGCCTGCGAGCATCGCGTTAATCATCGGCTGGCCGTCGGCCCCCGAGTGGGTCGCCGCCACTGAACCGATCACCAGCGCTGCCGGCTGCTGGCCCTTGGCCAACGCCCCTTGCAGACCGCAGAGCAACTGGCTGACGCCAAAGTAGTTGACCGCCGGAATCAGGCCGCAGACCGGCGCCGTGACACCAACCCCGGCGCAGCAGATCAGCCCGTCGAGCACCCCGCCACTCAGCTCAAGCACTTGCGCGATGGCCGCGTCACGACCCTGTGGGGTGGACAGGTCCGCGACCACTTCGGCGTTACTGCGATCGATACCGATGACCTGGTGCCCGGCGGCGCGCATCGCGGCGGATACGGCGGCCCCAATGCCCGAGGCACTCCCGCTAATGGCTGTTATAGGCATAGTTGTTCTCCGTGATAGGGCCCCCAGTATCGACAGGGTAATCACGAGACGGCATCGTCTGTGCGGACTACGCAGGAGCGCGGTTTGCCCCAATGCCAGCCAGTTATGCGCACATGTGGGAGCGGCGACGCGGTGTATCTGTCACACCGCGTCATCGTGCTTCACCGGCGAGCCGGGTCAGACCTGGCGGTAGATAGGCACGGCCAGTTTCAGTGGCGGAACCGTGATTTTCTCGCCCACTTTCAACACGAGCTTGGGTTTACCCAAGGCCACCACACTGTTGAGCATGATGCGCACCAGCTCGGTCTGGCGTCGCACGCCGGTCTTGGAGAAGATCGAGCGCAAGTGCGCCCGGGCGGTGTTACGCCGAATATTCAAGGCCTCGGCAACCTCTTCCAGGGAGAGGCCGTTGACCAGTTCCATGGCCAGGGCGGTTTCAGCCTTGGTCAGGTTGAACAGCTGCTTGGTCACCACTTCGCTGGCCAGGGATTTGCTCGACGCATCGCGGATGTACACCAACGCGGTCGGCTGGCCCTTCTCCTCGGCCCAGTCCAGGGACGGAATGGATTCGACCACCACACCAAGGTTGACCAGACCTGAAGGCCGGGTCACCGACATGGCCTCGGCACTTTTCGGGGCATCCGGGCAGAACGCGCCGCGAATCAAGCGTTGCAGTTCACGGTTGTCACTTGGATAGGTGGCCTCCAGGCGCCCACCCACGAGTTTGAGACCATCGGAACGGGCGAGAATCTCCTGAGCCACCGGGTTGATTTGCAAAACGCTGCCGCTCTCGTCGAGCACCAGGGTCGCCACCGATAACCGGCTGATGGCCTGGGAGTACAACCCGCTCAGCGATTCGCTGCGGTCCAGCAGGTTATGCAATTGCGAGGCACGGCGCAGGTGTGGCAGGAAACTGGCGCACAGCGCCTGCTCGTTGGCGCAGAAGTTCGGGGCGTGTTTCGGGCGGGTAGCGCGAAAGCGCAGTTTGCCGCCGTCCGGGGTGGAAATATCCGCAAACATCACGTGATACACATCGCTGGGAGCGCAGAACGCCTTGAAGTAGGCGCTGTGTTCCCATTCCGTGCGGCTCATGATGTCATCGACGGTGAACACCTTGTCCAGTGGCTGGTTGGCGAACGGTGTATTGGTTTGCGGGTAAGTCATGTAGCAAACGTCACCGGCGCCTTCGCGATCGCCAACGAGGATCATCACACCCGTCTCGGGTTGGTCCGGCACCCGAAGGATCAGCGTGACGTAGTTGGCCTCGTAAAGCTTGAGAAAGCTTCTGAGGGCGTGACCCATCATTTTCGGATCAAGGGCGCCTTCGTAGATTTCGCCCACCAACTCGTTGTAGCGCGTGAGATCCAGGCCAAGGCTCGTCAGGGCTTCAGTGGTCAAGACACCATCTTGCATAGTCTTCTCCTCGCTCGGGTAAGGACGATGTCCTTCCCTTGTTATTTTTATAATTTTGGCTAGTGGCCTGCGGGGGCCCCTGGAGGGCCCCGTTCATCAGTCTCCCTGTCACCTGCCAATACCACAATGGGCCCGACAAGTTTATTTTTTTCTATTGAGAATCACGCGCAGCCGGGCTGCTTTTCAGCTGGAATTGACCGTGTGGCTCCGCAGGCTGGCGTACGCGTTGAGTGACGAGCGGTCGTCCGCGATTGAACCAGGCCGCCAGCGCCGGCAAGAGGAAAATCGCCCCCAGCACATTGACCAGGAACATGAACGACAGCAACACACCCATGTCAGCCTGAAACTTCAGCGGCGCGAAGGCCCAGGTGCAAACACCGATGGACATGGTCACGGCAGTGAATACTGCCGCCGTGCCCCGTTGGCACATGGCCTGGTAGAACGCCTCGCGCAGGTTGGATCCGCGCAGCATTTCATGCTGGATGCGCTCGTACAGATAAATGCCGTAGTCGACACCCACGCCCACCCCCAACGCCATCACCGGCAAGGTGGCGACCTTCAGGCCGATCCCGAGCATGGTCATCAGCGCGTTGCACAGGATCGCAACAATTGCCAGCGGCACCAGAATGCACAGCACCGCGCGGATCGACAGGAAGGTCAGCCAGCAAAACAGCGCTACAGAACCGAACAGCGCCCCCAGCATGATGATTTCGGCACGCTTGACCGCCTCGTTGGAGGCCGCCATCACCCCGACGTTGCCACCGGCCAGAAGGAATTCGACTTGCGGCGAGCTGATCTCGGCAATGATCCGCTTGGCTTCAGTGATCACATGGCTGACCGTACTTCCTTCGTGGTCGGCAAGGAACACCAGGATCTGCATCTGTTGGCAGCCGTCAGTCACCAGTCCGTCATCGGGTACATAGGCTCGCGCGCCCTGACTCAGGCCACGGGGCGATCCTGGAATCGCCGCCCAACGCGGATTGCCTTCGTTATTGCTGGCGATCACCCGCTTGCCCATGTCCGCCACACTCTGGATCGACTGCACGCCTGAGACAGTGCGCATGCGGAAATCAAATGCCTCCACCGCACGCATCACAGTGGGAGACAGACACCCTTCGTCGACGCCCTTGACCTGGACGAACACCGACATCACGTCGAGCCCGATGGAATAGCTGTTGATGATCTTCTGGTTGTCCTGGTTGTAACGCGAATCTGCCCGCAACTCGGGCGCGCCCACGCCGATATCGCCCACCGCCAGGTCCCGGGCCTTCCAGGCCCCCACACCGAGCAGCAACAGGCTGACCACAAACACCGCCAGTGCCGGTTTCGGCTCGGCCAGCGCCGACAGGCGCCACCACAAAGCGTGCCTGCCCTGAACCTTGAGGCCTTTGGCCAAAGCGCTCGGTTCCAGTTTCAAGTACGACAGGATGATCGGCAGCATCAGCTTGTTGGTGATGATCATCAACATCACACCAATACAGGCGGTCACGCCCAGTTCATGGACGATGGGAATGTCGATCAGCATGATCACGCCAAAGCCCAGGGCGTTCATCAGCAACGCCAGGGAGCCGGGAATGAAAATCTTGCAAAAGGCTTCCTGCGCGGCTTGCACCGAAGAGCTGCCGCGCAGCACGTCCTGCTTCCAGGCATTGGTCATCTGCACCGCATGGGAAACGCCGATGGAGAAGATCAGGAACGGCACCAGGATTGACATCGGATCAATGCCCAACCCCAACAACGGCAACAGGCCCAGCAGCCAAACCACCGGGAGCAACGCCACCACCAGCGCCACCACGGTCAGGCGCAGGGAGCGTGAATACAGCCACAGCAGCAACCCAGTGATCACGAAGGCCACGACAAAGAAGCCGATCACCGTGTTCAGCCCTTCAACCACATCGCCCACCAGTTTGGCGAAACCGACGATATTGATCTCAATATCGGGGCTGTCGTATTTGGCGCGGATATCTTCCAGGTGCTTGGCGATGTCGACATAGGACACCGGCTTGCCGGTTGTGGGGTCGGTGTCCTGCAGGTCGGCGCGGACCATGGCCGACTTCAGGTCATTGGCCACCAGCCGGCCTACCTGACCGGAGGCCGCCGTATTGCTGCGCACTTGCGCCAGGTCTTCGGGGGTGCCGCTGAAGCGCGGTGGCACCACCACGTCGCCAAAGAAACCTTCCTCGGTAATTTCGATGTAGCGCACGTTGGCGGTAAACAGCGACGTCACACTGGGGCGACTGACCCCGGGGATGAAAAACACGTCGTCGGTAACCTTGCGTAAGGTCTCAAGGTACTCGGTGTTATAAATATCGCCTTCGCCCTTCCAGCGCACGCTGACCAGAAGGCGGTTGGCGCCGGTGAAGTAGCGGCTGAACTTGAGAAAGTTGACCATGTAGGGATGGGTCACCGGGATCTGTTTGTTGAACCCCGAATCCAGTTTCGTGTGGGTGGCGCTGTAGCCCAGGCCTAACGTCACCAGCACGAACAGCAAAAGCAGCCCCTTGCGCCAGGCCATCAGATGATCGGCGCATGTTTCGACGCAGCGCGTCACCCAGTGTTTACCTTGATTCATTGCCCGCCTCTCATTCACTGGGTGGCCTCTTTGGCCACTAGGGCAGCAACGCTGCCACCTGAACCCTGCAATACTCCGCGCTCGCCACCCACCAGCAGCCGCGAGCCGACCATCGTTGCCGAGGTCAACGTGCCGAGTCCTGCCAGGCGCTCGACACCCACCAGCGCGCCCTGTGCATCCAGGCGCACCACCGAGCTGCCAGCGCCCACGATCAACAACCCCGAGTGATCGGGCAGCACCACGTGGCCGTACAGCGGTAGGTGGTTACCCACGTTGATCTGGGTCCAACTGTTGCCGAAGTCGTGGCTGACGAACACATGCCCGCGCATACCGTAGGTCACCCAGTTATCCGCGCTCAGACGCACGATTCCAAACAGCGAACCGCTGTAGAACGCCGGCAAGGTCTGCCAGTGCTTGCCGTCGTCGGCCGTGCGCAGTATCAGGCCCTGCTCTCCCACCAGCATGCGTCGGCCATCGTTGCCACCGGCCATGCTGTTGAGGTGGGCGCTGTCGATGTTCAGATCCTGCGCAGCCCAGGTCTGCCCGGCATCGGCGGACTGATAGAACTTGCCGAAACTGCCAAACGCCACGACGTTGTCACCCCCTGAGGTCCAGATACCCAGTAGCGGTTCACCCAGATCGGCGTCGTAGCGCATTTCCTGCCAACTGCTGCCGTCGTCTGTCGAGCGTAGAATCCAGCCGTCATGCCCAACAGCGAGCAAGCGCTTGTCGTCCAGTGCCACCACGGCAGTCAGGGTGGCATTGCGCTGACTGGCGACGCTGGCTGACTGCCAACTGACGCCCTGGTCATCACTGAGCAGGATGCTGCCGCGCTCGCCCACAGCGACCACGCGCTGGCCAAGATTGAGCAAACCGTTGATCTGCAGACGGTCCGGGCGCGTGGCCAGCAGTTCTTCTTGCGGTGGGGTCTTGGGGGAAAAGGTGAAGCCGATGGTCAGGGCGACCACCAGGCAGACCAGATAACCGATCACCGAGCGCATGAGCAGCACTCCTGTTCGGGGCACGCGTGCATAGGGCAAGTCATAGGGCCAATCCTCTTGTTCTTGTCAGGCGCCAGGGCATGCGAGGCAATCGAAATGGGCATTGCCTCTGAAGGGATAGTCGGCGCAAGGTCCGGGTGGCACATCGTCCAAATGGCTTATGCAATGGCGCAAATGGCGTATCAGTGCTTGTGCTGCACCGAGGGTGGTGACAGGAGGTATCTGTGATGTTCTCGGTAGCTGTATACGAGGCAGAACCACTGTGGGAACGGGACGTCTTCGCGAGCAAGTCCGTCCCACAGGGTTGGGTGGCGATCAGGCGATGTAGAGGATCACCAGTTCGTTGATCACCGACGGCCGGTCCTGGCCCACGACATGGATATTGAGTTCCAGCGTCAGCTGGGTGCCGCGTGCCGAGATCTCGACTTTTTTCACCCGCGCCCGCGAATGGATCCGCGAGCCGGCCGGCACTGGCGCCGGGAAGCGCAAGCGATCGGAGCCGTAATTGATCTGGGTGGTGTATCCGCTGATCTCAAAGCCCAGCGCCAGTTTCATCCGCGACTGCAGCACCTGGACCAGTGCGCCATGGGCGATAGTGCCGCCGAACGGGCTTTGCAGGCGCGCGCGCTCCGGATCGGTGTGGATCCAGTAATCATCGCCCGACAACAGGGCAAAGGCGTCGATCAGTGCCTGATCGACCAGCACCACGTTGCTCCAGTCGCTGAACTGCTCGCTGATCAGGGTCTGCAAGGCTGGCCCATCGTTGAGGTCAATCTGCCGGGCGGGCGGTTGCTCCGACGCCGCGGGTGCCGGTTCGCTATCCAGCTCGGGCAGCGGCTCAAGGCTCGCCGCGTCTTTGTCCACTCCGGTGAAGCGCAGCAGGCGGTTGCCCTTGGCATCGACTTCGGCGAACACCGGCTGCAATGGCATGCCGATACGGATTTCGGCCTCATCAAGGCCTACCAGGTTGGTATTGATGCGCACCCCTTCGGCCAACTCGACCACCGCCAGTTTCTGCGGCATTTCATCCATAAAATCGGGCAAGGTGGCAATACGCGTCACGGTATAGCTGTACAGCGTCGCGCTGCCGTCGACTTCGCGCCAGGCCAGGTCATGTTCCAGACACACCGTGCAATGTCGGCGCGGGTAGAAGTTCCAGTGCGCACAGGCGTTACATTGCTGGATCAACAGGCGGCGAGCCTTCAGGCCCTCCCAGAACGGTGCGGAAATCTGCGTCGCGACCGGCATCGGTTTATTGTTGGACATGTGCTTATGCTCCCTGAAGTATCAATGCGCCCTGCTCGCTCATCACGCCGCCGGTGCCGGAGACGTAGACGCTGTCACAGCGCCCCAGTTGACGCTCACCAGCAGTGCCGGCGATCTGCGTCACCGCCTCGATCACCTGGCTCATGCCACCGGCCGAGGCCGACTGGCCGAAACTGAGTTGCCCGCCGTGAGTGTTCATCGGGAAATCCCCACGCCAGGTCAGGTCGTGTTCGCGCACGAACGCCATACCTTCGCCCTTGCCGCAGAAACCGGCATCTTCCAGGGTCAGCAAGGTAGTGATGGTGTAGCAGTCGTAGATCTGCGCGGCATCGACGTCCTTGGGCTTGAGCCCGGCCATAGCAAAGGCCCGCTGGGAAGCCGGACCAATAGGCGTGTTCAGCATGTCTTGGGCATAGGTCGGCGACTTGAACGCCAGGTGCTCGCCAAAGCCGGTAATAAACGACGGACGTTTGCGGCAGCGGGCCGCCACCTCCTTGTTGGTGATGATCATCGCTGCGCCCCCGGCCACCGGCATGACGATTTCCAGGATGTGTAACGGGTCGGCGACCATCTTGCTGGCCAGTACCTGTTCGATGGTCAACGGCTGGCCGTAGAACATCGCCTGCGGATTGGCCAGGGCGTTGGTGCGCTGGTCGACGGCGATCTTGGCCATCGCCCGCTGGTCATAGTCGTACTGTGCGGCATAACGCTGGGCAATCATCGCGTAGCCCGTGTTCTGGCCCATGTGCCCGTATGGCAGGTCGAACTCGGCTTCGGGCGCGCCAAATGCCGTGCTGTGTCCACCGAAGCGCATGGATCGGGCCATCCAGCCAGCGTCCTCTCCAGGGCCCAACGGCGCCATGCGTGCCGGGATTACGCACAGCACAGCCTGACACAGGCCAAGTTCGATGGCCGCGGCGGCGCGCCAGACCATACCCACCGACGTACAGCCGCCCAGGTCCACCACTTCGGCAAAGTTCAGACGCAACCCCAGGTACTCGGCGGCCATCGCCGGTACGAACACCGAGGCCTCATGAAAATGCGGGCCGTTGATCACCAGTCCGTCGAGGTCCGAGGCCTTGAGCCCGGCATCACGCAACGCTTGGGCCGCCAGGTCGGCGACTTGCTCAAGGTGAAACATCTTGGGTGCGGTCGAGTATTTTTCCGGCTTGTATTGTGCGGTGCCAACAATGGCCGCATGCCCTTTGAGCCCCATAGTGCCTCCATGCCGAAGCGTTACGCTGCGGCGATTTTCAGGTTGTGTTGAAGGTCCGGTTACGCGGAAGCGATCCGGACCGTGGCCGATCAGAAGGTGTATTTCATCGAGAACGTGGCGTAATCGCGGTCGGCGAACGGACGCTTGATCGGGTCCGGCTCACCCAGGTAGCCGATGTACTTCAAGCCGACTTCCAGATTGCCCAGGTACTTGAAGGTGGTGCCCATACTCAGGCGTCGGTCACCTTGCATCCCGGAGATGCTCCCGGCCATGGGTGTCGCGCCACTGAACACGTTGGAGAAGCTGAAGGGCACTTCCAGATCCCAGCCCTGGAAAACGCCCGGGTAACTGAACGATGCGCCCACGGTGTAGGCACTGGACGACTTGGTGCGCATGCCGCCACTGGTGTTGTAGGTATAGTCATTGGAAGGCGCCACTAGAGGTGCCAGGGAAGGCAACAAGTTCACGCCTTGCAGGTTGGGTGCCGCCGAAACGGACTCGACGCTATCGACCTGCACGCGGATGACTTCGGCCGTCAGAGTGGTCTGGCTGGCCCAGGGACGGTCACCCAGAATACGCATCGCCGAAATCTGCATTTGCTGGCCCTTGCCCTTGGCGGGCACCGCGCCAAGGCCGGTATTGACCATCACCGGCGCACCGTCGCGGTACGACCATTCGCCGCCTAACTGGACGTCGCCGATCTTGGTCGAGGCGCTGATGCCGGTCAGCTTGATGTCTTCGAAGTATTTGATCCGGTAACCATTGCTGACGAAGGCGTTGAGGCCACCGCCCACTGGCAGCGGGTCGTAGCCGACCAGGGCGGTGGCCGGGTTCTTGTCATGGTAGTTGACGTGGAACAACGACAGCTCGATGGCCGGTACCGGGCGGTAGCGCATCTGGACGCCCCACTGGCCGCCATCCCGCGGTTCGTCAGTGCCACGGTAAGCGATCTTCTGGCCATTGGCGTAGATGAACTCGCGACCGGGTCCAACCACGTCGCTGCTCGACAGGTAGCTACCCACCGGCGGTAGTTCAGTGCCCTTCCATTCGTATTGCACGTATGCACCGAAGGTCACACTGGGGTTGAGGCGGAACGAGCCGGAGAGCTGCCCGACCGGCAACAGCACTTCCTTGACTTCAACACCCGGCTGGGATGCTTTCACCGCATCCGACGGGTTCTGTACGCCGTTCACACCCGGGTAGTACAAACTCTCGCCCCAGGATTCGATATGTCGCCCGGCCTTGACGTCGAGCATGGTGTCATTGTCGAAACGCCAGCCGCTGAACACATAGGCGTCGAGCAGACGGGTGCGCCCTCCGCTGTAGTAACGGGTGTCACTGGTGAACTCGTCATTGCTGCCGGTTTTGTTCACGGTGGCGGGCGAATTGTTGTCGTTCCCGCGGTGGTAGACGTCATCGTAGAAAGTACTGCCGCGCACCACAGCACCATAGTTGTCCTTGCGCAGGATCATTTCGCCCAGCGCGCCCACACGGTTAGTGGTCAGGCTGCCACGGTCGAAGTTGCGGTTGGCATCGTCGGCGTTGATCGTCATCAAACGATTGCTCTGGCTGCCGGTCCGCACACCGACGCCATAACTGGTCGTTACCGACCAGTCCATGGTCAAACCGTTGTCGAACTCGACCGTATCACCGGCCCATGCCGTTGTAGACACCAGCGCTACGGCTGCCGCCAGGCTGCTGACCTGAAACACCCTCGAACCCATGACCGTAGTGTTATTGTTGTTTTTGTTGATCACACTGACTCTCCTGAAGGGCAACCGCATGGCTGCCTGGAATGTTCAACACCGCTGCCGTGCCATCCGCTCAAAACACATTGAGCGGGTTAACTGAGCACGCTCCCCTTACAGCACTCCGGTAGCGATACCGCCCCCGGTCCTCTTCCCGCGCAAGCGACCCTTCGGCCACCAGGTAGTTGGCATGCGCCAACGTTTCACCAAGCGCCATCAGTTCGTCGAAACGGCCCGACAGCTTGGGAAATAAAACGGCCATCAGTTCGAGCGCAGTACGCGGCTCATCACAGTTGGCCAGCACCAGCGCCAGATGCGCCCGGTGATGCGCCTCCAGTTGATCCAGACGCTGATGCAAATTGAAAAAAGGCCGCTCGTGCGCCGGCAGCACCAGCACACTGTCGGGCAAGGCGCGTAAATGCTCGATGGAATCAAGCCAGTCGCGCAGCGGGTTGGCTAATGGCTCCGTGGCATGCACGCCAACAGTGGAGGTAATGCGCGGCAGCACCTGGTCGCCGGAAATCAGCAAGCCGTCATCGGCGGCATACAGGCAGGCATGCTCCGGCGAGTGACCGCGCCCGATGACCACCTGCCAGCTGCGGCCACCGATATTCAGGAGGCTGCCCTCGCGTAATCGCCGGTAATGGTTCAGTGGCGCTGGCAGAAAATGGGCGTTGCTCATCACCGCGAACATCTCGGTGCTCTGCTCGTCAGCCACGCCAGCCTTGCGGTAGAAGTCGAGAAAGTCCCAGCCCGGTGGTTGACCGGCGGGAAACTTGAGGTGCAGCGAGTGGAACTCACTGGCGGTCATGTAAACCGGACATTGAAAACGTTCCGAAAGCCATGCGGCCACCCCGGCATGGTCGGAGTGAAAGTGGGTGCAGACGACTGCCAGCACCGGCAGGCCAGCACAGACTTCATTCAGCACCCGGTCCCAGACTTCGCGGGTCTGCTCGGTGTTCATGCCGGTGTCTACCACCACCCAGCCGTCGGTGTGACGCAGCAGGTAGAGGTTTATATGGTCCAGGCGAAACGGCAGCGGCATACGCAACCACCAGACACCTGGCGCCACTTCGCGCACTTGCCCGGCGTCGGGCGCCTGATGCCATGGATACCGCAGGCCGCCGCGCAGTTCGTGACCGTTGTCGTCAAGATCAGTCATGGTGGGCCACCGCGAAGAGTGTCAGTCCGGCTCGCGCCAGAGCCTCTACCGAATAGGGCACATAAGTGCGGGCGTGCTCATCGCGGATGAACAACGGATCGCTGCAACGTTTCGGGCAGTAGCCCTGGCGTTGCAGATCGACCTTGCGCAGCTTGAAGCTGGCCGTCAGGTCTGCCGACTGGGTGACCCGCACGAACACCGGTGCCGCATAGCGCGGCAGGCGCGTTTCGGTCAGGTCGTACAGGGCGGCCGGATCGAACGCCTGGTCCTCCTGCATCAGCACCGCGGCCATGCCGGCGCGTCCTTCATGGCCCGGTACCTGGACGCCATAGACGTTGATCAGCTCCACGCCCGACAGATCGCTCAGCGCGTCCGCCACTTCCTGGGTCGATACGTTCTCGCTTTTCCAGCGATAGGTATCGCCGATGCGGTCGACGAAGTAGCAGTAACCGTCGGCGTCCTCGCGCAGCAAGTCGCCGGAGCTCCAGTAGGCATCTCCTTGGCGGAACACATTGCGGCGAATTTTGCTCTCGCTGGCCTCGCTTGAGGTGTAACCCTCGAATCGCCCGCCACCAATGTCCGGGTGATCGACGATGAAGCCCATGGCCTCGCCAACCTCACCCACTTTGCAGACTTGATAGAAACCGTTTTCGTCGCGTGGATGGCAGTCGTTTTCGATGTCGTAACGCACCAGCCGCAGGTTTGTTTTGTTCCAGTCGGGCACGCGTCCGCAGGAACCGAAGTAGTTGTCGACATTAATGACCGTGGTATTGGCCTCGGTGGCGCCCCAACCTTCGAACACCTGGATCGGACCGAAGCGCTCAAGCCAGCGCTGCCAGGACTCCGGCGACAGACCGGCACCGAGCATGCAGCGCAGACTGTGCTCGCGCTCACCCGCGTGAGCCGGCTGATTGAGCAGATAGCGGCAGATCTCGCCGATGTACTGGAAGATGGTGATCTGGTGACGTGCGACGTCCTTCCAGAACTCTCGCACGCTGAACTTGCGGCGCACCACGATGGCAGCACCCACCCGCAGGGCGGTGGAGGTCACCGACGTGGCAGCAGCACCGTGGTACAGCGGCAGACAGCAATAAAACACGTCCTCGCAAGTGGCTTGCAGAGTGGTTTCCATCACATCGCCCGAGGACATCCAGCGCATGTGGCTGTAGCGCGCCGCCTTGGGCAAGCCCGTGGTACCCGAGGTGAAGATCAGCAGGGTTGGGGTCTGCGCTTCGATGTGCGCGCGGATATCCGGAGGGAACGGCGTGCGCGGGGCTTTCTCCAGACGTGCATCGAAATGCCCGTCGACGCTCTTGGGCAGCGGTTCGGTCCAGGGATTTTCCGGGTCGCGTATCAGCCAGCACGGCAGGTCCGGAAAATCTTCGGTGGCCTGCACATTAGCCAGACATTCCTCGCCTATCACCAACGCCTTGGCTTCGGTGGTTTGCAGCGCATGCAGCAGCGGGCGACCGCTGACCTGAGTGTTGATGAAGGCCACCACCACCCCGAGCTTGACCAGGCCGAACCAGGTGCAGAAGAACGCTGGACGGTTTTCCATGACCAGGGCGCAGACATCGCCAGCGCGCAGGCCATTGGCATAAAAAGTGTGTGCCATCTGATTGGCCAGCGCGTCGACCTCACAGTAGCTCAGGGTCTGCTCGCCGTAGATCAGGAACGCGCGTTCGCCCTGGTCACGAGCCTGTTGTTCGAGGCGATCCGCCAGCGTGTAGTGGTCGCCCGGCTTGATCAGCCCGGCGGCAACCGAGCGCTGATCGAGTAATGCCTGGGTCTGCTCACGCGGTACCGGGCGGGTCGGCAGGACGCCGGGAAGGTCGTTCAAGTTCATTGCGCCATCTCCTGGGCGATTGCTTGATAGTCCGGGTAGCCAGCCGAGCCCGGCGTGTAGAAGGTCTTGCGATCGAAACGGCGCAGCGCCAGGCATCGCTTCAAGCGCTTCACCCGATCGGGGTTGGCAATAAAGTGACGACCAAACGACACAGTGGTCCCCTCGCCCGACGCGAGCGCGGCACTGGCCGAAGGGCCGTCGAAACCATCATTGAAAATCAAGGCATGGGGACTGTGCCGACGCGCCAGAGCGAAGGCATCACTGCGAGTCATGGAGACCATGACAATGCGGTTGGCCAGTTGCAGCTCGCCCAGGGCGACCGGCTCTAACAAGACGCTCATTTCAACTCCTCAGCTTTTTTGTTTTCAGGCTGTCGAATCACTTGCAGCAGCTTGGGCAAGCACTGACACGCCAGCGAATATGGGCTGAATCATTGACGTTGAACGCGCGCGAAACATCGTCCGACAAGACTAGGTTCAAGACTCTGGTCGAGCTGTTTCGCACGGCCTCGTTCCAGTGCCTGGCATTGACCGGCGGCGCGGAGGCGATGGCCAGCGACACCATCGGCACCTGGAGCCCGGTCAGCGACATCGACAAAGCGTCAACCGCGACGGTTCGATCCTGCTACAACGCCCTGCAGAACACCGACACCCTGTCCCTGCAACCCATCGCCGCCAGGTGCCAGGCTGAAAAGTTCGAGCAGTTCTGCGGGATTGGGTGACTCAGCTTTTGTGATGACTCACAACTGGAAATGCAGGGGGACTTGAGGGGGTATTGGCTGATGCAGGGTGGGATTGAACACAGTGATGCCCAACGACAAAGAGCTCGGCACGTTGCTGCTGATCAAACGCGGGGCGCCTCCCCAAGCGGGAGCTACACACAGACGCCCCGCTTCACTTACGCGCGGTACTGCCTGACCACCTCGCCAATCGCACGCTGGATGTCACCGCGAACATAGCCCAACAAAGCCGTTTCCGTGACGTCGGGCTCGTAACTCACAGTGCTCCCGCGACCGGTGTAGATCGCTGAATCCGGCAACATAGGATGCTCCTGGTCCAGGGCCGGTACCTGCTCCTCGTTGCCAACGGCGCGCAGAAAACTCTCGAAGTATTGCGCGTAGCTGAGGTTTTCGTCCCCTACCAAATAAGCCTTGCCCGACTCGCCACGCAGCAGCGCGCCAAGGATTGCCTGGGACAACGAGCGGGTGGAGATGAAGTTGCTGCCGCCGACCGGGCCAAAGAACGGCAAAGGTGCGAACTGGCCTTCGGCATAGCGGGTATAAGCCTCGAACATATCCACTTTGAGCCCCGGTACCGCGCCGACCACGAAGGGCGCATTGATGCTGCACACCTTGAAATCGGCGGTGACCAGGGCGCGCACGGCTTCGTCCGCCAGGTGCCGCGAGCGTACGTACGGCACAGTGTCGATCAGCGCCGGTGCCACTTGCGGGTAGAAACTGCCTACCAGCACCGCCTGCTTGATACCCGCGCTGCGTGCCAGTTCGAAGAGGCGCGGAATGGCCTCGACGTTGGCTCGCTGCCAGTGGGCGTCGATGTCGCCATCTTGCGGAACGTGGCGGATGTCGTTGCCGGCGGCGAACACCAGGGCATCGAAGCGAGACAGGTCGTCCTGTTTGAACGTCCCGGCGACATAGTCGCCCTGCAGCTGATTCAATTCGGCCAGAGCGCTGCCTGCGGCGGCCGGTTTGCGTCCGGCGATGGTCACCTCGTGGCCATTAGCCTGGAGGTGCAGAGCTGCATGACCGCCGATCAGGCCGGTCCCGCCAATCACAAGAATCTTCATCGGTTAATCACTCTTGCTTGAGCCCGCATTCGGGCCGATTCGGTAAGCATGCCCAGGCAATGCCAGACACGAAAAACAGATAACCCGCGCAGGGTTCTGCGCGGTATTTTCAGAAGTTGAAGCCGTTGCCGCTCATCACTGGCACGTTGGTCCAGGTGCCTCGCGGGTCGCGATACCAGCCTGCAGCGGCCAACGCCCCGCCGTCCACATGCAGGGTGGTGCCGGTCATCCAGGCTGCCAACGGGCTGGCGAGGAAAAGCGCGGCGCCGGCCATGTCCTCGGCTTTACCGAAACGGCCCAGGGGAAGCCAGTGGGGGATCTGTTCCCGATGCTCCGGGGCAATCATTGCCGACACCGGCAGTTGCGGCGTCTCGGTGGACTCAGGAGCAATCTGGTTGACGCGGATACCCACGGGCCCCAGTTCCAGCGCCAGGCTTTTGGTGAAACCGCCAATGGCAGACTTGAAGGCAGCGTAGACGCTGCAGTTAGGGATACCCCGGAAGCCTTCGATCGACGACAGGCTGATGATGCTTCCACCAGCACCCTGGCGGCGCAGCAGCGGCAACATGGCGCGCGTCACGCGGAAAATATGCTGCAGGTTGACGGCGTACAGGCGATCGATGTCATCGTCGGTGTAGCTGTCGAAGGGCTTGGCGATCATCAGTGAATCGCCGACGTTGTTCACCAGCACATCGAGTCCGCCGAAGCGCGACTCGACCTGTTCGGCCAAAGTCGCCACTTGTTCCTTGCCGGTGATGTCGCCTTCCACGACAAGTGCTTCGACACCGGCAGTGTCCAGCCAGCTGCGCACCTGCGCAGCCCGTTCGGCATCGATTTCAGCCACTACCAGGCGTGCACCCGCACGGCCGAAAGCCTCGACTATCGCCCGCCCTATACCCACGCCACCACCGGTGACGAGAACCGTCTTGCCTTTGAAATCGAGCATGCTGCCATCCCTCTTGTTTTTGTTCGATCGATGGACCTGCGGTCGACTCGCAAATAACCCAGGTACAGATTTGGTGCGCAGTTGGCCCGGAATTATTTGCAGCTCCCCGCAAGGCAGGCATCGTCCGATGGGACTACCGTCGAAGCGGCATGAGGGTTATCGCAAACATCAGGTTTGAGGGGTGGCAACGAAGGCCTTAAGACCGATACGGGCGAGCAACTCGGCCGAGTAGGGCTGATAGCTGCGGCGGCTTTCATCGCGAATGTAAAGCGGATCGGTGAAGGCCATCGGAGCATAGCCCTGGCGCTGCAGGTCTACCTTGCGCAGCTTGAAGGTACTGGTCAGGTCGGCCGCGGCCGACACCCTCACGAAGATCGGTGCGGCATAGCGTGGCAGGCGCGCTTCAGCCAGCGCGTAGAACGCCTCGGGGTTGAAGTCCTGGCCCGCCTGCATCAGCACCGCGGCCATCCCGGCTCGGCCTTCGTGCTCAGGAACCTGAACACCATAGACATTGATCAGCTCCAGCCCCGGGAGATCACCCAGGGCATCGGCGACTTCCTGGGTCGAAACGTTCTCGCTCTTCCAGCGGAAAGTATCGCCGATGCGATCGACGAAGTAGAAATAGCCGTCCTCGTCGTAGCGCAGCAGATCACCCGAGCTCCAGTACGCATCGCCCTGGCTGAAGACATTGCGGCGAATCTTGCTTTCGGTAGCCTGAGCCGAGGTGTAACCCTCGAAGCGGCCGCCACCGATGTTCGGATGATCGATGATAAAGCCCATGCCCTCACCGATTTCGCCAACCTCGCAAAGACGGTAGAAGCCCTGCTCGTCGCGCGGATGACTCTCGCTTTCAACGTCGTAACGGACCAGGCGCATGTTGATCTTGTTCCAGAACGGCACGCGCCCGCAGGAGCCCGGGCGGTTGTCCAGATTGATGATGCTGGTGTTAGCCTCGGTGGCGCTCCAGCCCTCGAAAATCTGGATCGGGCCGAAACGTTCCATCCAGCGCTGCCAGGAGTCCGGGGTCAGGCCCGCACCCAGCAAGCAACGCAAGCCGTGCTCACGCTCGCCATCGACGATTGGCTGATTGAGCAGGTAGCGGCAAATTTCACCGATGTACTGGAAAATGCTGATGCGGTGGCGACGTATATCGTTCCAGAATTCGCGGACACTGAACTTGCGGCGAATCACGATACTCGCCCCGGCACGCAGCGCAGTGGCGGTCACCGACGTCGCCGCAGCGCCGTGGTAGAGCGGCAAGCAGCAGTAAAAAACGTCCTCGGTCGTGGCCGCGAGGGTTACTTCCATCACATCGCCGATAGACATCCAGCGCATGTGGCTATAAACCGCCGCCTTCGGCAAACCCGTGGTGCCCGAAGTGAAAATGAGCAGGCACGGCGTCTCGGCCGGTAGCTCGGCACGCAGCTCGCGGGGGAACGCGGTGCGCGGTGCAGCCGTCACCTGTTTGGCGAAAACGGTATCAACCCTGGCGCGCAATGACTTGCTCGCAGGGTTCTCAGCGTCCGGCATGAGCAACCAGGGCAGGTCCGGCAGGCCATCGATGGTCAACAGATTGGAGAGGCATTCCTCCCCCACTACCATGGCCTTGGCTGCGGTGGACTCCAGTGCGTGCAGCAACGCCCGGCCGCTCACCTGAGTATTGATAAAGGCCACCACTACCCCCAGTTTGGCCAAGCCAAACCAACAGCAGAAGAACTCCGGGCGGTTTTCCATGGCGAGGGCGCAGACATCCCCCGGGCGCAAACCGCGGGCGTGGAAGACGTGTGCCAGTTGGTTGGCTCGGGCATCAACCTCGGCATAGCTCAAGCGCTGCTCGTCATAAATGATGAACGGGCGCTCTGCGAAACGCTTGGCCTGCTCTTCCACGCGGTCGGCGATGGTGTTGCGGTCCGCCGGTTTGATCTGTCCGCTGGCCACTGCCCGGCGATCGAGCATAGCTTGGGTCTGTTCTCGGGACACAGGCCCGCTGCCGAGATTCACCGGTTGCCTCAGTTGATTGAAACCGCTCATTTCTGACTCCGTAGAAAACCTGCCATTCATGCCAACGCTCGCGCACCATTGGCCTCATCCCGATAACCGTCTGCGCGAAGGCAGCCCGACGATCGCGCGATCCGATGCCTGTGGCCGAGTACCGGGCGAATAATTAGCGCTGCCCGCCAGAACAGCATCGTCCAATAAGACTAAGCAGATACGGGCCGACCAACAGCCAGTACAGCCCTGCAGGCCACCGGCAACATGCCGTTCGAGGCGGGTTCCCAGGTAGCTGTAGTCTGTATGGACGACGCTTCACCCTTCCAAGCAGGAGGACGATCCCGCGTAATAAAACAATAAAAGGAGTTCCCCCTGTGAACCCACCCATCCGTACCACCTGGCACACGCACTACGCGTTGTTCGTACTGACCTGCATCTACGTTTTCAACCACATCGACAGGCAACTGATGGCGATCCTGATCGAACCGGTAAAAGCTGAGTTCGGCATATCCGATACGGGTATCGGGTTACTGTCCGGTTTGACCTTCGCGATCTTCTACGGCGCCTTCGGTTTCCCCCTGGGACGTCTCTCCGACCGTATCGGCCGCAAACCGGTGATCGCTGCCTGTTGCATCGCATGGAGTGTCATGACAATGGCCTGCGGCATGGCCAGCAGTTTCCTCACGCTGCTACTGGCGCGTGTCGGTGTGGCCGTCGGTGAAGCGGGCGGCACCGCGCCGTCAGTGGCCATGGTCGCCGAACTGTACCCGCCAGAGCGCCGCTCCACGGCCCTGTCGGTACTGATGATCGGTTCCGCCCTTGGCGCAATCTTCGGCCTTGGCCTGGGTGGTTGGCTGGCGCAACACTACGGTTGGCGTTTCGCCTTTTTGCTGTTCGGCGCTCCAGGCATTTTTCTCGGCCTGTTGCTCTGGCTCACCGTACGGACACCCAAAACCGGCGCCGTGCCTGCACGCCTCGCGCAGGGCGCGGACGCTCAGGAAGGCTGGGCCAGGACTCTGGCTAGATTGTTACAGACCCCCTCCTTTGTATGGCTGGTACTCACCGGCGGAGCCTGGGCCATCGCCGGCTATGCCATGGGCACCTGGAGTCCGAGTTTTTTGATCCGCTCCCACGGCTTGAACCTGCAGGAAGCAGGCGTCCTCGTCGGCGTGGCCGGTGGTATCGGCGCTACCGTTGGGACTTTGACCTGCGGCATGCTCACCGACCGCATGGCCCGTCGCGATCCGGCCTGGCAGATTGGCGTACCCTTGCTGGCCACCTTGATCTGCATTCCTGCCAGCCTGGCCTTTTTCCTCTGGCCAGCCGGCATCGCCTTCCATATCGGCGGCATACCGGTACCGACGGCCTTCCTTTTCTACAGCGTATTCAGCTTCTTCGGCACCTGGTGGGCGACGCCGTGTCTGGGAGCGATCAGCCACTTGTTTGCTCCTAAATACCTGGGCCAGGCCACTTCTATTTTCGTCATGGCAATGACCATGCTCGGCGTCGGCTTCGGGCCGCTGCTGATCGGCGTGCTGAGCGACTACCTCACGCCAAGCCTGGGGGGTGAAGCGCTGCGTTATGCGCTGGCCTTATCGGTCTCGATGGTAGTGCTTGCCGCACTGTTCCTCGCTATGGCCCTGCCCCGATATCGCGCTCAGCTTAACCGGCCGATTGAACTGGCCGTCGAACCTGCGAATACCGCCATTGCCTGATCTCTTCTGATTCGTTCGCACCCCGGGCAGTAGCTGCCACTGCCCTTCCCTCCTTGCAAGATCACCTGCGCCTCAGGGCAACCTGACGCAGGCCCGCAGGCCCGCAGGCCCGCAGGCTGCACCGCCCGCCACCCACTTCGATGACTGACACCCTCCAGACTGACCGCAGGCATCGACCAGCGAACCCGGCCGAGAGCAAGACGCGGCTGGCGTCTCGAGCCAGATCTATCAGTAGTGCGTTGCCGACAGGCTTGATCGTGACCACGCAAACGCCCGGCAGGACAGTAGCGATTGCCTGCGCAGCAACGCTGGTTTGCGGGAACTGCCTGCTCGTACCTACATCATCCATCGAACCGGCATACTCGATGATTTGCAGGATAGCGAAAACAAAAAAAGGCCTCGCCGTTATCCGGCGAGGCCTTTACTTGTTGCGGGTGTTGCTAAGGCGTTAGCGCCCTATCGCACGCGCCGCATCCGAGGTGTACTGGTCCATGGTGAATTTGCCTTCGTTGAGGATCGGGCCTTTCTTCGACTCGTTGCTCATGCCGTAGCCGGTGTATTGACCGGAGTTCAAGTCCATGAAGAACTGCGAACCGGCCTGCCAGGCGCTCATGTCAGGGTGGTAGTAGTAGTTGACCATGGCATGTTTCCACAACTGCCCACGGGCGTCGTAGTTGTCGGCCATGACCGAGTTCCAGGTGTCTTCGTCGATAAACAGCACGCGCTTGCCATAGACATGCCGGAAGCCTTCCTTCAAATCGGCTTCCACTACCCACACACGGCGCAACTCATAACGCATGAAGTCCGGGTTGGGGTGGTTGGGGGTCAGCATATCGGCATATTTGACGTTCGCGGCGTTAGGCTTGAAAGCGTTGGCCGGACTGTAGATCTCGCGCTTGCCGATCAGTTTCCAGGTGTAGCGCTCTGGTGAACCGTTGAACAAGCGGTCTTCGTCAATGGTCATGGTGCCGTTGGTACCGATCATTGGCTGATCGAAACCGTAGCCTGGCAATTGCCGCACACGGCGGGTCGACGGGCTGTAGGACCAGGCCTGACGCGCATCGGTGCCGTAGTTGTAGGGCTCATGAGCAATACTGATGTTGCCGTTGTCACGGGCTGGCTTCAGGGTCATGTTGTTGCTCATGGCCGAAAGCTTGTCTTCGGTCCGGGGATCGGTGGTGGGTGAGTTGGCCATCGCCAGGTTACGTGCGTAGGCACGTCCCCAGCCGATGCTCCCGTTGGGCAGGACCGAAGCCAGGTCGGTGGTTTTTTCTTCGGTGTAGGCTCGTGCCGGCAGTTGGTGGTTCCACAACACTTCAGTGCCGCTCTTGGGGATAGGGAACGGCACCTGGCCCAGCCCGGTGAAACCTGCCCCGTCGTTGACCAGCTTGGCGTGCAGCGCATTGTCCATCGCCCGGCGGCAGACGTAATCGGGATAGCGGAAATCCCGGTGGCCTGGGTAAATGTTCATCTTGTAGGTGGTCGGGTACTTCTTCAGCAGCGCTTTCTGCCCTTCGGTCAGGTGCGACTCGTACTGGCTCATGTTCTGCGCAGTAATCACCAGGATCGGCTTCTCCGCCGCATAGGGATCAACCGGCTGGTCGCCGGAAAACTTCACGTGATTCCAGCCCGGCACCTCGCCCAGGTATTTGCCGGTGTACGGCGGAATGGTGCCCTCGGCGTTACCGGCTTGCTCGGCGCCGACACAGGTCAGTTCCTTGCCCAGCTTGGCGGCTTCCTGAGGTGACACCTCGGCGTGTGCATAACCAATAAACCCGCTATTGGCTGTGACGGCGACTGCGAGCATGAGACCTGTTCTTGTTATTTTCATGTGTTGCCTCCTTCGCTGATAAGGCTGTGTGGTATGGACCCATTGTTCGTGTTCTGCTGGCCCCGACATCGTCCGGAAAGACTAAGGCCGCGTCAGGCGCCCAACTTTTCTTGCAACTGTGCCTTGAGCACCTTGCCGGTGGCATTGCGGGGCAAGGGTTCGAGTGCTCGATAGACCTGGGTCGGTACCTTGTAGGAGGCCAGGCGCTCGGCGATGAATGCGCAGATTTGCGCTTCCCGGGGCAGCGTCGATGCCTGGCCATGCACGGCCAGCCCCACAGTCTCACCCAGCAACGGGTCGGCGATGGCGAACGCCGCAGCCTCCAGAACGCCAGGCATATCGAGGATGCAGGTTTCGATTTCGGCCGCGGATATCTTCTCTCCACCGCGGTTGATCAACTCCTTGACCCGCCCGGTGATGCTGAGGAAGCCCTCGTCGTCGAGGTAGCCGATATCGCCGGTGTCGAGCCAACCGTCGCGCAGGCTTTGCGCAGTGGCCTCGGGCAAATTCCAGTAGGCGCTCATCAGGGTCGGTGAACGCAGCCAGATTACCCCGCGGGTGTTCGCCACCTGCGGCTGGTCAGGGCTGTCACCGATGCGAATATCGACGATCGGCAGCGCCCAGCCCGCCGTTGCCGGCTTGTACACAAACTGATCGCCACCAATCGCCGCGCCGATGCCGTTGCTTTCCGTCAGGCCGTAGCCGGCGCCGCCGATGGCGTCAGGCTTGAGCCTGAGCATGTTGTCGAGTACCCCGGCGGACGACGCTCCACCACCCAGCCCCAGGCCAAACAGGCTGGCGGTTTGCTCACTGCCAAAGCGCGGCGAAGCGAGCAACTGTTGCATCATTACCGGTGCGCCGTTGAACTGGGTACAGCGCTCATCGCGAATCAGATCGATAGCCCGCTCGACATCCCACTTGTACATCAGCATCAAGCGCCGACCGCCGCGCAATGCCGACAGGAACTGCGCATGCAAGCCGCTGACATGAAACAGCGGAACAGCCGCCAGCGTGGTTGGCGCGAAGCCGCTGTTGATCACCACGCCGATGCGTTCCGGTGAACTCATGGCGCAAAACGCACCCTGGAAATCCAGTGCGAACAGCGCCTGGCAGATGGCCCGGTGAGTGGACACTGCGCCCTTGGCGCGACTGGTGGTGCCTGAGGTGTAGAGGATAAGTGCTGGCGCGTCGGGATCAATTTCCAGCGCAGGCAACGGTAATCCCGGCGCGCTGATCAAGTCTTCGAAACGCAGACAGTACTCGGGCAACGTTTCTTCCTGGGCGCCGACGACAATCGTGGCATGCTGCTCACGCGCCAGATCTGCGCGCAGGGTATTGAGGCGCGCCTCGTCGCACACCAGCAGGCGCGAACCGCTGTCCTGCAGCGCGTACTGCAACTCGTCGCGCAGGCCCCAACTGTTGAGCGGCACACACACCGCACCACAGCGCAGGATCGCGGCGAAGGCCACCAGCCACGCTGGCTGGTTGCGCATGGCAATCGCCACCCGCTCGCCCGGTTGCAGGCCAAAACGGGCGACCATCTGCTCGGCGAGGCGGTCAACCTGCTCATAGTACTGATTGAAGGTCAGGCGCTGCGACTGCCAGACCAGGAACTCACGGTCGCCGTGGACACGACCGGCGTCGAGCACCTGCAGCAGGTCGCGCGCAGCGTGACGGAAATAGCGTGGAGCGCCGTTATCCGGCGTCGCCACTTCAAAGGGCGCACCGGGGGCGATCAGTAGGCTCCACGCGGTTTGCCAGCGTTCAATGCTCATTTGTGTTTTCTCCAGAACAGCGAAAAACCTGTGGGCGCGGCCAGCACATTCAATACCTTCATGGCCTGTCACTGCGCCTTCGCGAGCAGGCTCGCTCCCACAGGGAGTTACGCGTGAGCCAAATAGCGCTCGCAATGGAAATCCCGGTCACCCAGGCAACTCTGTGCAACGCGAGTGCGCTTGAGGTACAGGCCGACATCCAGTTCGTCAGTGACGCCAATGCCGCCATGCATCTGCACCGCCTCGTTGGCGACCTTGATCGCCGTGTCACCGGCCTTCCATTTGGCGAGGCTGACCAGTCGAGCGCGCGTGCCGGCATCGAGGCTGGCGTCATCCAGGGTCCCCAGCGCGGCCATCAGGGCGCTGCGGCTCAGCGCCAGGTCGATGTACATCTGCGCGGCGCGATGTTGCAGGACCTGGAAGGTGCCAATCGGTGTGTCGAACTGCACGCGGGTCTTGAGGTACTCCAGAGTGGTCTCGAACAGTTGCTCGGCCATCCCCAACAGCTCCGCGGCCAGGCAGGTGCGGCCGCGGTCCAGAGCGGTTTCCAGCGCTGCCCAGCCCTCGCCCGGAGTGCCCAGCAGCGCTTCGCTGCCCAATTGCACCTGATTCAGTTGCAGGCGTGCGCTGTTGCGCGAATCGATCAGCGCCAGGGCACTGACGGTCAAACCCTGCGTATCGGCGGGTACCAGGAACAGGCTGATGCCTTGGGTGTCACCCGGCTGCCCGGAGGTGCGTGCCGCCACCACATAGGCATCGGCCCCCAGCCCGTCGACGACCCAGTATTTATCGCCATGCAAGCGATAGCCCTGGCCCTCGGCCTTCGCCTCAAGGGCAATGCGGCTCGGGTCGTGGCGCGAGCGTTCGTCCACGGCCAGGGCCAGGCGCTGTTCGCCGCCGATCACCGCTTGCAACCAGTACGTCTGTTGCGCCGAATTACCCGCCAGGTGCAACAGCGAACCGCCGAGCACTACGCTGGATAACAGCGGCGAGGCCGACAGGTTGCGGCCCATGGATTCGAAGATCGGTCCCAGGCCCTTGCAGCCGAAATCCAGGCCGCCGAAATCCTCCGGAAACGGAATCGCACTCCAGCCCAGCTCGACCGCGTCCCGCCACAGCGTTGCATCGAAGCCCGGGTGCACCGCGTCATCGCGCAGTCGACGCTGGGCGTTGACCGGGCTGCGAGCGGCGAGAAAGTCCCGCGCGCTGTCGGCCAGCAAACGCTGTTCATCGCTATAACGCAGGCTCATGGCTGTACTCCTGTTTTCACGACAGTCTTCTTCACTTCAGGCAAACCAAGCACGCGCTTGGCGATGACATTGAGCTGGATCTCCGAAGCGCCACCCGAGATGGTCAGTGCGTAGCTGCTGAGCCAGGCGCGGGTGATCGCCAGTTGCTGCTCGCTGAATGCCGTGCTCTCCCAGCCGAAGGCATGTCCGGCCATGGCGTCGAGCAGCACTTCGAACTTGTCGCGCTCCTGTTCGGTGTGCACCAGCTTCATGATCGACATCAGGCCGCCGATGTCATCACCGGCCCGCGCCTCCTCACCCATGCGCTGCACGGTCAGGTTGTAGGCATGTTCGTTCATCGCACAGGCCGTGGCCCGCGCCTGCAATGCGTGTTCACTTTGAGCCTGTGGCGCCGGCACGTATTCACGCATCAGGGCCAAGAGATCGAAGTGCGATGGCAGGCTGAACTCGCCGAATTTCGACATGGCCTTGCGTTCGTGCTGCAACAGGTACTTGGCCAGGTTCCAGCCACCATTCAATGGCCCGATCAACTGGCTCTTGGGCACCTTCACAGCATCGAAGAACACCTGGCAGAACGCCGATTTGCCGCTGATCAAGTCGATCGGCTGCGGCTTGACCCCAGGGCTGCGCATGTCCAGCACGATCAGGCTGATGCCCTCGTGTTTTGGTACGCTGAAGTCGGTGCGCACCAGGGCATACATCCAATCGGATTTGTCGCCGTAGGAGGTCCAGATCTTGCTGCCATCCACCACGAAGTGATCGCCGGCGTCACGCGCGGCCATTTTCAGGCTGGCCAGGTCCGAACCGGCGTTCGGCTCGGAAAAGCCTTGGCACCAGCGCACTTCACCGCGGGCGATGGGCGGCAACAGATCGCGTTTCTGCTCTTCGCTGCCGAACGCCAGTAACACCGGACCGAGCATCCAGATGCCCAGGTTGATTTGCGGTGGGCGGCACTTGATGCGACGCATCTCGCTTTCCAGCACCGACAGTTGTTCGTCACTCAGGCCCGCGCCGCCATATTCTTCAGGCCACTCGGGACAGAACCAGCGCTTGTCGCGCATGCGTTCGAACCACAACCGTGCGTCTTCACAGGGAAATTGCGGATTCTGACTGCCCCACACCACATCGCCTTCAGCCATGCCGGTGCGCATCGACGGCGGGCAGTTAGCCTCCAGCCAGGCACGGGTGTCCTGCCGGAATTGCTCGATAGTGCTCATGAAAGTCCCCTTCGACTCACCCCGGATCCGGGGCGAGTACGGTTTTTGTTTTTGATGGACGAGCTTCAGCGTTGGGTACGTGGCATGCCAAGGCCAAATTGGGCGATCAGCTCGCGCTGGATTTCATTGGTGCCGCCGCCAAAGGTCAGGGTCACCGAACTGCGCAATTCATATTCCAGATCGCCATGCAACAGGGCGGCCGCCGAGCCGCTGCGCATCGAGCCATTGGCCCCGACGATCGTCGCCAGCTTGCGCAGGATCTCGATCGCCGATTCCGAGCCGAACACTTTGGTGGTCGAGCTCAGCGCGACGTTCATGCGATCGAGCTCCAGGTCGGCGGCGATGCGCATGTTGATCAGGCGCATCGCTTCCAGACGTGCATAACACTCGGCCAGTGAACTGCGCACCCAGGCCTTGTCCATTGCCCGACGGCCCTGTTCGTCGCGGGCCCGCGCCCACAGGTAAATCCGGCGAAACAGCGCCACGACCTTGTCCGACCAGGTACCCAGGCCGAGGCGTTCGTGGTTCAGTTGCGAGGTGATCAGCTTCCAGCCACCGTGCAACTCACCTACCAGCATCTCGCCGGGCACCCGCACGTTGTCGTAGTAAGTGGCCGTGGTGGGAATACTGGTGGTGGGAATCAGGGTGTGGGAGAAGCCCGGGGTCGTGGTATCGACGATCAACAGCGAAATGCCTTTATGCCGCGCCTGGGTCGGATCGGTACGGGCCGCCAGCCAGACGAAGTCGGCGGATTCGGCGCCCGAGGTCCACAGCTTGTTGCCATTGACCACGAAGCCCTGGTCGTCCTGGCGGGCACTGGTTTTCAGCACCGCCAGATCGCTGCCGGCGTCGGGTTCGGAATAACCGATGGCGAACATGATTTCGCCTGCGGCGATCCCTGGCAGAAAACGCTCTTTCTGCAGTTCGCTGCCATGGGCCATCAAGGCCGGGCCAACAGTGCTGATGGTCACGAACGGCAGTGGCGCCCCGGCGATGTTGGCTTCTTCGAAGAAAATCAATTGTTCGGTGGCGGCGTAGCCCTGACCGCCATGGGCCTTCGGCCAGCCGACCGCCAGCCAGCCGTCGCGGCCCATCTGGCGGATGGTCTGGCGAAACAGATCGCCGCCTTCCTTGCCACGCAACTGCTCGCGCATGTCCGGGGTCATCAGGGACTGGAAATAGTCCCGCACCTTGTGGCGCAGGGCATGTTGTTCGGGAGTGAGGTCAACGAACATAGGCTGCTCCTTAATCTGCGCCGAGAATCAGGCCGCTGGTGGGTACCCCGGTACCGGCAGTGACCAGAACGTTCTGCACATCCGCCACTTGGTTGACCGCTGTGCCACGCACCTGGCGAACCGCTTCGGCAATGCCGTTCATACCGTGGATGTAGGCTTCGCCCAGTTGCCCGCCATGGGTGTTGATCGGCAGTTTGCCGCCACGGGCGTGGTGCCCGGCGCGGATGAATTCCTTGGCTTCGCCCCGTTTGGCAAAACCGAACTCTTCAAGTTGCGGCAATACGAAGGGGGTGAAGTGGTCGTAGATCACGGCGGTCTGGAAAGACTCCGGGCCCAGGCCTGACTGGCGATACAGCTCGCGGGCGACCACGCCCATTTCCGGCAGCCCGGTGATGTCGTCGCGGTAGAACGAGGTCATGCTCTGCTGACCATGACTGATGCCCTGGGAGCCGGCCTTGATGGTCACCGGTTTCTGCCGCAGGTCACGGGCGCGTTCGGCCGAGGTGATGACCATCGCCACGGCGCCATCGGATTCCTGGCAGCAATCGAGCAGGTGCAACGGTTCGCAGATCCAGCGCGAAGCCTGGTGTTCTTCCAGGGTGATCGGCTTACCGTGGAAAAACGCCTGGGGGTTGGTGGCGGCAAAATCCCGCGCCGCTACCGCGACCCGGCCGAAGTCTTCGGAGGTGGCGCCATAGGTGTGCATGTAGCGCTGGGCAAACATGCCGACCCAGGCTGCCGGCGTATGGAAACCGTGGGGCATGTACCAGCCGTAGTTGACGTTGTCGAAGGTCGGCGTCGCGGCGAACCCGTAGTTGCCAGTACCAAAGCGATACCAGGAGCGTTCGTTCATGGCGCGATACACCACCACCACTTTCGCCATCCCGGTCGCCACTGCCATGGCTGCGTGCATCACCGGCCCGCAAGCCGCGCCGCCACCGTGGGGCACTTGCGAGAAAAATTTCACGTCCTTGCAACCGAGCAAACGGGCAATTTCGTATTCCGGGACCTTGTCCACGGAATAGGAGCTGAAACCCTCGACCTCGCTCGGGTCGATGCCGGCGTCCTTGAGGGCACTCAGTGTGGCCTCCAGGGCCAGGCGCAATTCGGTGCGCCCGGAGTTCTTGGAAAATTCGGTTGCGCCCAGACCAACGATCGCGGCACGCCCGGAAATCGATGAATCAGTCATCTGTGTCTCTCCGGCTGTCAGGGCAGGACCAGCGCGACCGTACCGGTCACGTGGTTGCCCATGGAATTTTTGCCGCTCAAGGTGAGTTCCACCGAGCGGGTGTGCGCATCGACGCCGGTGACGCTGGCGCTGAAGGTCATGCAGTCGCCGGGGTAATTCGGTGCGCCGAGCTTGATTTTCAGCGCGGTGAATTGCGCCAGCGGCCCGGCCCACTGCTCGATGAACCGCTGCACCAGGCCATTGGTGGTGAGGATGTTCATGAACACATGGGGCGAACCCAAAGCACGGGCCGCGTCCGCGTCGTGATGGCCGGGGAAGTAGTCACGGGTGGCAATCGCCCCGCCGTTGATCAGGGTCACCGTGATCGGCACCGCCAATTCCGGCAACACTTCGCCGAGGCGCACGTCTTCAAAGCGCTTGGTGTTCTTCGAGGTCATATTTCCATCCCAGCTTGTCGTTATCGTTGAGCCAGTCGCCCAGGCGCTCCAGGCTTGCTGCCGAACCCCCAAGGGCAAGACACAGGCCGCGGCTCCAGTAGAGAAAACGGTGGATCGGGTACGTCAGGTCGACGCCAATCCCTCCATGCACGTGTTGTGCGACATGCCCGATGCGGTGCCCCGCTTCACAGGCCATCCACGCGGTGGCCAAGGCTTCGGAGGGCGCCAGCAGCCCCGCATCGATGCGGTAGGCCAGTTGCCAGAGCACCGTGCGCAAGGCTTCGACGGCGATATGGGTGTCGGCCATGCTCATCTGCACCGCCTGGAAGCTGCCGATGCTGCGCTCGAACTGCCGGCGTTCGCTGACGTAAACCACGGTGCGGCGGATTTGCTCTTCGCTGACCCCCAGTTGCAGGGCCGCCAGCGCCGCCACGCTGCGCAGTTCCAGCCAGGCAACGGCCTCGGCGGGCAACAGCGCTGCGCCGCTCACGGTCAAGCCCTCGATGTGCAGGTCGGCCACCGCTTCGCCGTGGGTCAATACCGCCGAAACCCGTTGGATTTCGGGCGCTGACAGGTCCAACAGGAGCAAGCGCGGCTGGCCGTCGACCTGTACCAGTACCAGTGCAGCCTGGGCTTGATCACCCAGGGACAGGGCAGCAACCCGGCCATTGATCAACCAGCCCCCATCAGTCGCCTGCCCCTGCAGCTCAATGCCCAGCGCACTGCTCAACCCATCGACCGACAGGCTCAACAGCACCTCGCCGGACGCCGCCTTGGCGATCCATCCCGCACTGTCGCTGGCGTCAAAACGGGCCAGGGTCGCGGCCGCCAGTTGATGACGCCACAACGGCACCTGTGCCAGGGCCTTGCCCTGAGCCTGCAACACCAGCATCAGCTCGGTCATGCCCAGGCCGCTGCCACCGTATTGCTCGGGGATAGCCAGGGCCTGCAGCCCGGTCTCAATGCACAGCTTCCACAGCGGTGCCATCATCGGCTCGCCGCTGGTGTCCCACTGACGCATATAGTCGTCATGGCAATGGTCGACAAACAGGCTGTCGGCCATCTGCGCAATGGCGCGTTGCTCTTCGCTTAATTCGAAATCCATGGTGACTGGCTCCTACGCATGTACCGGCCGAAACAAAGGCAGGGTCAGCTCGTCATCGAAGGTCTGGAACTCGACCTGCAAGCGCTGGCCGATCTGTAGTTGATCGCGTTCGATACCGACCAGTCCGGCGATCAGGCGTACGCCCTCCTCCAGCTCGATCAGGCCAATCGGATTGGGATAATCGAACGGCGCGACTTCGGGGTAGTGCATCACCACGAACGAATACAACTTGGCGCGTCCGCTGGCCTGCAGAGTGTCCCAGTCGAAGCTGTGGCACTGGATGCACACCGGAGCCGGTGGATGACGCAAGGTCTGGCAGGCGGTGCAGCGCTGAATCAGCAACTGGCCTTTCTCGCAGCCTTCCCAGAAAAATCGCGTGTCGTCGCTGATGCCCGGCAGCGGGCGCTTGGGCTTGACCGGTGCTGACTCGACCTTTGCAGGTGCCTGGGCATTGGCCGCGCGGAACTTGAACACGCGAAACAACAACTCGCCCACCGGTTCGTCGCCGCCGGCCTTCTCGACGAAATGTGTCATGACCAAAGTGACGAAGAAACCAGTGCCCAGGGCAGTGGTTTTTTCATCGCCAACCGAGTCCAGGCGCGTGGTGTAGTAGAGCTTTTCGCCCAGGCGCACCGGGCGGGTGAAGCTCAGCTCGGAGTTCACCGCCACGGTGGAGGCATAGCCGTAGGCTTCCATTTCCTTGAGCACCTCGTAAGGGTTCTCGTCGGTGGAGCCAGGTGGGTAGTTGTTGGCGTGCAGGCCTTCCATGGTCCAAACCTGCAACATCGCTGGCGGAGCGATCAAGCCCTCATGGACGGTGCCCAAGGCAAAGCCCGCGTCGGTATATAGCGGGTTATCCACGCCCATGACTTCGCACCACTGGCGAATCATCGGGGCATTGACCTCGTCCCAGGCATACACGCGGCCGTATTCGCGCCCCACCAGGGCGCGCACATTGGATAGCAATTGTGAATCAGCCAAAGTCGTCTCCTTCACATTGAAGGCGGCCACCGAATCCGGTCGCCGCAATAGGTCGATCAGGTGGGCAGAACCTGCGCGGCACCGAGAAATGCCGGGCGTTCGCCACCGCCATGCAGCAACAGGTTGCAACCGCTGGCATAACTGGCCAGTGGTGAGGCGATGTACAGGCAGGCATTGGCGATGTCTTCGGCCACCGCCATGCGTGCGGCCGGAATGCCAGCAGCAACGGCAGCAATGCCGGCCTCGGAGCCATAGTGCAGATGCGCCTGATCGGTCAACACCAGACCGGGGCTGACGGTGACCACTCGCACCTTGGGCCCCCACTCCACCGCCAGTGATTGCACCAGCGCCAGCACCCCGGCCTTGGCCGCGCCATAAGCAGCGGTGCCTGGCGAGGAACGCAACGCACTGATGCTGCCGATAAACACGATGCAACCGCCCTGCGCCTGTGCCTGCATCAGCCGGTTGGCGTGCTGGGCGACGTTGAGCGGCGCGATCAGGTTCAGACCGATGATGCTTTCATGAAACCTGGGCGAGGCCGTGGCTGCGTCGGCGGCAGGACTGCCACCGGCGTTGTTGATCACCACGTCGAGGCGCCCGAAGTCGCGCTCGATGGTGGAGAACAGGCTTTGCAGGGAATCGTGGTCACGCACGTCGGCGGCGATGAAGGTCGCACGCTTGCCACCCTGCGTCGGCACCTGTTCAGGTTCGCGCCGGGCACAGACGATCACCCGTGCGTTCGCGGCCAGGAACCCCAGCGCGATACCGGCACCGATACCCTTGGTACCACCAGTGACCAGCACCACCTTGCCGCTGTAATCAAGACCCGAATGCAGCTCCATCATGTGCTCCTTTTCTACTGACTAAGGTCACTCTAGGGGCGATCACTGGGCCAAACTACGTCTGAACGGACGATGAAAACTTAACCTTGCGAACAGGACACTGGCGGTCACTTACGCATTGCCTGGTCTTTATGGATGCCCATGTCCGCCCCCTTCGCTGCGTCGGTTCTGCTCGAACGCACACTGCCGGGCGTGACCACCCTGCTGCGGCTGAATCGCCCTCAGGCGGGCAATGCCTTGAGCCTGGCGTTGCAGGCGCAGCTGTCGTTTCACGTCAGTGAGCTGGAGGGGTGATCCCGGGGTGCATTGCATCGTGCTGACGGGCGGTGACGAGGCGCTCGCTGCCGGTGGCGACATCAACAACCAGGCAAGACCACTGCATTGTTGTTCGCCTCACGGGATCAGAAGAAAGGCATGCCAGCGTTTATCGATAAACGTCCGGCCCGGTTTGAGGGCAATTAACACCCTATCCGGTGGGAGCAAATACCCCTTAGCAGCAAAGCTCCTGCGGATGGTGTCGACCGGGCCGGGTTGACTCAGATACTCATGACCATTTGCCCGCTGTCGATGCGCAGTTCAACGCCATTGATCGCCCGCGACTCGTCGCTGGCAAGAAACAGCACGCTGCCCGCGACGTCTTCGGGCAGGCACATGCGGTTCATCGGGTCGCTGTCGATGGTCATTGCTGCCGGGTCGAGCCCCTTGGGGAAACCGCCGCTGGTCATGTCTGTGAGGACGCCGTCCGGATGCAGGGTGTTGCAGCGAATCCGGTACTTGCGGCGCCGGCAGAACACTGCCACCGAACGCGACAGCGCCGCCACCGCCCCCTTGGAGGCGCTGTAGGCCAGGTAATCATCGCGCCCGGCGAGTGCTGCTATCGACGACAGATTGATGATTGAGCCACCGCTGTCCTTCATCAGCGCGATGCCTTCGCGACAGCCGAGAAACACACTGTCTGCGTTCACACGCATGACCTTGTGCCAGCTCTCCAGGGTAGCCTCCTCGATGCTTCCGTGCAGCAGGATGCCCGCGTTGTTCAGCAAAATATCCAGACGCCCATGCTTCTCGCGCAGGTAGGCCATGACCTGCCGCCATTCGCTTTCGCTGCTGGCGTCATGCCGGATAAAGGTCGCCGCCGACCCGATTTCAGCGGCCAGCGCCTCGCCGGCCGCGACATCTATATCGCTGATCAGCACGTGGGCGCCTTCAGCAGCCAGCAAGCGGACGCTGGCACGACCGATGCCCTTGGCCCCGCCAGTCACCAACGCGATCTTGCCTTGTACCCGGCCGGCTTTGTTGTTGCAGTTGTTCGTCATTATGTCGTCTCTTGTGCGAGGGTCGGATGCAGCTGCTGATCCATCAACCGGGCAGCGGCCGCTCCGGCACGACGTCCGGAGAACACGCAATCTGCCAGGGATAAACCACTGATGTAGAGGTGCGAAGGAATGCCCAGGGCCGTGCGCCCTGCGGCGTACAGACCGGGTATTGGCTGGCCCTGTCCGTCGAGCACCGCACCGTTGCCCTCATCCACGCGCAACCCGCCGAGGGTCAAGGCACCCAGTGGAAAGACCGGATTGGTCACGGAAATGTCGCAGGCATAAAACGGTCCCTGATCGAGCACTTGACGTCCGCCCGGCGACTTGCCGAAAGGCTCGGGCGCCTCGCCACGGGCTGCTGCGTTGGCCGCCAGTACCGATTCGCGCAGCACCGTCGGGTTCATCCCGGTGATTGTGGCCAACTCGCTCAGATGCTGGCCCTTGCGCACTTTGAACAGCATCAGGGCAAGGGCGGGAAAGCTTTGAAACCACCAATAGCCACCAAACAACGCCTCACGAATGGCTTTCTTGCGCAACGGTGCATCCAGCACCAGCCAGGCTTTCCCGCCCTGCTGCTCCATCAAGGGTTGGCCCAGGGTGGCGCCGTAGACTTCTTCGTTGCAGAAGCGACGGCCCTGGCGATTGACCACGATGCCCTTGTGCCAGCTGTACGGCGGGTTGATAAAGCGCCAGGCCGATACTCGCTCCAGTCCAGCGCCCTGACCACCGACGCTGGTCCCCAGGCGCAGGCCGCTGCCGTCACAGCCTGTGGCACCGACTTTGAAGTTACGCTCGAATTTCGGCGCATGCCGTTTGATCAGTTCGCTATTGAAAATGAAACCGCCGGTACTGAGGATGACGCCGTTTCGGGCGTGAACCAGCCGTGGCCGGGCAAAGTCCCGTTCGAGCTGGCCGATTCGCTGACGCAGCTTATTGCAGTAACCCGGGGCAAAATTCTGTAAACGCTCGGCACGAGTGGCCAGGCGCGCATGCAACTTCGCCTGCGGGGTGCCGGGCGGCATGCACCACATCTCGGCTCCCACTACCCGCCCCCGAGCATCAACCACCAGGCGCTTGGCTGCCGCTTGCAGCAATGGCCGAGCTCCGGCGCGCAGGCACGCGTCCTTGAGATGAGCATATAGCACCGCGCCGCACTGGCCTTTGCCCACGGTGCGATGACCCCGTGGTGCCGGTGGTAGTGGTCCGCCATGCTGCGGGACCAGCTCGTTCCCGGAGTAATAGAGAAAGCAACCGTCAGGCGGGTATGAAGTCTTGCCGCCCGGCGGCATCTGGTGGCCATAGGGCGCACCGTGGCTTTCCAGCCAGTCGAGGTTGCTGACGCTGTCGGCGCAGAAGCGCCGCAGGGTGTCGTCGCTGACCACGTTTTGGGTTTCATGCTTGAGGTAGTCAAACATGGCTTCGGGAGTGTCGCTGAAACCTGCCGCCTGTTGATGGCGTGTACCGCCACCGGCGTAGACCACTCCGCCACTTTTGGCGCTGGCACCGCCACCGGTGAATCGGTCGGCAATCAAGACATCGGCACCCAGGGCACGGGCCTCCAGCGCCGAGCAGGCCCCGGCCGCGCCCCACCCGATAATCAATACATCGCAGTGCTCGTCCCACAGCAACCCGCTGATGTCGGTAATCTGCAAAGGTGCCTGGATCGGCATGCAGAAACTGTTATCGAACGTCGCCATACAATCTCCTATCGCTGGCTGGCCAAGTGGTTGGCGGCGACATAAGCGAAGGTCATCGCAGGCCCCAGCGTGCCGCCCGCCCCTGGATAGCTGGTGCCCATCACCGACGCCGAACAGTTGCCGATCGCGTACAGGCCAGCGATGGCAGCGCCGTCCTCGCGGACCACTTGTGCATGTTCGTTGGTCAGCAGGCCACCCTTGGTGCCGATGTCCCCGGCATCAAGGCGCATGGCGTAGTACGGGCCTTTGCGCAATGGCGCCAGGCACGGGTTAGGCTTGATATTGCTGTCGCCGTAATAACGGTCGAACACATTGGCGCCGCGCCCGAAGTCAGAATCCTTACCCGTACGCGCATAGTCGTTGACCTTGACCACGGTTGCTTCGAGACCGGCGGCATCGACGCCGATCTGTTTGGCCAGGCCGGCCAGCGTGTTGTCCTTCCAGTACAGGTTGTTCAGCCATTCCTTGCGCAAGCGGCTGTCGGGCATGATCTGGCCCGGCATTAACGGCCCCATCGCGTAGTTGAAACGGAAATGGCCATCGAAAATCACCCAGGCCGGCACCGACTTGCCATCTGTGAGCCCGTTGTCGCGGTACATGGCATCGACAAATTCCAGATATGGCGCGGCCTCGTTAACAAAGCGCTGACCCAGGCTATTGACCACGATGGCACCGGGGAAGGCGCGCTCGGCAAAGATCCCTCGGGGCTTTTCCTCGCCCGGCACGGCGATGGTCGGTGCCCACCAGGCCCAATCCATCAATGCGGTGGCCGCGCCCTGAGCCAGCCCGGCTTCCAGCGCCGCGCCGGTGTTGTTCCCCGGAGGGGTCGCACTCCAGGCCCTGCGGGTCGGTTGCGGCAAGTATTGTTCACGCAGTGCCTGGTTCTGTTCAAAACCACCGGACGCCAGGATCACCCCGTGCCGCGCGTGCAGTTGCACCTCGGCACCGTTACGCCGCACGCTGACGCCGCTGACCCGACCGTCCTGGGTAAGCAAGCCGGAAAAATCGGTGTTGAGCCAGAGCGGCACGTTGCGGTCCATCAGCGAGCGCCGCAGCGATGCCACCAGCGAGCTGCCCAAGGACGCTCGGCGGTCGATCTTGCTTTTGCGGCGCCATTTGAAATCGAGTTTGTAACGCAGCATCAGGCCCATGATCAGCAGCCGCCAGCCAAAACCACGCGCCATGACTTTGTGCGCATCGCGTGCGGTCCAGGCGATGCAGCCCATAAGCAAGGTCGACGGCGAAGGTTTACGCAAGTTGTCCAGTTCTTCGCCCAACAGGCTGGTATCGAAGAGTTCCGGATCCAGGGTTCTTCCGCCGTCCAGTGCGCCGGGCAGGTGCGGGTAATAGTCGGGGTATTTGGCGGCCACCGCGTAGCGCACCCGACTGGTCCGGGTAAGCGCTTCGATCATCTTCGGCGCATTGTCCAGATAGGTGCGCAGCCGGGTTTCAACGACATGTTCGCCCGCCGCAGCTTGCAGATAACGCAAGGCTGTTTCGTAAGTGTCGTTGCCGCCCAGTTTGGCGAAATAGTGGTTGTTGGGGATCCAGATACCGCCACCGGAGATCGCCGAGGTGCCGCCGTACTTGTCGCTTTTTTCCAGGATCAGCACACTGAAACCATGATCCGCGAGGAATACCGCCGACGTCATTGCACCTGCACCCGAACCAACGACAATTACATCGTAGTGGGTCTGAGACTGAACTTGAGCCGTCATTGTTGTTATGCCATTAGCTGAGGTCAGAAATAACCGCCTACGACGCTGTTGGCACGCTGGCGGAGTGCAACCCATGATCGGTTCTGCACTGGCCGGGCTCATCGTCAAAGCGGACTAGAGCCCGGCCCATGCCGGTTGCTCATGAAAGCCGGAACAACCGGCCGAAAGCCCAGGCAAGCGCTGTCAGAGGACGCCGCGCCGCGGCCAGCCGGTCTGCGGCGCGTTGGACATGGTGGGTGTAGAGGCCTAATCGGTGAGTCTTCGTTGCCTTCGTAGCGATTGTCGCGCCCGGTCACCCCTTGTTATGAGGTCACGCTGGCCAGCATGGCCGCCAAAAAGTGTTCGCCATACGGCGGCAAGAGTCCCCATTGGCGGCGCGGGTCATGCTCCGGCGCCTTGAACACTGTGCGCTGGTGGCTGAACTCGAGAAACCCTTCGCGACCATGGTAATGGCCCATGCCCGAGGCGCCGACACCGCCAAACGGCGCATCGTGCATCGCCGCATGCATCATCACATCATTGACGGTCACCCCGCCGGACACGGTGCGCTCCAGCACGTAGCGCTGCTCTTCGGGGTCTTGGCCGAAGTAATACAGCGCCAGCGGGCGTGGACGACCATTGATATCGTCCAGAACCTGGTCGAGTTTTTCATAGGTGAGCACGACCATGGCAGGACCGAAGATTTCTTCACTCATGATCTCACTGTCCGGTGCCGGGTCGACCACCACACGCAGGGGCCGGCGCCGGTCCTCGGCATTCGGCGCGAGAGGTTCGGGCAGGCACTCGACGCGTGCGCCGCGGGCCTGGGCGTCCAGTACGTAACCTTCGACCCGGTCCAGGTGCCGCTGATTGACCACCGCCACCACGTCCGGGTTACCGGCCACCGAAGGGTTGAGTTCGCCGTAGGTTGCGCGCAGCGCTTCAAGAAAGGGCTCAAGCCGCGCCCTGGGCACATACACCAAATCCGGGTTGATGCAGATCTGCCCGCCATTGCAGGCTTTCCCCACGGCGATGCTGAAAGCGGCTTTCTTGAGATCGGCACTGCCGGTGACGATGACCGGCGACTTGCCTCCCAGCTCCAGCGTTACCGGCACCAGGTTCTGTGAGGCGTTGCGCATGACCAGCCGCCCCGTCGCAGTACTGCCGGTGTACACCAGGTGGTCAAATGGCTGAGCGCTGAAGGCTTCGGCCAGCGCCACGTCGCCGGTGACGACGCCGATCTCCAGCGGGTCAAGGTGTTCAGCGAACAGCTGCGCCACCAACTCGGCCGTGCGTGGTACCACGTCCGACGGCTTGAGGATGGCCCGATTACCGGCAGCCAGAACCGAGGCCAAGGGACTGAACAGGGTATATAAAGGTGCGTTCCAGGTTCCGAGAATGCCCACCGAACCCTTGGGTTGGTGCATCACCCATGCCTGGGCGCCGAGCTGATCGTAAGGCGCAAAAGGCGCACGTGGATCATCCTGCATCCAGTCCTGCAGATGGTCACGCGCATGTTTCAGCGAGGCCAGGGCGCCCAGCACGTCATTCATCAACGAGAAACCGGCAGGCCGGCCGCCGAAATCCAGATCGATCGCATCAGTCAACGCGCCATGGTGGCGGACCAACAGATCGATGACTTGTTGAAGTCGACGTCGGCGGGTGTCGGCGCTCACCGCACCGGCGCTGGCGAATGCACTTTTTTGCCGGGATAACAGGCTGGCTAGCCCTTGGACGGATGATGTGACTGAACTCATTCGTGTCCCCTTGCTGATACTGGCCCCAAGGCCGGGAAGCGCCCGATGCGCTTGCCGCTACCCTAGCTGCGCCCCCCTCGCGACGCCTCGTCCGATCGGACGATTACCGGGCAAATCTGTTAGTCCGTTGAGACGATGTTGTACCCCGTGTTGCGACCAATACTGGCCCTACGAAAATCCCACCCCATGAGGCCAGTCATGGCAATGCATAACGTCAGTTTCGATCCCCAGGCTTTTCGTGCCGCACTCGGCACCTTTACCACCGGGGTCACCATCATCACCACCCAGACCGAAGACGGCTCACCCGTCGGTATCACGGCCAACAGTTTCAACTCGGTCTCGCTCAATCCGCCGCTGGTACTCTGGAGCCTGTCCAAACAAGCCCGCAGCTTGCCGGTCTTTACCAGCGGTAAACACTGGAACGTCCATGTGTTGTCCACCGAACAGGAAACACTGTCGGGACGTTTCGCCACCCAGGGCGAGGACAAGTTTTCTGAAATCAAGCTGGATAATGGCGTCAGCGAGGCGCCGCTGTTGCAAGACTGCACGGCGCGTTTTCAATGCCGTACCGCATTCCAGTATGAAGGCGGCGACCACGTGATTTTTGTCGGCGAAGTCCTCGCCTTCGATCACAGCGACCGCGCGCCGCTGGCGTTCCAGAGTGGTCAATATGCACTGGCGACCCGCAAACCACGCAGCGAATTGCGTCTGGCTACCACGCCGCCGCCCCCTGAGTGCAGTTACACAGAGGACCTGCTCGGTTACCTGTTGGGGCGCGGACACTACCAGGTCCTCAATTCGTTACGGCAGATGCTGAGTAATAAGCACCTGGACGAGCAGGCATTTTTTATCCTGTCGATTTTGTGTATTCGCGACAACCTGAACCTTGAGGAAATCAATACCTTCGTAAGCTACACCGGCCATGAAGTCACGCTGGCCAGCATGCGTTTTCTCGAAAACCAGCGCCTGGTGGCGATCGAGGGCTCGGCAGAGTCCCTGCGTTTTGTCCTCACTGCCCAAGGCCGCGAGGTTTCGTTGCACCAACTGGCGCTGGCCAAGGCGGTGGAAGAGGACCTCGCGGTAAAGCTCGGCACCGCCGATGCACAAGCCTTGAAGGTATTGCTCAAACGACTGATTGTCGTGAGTGACCCCGGTTTGCCGGATCTCTGGGCACCGCGATAAACGTGGTCTCGGGCATGCTGCCCCCAGCCAGGCTCGGTTGGCGGAGCTACGGTTTGCTGTTGCTGGTACGCAAGGTGAGCCATGCCTCCAGAGCGGCCTGTCGTCCGACCGCGACCGTCTCGTAACCTCAAGAGGTGCCCTACCCGTCCAACTGGCCCTGTATAGGGAGGGACGCCTGGAAAAGCCCCGAGCCTTATACCGCCGCCCAATACGCACAAGGGAGCCATCACTACCCGTTCCAAGCAGGCTGACCAAACAGAGCGAAGCCGTCGCAAGAACAATCCAGGCGGTGAGACAGAGCACAAGCGCATAGCAGACTCAAATTATTCTCGTATTGGAATACACCCGTGAACCAAGCACATACGCGTCAGCCAATGCCCAATACGCGAGAAAGACTGCTCTGTACCGCGCTGGATCTCTTCAGTACCCACGGTTACCAATCGACTAGCCTGCGCGATCTCGCAGCACAACTTGGCGTCCAGCCAGGCTCCATCTACAACCACATTGAGAACAAACAAAGTCTGCTGTTCGAGCTGATGGAAGAAGCAATGGATGACCTGCTTGACCGTACCAGGCTCGGCTTGAAACGTATAAACACCAACCAGTCCAGGCTAAGACTGTTCGTCCAGGCATTCCTGACCTTCCAATCGAGCGATCCGAAGAAGCTCGCGCTGATTGATCGAGAAATAATCAATCTTTCCAGCGCACAACGCGAGCGCATTACCATGCTTCGCCAGGAGTACGCTCAATGCCTTATTTCTGTCATTAACACCGAAGTGGATGGGGCGAACCTTCCAACAAGCAGGATGTTGATGCTGGCTCGCGTGATCATCGGAATGCTTCAAAGCTTTGCCCTTTATTGCCAGGACGACTTTAAAGACTCCCCCTTGGAGGTCGTTGAGGAACTCACCCACATAATCATCGGTGCAATTGTGGCGGCCAAACGCTGAGATGCAGCCTGCTTTCCCGAGTAGAACAAAGCTGGCCGTATCCGCATCCATGCGCCTGCGAAAAGGGTACCGACGGTATCCAGCGAACCAGAGTAAAACCTGCTATTTCAATCGCGGCGTAACAGCGTATTCGGCGCCACACCAAACGCCTTGCGAAACGCATGACTGAAATGGGAGAAGTCAGAAAACCCGAAGTCCAGCGCTGCCTCGGACACGCTGCGAACCTGGCCGCGTTCAATCGCTTCACGACTGGCATTCAAGCGCTCTTTCCAAATCTCTGCCACGGGGGTTTTCTGGTACCGCGCGAAGGCGCGCGTGACGGTGCGGGTGGACACATTGTGGGCTTGAGCGATGACTTCAATCGACAGGTCCGGCTCAGTCAGGTGCCGTTGGATGTACTGCATGATGCGGCCGTAGAGGTCCAGCTCTTGGTGTGTAGTCTTCAGGTCCTGGAGTTCCAGACTGATCACCAGCAGGTCGAGCAATGCTCCTGAATAACGACTGGAAATGCCCTCATCCTGCAACGACGCAGGCTTGCATGCCGCCTGACGCAACATTTCACGCAACGGGATCACCCCTGGCCGCCGGTCGTCGAGGACCATCGCGGTGTACTCCGCAATACGCGGCAGACGTTCGGTCAGCAAAGCTCGCGGAATACGGACCAGGTGGTTTTCGGTACCACCGAAGCTGAATCGAAACGCTTGAGTTGCGTCATAAAGAAACAAGTTGCCAGCAGCCAGGCTGGCTTTTCTTCCGCCCTGCTCAATTTGGCCATGGCCATTTCGAGCGAAACCCAACCATAAATCTTCGGCCGGACCACTACGTAGATGACGCTCCGAGCGCTCCCAGTAATGCAGTGGCGATGACAGTGAACAGATGTCCAGACCGCCTAATGCATTGATCGCGAGCGCGCCATCGAAACTGCTCTGGGACAGGGGTTTGCTATCGGCCGCCAGGCAATGGCGGCACACCACTTCTTTCCAGTAATCAAAGCGACGGGGTGCAGCAACGGCAAGGGTCGAATACTGAGTGCTTGAATTCATGGCACTGACCTCGGTACAGCGTTGCAGTAAGAGCTGAAAAAGGTGTAACCGGCTTGCCAGCATAGCAATTAACAGGCCAAGCACATTGACGGTCGCCCTCACGCACTCAACGTCACCATTCTCATCCGGTTGCCTGCGCCCAAGCATGGCTGTCAGCGCTCTCATCGTCCCACTTAAGAGGCACAGAACCCCGGGCTTTCGACACTGGCGCACCCTCACTGATCAGGGGTGGGGGGTCCCTTGCGACGTTGTCTTTTCCAGCCAAACGGTTGTCTCGGCTAACCAAGCGGCTCCTCGCCGTCACGCCTAATTTCCACCTCACAGCAGCTCACACCCCCTGCTGATGAGGCACGCCATGCATCGACACTGCTCACAACAATTGGCTGATTTTTCCTGGCTCCTGCAAAGGCGCGACCTCGTGCCTGAAGAGTCGGATTTTTGGTTGATCGAATGGGGGGCCATGAAGCTGCTGCACCGACGACAGATCGCCAAGCGCGGCCAGTCGTCAAGCACTGATGCCCACCCGCAGGCCTGAACAAAAATAACAAGGAGCTCAAGATGGAATCTGCAATCGACACACATCTCAAATGCCCACGCACCCTGTCTCGCCGCGTGCCCGAAGAGTACCAACCGCCCTTTGCGATGTGGGTTGCACGCGCCGACGAGCAGTTGGAACAAGTGGTGATGGCCTACCTCGGCGTGCAGTATCGAGGCGAGGCGCAGCGCGAAGCGGCACTCCTGGCCATGCGTCTCATCGTCACCAGTTTCAGCCTGGCCGACGGCCCGCAGACCCACGATATGACCCACCACACCGACAGCAGCGGCTTTGATAACTTGATTGTGGTTGGCTACTGGAAAGACCCGGCTGCCTACTGTCGCTGGTTGCGCTGCGCGCCGGTGAACGACAGGTGGACGTCACAGGACAGGCTCAACGACGGCCTTGGCTATTTTCGTGAAATCAGCGCACCGCGCGCCGAGCAGTTCGAGACGCTGTACGCCTTTCAGGAGAACCTGCCAGGTGTCGGTGCGGTGATGGATGCGACCAGTGGCGAGATCGAAGAGCACGGTTACTGGGGCTCGATGCGCGACCGCTTCCCCATCTCGCAAACAGACTGGATGAAGCCTGCGAATGAGCTGCAAGTGATCGCCGGTGATCCCGCCAAAGGCGGACGGGTCGTGGTGCTGGGGCATGACAACCTCACGTTGATTCGCTCCGGCCAGGACTGGGCGGACGCCGAGGCGGACGAGCGCTCTCTGTACCTCGACGAGATCCTGCCGACGTTGCAGGACGGCATGGACTTCCTGCGTGACAACGGCCAAGCGTTGGGCTGCTACAGCAACCGGTTCGTACGCAATATCGACATGGACGGCAATTTTCTCGACGTCAGCTACAACATCGGCCACTGGCGCTCGGTGGAGAAACTCGAACGCTGGGCCGAATCCCATCCGACCCACCTGCGTATTTTCGTGACGTTTTTCCGTGTGGCCGCAGGCTTGAAGAAGTTGCGGCTGTACCACGAAGTGTCGGTATCGGACGCAAAAAGCCAGATCTTCGAGTACATCAACTGCCATCCGCACACCGGAATGCTACGCGATGCGGTTCTCGCGCAAGGAGAGCGACCATGAAGCTGAGTCGATTCGTACTTGTGCTGGGGATGTTGCCGTTTGCAAAAAGCCAGGCCATTGAAGTATCGCCAGGGGATTTCGAACCGCTGCCCGCAGGGGCCGATGCAGTGCTGTTTTACTACCAGCACGCCGACAGGTCCGATCTTTATCAGAATGGCCATCGAGCCTCCGACAACGCCAAGCTCAGCTCCGACGTGGGCATCTTGCGTTATATCCATGCCATAGGCCTTTCCGAGAATCTCTCCTGGGAACCGCAGATATTGCTGCCGTTCGGCTATATGAACGCCTCGGGCGATGTCGGCGCACTGGGCGACACCCATGGTGTGGGTGACCCGATCATCACCGCCCCGCTCAAGTGGACATTACCTACCGCAAACAAAGATGTGTTTGCCCTCGCCCCTTACCTGTACATCCCCGTCGGCAGCTACAACAAAAATGATGCCTTGAACCTGGGCGAGAACCGCTGGCGGGCGACGCTACAAGCGGCCTATATCCACCACTTCTCAGCGCAATGGGCGTTGGACACCGTCGCGGACGTGTCCTGGGTCTCGGCCAATAACGACTTCGGCGCCACCCGCGCGAAACTCGAAGAAAACACGCGCTACGAGTACCAGGCGGCCGTGCGCTACAACTGGACGCCAAGCACCACATTCGCACTCGGAGGGGGTTACGTCAGCGGAGCCGCGACCACCATCGACGGCGTTGACCAGCACGATGGTATCTCGACGTCCTACGCCCGCTTCACGGTCACTCACTTCATCGACTCAACCCTGCAGATCCAGGCTCAGCTCGGCAAGGACATCGAGGTTGAGCAAGGTTTCAAGGAAGGCGCACGCCTGAATCTGCGCGTGTTGAAAGTGTTCTGAAACCGATGTCTTTCTCAACCAAGTGAGTGTCCTGCTCAACCATGCGAACACGGCGATAGAGGCCTAATTTGGTCGCCATTGCTACCCGGACTGAATTGATTAAAGACAGGAAAATCATGGCCATTATTCGTCCCACGCTTGATCAGCTCTTAGCCATCGCGGCCCAATTGAACATGCAACTGACCCCCGAGCAGGCGGCGTCCTATCTGGACCTGATGCAACCGAGTTTCGATGCATACGACCTGGTCGACGAGCTGTGTGATTTCGTTCCGCTCATACGTTACGACCGCAGTGCGGGCTATCGTCCCTCTGACAAGGAAAATCAGCTTAACGCCTGGTACTACCGCACGGAAGTCAATGGTGCCCGTGAGGGCCTGCTGGCCGGCAAAACCGTCGCGCTCAAAGACAACGTTTCCCTGGCCGGCGTGCCCATGATGAACGGCGCCGCACCACTGGAAGGCTTTGTACCGGGTTTCGATGCCACCGTGGTCACTCGTTTGCTCGATGCCGGCGCAACCATCCTCGGCAAAGCCACCTGCGAGCACTACTGCTTGTCAGGCGGCAGCCACACCTCTGATCCAGCCCCGGTGCACAACCCCCATCGCCACGGTTATGCCGCTGGCGGCTCCTCGTCGGGCAGTGCCGCACTGGTAGCCGCCGGAGAGGTGGACATCGCCGTGGGCGGTGATCAGGGCGGGTCCATACGCATCCCGTCGGCCTTCTGCGGGACCTACGGCATGAAGCCGACCCATGGTTTGGTGCCCTACACCGGCATCATGGCGATTGAAGCAACGATCGATCATGTCGGCCCCATCACCGCCAACGTGCGCGACAACGCACTGATGCTACAGGCCATGGCCGGCTCGGATGGACTCGACCCACGCCAGGCGGCGCCTCAGGTCGATGACTATTGCAGCTACCTGGCGCGAGGTGTGAGCGGACTCACCATCGGTGTGCTGCAGGAAGGATTTGAGCTGGCCAACCAGGATCCCCGCGTGGCGGATAAGGTGCGCGAGGCCCTCGCCCGCCTCGAGGCGCTGGGTGCCCATGTCGAGCCGGTATCCATTCCCGAACACAATCTGGCGGGATCGTTGTGGCACCCCATCGGCTGCGAAGGCTTGACCATGCAGATGATGCATGGCAACGGGGCGGGCTTTAACTGGAAAGGCCTGTACGACGTCGGCCTGCTGGACAAACAAGCAGGCTGGCGCGAGCAGGCCGACCAATTATCCGCGTCGCTCAAGCTGTGCATGTTCGTCGGCCAGTACGGCCTGAACCACTACAACGGGCGTTACTACGCCAAGGCACAAAACCTCGCCCGCTTTGCCCGACAAGGCTATGACAAGGCGCTGCAGACCTATGACCTGCTGGTGATGCCGACCACGCCCATCACGGCCCAACCCCATCCGCCGGCGGACTGCTCGATCTCGGAATACGTGGTGCGGGCGCTGGAAATGATCGGCAACACCGCACCTCAGGACATCACGGGGCACCCGGCCATGTCGATCCCGTGCGGGCTGGTGGACGGCCTGCCCGTCGGGCTGATGCTGGTTGCCAGGCACTATGGCGAAGGCACGATTTATCAGGCGGCGGCGGCATTTGAAGCCTCGGTGGACTGGCGCACGCTCTGAACTTTTACCTAAAAAACCATAAGAACGACCGGCACGCTTCAATCGCACCACAACCGAGTTGACTGACAGGAGATACCCAATGAGTCCATCCATTTCCACGCCTGAATGCACTTCAACGCCCGGTGAACGGGCCCGGGCATTGTTTCAAGTCCTCAAGAGCAAGGAGCTCATACCGCAGGGTTACGTCGAGCAGCTCACGCAGTTGATGGAGCACGGCTGGAGTCCGGAAAACGGTGCCCGCGTGGTCGCCAGGGCCTGGGTCGATCCGCAGTTCCGGGCGCTGTTAATCAAGGACGGCACCGCCGCGTGTGCACAGTTCGGCTATACCGGCCCGCAGGGCGAATACATCGTCGCCCTGGAAGATACGCCCGAGTTGAAGAACGTCATTGTCTGCAGCCTGTGCTCCTGCACGAACTGGCCTGTGCTCGGCCTGCCACCCGAGTGGTACAAGGGCTTTGAGTTTCGTGCCCGCCTGGTCCGGGAGGGACGCACCGTATTGCGCGAACTGGGAACGGAGCTGCCGAGCGACGTGGTGGTCAAGGTGTGGGATACCAGCGCCGAAAGCCGCTATCTGGTGTTGCCAGTCAGGCCTGAAGGCTCCGGGCACATGAGTGAGGAGCAGCTTCAGACACTCGTGACCAAAGACGTGCTGATCGGCGTCGCCCTGCCCCGCGTTGACTGAGAAAAACAGCGCATCATCGTTCAATTCCCGGAGTTTCAATTATGGATGGCTTTCACGATCTCGGCGGTTTCCAAGGCTTTGGCAAAGTCCCTCACACCATCAATAGCCTGAGCTACAAACAGGTGTTCAAGCAGGACTGGGAGCACCTGGCCTACAGCTTGATGTTTATCGGTGCCGATCACTTGAAAAAGTTCAGCGTGGACGAAGTGCGTCACGCCGTCGAACGCCTGGATGTTCGCCAACATGTCGGCACCCAGTACTACGAACGCTATGTCATTGCGACCGCCACCCTGCTGGTCGAAACAGGTGTCATCACCCAGGCAGAACTCGACCAGGCGCTGGGTTCCCACTTCAAGCTGGCGAACCCGGCGCATGCTGAAGGTCGCCCGGCAATCACCGGTCGAGCCCCCTTTGAGGTCGGCGACCGGGTGGTCGTGCGGGACGAGTATGTGGCCGGGCATATCCGCATGCCGGCCTACGTGCGCGGCAAGCAAGGTGTGGTGTTGCATCGCACATCACAAGAATGGCCATTCCCGGACGCGATTGGCCATGGCGATACGAGCGCGGCGCATCAGCCGACCTACCACGTCGAGTTCCGCACGAAAGATCTGTGGGGCGACGCAGCAGACGAGGGTTTCGTGGTGGTCGACCTGTTCGAAAGCTACCTGAACCTCGCCGAGGGCAGTCGAGCGGTGAACCCATGATGGACGGCGCCCAGGCGGGCCGACTGCCGGTGACCGTGCTTTCCGGCTTCCTCGGCGCCGGCAAGACCACCCTGCTCAACCATATACTGCGCAATCGCGAAGGGCTGAGAGTGGCGATCATCGTCAATGATATGAGCGAGGTCAACATCGATGCCGCAGAGGTGCAGCGCGATGTGTCGCTGCACCGTGGCCGCGATGAGTTGATCGAGATGAGCAATGGCTGCATCTGCTGCACGTTGCGCGCCGATTTGCTCGATCAGATCAGCAAGCTGGCACGTCAGCAACGCTTCGACTACCTGCTCATCGAGTCCACGGGGATCTCGGAGCCGATGCCGGTCGCGGAGACGTTCGCCTTCCTTGACGCAGAGGGCTTCAGCCTGAGCGAACTGGCGCGGCTCGATACTCTGGTAACGGTGGTCGATGGCAGCCGTTTTCAGGCGTTGCTGGAGTCACCGGACACCCTGGCCCGCGACGACGCACAGCAGGACGCCCCCAAACGCCATCTGGCTGATCTTCTGATTGAACAGGTGGAGTACGCCAACGTCATTCTCGTCAACAAACTGGACCTGGTCGACGAGCCGGGTTACCAGGCAGTGCATGGGATCCTTGCCGGCCTTAACCCGACCGCGCGGATCATGCCGATGACCCAGGGTAACGTCGGGTTATCCAGCATTCTCGGTACCCACCTGTTTGATTTACCCAGTCTGGCAGCTTCGCCAGGCTGGATGAGGAAGTTGGCGTCTGAAGACGCACCGGCCTCCGAATCCGACACCTATGGCGTGACGTCTTGGGTGTACCGCGAGCGTGCCCCTTTTCACCCCCAGCGCTTGCTCGACTTTCTCAACCGTCCCTGGAGCAACGGACGCCTGTTACGTAGCAAAGGTTACTTCTGGCTGGCCAGCCGACACCTGGAAACCGGCTTGCTGGTGCAAAGCGGCAAACAGTTTCAGTGGGACTTTCTGGGGCATTGGTGGAACTTCATCGAGCAGTCTCAATGGCCGCGGGATGAGTATCGGTTGCAAAGCATCATGACCAAGTGGGACAGCATGGTCGGCGACTGTCGGCAGGAGCTGGTTTTTATCGGCCAGGGCCTCGATACCCAGGCGTTGCAACGCGAACTCGACCGCTGCCTGCTCAGCGCCCGGGAAATCGCCGAAGGCCCGTCGGCATGGCAATCCCTGTCGGGGGCGAAAGCCTTTGACACCCGTGCTTTGTCGGCCAGCCCGACGCAAGTCTTGTTGGCTGACTCCATTTGACCGAGGTAGAGGTGTTCCAGCCAGTCACACCAGAGCACCGGTGCGATGGGCGCGGGTACAGCACATATTCCAACAATAACACCAGGTATGTTATGCGCGATTACGACTCAGCAGTGACCTCCTTCGATTATTTACAACTCGCCGCCCAGGACTTGCACGGCGAGATGAATGCCTTGAACGCCTGCATCGAATGCTGCGACCGGCACGCCCACGGTAATGCCGTGGCGTTGTATTGCGAAACGCAGGACGGTCGCGCCACGCACTACACCTTCAGCGAACTGCAGGCACACGCTGCGCGCTTTGGCAATTTTCTGCGGGAGCAAGGGGTCCGGCCGGGAGACCGTGTCGCGGGCCTGATGCCACGCACGGTTGAACTGTTGATTGCCATTCTGGGCACCTGGCGCATCGGGGCGGTCTACCAGCCGCTCTTTACCGCATTCGGTCCCAAGGCGATCGAGCAGCGATTGGGTTGCTCGAAGGCACGCTGGATCGTGACCGACGCCCTCAATCGTCCCAAGCTGGACGACGTCACCGACTGCCCACACATTATCGTGACCGACCGCGCCCTGCAGCACCCTGGCGATTACGATTTCTGGAGCGCACTGGATCGCCAACAAGCAGATTGCGCGCCTGAACTGCTGGACGCCAGCGCACCCTTCCTGCTGATGTGCACCTCAGGAACCACTGGGCCGGCCAAACCGTTGGAGGTGCCTTTAAGCGCCATCCTGGCCTTCAAGGGCTATATGCGTGACGCGATCGACCTGCGCGAGGACGACCATTTCTGGAACCTCGCCGACCCGGGCTGGGCGTATGGCCTGTATTACGCAGTGACCGGGCCTCTGGGGTGTGGTCACGCCACCCTCTTCTATGAAGGCCCGTTCAGTGTAGAAAGCACCCGCCGAATCATTGCCAAGTATGGGATCAGTAATCTGGCCGGTTCGCCGACGGCGTATCGGCTGCTGATCGCTGCGCAGGCCGAGTTCGCCGACGCGGTGCGCGGCCACCTGCGGGTCGTAAGCAGCGCCGGTGAGCCGCTCAACCCGCAAGTCATTCGCTGGTTTACGCAACAGCTCGGCGTGGTCATCCACGACCATTACGGCCAGACCGAAATCGGCATGGTGCTGTGCAATCACCACGGGTTACAGCACCCGATTCGTGAAGGCTCTGCCGGTTATGCGGTTCCGGGGTACCGGATTGTCGTGCTGGATACAGCGCATCAGGAATTGCCAGCAGGCCATCCCGGCGTGCTCGCGGTGGATCGCGAGCGCTCGCCCCTATGCTGGTTCAGGGGGTACTCCGGCATGCCCACCAAGGCTTTTGTCGGCCGTTACTATTTGAGTGGTGATGTTGTAGAGCTTAATGAAGACGGCAGTATCAGCTTCGTCGGCCGCAACGACGACGTGATTACCACGTCCGGCTATCGCGTCGGGCCTTTCGATGTGGAAAGTGCGCTCATCGAACACCCCGCGGTGGTCGAAGCCGCCGTGATCGGTAAACCCGACCCGCAGCGCACCGAGCTGATCAAGGCGTTTGTCGTGCTGAACACTCAGTATCCGCAAAGTGCTGAACTGGCTGAAGTCCTGCGTCTGCACGTCCGACTGCGCCTGGCTGCACATGCGTACCCACGTGAAATCGAGTTCGTCGAACAACTGCCCAAGACGCCCAGTGGCAAGTTGCAGCGGTTCATTCTGCGCAACCAGGAAATTGCCAGACAACAAGCACTCGACACATGACCCAGGGACGGACAGTTCCTGTGCTGAGCCGATCGGAGTTTCAGCGCAGGGCCCTTGAGTTGTTCAAGGAGCGTAGCTTCGGCCAGGTCAGCATGCGTGAACTGGCGGCGCACCTTGGAATTAGCCCGGGAGCGATTTATCACCACGTAGAGAGCAAGGAGGCAATGCTGTTTGAATGGCTGATGGAGCTGTATCAGGCGTTGCTGTCGCACGTTGACCTGATCAAAACGCGAAGATTGACGCCTGCGCAACGCGTGACAAAACTGATCGAAGGCCATCTTCAATTGCATGAACACATGACCGGGCACTTCAAGTTAGCGGTCATGGACTCTAATTGCCTGGGCGCCCCGATGCAGGCAAGCGTTGAGCAACTGAGGCGCGCCTATGAGTCAGAATTCATGAAATTGGTCGGCCAACTAGGCCATCAGCCTGGCGGGCCGTTGCGCGCGAGTGCGCTCACCGCCATTCTACCCATGCTGAATAGCCTGCCTGCGTGGTTAAGCCCGATGATTGATGACTCTCATCGCAGAATCATTACGAAGACCATCGCCGATGCGGTATTACAAGCAATTAACTCCCTGCCTTGAGTACCCGTACCAAGATCTGAAATCCATCCGAATTCATCTTGATCTCTGTCAGGAATCACCACTCGTGATCGTTCGCAAACCTGATTCAACTGGGGGCACGTCTGTCATTAAAAAAACGGCGTGCCCCCAAAAGTGAACGTTGCCCAAAGCTACTTCTTGCCTACGGCGTCTTTGACCTTGCCAACCACTTGCTGGGCTTCACCTTTCTTTTCCTGGATCTTCCCTTCGACCTGCAGTTTTTCACTTCCTGTAGCCTTGCCCACACCTTGCTTCACATTACCGATTGCTTCGTTGGCCAGGCCTTTGATTTTGTCTGAAGTGCCACTCATGGAGTTTCTCCCGGTTAGAAATAGGTGTCCTGTCTGGACATAAAAATTGACTGGCGGTCGTGGGTGGGAGTTCCACTTTTATGAAGACCGCCCGTCAGTGGCGCAAGGCAATCAAGCGGTGCGCAAACAGCCGTGCACCAGGGCGTTTCAACCCACAGCCTCTATGCCTTGATTCGATGTCGTAGAACCCGACAGTGTGGGTAGACGTTCTCGGCAATGGTTTCAAACCAGTTCGCCACATCCAGAATGCCGGGGCTTACCCCATTTATGAAAGACCGTTTTGCACGCTTGGCGATAACGTTCCAAGTGAGCGCAAATTAGACTTGAGAGAGTGCAGTCCATGCCGTGTTCGAGGATTAGAGCGTGCAAGAAATTTTAAGCATCAACTGGCTGCTTTGGCTGTCGACCATGGCCCCGCTGACCCTGAGTGCAGGTCCTGGCAACTTGATGGTTGCAACCTCCGGTGCACAGAGCGGTGTACGGCGTTCAGTCCGGTTTATCGCAGGCCTGGACATCACGTATTTCCTGTTGGCGATGCTGGTCGGGCTAGGCCTTTACCACACGCTGATGAACAACCCGAGGCTGGTCTGGGTACTGCAGGTGCTGGGCAGCCTTTATATTCTGTGGCTTGGGGTGCGGCTGCTGGGTCGCCCGCTGAAGGCACCCGGCGACAACCCCATACACTTGCAGTTTCGAGATGGCATCGTCGTGCAGTTGGGCAATGTTCAAGGAATCGTGATGTTGCTGGTGATGTTTTCCACCTTCACGCCTTCTGGTGAGACAAGCAGCAGCGTCGTGTTGATCTTGAGCGCGGCCCTGATTTCGCTGAATTTCTGCTCGCACGTCATCTGGGTATCGATGGGATCGACCGTGCAGAAACTGATCCAGGCGCGGCCCAGGCTGCTGGTGTTCCAGAACGTGGTGTTTGGGCTGATGCTGATCGCGGTAGCGTTCTGGATTTTCCTGCGCACGGTGTCGTTTTAAGCCGTCTCCATGACCCCGCGACCAGAGGTTGCTAGTGCATGGCGGCCGTTTTGCTGTGCAATAGCTCAATCAGATAATCCACCACTTGATCGACGCGGCCTATGCCTTGCGTAGCCTGATTGCGCAGAAGCCAGATTTCGGAGCTGTGCAGGGGGCGATCGGCCAGGACCTGGCGCAGGCCTGACTGGTGTGCAACATAGGTCGGCAGCACGGCAATGCCAAGACCCGCTTCCACAGCCTTGAGCTGGGCAGTGAGGTTGGGCGCGCGCATCCAGAGCGTCTGGTCGCGGCTCACCTCCTTGAGCCATTGCGCGAGCGGCATATAGGCCATGTCCTCAGTCCAGCCAATCAAGTGATGGTGTTTCAAGTCTTCAGGCGTTTCGGGCAGCCTGTTGGCAGCGGCATAACCTTCAGAACAAAAAAGACCCTGCATCAGGGTCCCGACCCGGCGCATGGTGAAGTTGCCGTTTTCTGGTCTGCGCAATCGGACAATGATGTCGCTGTGGCTTTGCGTGAGTTTTGAAGACACCGCCGTGTTGACGAAGTCGAAGCTGATACCGGGGTATTGATCCCGAAAATCCGCCAGCCCGGGAATGATCAGGTGCGTGCCCATCAGCTCCGGGCAATCGATACGCACCTGCCCAGCCATTCGATTGCCAGGCTGCGACATCTGTCGCTCAATGAGCTTGAAACGCTCCTGCGTCTCTAGCGCCAGTGGAAGCAGTGCCCTGCCAGCTTGCGTCAGGAAGTAGCCGTTGGTCTTTTTCAAGAACAACACGGTACTGAGCGAATCTTCAAGTGCGGCGATCTTGCGCGACACCGTCGATGCCGAAACATTGAGCGAGTGTGCAGCCTCGGTCACGTTGTTCGACTTGGCGACGAAGATAAAGACTTTCAGATCATCCCAATTCACGCTGACGAAGTACTCAACAATGGAAAATCGATCCCAACATGTTTCTGTGCGGAAGAATGTGAGGTCACGTTAATTTTTTGTAAACCCGCCTGTCATTAAGAGCAACGCTCCCACAGAGGCATAAATCGCTTATGTGAACAACATTGCTGTCATTAAACGGGATTTTTTATGGCTTTGCCAGGCTGCCCTTGAAGAGTCAGCCCATGGGTTTGTGGCAATGCTCAAGCACTAAGGCGCGCTAAACACCGGCTCACCCAGGTTCAACATCAGTCGATTGGCCCATGCGAAAATCGAGATCGCGTGGATCAGGTCCAACACCTGTGCGTCGTCCAGCCCTTGGTCGCGAAGCGTTTGGATGTGACCGGCGCTGAGCGACGATGGCTCCAGGGTCAGGTCAATGGCGAATTGCACAATCGCCTTTTCCCTGTCTGTCGTACCCGCCGTTGCAGGGTCGGCAAACACCTCGCTGATCACGTCGTTGCGCTTGGCCAGTTGCTCGAACCGCTGGGCATGTACCGAGGCGCAGTACACGCATCGATTGACCCGCGACACGACGGTGCTCGCCAGTTCACGTTCGGCACGGGACAAACCGCCCGGTGCATACATGATGGCGTTGAATGCCTGGGAACGCTGGCGAAGGATCTCGGGGTGATGGGCCAGTGTCAGGTAGTAGTCCGATGTCAGAGCCTGGGGATGGCTCTCTTGCAGCACGGCCACTTGCTCGTCCGTGGCGCTGCTCAAGTCGACAGTGGGCAGCCAGGCTTTCCAGCCCAGTGCTTCGTTGGTGAATCCGTGGCTGCGAATAAGGTCGCTCATCTGGCGGCTCCCGCTGACAGTAACGCGTCGAGCCCGGCGGCCAGACGTACCTGGTAGGACATGAAGGCGATCAGTTGCGCCAGCACAACGATTTCGGCAGTGCCCAAGCCTTCCTGTTGAAGCGCTTGCAAGGCCGCCTGATCACCGTGCACCGGAGACTCGATCAAGGTTTGGGTGAAGCGCAAAATCCCCCGCAGGCGCGCATCGCCGAGTGCTTCAATAGCCCCCGAATCGATGGCCGCCTGCACAGTGTTATCCCCGCCCAGCACGTGCAACTGCTCAAGGTAGTGTGCGGTCAACGTCCCGTGGGGTGTCAGGCGCGCGGCGTAGTAAGCCACCCACAGGCGCTCGGTCAGTGACAGGTTGTTTTCAAGTGCCGGATCAAAAAACACATCGTGGCTGCCCTGTGTCGCCGAGGCGACCTTGCCCCGGGCATGGCGTACGGCGTGCAGATGACTTCCGGGCTGGATGTGCAGCAGGCTGTCGAGCAAATCTGCAGCGGGTTCAACGGTTGAGGTCATGAGACGTCCTTCAAGGCTATGGGGCGAGCGTTGCGCACAGAGCCCTTGAGGCTCTGGCGCAAAACGGTTCAAGGTTGTTCGGTCACCATGGTCGCCGCCGTGCGGTCGCTGACCAGCGGCTCGACTTTCAAGCCTTTGCGGGCCGCCCAGATGTTCTGGTAGTGGAACAGCGGGATGATGCCGACGTCGTCACTGACCACCTGGACCGAGTCCTGAAGGATCTTGCGGCGCTTGCCTTCATCAAACTCGGCGGTCGAATCCAGCAGCGCCTTGTCCACCCGCGCATTGCTGTAGTGACCCCAGTTGGAGGCGCCCTGCCCTTTGTTGCTGTCTACCGTGGTCAGGATGTTGGTCAGTGCATACGCCGCTTCGCCCGTACCGTTACCCCAGGCAATCACACTGATCGCCAGTTCATTCTTGTTGGCTTTACCGGCATACACGGCCCACGGCAATACTTCGAGCTGGACCTTGACCCCGATCCGCGACCAGAACTGTGCCACCGCCTGCATCGTTTCCGGTGCCTGCGGATAGCGATCACCCGGAACATGGACGGTTAATTGAAAGCCTTGAGGGAAGCCTGCCTGCGCCAACAGTTCCTTGGCCTGTGCGGGGTCGTATGGAATGTTTTTCACGTCCGGGTTGTAGCCGAAGGTGTTGGCGGGCATCCATTGGTTGGCCTCGGTGACGGTGCCCTGCATGATCCGGTCATTGATGGCCTGGCGGTTGATAGCCAGTGACAGCGCCTTGCGCACCCGCACATCACGCAGCGGGTTTTCAGCCAGCGGCTGGCCTGCGTTGTCACGAATGAACGGGTTGGGGCCTTCGCGAAAGCTGGGCTGGATGATCAGCGCACGCAAGCCCGGATAGGCATAGACACTGACGCTCGGTGTTTTGCGCAGGCGCTCGACATCCGTCGGCGAAACCTTGTCAATCACATCCACGTCACCAGCAAGCAATGCTGCCGTGCGGTTGGCAGCGTTGGCGATAAAGCGGTAATCGACCTTGTCCCAGGTCGGTCTGGCGCCCCAGTACGCGTCGTTGCGCTCGAAAATCGTCCGGTCACCCGGCACGTAGGAGACGAAGCGGTAAGGCCCCACACCCACCATCGCCTTGCCCGAGTTGTAATCGGCGCTGCTTGCAGTGGCGCCAGCGTGACGGCTGACGATATAGATCGAGTCCACGTCCGGCAGCAGATTCGCGTTCGGCGTGCGGGTCGTGATGATCAACGTGTGAGCGTCTTTGGCCGTGACCGATGCCACCGTGCGTGTCGCCCCGGCATACGACGCCACGCTGCCTGGAACACTGCGGGCGCGCTCGAACGAGAACACGAAATCATCGGCGGTCAGAGGCGTACCGTCCTGCCATTTCACATCGTCGCGCAAGACGAATTCCCAGGTGGTGTCATCAATGACTTTCCAGCTCTTGGCCAAACCCGGCAGGGTTTTGTCGTCGCGGCGACTGACCAGCGACTCGAAGGCATGCAGCGCCACCGACCGGTCCCCGGCGTAATTATTCAATTGCGGATCGAGGGACGACACAGGGTCGGCGTAACCGATATGCAGGGACTGGGCACCAGCAGTACCGGCCGCCAGGATAAGCGCCGAGGCTAACAATGAACGAACAAGTGGCTTCATGGGTATTTCCTTGCACGCAATGGCAATGAGCATGACGAGCGTCTTGGCGCTCGTTCAAAAGTGGTCGTTGAGGTGACACGCGCTCAGGTGGTTCGGCGAAACCTCCCTGAGTGCTGGAGCTTCGCTGAAGCAGCGCGCGGTGGCGTGCGGGCAGCGAGGATGGAAATGACACCCGGCGGGCGGGTTCAGCGGGCTGGGGATTTCCCCTTTGATCGCGTCATAACGGGTACTGCGGACATCAAAACGGGGAATCTGCGCCAACAGGGCCTGGGTGTAGGGATGGTTGGCGCGGGCAAACAGGTCATCCACCGAAGCGCTCTCGACCACACGCCCCAGGTACATCACTACGACGCGGTCGCACAAGTGCTCGACGACGCCCAGGTCGTGGCTGATGAACAGATAGGTCAGGCCCAGCTCGTCGCGCAGGTCCATGAACAGATTGAGAATCTGTGCCTGGATCGACACATCCAGCGCCGCCACTGACTCGTCGCACACCAGCAGTTGCGGCTGTACCGCCAGTGCTCGGGCAATGCCGATACGCTGGCGCTGGCCGCCACTGAACTGATGGGGATAGCGCTGGCGCAGTTGCGGGCTGAGCCCGGCCCGTTGCAGTTGCGCACTGACGTAATCGTCGAAACCCTGCTTGTCGGTCAAGCCGTGCAGCAACGCGCCCTCGCCGACGATCCGGTCCACCCGCAGACGCGGATTGAGGCTCGACGACGGGTCCTGAAAGATCATCTGCACTTTCATGCGAACGGCCTGGCGCTCATCGGCCGTCAGGTTGTCCAGGGATTTCCCGTCCACCAACGCGGTACCTGATGACACCGGCAGCAACCCCGCCACCATGCGCCCCAGGGTTGATTTGCCACAGCCGGATTCACCCACCAGGCCCACCACTTCCGAACGGTTGATGCGCAGGTCAACGCGATCGACCGCATGGGTGACGGGTCTGGGGCGAGTCAGGTGCAAACGTTGCAACAGGTGTTGAACTGAATGCTCGGCCACGGGCGTACCAAATGTCTTGCTGACCTGCTTGAGTTCTATCAGGGGGACGTGATCACTGCGCATGGCCAGCTCCAGGGTGAAAGCAACGAACGGTCTGGCCCGGTACGATCTCGCGAGGTTCCGGTTCCTGTGCACAGGCCGCGGACGCCCGCGTACAGCGCTCGGCGAAGGCACATCCAGTCGGCATCGAGAACAGGTCCGGCGCCATGCCGGGAATCTGCCGCAGCCGCTGGCCACGCTTGTTACGGCGGGGCAGACTGTCGATCAATCCCTGGGTGTAAGGGTGTTGTGGACGATCAAGCACGTCGGCGACCGGTCCCTGTTCGACGATACGACCGGCGTACATCACGGCCACGTCATCGGCCAGCCCGGCCACCACCGACAGGTCATGGGTGATCCAGATCAGCGACGTGCCCTGCTCGCGCACCAGCTTTTGCATTTCACTGAGGATCTGTGCCTGGATGGTCACGTCCAGCGCCGTGGTCGGCTCATCCGCGATGATCAGGTCAGGCGAATGCAGCAGCGCGATGGCGATCGCCACCCGCTGGCGCATGCCACCGGACAACTGGTGGGGATAAGCCCGCAGGCGTTCTTCAGGGCTGGCGATGCCCATCAGCGCCAGCGTGCGGCTGGCGTGCTCCCGAGCTTCGCGCTTGCTCAGTGGGCGATGGGCACGCACCGCTTCGATCATTTGCGTGTCGACCCGCAGCACCGGATTGAGGGTCATCATCGGGTCCTGGAAAATCATCGCGATCCGGTTGCCTTGCAACGCGCGCAGTTCGGACACCGAGAGTTGTGTGAGGTCACGGCCCTTGAACAACACCTGTCCGCCACTGATGCGGCCAGGCTCATCCACCAGCCCGAGAATGGAAAAACCGGTCACTGACTTGCCGGATCCCGACTCACCCACCAGCCCCAGAATTCGACCTGGCTGCACGTGCAACGACAAGTCGCGCACCGCTGGAAGCACCCCGGCCCGGGTATAAAACGAGGTGCAGAGACCACGCACATCCAGGGTTGGCTGTTCCAATGCCAGCGACGACAACGACATTTCAGGCAGGCTCATCGCTGCAACCTCGGGTTCAGGACATCACGCAGCCGGTCGCCGACCAGATTGATGGCGACGATGGTGATCAACAGCGCCAACCCCGGAAACAGGCTGATCCAGTATTCGTTGCTGAGCATGTACTGGAAGCCGTTGGCGATCAGCAAGCCCAGGGAAGGCTCCGTTACAGGCACACCCAGGCCCAGAAACGATAACGTCGCTTCCAGGGTGATCGCCCGGGCGATCTGCAATGCGCCGATGACAATCAGCGGCGGCAGGCAATTGGGCAGGATATGCCCGGTGACGATGCGCCACGGACCAATACCCTGGCCCCGCGCGGCGTCGACGTATTCGCGACGACTTTCGGTCAACGCCTGGCCGCGTGCGGTGCGGGCGTAATAGGCCCACTCCAGCAGGATTAACGTGAGCATCACATTGCCGACCCCCTTGCCCAGCCACGCAAGGATCATCAGCGCCATGAGAATCACCGGGAACGACAGCAACAGGTCCACCAGGCGCATCAGCAACACGTCTACCCAGCCCCCAACATACGCCGACACCAGGCCCAGCAGCGTGCCGATAAACGCCGCGATCAACGCCGACCCGATACCGACCCATAAACTGATGCGCAGGCCATACATGATTGCCGAGACCAGGTCGCGACCTTGACCATCGGTGCCAAGCCAATAGGTGTAGCCACTGTCCATGTTGGTGCTTCCCGGTGCCAGGCGCGCATCCAGCACGTTGAGCTGCATCAGGTCGTAGGGATTTTGCACCACGATCCACGGGGCTAGAATCGCCACCAGGACGATCGCCACCAACACCACAAGCCCCGCGACTGCCGTTGGCGAATTCATGTACTCGACGGCCACTCGACGCCAGGGCGACTGGGCCTGCAATGGCATGCGGTTAGGTAACGCTTTTTCAACGGCACTCATCGGGAGGCCTCGATCCGCACGCGAGGGTCAAGCAGGTAATACAAACCGTCGACAATCAGGTTGAGCACGACAAAGATCACCACGACCACCATCAGATAGGCCACCACCACCGGACGATCCAGGGCGTTGATGCTGTCCAGAATCAGTTTCCCTGCGCCGGGCCAGGAGAAGATGCTTTCGGTGACCACGGCGAAGGCAATGGTCGATCCCAATTCCATGGCCAGCACCGTCACCAGGGGAATCATGGTGTTGCGCATGACGTGCATGAACATCACCCGCATTGGCGAAAGGCCCTTCGCCCGGGCAAACTTGACGAACTCTTGTGGCAGCACTTCCCGAACGCCGGCACGGGTCAGGCGCAACACCAGGGAGATCTTGAACAACGCCAGGTTCAGGGCGGGCAGTATCAGGTGCTGCAGGCCGTCCAGGGTCAACCACGACCACTGCACCCCCAGCCACTCGCGGGTGTCGCCACGGCCACTGGCGGGCAGCCATCCCAGCTTGATTGAGAACAGCATGATCATCATCAACGCCACCCAGAAAGCCGGGAGCGAAAACCCGATGATGCTGCAGGCCATCATCAACCGCGACAACGGATGATCCGGATAGGTACCGGCAAAAATCCCCAGGGGCACGCCAATCACAACAGCCAGGAACAGCGCACTGAAGGCCAGTTCGAGGGTGGCTGGCAGCCGTTGCAAAATCAGGCGCATGGCGTCTTCATGATAGACAAAACTCTGCCCGAGGTTGCCGTGGACTGCGCCCTTGAGAAAGATCAGGTATTGCTCCCACAGCGGCTTGTCCAGCCCCAGGTGTGCGATGGCTTGCACCCGTTCGGCCTGATTGAGGTCTTCCCCCACCAGGATGTCCATGGGATTGCCAATGGCATTCAGGCCGATAAACACCACGAGGGTCATCAACAGAATCACCAGCAGCGACTGAGTCACTCGTCTCAGCGCCCAGCCGATCATCGCCGCAACTCTTCAGCGGTGGGCTGGCTGGCCACCCACTCATCGCCAAACAGTTCGGGGTCGGCAAACCGCTGCATGGTGTCGAAATGCAGTGAGATGTCTGCGTTGAACAGTTGGCCGACCAAGGCCTGGGCCAAACGTTTTGAGCCTTCACTGATGGCCGGGATATCCCCGGAAACTGCGCCGTAGTTGAGGGCTGCGGGATAGCTGAAGCAATGGATATGGTTCAGCCCCGGGCAACTGCCGGGTATTTTTTCCTGGAATTCGAAACGGCTGCCCAAATCCGGCAGCTCGGACAATTCGGCATCCCGCTCACTGGCCGGGGCCTCGAAGCGGTCCCGCCAGGTGCGAATGTGCGAAGAGAACGGCGCAAATTCCGGGCGCTGTTCAAAGTCGGTGCGAAAACCGGTGGCGAATACCACAAAATCGGCTTCGATCCGGGCATCAGGCGTGTTCAACCACAGGCCGCCCCGAGGATTTTTCTCCACCGAGACGACGGGACTGTTCAGCAGGAACCGCGCCCTTCCCGAGCTGGAAACCCTGATCGTACTGGCGCGGGGCGGAGGTACTTGCTGAGTATTGAGGTAGTTGCGAATACGCCATTTCCAGGCATCCGGCAGACGCCAATAGCCATGAACCATGCCCGGATGACTGGCGCCCTTGCCTTTGTTGATACGCGGCAGTTCGGCACGCCGGATCAGCAGGTCAACCCCTGTGGCGCCCGCTTCCAGCGCGGTTGCTGCACTGTCCATCGCAGAGGCCCCGCCCCCGATGACTGCCACACGCTTGCCTTCGAACCAGTCGTCCTGCAAACCATCCGCTGAATGCGCCCACAGATGATCCGGTAGCTGGTGGGCGAGTTCAGGCACCCAAGGGCCGCCCAGGCCGTCACGTCCGGTGGCCAGCACGACATGCCGCGCCAACAGATGCAGGGTTTGTACGGGGGTTTCGATGGCCAGCTCAACCAGTGCATCTGCTCTTGGCGCAACCCGGGTGACCCGGTGTTCGTTGCGCACATCCAGCGCCAGCACTTTGCGATACCAGCGCAGGTAGTCGGCCCATTGCAGTCGCGGAATTTTGTCCAGCCCGGCCCAGCCCTCTGCGCCGAATTGCGCTTCGAACCAGGCACGGAAGGTCAGCGCGGGCAAGCCGAGCGCGGGTCCGGTCAGGTGCTTGGGAGAGCGCAAGGTCTGCATACGGGCGGTGGTTGCCCACGGCCCTTCAAAACCTGCCACGGACTGATCGAAAATCACTGCATCAACACCGAGATGCCTCAACTCGGCAGCAAGGGCCAGGCCCGCCATACCGCCGCCGATGATCGCCACATCGAGCACCGGGGCACCTTCGTTGAGGCGTGGTTTGACCCACTGACTGGCGGGAAGATCGAGCCAGGCCAGATCCTGGCGCAAGCGTGCTTCGAGGGCCGCAAGGCCTGACAGTGAATTTTCTTCGGACATTGATCGCTACTCGATGACGATCGAGAGCACATCACTCGACCCTTGATCCAAACACTTGAAATCCTCAACAGCAGAACAATTTGAATTCTTGATGTCGTTGAATGCTTAAAGTGAATACTAAAAGGGACTGTTTATTCTCGCAACGCGCAAAAAAACATATTGATATTCTTATTTGGAATTAAAAAGGAACGGAATGTGGTTTCCCATCTGCGTAGACACCAGGCTCTTATCCTTCGTCGAGCCACGCGCACAGCCGATTAGCATGGTTTGTCTCTTGGAAGACTTTTATCGTCAGCGTCCTGGAGAACGATGGGCAACTGCGTCAGCTGCGTACGCTTGTCTTCAAGGAACTCGACTTTATCCAGCCCCTCTATGAAGCTACAGATTCGCCACTAACTCCGTGTTGTAGTCGCTGACGAGTGGAACGAGGCTGCGATCGAGCGCGAAGCGGTCGCAAGACCGGAACACGCGGTTTGCCTGATTAACCGTGCAAGCTGACTTTACGACTGCTTCGCAGCCGGACGCAGCCTCGCACGGCTCGTCAGCGACTACAGATTCACCACCCACCCGCGTGTAGTCGCTGACGAGTAGAACGAGGCTGCGATCGAGCGCGAAGCGGTCGCAAGACCGGAACACGCGGTTTGCCTGATTAACCGTGCAAGCTGACTTTGCGACTGCTTCGCAGCCGGACGCAGCCTCGCACGGCTCGTCAGCGACTACAGATTCACCACCAACTTCATTGAAACGCCAGGTGATCCAGAAGGGTGTTTCGAGCACTGTTTTCGAAACCCCCCAAAGCATTCGCGGGCCGCTTGCGTTATGAACGCCCCCTGCGTGGCGCATCCCGTCACTCGGCATAGATACTTTGCAATAGCGCGTCATGGACACTGGCTTCGTGCATGACCATGTGCGGCAGCAACACTTTTGCCGATGTGGCGATCTCATCGATCAGCACTCGCGTCACGTCGGACAACGGGCTGGCCAAGGCTGAAATCAAACCGAAAAAGAACGGGACGTTGCAGGCAATCGGGCGCACCACCACGCCTTCCAGTGGCACGCCCATGGCGGTAAAGGGATCGACCAGCGCAATGCCCAATCCGACCCTGGCCATCTGCATGGCCACCAGTGAGGTATTGGTGTCGAGCATATGGGGCATCGGCCCGCCTGCATCATGGAATGCCTTGTCCACCCGCCGACGAAAACGATACGGATTGGCCATGGTGATCAGCGTCTGCTGTGCCAGCAATTCCATCGGCAGTTCTGCGTACGAAGCCAGTGCGCTGGTGGCTGGCAGCACGGCGACGCAGGGCGCCTCGCCGATCCAGTGAATGTCCAGGCCGCGATGTTCCAGCGGCAGGCTGACAGCGCCCAGGTCCATGGTTTTGGACAGCACCGCCTGCACCACATTCTCCGGTGACATGCTCTGCAACTGGATCTGCTGCGGACGCAGGTTCTCAGGCAGGCGTGCCAGGGCCGCCGGCAACAAGCCTGCTGCCAGCGCTGAAATCGCGACCAGTTTGATTTGATGATTTTCATCCCGAACGATGTGTTCCGCGCGCAGCCGGATGTTGCGAACCCCTAGCAGGGCGCTTTCGACTTCGGCGTACATCATGAACGCTTTGTGGGTGGGCGTGACCTTTGGCCCGCTGCGCTCGAACAGCGCAAACCCCAGCTCCTGCTCCAGTTCTTGAATGGCCCTGGTAACCGAGGGTTGGGAGCGGCCGAGCATCTTTCCTGCGGCAGTGACACTGCCCGCCGACATCACAGCAGCAAACGCTTCGAGCTGACGCAGATCCATAAACACGCCTTAATCAACACAGAGACTGGCAGGAGCCGGAACACAAGACTCCCTGGCTAAAAGCGAGAAAGTCTACACACAGTTCACCCATTAATCGCGTCAGCCGTCCCGCTGCGCCTGCTCCCTCGATAGCGATTCCCTACTTCCCGCTTCCCGTCATGGGTGTTGCTGATCTGCTTCAGGGCGCCATTGCGCTGGCGCCCCCCGGTCCTGATCACTCTTTACTCAAATCCACCAACGGCGTCTGCCGCACTTCGGTCCCACGTCCGTCCTGGATCGATTTGACCTGCTGCAACGCCTTGTCCACCGCCGGTTTGTCAGCCAGCAACGAGTAACTGATGCTGAACTGGCGCTGTTCTTTGGGGCCAATGGTCGGGACCAGGTTCAGCGGCCTCTGGTAACGGCGGTTGTAGGAAAAACTGGTACCTGGCTCAAGCCCGGTGACATAGCCCTGGCCCTTCGTATCAGTGTTTTTCCACAGCGAGAACACCGGCAACTGCTGGACATTGAAGCCAACCGAGACGCCGAGGCTGGCGTCCTTGTTGTGCAGCACCGTCAAGGTGTTGCCCTTGGCATCACCGTAAGGCACCACGTTGTACACGGTTTCATCGTAGTCAGGGGTCGGTGCGCGATACGTCTGCCAGTCGCCCAGGTCAGCTTTGGCCTTGTCATTGAAAGGAGACACCTGTTTGACCGGTGCCGCAAAACGGGCGCCCTCCTCCAGAAACGGTGTGCTGAAGTTGCTGTGGTAGAGCGCCTGGTATTCTTTGGGGTAATCACCGTTGTTGGTCAACGTGTCATTGAGCACAAAACGCGTCGCCCCCGGTTCAGTGACCAGCTCCGTTTGCACGCTGAAGTCCACTTTTTTGAACGCCTGCTCCTTCAACTCACCGCGCACGTGAATGGCATAGGGCGGGGTTTCGTCGATATGCACAGTCACCTTGCTGGCAGGGATGTTCGCCGCACGACCGTGCAAGGTCAGCAACTCGCCATTGTCCATGCCCGGATGGCCTACCCATTCGTAGCCACAGCGGGCGACCAGTTCGTTGAAACCTTCAAGCCAACCCAGGCCACCGCGACCGTTAAGCTCTATGAACGCTGGATTGACCACGTCCTTGACCGGCGAATCCCACCCCATCCGCGCACTGCCGACCTGGGCACTGAGCACGTTCATCCCCCGCGTCGGCACCACCGTCAATTTCATCGTGCCGTTATCGATATCGATCAGACTCACGCCTTCCTGACGACCTCCGTGCAGGGTGCGCAGGGTGATTGAAAAGGGTTTGTCGACCTTGAGGCCGAGCTGCTCGCTGGTAATACGCTGATTGCTGGCAGGCTTGTCGCTGTCGAGCAGCACAAAGTCCCAGGCAAATGCGTGAGTACCAAAGGACAGGGCTGCAATGGCGCAGGTCACGGGAAGCAGTTTCATGGGCGGATCCTTTCTTGGAATTATAATTCGCTGACTAGATGAATCGTTTCAGCTTGCAGCGAGTCTAGCTCCATTTTCAGCGGCAGTGTAGCCAGGATGAGGTGATGAGCGATGCAAGCGCAGCTCGCAAGGCACGGATGGGCCAGTGAGATTTGACGGTCTGTCCGAGCGCCCGGGGCGCTCGTCAGACTCATTGCAACGTCAAGATGGGGCGCCTTGCTCAGCCCGGCACATACAACCTGGCCATCACTTGCAACAATCGATCATCGTCACCCGCCGCGCCAATCACCTGCAGCCCCACCGGCATCCCCCTCACCTGCCCCGCTGGCAGGCTGATCGCAGGCAACCCTGTCAGGTTCCAGGCACTGGTGTGGCTGAGTACCGCGGCACGCACATCAATACCCTGCTCCCCGACCCGAACTTCACGGGCATCAACCTCAGTCGCGGTGATCGGCACGCTGGGCGAAACCAGAAAGTCATAACATTCAAACAGACGCGCCAATTCCGCCTTGTACTGCGCCTGACTGGCCTGGGCACGGATGTATTGCCAGCCCCTGACCTCCCGGGACAACTCCAGTCGCTCGCGTACTTCCTGATCGAACAGTTGCGGGGCCTCGTGCATGCGCTCGGCATGCACGTCAAAGGCTTCGGCACGTTGCAAGGTCAACAGGGTGTCTTTCATCCCGGCCGCCAGAGGTGCCACTTCGCCGGTGTCCTGCAACCCGTTGCCAAACAGCTGCTGTGCCACCTGATAGACCTGCCGGCCCACTTCGGCATCCACCGGGCCGAAGCTGCCCGACGTGATCCAGCCCACCCGCAGCGAATGCACGTCGGGCGCCTTGGCGACCGGGCGACCGGCGATGACTTCAAACAGCAGCCGCGCATCCTCGACACTGCTGGCAATCGGGCCCACATGGTCGAGGCTCGACGACAGCGGGAAAATCCCATCCAGCGGCACACTGGCAAAGGATGGCTTGAAGCCGACCGCTCCACACAACGCCGCCGGAATCCGGATCGACCCTCCGGTGTCGGTGCCCAACGCCAGCGGCACCATGCCGCTGGCCACCGCCGCCGCGCTGCCGGCGCTGGAGCCTCCCGTGATGCAACGGGCATCCCAGGGGTTACGTGCCGCACCTTGCAATGAACGGTCGCCGGTCGGGCCGTAGGCAAATTCGTGAGTCAGGGTCTTGCCGACAATCACGGCACCCGCCTCACGCAAACGCTGCACGCACAGTGCATCCCGCCCCGGTGTGCAGCCCTCGAAATGCGCCGAACCATAAGTCGTCACGTAATCAAACGTATCGATATTGTCTTTGACCGCTATCGGTATGCCTTGCAGCGGCCCCAGGTCCCGGCCTTGGGCAAACAGCTCATCGGCCTTGCGGGCCTGGGCCAGTGCGACGGGGGCGTCGACCTGAACGAAGGCATTGAGGACCGGATTCAGGCGCTCGATGCTGTCCAGGGCTGCCTGGGTCAGTTCGATACTCGTCAGGCTCCCCGCGCGAAGGCGCTCGGCCAGCGCGATGACCGATTGGCCAAGGAAATATCCAGCGTGGGTAGGCTTCGCCAGGTTCATACGCTCAACTCCATCAAACAACTGCAGGGATAGGGGAAGTGACCGACTGCCGACCGCCCGGACGCACCATCAGCATTGCGCTCATGCCCAGTGCCGTCGCCACCGCAGCCGCCACGAACATCGACGAGTAGCCGTATCGAACCGTCAGGTAACCGGTGAGCATCGGAGCGATGAACGAAGCGGTGTTGGCGATAAAGTGGGTCATGCCGCTGTAGGCACCGACCCGGTTGGAGGGTGCAGTGTCGATAACAACCGCCCAGTAGACCGAGTTGGGCAGCGCGTTGAGGGCGTTGGCCAGGGTCATCAGGGCAATCACGCCCCATACGGTCTGGGCCTGGGATACCAGAATGAAACACAGCGTGGTCAACAGCAGGCAGGTCGCGGCCAGCCAGCTGCGCGCCACTTTCAGATTGCCGGTGCGGCGCAGCAGCAAGTCGGAGATCTTGCCCCCCAGCAGCACGGTGAAGCAGGCGCCGGTCCACGGGATCATGCCCATGTACCACAGCGACGAGAGATTGTAGTGAAACTCGTCCTGCAGGTATTTGGGGGTCCAGGTCAGCAACAGAAAGGTCACGTACACAAACGAGAAATACCCGATCGCGTTGAGCAACAGATCCTTGTTTTTGAAGAAGTGCCAAACCGGCGCGACACTGGTGGTCGGTGTCGAGGCATTGACGGCCTCGGCGCGCTCCTTGCGCAGGAAATCGAGTTCAGCCTTGGACACACGCGGGTTTTCATCAGGGGTGTTGGTGAACCGTGTCATGAAGAAAATCAGCAGCGCAAGGCTGACCACCCCCAGCACCACGAACATGCTGCGCCAGTCCCCGGTCAGGGTTTGCAGGCCGACCGCTACCGGAGCGGTCAACAGTGCGCCCAGAGGTGTACTGAGCAGGCCGACCGAAACCACGAAGCCCCGCTCCTTGGGTGTGGCCCAGTTGGCCACGCTCTTGTTGATGACCGAGTAGGCCGGGCCTTCGGCAAAGCCGAACATCACGCGGATCGTGGCAAAGCCGGCCATGGCCGAACCGCCCAGAAACGCCAGCCCGAAGTCGCCGGCAAAGGCGGTGGCAATCTCGAAAATCGACCAGGTAGCCCCCGCAATCAACCAGATGCGTTTGGCCCCATAGCGGTCGGCCAGGATGCCGCCGACCAGCGCGCCGAGGATGTAACCGTAACCGAAGTAGCCCAGGACATTGCCCCAATCGGCCTTGTCGAAACCGTACTCGGGAAGAATGCTCGCCGACGCATAGGCAATGGCGCCGCGGTCAATGTAATTGAGCAGTGCCATGAGCATGATCAGGAAGAAAATCTGGTAGCGAAAAGACGGGATAACGGGGCTTTTCATAGGGGATCTGACTCTTCAAGTGATGGCAGAAGTCAAAAAGTCGGCCCGTGTCCACTGATGCCGGTCAGTCATGGGTGGAGCTCCACCTCTCCCCTGACTGACTGGCATTAGCCGGTGTCGGCGTATTTTTATTGTTTTACCCAAACGTTTGGGCTGGCGAAATGTAGAGCGCAGAAAAGTTTGAGTCAAACGTTTGGGTAAAGATTTATTTCCGGGAAGGTGCGCCCTATTCGGGTAGAATTCGCGCGCTAAACAACGGACTGCCGGAAATCCCCAGAACATGCCAAATCAATCTCGCCCCGCCACCCTGAAGTCCATGGCTACTGCACTGGGAGTGCATGTTTCCACGGTGTCACGGGTGCTCAATGGCGATCCGGCCGGGGTCGAGCGAGCGGCGTCGGCCGAGGTAGTGGCGCGTATTCGTGCATTGGCAAAAGAGCTGGATTATCGACCGAACACGCAGGCATCTAACCTGAAATTGCGTAAAAGTCAGGAAATCTGCGTGCTCATGCCGCGCCTCACCGACCTGGTGATGGCGACCATCTACGACAGCATTGACAGTGCGGCCGAGCAGGCTGGCTACCTCACGTTCGTGTCCAACACCGACGACCAGCAACCGCGTCAGATGGCCCGTGCCGAACATGCCCTGCGCCGCTCGGTGGCCGGGCTGATCGTGGGCGACTCCCATGTGGGTGACACCCAGCCCCTGCTCGACCTGTTGGCACGCAAGCACATTCCCTACGTACTGGTCAGCCGCCAGATCACCGGGCAACTGGTGGCTTGCAGCGACGATGAGTTGGGGGGCTGGCTGGCGGCCGAGCACCTGTTTCAATTGGGCTGTCGGGATGTGGCGATTCTCGCAGGCGAACGGCATGCCTCCACCGGGGCGGACCGTACTCGCGGTTTTACCCGTTATTACCGCGAGCAAGGCATCACATTGCGCCCGGAGTGGACCCTCAATGGCCCGTTCGACAGCCTCACCGGGCATAAACAGGGCGAGTACCTGCTGGGGCTCACCCCGCAACCGAAGGCGTTTTTCGCGGTCAACGACTTCCTTGCCATCGGCTTGATGGGTGCTGCGCGCGACAAGGGCTTGATGCCCGGCAAAGACATTGCCGTCGTCGGCTTCAACGACATCCCCCTGGCCAGCGAACTGATGGTGCCGTTGACCAGCGTGCGCCTGCCTTTGTCAGAGATGGGGCAACACGCCGTTGAACTGCTGCTCAAGCGCATCCGGGGCGAGGCTGCCGAGTCCATCACCCTGACCCCGCAGCTGCAGGTGCGGGCGAGTTCTGCGCGGGTTGTTTGAACCACACGCTCAGGTCGCGTTGACGCCAACGCCTGCTCTGCCCCATTCAATCCTTACTTCTTCTGCCCTTATCTGAAGAAGCAATTTCGAACACCTGAAAATTCTCTCCTTCTTTAGGAAGCGTCTTACATCAATCCGTTTGGTGCCCTGCTAGCTTGCACGGCACTTTTGAGCCTGCTCAGGCTCAGGTATCGCAACGCCCTTCTTTATCCCCCGCTTAAGGACAAGCCTATGTTCGCGCCGGCCAACGCTGCGCATTTCACGTTACTGATCCCCTCTGTTCGCAACGACTTCAAGGTCCTGGCCTTTGATGGCACTGAAACCATCAGCCGCTTGTATGCGATCCACATCGAACTGGTCAGCGAGTACCCCGATTTCGATCTGGAGAGCCTGCTCTGTCAGCCCGCTTTTCTTCAGTTTGGTCTCAATGGCGAAGGCATTCATGGCCATATCGAAGAGGTCTTCGTAGGCGAGTCCGGTCGCCGCCTGACCCGTTATCAATTAACCCTCGTGCCTGCCCTGCACTACGTGCAGTTCAGTCAT
>NZ_JAHKRC010000011.1 GCF_019345465.1 Pseudomonas sp. NKUCC02_KPG
CGATGGTAGTGTGGGGTTTCCCCATGTGAGAGTAGGTCATCGTCAAGATTAAATTCCAAACCCCCTGTCTGCTAACGCAGACAGGGGGTTTGTTTTTGGGCCGAGAAAAGTTTCGGTAAGCACACTTCCAATAAATCGCTCGATACTGCCCAGCCCCACGCCCTGTCTTTGAGCTTGCGCTCCACCAATCTTGCCGAGCAATGTTAAGGTTCGCCTTTGGATTTTGCCTTCTCCTAAGGATGCCGTCATGCCGGTTGCTACGTCCCTCAATGCGGGTTTTATGGTGGTTCACGGTAACCGCCTTGATGAGTTACGTAGCCTGGTGGTCAGTTGGATGCGTCGCTACCCCCTGGCTCCTCTGGAAAACGAAATCGCGTTGGTGCAGAGCAACGGCATCGCCCAATGGCTGAAGCTGGCCCTGGCCGAAGACGCTCAGGACGATGACCTCGGCGGCTGCGGAATTGCGGCAGCGGTGGATGTGCAGTTGCCCGGCAGTTTTTTGTGGCAACTCTATCGACTTGTATTAGGCAGCGAAGAAATCCCCGCCAAGTCCCTGCTCGACAAAGGCCCGCTGACCTGGCGCCTGATGCGCCTGCTTCCTGCTCTCATTGATCAACCACACTTCGAGCCGCTGCAGCGCTTCCTGACTCACGACACCGATTTGCGAAAACGCTATCAATTGTCAGAGCGACTCGCTGACCTGTTCGACCAATATCAGGTCTATCGTGCCGACTGGCTCGAAGATTGGGCCGCTGGCCGTCATCAACTGCGCAACGCCCGAGGTGAAAGCCCGGCCCTGAGCCCGGCCAACTGCTGGCAAGCCGAGCTGTGGCGTGCGCTACTGCTCGATGTGGGCGAGGAAGGCATGTCCCAGAGCCGGGCCGGTGTTCACCAGCGCTTCATGGACAAGATCAGCAGCCTTGAGCAAGCGCCGTCCGGCTTGCCTGCCCGAGTCATCGTCTTCGGTATCTCATCATTGCCTGCCCAAGCGCTCGAAGCCCTGGCTGGGCTCGCTCGTTTCAGCCAGGTATTGCTGTGCGTGCATAACCCCTGCCGCCATCATTGGTCTGACATCGTTGCCGACAAGGATCTGCTACGCCATCAGTACAAACGCCAGGCCCGCAAAAGCGGAATGCCTACAGCACTTGATCTCGACACCTTGCATCAACATGCCCATCCACTACTGGCCGCCTGGGGTAAACAAGGTCGCGACTACATCAACCTGCTCGACAGCTACGACGATCCCAACAGCTACCGTGCGGCTTTTCGTGATGGCCGTATTGATCTGTTCAGCGAAGTAGAACCGCTTAACCTGCTCAACCAGTTGCAGGATGACATTCTTGAACTGCGCCCCCTGAACGAAACCCGCGAGTTGTGGCCCGCTATCGACCTGGAAGCGGATCATTCAATCCGTTTTCATATTGCCCACAGTGCTCAGCGAGAAGTCGAGATTCTCCACGACCAGCTACTTGCACGATTTAGCGAAAATCCTCAGTTGCAACCCCGTGATGTGATTGTGATGGTGCCGGATGTCGACAGCTACGCACCTCACATCCGCGCCGTATTCGGTCAGATTGAACGGGATGATCGCCGCTTTATTCCTTACACCTTGGCCGACCAGGGGCAGCGGGGCCGCGATCCGTTACTGATCGCCCTCGAGCATCTGCTCAAGTTGCCTGACAGCCGCTTCCCCGTCAGTGAAATCCTCGACTTGCTCGACGTCCCTTCGCTGCGCGCTCGCTTCAACGTCCAGGAACGCGACTTGCCAACCCTGCATCGCTGGATCGAAGGTGCGGGCATTCGCTGGGGGTTGAACGCCGAACAACGCGCGGGCCTGGGCTTGCCCCCGCAACTGGAGCAAAACAGTTGGCGCTTTGGCCTGCGTCGCATGCTGCTTGGCTATGCGGTGGGCAGTGGCGAAGCGTGCGATGGCATCGAGCCTTACGATGAAATTGGCGGCCTTGACGCCGTACTCATCGGCCCGCTTGTGGCCCTGCTCGATGCGCTTGAAATCGCCCATCAAGAACTCTCGAAACCGGCGCTGCCACAGCAATGGGGCGAGCGACTGCAAGCGCTGGTGCAGCTGTTTTTCCAGGCAGAAACCGAGCATGACGACTACCTGCTGGCCCAGCTTGAAGAGTTGCGCGAAACCTGGCTCGAAACCTGTGAGCTGGTTGGCTTGCAAGATGAGTTACCGCTGACCGTAGTACGCGAAGCCTGGCTCACCGGACTTGACCAAGGAAAACTGTCACAGCGCTTTCTTGCCGGTGCGGTCAATTTCTGCACCCTGATGCCGATGCGTGCGATCCCCTTCAAGCTGGTGTGTCTGCTGGGCATGAATGACGGCGACTACCCGCGGGCACAACCGCCGCTGGATTTCGATTTGATGGGCAGTGACTATCGCCCGGGAGACCGTTCCCGCCGTGAGGATGACCGCTATCTGCTACTCGAAGCGCTGCTTTCTGCCCGCGACCAGCTCTATATCAGCTGGGTAGGGCGCAGTATTCGCGACAACAGCGAGCGCCCCGCCTGTGTCCTGATTGGCCAACTGCGTGATCACCTTGCCAATGGCTGGCATCTGCAAGGGGGCGGTGACCTGCTCGAGGCCATGACTCAAGAGCATCCGCTGCAACCCTTCAGCACCCGTTACTTTCACGAGGGTAACCCCAACCTGTTCAGTTATGCCCGCGAATGGCAGCGATTACATGCGCCACAACCGCAACCGGTTCAGCCCGCTGCGTTAGGAGCACACGAGCAGGAAGAACCACTAAATCTGACGCAGTTACAGGATTTTTTGCGTAACCCTGTGCGTCACTTCTTTAGTCAGCGCTTGAAAGTATTCTTCGAAGCCGCCGAAGTGCCTTTGGCCGATGAAGAGCCGTTCGTGCTCGATGCACTGCAACGCTACACCTTGAGCGACAGTTTGCTTGAAGCGGCACTGGCACAGCCCGACCAGCTTGAAAACGCGTTGCACAACCGCGCCCTGCGTTTGCAAGGTAGCGGCCTGCTGCCCATGGCCGGGTTTGGCGAATGCCTGCAACAGGAGCTGATCGAACCATTACCGGATGTATTGCAACGCTATCAGCAACTGCTGGCCCTTTGGCCCACGCCGCTTGCCAGCGCGCTGCCCGTCAGTTTTGAGGACCAGGGGCTGATCCTGGAAGGCTGGCTCAGCAATCTGCATCAGCGCAGTGATAAAGGCCTACTGTCCATCACCACCATTCCTAACAGTATTGGCGCAATTAAAACCCGCAAATGGCACCGATTGACCCGGCCGTGGGTCAATCATCTGGCGGCGTGTGCCAGTGGCCTGGAGATGTCTACCGCTCTGGTGGCCAGCGATGACACTTTGCTGCTCGACCCTCTGGATGCCAAACAGGCCCGCGATATTCTGGGCAACCTGCTGGTGGCCTGGAAAGTCGGCATGAGTCATCCGCTGCCCATTGCCGTGAAAACCGCCTTTGCCTGGCTGGCACAAACTGACCCGGTAAAGGCCGATGCGGCCGCGCAGAAAGCCTACGAAGGTGATGGCCAAACCAGCGACGGCGAACGCCGCGAAAGCGCTGCTCTGGCCCGACAGTTTCCTGATTACGCTGCCCTGATGGCTGCTGAAGAATTCGAAGAGTGGTGCGATGCCCTCTATCGACCCCTTTTTGATGCGCCTTGGCGCTCATTGAACAGCGAGGCATCCCGCTAATGAGCGAGCAAACATTACCGCTGGCCTTGGCCTTCCCCCTACGTGGTAGCCAACTGATCGAGGCCAGCGCCGGTACCGGCAAAACCTTCACCATCTCGGCGCTCTACCTGCGGCTGATTCTGGGTCATGGCGGCGAAGAGTCTGGCTTTGGGCGTGAACTGTTACCGCCGCAGATTCTCGTCGTGACCTTCACCGACGCGGCCACCAAAGAGCTGCGCGATCGTATCCGCACCCGTCTGGCAGAAGCGGCCCGGTTCTTCCGTGGCGAGATCGAAGCCCCGGATGCCCTGGTCGAGCAACTGCGTGAACAGTTTGCTGGCGAGCAGTGGGCCGCTTGCGCGGGACGTCTCGACATCGCCGCCCAATGGATGGACGAGGCTGCTGTGTCGACCATCCACAGTTGGTGCCAGCGCATGTTGCGCGAGCATGCTTTCGACAGCGGCAGCCTGTTCACCCAGACCTTGGAAACCGACCACAGCGACTTGCTGGGAGAAGTGCTGCGCGATTACTGGCGGCTGTTTTGCTACCCCATGCAGGGTGATGCGCTGAGTTGGGTGCGCGCCAACTGGAGCGGCCCCGCCGCCTTGTTGCCGCGTGTGCGGGCACTGTTTGGCAGCTCACGCCAGCCAGCCAACCCGGAGCAAACGCCGGCGCAAATGATCGAAGCCTGTCTGCAAGAGCGCCGCCAGGCCTTGTCCGGGCTTAAAACGCCGTGGCTGCAGTGGGCACAAGAACTACGGGATATCTGCCTGCAAGCCGTGGCGAGCAAAGCCGTCGACGGTCGCAAAATGCAAGCCCGCTATTTCGAGCCCTGGTTTGAAAAGCTCAGCGCCTGGGCTGCTGACGAAGCTCAGGAGCAGCTCGACCTCGGGACTGGCTTCACGCGTCTGACCCCCGACGGCATGGCCGAAGCCTGGAAGGGCGCGCCCCCGCAGCATCCGGGGCTCGACGCCATGCAGGGCCTCAAAGCTGCGCTCGATGCCTTGCCAACGCCCGACGCCGCGGTTCTGCAACATGCGGCGAACTGGGTCAGCGTGCGCTTTGAAGAGGAAAAACGCCGTCGCGCCGAGATGGGCTTTGACGACATGCTGCTGCGCCTCGACGCGGCATTGCAGGCCGAAGGCGGCGAGCGCCTGGCCACCCTGATTCGCGAACAGTTCCCGGTGGCCCTGATCGACGAGTTTCAGGACACCGATCCCGTTCAGTACCGCATTTTCGAGACCATTTACCGGATCGAAGACAACAGCCCCGACACCGGACTGTTCCTGATTGGCGACCCCAAGCAGGCGATATATGCCTTTCGCGGGGCCGATATTTACACCTACTTGCGCGCACGTCACGCCACCAGTGGGCGTTTACATACGCTGGACACCAACTTCCGGTCCAGCCACGCGATGGTCAAGGCGGTCAACCATGTCTTTGAGCGGGCGGAGCAGCGTGACACCGGGCGAGGCGCATTTTTGTTCCGTGAAGGGGCTGAGAATCCTGTGCCCTTTGTGTCAGTCAAATCCCAAGGGCGTAAAGAAATCCTGCAGTTCGATGGTCAGCCTGTCAGTGCGCTGACGCTCTGGCAATTGGCCTCCGAGCAGCCCGTGTCGGGCGCCATCTATCGTCAGAACCTGGCCGCGGCCTGTGCCAGCCAGATTGTCGAATTGCTCAATGGCGGTCAGCAAGGTCGCTGTGGTTTCGCCAAAGACGGCGAATTCATGCGCGGCGTGTTGCCTGCTGACATCGCAATCCTGGTTCGTGACGGTAAGGAAGCTCAGGCGGTTCGGCGAGAATTGTCGAATCGTGGTGTACGCAGCGTTTACTTGTCGGATAAGGATTCAGTCTACGCGGCGCAGGAAGCACACGATGTACTGGCCTGGCTCAAGGCTTGCGCCGAACCGGACGTAGAACGTCCGCTGCGTGCTGCGCTGGCCTGTATCACCCTGGACCTGCCGCTGATTGAACTGGAACGCCTGAACCAGGACGAGTTGGCCTGGGAAAAGCGCGTGATGCAGTTCCGTGGTTATCGCGAAACCTGGCGCAAGCAAGGGGTGCTCGCCATGTTGCGCCGCTTGCTGCATGACTTCGAGTTGCCCCAGGCCCTGATTGCCCGTCCAGATGGCGAGCGTGTGCTGACCAACGTGCTGCACCTGTCCGAACTGCTGCAACAGGCGGCTGCTGAACTGGATGGCGAACAGGCGTTGATCCGCCATCTGGCCGAGCATCTGGCATTGTCCGGGCAGGCGGGTGAAGAGCAGATCCTGCGCCTTGAAAGTGACGAGCAACTGGTCAAAGTCGTGACCATCCACAAGTCCAAGGGGCTGGAATACCCATTGGTATTCTTGCCGTTCATCTGCTCAACAAAACCCGTGGATGGCAGCCGTTTACCGCTCCATTACCACGACGCCGCCGGCAATGCCCACGTGAGCTTGACCCCGACGCCAGAGCTGATCGCCCAAGCGGATGACGAGCGACTGGCCGAAGACTTGCGCCTGCTTTATGTGGCCCTGACCCGCGCCCAGCATGCTTGCTGGCTGGGCGTTGCCGACCTCAAGCGCGGCAACAGCAATCGGTCGATCCTGCACCTTTGTGCCTTGGGTTATTTGCTGGGCGGCGGAGCCGTGCTGGCCGAGTCGGTCGGGTTGCAGAGCTGGCTGGCAGATGCCCGGCAAGACTGTGCCGCGATTCAGTGCGAACCGGTACCGCCCGCTGGCGAGGCGCATTTTTATCCACCGCTTAACGAAGCCACCCTGCTTGAGCCGCTGATCCCGAGCCGCCGTGCTGCGGAAAACTGGTGGATCGCGTCCTACAGCGCATTGCGCATCGGTGACAGCCTCAGCCCTGCCGAGGCGCCCGAAAGCGCACTGGCGCAAAAGCTCTCTGATGACGAGCGACTCGATCCTGATGCGCCGCGTGAAGTGTTACTCAGTGGCGGTGATATACACCGCTTCCCACGTGGGCCAAATCCGGGGACTTTTCTCCACGGCCTGCTTGAGTGGGCAGGCAGCGAAGGTTTCAAGGCAACCCCTGAAGCGATCAGCGACGCCGTGGCACGGCGCTGCAACCGGCGTGGCTGGCAAGGCTGGATCGAGACCTTGAGCGACTGGCTGCAGCATCTGCAGGACGAACCGTTGCGTCTGAATAATGGCCAGCCAGCGGTCGTACTGAGTGAGCTGAGCCAGTACCAGATCGAAATGGAGTTCTGGTTTGCCAGCCACAAAGTCGATGTTGTGCAACTGGACACGCTGGTACGTCAGCACACCCACGGCGGCGCGCCGCGTGCGGGAGCCGAGCCGAGCCTGCTCAACGGCATGTTCAAGGGCTTCATCGACCTGACTTTCGAGCACCAGGGCCGTTATTACGTGGCGGACTACAAATCCAACTGGCTGGGAGCCGACGATTCGGCCTACACCGAGCAAGCGATGACCGCCTCGATTCTGGATCACCGCTATGACCTGCAATACGTCTTGTACTTGCTGGCCTTGCACCGTCAGCTCAAGGCGCGATTGCCCGACTATGACTACGACCAGCACATGGGGGGGGCGCTGTATCTGTTTTTGCGCGGCACCCGCTCTCAAGGGCAGGGCGTGTATTTCACCCGGCCCCCCAGAATCTTGATCGAAAGCCTGGACCTGATGTTCCAGGGCAAACCTTTACCGAAAACAGCTGAGCCGGCCTGGGAACAGGGAGTGTTGTTATGAGTCGTTCGTTTGCCGAACTGTTGCCCACGCCGTTGACGGCCGAAAGCCTTGCCCTGCTGCAACCCTTGGGCCGTGCCGACGATCTGCTGCTGTTGCTGGAACGCTGGGTCGAGCGAGGCTGGCTGCGTGCGCTGGACAAAGCGTTCGTCGCGTTCCTGCATGAGCGCGATCCGCAAGGCGATCCTTTGGTGTTGCTGGCGGCCGCGTTGACCAGTCATCAGTTGGGCCACGGTCATGTGTGTCTTGATTTGTTCGAGACCCTCAAGGAACCCGACTTTGCACTGTCCTTGCCACCCGAGGGCGATGTGCAAACCGGCGCCATGCTGCTGCCCTCGCAGTTGCTTGAGGCGCTGGAGGGCGACGCGTGGTGCAAGGCCCTGCAAGCCAGCCCGTTGGTTGAGCACGCGGGCCAGCCATCGGCGGATGCGGCCAGCCGGCCATTGGTGCTGAGTGAGCGCCGTCTGTATTTACGCCGCTACTGGGCATATGAGCGACGAATCGATAGCGCCTTGCGCCAACGTCTGTCGCAGGTTGAAGCAACGCCCGATGATTTGCCTGCACGGCTGAACGGCTTGTTCGGCAGCCCGGCACAGCATGCGCTGATTGACTGGCAAAAGCTGGCCTGCGCCCTGGCCACTCGCGGTGCATTCAGCATTGTTACCGGGGGGCCAGGCACCGGCAAAACCACCACCGTGGTGCGTCTGTTGGCCTTGCTTCAAGCCCCTGCCGTCGAAGCGGGGGCGCCCTTGCGCATTCGCCTGGCCGCACCGACCGGTAAAGCCGCCGCGCGCCTGACCGAGTCCATCAGCCTTCAAGTCAAATCCCTGGAAGTGGACGACAAGGTTCGGCAAAAAATCCCCAGTGACGTGACCACCGTTCACCGTCTGCTCGGCAGTCGCCCCGGCACGCGCCACTTCCGTCATCACGCGGGCAATCGCCTGCCACTGGACGTACTGGTGGTCGACGAAGCGTCCATGATCGACCTGGAAATGATGGCCAACTTGCTCGATGCATTGCCCGCCCATGCGCGGCTGGTGCTGTTGGGCGACAAGGACCAATTGGCGTCGGTTGAAGCCGGCGCGGTGCTGGGTGATTTGTGCCGTGATGCCGAAGCGGGTTGGTACACTCCGCAGACCCGTGCCTGGCTTGAGCAGGTCAGCGGCGAAAACCTGAGCGCCAGTGACTTGCAACAAGATCTGGAGGGTACGCATCCACTGGCCCAGCAAGTGGTCATGCTGCGTCACTCGCGCCGTTTTGGCGAAGGCAGCGGTATCGGCCAGCTGTCGCGCCTGGTCAACCAGCAACTGTCCCGCGAAGCACGGGCCCTGCTGGCGGCAGGCACCCACGCCGACCTCTTTGCATTGCCCCTCAAGGGCGAGCAGGATCGTGGTTTTGAGCGTCTGGCACTGGAAGGACGCGGCGCTGAGGCCAAAGGCTATCGGCATTACCTTGAGGTGTTGCGCGAGCAGCGCCCTACTGGCGAGACCGGTCTGGAAGCCCCTTGTTGGGCGGCATGGGCGGGTAACGTGCTGCAAGCGTTCGAGGCCTTTCAAGTTCTCTGCGCCGTGCGCAAGGGCCCCTGGGGTGTCGAAGGCCTGAATGAGCGCATCACCCGCGCCCTGTTTGCCCGCAAGCTGATCGACAGTGACCAGCATTGGTACGAAGGCCGCCCGGTCTTGATGACTCGCAACGATTACGGCCTGGGCCTGATGAACGGCGATATCGGTATCGCCCTCAGGCTCCCCGAGCGTGATGGGCTGACCCAGCGTCATGTGCTGCGTGTGGCATTCGCCCGTAACGACGGGCAGGGCGGTATTCGGTTTGTCCTGCCCAGTCGGCTCAATGACGTTGAAACGGTCTATGCCATGACCGTACACAAATCCCAAGGCTCGGAGTTCTCCCACACCGCGTTGGTGCTCCCCGAGGCGCTCAATCCGGTGTTGACCAAGGAGCTGATCTACACCGGCATCACCCGGGCTAAAAACTGGTTCAGCCTGGTCGAGCCGCGTACCGGCGTCTTTGAAGAGGCCGTGCAGCGCAAGGTAAAACGCCTGAGCGGGTTGATGCTGGGGCTGGGGTAAGCCTGCTTCCACAGGGAAATGGAGTTCCCAATTGCAACAAATGTGACCTGTATCACGGTCGTTTTGCCGGCTGTGCTATCGTTACGACATTACTCTTACAAAGATTACAGAGAAATCCTGCATGGACGTGGCTGTCTCATCGACAGAACAGTACTTTGGATGGCGGCTTCGGCTGCTTGCATTTTGCTTGTTACTGCTGAGCGTACCTTGCCTGGCTCAAGCTGAAGCGCCAATCAACCTGGCTGATCAGCGTGCCAAGGCTGTGACTCAAGTGGTCCTTGGCATCCTGAGCTATGCACGCTGGCCCTCCGAGCCGGCGCAATTGCAGCTATGCATCATCGGCCCCACCGAATACACCGATGACCTGCTCAAGGGCGCGACGCAATCCAGTGGCAGACCGGTGCAGGTGCACCGCGTGCTGGCCAGTGACCCGGGCATTGCGAGCGACTGTAACGCTGTCTATCTGGGCAAGCTCAGCGTTGAGGAGCGCAGTGGTCTATTCACCCGGCTGAATACCAAAGCCGTTCTGAGCATCAGCGAAGACAGTGATCAATGCACCGTTGGCAGCCTTTTTTGCTTGCACGTACGCGATAAGCAAGTGTCGTTTGAGGTCAATCTCGACTCCGTGGCCCGCAGCGGCGTACGTATTCATCCCAGTGTGTTGCAGCTGTCACGCCGCCGGGCGGCAGAGCCATGAGTGCGTTCAAGCCCCGTAAAAAACCTCTGCGCTTGCGCTCGGTCTTGCGCCGTGGCCACCTGGGCGTGGCCTTGGTGGCCGTCACACTGGCCAGCGCTTCCATGACCCTGCTGGGTGTGCTTGCGCTCAAGGTTTACGCCGATCACAACCTGCACCTGATTGCCCGCGCCATCAACTACACCTCGGAAGCCGCCGTGGTGTTTGATGACCGCGCGGCGGCAACCGAAGCGCTGGCCATGATTGCGTCCACTGAAGCGGTCGCCGAGGCTCGGATCTACACAGACGATGGCGAACTGCTTGCGCACTGGCAACGCCCTGAAAACGGCCTGCTGTCGAAGGTCGAAATGCTGTTGGCCGATGGCTTGCTTGAGCAACCGATCAGCGTGCCGATTTTGCATCAGGGCCAGGAAATCGGCTTGGTGACAGTCCGGGGGCATGGTGCCAATTTGCTGCGATTTTTACTGAGCGGGCTGTTGGGTGTGCTTGTGTGCACGGCGCTCAGTGCCTGGAGTGCGTTGTATCTGTCGCGTCGACTCCTGGATGGCATCACGGGTCCCCTGCAACAACTGGCAGAAGTGGCCCACGCCGCTCGCCGTGAGCGTGCGTTCGATCGGCGCGTGCCGCCTGCGCATATTGCTGAACTGGACAGCCTGGGCAACGACTTCAATGCACTGCTCGATGAACTTGAGTCATGGCAGAGCCATCTGCAGAACGAAAACCAGACTCTGGCGCATCAGGCCAGTCACGACTCGCTGACCAACCTGCCCAACCGCGCCTACTTTGAAACGCGACTGACGCGCACCCTGCGCTCGCTGAACAACGCCCGAGGGAAGGCCGCCGTGCTGTTCCTCGATAGCGATCATTTCAAAGACATCAACGATTCCTTTGGCCATGCCACAGGTGATGCGGTGTTGGTGGCTATCGCAACGCGCATTCGCGCCCAGTTGCGTGAAGGCGATGTTGTGGCGCGTCTGGGTGGCGACGAGTTTGCAATATTGCTGACCCCGCTGCACAAGATCGAAGACGCCCAGCGCATTGCGGACAAGGTGATCGCCAGCATGCTTGAGCCGATTAAAGTGCCGGGGCAAATCGGCATCGTGTCCTCACTCAGTATCGGCATCGCCGTCTATCCCGAGCATGGTGCAACCGCCGAGGATCTGCTCAGCGCAGCGGATGCGGCGATGTACCAGGCAAAGCGCCTCTCCCGAGGCGGGCAACACCTTGCGGAGCTGGAGTGCCCCGCAAACACCGTCATTACCAGGAGCTAACCCCCACATGCGTGTTTTGATCCATCGTTACCTGACATTTTTTAGCGTTGCCCTGTTGCTGACCACGCTGTCGCTGACCGGTTGCCAGACGGCTGCGCCAAAAGGGCTGACGCCTGCCCAAGTTGCCGTTCTGAAAGAGCAGGGCTTTGAGCTGACTGAAGAGGGCTGGGCATTTGGCTTGTCGGGCAAAGTGTTGTTTGGCAGCGACCTTGAAGTGCTCAACGGGCAAAGCCAGGAAATCGTGGAGCGCATCGGCACCGCCTTGCTCGGTGCAGACATCCAGCGCGTGCGGGTCGACGGCCACACTGACTCCTCAGGCAAGGAGTCCTACAACGAACAACTGTCCGTTCGCCGCGCCAACAGCGTGGTCAAGGCTCTGCTCAAGGTCGGCATGCGCCCCGAGAATATCCAGATCCGTGGGTTGGGCAGCCGCGAGCCGGTGGCGTCGAACAACACCCGCGCCGGGCGTACGGAAAACCGCCGCGTGTCGATTGTGGTGATTGCTGACTAGAGATTCGTACTGACCCCTCTTTGTGGAAGCGGGCTTGCTCGCGATAGCATCACCGCGATCATTCAGGCAGACCGCGGTGTCTGAATCGCGAGCAAGCCCGCTCCCACAGGGGGTGAGGTCAGTCCACAAATTTCATCCCGCGCGTCTCGCCCAGCAGCAGCGGCGCATTCAGTTCCGTCACTTCGCGGATGTAATCCCATAGCAAGGTGATGCGTTTCAACTTCCTCAGATCTTCACGGCAGTACATCCAGAACTGTCGCGTGAGGTTGACCTCGTCAGGCAGCACCGGCAGCAAACGCGGGTCCTGAGCCGCCAGAAAGCACGGCAGAATCGCCAGCGAACGGCCTTGCTGCGCGGCCACGAATTGCGCAATCACGCTGGTGCTGCGCAAGTTGGCGCTGGCGCCCGGCAGCACATTGGCCAGGTAAAGCAGCTCCGAGCTGAACGCCAGATCGTCCACGTAACTGATAAACGTATGCTCCGACAAATCAGTCATCCGGCGGATCGGCGGGTGCTGGTCCAGATACTCCTGGGTCGCATACAGCTGCAAGCGGTAGTCGCACAGCTTGCAGCACACATAGGGCCCGTGTTCCGGGCGCTCCAGCGCGATAACAATATCGGCCTCGCGCTTGGACAAGCTGATGAAGTGTGGCAACGGCAGGATATCCACCGAGATCGCCGGGTAGGTATCCACAAAATGGCTGAGCTGGGGAGTGATGAAAAAACTGCCAAAACCCTCAGTGCAACCCATGCGCACATGCCCCGACAGCGCCACGCCAGACCCTGATACCTGCTCGCAGGCCATGTGCAGCGTGCTTTCTATCGACTCGGCATACCCCAGCAACCGCTGGCCTTCGTTGGTCAGGGTAAAGCCATTGGTGCGCGACTTTTCAAACAGCAAAGTCCCCAGAGCAGCTTCCAGCGAGCTGATCCGCCGCGACACGGTGGTGTAGTCAACCGCCAGCCGTTTGGCTGCGCTGCTGGCTTTTCGAGTGCGGGCCACCTCAAGAAAAAACTTCAGGTCGTCCCAGTTCAGGGCGCTTAACGATGTGATGTTTTTTTGCATGTTAGACCGGCTTTTATGTGCGTTCTTATTAGAAGAACGCACACCTATACTCCAAAAACAGTCCTGCGACCAATCTGGACGCCCGTACTCACAAGAATAATTCCGGAGACTTCCATGAGCGTTTCTAACACCCCGTATCAAAACGCACGCTTGCTGATCGACGGCGAATGGGTCGAGTCGCAGACCACCGAGTGGCACGACATCGTCAACCCGGCTACCCAGCAAGTGCTGGCCAAAGTGCCGTTCGCTACCGCCGATGAAGTCAATGCTGCCATCGCCGCCGCTCAACGCGCCTTCCAGACCTGGAAGCTGACGCCTATCGGTGCGCGCATGCGCATCATGCTCAAGCTGCAAGCGTTGATCCGCGAACACTCCAAACGTATTGCCACTGTCCTGAGTGCTGAACAAGGCAAAACCATTGCCGACGCCGAGGGCGATATTTTCCGTGGTCTGGAAGTGGTCGAGCACGCGTGCTCCATCGGCACTTTGCAAATGGGTGAATTCGCCGAAAACGTTGCAGGCGGGGTAGACACCTACACCTTGCGTCAACCTATCGGCGTCTGCGCGGGCATTACACCCTTCAACTTCCCGGCCATGATTCCTCTGTGGATGTTCCCGATGGCCATCGCCTGCGGTAACACCTTCGTACTCAAGCCGTCCGAGCAAGATCCGCTGTCGACCCTGATGCTGGTCGAGCTGGCCATCGAAGCCGGTGTTCCGCCGGGCGTGCTCAACGTCGTACACGGCGGCAAGGAGGTCGTGGACGCGCTCTGCACCCACACCGATATCAAAGCGGTATCGTTTGTCGGTTCGACCGCCGTCGGCACCCATGTCTATGACCTGGCGGGCCGTCACGGCAAACGCGTGCAATCGATGATGGGCGCCAAAAACCACGCCGTGGTGCTGCCCGACGCCAATCGTCAACAAACCCTCAACGCACTGGTTGGTGCAGGCTTTGGCGCTGCCGGCCAGCGTTGCATGGCCACCTCGGTGGTGGTGCTGGTGGGCGCCGCCAAACAATGGCTGCCAGACCTCAAGGCGCTGGCGCAGCAGCTCAAGGTCAACGCAGGCAGTGAGGCGGGCACCGATGTAGGTCCGGTGATCTCCAAGCGTGCGAAAGAGCGCGTACTGGGGCTGATTGAAAGCGGGATCAAAGAAGGCGCGGTGCTGGAACTGGACGGGCGCAACGTCAAGGTTCCGGGTTTCGAACAAGGCAACTTTATCGGCCCGACCCTGTTTTCGGGCGTCACCACCGACATGCAAATCTACACCCAGGAAATCTTTGGTCCGGTGTTGGTGGTAATTGAAGTCGACACCCTCGATCAGGCCATCGCACTGGTCAATGCCAACCCGTTTGGCAATGGCACCGGGCTGTTCACCCAAAGCGGCGCTGCGGCACGCAAGTTCCAGACTGAAATCGATGTCGGTCAGGTCGGTATCAACATCCCGATTCCAGTGCCGGTTCCGTTCTTCAGCTTCACCGGCTCCCGTGGCTCGAAACTCGGTGATCTGGGGCCGTACGGCAAGCAGGTTGTGCAGTTCTATACTCAAACCAAGACCGTCACCAGTCGCTGGTTCGACGATGAAAGCGTGAATGATGGCGTTAACACCACCATCCATCTTCGTTGAGGGCACACACCATGAACATCGCATTTATTGGCCTGGGCAACATGGGCGCACCGATGGCGCGCAACTTGCTCAAGGCCGGGCACTCGTTGAACCTGTTTGACCTGAACAAAGACATCCTGGCCGAACTGGCGGCCCTTGGCGGTCATGTCAGCGCCTCGCCACGGGAAGCCGCCCAAGGCACCGGGCTGGTGATTACCATGCTCCCGGCGGCCGCCCATGTACGCAGCGTATGGCTGGGTGAAGACGGGGTGTTGGCCGGGATCGGTGCCGGGGTGCCCGCAGTGGATTGCAGCACCATCGACCCGCAAACCGCCCGTGAAGTGGCCGCCGCTGCGGCCAGACAGGGCGTGCAAATGGCCGATGCACCGGTATCCGGCGGCACGGGCGGCGCGCAGGCGGGGACCCTGACCTTTATGGTCGGCGCCTCACCAGCATTGTTCGACACCTTGCACCCGGTACTCGCTCAAATGGGTCGCAACATCGTCCATTGCGGGGATGTGGGCACCGGCCAGGTGGCTAAAATCTGCAACAACCTGCTGCTCGGGATTTCCATGGTCGGCGTCAGCGAAGCCATGGCACTGGGTGCCGCGCTGGGCATCGACAGCGAAGTGCTTGCGGGTGTTATCAACAGCTCCACCGGGCGCTGCTGGAGTTCGGAGGTGTACAACCCGTGGCCGGGCATCGTTGAAACGGCCCCGGCATCGCGGGGCTATACCGGCGGCTTTGGCGCCGAGCTGATGCTCAAGGACCTGGGGCTGGCCACCGAGGCTGCACGCCAGGCCCATCAACCTGTGGTGATGGGGGCTGTGGCGCAACAGTTGTATCAGGCCATGAGTCTGCGCGGTGAAGGCGGCAAAGACTTTTCGGCCATCATCAATAGCTATCGCAAGCCCGAATAGGGCTTTTCCGGGAATCCGCGTCGGGCGGATTCCCGGTTTTTTTGCATGATTTCAATCACGCAAAAACGAAGTACTTGCGCACGGTTTCCACCACCTCCCACGTGCCTTTCATACCCGGCTCCACCACAAAGATATCCCCGGCCCGCAGATGGATCGGTTCTTTGCCTTCCGGGGTGATGATGCAATAGCCCTCACGGAAATCGCAGTATTCCCACTTCACATATTCCACGTACCACTTGCCGGGCGTGCAGATCCACGTCCCCATGATCTTGCTGCCGTCTTCGCTGGTGTAAGCGTTGAGGTTGACGGTATGCGGGTCGCCCTCGAGTTTTTCCCATTTGCAGGCATCGAGCACGGGCAGGGGATGGGTGTCGCGAAGCACGGTGATTGGCGCAGACATAAGACCTCCGGTGATGGGTTATCGAACCTCACCCTAACCGTGGTGGCGCACTGACAGATGCCTGATTCCGACACCCAGATACGCAAAAGCCCCGGCACTGAGTGAGTGCGCGGGGCTTTTGTGTAACGGCTGAAGGCTTAGCGGGTGTTCGCCAGCGCCTGGCCCTTGCTCAGGCGTAAACGGTAGAACCCGTAAATGATCAGCAGCCATACCGGGATTGCATACACCGAAGCGCGAACGTCGGGGATCATCCAGATGACGGAGACGATCACCGCCATAAACACTAGGCACAGGATGTTGCTGAACGGGAACCAGAACGCCTTGAACGAAGGCGTCACGCCCTCAACGGCCATCGCCTTGCGGAACTTGATATGGGTGAGGCTGATCAGCGCCCAGTTGATCATCAACGAGGCAACCACCAGCGCAAACAGCAGCTCCAGCGCTTTATGCGGGGCCACATAGTTGACCACCACGCACAGCAACGTCACCAGCGCCGACACGCCCAGCGCGCGCAAGGGCACGCCATTTTTGGTCAGTTTCATCAGTGCCTTGGGCGCGTCACCCTGCTCGGCCAGGCCGAACAGCATGCGGCTGTTGCAGTACACACCACTGTTGTAGACCGACAGCGCGGCGGTCAGCACCACAAAGTTGAGGATCTGCGCGGCGGTGTCGCTGCCGATCAAGGCAAAAATCTGCACAAACGGGCTGCTGCCGTAGGCATCCCCTCCGGCGCCGAGCGTGACCAGCAACTGGTCCCACGGGTACAACGCCAGCAGCACGGTCAGTGCGCCCACGTAGAAAATCAGGATCCGGTACACCACCTGGTTGATGGCCTTGGGGATCACTTTTTTCGGCTCGCTGGCTTCAGCCGCCGTGATGCCCACCAACTCCAGGCCGCCAAAGGAAAACATGATAAAGGCCATCGCCATGAGCAAGCCCATGCCGCCATTGGGGAAGAACCCGCCGTGGCTCCACAGGTTGCTGATCGACGCCTGCGGGCCGCCGGTGCCGCTGAACAGCAGGTAGCAACCCAGTACGATCATGCCGACAATCGCCACCACCTTGATGATGGCGAACCAGAACTCCATTTCGCCGAACACTTTGACGTTCAGCGTATTGATCAGGTTGACCAGCACAAAGAACACCACGGCGCTGACCCAGGTCGGCACCTCGGGCCACCAGAACTGGATGTACTTGCCCACCGCCGTCAACTCGGCCATGCCGACCAGCACGTACAGGACCCAATAGTTCCAGCCCGACAGAAACCCCGCGTAGCCGCCCCAATACTTGTGGGCAAAGTGGCTGAAGGAGCCGGCAACCGGTTCTTCGACGATCATTTCGCCCAGCTGGCGCATGATCAGGAACGCAATGAAACCGGCGATCGCATAGCCAAGAATCATCGACGGTCCGGCCGACTTGAGCACGCCCGCCGAACCCAGAAACAGGCCCGTGCCAATCGCGCCGCCCAGGGCAATCAGCTGGATATGGCGATTTTTCAAACCGCGTTTGAGTGTGACCGGGGGGGAGTTAGCGTCAGCCATCGGGTGCCCTGTGAGTTGTTATTCTCAAAAACTTGATAAAAATACCCGCGGCCAAAGGTGCCTAGGGTGTCGCAAGCCCCGGATATTACTCTTGGTAAAAACGAAGGCATACAGGAGAGCACCAAACAGCGACTCTTCCTACAGGCTCAACGCCTCCAGCAATGCCACTGCATAGGCAGGCAACTGCTCAAACGAGCGTGCGCAGAGCAGCAGTTTGCGATCCGCCCACGGCTCGCAGAGGTTCACCACCTTGAAGGTGCGCGGCGCCTGCCAGCGCTCAATCGTCGCCTTGGGTACGACACCCAGCCCGGCACCGCGGGCGACCATGCGCAACACCCCGTCGAAACCTTCGGCGCGAATCCGCACCTGCATGCGAACGCCCACGTGCAGCGCCTGCTCTTCCAGGTACACCGCCAACGCGCTGCTGGCCGACAACCCTACATAGTCATGGCTCAGGGTGTCGCTGAAGGAGAGATCAGGCCTGTTGGCCAGTGGATGGCCGAGGGGTACCACCAGTACCAGCGGGTCATCGCGAAAGGGGCGGGTTTGCAGGTCGCGGGTGTCGACGGCATTGGAGATGACGCCAATATCGGCTGCGTCCTGGCGCAATGCATGGGTGATGCGCAGGCTGGTGAGTTCTTGCTGGTCGACGCTGATGGTGGGGTGCTGGCGCACGAAATCGGCGAGCAGCTCGGGCAGGTATTCGGTGAGGGCTGAGGTGTTGCACAGCAGGCGTATCCGACCCTTGAAGCCCAGGGCGTACTCAGCCAGGTCATGGTTCATGCGCTCGACGTGCTGCAGTAACAGCCGTGCATGGTGCGCGAGCGCTTGCCCGGCCGGGGTCGGGCTGACCCCACGGCGAGAGCGGTGTAAAAACGCCACGCCCAACGACGCCTCCATCGCCCTGATCCGCGCACTGGCCGCGGGCAGAGACAAATGACTGAGGCTGGCGCCCGCCGTAATGTTGCCCGCCTGCACCACATTCAAGTACAGGCGCAGATCAACCAGATCGAAGTGCATGAAAGGTCCTTGCCCGCCCAGGTGTGTGTTCAGCCTATTGTTGTGCAATAGGCAGGCTTCATCTATGGCGAATGTTCAACGCCGTCGCCGTGGTCCAGCATACACCCATGAAAACACTGATCGAGTTCTACCAACACCTCGGCCTGGCCTTGTCACTGCTGGTGATGATGACCTTTTTGCTGGCGGGCACCGTCAAGGGCGTCATCGGTCTTGGCTTGCCAACGGTGGCGATGGGCATGCTCGGGCTGGCTATTGCTCCAGCGCAGGCTGCTGCGCTGCTGATCATTCCCTCCATTGTCACCAACGCCTGGCAACTGGCTGCAGGCGGGCAGTTGCGCATGCTGATAAAACGCCTGTGGCCCATGCAGCTGGGCATCTTTATCGGCACCGGGGTTGGCATGCTCTGGCTAAGTATCGACGGCGGCACGTGGGTGGTGCGGGCGCTGGGGGCGGCCTTGCTGCTCTACGCCCTCAGCGGGCTGTGGCTGCCCACCCTGCGCGTCGCCCCGCAGCGCGAGCGCTGGCTGGGCCCGATATGCGGCGTGATCACCGGGGTGATTACATCGGCCACAGGCGTGTTTGTGATTCCCGCCGTGCCCTATCTGCAGGCGCTGGGCTTAAGCAAAAACCAATTGGTTCAGGCCTTGGGATTGTCCTTCAGCGTCTCCACATTGGCCCTTGCCGCCGGGCTTTACTGGCGCGGCAATCTGGGCAGCGGTGAGCTCAATGCCTCATTGCTGGCGCTGGTGCCCGCCATGCTCGGCATGTGGCTGGGGCAGTGGTTGCGCCAGCGCATCAGCGCCGCACTGTTCAAACGGGTGTTCTTTATAGGCATGGCGCTATTGGGTGCGCACTTGCTGGTCAACAATTGAGTATTCATTCGTGCATTAACAGCAAAGGTGATTTGACCCACCACGGGTTTTTCTTGAGCAAGCGCATCGATATTCTGCCGACATGATTTTTAACCCCCCTGTCGCTCAACAGCGCTGAGGGTTTACCCCCCTGGAGGCTGATGATGAAAAAAATACTCTTGCTTAACGGCGCCAAAAAATTTGCCCACTCCGATGGTCGCTACAACCTGACCATGCACGACACCGCGCTGGCGTTTTTTGACCGCCAGGGCTTTGAAGTCAAAGTGACCCACATCGACGAAGGCTACGACATCGCTGAAGAGGTTGAAAAATACCTGTGGGCTGACGTGATCATCTATCAAATGCCGGGCTGGTGGATGGGTGCGCCCTGGATCGTCAAGAAGTACATCGATGAAGTGTTTACTCAAGGCCACGGCAAGCTCTACGCCAGTGACGGTCGTACCCGTTCCGACGCTTCTCAGCGTTACGGCAGCGGCGGCCTGATTCACGGCAAAAAATACATGTTGTCCCTGACCTGGAACGCCCCGCAGCAAGCGTTCGATGATCCGGCGGACTTTTTCGAAGGCAAAGGTGTGGACGCGGTGTACTTCCCGTTCCATAAAGCCAATGAATTCCTGGGCATGACCGGCCTGCCGACCTTCTTGTGTGTCGACGTGATGAAGCGTCCGCAACCCGAAATCGACGCCGCGCGTTATGAACAGCACCTGAGCGAGGTGTTCGCTCTCAAGGCATAACGACGCCAGGGTGGGAGCGGGCTTGCTCGCGATGCAGGCGACGCGGTTGTTCAGACCAACCGCGGTGATACCATCGCGAGCAAGCCCGCTCCCACACGTAGATAAGGTCGCCCGCGTGAAAGCCAGATCTGATGAGCTGCAAATTTTTGTCTCGGTCATCGAGTGCGGCTCGATTTCTGCCGCTGCCGAGCAAGCCGGGCAAACGCCGTCCGCCGTCAGCCGCACGCTTTCAAGGCTGGAAGCCAAGCTCGGCACCACGCTGATCAACCGCACCACGCGGCGCATGGACCTGACCGAGGAGGGCAAGTTTTTCTTCGAGCGGGCCAAGCTGATCCTTGAACAGATGGACGAGCTGGAAGAGCGCCTCATCTCGCACCAGCGCACGCCCTCGGGACGGTTGCGCATCAATGCAGCCGCGCCTTTTGTGCTGCACGCCATCGTGCCGTTTATCCCCGAATTCCGTGCGCTGTACCCCGAAATCCAGCTCGAACTCAACAGCAACGACCTGATCATCGACTTGCTGGAGCAAAGCACCGACATCGCCATTCGTATCGGCACCCTGGCCGACTCCACCTTGCACGCCCGTTCCCTGGGGTGCAGCCCGCTGAACATCCTGGCCAGCCCCGACTACCTTGCCCGTTACGGCGTCCCTACCCGCGTGGCAGACCTGGCCAACCACACCCTGATCGGCTTTACCCAAAACGATGGCCTCAATCAGTGGCCGCTACGTTATGCACAGGGTGATCGCTGGCCCATCCAGCCGGCCATCAGCGCCTCGAGCGGCGAAACCGTGCGCCATCTGGCGCTGCAAGGGCAGGGCATTGCGTGCCTGTCGCACTTCATGACCCATGAAGACATTACCCACGGGCGCTTGCACGTCGTGCTGGGCGAGTTCAACAGCGGCTACCGCCAACCGATCAACGCCGTGTACTACCGCAACTCACAACTGGCGCTGCGCATTCAGTGCTTTCTGGACTTTATCCAGGCCAAGCTCGCCAGCTACGCGATCTGCGACAAGCCCACAGGGCTTGAGTGAAGTTCCTACACATAAAGCAACGTCTGCACCTACTGCGTCGCTTTATATTGAGGGACGATTCCTAGAGAATCCTGACCGTCTTGTGGCGTTGCACATGGGTGGATAGTCTCGCCGGGTCGCTGATTTCAGTGACCGGTTTTGACAGACCGCCCAAATATAATTTCAGCGCTTTACATGTTTCTCAATGTTATGGCGGCTGTGTGCGGGGCACGTTCAAGTGCGCCGAGTTTTTGGGATTTCCTCGGTCTGTCAACCCGCATGCAGCTGCCACCCTTACCGATTGACAGCGGGACAGAGGCAGCTTTTTTCAGACTGCATTGGAATCCCTCCATGAAAAAAATTGTTCCCGACCCTCCGCTGTTCACCTGCGCCCACCAGGGCACTTCGCTGTTTGCCATCAACCCCGGCGTACCTGTTCAGGAAGCGCTCAAACATGCCTCGTTGCTGCTCAAAGGCGCAGAACTGACCGCCGACGACATCCGCTCCCACCTCAGTGGTTTTGAGGCCGAGCAGTTGTGGTGCGTGATTCACGGCGTCGAACTGGCCCGTGGTCTGGTGGATGCACTGATCACCGAAACCTGACACCCCTGTAGTCGCTGACGAGGAACGAAGGCTGCGATCGGCGTGATGCGGTACTGCGACGCAGTGGTCGCAAAATCAGGCCCTGGTGTTTGCCAATGATTGCTGCGCAACCGTACGCAGCCTCGCTACGCTCCTCAGCGGCTACAGAGGTCACACAACCCGCAATTTTGTTTTTTGTTGTTTGAAAATGTTGCCCAAATCAGACAAGGTTTGGCCACAGTTGATAACAATAAAAGGAAGTACCGAATGCGCATTGTGTGGTTCAAAACCCTGGCCTTGACGGCCGCCATCGCTGCCAGTTCCTCGGCTTATGCCGTTACCCTGGAGGGCGGGGCTGTCGCTGCACCGGACCAGTACGGTGCCGAAGTGGCCGCGCAGATTCTCAAAAAAGGCGGCAATGCGGTCGACGCTGCCGTGGCAACCGCCTTCACCCTGGCCGTGACGTACCCCGAAGCCGGTAACATCGGCGGCGGCGGTTTCATGACGATGTACATCGATGGCAAACCCTATTTCCTCGACTATCGCGAGACGGCGCCCAAAGCCGCCACCCGCGACATGTACCTCAACGACAAAGGCGAGATCATCGAGAACCTGAGCCTGGTCGGTTCCCGTGCCGCTGGCGTGCCGGGTACGGTGATGGGCTTGTGGGAAGCGCACCAGCGCTTCGGTAAATTGCCGTGGGCCGAACTGCTGACTCCGGCCGTGGGTTACGCGAAAAACGGTTTCAAGGTGGCCGACCAGCAATACCAGTACCGCGAAGATGCGCTGGCGCTGTTCAAGGGCACCACCAACTTCGGTGATTACTTTGGCAGCATGAAGCCCGGCGAAACCTTCAAGCAGCCTGAGCTGGCCGAGACCCTGGAACGCATCGCCGATCAGGGCGCCAAAGAGTTCTATCATGGCAAGACCGCTGACCTGCTGGTCGCGCAAATGCAGAAGGACAAAGGCCTGATCACCAAGGAAGACCTGAACGAATACAAGGTCAACTGGCGTGAACCGATGCGCGTCGATTTCCGCGGCAACACCCTGTACACCGCGCCGCTGCCAAGCTCGGGCGGTATCGCGCTGGCCCAACTGATCGGCATCAAAGAAGACCGTGCAGCGGACTTCAAAGGCGTTGAGCTGAACTCTGCGCCGTATATCCACCTGCTGGCCGAGATCGAAAAACGCGTGTTTGCCGACCGTGCCGACTACCTCGGCGATCCGGCATTCGGCAAGATGCCGGTGGCTGAACTGACCGACCCGGCCTACATCGCCAAGCGTGCGAAAGAAGTCAATCCGAAGGCTATTTCCGAGACTGCCAAGGTCAAGCCGGGCCTTGAACCGCACCAGACCACGCACTTCTCCATCGTCGACAAGCAGGGTAATGCGGTCAGCAATACCTACACCCTGAACTGGGACTACGGCAGCGGCGTTGTGGTCAAAGGCGCGGGCTTTTTGCTGAACGACGAAATGGATGACTTCAGCTCCAAGCCGGGCGTGGCCAACGCCTTTGGTGTGGTGGGCGGCAATGCCAATGCCATCGAGCCGGGCAAGCGCATGTTGTCTTCCATGAGCCCAAGCCTGGTGACACGCGATGGAGAAGTCACGCTGGTACTCGGCACACCGGGTGGTTCGCGGATCTTCACCTCGATTTTCCAGGTGCTGAACAACATTTACGACTACGACTTGCCACTGGAGAAAGCCGTGGCTGCACAGCGCGTGCATCACCAGTTGCTGCCCAAAGACACGATTTACTTCGACGCCTATGCACCGCTCACCGGCAAGGTGGCTGACGAGCTCAAGGCAATGGGTTACACCCTGGAGGATCAGGGCTGGAACATGGGCGATATCCAGGCGATCCGGGTTAACGGCACCCAGCTTGAAACCGCTTCCGACCCGCGTGGTCGTGGTGTGGGCATGGTTGTGAAGTAAACCCGCAACGCACATACACGCATCACACTTGTGGGAGCGGGCTTGCTCGCGATGCAGACACCTCGGTCATTCAGGTTCACCGAGGTGTGGCCATCGCGAGCAAGCCCGCTCCCACAATTTCTTTTTAGCCCCTGCAATTTGTTACCATCCTTTACTTATTATCCCTTCCGTTTTTCCCGTCCCGACTTTTAGGTAAGCCATGAAACTCTCACGTCTGCGCGCTGATGTCCTGGCCGGGCTCACGACGTCCTTCGCCTTGTTGCCCGAGTGCATCGCGTTCGCGCTGGTTGCCCACCTCAACCCGCTGATGGGCTTGTATGGCGCGTTTATCATCTGCACCCTCACCGCGCTGTTTGGCGGGCGACCTGGCATGGTGTCCGGTGCGGCCGGGTCGATGGCGGTGGTGATCGTCGCGCTGGTGGTGCAACACGGCGTGCAGTATCTGTTGGCCACAGTGCTGTTGAGCGGGCTGATCATGCTGGCGTTCGGTTTGTTCAAGCTCGGCAAGCTGGTGCGCATGGTGCCCCATCCGGTGATGCTGGGCTTCGTCAACGGCCTGGCGATCGTGATTGCCCTGGCGCAACTGGATCACTTCAAGGACGGCGGCACCTGGCTCAGTGGCATGGCGCTGTACATGATGATCGGACTGGTGGCCGCGACCATGGCCATTGTCTATCTGCTGCCACGCCTGACCCGCGCCGCGCCGCCTGCCCTGGTGGCCATTCTGGGTGTGGGCCTGGCGGTCTATTTTCTGGGCTTGCCGACCCGCACCCTGGGCGATATGGCGCACATTGCTGGCGGTTTGCCGAGCTTCAGCCTGCCGCAGATTCCCTGGACGCTTGAGACCCTGATCATCATCGCGCCCTACGCAATCGTGATGGCGGTGGTGGGTTTGCTGGAAACCCTGCTGACCCTCAACCTGACCGACGAAATCACCGAGAGCCGTGGCTACCCGGACCGCGAGTGCGTGGCGTTGGGCGCGGCAAACATGGTGTCGGGTGCGTTTGGTGGCATGGGCGGTTGCGCCATGATCGGCCAAACCGTGGTCAACCTCAGCTCCGGCGGCCGTGGTCGGTTGTCGGGTGTGACTGCCGGACTGATGATTTTGCTGTTTGTGTTGTTCCTGTCGCCGTTTATCGAGCGTATCCCGTTGGCGGCGCTGGTGGGCGTGATGTTTGTGGTCTCGCAGCAGACCTTTGCCTGGGCCTCGTTGCGGGTGCTGAACAAGGTGCCGCTCAACGATGTGCTGGTGATCATCGCCGTGACGGTGATTACCGTGTTTACCGACCTGGCGGTGGCGGTGCTGTGCGGGGTGATTATCGCCGCGCTCAATTTTGCCTGGCAGCAGGCGCGTCAGCTGTACGCCGACGCGGATCTGCAAAGCGACGGCAGCAAGCTTTACCGTGTTCATGGCACGTTGTTTTTTGCCTCGACCACGGCCTTTCTCAAGCAGTTCGACCCGGCCAACGATCCGGCTCAGGTGACGCTGGATTGTCGCCACCTGAACTTCATGGATTACTCGGCCATCGCGGCACTGGACACCTTGCGCGAGCGCTATCGCAAGGCGGGCAAGCATCTGCGGGTGCTGCACCTGTCCGAGCGCAGCAAAAAACTGCTCAAGCGGGCGCGTGTGCAGCACGAATGAGCGAAATGCGTACGACACGTTGATGCGTACCGTGCGCTTGTGAAGTGGGTTTCTGGCAATGAAGGTTGCCGGTGTATATAAGCGCGTGTGTTTAATAGCCGTGAACCAAGTTCGCGGCTATTAAAAGGTTTTGTTAGCCAGGTAGTAAGATTTTTACGCTGGCAGTGCAAGTGGGTTTGCTGTTTTGTGATCGATCAAATTCAAACTTTACGTATTGAGTCACTGAACTAGGTGTCCACAGGTAGGTTCGCATTTTCATCGCGTGCTTCAGGTTATCTTGCCTGAGGTTTTTGCTGTAACTTCTCCACGGTGTTGGTTTATTAAAATAGCCGTCAACTTCATAAACGCTGAGCTTGGCGGCATGAGTGTTCTGAAGCCCTGCAGGCGCTTTGATTTGATAGGCGGTATTGGTGACGTAGACCAGCGGACCTTCCCTTTCTGCATTTATATAGGCGGTGCCGGTGAACCCGGCAGTCGAGCAGCTGGCTGTGTAGTCTTGAGCGAACGAAGAGGACACCGCAAACAACGTTGCAATGGCAAGAGTAACTTTAAGTGCGGATTTTTTTTGAATTGACATGAGTCTGGGGCCTGTTATTAGTTCGGCCCGAGACTTTAGGTGAGGCGTTCATTGTTCGACTATGCGCACGTTTACATTTGTCGGTAAGGTTTTTCTTAGTTGTTTATAGCCGTAAGTAGTGCGGCACTTTGTCGTGAACCTATGTCCGGGGACGATGAGTAACGTCTCCCGGCAAGTCACTGTTGATGGCGGGCGCCGTTCTTTAAAAGGGGCCGCTGAAGCGGCCCCTCCGGTGTCACGAGTGGGTCATTACACCTTGAAGTGGCTGACCATCTCTTGTAACTGATTGCCCAGACGCGCCAGTTCAACGCTGGACTTGGCCGTCTCATCGCTGGCCGCTGCGGTTTGCTCGGAGACGTCGCGCACGTTGACGATGCTGCGGCTGATTTCTTCGGCGACCGCGCTCTGCTGTTCGGCAGCAGCGGCAATCTGCTGGTTCATCGACTGGATATTCGACACCGTACGGGTGATGCCTTGCAGTGAGGTGCCCGCCTGACGGGTCAGGGTCACGCTGCTGTCGGTCAGGGTGCGGCTGTTGTGCATGACGGTGGCCACGTGCTGCGTGCCACTTTGCAGGGCCGCCACCAGGGTTTGAATTTCTTCGGTGGATTTTTGCGTGCGCTGGGCCAGGCCCCTTACTTCGTCGGCAACCACGGCAAAACCGCGACCCGCATCACCGGCGCGGGCAGCCTCGATGGCGGCGTTGAGGGCCAGCAGATTGGTCTGCTCGGCCACGGCCTTGATCACGTCCATCACGCTGCCGATCTTGTCGCTTTCCTGTTGCAGTACAGCCATGGCTTCGGTCGAGCGACCCACTTCCACGGCCAGGCGCTCGATCTGGTCAATCGCCTGATTGACCACAGTGTCACCTTCGCGAGCTTCGTTGTCGGCGGCTGCGGCCGCTTGGGAGGCTTGCTCGGCATTGCGCGCCACTTCTTGCACAGTGGCGGTCATTTCATGCATGGCGGTGGCCACCTGATCGGTCTCGATCTTCTGGCTGTTGACCCCGGCGCTGGTTTGTTCGGTCACGGCAGACAGCTCTTCGGCCGCGCTGGCGATCTGGCTGACGCCGTCGCGGATACCGCTGATCAACTCGCGCAGGGTGGTGCCCATGCGTGCAATGCCTTGTTGCAGTACGCCCAGCTCATCGCGGCGGGTCACGCGCAGGTTGTGGCTCAGATCGCCACCGGCAATGCGGTCTACCACGGCCAGGGTTTCACGCAGAGGCACAGTGATCTGGCGCGTGATGATCACGGCGGCCGTGATGCCAAACAGCAAGACCAGCAAGGTGGTGATCAATTGCATGCTGTTGGCCGTGGCGCTTTCGATGTCGCGACGTTCCAGCTGAATCTTGTACAGCTCATCGCTGAGGCCAAGGACGCTGGCGCCGTATTCGGTCATGTCTTTGCGCATGGCGATGATGGTGTTGTCGGTGCTGGCATACAGCTCCAGCGCTTGCTGGTACTGCTCCATGGTTTTGCCCAGGGTGCGCAGGGTGTCGCCGGCATTTTCGCCAAAGTGCGAGCTCAGGCGTTCCAGGCTTGCGATGGCGGTGTCCAGTTGCTGGCGTGCGGCCTTTTCGGTCGTGGGGTTGGGTGCAGCAATGTAGGCCCGAACCTGGTAACGCGAGAGCAGGAACTGCTCACGTACTTCGGACACGTTCTGGAACATGGCAAAACGGCTTTCATCGCCGACGGGTATTTGCAGGGCGCGCTTGATCAGGGTTGCGATGGCGTCCTGTGCCAGTACGGCATTGCGGTCCATGTTGGCCCGCGACACGGCGGACTCAACGTAAGCCTTGCGCATCGTGACCAGCGCACGCTCGTAGCGGCCGATGATCTCTTGTTGCTCTTTGAGCAGCTTGAGGTTTTCCGGGCTCAGGAAGGTGCTGATCAGCTCTTTTTGCTGGGCCGAGAACGCATCAATGCTGGCTTGTACATTCTGCGCGGCGGTTTCGTCGCCATCGGTGAGCATGTACTGCAAGCGTGCCACCCGCAGGTTGGTAAACGCCGTGTTGAGCCGCGTGATGTCGCTCATCCAGTTACTGCGATCAATCATCTTGTCGAGGCTGATCCAGTTACAGACGGCCATCACGCAGGTAAGGGCCAGTACCAGGCCAAAGCCCAGGGACAGTTTCAGGTTGACGCTGATATCGCTCAGCCATCTATTCATAAGGTTCTCCAGGAACGCTGCACGCATGATCTAAGTTCGCTGGAGGGAATTATTTTTTTTGACCCAGCCGAGTGTTGTGTTGGAGAGGTATCGGCTGCATTCGTCAGAGCTGAAACGTTTTGTTTTGCACCAGTTCACATAACCTCATATCCATTTGAAGCGTGTGCCTGATCTTCGCTTTTACGCTTTTTTTCACATTCGTTTCACCTGCCTCTGACCTCCATTTTTTTAACCTACTGTTCAGCTAATAGATGCCTGAATTGTGCAAGTCTATTTCTTACAGCAGGGCCGCGATGCGACCCGTTGTCATATTCGAGCGATAGGGTAGGCCGGTGTCTTTCACTGACTGCCGCAGAGGGTATAAGTACCGTGACGTTGAGCCTTGATCTGACCGGGATTAACCGTACGCTGCTACGCCGTGGCCTGGTCCGTTATAAAAATGCGCTGGTGGTGATCGTCGCGAGCGTGATGGCTATTGCGTTGACGCTGACGCTGCTGGCACCTGCGGCCCCGCCTGATCTGGCACAGCCTAGCCATGCCGATCATGTGGTGTTGCTGACCGATAGCTGGGCCAAGGGTGATGTGATTGCGGTGGTCCGTCATGGCGAGCGTTGCGACCGTTCCTCGGCGCAGTGCCTGGGCCCGGCAGACGGTGTGACGGTGCGCGGTGAAGCTGCGGTTCAGGCGCTTGGCGCAGACTTCAATCAGTTGGGGCTCAAGAACGCTGACATTTACAGCAGCCTGTTGACCCGTGCGCGGCAAACTGCCAGCGCCATGTTTGTGCACCCGGTTGAGGCACAGGACTGGCTGTTCAACTGCCGGGGCACCATGTTGCGTGATGCCCTCAAGCACAAAGTAGCGGGCCAGAACCTGATTCTGGTGAGCCACAGCGAATGCATGGACCAACTGCTTTTGGACATGCACCTGTCAACGAACACCACGTTTGGCTACGGCTCCACCTTGTTCATCCGGGCCAGTGACGCCCACGGTGAGCCGCAGATGCTGGGCTATATCGAGCCCAAGGACTGGGCGAGCATAGTACCGGTAATGACCGCTAGCAGCCGCCACGGGTTTGAAGCCTCGCAATTCTGACCCCCCTTCAAGCAACACGCAAAGCCCGGACATGTGCCGGGCTTTTTCATGTCACGCGCGGTTCAGCAGGCGGTTCCAGTTTTGCTCGTCGGGTAATGGCAGGTCGCTGAGTTCCCGTGCCACCACCTGTTCAATATCGCTGGCGCTGAGCACTTTTTCATCGAGCCACGGCCAGGTCGCATCCGCATCCCTGAAGTTGAGCTGACTGTTCAATTGCTGGCAGGCGAGGGCGAGCAGATGCATCAGCCACCACTGGCTTGTGATGTAGGGCTTTTGCTGCGCGGGGATGCGACCCAGCAGGGCTGCCACGTCGGGCAGGTTGGGGCTGGGGGACTCGCTGCTGTGCAGGTTCCAGACAATCGAGCCGTTGTTAGACACATCCTGATTGGCCAGTGCCGGGTCGGTACTGACTTCAATGCTGACCTTCACATGTTGCTGCTCAAGCTGATCAATCAGGTAATTGGCCAGATCAGATGTGCGTAAAAATGCGGTGGCCGTGTTGAAGGCCAGGTGAGCGTCGTAGTCGCTCAGGGTTTTGCTGGAAATACCAATGGTCATGACAGGCTCCTTGACTGGGAATCGCCCAAGGAGCGTAGCCAATACACCGTGATCGGCCACGTCATATGCCGTTCTGTTGCCCGGGATCAAGTTTATGGGGCAGGAGCGGCCTGGCTGACAAAGTAGAAGTGGTGCCGCCCTACACTGACCTCGTCCAGGATGCTCAGGTTCATCCCCGGTACCTCGGGCTTTTCCACCAGGGCGATATGGTCGGGCGATGCACTGAGAAACGCCTGCAGTTCTGCTGTTGAGTTGAGCGTGTGTTGCAATTGCTGGCTGTAAAACACCACGGCACCCAGGCGCTCGTCGGGCCTGAGGAGCGCCACCTGTTTACCGCGGGCTTGCAGATCCATGACGTAGGCCGCCAGAGGCTGGAATGACTCTTCCTTATCGGCAAGGGGTGCCCGGTTCGCTGCCAGCAGGTAGGCGGCTACCAGGCCCGCCAGCAGTGCGGCAGCCAGTGGCCGGTGGTAGTCGCTGAGGAACCTGGCCGTGGCCGACACCGGACTTTTTTTGCGCAGCCAGTCCACAATCACCTGGGCGTATTGCGCGGCAATCACGGCGGCTGCGGGTGCCATCGACATCATGTACACCGCACGCTTGCTGGAGGCGAAGTTGAGCAGCGCAAATTGCGCCACCAGCCACACGCAGAAAAACAGCAGGAACGGATTGCTTCGCAGTTGTTTGCGAAAGTGCCACAGGCCCAGATAAGTCAGCAGGTTCCACGGTAAAAAGGCTTCGGGCAGTTTTCGCAGGTAGTAGTAAAACGGTTCGTAATGCCCGGCCTCGACAAACGACCCACTGAAGCGACCCACGCTGTTGGTCCACAACAGTTCGCTGACCGCCTGCATTCCGCCGCGCTGGTAGAGCACGCACAGCCAGATGAACAGCGGGATTAGCCCGAGCAGAGTCAGCAACCCCGGGCGTAGCCAATTGCGCAGGACGAAACGTTTCTCTATCAGGCTTTCACACACCAGATAGGTAAAAATCACGATCCCCGGCAGCGCCAGGCCCAACACGCCTTTACTCAGGGTGGCAATGGCAATCCCGGCGGCAAACAACAGCCAGGGGCCCCAGGCAAAACGCAGCTGGCGGCTGGCATAGAAAAACGCCAGCAAGGCCATGGTCACACCCAGAGTGAGCAGCGCATCTTCGCCTACTTGACGGGTGTTACCCCAGAAAATGCCCATCGTTGCCAGCATCGCTGCTGCTGTCCAGGCCAGTGCCGTGGGGCGTGCGAGTTTGCGCAGCATGACGTACAGCAACATCACACAAAACAATCCGGCAAAGGCCGATGCCAGTCGCACGGCGAATAGCTGGGCGCCGAACACGCGGAGGGCGCCAGCGTCCAGCCACAGGCTGAGCGGTGGTTTTTCCAGGAAGGGTTCGTTGAGCAGGTGGGGTGTCACCCAGTCGTCGCTCAAGTGCATCTGCATGGCGATACCCGCCACCCTGGACTCGGTCGACCCCTGCAATTGGTGATTGCCCAGTGCAAAGAAGAACAGCACGCAACCGAGCAGTAATAACAGTAGAGCGGGGCGAGTCAGGCGCATTGGGCTACCAGGCAGTCATCGAATGGAATACTGCGCTGGAGTATAGGAGGGGAGTTCTTAACAAATTGTGAAAGCTGGCAGGCCAACCACACATCCCTGTGGGAGCGGGCTTGCTCGCGATGGTATCGCCGCGGTCTGACTGCAAAACCGCAGTGATAGCATCGCGAGCAAGCCCGCTCCCACAATAAACCCAAGCCGTCAGAACGTCGCTTTGACCTGCAATCCCGCGACCAGGGCATTGCTGCGGCTGGCGCCATAGAACGCACCGGGTTCGATGATGTACTGCAGGTCGGGACGCAACAGCAGCCACGGCGTGACTTGTGCGCCATAGTTCAGTTCAAGCAACTGCTCGCCGCTGTCCAGGCTGGCAATCATGTCGGCTTGCTCAGGGCTGCTGGCAGCCGCTTCTTGTACATCCCGTGAGCGCGAGTTGAACACGGCGCGACCATAGGCGAAGGCGATGCTGTCTTTAGGACGGCTGGCAAATGGCTTTTGCTTGACCAGACCCACCGAGTACCAGTGGCTCATCGGCGAGGTCGCGGCATTGCTGCGGGCCGCCTGGCCAAAGGCGCGCAACACGCTTTCGGGGTCTTGCTCGTCACGCCAGATGGCCTGGTCGACCAGCACGTAAGCACCGGTACGGTTGTTGGCTTTTTGCGTGCTGCCAATTTTGCGGGTGTTGGAGGTGTCGTAGTACCAGCCCACTTTGTATTGGCCATTGAGCCAGGCGTCGTGGGTGAAAATCGCCTCCAGCGGCATGATCGCCCCCGTCGTGCCTTTGGTGGTCATGCTGAAGGCTTCCGAGGAGCGGCTGTTGTACTCGGGGTTGACCTGGAAGACAGCGGTTTGCAGGGTCAGTGCCGGGCTTACGGTGTAGCGCAATTCGCCACCCCAGTGACCGGTCGGGTAGTTGGTCCAGCCACTGCCGTTGGACTGGGTCAGCGGGTGTGCGCAAAAACCGGCGTTGACGAAGCTGGTCAGCAACGGCATGCCGCCAAAATCATTGCCCATCGGCATGAAGCCCAGCTTGGTGGTCAGGTCTTCGGAAAACAGGGTGCGCTGGTAGCTGAACTCAGACAGACGGGTGTAGTTGCCGCCAGCGTTTTCCTGGATCGGCAGGCGGTTGCCTACCAGATCTTCAGAGGCGCTGTGGCCGCGACGATCATTGACGGTGATTTGCACCAGGCCAGCATCGGCGGTGCCGAGCAGCTTGCTCAGGTCGAACTGGGCGCCGATACGCACTTGCTGCGAATAACGGGTGCCGTGCTTGATCCCGCCATGCAGGTTGGAAAAGGTTTCGGAGTTGTAGTCACCGGTCAGTTTGACGCCTTTATCCATCAACTTCTGGCGCTCGCCGCCCCAGTCGCCGGTCAGGGTCGAACGGTTCATCAGGTTGTCGGTGGTGTCGGCCAGTACGCAGGCAGGCGTCAGGGCCAGCAATGACAAGCCGCTGCACAAGCTGGTGTTCAGCAGGGCGCGGGAAGAGAAAAACATCTACAGAAGCTCCTTCGAATGAAGTGCCGGCGAACAGGGCGCGACACGATGCCGCACATTATGAACTAGTTGGTTAATAATTTTCATATTTGGTTACACGGGCTCCCCATAATGACTGAGGGCGTCGGTTACACCCTTGCGCTAGACTCCCGCGTTTATCCGTACCAAGGGATGTTCATGATCTGGTTTCTTGAAGGGCAGTCCAGCCAGCGCGACGTGATTGCAGGTGCCCGGGCGGCGCTGCCCGATGACGTGCGGATTTATGCCTCGCACCGACAAAATCGCCCTGAAATTACCGGGTTGGCGGATGTCGCCTGGAGCGAGCCGCAGGACAATCAAGAGCGCATCGACTGGGTGATCGAACAGGCACGGGCCCATCAGATCAAGGTCGTGCTGGCCGGGCGTATCGGGCAGGTTTATGAGGCTCACCGGGCCGCGTTCGAGTCTGCCGGACTGCAATTGGTGACCGGGGCTCTGGATCTGGACACCTTTGAACGGGTGGACGACAAGTCTGCGTTCACTCGCGAGGCCCTGGCAGCAGGGTTGGCGTGTATCCCGGCGATTACCGTGAGCACCCGCGCCGAGTTGCAAGAGGCATATGCCCAACTCGCCCGTGACGGTCAGGTGTGTGTAAAACCGACTCGCGGCATTTACGGTCAGGGCTTTTGGCGCCTGGCCGATGACGTGGATCCGTTTCGCAGCTTTGCCAACGCCGATGCCCATGAAGTCAACGCCCAGGTATTTGCCCAGGCCTACGGCCAATCAGCTGCCCCCAAGCCGTTGCTGGTCATGCCCTACATGCCCGGCAGCGAGTGTTCGGTGGACATGGTGTGCGAAGCTGGCGAGGTCGTGGCCCATGTCGCACGACGCAAACAGGGCCTGATGCAGACGTTCGAGCGCGAGGGTGCAGCGGTCGGGCTGGCGATCAAGGCGGCGCGGCACTTCAAGTGCGACGGCATCGTCAATGTGCAAACCCGCGATGATGCCGCAGGCCAGCCGCACTTGCTGGAGATCAATCTGCGTTACTCCGGTGGCATTGGCTATACCCGTGAAGCAGGTGTGAATCTGCCCGGGATTTTTGCCGCTCGCCGTCTTGGCATGCCCGTTCCGGGCAGCGTCTGGCGCGAAGATGTTCAGGTCAAGGCGATCACCGTCGTGGTTCCGGTTCGCGGGAATTCGCTGCTGGGTTGAGTTGACTTGTGCGGTAACCATTTTTCGCTTGTTTTAAGTGATCGACTCGCTGATCGTCCCCCACTTTTTAAGTATTTCCAGGTAGTAAATGTTGATGAATAGCGCTAACCCCGTGACCGATCCCAAGGTTTTGCATGCAAACCTCAAGCGCGGTCGTCTGGAGGTACAGGTCAATGCATCGACCTTTGATCCACAGGCACTTTTCGATTTCGCCGAGCGGCGCAATCCAAAACGGGCTTTTTTGTTTGTTTCCCGCGTGCTGGGTCGCCATATCCCGGCCCGTCCCTCACTGATGGCTGAAAGCTTCAATGCACTGGCCAGCAAGATCCCCGCTGACTTGCCCGGCCCGGTGCTGGTGATCGGCATGGCCGAAACGGCCGTCGGTCTGGGGGCAGGCGTACACCGTGCGTTGAGCCAGACACGCAATGACAGCGTGTACCTGTGCAGCAGTCGCCACCCCACGGGCAGCGAGCTGTTTGCCCGCTTTGAAGAAGAGCACAGCCACGCCAGCTCGCACCTGCTGCACCTGCCGCTAGATGCGCGCACCCGCGAAATGATGCTCAGTGCCCGCTCGCTGGTGCTGGTGGACGACGAAGCGTCGACCGGCAATACCTTTATCAACTTGTCCCGGGCGCTGGCTGAAGCGGGACTGGATTCCATCGAGCGGATTGTCACCGCGACCCTGACCGACTGGTCTCAGGATGCGGTGCGCAAGGCAATGGGCGATCACGTCACGAGCGTCTCTTTGCTCGACGGTCGCTACACATTCGCCGAAGATCCTGCCGCAGAACTGCCCGAAATGCCCGAAGTGGGCAGTGTGGCCCAAGGCGACTGGGCCCTCGATCCAGACCGCGACTGGGGCCGCATGGGTGTGCGTGAGCACCTCGATACGCTGGCGCCCGATGTGCAAGTGGCGCCCGGTGAGCGGGTGCTGGTGATTGGCACCAGTGAGTTTGTCTGGCGCCCGTTCCTGCTGGCCGAGCGACTTGAGCGGGCGGGGGCCGATGTGCGCTTCAGCTCCACCAGCCGTTCGCCAATTGCCTTGGGCCATTGCATCGACCATGCGTTGTCGTTCTCTGACAACTACGGCCTGGGCATCCCCAACTTTCTTTATAACGTCGCCCCCGGCCAGTTTGACCGGGTGCTGATTTGCAGCGAAACCCCGGCAGCTGCCGTCGACCCGGCGCTGGTCAGCGCATTGAATGCGCAGGTAATCGTTGATGAGCAGTAATCGCCCTCTGGTGTTCGTTGATCTGGACGACACCCTGTTTCAAACCGCCCGCAAAATGGGCGATGAGCCCCGTTTTGCGGCCACGCTGGACGTGGACGGCCAGCCCAACGGCTTCATGAGCGCCACCCAGAAGAGCTTTGTTGAATGGTTGCTGGCGACCAGCGACGTGGTCCCGGTGACCGCGCGCAGCATCGAAGCCTATCAGCGGGTGCAATTACCCTTCGTCCGCGGTGCGGTCTGTGCCCACGGCGGGGTCATCCTCAACCCGGATGGCTCGCTGGACCTGGATTGGCATGCACGGATGTGCGAGGCGCTGGCACTTGAGCAAACCCGTCTGCACCAGCTGAGCGAGCAAACCCTGGCCATTGGCGCAGAGCTGGGGTTCTCGTTGCGTGGCTGGGTAGTCGAAGAGCAGGGGCTGGCCAACTACGTCGTCACCAAGCACAACAACGAAACCGACGAAGCGCTGCTCATCGTGCTGGCCGAGGTCAGGGCGCGGGGCTTGCTCGACGGGCTGTATGTGCACGGCAATGGCAATAATCTGGCGTTCCTGCCCCAGGCCTTGCAAAAGCGTGAAGCGGTACGCGAGTGGATCCGCCGCGATCAGGCGATCAACGGCAAGCGCCCGTTGTTGGGCTTTGGCGACAGTGTGTCGGACCTGGGCTTTATGGCCGAATGCGACTGGTGGGGCACGCCCAAGCGTGGCCAGCTGGCCAGTCATGTGCTGGCGAGCGTTGACCATGAGTAATGCTTTTGCAGGTCTGGAGACTGTCGGCAGTGGCAGCTATGACGCTGATGACGTGCACTTTTTACTGCGTACCTTGCAGATCGAAGTTACCGACGTGCAGGAAAAAGAGCGGCTGATCCAGACCCGGCAGCGTCATTACTCCGAAATGATCAGCCAGGAACATGCGCCGTCAGACACCCATAAAAGCCTCTATCAGCTGGCCCTGGCACAGAACGGCGCCCGCATGGCGGCTGATGTGCAGGCGCTGGCGCTGGCGTTGAATGAACGCTACAGCGGCTCGACGATTGCGCTGGTGTCGTTTGTGCGGGCCGGTTTGCCGCTGGGTGTGTTGCTGCGCCGGGCGCTGCTCGATCTGGGCCGTGAGGCGGCGCATTACGGGGTCAGCATTATTCGTGACCGTGGAATCGACAACGTCGCACTCGAAGCTATCATCAAGACCCACGGTGCCGAGAACATCGTGTTTGTCGATGGCTGGACCGGCAAGGGCGCGATCAGCGGCCAGATCCGCGACAGCCTGGCCGGGGATTCGCGTTTTCCGCCAGATCCGCGACTGGTGGTCCTGGCCGATCCCTGTGGTCGCGCCTGGCTGGCGGCATCGGCTGAAGACTGGCTGATTCCGTCGGGCATTCTGGGCGCCACGGTGTCGGGGCTGGTTTCCCGTTCCATCTGGCCACAAGACCCGGGCCTGCATGGCTGCGTGGTGTATGACCATTTGGCGGAACACGACGTAACCATGAGTTTTATCCACAGCATCGAAGCCGAGCGTGCGCTGCTTGCCCCCCAGGCGAGTGCGCAACCCTGGACAGCGGAGCAGGCCGCAGCGTTGCAACACTCGGCTGTCGCTGCGGTCGAACGTATCTCGACCCGGTTTGCGGTGACCAACCCCAATCGGGTCAAACCGGGTATCGCCGAGGCAACCCGCGCCGTGATGCGCCGTGTGCCGGACCACGTACTGGTGCGCAACCGTGACGATCAGGACGTGCAATTGCTCCTGCACCTTACGCGCCAGGCCAACATCGAGGTCCAGGAGGTCGGTGATGAATTGGGGCCGTATCGCGCTGTGACCGTAATCAGGAGTGTTCGCTGATGATCAAGCATTCAGCCTATGCCTTGGGCGCCACACTTTATATGCCGGCTACCCGCCCCGACATTCTGGAGGTGGTGCTGGGCGAGAAGATCCAGGGTTTGCGCTCGCTGGTGGTGTGCCTGGAAGACGCTGTGGCCGAAACCGACGTGCAGCAGGGGCTGAACAACCTCAAAAACCTGCTGCTGGGGATCGAAGCGCGAGGCGGTCGTCCGTCCGTCGGTCCTATCCTGTTTGTACGGCCACGGGACGCGGCGATGGCAGCGGTCCTCAATGAATGGTCGCTGATGCGCCATGTTGACGGTTTTGTGGTGCCCAAGCTGAGCCTGGGCAATATCCGCGAGTGGCAGCAGGCGGTGACCCGCGACGACCTGATGCTCATGCCCACCCTGGAAACCCCGGAAGTCTTTGTTCCCGATGCGATGGTTGAGCTGCGCAGCGCCCTGCTGGAACAATTGCCGGGGCGTATTATTGCGTTACGCATTGGTGGTAACGACCTGATGGGCTGCCTGGGGTTGCGCCGTCACCCGGCCATGACCCTTTACAGCACGCCCATGAGCTATGTGATTCCCATGTTGTGCGGGATCATGGGCTCTGCAGGTTTTGCCCTGACCGCACCGGTGTTCGAGCAACTGAATACACCGCACTTGCTGGAGCAAGAGCTGGCGCTGGATATGGCCCACGGGCTTGTGGGTAAAACCGCTATCCACCCGTCGCAAATTGCAGTTATCCACAGGGCGCTGCAAGTCAGCCTTGAAGATCTCAACAGTGCACGCCAAATACTGAGTGAGGCGGCGCCTGCGGTGTTCAAGTTCAACGACGCCATGTGCGAGCCTGCGACCCATTACAAATGGGCGCAAAAAATTATTGAGCGAGCGCATTGGCAGGGGGTTCGCCCCGAAATTGCCAGCTCGTCAGACACTTTTGGAGGCAGCCTTAGATTGGCTGAATTAGTGGGTTGAACGACGTTTTGAATACACCGGTTAAAGGCAAGCAGGTTCTGTCAGCGTTCGATTTCGATGGCACGTTGACCTATCACGACACGTTTGTGCCGTTTTTGCGCTTTGCCTTTGGCAATCGGCTGTTCGCGATGCGCTTGTTCCGGATGATTCCGGCGACTGCGTGCTACCTGCTGGGTAGGATTTCGCGTAATGCGCTTAAAGAAAAGCTCATCGCGGTCTACCTGACAGGTGCCAAAGAGGCGTGGGTAAAAGAGCGCGCAGAAGCATTTTGTGACGTTTCGTGGCAGCGCCTAATGCGGCCTTTGGGCTTAACATCCGTCGCCAACCAGCTGGAGCAGGGCGCCAACGTCACCATTTGCTCGGCGTCCCCTGAATTGGTGCTCGCACCGTTTGCCAAAAAACTCGGTATTGGCCTGATCGGAACGCGGTTGGCGTCAGTCGATGGCGTGCTGACGGGGGATATCGACGGTATCAACTGTCGCTGTGAACAAAAAGTCATCCGGCTGGAGGCGCAATACGGGCCTTTGGACCAATACACATTACGTGCCTGGGGTGACACCGTGGGCGATGAACAGATGCTCGGGGCCGCTCAGGAGCCACATTGGCGCGAATTTCACGCGCTGTGGCGTCGCAAGCGGCCACTTGACGTGTGTTTGCGTGAAGGGCTGTAAGCCAGGCGTAAGCAAAGCGTGTCAATAATCAGCAATTACCTATCGTGCTTGAGTGCAGACAAGGAGACGCTTCATGGCCATTTCGCTGTCCAAGAATCAAACCATTTCTCTCGAGAAAGAAGCTGGAACCGGTCTCAAGAAAATCCGCATGGGCCTGGGCTGGGACCCGGTAAAACCGAGCGGTTTTTTTGCCAAACTGCTGAGCAGTGATGCTGCCATCGACCTGGACGCATCGTGCATCCTGCTCGACAGTGCCAAGCAAGCGCTGGACCTGGTGTGGTTCCGCCAGCTCAAGTCCAACGACGGCTCCATCGTTCACTCCGGCGATAACCGCACGGGTGAGGGCGATGGCGACGACGAATCGATCCTGGTCAACCTGGAACAGCTGCCGGCCGGGGTCAAGCACCTGGTGTTTACCGTGAACTCGTTCACCGGGCAAAACTTTGAAGCCGTAGAAAACGCCTACTGCCGCATTGTTGATGAGCTGACCGGCAAAGAGCTGGCGCGCTTCAACCTGTCGGACAAAGGTCGTCATACAGGCGTGGTCATGGCGTACATCAGCCGCACAGCTGCTGGCTGGGACCTGACCGCTATCGGCACCGTGGCCAATGGCCGTACCGCACAGGATCTGGCCAGCGATGCGGCCCAGGCGGTGCGTGCATGACGACGTTGACTCCTGGCGCCAATACCGCTGTCGCTGCCGGCAGCCTGAGCGTCACCATCAGCTACACGCCGGTGGCAGGCGCTGATCTGGACGTGTCTGCCTTCCTGCTCAATGAGTCGGGCAAGGTGCGCGGCGACAACGACATGTGCTTCTTCGGCCAGCAAAGCGTCAACAATGGCGCGGTCAAGCTGGTCGAGTCGGCGGCCGGTCGCAGTGTGTTCAGTGTCAATCTGGACGCCATTGATCAGGCCATCGAGAAAGTCGCCCTGACCGCGACCATCTACGAGAACAAGGCCCGGTTCGATGCCTTCCCGCAACTGACCGTATCGGTGAGCGGCGGCATTGAAGCACCGATCCCGACCCAGGGCATGCAAGAAACCGCATTGATCCTGGGCGAGTTCTATCGCCGTCAGGGCGCGTGGAAATTCCGCTGCGTGGCCCAGGGCTTTGCCGGTGGTCTGGCGCCTTTGGCTCAGCACTTCGGCGTTGATATTGCTGCTCCTGCTCCTGCTCCAGCACCGGCAGCCGCGCCCACGCCAGTGGCACCGCCACCGCCTGCTCCGGCACCGGCCGCCAAGATCAATCTGTCGAAGATCACGCTCGACAAGCAGCGTCCGTCCATCAGCCTTGAGAAAAAGGACGGTGACTTCGGCGAAATCAAAATCAACCTGAACTGGAACCGTACCAACCCCAATGCAGGTGGCGGTGGCGGCTTTTTCGCCTCGTTGCGCGGCAAGTCGGGTGGTATCGATCTGGACGTGGGTTGCCTGTACGAAATGGACAACGGCCGCAAAGGCGCGGTTCAGGCCCTGGGCAATGCCTTCGGTGATTTCCGTGACGAGCCGTTTATCCAGTTGATGGGCGACGACCGTACCGGCTCTGTGAGCGACGGCGAGTGGTTGCGTATCAACGGCAAGGAGTGGCGCAAGATGCGTCGCGTGCTGGTTTACGCGTTTATCTACGAAGGCGCCCCGAACTGGCAGGCCACAGACGGCGTTATCACCTTGTACATTCCGGGTGAGCCGCCGATCGAAGTGCGCCTGAGCGAAGAGGGTGGCACCAAGGGCATGTGCGCCATCGCCCTGCTGGAAAACGTCGGTGGCAGCGTGAAGGTCAACCGTCGGGTTGAGTTCTTCAAGGGCCATTCCGACATGGATAAAGCTTTCGGCTGGGGCATGCGCTGGGCTGCCGGTTCCAAATGAGCGCTCTGTAAGTGGCCGCCTGATGAAACAGGCGCCGTACCTGCAATTTCTGACAAGGTGACTCCAATGCTCGAATGGCTCAAAACCAACGCCACTGCCGCCCGTGACAAGCTCTCGGCGGAAGTCAGCAAGTTCAAGAACCGTGAGTTCATGGAAGCCGTGGTTTCCGGGTGCGCACTGGTGGCGGCTGCCGATGGCAACATCAGCAGCGACGAAAAACAGAAGATGGTCGGGTTTATTCAAAACTCGAATGAGCTGAAGGCTTTTGACGTTAAAGACGTGATCAAGGCTTTCAACGCCGTCTGCGAAAAATTTGAGTTTGATCAGCAGATCGGTCGCGCCGAGGCGCTGAAGTCGATTGGTCAACTGCGTAAAAAAGAAGATGCCGCCCGCCTGCTGGTGCGTGTTTGCTGCGCAATCGGTAGCGCCGACGGCAACTTCGATGAAAGTGAGCGGGCTGCTTGCCGCATTATCTGCAATGAGCTGGGGTTGAACCCTGGCGATTTTGATCTCTGAGGACATCATGGAAAACACGGCAATTGGCTTTCCGCCAACTACCATCGCTGTATTTGTGGCTCTGGCGGTCATTGCTCTGGCAATCGACCTGTTTACCCACAAAAGCGATAAACCGGTCTCGCTGACCAACGCCGCCGTCTGGTCGGTGTTCTGGGTGCTGATCTCCCTCGCCTTTGCGGGCTACCTGTATTACGCCCACGGCCCAAGCGTGGCCAGCCTGTTCGTGACCGGTTACGCGCTGGAAAAAGTCCTCAGCGTCGACAACCTGTTCGTGTTCATGGCGATCTTTGCCTGGTTCAAGATCCCGGACGCGCTGCGTCACCGTGTTCTGTACTGGGGCATCATCGGCGCCATCGTCTTCCGCCTGATTTTCGTGGCGATCGGTACCGGTCTGCTGGCGTTTGGCCCTTGGGTCGAAGTGCTGTTTGCGGTGGTCGTGGCCTGGACGGCGATCATGATGCTGCGCAGCAAGGAAGAAGATGAGGAGGAGGATTACTCCAAGCACATTGCCTACCGTTTTGCGAAAAAACTGTTCCCGGTTTGGCCAAAGCTGCACGGACATAATTTCTTTGTTTCGCGCACAGAGCTTGAAAAAGAGATCACGAAGCCGCAGAACAAGGGAATGACCCTTGTAGGCAAGGGCGCTCTTTTTGCGACACCACTGTTTTTGTGTGTGGTCGTGGTTGAAGTTTCAGACATTCTGTTTGCCTTCGACTCCGTACCGGCAGTGATTGCCGTGAGCCGTGAACCCCTGATCGTGTACTCGGCCATGATGTTCGCCATTCTGGGCCTGCGGACCATGTACTTCGTTCTCGAAGCGCTGAAACGCTACCTGGTACACCTGGAAAAATCGGTTATCGCGCTGTTGTTCTTTATCGCCGGCAAGCTGGCCCTGAACGCAACCGATCACCTGTTTGGCCACGGCATCAGCATTGATCCAAACACCAGCCTGATAGTGGTGTTGGTGGTATTGGCCATCGGTATTGTGGCCAGCATCATCTTTCCAGGTAAGGAAGAAGAGCAATCCGACGTTAAAAACGACACGAACGCTTGATCGCACATTATTAAGGAGAATTACACATGGCACTTTCCCTTTCCAAAGGCGGCAACCTGTCCCTCTCCAAAGAAGCTCCGGGGATGACTAAAGTCCTCGTGGGTCTGGGCTGGGATGCTCGTTCCACCGATGGTCAAGACTTCGACCTGGATGCGAGCGCTTTCTTGCTCAAGGCTGACGGTAAAGTCCGCGCTGACTCCGATTTCATTTTTTACAACCAGCTCAAAAGCGTTGACGGCTCGGTTGAGCACACGGGCGACAACCGTACCGGTGAAGGCGACGGCGATGACGAGGCGATCAAGGTCGACCTGTCCAAAGTACCTGCTGACATCGACCGTATCGCGTTCACCGTGACCATTCACGAAGCCGATGCACGCAGGCAGAACTTCGGTCAGGTGCGCAATGCGTTCATCCGCATTGTGAACCAGGACAACAACAACGAAGTGGCGCGTTATGACCTGGCTGAAGACGCCAGCACCGAAACCGCGATGATCTTTGCCGAGCTGTATCGCAATGGCGCCGAGTGGAAATTCCGCGCTGTGGGTCAAGGTTTTGCCGGCGGCCTCAAGCCATTGGCTGAAAGCTACGGTCTGAAATTCTAATCTGCACCCCATCAACTTTTCATATAAGGGTTCACGAACATGGCAGTAAGTCTGAGTAAAGGCGGCAACGTTTCCCTGACCAAAGAAGCTCCGGGCCTGACCGAAGTGATTGTGGGCCTGGGTTGGGATCCGCGTGTGACTGATGGCCAGGAGTTCGACCTGGACGCCTCGGTGTTCATCGTTGGCGAGAGCGGCAAAGTGCTGAACGACGGCAGCTTTGTGTTCTACAACAACAAGACTTCGCCGGACGGCAACGTTGTGCACCAGGGCGACAACCGCTCGGGCGCTGGCGATGGCGACGACGAACAAGTGAACGTCAACCTGGCGGGTCTGTCGCAAGAAGCCAAGAAACTGGCTTTCGCGGTCACCATCCACGACGCTGATGGCCGTAAACAAAGCTTTGGCCAGGTTTCGAACGCTTACATCCGCGTTCTGAACAAGGCAGACGGCAAAGAGCTGGCACGCTTTGACCTGAGCGAAGACGCTTCGACCGAAACCGCGATGGTATTCGGCGAGCTGTATCGCAATGGCGAAGAGTGGAAGTTCAAGGCTATCGGCCAGGGTTTTGCGGGTGGCCTGGCGCCATTGGCTTCGAACTTTGGTGTTAACCTGGGCTAAACCCCGGCGTTAAACAAAAGGCCCTCCCCGGTTTCGGGGAGGGCCTTTTTTTGTGCATCTGTCCATCACCTGTGGGAGCGGGTCAAAAACTCATTTGCCATTGCCCGATCAACCCGTGGGTGCGGCTGTTGCTACCCATGTCGCCGGTGTAGCCCACGCCCAGTGTCTGGCGGGCCGACACGCCAATATCCAGCCCGGCTTCCAGCACCAGGCTGTTGCGATCCAGCGCGCTGCCTTCGACATTGAACGCAGAACCGCCGAGCACAAAGCGCTGATTTGTTGAGCTGCTGACATCACCATACGTGTGCTTCCAGCCTGCGCTCAGGCGGGGCGTGATGCTCATGCCGTTTTCCAGTTGGCTCAAATGGGCCAGGCGCACGCCCAGGGTACTGCTGAAGTTGTCCTGGGTCTGCTTGTCGACGCTCAACGCGGCCGCACCGCCTTTTTCGGTGTAGTGGTCACGCTGGTAGCGTTGATAACCCAGGTTGGCAAACGGCTCGGCACTCAAGCGACCGCTGCCCAGGGCGTAGCCCAGCTCGGCAAAAGCCTGCTGGCTGCTGGCGTGGTAATCGCCCTTGGGCTGGTCGATAAAACCGTTAAACGCCACGCTGCGTTTGCTGTCCCCGTTATGGCCACTGTAGGCCGCGCCCAGACGCACTGCCAGCGCACCGCTCTGGCGTATCCCGTAGACACCCGCATGCCAGCTGTTGACCGTGCCCTCCATAGCACTGCTATCCACATTGGTTTTTGAGTAGCCGCCCAGCATGCCCATGCGCCAGTCCGGTGTCAGGGCCCAGTCGGCGCCCAGCACGCCGCCTTTGGTGCGTTGGGTCAGGTCGCTGTTGCCGTGTGTCCCGTCCAGTCGGCCATAGCTGCCCAGCCCCTGGAGCCAGAGTCGGCCCTGGGCATTCGGGTCATTGAGGTTGCGCACGCCGGGCGGCAGGCCGGTGGCGGCCAGGGCAGGGGTGTCCTGAGCGGCACTGGCGACCCGCAAACCGGCGCCTGAGCCCACGGACTGCATGGCTGCCAACATGCTGCTGCCCACCTGGGACGTGGCGCCCAGAGTGGCGCTGCTCAGGCTGGCGTTGCTGCTGCCGGCCAGTTGCTCAATGGCCGCCCCCGCCGCTTGTGTGCTGGTGTTGAGCAGGGCGTCATGCAACGCGTTGCCCGCCTTGAGCTGGCTCAAACCGATGGCGGCGCTGTGGCCGTTGGCGCTGCTGGCGTACTCGGCAAAGGTCACGTCATTGCGGGCATAGGTCAGCTCGACGCTGGTGGGGGTGTAGTTGAGCGTCGGGGTGAGGAAGGCATAGTCACTGGTGACGTTGCCAAACGTGCCGTCGAGGGTGCCAGCGCTCAGCACGCGGTACTGGCTGAGCCACGGGTAGGTGCCGCTGCCAGCATTGATGGCCAGCGTTGCACCGTTGAGGTGGGCGGTGCCGCCGACCTGCACCGGCGCGCTGCTGCCATCGGCATTGACCCCGTAGGCCAGGGTCGCGCCGCTGCCCAGGGTCAGGTCATGGGTGATGGTCGCGGTGCCCAATTGCGGGCTGGTTTGCAGCGTGCCGTTGACCAGCAGGTTGCCGACACTGCCGCTCCCGGCGTAAATGCCACCTTCGTCCACGGTGAGGGAACCACTGATGGCACCCTGATTGACCAAGCGGGCGCCGCTGAAAATCTCGCCCCCGTCACTGAAATCGTTCTGGCTGGTGAGTGTCCAGCTGCCGGATTTGACGTCCAGCCATTCGAAGTTCCGGCTGTTGCCCAAGCGGCCACCGGCCGGGTCATCCAGAGACACCCGGTCGTAACCGCTGCCGCCGTCCACCAGGCCGTCGAAGCGGCTGGCACTGCCCAGCGTGAGGCGGTCATTGCCACCGCCAAGGTCCAGCGCCTGGCCATTGCTGCCACTGATCAGGCCATTGTTGAAGACCACGTCCTCGAACTCGCCCACGAACTTCACGCCAAAACCGTCCTGGCCCTGGATCGTGCCGTTGTTGATCAACGTGGTGGCGGCCAGCCCTGATCCATCGCTGCCGTCATCCACCAGCACCGCATTGTTGGCGCCGCTGACCCGTGCGCCCAGGGCGTTGTAGATAAAACCACCGCCCAGGGCGATCCCTTCGCTGCCATTGGCAAACCCGTTCTTGTCGACGCCACCGGCGCCGGTGCCCTGAATCACGCCGTAGTTCTCAATATGGGCGATCAGGTCGATATCCACGCCATCGCCGTCACCATTGGGCTTGAGCCCGGAGTAGGCGCCGGTGATGGTGCCGTGGTTGATCACGGTGCCATCCCCGTCCGAGCCGAAGCCCGAACCGTTGCGCCCGGTGACGTCGCCATAGTTGATCAGTGTTGCGCCCAGGTCGGTGGTGATGCCGTGGCGCCCGCCCGAGAGGGTGCCGTAGTTGGTCACCGTCACGCCGGTTGCCGAGTCGATGTCGACGCCGTCGAACTTGTTGTCGTCGTTCAGGGCGTCGCCTGTGGAAATCTCACCGTAGTTGAGAATCGTGGCGTTGGAGCCGGTCTTCATGCCGTCGCTGAACTCACCGCGAATCAGCCCGCCTTCGCGGTTGATCAGGGTGGTTTTGACGTCATGGCTGCGCACCGCGTCGAGGTCGATGGCCTGGCCGCTATCGGTGGAGCGAATAGTGCCGCTGTTGTCGATCAGTACACTGCCACTGCTGAACGGGGTGTCGATGCGCAGGGCATCGTTGCTGCCCTGAATCGTCGCGCCGCTGCGGTTGAAAATACTGTAGTTGCGCTCGCCGCTTGCACTGCCACTGCTGTCGATGGCTCGCCCGCCCGTCGAGATCAGGCTGCCTGCGTTGTCGATTATCACGCCCGGGCCGCTGGTGCTGCCCTTGAGCGTGACGGCCACCTTGGCAGTGGTCAGGCTTGCGGCCGGGGTCACTGTCAACGTATCGCTGGCGCTCAGGTTGAGTGCGCTGGTGCCGGGTGAGTCCAGGAGGGTGTCACTGGCAAGTGCCAGCGGAGCAACGGTGCTTGAGCTCAATAGCGCGATGGCGAGCGCAAGGCGTTGGGGGGAGGCAGGCATGACGGGCGACCTTATCGGGAATAACCGGGCCGTCTTTTATAGCGAGTGGTTTTTACAAAATGATGTATCTGAATACCACTTGAACCTCTGTATTGTGTCGGGCATTGCAGGAATTTTCGCTTTCTCCAGGCGCTTTCACATTTTTTCGATGCGCCCCCCTTATCAAAGTGGTTCAGCTCACACATGGATACAGTACGCGCACGTCTCGCCGGTCTGATTGAATTTGTAAAACAGACGGCACTCATGCAAAAGCGGCCAGCGTTGACCGTCAACCAACACAACGCATTCAGTGCCAGCGAAGAAAAGCTGCGGGCACTGCCGGGTGTCAGCCTGGATGTGCTGGAGGGTGACGAAGATGAAGTCTGGTTGCGGCTTGAGCGTTTGCACGAGACCCGCCCGCCCGCGCCCTTGAGCCCGTTGCTGGCGCTGTGGATCGAACTCAAGGGCACGCCGCAAACCGAACCTGCGCTAAAACTTCGGGTGACACGTGAGGCGCTGATCAACAGTGGCCTGTTGTCCGAGCCGCAGCTTACGCGGTTGACCGCGGTCGGCATTGAGCTCAGCGAAGACGCCCCGGTGGATGAGTGGGTGAATCTTGAGGATTGCCTGGACGCTGGCGAGATCAGGGCGCAGTTCAAGTCCTATAGCCAAACTGCCTGGCGACTGTGGGCCGCAGAGGAAAAACTGCGGCGTAAAAGCATCGAACTCTATGCCGAACTGTTTTTGCTGGTGCAGCAGATGCAGGGCAATCTGGGGGATGCGCAACTGGAACTGGTCTGGGGATTGGGCGTTTCGACGTGGGAACATCCCGCGGTTGGCGTCATCCACTACCCGTTGATCAGCCAGTTGGTCGAGATAGCCATCAACCCGGACTCAATGGCCATCGAAGTCCGCCCACGCGCCGCTGAGCCCCGGCTGGAAGTCGACGCCTACGTGGCCGCCGATATTCCGGGGGTAGGGGCATTGGCGACCCTGGCCAAGGATTTCTTCAAGAAAGAGCAGGCCGCAATCAGCCCGTTCAATCCTTCCAGTCATGAACCGGTGATTCGCTCTGCCTCTTCATTGCTCGATGCTCAGGGGCAGTTTTTGCCGGTGACGGTTGCCGAGGGCGATCGCTCGGTGCCCAAGGCCGCCGAGCATCTATGCGTGACAGACACCTGGATCCTGTTTGCCCGCACCCGCGACAGCAATATGTTTATTGAAGACCTGGGCCGCTTTGAAGGCGAGATCGAGGCAATCGGTGAATTACCACCGGCCTTGCAGGCGATCTTGACCGAACCTTCCAGCGTGCTTGAGGACGTAGTCCTGCCCCCGTTCCGGGGTTTGTCCTACGTCAGTGGCTCCCAAGGTGGCGATGCGCCTGGGACCAAGGTTCATGAACTGTACTTTCCCAAGCCTTACAACGACGAACAGGTGCAAATCATCCAGTTGCTGGAGATGCACGACGGGGTTGTGGTGCAGGGCCCGCCAGGCACCGGCAAGACTCACACCATTGCCAACGTCATCAGCCATTACCTGGCCAATGGCAAGCGGGTGCTGGTGACGTCGATGAAAGACCCGGCACTGGCCGTGCTGCAGGAAAAGCTCCCCGAGGACATTCGCCCGCTGGCAATCAGCCTGCTGAGCAGCGAAGCGGACGGCATGAAGCAGTTCGAATTCGCCATTCAGAAAATCTCAGCTGAGGTCCAGCGGATTGATCGGTCGCTGTACAAGCGCGAAATCGGCCAGATTGACGACGAAATCAATACCCTCCACGGTCAGATGACCAGTGTCGACCGTGAGATTACCCACTGGGCCGAACGCAACCTGTCAGACCTGGAAATCGACGGCGAACGCCTGAGCCCGACCCATGCCGCGTTGCAGGTCGCTGCGGCGCAAGACGAGATCAACGGCTTTGCCGATCAGATCGGGGTGGGGGACGAACATCGCCCGCGTTTCAGCCTGCAAGACATCATCGCCTTGCGTGAAGCGCGGCTTGAACTCAAGGATTCGCTGGCTTATCTGGGCCACAAAGTCCCGCAACTGGCCGACTTCCCGGATGCGCAAACGCTGATTCAGGTCCATCAGGATCTGGCCCGGGAAAGCCAGTTGCAGCACAAGGAGAGCACGGGCGAGGTGCCGCGTTTGCTGGACGCCAGCACGCAGACCCTGGAGCAGGCACAGGCTCTGGTGGATCACCTGGAGCAGTTGCAGGCACTGCGAGTGCAGCTCAAAAGCGCAGAGCACCCGTGGGTGCCGGCCATGCAGGCCTACTTGTCGCGCAACCCCAATGCCGATGTGCTGGGGCTTTTTGACAGCCTCAAGGGCGAGATCGAAGCGGCGCTGACAGGTCGCAAGGCATTTGTAGCCCGGCCGGTGAGCTTGTCATTCGAGCTCCAGGCGCAGCCCGAAGTGGTGGCCGCCATCGATAACCTGGCCCAGGGAAGACGCCCGTTCGGGTTGTCCGGCCTGATCGGCAAGGGCAGCCAGAAACAGTTGCTGGACGCCATTCTGGTGCTGGGCAGCAAGCCGCAGAACGATCAGGACTGGGTGCACGTGCAGGCATTTGTGCGCTTCCAGCAACTGGGACGAACGTTGCTGTTGCGCTGGAATGCACTGGCTGGCGAGATGCCGCTGCCGACCCTTGAAACCGATGCCGAGCAACTGCTGGCGGCGGCCCGGGTGATCGAACAGTACGGCGATATTGTCCGCGCCGAGAAGGGCGAAATCCGTGCGCAAACCGAGCTCAGGCACCTGCTCGTGGACTGGGCCGACGTCAGTCAGTTGCGCAGTGACGAGGCGGTACTGGGCAAGGGCGAAGGCTTTTTGCGCCATCACCTGATGCGTCACCGACTGGCGGCTACCTGGGCCATCAAGCACACCTTCAACACGGCACTGGCCGGTTGTGGCGGTGCAGTGAGCGAGCGCCTGCAAGGGTTTCTGGACACCAGTCTGGGTCAGCCGCAGGTGACGACCGCCGAACTTCAGGTGCAGTGGTCCGAACTGATGGACGAGCTGCGCCGGGTGTTGGCTTTGACGGGTGCGCTCGGCACGGTGCAACAGGTGACGGACCTCATCGCACACAGCGGCGGCCTGATCTGGGCCGCCCGTTTGCGCGACGAACCGAGCCTGGAGCCGGTGGATGACCTGCTCCCGGACAACTGCCTGGAGGTGTGGCGCCTGAGCCGTCTGGCGCGTTACCTCGACAGTATCGACGGGCGCGAAGACCTCAAGCGCCTGTTCACATTACGCGGTGAACTGGAGCTGAACCTGTCGCGCCTGTATCAGGATGCGGTGGTCAAGCGCACCTGGCTGCGGTTGTCGGAGAACGCCACGCCGAGTGTCAGGGCCGCCCTGGAGTTGTACCGCACCGCGATCCGCAAAATCGGCAAGGGGACGGGCGTTCGTGCCGGGCGTTACCGGCAGGACGCACGATTGGCCGCCGATGTGGCGATCTCGGCGATCCCGTGCTGGATCATGCCCCATTACCGCATTTGCGAAAGTTTGCCGGCCCAGTACGGTGCCTTTGATCTGGTGATCATCGATGAGGCGTCCCAGTCTGACCTGACGGCACTGCCAGCGTTGTTGCGGGCGAAAAAAGTGCTGGTGGTGGGCGATGACAAACAAGTCTCGCCGGACGGTATCGGCATGGAAGAAGAGCGTGTGCAGAACATGATGGCGCGCTTCTTGGGCAATCAGGTCGGGCTCTACCGGCCATTGATGTCCCCCGAGCGTTCGCTGTACGACCTGTTCAAAGTGGTGTTTGCCAAGAGCGGCACCATGCTGCGCGAGCATTTCCGCTGCGTGGCGCCGATCATCGAATACTCCAAGCGTGAGTTCTACAACCACGAACTCAAGCCACTGCGCCTGCCGATGATGACCGAGCGCCTGGACCCGCCGCTGGTGGATTTGCGGGTAATGGACGGGGAGAAAAAGGGCAAGTTCAACCTCGGCGAAGCCAATGTGATTGTCGAGGAAATCCGCCGCCTGATTGCCATGCCGCAGATCGCGGGGCGCAGCATTGGCGTGGTCTCGTTGCTGGGGGCCGAGCAGGCGCAAAAAGTCATGCAGATGCTGACCAAGGAGCTGGGTGAAGAAGTGATCACCCAGTTCCAGATCAGCTGTGGCGATGCGCGCACTTTCCAGGGCAAGGAGCGGGACATCATGTTCCTGTCGATGGTGGCCAGCCCCGGCGACTGTTTTGCCAACAGCCGCGACTCGATTGCCCAGCGCTTCAATGTGGCCGCGTCGCGGGCGCGGGACCGAATGTATCTGGTGCGCAGCGTCGAGCTCACCGACCTGAGTGCGGTCGATGGTTTGCGCCGAGGCCTGATTGAACACTTTGAGACCCCGTTTACGCAGGATGCCGCGCAGGTCAGCGATCTGCGCGAGTTGTGCGAATCGGGTTTCGAGCGCGATATGTACGATGAACTGACGCAGCGCGGTTATCGGGTTATCCCGCAGGTTGGCGTCGGGGCTTATCGGATCGACATGGTGGTGGAGGGGGACAACGACAGCCGCCTGGCGATCGAGTGTGATGGCGACCGCTTTCACGGGCCGGACCGCTGGGACAGCGACATGCGCCGCCAGCGCATTCTGGAGCGTGCGGGCTGGCGCTTCTGGCGCTGCTTCGCGTCGGCGTTCACGTTGAATCGCCAGATGATCATTGAAGATTTGCTGGCCACCTTGAAGGCCATGAACATCGAGCCTGCCAGTGGGGAAGGGGCGGCTCCGAGCATTCATGTCGAGCGGCGCCAGGTGTATGGCTTTCGTCGTGCCGGTGCATCAGCGCAGGAGGAGGGGAGTCGGCCTTATGACAACCGGCCGGCCAAGGACCCGTTTTTGTTCTGGATCCCGGACGACCCGTTTGTCGTGAGTGAGCGTCAAGCGGATGAGTCCTCGCCGCAGACGGCCTGATAAGCCCGCGGGCAGCATCGCAGGCAAGACGGCGGCGGCAGGTTTTGCGTTCACCTGTGTCAGCGGGTGATCGTACAACCGGCTTGAGCTATGATGCATCCATGCGGGAGCACAGCAGCACGGACGTCCGGTGTGTCAGGGCGATTTTTCAGCTGCTTTCATGAAGTGCCCCTGACCCCTTTGATTTCGAGAAAAATGTTCAACATGGATAACCAGATCGACGTACCCCGCCTCCCTCGCAAGCGCCGTAGCCTGGCGCAAGAGTTGGTGACGGTGCTGTCCGAGCAGATCCGCGACGGTAAGCTCAAGCGTGGCGACAAGTTGCCTACCGAGTCAGCGATCATGGAGGCGCACGGCGTCAGCCGCACGGTGGTGCGCGAAGCGATTTCTCGTTTGCAGGCGGCAGGGCAGGTCGAGACCCGCCACGGTATCGGCACCTTTGTGCTGGATACGCCGAGCCCGAGCGGTTTTCGGATCGACCCGGCGACTGTCGTCACATTGCGCGATGTGCTGGCGATTCTTGAACTGCGTATCAGCCTTGAAGTGGAGTCTGCCGGGTTGGCTGCCCAGCGTCGCAATGAGGAACAATTGGCAGCGATGCGTGCAGCGCTGGATGCCCTGAATGAAAACGCGGCACGCAATGGCGATGCCGTGGCGTCGGACTTTCAGTTCCACCTGCAGATTGCGCTGTCGACGGGCAACCGCTACTTCACCGACATCATGACTCACCTGGGCACCAGCATCATTCCGCGTACCCGTCTCAATTCTGCGCGTCTGGCCCATGATGACCAGCAGCACTACATGACCCGGCTCAACCGCGAGCACGAAGAAATCTACCAGGCCATTGCCCGTCAGGATTCCGAAGCGGCCCGTGCGGCCATGCGCCTGCACCTGACCAACAGCCGCGAACGCCTGCGTCATGCCCATGAAGAAGCAGAAGCGCAACGCGGGTAGTCGTTTGTAATCGTTGTAGCCGCTGAGGAGCGAAGCGAGGCTGCGATCGGCGGCGAAGCCGTCGCAGGATCAGACTGCAAGACCGCAGCCTTAGGCTTTACGGGTGCTGCATCACGCCGGTCGCAGCCTCGCTTCGCTCCTCAGCGACTACAGGTCAGGCGCATGAAACGGTTGTTCTCAGACAACCTACCTCCTCTCTGAAATTAAATTTCAACCCTGCGCAACTCTCACAAAGCCCGTATTAGACGGGCTTTGTGATTTTCATCAGGCCAAATTCAGACGCCGCTGAACACGAATGCACGAAATGATATTGACGTTATCTTTTTAAGTTGTACGATGACGTACGACGTAGCGAAGTGCTTACGTATTTTTCATCACAACGTGCTCCCAGGGTGTTCGAATAATGAATCCACAAGAACTGAAGTCCATCCTCTCTTCCGGTCTGTTGTCCTTCCCGATAACCGACTTCAATGCTCAAGGTGATTTCCACCGCGAGGGCTACATCAAGCGCCTGGAATGGCTGGCCCCGTACGGCGCCTCGGCCCTGTTCGCAGCAGGCGGCACCGGTGAGTTCTTCTCCCTGGCAGCCAGCGAATATTCGCAAGTGATCAAAACTGCCGTTGATACCTGCGCCACCAGCGTACCGATCCTCGCCGGTGTAGGCGGTTCGACCCGTCAGGCCATCGAGTACGCTCAAGAAGCCGAGCGCCTGGGTGCCAAAGGCTTGCTGCTGCTGCCGCACTACCTGACTGAAGCCAGCCAGGACGGCGTTGCCGCCCACGTTGAGGCCGTGTGCAAGTCGGTGAAAATCGGCGTGATCGTCTACAACCGTAACGTCTGCCGCTTGACCGCGCCGCTGCTGGAGCGTCTGGCCGAGCGTTGCCCGAACCTGATCGGCTACAAGGATGGCCTGGGCGACATCGAGTTGATGGTGTCGATCCGTCGCCGCCTCGGCGATCGCTTCAGCTACCTGGGCGGTCTGCCGACCGCCGAAGTCTACGCTGCCGCCTACAAGGCGCTGGGTGTACCGGTTTACTCCTCGGCGGTGTTCAACTTCATCCCGAAAACCGCGATGGATTTCTACCACGCCGTGGCCCGTGAAGATCACGCCACCGTGGGCAAGATCATCGACGACTTCTTCCTGCCTTACCTGGACATTCGTAACCGCAAATCCGGTTACGCGGTCAGCATCGTCAAGGCTGGCGCCACTATTTCAGGTTACAGTGCAGGCCCGGTGCGTACGCCACTGACCGACTTGTTGCCAGAAGAGTACGAGGCACTGGCTGCCTTGATCGACAAGCAAGGTCCGCAGTAAGCAAAAGCCAAGGCCGCTGAGAAATCAGCGGCCTTTTGTGTGAAGGATTACGACCGTCGGCTAGCGCATTTATCTGTAGAAACTGTAAGTCAGCTACATCAAAAAAATAGATTCACCCGCGCATAAAAATAAACAGTGGGAGTAGTACAACATGCAAGCGACCAAGCCGACGCATGTCCGTTATATGATTTTGCTCATGCTTTTCCTGGTGACCACAATCAATTATGCAGACCGTGCAACTATCGCCATCGCAGGCTCCAGCCTGCAAAAAGACCTCGGCATCGATGCCGTAACCCTGGGTTATATCTTCTCCGCATTTGGCTGGGCCTACGTGGCCGGACAAATCCCCGGTGGCTGGCTCCTCGACCGTTTCGGTTCCAAAAAAGTTTACGCCCTGAGCATCTTCACCTGGTCTCTGTTCACCGTGCTGCAAGGCTTTATCGGTGAGTTCGGCATGTCCACAGCGGTCGTTGCGCTGTTTATGCTGCGCTTTCTGGTGGGTCTGGCCGAAGCACCCTCTTTTCCCGGAAACGCCCGAATCGTTGCGGCCTGGTTCCCTACGGCAGAACGTGGCACAGCGTCCGCGATCTTCAACTCGGCGCAATACTTCGCCACTGTGCTGTTCGCACCGTTGATGGGCTGGATCGTCTACTCCTTTGGTTGGGAGCATGTGTTCATCGTCATGGGCATCCTGGGTATCGTCTTCTCGGGCATCTGGCTCAAGGTGATCTACAGCCCGCGTGAACACCCTCGCATCAACGAGGCAGAGTTCAAGTACATCGCTGAAAACGGCGGCATGGTCGATATGGACCAGAAAGGCAAAAAGTCTGACGGACCCAAATGGGACTACATACGTCAACTGCTCACCAACCGCATGATGCTCGGTGTGTATCTGGGCCAGTACTGCATCAACGGTATTACCTACTTCTTCCTGACCTGGTTCCCCGTGTATCTGGTACAGGACCGCGGCATGACCATCCTCAAGGCGGGCTTCATTGCGTCATTGCCTGCAATCTGCGGATTTATCGGCGGGGTGTTGGGCGGGGTGATTTCCGATTACCTGCTGCGCAAAGGCCACTCGCTGACGTTCGCCCGCAAGGCGCCGATCATCGTCGGCCTGCTGGTATCGAGCAGCATCGTGGCCTGTAACTATGTGGACGTTGAATGGATGGTGGTTGGCTTCATGGCCCTGGCATTCTTCGGTAAAGGCGTAGGCGCACTGGGCTGGGCCGTGGTCTCCGACACCTCGCCCAAGCAGATCGCCGGTCTGAGCGGTGGCCTGTTCAATACCTTTGGCAACCTCGCTTCCATTACCACTCCCATCGTCATCGGTTACATCATCAGCACCACCGGCTCGTTCAAATGGGCGCTGGTGTTTGTCGGTTGCAACGCATTGATGGCAGTGTTCAGCTACCTGGTCATCGTCGGGCCGATCAAGCGTGTGGTGCTCAAAGAGCCACCGACCACTGACCCGAAAACCGCTGAACTTAAACCTGTGAATTCTTGAGGAGCGGCATCATGACGTTGATTGAACATTCTGATTCGCCGCGCTCGATCCGCTTGCACCCGCTGGATAACGTTGCGGTCGTGGTCAATGACCAGGGCGTACCGGCCGGTACTGTGTTTGCGGATGGCCTCGTGACGCTGGACTTTGTGCCCCAGAGCCACAAAGTCACTCTGGAAGACATCCCCCAGGGCGGCGAAGTGATTCGCTACGGCCAGATCATCGGCTACGCCCTGCAAGCCATTGCGCGGGGCAGCTGGGTCAACGAAGACCAGCTGCGCATGCCCACCGCCCCGCCCCTGGACAGCCTGCCGCTGTCCACGGATGTTCCGCCCGCGCAGGCACCCCTTGAGGGCTACACCTTCGAAGGGTATCGCAACGCCGACGGTACCGTGGGCACGCGCAATATTCTGGGCATCACCACCACCGTGCAGTGCGTGACCGGCGTGCTGGACCATGCGGTCAAGCGGATCAAGGAAGAACTGCTGCCCCTTTACCCCCATGTCGACGATGTCGTTGCGTTGACCCACAGCTACGGCTGCGGGGTGGCGATCAGCGCCACCGACGCCTATATCCCGATCCGCACGGTACGTAACCTGGCGCGCAACCCCAATCTGGGCGGTGAAGCGCTGGTCATCGGTCTGGGCTGCGAGAAATTGCAGGCCGGCCAGGTGATGCACGAAAACGACAGCTCGGTGGACCTGAGCGATCCGTGGCTGTACCGCCTGCAGGATTCCAGCCACGGCTTTACCGAGATGATCGAGCAGATCATGGCCCTGGCCGAAGTCCGCCTCAAGAAACTCGATCAGCGCCGTCGCGAAACCGTACCGGCGTCTGAGTTGATCCTGGGCATGCAATGCGGCGGCAGCGATGCGTTTTCCGGGATCACCGCCAATCCGGCGCTGGGTTATGCCTCGGACTTGTTGTTGCGTGCGGGGGCAACGGTGATGTTTTCCGAAGTCACCGAAGTGCGCGATGCCATCTACCTGCTGACTTCCCGTGCCGAGACCCAGGCCGTCGCCCAAGAGCTGGTGCGGGAAATGGACTGGTACGACCGCTACCTGGCCAAGGGCGAAGCAGACCGCAGCGCCAACACCACGCCGGGCAACAAGAAGGGCGGGTTGTCGAATATCGTCGAGAAATCCCTGGGGTCCATCGTCAAGTCCGGCAGCAGCGCGATCAATGGCGTGCTTGGCCCGGGCGAGCGTTTCACGCGCAAAGGGCTGATTTTTTGTGCGACGCCTGCCAGCGACTTTGTGTGCGGCACCTTGCAACTGGCTGCCGGGATGAACCTGCACGTGTTCACGACCGGGCGCGGCACACCGTATGGGCTGGCAATGGCCCCCGTGGTGAAAGTGTCGACCCGCACCGAACTGGCACAGCGCTGGCCGGACCTGATCGATATCGACGCCGGCCGCATCGCCACCGGGCGCGCGACCATCGAAGACCTGGGTTGGGAACTGTTCCATTACTACCTGGACGTCGCCAGCGGTAAAAAACACACCTGGGCCGAGCAGCACAAACTGCACAACGACATCACCCTGTTCAACCCGGCACCGATCACCTGAACAGTGATATGTAGCCGAAACTTGTAGTCGCTGCCGCAGGAACGAGGCTGCGTCCGATTGCGAAGCAATCGTAAAACCTGAGTCCATGATTTAACTGATACACCGCAGACTCTGATTTCACGACGACTTCGTCGCCGAACGCAGCCTCGTTCCTTCGGCAGCGACTACCGGTGAGCGACTTATTTGGCCCGTGAGCTGCAGACAAAACCATCGGGGCCTGCCGTTTGCGTGCAGGCGCGCTCAGCGGGCAGGGACTTCACCGGCTCGCGCAGATGGTTGCGGTTTCTGGCGTCGCGCTCCAGGTCAAACGCGTCATACAGCGTGCCCGCCGCGGTATAGCTGCGCACCTTCAGGCGGGAGTCCTGCACCTCGATGGTCTGGTACAGCTGGGTTTCTTCGGCGCTGCGGTCCGGCTGCTGTTGTGCCCGGTCATTGAGGCCATACATCTTGGAACCGGCCACCGACACCATATACACCGGACCCTGAATCTTGCCGCCCGCGCGGGCCGCCTTCGATGCCACACGCCCGGCTTCATCGGTGACACGGCTGTAGCAATGGTCATGGCCCTGCAACACCAGATCCACCGCGTACCGCTCGAACACAGGCTTCCAGGCGAGCTTCAACGGCTCGGTATCTTCAGGGCGGGCACAGGTAAAGACGGGCTGGTGACTGACCACGATATTCCAGCGGGCACGGCTGGTTTTCAGGCTTTGCTCAAGCCACCGGGTTTGCTGGGCCAGGGTGCCCATGTCCAGGGCCGAGGTGCCATCGAGCACGATAAAACGCACGCCCTGATAGTCGACAAAGTAGGTGGTGCTTTTCAGCCCTTCGACCCCGTTTTGCGCCAGGGCAAACTGGCGGCTCCAGTGCGGGCCAAGGGTACGGCTTTCGCTGCCGTCGGGGTTGAAGCTGTCCAGGTACTCGTGATTTCCGGCGGCCAGCACCTGGGGAATCATCCCGTAGTGAAAACCACCGGCCTGATTCCATTCTCCCCATTGATCGTCATGCACAAGGTCGTCGCGTTGCGACACCAGATCGCCCGCGTGAACGATCAGCGCCGGGTTGGCGACGCTTTGCAGCGCCTGGCGAACACTGCGCGAGGCCAGCGACAGAATGTCGTTTTGCATATCGCCCATGTAGATAAAACTGAACGGTTTGAACCCCTCGGCGGCGGTACGGAACTGCAGCCATTCGCTCCAGCCATCGGTGCCCTTGACCCGATACACGTAGGCGGTGTCCGGTTGCAAGTCGTGCAGGCGTACCTGGTGGAAAAGGGCGGCGCCGTTCTCGGTCTCCAGGCTCAGGGGGATGCCTTCGATCACGCGTGCGGCTTTATCCAGTTGCGGGCCGTCGAGTGCCACAGCCAACTGCAACTGGCTGGTGAGCTGGCAGGTGTCCGTGCGAAAGGTCACGGCCATTTCCCGAGCGGGATTGGCACCCGGCGTCAGCACAATACGGTCCGCCAGACTGCTGGCTGCATAAGGTGCGCCGGGGGAATGGGGCAGTGGCGGACCGGGTTCGGCGCAGGCGCTGTTGATCACGGATAAGAGCGCGAGTGCCAGTAACGTGGGGCGAATCATGGGGACTCCTCGAAGGCTGAATGCCCGTCAAGGAAACAAACCCCCGTGACACCGGGATGACGGCGGGGGTCGATTCGGCTCAGTCAAATGCTGTTTGCCGCTGGGTGGGGTGGGCTAACGGGGTAAACAGTAGGGGCGAGGGGGTCGTTTGAGATCACGCTCCCGCTGTTCAGGTCTGCCAATTGTTGAGCCACACGGCCAATTACCAGAATCGCCGGGCTTTTCAGTTGGAACATCTGGGCATCCTGCTCCATCGCGCCCAGATGGCTGCGGCATTCGCGCTGGTGGGGCAGGGAGGCATTTTCGATCATGGCCACTGGCATATCCGCCGCCATGCCGCCCGCCAGCAATTGCTCGCGGATTTCGCTCAATTTGGCCACGCCCATGTACACCACCAGAGTGGTACCGCTTTGTGCCAGCGCCTGCCAGTTCACCTGGCTCTCATCCTGGGTGTGGGCCGTCACCAGCGTCACGCCCCGGGCCACGCCGCGCAGGGTCAACGGGATCGCGCATTGCGTGGCGCCCGCCAGCCCGGCCGTAATGCCGTTGACCAGTTCCACCTCAACCCCGTGTTCGCGCAACCACTGGGCTTCTTCGCCCCCACGGCCGAAGATGCACGGATCACCGCCCTTGAGCCGCACCACGCATTTGCCGTGACGGGCATAACGCAGCATCAGGCGATGAATAAACGCCTGTGGCGTCGAACGACAGCCACCGCGCTTGCCCACCGAAATCACTCGGGCAGCCGGGCAATGCTCCAGCACCGCGTCATTGACCAGATCGTCAATCAGCACCACATCCGCTTCGCGCAGGGCGCGCACGGCCTTGAGCGTCAGCAGCTCCGGATCACCCGGGCCTGCACCTACCAGCCAGACTTTTGCACTCATTGTGATTTCCTCACGAGATAACGGCGATCAGCTGCGCCTGGGCAGCCAGCAAGCGTTTGATTTCCGGGACGCAGGAGCCGCATTGCGTTCCGCAGCCCAATGTATTTTTCAGCCCCTGCAAGTCCAGCCCCTGGTTAATGCCAGCGCCTATCGCGCCCTGGCTGACGTTCTTGCAGTTGCACACAATCTTGTTGCCCGCGGCCGGGGTATCGCCGTTGCCGGGTGGCGCGCTCAATGGCGCCAGCAGCCAGCGGCGCAGGTGTTCATCGGCGCGCCCTTCCTGCCACAGGTTTTGCAGCCAGTGCTGGGCCAGGGTTTCGCCAGCCAGACGAATGGCAGTAATGCGGCCATTGTCGATGCGTACCCGCTTGCCAATGCAACGGCGGGGGTCGTCGTAAGCCAGCACCGGCCCCTCGTCGAGCCCCAGGGCGTGGTCGATGTCGTGCAGCAGTTGCGGGTCTGGCGCGCTGGCGCTGGCCGCACGGATCAACAGCGCAGGGCGCTCGCGGCCCGTCAGGCTGAAACTCACATACGAAAAAGCTTCGCAGAGCGGGCGCAATGTCTCGAATTTCTGTTGAACATTGCCTTCTATCAGGGCGAAGAGCTGCCAGGGCAATTGCACCGGCTCAAGCCTGACGGCGCTGTGTTTGAGCTCCGGCTGTTTGGACAGCGGGTCGAACGCTGGCAGGGTCAGGGTGTTGACCCCGCCCTTGAGAAAGCGGTCGCCCCAGTGCATCGGCAAAAACGCCTGGCCCGGCCGCACGCTGTCATCGCTGCTGACCGGCATGATCACCGCCCCGCGTCGACTTTTGAGGCTGATCAAGTCACCGGGTTGCAGGCGATGGCGGCGCAGTTCATCCGGGTGCAGGCTCAACACCGCTTCGCTGACGTGACCGAACAACTGCGCGGCAGTGCCGGTGCGGCTCATGCCGTGCCATTGGTCGCGCAGGCGGCCGGTGATCAGGGTCAGCGGGAAGCCCGCATCGCGCTGCTCCTTGGCTGCCCGATACGGGTCGGCGACAAACTGTGCCCGCCCGGAGGCAGTAGGAAAGATCCCGTCCAGATACAACCGCGCAGTGCCTTCACGGGCGCCGACAGGGAAGGGCCATTGCTGCGGGCCGAGGGCGTCAAGCACGGCATGGCTGATGCCCGACAAATCCAGATCACGCCCTCGGGTCAGGTACTTGTACTCGTCGAACACCTGCGCAGCGTGGGTAAACGCAAACAGGCCGGGTTGCGCAGGGCGCAGATGTTTTTCCAGACGCTGTGCGAAATCAACAGTAATTGCCCAATCGGAACGGGCCTCCCCCGGTGCTGCGATGGCTTTGCGCACGTGGGAAATACGCCGCTCGGAGTTGGTCACCGTGCCGTCCTTTTCGCCCCAACTGGCGGCGGGCAGCAGCAGGTCGGCGAAGGCGGCGGTTTCGGTGGTATGAAACGCCTCTTGCAACACCACAAACGGGCAGGCCAGCAACGCCGCCCGCACGGCGGTCTGGTCCGGCATGGATTGCGCCGGGTTGGTGCAGGCAATCCACAGCGCCTTGATCTTGCCGCTGGCCATCTGCTCGAACAGCTCGATGGCGCTCAGGCCGGTGGTGTGCGGCAGTTGTTCAACGCCCCAGTAGGCAGCGACTTCGGCCCTGTGCTCGGGATTGGCGGTCTCGCGGTGGCCGGGCAACAGGTTGGACAGGCTTCCGGTTTCGCGCCCGCCCATTGCATTGGGCTGACCGGTCAGGGAGAACGGCCCTGCACCCGGACGGCCGATCTGCCCGGTGGCCAGATGCAGATTGATCAGCGCACTGTTTTTTGCACTGCCCGCGGTGGACTGGTTCAGGCCCATGCACCATAGCGACAGAAAACTCGGCGAAGTGCCGACCCACTCGGCGCATTGCTGCAAGTGCTCGACGCTGATGCCGCAGAGCTGCGACACCATCTGCGGGGTGTAATCGCGTACCAGGTTTTTAAGCTCGGGCAAGCCTTGGGTGTGGGCCTTGATAAAGTCGCGGTCGATCCAGTCTTCCCACAACAACAGGTGCAAAATCCCGTGAAACAAAGCGACATCGGAGCCCGGTTCAATGGCCAGATGCAGGTCGGCCAGATCGCAGGTGTCGGTCCGGCGCGGGTCGATTACGATGACTTTCATCTGCGGGCGCCGAGCTTTTGCCTCCTCCAGTCGGCGAAACAGTATCGGATGGGCGTAGGCCATATTGCTGCCGACGATCATCACGCAATCGCTCAGCTCAAGGTCTTCGTAGCTGCAAGGCGGAGCATCGGCGCCCAGGCTGCGCTTGTAGCCGACCACGGCCGAAGACATGCACAGCCGCGAATTGCTGTCGATATTGTTGGTGCCCACCAGCGCCCGCGCCAGTTTGTTGAAGGCGTAGTAGTCCTCGGTCAGCAACTGCCCGGAGATATAAAACGCCACACTGTCGGGGCCGTGTTCGGCGATGGTGGCGGCGAACACGCTGGCGGCGTGATCCAGGGCGCTGTCCCAGTCGGTGCGGCCACGGGCAAGGGCCTTGCCCAGGCGCAGTTGCGGGTACAGCGCGCGGGCGTTGAGGTCGCCGGTCAGGTGCAGCGTCGAGCCCTTGCTGCACAATTTGCCGAAATTGGCCGGATGGGCCGGATCGCCGCTGACGCCGAGAATGCGCTCGCCGTCATGCTCGATCAGCACGCCGCAGCCGACCCCGCAATAGCAGCAGGTGGAGGCGGTGATCTGGCGGTTCATCAGCGCACTTCCCCCAGGGCCAGAACCTCTTCACCGAACATCAGATGATCGCGGATCCCGTCAATGCTGTGGTGCTCACGGATCTGGCGCAAATACCAACTGCCGTCAGCGGTGTCGCCGTACAGGCAGGCCCCCACCAGCACGTCGTCCTTGATCACCAGCTTCTTGTAGACCCCGCCAATGGGATCACGCAGGGTGATGGTTTCGGTACCTTCACCGCCCATGAAATCCCCCGCAGAAAACAGGTCGATGCCCGTGACCTTCAGCTTGGTCGAGGTGACGGAGCCTTGGTAGCGGGCAAAGCCCAATTGCGCAAGGTGATTGGCGCAGACCTTGGCCTGTTCGAACAGGGGAGCCACCAGGCCATAGGCGATACCGCGATGGCTGGCGCATTCACCGATGGCGTAAATGCGCGGGTCGTAGGTTTGCAGGGTGTCGTTGACCAGAATCGCGCGGCTGCACGGGATGCCTGCACGCTCTGCCAGTTCGATGTTGGGGCGAATGCCTGCAGCCATCACCACCAGGTCGGCAGGGATGATCTGGCCGCTCTTGAACTCCACCGACCCGACCCGGCCATTGCCCGCGTCGTGCAGGGCGCTGGTCTGCTCGCACAACCGAAAATGCAGGCCGCTGGCTTCGAGGGCGTCTTGCAGCAGTTGGCCGCTGACCCGGTCCAGCTGGCGATCCAGCAGCCATTCGCCGTTGTGGATCACGGTCACATGCATGCCGCGCAGCATCAGGCCGTTGGCTGCTTCCAGGCCGAGCAGGCCGCCCCCGATGACCACCGCATGGGTGTGGGTTTTGGCGGTGTCGATCATGGCCTGGGTGTCGGCAATGTCGCGGTAGCCGATGACGCCGTCCAGGGTGTTGCCCGGGATCGGCAGAATGAACGGCGATGAGCCGGTGGCGATCAGCAGGCGATCGTATTCGGCCTCGGTGCCGTCGTCGGCAATGACCCGACGTTTTACCCGGTCGATCGTCACCACTCTGCGGTTGAGCAGCAGCGTGATGTTGTTGTCCAGATACCAGTCCAGATCGTTGAGCACGATCTCATCAAAGGTCTGTTCACCGGCCAGTACGGGGGACAGCAGGATGCGGTTGTAGTTGGCATGGGGTTCGGCGCCGAAGACCGTGATGTCATAGAGCTCGCTGCTCAGCTTGAGCAATTCTTCCAGGGTACGAACCCCGGCCATGCCGTTGCCGATCATCACCAGTTTTAGTTTTTTCATCAGGTTCTCCGCGGCCATGCTCGACAAATCGTACGCAAACAAAAAAGGTGTCCCGCCAGTTACCTGGCGAGGACACCTTTGTCCTTGTCCCGTTCTCTCGGGAAACCTGTTCTTCGTCGTTGAAGACCGGGTTTTATGATTGATGAAAGAGCTAATGCAGCGGTTGTGCCAAGTTGCCAGGGCCTGTGTTTAAAGGGCGATGAAATGTTGAGGTGAGGGTTTTATGCACCGAATGAAAGCGCCGCGCCCGATGTTGGAGCGTTACGCCTGTAGTCGCTGACGAGTAGAACGAGGCTGCGATCGATGTGCCGCATCACACCGATCGCAGCCTCGCACGGCTCGTCAGCGACTACAGGGTTTTCGAGCGGCTGTCAGGTGTGAAGCAGCAAAAACATCAGCACCAGATTGATCAACAACGACATCAACGCCACCGCCCGCCACACCATCAGCGGCTCTCGCTCCAGCAAGGGTCTGGGGCGTACGTTCAGGCTCTGGCGTTCGCCCTGCTCCAGTTGCAGCAACCACTCTTCGGCAGTTTCAAAACGCAGCTGCGGATCGGCTGCAACACCGCGTTCCAGGCTGTGGGCAATCCATTCCGGCAGGTCGGGGCGGTATCGGCTGGCGCTCACCGGCACGCCAAAGCGCGGGCGCTGGAAAGCTTCGATTTCACCGTAGGGATAATGCCCGGTCAGCAGGTAATACAGGGTCACGCCCACGGCATACAGGTCCTGTCGGGCGGCGGGTTTTTCGCCGCGAAAGGCTTCCGGAGCGATGTAGCTGGGAGTACCGGGCAGCGCCGATGGCAGATCCTCAGACAGGCCCGGGCAGTAGGCCAGCCCGAAGTCCAGCACGCGCAGCTCGCCGTCGTCACCCAGCAGCACATTGTGCGGCTTGATATCGCGGTGAAAAATCTGCCGCCGGTGCAGCAGCCCTACGGCCCGCAGCAGGCGCTCGGCCAGGTCCAGCCATTGCGCCAGGGGCAGTGGCCCATCCTTGGCAAAGAGTTTTTCCAGGGTAATGCCAGGGTATTCACGCATTACGTAGTACAGATGCTGACGCTGATTGGCCGGGTGTACTTCAGGAAAGTGCCGCCCGGCCACCCGCTTGAGAAACCATTCCTCCGACAGCAAGGCCTGCCCTGCCTGATGATCGTCGTGCAGGCGGGCCGGCAGGGTTTTCAGCAGCCAGGGCTGTTGTTGTGCGTCCCGTACCCGGTAGAGCAGTGATTGCTGACTCTGGCCCAGATGGCTTTCGACCTGCCAGCCCTCAAAGTGCTGCCCAGGCCTCAGGGCGGGGGGCAATGGCCATTGCTGCAATTGCATCAAGGCATCGCCGATGTCGCTCTCGCCCAGGGTGTCGACCCTTACCAGCAGGGCACTGGCGTTGTCCTGGCTGCCTGCCCGATGCGCGGCATTGACCAGGGTGCTGGCGGCGCTTTGCAGGTCGGGCAGGTCACGCACAATGGCGGCGATGGCGGTATCGCCCAATGTTGACCAGACGCCGTCACTGAGCAGCACAAAGGTCTCGTCCTGACGCAGCGGCCCATCAAGGAAATCCACCACCAGATGTTGATCAAGCCCCAGCGCCCGCTTGAGCACATGCTGCATGCCCGGCTGATCCCAGACGTGATCTTCGCTGATGCGCTGCAAGGTCTCGCCGTGCCAGCGGTACACCCGGCAATCGCCGACATGGGCCAGGGTAAACCGCCTGCCGCGCAGCACCAGGGCACTGACCGTGGTCAGCAGCGGTTGCCCGCCGCCATTGGCCTGTAGCCAGCGGTTTTGCGCGAGCAGCAAGCGCTCCAGTGCCTGGGCCACGCTCCAGGTTTCAGGCGTGGCGTAATAGTCCAGCGCCAGCGCCTGCAAGGTCGAACGGGCCGCCAGCCCGCCATCGGCGCATTGGCTGACACCATCGGCGATGGCGAACAAATAGCCTTTGCTCGCGGCCAGCAGCGGCACCGGCGTGACCTCGCGCAGCGCGTCCTGATTCTCGGCGCGCGGGCCGATGGCGCTGGCGTGGGCGAAGCTCAGTTGCAGGCTCATGACGGCTTTACACGCGGGCTGCGGTCACGGCAGCCGAGCCCCAGGTGGTTCTCCAGCGGCGCTTGACCCCATGCAGGCCAAACCAGGCCAGCACTCCCAGGCTGGCGAACAACCACAAGGCCAGCTGATAACTGCCGGTGCTTTGCTTGATTGCCCCCATGCCTGCGGCCAGGGCGAAACCGCCGATACCACCGGCCATCCCGATCAAACCGGTCATGACGCCGATTTCACGACGAAAACGCTGCGGCACTAATTGGAATACTGCACCGTTACCGGCACCCAGACCCAGCATGGTGCAGACGAAAAGTGCCAGTGCGGCGTAGGAGTTTGGCAGGTTGAAGCCCACTGCCGCGATGCTGATGGTCGCTACGGTGTACATGCCCAGCAGGGTGCGAATCCCGCCGAAACGGTCCGCCAGAGCGCCGCCCAAAGGTCGCATCAAACTGCCACCAAAGACGCAGGCTGCTGTGTAGTAACCGGCGGTGATCGGGCTCAGCCCGTATTGATCGTTGAAATAGCCGGGCAGGGCGCTGGCCAGGCCGATAAAGCCACCGAACGTCACACTGTAGAAAAACATGAACCACCAGCTGTCGCGGTCGCCCAGGGCCTTGAAATAATCACCCATGGACTTGGCTTTAGGCCGCTCGGGAGCGTTCCTGGCCAGCCCGGCAAATACGAATATGCACAGCACCAGCGGGATCAGGGCAAAACCGAACACATTGCTCCAGCCGTAGGCGGCGGCGAGCAGCGGGGCCAGCAGGGCGGCGAACACCGTGCCCGAGTTGCCTGCACCGGCAATGCCCATCGCCTTGCCCTGGTGCTGTGGCGGATACCACTGCGAGGCCAGCGGCAGCGCCACGGCGAACGAGGCGCCCGCCATGCCCAGGAACAGCCCCAGCAGCAGGGCTTGTTCGTAGCTGTGAATGCCGTGCTTCCAGGCGACGAACAGCGCACCGATCACGATGACCTGACCGATCAGCCCGGCGGTTTTCGGTGACAGGCGATCCGCCAGCAGGCCCATGACAAAGCGCAGCAAGGCCCCGGCCAGGATCGGCGTGGCCACCACCAGCCCGCGTTGTTGGGTGGTCAGGTGCAGGTCGGCGGCGATTTGCACCGCCAGCGGCCCGAGCAGGTACCAGACCATAAAGCTCAGGTCGAAATAGAGAAAGGCTGCGAACAGGGTCGGGGTATGGCCGGATTTCCAGAAGCTTGAATTCATCGCGCACCTCAACGGTTAATCGTTTCGAGAAGGAGTCATGAGCCAGCAGGGCCAAAACGAAAAAACGCCGCTACCTGATCCGCGATGGGCGAATGAGGTCAGCGACGTCTTTGTCTTGGGTGTGGCAACCGCCGTTGGTTACCGGTAGGGATTGCTTAGCGAGAAGTGTGCCAACCCAGAGGGGGTGTCAGCCCAGCAACTCGCTCATGGCAATGATCTGTTCCGCGACCTGAATCAGCTTTTGCTGACGGCTCATGGCCTGGCGGCGCATCAGGGTGTAGGCCTCTTCTTCGTTGCAGCTTTTCATTTTCATCAACAGGCCCTTGGCCAGTTCGATGCGCTTGCGCTCTGCCAACTGCTGGTCCCGGGCGTGCAGTTGGGCGCGCAGGGCCTGGTCGCTTTCAAAGCGGGCCATGGCCACATCGAGAATGGGCTGCAAACGTTGTGCGTGAATGCCTTCGACGATGTACGCACTGACCCCGGACTTGATTGCCTGGCGCATCACGCCGGGGTCGTGCTCGTCGGTGAACATTACAATTGGCCGTGGCTGGTCTCGAGAAACCAGCACCACTTGTTCCATCACATCGCGGCTGGGTGACTCGGTATCGATCAGAATCACATCCGGGCGCACCGTTTCGACGCGCGCGGGCAGGTCGATGGTCAGGCCTGATTCGTCGATCACCTCAAAGCCGGCTTCGCTCAGCGCAGCTTTGAGGCGGCCGACTTTTTTAGCCGTGTCGTTGATCAGCAAGATACGCAGCATGGGCAGGCTCCAGTCAACGACGGGCTAGAAGGGGAGCGCTGGCGCTCATGGCATGCAGCGCAAAGCTTCGTGCATAGCCTGCGGGGTCAGAGCCGTCCCACACCTTGCCGTCGATCAGTTGGCTGCTGCGCATGTCGGCTCCACTGGCGTTCACACCCACAGCGCTGGCGGCATCGCGGTACAGCGCCAGTTGCTGAACCTGACGGGCGACACCGAGGTAATCCGGGTCGTCGCGCAACAAGCCCCAGCGGCGGAACTGGGTCATGAACCACATGCCGTCGGACAAGTAGGGCAGGTTGACCTCACCGTCGCCATGAAAGCGCAACGGGTGGGGGTCTTGCCAGTGATTGCCCAGGCCATCGCTGTAATCGCCCAGCAAACGCGGCGCGATGCACTCGACGGGTGCATTCAGGTACTCGGGGGCGCTCAGCAACTGTGCGGTACTGCGACGGTTTTCGTCGCTTTGCTCGATAAAACGGCTGGCTTCGAGAATCGCCATGACCAGCGCCCGGGCGGTGTTGGGGTACTGCTCGACGAAGGCGCGGGTACAGCCCAGGACTTTTTCCGGATGATCGGGCCACAGGGCCTGAGTGGTGGTGAGGGTGAACCCCATATTGTGTTCCACCGCACTGGCGGCCCAGGGCTCGCCGACGCAAAACCCGTCAATCCGTCCGGCTTGCAAGTGCGCGACCATCTGTTGCGGCGGCACCACCACGCTGTCGACATCTTGCAAAGGGTGAATGCCCTGACTCGCCAGCCAGTAATACAGCCACATGGCATGAGTTCCCGTGGGAAAAGTCTGGGCGAAAGTCAGTTTTGCGCGACTTTGGTGCACGTGTTGTTGCAGTGCCTCAGGACGGATCACGCCTTGGGCCTGCAAGCCGTGGGAGAGGTTGAGGCTCTGGCCGTTTTGATTGAGCCCCATCAGCACGGCCATGTCGTTGGCTGCCACGCCGCCAATGCCCAGGTGCACGGCGTAGATCAGGCCGTACAGACTGTGGGCGGCGTCGAGCTGGCCGCTGACCAGATTGTCCCGCAGGCTGGCCCAGGACGACTGGCGCTTGAGGTTAAGGGTCAGGCCGAAGGGCTGGGCGAAGCCTTGAGTGGCGGCCACCACCACCGAGGCGCAATCAGTGAGGGCCATAAAACCCAGGTTGATTTCGGTTTTTTCCGGGGCATCGCTGCCGTTGACCCAGGCCAGAGGGCCGGCGAGTGATTCGTTCATGGGAGGCAGCACCTTGGCAAAAGCATACTGCGAGGGTGCAAGGCATATGCCAGAGGGGTTAACCCAGTTGAAATCCTGTTTTTACAGGGCTCTGGATTTGCCGTAACTCAAGATCAAAGGTCATCCAGTGTCACCTTGAGCCTTTGCGGCGCAGCCAGGCGTTCGCGCACGGTATTGATGAGGGCTTCGTCTTCTTCTGTCACCAGCATGGGGCGAAAGGGCAGTTGGCCGCGTTCGGCCACGTACTGGAATGCCTGGCGGACCAGTTCCGAGGGGGTGACACCCAGGCGCTCAAGTTCCTGGTAAGCGCGAGCTTTGAGTTCATCGTCGATGCGGATATTGATGGAGGCCATGGCTTTGACTCGTGTAATGACATTTGTCATTACACTTGCCTCTGCCCGTTTCTTTTGCAAGTGCCATTGGGCGGTTGAGTGGTCTGCGTTGTTCATATGTTCTGAAGACATTAAGCCGCCATAGGCACAAACCAGCCCCGGGCTTAACTTGACACGGATTGTGTTAAACGAAACCGCCCGCACACTGTTCGATTTTGCGACAGTAGCGCTCGCTTTACCCATGCATCTGATCACCCGAATTCATCTTGTGTTGCGCTCGGTGTTGCGCAATAATCGGCCCACTACTCAGCCCCGTACGCAGTGATTCAGTTCGCTGGCCGTTGGGGTGAAAAAACCGGCCCAGGGCCGGTTTTTTCGTTTCCAGGGATAGGAAATCTTGCGTACAGCGTGCTTTGTAGACGGCTACAACGTGTTTTACGGCCTGCTGGCCGGCACTCCGTACAAGTGGCTGGATCTTCCTGCCCTGCTGGCTCATATCATCCGTATCGAACACTGCGACAGCACGCTTGCTGCTGTGAGTTTTTTCACCTCCGGCGTCAAACCCTCATTGGCCAGCCGTGGCATTGCCTAAAAAGAGGCCCAGGACACCTACATTCGTGCGCTGATATCACGGGGTGTCGATGTGTATTACGGACGTCACCAGCTTGAATCAGGCAAGGCGCCGCGTTTTGTTGATAAGGCCACTGCGGCGTCCAGAGATGACCAGGTTGAGATCTGGAAGCTTGAAGAGAAAGAGACGGACGTTCATATCGCCATCAGTATGTACCGGCTTGCGGCCCGGCAGGCCGCGTTACCACTTGAACTGCGTGTAGAGCAGCTTGTCCTGGTATCTGCCGATACCGATATGACCCCGGCTTTAAGGGCGCTCAGGGAGGATTTCCCCGGACTGCAGCTAGGAGTGATCCTGCCTCACCGTGAGGGCATTCAGCGAACGGCTCCGGGTTCGTTGAAGCAGTACGTGAACTGGATGCGACAGGTGGTCACTAACGCCGAACTGGCCCGGTATCAGTTCCCTGCACGTATACCCACCCGCAAAAAACCAGCCGACAAACCAGCCTACTGGTGAGCCTTTAGCTTCTGGTTTCAGGTTCATTCACTTAATCAGTTATGACCTTACAACCAAAAAACTTATAACTATTTAAAGTCGTTAAAACGGGTTGAGTTCTATAAAAGTGCTCATCTATCTTTAGATTAAATAGTGATTAGTCAGCGCTGCTTTTATGCCTTTATGATCTGTCCACAACAACTCGTGAGGCAGGAGTGGCGCAATGACTATTCAAGTAAAACCTGTGGCAGGTCGGATTGGTGCACAACTTGAAGGCATAAAACTGGGCGGGGATATCAGTGCCGAATCATTCGAGTTTATTAATCAGGCACTGTTGAAATACAAAGTTCTGTTCTTTCGTGATCAGCATCTGGATGACGCCGAACATGAAGCCTTCTCTCGACGCTTCGGTGATCAGGTGCCCCATCCGACCGTGCGCTCTGCCGAGAAAAGCGCCGCCATCCTGCATCTGGATGCCAAGGAAACCCGCGCCAACTCCTGGCACACCGATGTGACCTTTGTTGCCAACTACCCAAAGATTTCCATCTTGCGCGGTGTGGTCATTCCGCCTTATGGCGGCGATACCGTGTGGGCTAATACCGCATCGGCCTATGCCGACTTGCCAGAGCCTTTAAAACAACTGGCCGACAGTTTGCGTGCCTTGCATACCAATGTGTATGACTATGCCGCGCCGCGCGATACCGATGAGTCGGGTCTTAAGCGTTATCGCGAACAGTTCACCGCCCAAGTGTATGAAACCGAACATCCCCTGGTTCGCGTTCACCCTGAGTCCGGCGAAAGAAGTTTGTTGTTGGGCCACTTTGTAAAAGAACTGCAGGGTGTTAGCAGCAATGACTCCAAACAACTGATCCGCCTGTTCCACGACCGCATTACCCATGTCGACAACACCGTGCGCTGGCGCTGGCAGGAAGGCGATGTGGTGATCTGGGACAACCGCGCCACGCAGCATATTGCGATCAACGACTACGGCGATGCCCAGCGCATCGTGCGCCGCACCACCATCGACGGCGACGTGCCGGTGGGTGTGGACGGTCGCCTGAGCCAGGCGCTCAAGCCGACGCCTGAGACGCGCTCGCCCAAAACCGAAGCCGACAAAAAACACCTCGCCGCCTGACCGGCCGAACCCCATCGCTCCCAGGAAAACCAGCCCATGGCCTCATTCAACGCTAAATCCCTGTTTCGCAAAGGTCGCATCGCCGCCGCGCTGGCAGCAGTCATGGCTGTGCCGCTGGCCCAGGCCGATGTTTTACGGATCGGTGTAGCCACCGCCGGTGGGGGTGATCCGGTGACGTTCAGTGGCTCGACCCTCGGGATCGTGCGCAACCAGCAACTGCTGGAAAAGGCTTTCGCCGGAAGCGGAACCGACGTGCAGTGGTTCTTCTTCAAAGGGGCTGGCCCCGCAGTCAACGAAGCCTTGTCCAACCAGCAACTGGACTTCGCCTATCAGGGCGATCTGCCTGCCGTGGTCGGACGCGCCAACGGCCTGGACACCAAGCTGCTGGCGGCCCTGGGTGTGAGGGCCAATCTGTATCTGGCCGTGCCCAAGGGCTCGGACATCAAAAGTATCGATGACCTCAAAGGCAAGAAAGTCGCGGTGTTTCGCGGTACCAACGGCCATCTGGTGTCGATCAACCTGTTGGCCGAGCACGGCCTGACCGAGCGCGATATCAAGGTCATCAACCTCGATACCGGCAGCACTCAGGCAGCGCTGGTTTCCAACGGCGTGGATGCCGCCTTTGGCGGTCGTGAACTGTTCAAGCTGCGCGACAAGGGCCTGATCGACATCATTTACGACAACCCCACCCAGGATGTGCGTTACACCCGCCAGACCGCATTGGTGGTTCGCGGGGCCTATGAAAAAGAGCATCCGGCCAATGTACAGAAGGTTGTCGACACCCTGGTGGACGCTGCGAAATGGACGTCCGAAGAAGACCACCGTGAGGCCGTTTTCGCCGAGTGGGCCAAGAGCAACGAACCGGTTGAGTCGCTGCGCGCCGACTCTGCCGGGGTCAGCATCCGCGACAAGGCTTCCCCGCTGATCGATCCCTTTTTGTTGAGCCGCTACAAGGCGGTGGCGGAGCAGGCCAAGGACGAAAAGTTGATCCGTCGTCCGGTCAGTATCGATGGCTGGTTTGAGCCTTCATACCTGCAGGCGGCCCTCAAAGCCAAAGGCCTTGAAACCTTCTGGACGGCCTATGGCCCGGATGGCAAGCAGCCTGAAGGCAATGCGGTAGCGGGCAAGTAACTGCATACCCCTGTGGGAGCGGGCTTGCTCGCGATTGAATCGACGCGGTTATCCAGACAGACCGTGTCGTCTGCATCGCGAGCAAGCCCGCTCCCACAAGGTCGCCAACAGGAACTCCGTTTTTTGTAGTAGCTAAGGAGCCACGCACATGGCCAGGGCACAGACCGTCACACCCCAGCAGTACGCACCGGCGCTACCCAAGGCCAACGTCAAGCGCTTGCCACCCGCACCGCCCCGGCCCGTACGCAAGGTCGAGGTGCCCCGCACATCGGCCTGGGCTTCAAGACTGGGTGACAAGGCGTTGCCGTGGCTGCTGCCGCTGACGTTGCTGGGCCTGTGGTACGTGGGGGTTGAACTGGGTCTGCTCTCAGAGCAGGTGCTGCCGCCGCCCGCCTATGTCTATGAAACCCTGTCGGACCTCTTCACGTCAGGCGACCTGTGGATAAATGCGGCCGCCAGCCTGCAACGGGTGGTGGTCGGCTTTGCCCTGGGCGCCGCTGTCGGTGTGGCGCTGGGGTTGGCCATGGGGCTGTCGAAAACCGTCGAGGATTATCTGCTTCCCACCTTCAATGCTCTGGTGCAGATACCGGTACTGGGCTGGCTGCCGTTTGCCTTGCTGCTGTTCGGCATCGGCGAGCCGCTCAAGTATGTGCTGATCGCCAAGGCCGCGATGGTGCCGATCACGCTGTGCACCTTGCAGGCTTTTCACCAGGCCCCCAAAGGGTTGCTGGAAGCGGGTCGGGCTTACGGCTTCAGCCGTTGGCAGAGCGTGGTGTTCATCGTGTTGCCTGCGGCCATTCCGACCCTGTTCACCGGTCTGCGCCTTGGCTTCACCAAAGCCTGGCTGTCACTGGTGGTGGTTGAGCTGGTGGCGTCGAGCGAAGGGCTGGGTTACCTGATTGTGTATGGTCGCCAACTGTTCCAGCTGGATCTGGTGATGGCGGCGGTGGTGGTGGTCGGTGCGATCGGACTGTTGATCGATCGCGGTTTTGATCACGCCGAGCGGCGCCTCAATCGTGGCCGCGCACCTGTAGCGGGGCGCCTGTCATGAGTAGCGCCCTGGCAATCAATCATGGCAGCAGCATCAGCCGTCGCTATCGCGGCTGGGTATTGCCGATCAGCGCCGTCGCCCTGTGGTGGCTGGCTTCACACATGGGCTGGAGCCAGTCCGGTCTGCTGGTCTCGCCGGAAAAGGTCGCGGCCACGGCCTGGGACCAGATAGCTTCAGGCAAGTTCTGGCGGGCGATCAGCGCCAGCCTGGCGCGCAACCTAAGCGGCTTTTTTATCGGCACCACCCTGGGTCTGGTGCTGGGCTGCCTGCTGGGCCTGTCGCACTACTTCGAGCGGTTGGTGGGCCCCAGCTTCAACACGTTCAAGCAGATTTCGCTGTTCGCCTGGATCCCGCTGATCTCGGTGTGGTTTGGCCTGGGTGATGTGGCCAAGGTGGTGTTCCTGTCACTGGCGGCGCTGGTGCCGGTGGTGGTGAACACCTGCGACGGCCTGCGCAATGTGCCGCCCAACCTGCTGGAAGTGGCGCGGGTCTACCGCTTCAGCCGCTGGCAAACCATCGTCGGGGTCATGTTACCCGCCGCCTTGCCGTCGATCTTCACCGGGCTGTATCTGGCGCTGGTGTATTCGTGGCTGGCGACCATCGGTGCCGAATACCTGCTGGTGTCGGGGGAGGGCATCGGCAACACGCTGATCGATGGCAGCGAGCATTTCATGATGGACCTGGTGCTGTTCGGCATGGTGGTCATCGGCCTGGTGGGCTGGAGCCTCAATGCACTGGCCCGGATTTTTGAGCGACGGATGCAGCGCCTGTACGGCATTGACCCGCGTTGATCGGCACTTTCAGAAGGATTGCAGCATGCTCAATAACAGCCTGACCCTGGAAAACATCAGCAAGCGCTTTGCTTCCCGACCGGGCAGCACCAGCCAACTGCAGGTACTGGACAATATCCAGCTCGACATCGCCCCCGGCGAATTCATCAGCATCGTCGGCGCCAGCGGTTGCGGCAAGTCCACCCTGCTGCGCCTGATTCTTGGCCTGGACGAAGAGTACGAGGGGCGCATCCTGCTCAATGGCCAACCCATCGACGGCACGGGTCTGGAGCGCGGCATCGTGTTTCAGGATCACCGTTTGTTCCCTTGGCTCAACGTCGAGCAGAACGTGGCGGTCGCGCTCAAGAACTCGCCCCTGAGCGCCAAGGAAAAACGCGACACCGTGCGCGAGCATATCGAGCTGGTGGGCCTGCAGGATTTTATCGACGCCTACCCGCATCAGATCTCCGGCGGCATGGCCCAGCGTGTGGCCATCGCCCGGGGGCTGGTCAATCGCCCCAGCGTGCTGCTGCTGGACGAACCCCTGGGCGCCCTCGATGCCCTGACCCGTGCGCGCCTGCAGGGGGAGCTGCAAAACATCTGGGCCAAGGAAAAAATCACCATGATCCTGGTCACTCACGATGTGGACGAGGCCGTGTTCCTGGGCGATCGCGTGGTGGTCATGCAGCCCAACCCCGGGCGTATCCGGCGCATTCTCGACATCGACCTGCCGCGCCCGCGCAACCGCAGCGACAGCCGTTTCATTGCCCTGCGCGACGACGTGCTGAGCGACTTCGCCGAACTGCATTGAACCCCTCCGTCACCTGAATTCAGAGAACAGAACATGTCCGAACGTCAGCTCAGCCTCAACCTGTTTATCTACCCCAACGGCCATCACGAAGCGGCCTGGCGTCACCCACAGTCGGTGCCGGAATCGTCGATGGACATTGGTTACTACCAGCAGCTGGCGCTGCGTGCCGAGCGGGAAAAACTCGATGCGATCTTTTTCGCCGACTCGCCGTCACTGGCCGAAAGCGGCCGTGAAGGCCTGCGCATCCGTTTTGAACCGGTCACCTGGCTTGCCGCCATTGCCGCAGTGACCCAGCGTATCGGCCTGATTGCCACGGCCAGTACCACCTACAGCGAACCCTACAACCTGGCTCGCTCGTTCAGCGCGCTGGACCACCTGAGCAAGGGCCGTGCGGGCTGGAATATCGTCACCACCTCAATGGCCGCCGCCGCGGCCAATTTCGGCCTGGATGAACACCCCTCGGCCCATGACCGCTACGCCCAGGCCGAAGAATTCGTCAACGTGGTCGGTAATCTGTGGGACAGCTGGGAAGACGACGCGCTGGTTTTGGACAAGACGGCCGGGGTGTTTGCCGACAGCACCAAGGTGCACTCGATCAACCACGTGGGCGCCTACTACAAGGTCAAGGGTCCGTTGAATTCGCCGCGCTCGCCACAGGGGCGGCCGGTGCAGGTGCAGGCCGGTTCTTCCGAAGATGGCCGTGACTTTGCCGCCAGGCATGCCGAAGCGATTTTCACCGCTCACCAGACCCTGAACAGCGCGACCGAATTCGCCAACGATATCCGTGCCCGGGCCAAGGCGGTGGGCCGCGACCCTGGCCAGTTGAAAATCCTTCCGGGCATCAGCCCGTACATCGCCAGCACCGAGGCCGAAGCACAGCGCAAGTTCGATGAACTCAACGATCTGGTACTGCCCCATGTGTCCCTGGGGCAACTGCGACGCATGCTGGGGGTGGATTTGAGCGGGCAGGACCTGGACGCGCCGTTCCCCCGTCACCTGATCAACTTCGAGGGTGTTGAAAGCCAGTCCAGCCGCTTCAAGTTGATTATCGACATTGTGGATCGCGAGCACGTCACCTTGCGCCAGTTGATCAACCGCCTGGCCGGTGCGCGGGGTCATTGGGTGCCGGTGGGGACGCCGGTGCAGATTGCCGACTTGATCGAGCAGTGGTTCCGCAGTGGCGCGGCCGATGGTTTTAACGTGATGCCGCCCGCGTTCCCCGATGGTTTTGAGGTGTTTCTGGATGAAGTGCTGCCGATTTTGCGCAAGCGCGGTTTGTTCCGCAGTGAGTACGCGGGCAGCACGTTGCGCGAGCACTACGGCCTGACGCGTCCGGATTCGCGTTACGCCCTGAAAACAGCCTGATTGTCTTGGGTGGGAGCGGGCTTGCTCGCGATGCAGGCGCTGCGGTCTGCCTGTCGAATCACGGTGATGCCGTCGCGAGCAAGCCCGCTCCCACAACAGCAGCACTCAATCCATAAGGAGCGGGCATGAACCCGATCAACAACAGAAGAGCTTTCCTCAGAAGTTGCGCCGTACTGGGCGCAGTCGGTGCTGCCGGCATCCTGCTGCCCGGCTGCGAAAAAAAGGACGCGGGCGCCGGTAAAAGCGCCGCCGTGATCAAGGGCCGCGCCGATCAGGTCGTGGACTTCAAGTACCCGGACAACCCGTCATTCGATCTGGTCTACGTCGCCGATTCCCTCGGCTATTTCGAGGGCACCCGCGCACGGCCCAAGTACATCGGGCGCATCGCCGCACCGCAGATCATTCCGTTGACCGGCACCGGCGAAATCGACTTCGGTGCGCGCATGGTGCCCCTGGTGATTTCAGCCATCGCCAGTGGCCTGGATCTCAAGGTGGTCGCCGCCGGTGGCAGGACGCTGCAGGAAGCCCCGCACATGAAGTACTTCGTGCGCGACAATTCGGGCATCTTCAAACCCAAGGACCTTGAAGGCAAAACCATCGGCTTCAACAGCTTTGGCGCCTGCGCCGAGTTCGTGACCAAAAAATACCTGCGCGAGCAGGGCGTCAACGTCGACAAGATCAACTGGGTGGTGGTGCCGGACAACCAGGGCGAACAAACCCTGGCCACCGGCAATATCGACGTTGCCATCATCCATCCGCCATCGTCCGGGGGGGCCGAGAACAACCCGGCGCTGCGCAAGCTGTGGAGCGACTACGACCTGGACGGCGGCCTGGGCGGCATGGCGCCGTACAGCGTGTTCGGCAAGTTCAGCCGCGAGAATCCGGAGGCCACCCGCGACGTGGTCAATGCCATTGCCCGTGCTGCCAACTGGGTCAATGCCAACCCCGACGACGCCCGCAAGATCACTTCCGAGCGCATCGGCATGAAGCTTGAACTGGTAGAGCGCTTTGCCTATATCGACGATCTGGTGGTGACCGAACCGCCGATTCAGTACTACATCGACATCCTCGAAAACGAAGGCAAGATCAAGAAAGGCTCGATAGGGGTCAAGGATGTCTACACCAACGAATTCAACCCATTTGCCCGGGGACACGCCTGATGGCGGCCCACAAGATCATCGCCCGTGACCTGAACATGGAGTTTCAGGCACGGGACGAAGCCGGGCGTGAGGAGCGGGTGCCCGTGCTGGAGGGGTTCGACTTGCAGGTGCGCGAGGGCGAGTTTCTGTCCATCCTCGGGCCGTCGGGCTGTGGCAAATCCACCTTTATGAACATCCTCGCCGGGCTTGCCCACAAGACCGGTGGCGACCTGCTGGTGGACGGTAAACCCCTGCAAGGCATCAACCGCAATCAGGGGGTGGTGTTCCAGGGGTATGCGCTGCTGCCCTGGCGCACGGTGCTCGACAACATCGCCGTGGGCCTGGAGATTCGCGGTGTGGGCAAGGCACAGCGACTGGAAACCGCCCGCGAATACCTGGAGCTGGTGGGGCTCAACGGTTTTGCCTCGCGCTACCCCCACGAGTTGTCCGGCGGCATGCGCCAGCGCGTGGCAATTGCCCGCTCACTGGCCTACGACCCGGACGTGCTGCTGATGGACGAGCCCTTTGCGGCCCTGGACGCGCAAACCCGCGAGACCTTGCAGAGCGAATTACTGCGCATCTGGGACACCCATAAAAAAACCATCGTGTTCATCACCCACAGCCTGGACGAGGCGATCTTCCTGTCGGATCGGGTGGCGGTGATGACTCAGCGTCCGGGGCGGATCAAAGAGATTTTCGATATCGACCTGGCCCGCCCCCGCCTTCCTGAACTGCGCAATACCCAAGCCTTTGTGCACTATCGCCAGCGCGCCTGGGAGGCCCTGCGCGATGAAGTGACCGACCTAACCCGTGAGCCAGCAGCAGCGGCGACGCATCAGAACTGGCAGAGCATTGCGACTCTGGGTGGTTATCGGATTGGAGTATGACCATGGGCTTTAAATTGACTTCACGCCGGGTGTTCGACAGCACCGTGGGCATTGTGGCGTTCCTGGCCCTTTGGGAGGCGTTGCCGCAATTGGGGATCGTCAATCCCGGCTACCTGAGCCCGCCGTCGGCGGTGTTGGGTGCGGTGCTGGACCTGGCCAGCAGCGGTGACTTGCTCAAGCACGTGCAGGCCAGCCTGTTTCGCTCTTTTGCCGGGTTGCTGCTGGCCATCGCCTCGGGTGTCAGCCTGGGGTTGATGATGGGCTGGTTTGCACGGGTCGAAAGTGTGCTCGATCCGTTGTTGCAGTTCTTCCGCCAGACCTCGGCGCTGGCGTTGTTCCCGGTGTTTATCCTGTTTTTGGGCATTGGTGAATTGTCCAAGATCGCGATCATTTTCTGGGCGTCGTTCTGGCCGATTCTGTTGAGTACCATCAGCGGCGTGAAGCAGGTCGATGGGTTGCTGATCAACTCGGCACTGTCGATGGGCGCGAACCGCTGGTTTCTGTTTACCAAAATCGTGCTGCCGGCGGCGTCGCCTTCGATCTTTACCGGGATTCGTCTGGCGGGTGCGTATTGCATCACGGCACTGGTGGCTGCCGAGATGATCGGGGCTCATTCCGGGTTGGGTTTTCTGACGCTCAATTCCCAGGAAGTGTTCCAGATTCCCAGCATGTACGCAGGCATTCTGCTGTTGGCGGTGGTGGGGTTGTTGCTGAACTTTTTGCTGGCCTTGCTGGAGCGGCGTTTTACCTATTGGCGCCGGGGCTTGCGCCACGGTGGTTAGGTGGTTGGCGGCAGTGGTGACTGGCGCAGTGGCGCTGGTCGCCTGGCAATGGCCTGTGGCACCGGGCGATATGCCCCGGGGGCCGTTGTTGCAGGCGGCCGAACAGCGCCAGGTGCTGCGCGTGGGCGTACGCAGTTATCCGCGCCCGACCCTGGGACAGGAAGCCCTGGTTGCCGAGCCGGATGAGCTGGACAGTCAACTGGCCGAAGCCCTGGGGTCTTACCTTGGCTTGAAGGTGCAACTGCAGGCGCTGCCCGATACGGCCGGGTTTAACGATGGCAGTGTCGATCTGGTGATAGCCGGGAGCTTGAAACTGCCTGTGGTGGCTGATCGGGTGGCGAGTCTGCGCAAGTTGCCGGTGCAGTACCGGGAGGGTGCGTTGATTGGCTTGCGCAATGCGCCCCGGCGCCCGATACAGGGGCAAAGCGTGTGCATTGCCGTTGGCAGTCCCTGGGCGCAAACCTTGACGCAACAGGGGGCCGAGTTGCGAACTTATGTATCGTCGATTCGTGCCGCGGTGGCGTTCATGGCGGGCGAGTGCAACCTGTTGGCTGAAGAGCGCAACAGCTTGCAGGCGCTTGCACAGGCGCCGGACTGGCGTTTCTACACGTTGTTGCCGCAGACATTGAAGGCGAGCAGTGATGTGCGGGTATACCTGAGCCGCACCGACAAACAGAGCCGTGCGCTGATCAATGCGGCGATGCATGACTGGCAGGCCCGTGGCGGCCAGACCCGTGCCTGGGATTTGCGCAGCAATGCGTTGCTGGTGGACAGCTTGAAGATTGGGGATGGGCTGGTGTGTCATTGAGCCCAATGGCCTGCCCCTGTAGTCGCTGCCGAAGGAACGAGGCTGCGAAGCAGTCGTAAAGTCGGCTTCCACGGTTAATCAGGCATACCGTGTGTACCGGATTTGCGACCGCTTCGCGCTCGATCGCAGCCTCGTTCTACTCGTCAGCGACTACACGCGGGTGGGTGGCGAATCTGTAGTCGCTGACGAGCCGTGCGAGGCTGCGTTCGGCTGCGCAGCAGTCGTAAAGTCAGCTTGCACGGTTAATCAGGCAAACCGCGTGTACCGGATTTGCGATCGCTACGCGCTCGATCGCAGCCTCGTTCTACTCGTCAGCGACTACACGCGGGTGGGTGGCGAATCTGTAGTCGCTGACGAGCCGTGCGAGGCTGCGTCCGGCTGCGCAGCAGTCGTAAAGTCAGCTTGCACGGTTTATCAGGCACGCCGCGTGTACCGGTCTTGCGACCGCTATGCGCTCGATCGCAGCCTCGTTCCTTCGGCAGCGACTACGGGTTTTTCGTGATTTTTATCCTACGCCACACCAATGCGCCATTGCGCAGGCGGCGGTGTGCCGTTGACCGCGAAGTCACCCACGATCCGGCTCTTGTAGATACGCGGATTGTGGGACGACAACGTCCGCGCATTACGCCAGAAACGGTCCAGCCCCAATGGCTTGAGGGTGGCCGACGCACTCAGCGCATCAAACAAATCGCCACTGGCCTTGATGATCAGGTCCGAGACGATGGTTTGTGATTGCGCCACTTCCAGTTCCGCGATGTTCACCGCCAGGGTCAACGCCTGTTCGTCGTCGCTCAAGCTCGCTTCATGGGCGCGTTGCAGGGCCTGCGCGTTCAGTGCCGTGATGGCTCCCGCGGTGTAAGCCGCGCTGCGCAGGTTGCCCACCACTTGCAGCACTTGCGGATCCTGTGCCACACGCGGGGCATTGCCGCTGCTGAAACTGCGGGTGCGCCTGGCCACGTGCCCGGCCGTCTCTGCGGCCAGCGCCCGGCCAATTCCGGCCAGGGTCGCGGTGTGCACGGTCTGGTAAAAAGCCGGTGAATAGCGAAAGCGGTTTTCAGCCAGGATGACGTTGATCGGATCGACCGGCACTTCGCGAAAATGGGTCGTGCCGCTGGCGGTCAGGGTCTGGCCGAAACCGTTCCAGTCATCAATGATTTCAACCCCGGGGTCGCTGGTGCGTACAGTCACCGAGACCCGCTGTTCATCAGGGTTGTTGGCGCTGACATCGACCCAGTCGGCATACAGCGCACCCGTGGTGTAGAACTTGCTGCCGCTCAGTTGCCAATGGCCGCCGTGCAGGCTCAGGCGGGTGCCGAATTCAAGCTGTTTGGCGTTGCCCACTTCGCCGGACGCCGGGCTGACGGTCTCGCCACGGCCCAGTCGCTCCAGCCAGATGCCCTGATATTCACGGTCGCGGCTGTTGAGCAGGTTTTCGCAAAAACCAAAGTGCCCGCGCAACGACTGCACCAGGTTCGAGTCGGCCTCGGCCAGTTCGATCAGCAGGTTGAACAGTTCGGGCAGGCTGGCGCCCGCGCCGCCGTATGCCTTGGGTACGCGAACCGTGGTGAAGCCTGCTTCCTTGAGCCATTGCAGTTCCTGGATCGGCAGGCGCCGCTCCAGTTCGCGATCCACTGCCCCCTCGCGAATCCGGGCGAACAGGGGGCGAAAACGTTGCGCCAGGTCTTCGTATCCGGCCGACGGGACGGCGCCCCAGGCTGAGTCTATGTGTGACATGTGATGCTCCTTGGAATTACCAGCCAACGGCAAAGCGCAGGCCGGATACAGGCAGGGGTGGGGGGCTCGGCGCCGCAGCGCCCGGTATCGCCGCCAACAGGCGACGGGTGTAAGGGTGCCGGGGTGAGTGCCAGAGGGTGTGCGGGGTGGCTTGCTCGACAATCTGCCCGTGTTCCATCACCAGGATCCGGTCGGCGAAATAGCGCACCACCGACAGGTCGTGGGAGATAAACAGGTAGGACAGGCCCAGCTCTTCGCGCAGTTCCACCAGCAGGTTGAGAATCTGGGCCTGGGTCGAGACATCCAGTGCCGACACCGGCTCGTCGCAGATCACCAGCCGGGGCTTGAGGATCAGCGCCCGGGCGATGCCGATGCGCTGGCGCTGGCCACCGGAGAACTGATGGGGCAGACGCGCCAGACTGCTGCGCGCAAGACCGACGGCGTCGAGCATTGTCAGGCGTGCCTGTTGGCGCTGCCCCGGGTCGTTCTGTCCGTGCAGGCGCTGCACACGATCGAGAATGGTCTCCACGCTGTGGCGCGGATTGAGCGCGGCATAGGGGTCCTGGAAAATCATTTGCACCTGGCGTCGCCAGCCTAGCAGCTCCTCACCGGCGAGGCTGGCGATGTCGCGCCCGTCGAACTCGACTGTGCCGCTGCGGGCAGGCAGCAAACGCAACAGGGTGCGGCTGAGGGTCGACTTGCCGCAGCCCGATTCGCCGACCAGTCCCACGCTCTCGCGCTCGCCCACTTCCAGGCTGATGCGGTTGAGCACAGTGCTGTCGCCGTAGCCGGTGGTCAGGTCGCTGACCTTGAGCAGCGCCGGGTTGCCGGCGGGTGCCCGTGGCTTGCGCCCCGGCCCGTAGTGGCTGCTGTTGACGCTGTAGCGCGTGGCCTGGCCGGGCTGGCGCTCGATGTTGATTTCGGCCAGGCGGTTGTTCAGGTAGTGCTGGTCATGTTCAGCTCCCAGCGAAGCCTGAAGCAGGCCGCGGCTGTAGGGGTGTTGCGGGCGATCGATCAGGGCACGGGTCGGCTGGCTCTCCAGCGCGTGACCGTCGTGCATCACGATCACCCGGTCGGCGTGCTGGCCAACCACTCCCAGGTCATGGGTGATCAACAGCAGCCCCATGCCCAGTTCGCCGCGCAAACGGGCGAGCAATTCGAGAATCTGCGCCTGCACGCTCACATCCAGCGCGGTGGTCGGCTCGTCGGCGATCAACAGGCGCGGCTGGCAGGCAATCGCCATGGCGATCACCACCCGCTGGCGCTGACCGCCAGACAAATGTTGCGGGTACTCGTGCAGGTGGGCTGCGGGGCGGGGCAGTTGCACCAGCGCGAACAGTTCTTCGGCGCGTTTCCAGGCCTGGCGACGGGTGAGGTCGGTGTGCGCCAGCAGGTTTTCGGCCACCTGTTCGCCCAGGGTCAATACCGGGTTGAGGCTGGACAGCGGGTCCTGGAAAATCATCCCCAGCGCGTTGCCTTGCAACTGGCGCATCTGCCGGGGCGCGATGCTCAGCAGGTCCTGGCCTTCAAACAAGACCTGGCCGCCCAGCCGGGCGTTGTCCGGCAGCAGGCCCATCAGCGCCAGGGCCGTGGTGGATTTGCCGCAGCCGGATTCACCCACCAGTGCCAGGGTCTCGCCTGCCTGCAACGTGAAGCTCAGGTCTTTTACCGCATCGGCGTTGTCGTAGCTCACGCGCAAACCGCGTACGTCCAGAAGGCTCATGGGATATACCGTCGCAGGCGAGGGTTGAGGGCGTCGTTGAGACCGTCGCCCAGAAGGTTGAGGGCCAGCACCACGAAGATGATTGCCAGCCCCGGCAGGGCGGTCAGGTACCAGCCGCTGGCGATCTGTTCACGACCGCTGCCGAGCATGGCGCCCCAACTGGCTTGATTCGGGTCGCTCATGCCCAGAAAGGCCAGTCCGGCTTCCACCAGAATCGCCTGGGCGATCAGGATCGAGGTGGTGACCACCAGTGGCGCAAGGGCGTTGGGCAGGATTTCGCGCAGGATGATCGAGCTGTTGCTGAAGCCCAGGCTGCGGGCGGCGGTGACGAAGTCGGCTTCGCGCAGGGTACGGAATTCGGCGCGCACCAGCCGTGCGACCGTTGGCCATGAGGAGATGCCGATCGCCAGCGCGATGATCCCAAGTGTCGGGTTGCCGATGGCCACGATGACGATCACCAGCAAAAACGACGGCACGGTCTGGAACACTTCGCAGATGCGCATCAGCACATCCCCCAGCTTGCCGCCGTGGTAGCCGGCCAAGGCACCGACCAGCCCGCCGATCAATACGCTGATGAGGGTGGCGCTGGCGGCAATCAATAAGGAGCCCCGGGCGCCGTGGGCGATGCCGGCAGCCACGTCGCGGCCCAGTGAGTCGCTGCCCAGAACGTAGCCCGGGTCGTCGCCGGGCCAGAGCATCGGCATGGCCACCATGTCCAGCGGATCACCGGGATAGAGCGTTCCGGCCAACAGCGCCAGGGTGAGTACCAGCGCCAGCATCGTCGCGCCGATCAGTGCCGAAGGGTTACGCAACAGGGCCGTCCAGACGCTTTCGCTGTAGCCGGTCGGGGCGCTTTGCAGCACGGCAGTGGTCATGGGGCAGCTCCTTTTCAGTCGGCCTGGATACGGGGGTCGAGCCAGGCTTGCAGCAGGTCAACGGCGATGTTGATCACCACGACCAGCATCGATGACAGCAGCAGGATGCCCAGCAGCAGGTTGTAGTCGCGGGACATCACCGCCTCCAGGGTGAGGCGGCCCAGGCCCGGCCAGCCGAACAGGGTTTCGGTGACGGCCGCGCCACCGAGCAGGGCGGCAAAATGCAGCCCGGCCAGGGTCGATAAGGGCAGCAGGGCATTGCGCAGCACGTGCCGCGACACCACTCGCCAGGGCGCGAGCCCCTTGGCGCGAGCGGTGCGCACATAGTCCTGGCGTTGCACTTCAAGCATCGCGGCGCGGGTCAGTCGGGCATACAGGGCGATATAAAACGTGGCCAGGGCCAGTACGGGCAGCACGGCGTGTTGCAGCCGGTCGAGCAGCCAGGCCGGGCCATTGAGGTTCAGGCCCAGGGTCTGGAAACCGTTGCTGGGCAGCCAGCCCAGTTTGACCGAGAACAGCAACACCGCCATGAGGCCGATCCAGAATCCCGGCGTGGAGTAGAGCAGCAACACCGCCAGTGACAACACGCGGTCAGGCCAGCGCCCGACCCAGGTCGCCATGACGGTTCCGGCAGCAATCCCGATGGCCAGTGCCAGCCCCAGTGCGCCGACCATCAGCAGCAGGGTGTTGGGCAGTCGGTCCAGCACCAGTTGGCTGACCGGCAGGTTGAAGCGTGGCGACAGGCCCAGGTCCAGATGGGCCAGTTGGCCGAGGTAGCGCTGCAGTTGGTCCACCAGGCTCAAGTCCAGGCCGAAATGGCTGCGCCACTGAATCAGCGTCTCGGCGCTGGCGCCCCCGGATTCACCGGCCAGCACGTCTACCGCGTCGCCGGGGATCAGCCGCAGCAGCAGAAAATTAAGTACCAGGATGCCGATCACGGTGGGGATGGCTTGCCACAAGGTGCGCCTCGACAGGCGCCACATTCTGCGCCGTTCAAGCATGCTCGCCACCTGCGGCGGCCAGGCTGATATTGGCCAGGCTGCTGTCCAGGCCGTTGGCGTCGTCTTCGAAGCCGCTGACCCGCGTGTTGTAGACCGAGACCTGTTGCTGCATCACCAGGGTGATGGAGGGCACTTCTTCGATCACGATTTTCTGGAATGCCTTGAACAGATCGCCGCGTTTTTGCTCGTCGGTCTCCACGGCGGCGCTTTCCAGCAGGCGGTCCACCTCGGGGTTGTTGTAGTGGGTGCCGTTGGAGAAGGGCACACCCTTGCGGAAGTTCTTCGACCAGTACAGGCGTTGAACACCGACGGTGGGGTCGTACAGGGTGCCCATGCCGACCACCGCGAAATCAAAGTCGCGGTCGGTGTAGATCCGCTTGATGTAGGTGGGGAAGTCCTGGGCGCGCAGCTTCACTTCGATGCCAATGCGTGCCAGTGCACTGCGCACATAGGTGGCGGTGCGGCTGTAGCTGTCGCCATAGGGCAGCGGGTCGAGGGTCAGGCTGAAACGCCAGGGGCCTTTTTTCTCTAGCCCCGCCTTGTCCAGTAGCGCGTTGGCAGCCTCTGTGTCGAAGGGGTACGGGTTGGGGCCTTCGTAGACGTAGTTGGCGAAGCTTTTGGGAATGGGCGAATAGCTGGCTTCGGCGTAGCCGTAGTACACCACTTTGCGGATGACTTCGCGGTCCAGGGCATGGGCAATCGCCTGGCGGACTTCGAGGCGTGACAGCAGCGGGTGGTCAAGGTTGAACTCAAGAATGGTCGGGGTAATGGTGTAGCGGTAGCCCCGGGTTGTGGCCTTCAATCGGCCGGATTTGGTCAGGCGGTCAAGCTCGCTGAGGGGCACCGGGCTTTGCCCGCCGGCATCCAGCGTGCCGTTTTCGAACGCGGCCATGCGGGCGGCGCCGTCCGGGATGACTTTGAGGATCAGGGTGTCGACCACGGTTGCCGCCGGATCCCAGTACTGCGGGTTGCGTTCGTATTCGATAAAGCTGCCACGTTCCCAGCGCTTGAAGCGGAAGGGGCCGGTGCCCACCGGGGCATTGTTGTGCAGGTTGCTCAATGGGTCGCCCGAGGCATACAGGTGCTTGGGCACGATGGGCGTTTCACCTCCGGCAAAGCCGCGAATCAGGTACGGCGCAGGCTTGCTCAAGTGGACGATGGCGGTGTGGTCGTCGGGGGTGTCGACTCGCTCAAGGTTGGCGAAGGTGCTGGAGCCTCGGGGGTGGAAGCGCTTGATCAGGTCCAGGGAGAAGGCCACGTCAGCCGAGGTGAAGGGCTCGCCGTCATGCCACTTGACCCCTTCGCGCAGGGTGAAGCGGTAGCTCAGGCCATCGGGTGCAGCCTCCCAGACGGTCGCCAGTGCAGGGCGGGCGTTGAGGTTTTCGTCATAGGTGAGCAAGCCCTCCAGCACCTTGCTGCTGGCCGTGACACTGGTGCCCGCTGTGGTATTGAACGAACTCAGCGACGGTGGTTCGGGGTTGATCAACAGGTTGAACACCCGCCGCCCGCTGACGGCTTCGCCCGTCGCGTCGGCCAGGGCTGAGGGCAGGAACGGAATGCTGGCGCCGAGTGCGGACAGGGCAGACAGGCCAACAACAAATTGACGACGGGTAAAGGGCATGGCGGTCATCCTGGGGTGGGTTAGCGGCGTAAGCCGGCCTGGCGCAAAAGCGGCAAAACGCGCTCGCCAAACTGTTCAAGGTCGGGGGCGAAATCGAAGAAACTCAGTTGCAGGCCGTCGATACCGGCCTCTTTCAGGCGGATGATGTCGCGCACCACGGTCTCGGGGCTGCCGACCAGCTGGATATTGCCGCCCACGTAACGCTCTGCCGGTTGGTGGCCGCGCCAGGCATGGGCATCGCTGGCTTCGCGGGCATGACCCTCCAGCGCACCGGGGTCGCCTGCGGCGGTGATGGCGGCGTGGACTTCCCAGGCTTCGGCATCGCTGTCGCGGCAAATCACCAGCGGGTTGATCAGGGTGCGCACCTGACGGCCATAGCCGTGGGCGGCGTGTTTGATCCGCTGCAAATGCTCGGGCAGCTTGTCCAGCGCGCTTTCGATTTCGGCACTGCCGGGGCTGGTGGTAAACACGATGTCGGAGTGACGGGCGGCAAAGTCGATGCCTGCGGGTGAACCGGTGGCGTTGACCAGCACCGGGCGGCCAAAGGACGGTTTGACGCTGACATAGGCCTCTTCGAGTGTGTAATGATCGCCGCTGAAATCGACGTTTTCCTGGCTGTGCCACAGCTCCTGCACCACGCGGATAAATTCGTCGGCCTGGCGGTAACGCTGATCATGCTCGATGGGCGCCTGCCCAAAGCGCCGGTGCTCGCGGTGGCGATGGCCAGTGACCAGGTTCAGGCCCCAGCGGCCTTTGCTGATGTGATCCAGGGTGGCGCCGAACTTGGCCAGATGCAGCGGATGCCACGGGCCGTAGAGCACGTGCAGGGTGGAAATCAGCAAGATCCGCTCTGTCACCGACGCCAGTGCCGCCTGGGTGATGAAGGCATCCAGGGATTCGTCATGGTAGCGGATATCGCCACCGTAGCCGCCCTTGCCCAGCCATTCGGCCAGAGCGAACACCAGATCGAAGCCCAGCGCTTCGGCGCGCAGGGTCAACTGGCGGTTGTAGTCGAAGGTCCAGGTGGTGCTGCGAGGCAGTGCCGATGGGCTCCAGCCGCCCGATTGCACAGGCAGGAACAGGCCCAGAAACAGCGGTTGCTCGAAGGCGCGGGACAGCGGGCTTTCAGGGAAATCCAGTGGGGATAGCTGACGTGACAAGGCGAAGGCTCCAGGCAGTGGGTAGGCAAAAGCGGTCTATTCCTGCACTTGCGCAGGGCTGGTCACCAGATAGGCGACGGCTTCGCTGTCTCTCGGGTTGTGGCAGGTGTGGGGCTGTTCGGTGCTGAACAGGATTGAGTCGCCAGTGTTCAGGACGATGAGTTCGTCATTGAGGGTCAGCTCCAAAGTGCCTTGGGCGACCACCAGGTTTTTTTGCCCGCTGTGGGGGTTGCCGGGCAGGGTTTTCCTGGCCTGGGGGCTCAGGCGCAGCTCATGGAACGCCACCGCCGGTTCACCGTGCTCGGGGGGCAAGGCGCGGCGGATAACGGTGCCGGGGTCGAGAAATTCGGCGATCGACACCTGAAGCGCGCCTGCCACCTTGCACAGCACTTTGACCGAGGGAAAACTGCTGCCTGCTTCTATCTGCGCAATCATTGCCCGCCTCACGCCGCTGGCATGGGCCAGCCCTTCCAGGGTCAGCTGGCGCTTGTCGCGCAGGCGCCGCAGGTTGAGGCTGATACGTTTGGCGATGGGGTCGTCGCCCTGTTGATCGCGCTCGGGCAGGCTGAAGGGAACACTGCCGCTGCTGTCGAGAAAACCGGTTGGGATATTCATGGGCGCGAACCTGCAGCGGCAGTGAGTGCAGGTGAATAGTCAGGGCCATGGGGGCGACGGCTCATGATGATTCCTTTTCATGCGGTCCGAAAAGTCATGAGATTACCGAGGGTTTTTTAGATCCATAAATAATTAATTCAGCCGTTTAAATGCCATTTATGTATAAGCGAAATCCTGGCAAAACGGCTCTATGGTTATGCTTCGTTGGGCGTTGACCGCTTCAGCCCCGCTGACTACTGTTTGCGCCACTTGATTTCACGATCACCACGCAGGGAGTCATCATGAGCGACATTCAGTACCGCAACCTGGGCCGCAACGGTGTGAAGGTTTCGCCCATCACCCTGGGCACCATGATGTTCGGCGGGCAGACCCCGGACGACGTCGCCCGGCGTATCACCGACCGCGCGTTTGAGCAGGGCATCAACTCCATCGACACCGCCAATGGCTACAACGGGGGGGCTTCGGAAGAGGTGGTCGGTCGTTTGATCGGCGAGCGCCGTCAGCAATGGGTGCTGGCGACCAAGTTCGTCAATCCCGACCCGGGCGGTAGCGGGCCGAACAACAGTGGCGCCTCGCGCCAGAACGTCATCGCCTCGGCCGAAGCCAGCCTCAAGCGCCTGAACACCGACTATATCGACCTGTTTTACCTGCACCGCGAAGACCATGACACGCCGGTGGACGAAACGCTTCGAGCCCTTGATGACTTGATCCGGGCGGGCAAGATTCGCGGTTACGGGCTGTCCAACCACCGGGGCTGGAAGCTGGCCGAATTCAGCCGCAGCGCTGACCTGCTGGGCATCCAGCGGCCGAGCGTGAGCCAGCCGCTGTACAACCTGGCCAACCGCCAGATCGAAGTCGAGCACCTGCCTGCGGCCGAGCATTACGGCATTGGCGTGATCTCTTACAGCCCGTTGGCCCGTGGCGTGCTGACGGGCAAATACGACCCTGATCAGGCGCCGGGCCAGGACACCCGCGCCGGGCGTAACGACCCGCGCCTGCAGCAGACCGAGTGGCGCCCCGAGTCTCTGAACCTGGCCCAGCGCATACGTGAATACGCCGAGGGGCAAGGCATCACTGCAGGCCAGTTCGCCCTTTCATGGGTGCTGAACAACGCCCTGATCACCTCGGCCATTGCCGGTCCGCGTACCGAACAGCAATGGGAAGACTACGTACCGGCGCTGAACTACAGGTTCACTGCGCAGGACGAAGCGTTTATCAATGATCTGGTGGTGACGGGGCACTCATCGACACCGGGCTACAACGACCCGAGCCATCCATTTTTTGGGCGCCGGTCGCGGGTGTAAATGAGCGACCGCGTCGCCTGCATCGCAGGCAAGCCAGCTCCTGCAGGTCCTGTGTTGAACACAAATGCTGGAGTTTCTGTGGGAGCGGGCTTGCTCGCGATGGAATCACCGCGAGTTACCTGGCAGACGGGGTCGTCAGGATCAGAAGTTGGCCGGTGTGTTGGCGCTGATGATCTCTGCCTCGTCCGCGCCAATGTTGCGAAAACGGTGGGGCAGGGTGGTCGGGAAGTAATAGCCGTCCCCGGCATTCAATATGCTGATTTGCCCGTCCACGGTGAGTTCTACCGTGCCGCGGGCAACCAGCCCGCATTCTTCCCCTTCAGCGTGCACGATCGGCTCTTCCCCGGAGCTTGCGCCCGGCGCGTATTGCTCGCGCAATAACCGCATTTGCCGACCCGGCACCGAAGCGCCTATCAGCAGCAAGCGCAAGCCATCACGCCCCAGGTCCGGCTGTTCATTGGCGCGGAAGACGTATTGGTGTTCGCGGGGGGGCTGGTCGAAGGTGAAAAAGTCGGCCAGAGACATGGGGATGCCTTCCAGCAACTTTTTAAGGGAGCTGACAGAAGGACTGACGCGATTCTGTTCGATCAGGGAAATGGTGGCATTGGTGACGCCGCTACGCCGGGCCAGCTCGCGCTGGGACATTTTGTAGCTTTCGCGTACTAATTTGAGTCGTGAGCCCGTGTCCATGACAGCCTTATGTGAGAACTACTTAAGGGTGATGGGGGAGATGGCGGTCGACGGATGCTGCAAATCGCACCGTACCCCTGTCCCAGAAACGTGAAAGGCGACTATTAAATCACGTTTGTTCGTGTTGCTCAGCAGGTTCGGTAAATAGCGCAGGCCAACCCTGATTGCCGGAGTGGGAGCGGGCAAGCCCGCTCCCACTGGGGCGCAGCTAGATCCCGAAACGGTCGCGCATTGCGTAGTACGCAGCGCCCATGGCAGTCAGCGGGACCTGGAAGGTCCGGCCACCGAGCATGGGCATGTGCGGCAACGAGGCAAACGCATCGAAACGCTCGGCGTCGCCGCGGATCATTTCAGAAATCAGTTTGCCCGCCAGGTGCGAGCAGGTGACGCCGTGACCGCTGTAGCCTTGCATGTAGTAGGCGTTTTTCTCGATACGCCCGAATTGCGGCATGCGTGACATGGTCAGCAGGAAGTTGCCGGTCCAGCGGTAATCGATCTTCACGTCCTTCAATTGCGGGAAGGTCTTGAGGATTTTCGGCCTGATCAGTTGCTCGATGTCGTCCGGCTCGCGGGCACCGTAGACCACACCGCCGCCGTACAACAGGCGGTTGTCGGCCGTCAGGCGGTAGTAGTCGAGCAGGTAGTTGCAGTCTTCAACACAGTAGTTGTGGGTGATCAGGCTACGGGCGACGTTTTCCGTCAGCGGCTCTGTCACGACAATTTGCGAACCGCAGGGCATGCTTTTGCTGGTCACGCGACTGTCCAGGTTCTGCGGCAGGTAGGCGTTGCCCGCGATCAGCAGGTACTTGGCCCGAACCACCCCTTTGGCGGTGCGCACGGTGATCGGCTCGCCGTAAGTGATTTCCACGGCAGCCGACTGCTCGAAGATCTTGCCGCCCAGGCCGATGATTGCCGACGCTTCGCCGAGTGCCAGGTTCAGCGGGTGGATGTGTCCGCCCTGCATGTCCAGCAGGCCGCCCACGTAGTTGTCGCAACCCACTTCACGCTTGATGTCGTGTGCATCGAGCAGTGTCAGGTTTTGGTTGCCGTAGCGTTCCCAGCTGTTTTTTTGCTCGGTCAGGCCTTTGAGTTGCTTTTTGTTCAGCGCCGCAAAGATCCCGCCGGGACGGTAATCACACTGGATGTCGTAGTGCTGGATGCGCTGACGGATGATGTCGGCGCCTTCAAAAATCATGCTGCCAAGCACTTCGGCAGTCTTGTCACCGTAGCGCGCTTCGATGACGTCCACGTCGCGGCTGTAGGAGTTGACCAGTTGACCGCCGTTGCGACCGCTGGCCCCGAAGCCGACTTTGGCGGCTTCGAGCACGGTGACGCTGTAGCCTGCCTCGGCGAGGAACAGGGCTGAAGACAGGCCGGTGTAGCCCGCGCCGATCACGCAGACATCGCATTCCACCCGCTCTTCAAGCGTCGGGAAGTCGCCCGTGTGGTTGCGGGTCGCGGCGTAGTAGCTGTTGATGTGTGTCTGTTTCATAAGTTTCTCCGATGGCTGTCGACACGTGCTGGCGACAGCCGTCGCAAAGGTGTCAGAGCTTGATCCAGGTGGCCTTGAGCTCGGTGTATTTGTCGAACGCATGCAGGGATTTGTCCCGACCGTTACCCGACTGCTTGAACCCGCCAAACGGCGCAGTCATGTCGCCGCCGTCGTACTGGTTGACCCATACGCTGCCGGCGCGCAAACCGCGAGCAAAGGTGTGGGCCTTGCTCAGGTTGCTGGTCCATACGCCTGCGGCCAGGCCGTAGATGCAGTCATTGGCTATCGCCAGCGCTTCTTGCTCGGTGTCGAAGGTGATAAGCGACAGCACCGAACCGAAGATCTCTTCACGGGCGATGGTCATGGCGTTGGTCACACCGTCGAAGATGGCCGGTTCCACGTACAGGCCCCCGGTGTCTTCGAGGGTACGATTGCCGCCTGTGAGCAGGCGTGCGCCCTGGTCCTTGCCGATCTGGATGTAACGCAGGACCGCTTCCATTTGGCGCTGATCGACGACGGCACCCACGGTGGTTGCCGGGTCCAGGGCATGGCCCGGTTTCCAGGCTTGCAATGCCTGAACCAGCAGGGGAATGAACTGCTCGCGAATCGAGCGCTCCACCAGCAGGCGCGAACCTGCGGTGCAGACTTCGCCCTGGTTAAAGGCAATGGCGCTGGCGGCTGCTTGCGCGGCGGCGGGCAAATCCGGCGCGTCGGCAAACACCACGTTAGGGCTCTTGCCGCCCGCCTCGAGCCACACCCGCTTCATGTTGCTCTGGCCCGCGTAGATCAGGAGTTGCTTGGCAATGGCTGTCGAGCCGGTGAAGGCCAGGACGTCGACGTCCATGTGCAACGCAAGCGCTTTACCGACGGTGTGCCCGAAGCCCGGCAGGACGTTGAACACCCCTTTCGGGATACCGGCGTCCAGTGCCAGTTGCGCGATGCGGATCGCCGTCAGTGGCGATTTCTCCGAAGGCTTGAGGATGAACGAGTTGCCTGCCGCCAAGGCCGGGGCGAACTTCCAGCTGGCCATGATCAGCGGGAAATTCCACGGCACAATGGCCGCCACAACACCAGCAGGTTCACGGGTGATGAGGCCCAGTTGATCGTGGGGGGTGGGCGCGACTTCGTCGTAGATTTTGTCGATGGCTTCGGCGTTCCAGCGAATCGCGTTGGCGGTTGCCGGGATATCGATGGTCATGGAGTCGCTGATGGGCTTGCCCATGTCCAGGGTTTCCAGCAGCGCCAGTTCTTCCTGGTTTGCCAGAATCAAATCGGAAAAACGAATCAGGATGCGCTTGCGCTCAGCCGGGGCGAGCCTGGCCCAGACGCCGGATTCAAACGCCTTGCGAGCAACGATCACCGCCGCATTGGCGTCGGCTTCGTCGGTGCTGGCGACGTTCGCCAGAAAGCGACCGTCCACCGGGCTCATGCATTCGAAGGTTTCGCCGCTGAGTGCCGGACGGTATTGACCATCAATGAATGCCCGGCCTTCTAGTGTCAAAGACTGAAAGCGTTGCTCCCAGTCACTGCGAGTGTTTGCCATTGGAGTGACTCGATGCAGGGGAAAAGGGGTCGCCGGACGTGCAGGCGACCCATTTACGAGTGGAGAAAACACAGGCGCCGGGGAGGGGGCTTGCCCGCGCAAGCGGTGTGTCAGGCGACATCCATGCTGGATGTGCCGACGACATCGCGGGCAGGCTCGGGTCCCACAGCGGATTGGTCCATCACACGGTGTGCAAGTACCAGTTGTACTCAAGGTCCGAGATGGAGTTCTCGAACTCGGCGAGTTCGCTTTCCTTGCAGGCGACGAATACGTCGATGTACAGCGGGTCGATGTACTTGGCCATAACTTCGCTGTCGTCCAGTTCGCGCAAAGCGTCACGCAGGTTGTTCGGCAGGCTCTGTTCGTTTTGCTCGTAGCTGTTGCCTTCTACCGGTGGGCCTGGCTCGATTTCGTTGGTCAGGCCGTGGTGAATACCGGCCAGTACAGAGGCCATCAACAGATACGGGTTGGCATCGGCGCCGGCGACGCGGTGTTCGATGCGCACGGAATCGGCAGAACCGGTTGGCACACGCACTGCCACGGTGCGGTTATCGATGCCCCAGCTTGGCGAGTTCGGTACATAGAACTGTGCACCGAAACGGCGGTATGAGTTGACGTTCGGGCAAAGGAAGGCCATCTGCGCGGGCAGGGTCTCCAGCACACCGCCGATCGCGTGACGCAATGGGGCGTTCTGCTCGGGATCCTCGCTGGCAAAGATGTTGTTGCCTTCTTTGTCGAGAATCGAAATGTGCACGTGCAGCCCGTTGCCCGCCTGGCCCGGATACGGCTTGGCCATGAAGGTGGTGTCCATCTCATGGTCGTAGGCGATGTTTTTCACCAGACGCTTGAGCAGTACCGCGTAGTCGCAGGCCTTGATGGGGTCGGACACGTGATGCAGGTTGACTTCGAACTGGGCCGGGGCACTTTCCTTGACGATGGCGTCAGCCGGAATGCCTTGCTCTTTCGCGCCTTCAAGAATGTCTTGCAGGCAGTCAACGTACTCGTCCAGGTCGTCGATCAAATACACCTGGGTCGACATTGGGCGCTTGCCCGACACCGGCGACCGTGGCGATTGCGGGCGGCCGTTCACGTTGTCCTGGTCGATCAGGTAGAACTCGAGTTCAAAGGCTGCACAAATCGTCAGGCCCATGTCATCGAATTTGGAGACGACCTGACGCAGCACTTCCCGCGGGTCAGCGAAGAACGGCTGGCCTTCCAGTTCGTGCATGGTCATTAACAGTTGTGCCGTCGGACGTTTCTGCCACGGCTCGATGCACAGGGTGTTGGGGATGGGGTAGCAGATCCGGTCCGAGTCACCGATATCCAGACCCAGGCCGGTGCTTTCCACCGTAGAGCCGTTGATATCGAGTGCAAATAAGGAGGCGGGCAGGTTGATGCCTTTCTCGTAAACCTTGTGAAGACTGGTGCGCTCGATGCGCTTGCCGCGCACCACGCCGTTCATATCCGCAATGAGAAGGTCGACGTACAAAACCTCAGGATATTTCTTAAGGAATGCGTTCGCTTCATTGAGCTGAACTGCGCGCAGGGGAACCGACATGATGCACCTATTATGTTAATTATTATGTTCACTGCCCTTTCACGAGCTCAGTCAATCCGAAAGGTTTAGTGAAGTCAATAGCGAACACCCTGTCTTAAATCGTTATTTTTTAGGTCGGATGAGGGCTTTTTGGTCTCTGATAAGCCATTTCGAGCCTGAGAAGGCCGATGGTTTGCCTTGAGGTGTTTTAGATTTTTTACATTGGAGTTGTTAATTAAAATCAACAAGACTAAGCTCCGGAAAAGCTCGTTCAAGTGTGAAACTTCGAGGTGATAAAAATGGCACTCAAGCCATTGATCGGCGTTACTGCATGCGTCAAACAGATTGGCCTGCACCCTTACCACGTCAGCGGCGACAAGTACTTGCGTGCTGTCAGCGTCGCGTCTCTTGGGTTGCCGGTGATCATTCCTTCCCTGGGGCAACTGACCGAAACAGATGAGCTGCTCGCCCATCTGGATGGTGTGTTGTTCACGGGTTCGCCTTCGAATGTGGAGCCATTCCACTATCAAGGTGCCCCCAGCACGCCGGGCACGGATCACGATCCGGCGCGTGACGCCACGACCCTTCCTCTGTTGCGTGCGGCCATTGCTGCGGGCGTTCCGGTGCTCGGCATTTGCCGGGGTTTCCAGGAAATGAACGTGGCATTCGGTGGCAGCCTGCACCAGAAAGTCCACGAGCTCCCCGGCTTTCTCGATCACCGCGAAGCGGATCATCCGGACCTGGCCGTGCAGTACGCACCGGCTCATGACGTCGAGGTGCAGCCGGGTGGTGTCTTCGACGCGCTGGGTTTGCCTCGCACGTTCCAGGTCAATTCGATTCACAGCCAGGGCATTGATCGCCTGGCCCCCGGCCTGCGTGCCGAAGCCGTTGCACCGGACGGTCTGATCGAGGCGGTTTCTGTCGAGTTCAGCCAGGCTTTTGCCGTGGGTGTGCAATGGCATCCGGAATGGCAGGTTCAGAACAACCCTGTCTACTTGAGTATTTTCCAGGCGTTTGGCGATGCATGCCGGCAACGAGCATCTCTTCGTGATTCACGCTGACTGACGGTTTTCATCTTCGCTTATGGATTGGGCTGTCTGCGTAAGCAGGTGGGCGTTTCTTTGCGTGTCAGTCCCTCACGGCAACACACCGCGATAACAACAAGTACAACCAGGCAACCGCAAATGCGGCGCCGAATGAGCCCGTTCGCTGCGGGTTATCCACTACTAAGTCGGGCCGCGTTGGCCTGGCGACTGAAACCTGTTGGGAGTTTCATATGGCAAACGCCTCCAGTACCTATAGGAAGGCTCTTGAAGGTCACCAGGCACCGAAGAAAGTGTTGGTAAAAGTCGACCGTGTTACCAAGAAGTTCGACGAAACCATCGCTGTTGACGATGTGTCCCTGGAGATCCATCAAGGTGAAATCTTCGCCCTGCTCGGAGGCTCCGGCTCCGGAAAGTCGACCCTCCTGCGCATGCTGGCAGGCTTTGAGCGCCCAACAGAGGGCCGTATTTTCCTCGACGGTGTAGACATCACTGACATGCCGCCCTACGAGCGGCCGATCAATATGATGTTTCAGTCATACGCGCTGTTCCCGCACATGACGGTGGCGCAGAACATCGCCTTTGGCTTGAAGCAGGACCGCTTGTCCGCCAGTGACATTGAGGCCCGCGTTGAGGAAATGCTGCGACTGGTGCACATGACCCAGTACGCCAAACGCAAGCCGCACCAATTGTCCGGTGGTCAGCGTCAGCGCGTGGCCCTGGCCCGTTCGCTGGCCAAGCGCCCGAAACTGCTGCTGCTCGATGAGCCGATGGGCGCGCTGGACAAAAAACTGCGCTCGCAGATGCAACTGGAACTGGTGGAGATCATCGAGCGGGTTGGCGTGACCTGTGTGATGGTGACCCATGACCAGGAAGAAGCCATGACCATGGCTGAGCGTATCGCCATCATGCACCTGGGCTGGATTGCTCAAATCGGTAGCCCGGTCGACATCTATGAAGCGCCTGTCAGTCGGATGGTGTGCGAATTCATCGGCAACGTGAACTCCTTTGACGGTTCGGTCATTGATGACGAGGAGGGCTACGCGATCATCCACAGCCCGGAACTGGATCAAAAGATCTACGTGGGCCACGGCGTGACGACGTCCCTGCAGGACAAGTCGATTACCTACGCCATCCGCCCGGAAAAAATGCTGGTCAGCACCCTCAAGCCCGAGTCGGCCTACAACTGGTCCCACGGCAAGGTGCATGACATCGCCTACCTGGGCGGTCACTCGGTGTTTTACGTGGAACTGCCCGGGGGCAAGATCGTCCAGTCGTTCATGGCCAACGCCGAACGCCGTGGCGCGCGCCCTACCTGGGACGACGCGGTCTACGTGTGGTGGGAAGACGACAGCGGCGTGGTACTGCGCTCATGAACATGCGAAAACTCAAGCGCCGACTGCAACGAATAACCCCTGGTGGCCGTCAGTTGGTCATCGGGATTCCATTCCTGTGGCTGTTTTTGTTCTTCATGCTGCCGTTCTTCATTGTTCTGAAGATCAGCTTTGCCGAAGCCGACGTCGCCATTCCGCCCTACACCGAAATCTACGGTTACGTTGACCAGAAAATCCAGCTGCTGCTGAACCTGAGCAACTATTCCATGCTGGGTGACGACGAGCTGTACATCGCCGCCTACCTGGGCTCGCTGAAGATGGCCTTTTTCAGCACCCTGTTGTGCCTGCTGATCGGTTATCCGATGGCCTATGCCATCGCCAATGCGCGCAAAGAGATGCAGACCGTGCTGGTGCTGCTGATCATGATGCCGACCTGGACCGCGATCCTGATCCGGGTGTATGCCTGGATGGGCATCCTCAGCAACAACGGCCTGCTCAATGGTTTCCTGATGTCGATGGGCTGGATCAGCGAACCGCTGCAGATCCTCAACACCAACATCGCGGTGTACATCGGCATTGTGTATTCGTACCTGCCGTTCATGATCCTGCCGCTGTACGCCAACCTTGTGAAACACGACACCAGCCTGCTGGAAGCCGCGTCTGACCTGGGTTCGAGCACGTTCAACAGCTTCTGGAAAATCACGGTCCCGTTATCGAAAAACGGCATCATCGCCGGCTGCATGCTGGTGTTTATCCCGGTGGTAGGCGAGTTCGTGATTCCGGAACTGCTCGGCGGCCCGGAAACCCTGATGATCGGTAAAGTGTTGTGGCAGGAATTCTTCAACAACCGTGACTGGCCCGTAGCGTCCGCGCTGGCTGTCGTCATGCTGGCGATCCTGATCGTGCCCATCATTCTGTTCAACCGCAGCCAGGCTAAAGAGCTGGAGGGCAAGATATGAATCGCATCCGTTTTTCTAGTTTTATGTTGGTCGCGGGGTTGGTGTTCATCTACCTGCCGATGCTGATCCTGGTGATCTACTCGTTCAACGCCTCCAAGCTGGTCACGGTATGGGGCGGCTGGTCGCTGAAGTGGTACGTGGGCCTGCTGGACAACACGCAACTGATGGGCTCGGTGATGCGCTCGCTGGAGATTGCCTGTTACACGGCGATTGCAGCCGTCGCGCTGGGCACCCTGGCGGCGTTCGTACTGACCCGAATCTCGCACTTCAAGGGCCGTACGCTGTTTGGCGGCCTGGTGACGGCGCCGCTGGTGATGCCTGAAGTGATCACCGGTCTGTCGCTGTTGCTGCTGTTCGTGGCCATGGCGCAGATGATCGGCTGGCCGCAGGAGCGTGGCCTGGTCACTATCTGGATCGCCCACACCACATTCTGTTCGGCCTATGTGGCGGTGGTGGTGTCGTCACGTCTGCGCGAGCTGGACATGTCGATCGAAGAGGCGGCGATGGACCTGGGTGCCAAGCCGTGGAAGGTGTTCTTTCTGATCACCATCCCGATGATCGCGCCGTCACTGGCTGCCGGGGGCATGATGTCTTTTGCCCTGTCGCTGGACGATCTGGTACTGGCCAGCTTCGTGTCGGGGCCGGGCTCCACGACCTTGCCGATGGAAGTGTTCTCGGCGGTGCGTCTGGGGGTCAAACCCGAGATCAACGCCGTGGCCAGCCTGATCCTGCTGGCGGTGTCGCTGATGACCTTCATGGTGTGGTTCTTCGGCCGTCGTGCTGAAGAGCATCGTAAAAAGGCTATCCAGCAAGCCATCGATGAGTCGGCGGCAGAGTCCTGGAAGCAGCCTGACGTGCGTGGCGGGCAGTCGACAAGCGCGGCTTGAGCTCGCGTCATAAACAACCTCGGCCCTTGTGAAGGGGCCGAGGTTTTTTTATGGGTATTAGCTTTGGCCGTGACCGGTTCAAGGCAGTCCTTTCGGAAAATACCGGCTGGGTGCCGCGCCCAGTACTCTGCGAAACACACTGGTAAAGGCGCTCGGGCTGCTATAGCCCAGGTCAGTCGCCACTCGCGTAATGGCTTCGCCGTTACCCAGGCGCACCACGGCTGCCAACAGGCATGCTTGCTGGCGCCATTCGACAAAGCTGATTCCGGTTTGCTGGCGAAATAGCCGGGTGAAGGTGCGGCGGCTCATGCCGACCTGGCGGGCCATCTCATCAATCCCGATATCCAGTGACGGCTGTTCCAGCAACGTACGACAGGTCTGTGCCAGCCTTGGCTCACCCGGCAACGGTGCATTGAGTGACAGGGGCGGCATGCCGGCTATTTCGTGAAGCAGCAACCCCATCACAAGACCCTCCCGACGGGTCTCGTCATACAGCGCCGGGATATCCACGGCCTGGATCAGCAGCTGGTGGAGCAGGGGCGAGATACCGAAGACCTGGCACTGTGCGGGCAGGCCAAGCCGGCTGCAGGCGGGACTGCGGATATAAGTGTTCAGCATGGTCACCGGCCCGGCCATGCTCATTTCATGAGGCACCCCCGCTGGAACCCAGATAGCCCTTTGCGGGGGCACGACCCAATTGCCCTGGTCGGTAAATACGGTGATGACACCGCTGGCGGCATAGGCAAATTGCCCGCGACGATGGGTGTGCAGCGCAAAGTGCTGGCCGTCTGCATAGTTATTGGCCGTGACCACTGCGTCACGGGGGATGTTCTCGTAGGTATCGATGTCAATTTCGCGCATGGCCCGAATTTAATGATCTATGACCTGATAGTGCAAGCGGGCCTTGGTAGCAAGTGTTCATAGTGACGCCTCGGTTGGTGCGCACGCTCGCCAGCCCTGCCTACTGGAAGCAGAACGCTATGCAAAAGAAACACGTGGCCCTGGCCGTCATGGTGACGGCCGTCTGGGGGTTTAATTTTCCCATTACCAAATTGGGCCTGGCTGCCATTGATCCGTTGTTGCTGACTGCGCTCAGATTTACCCTCGCGGCGTTGCCGTGGGTGTTTTTTATCAAGCGTCCCCCGATAGCCCTGCAGTGGCTGGCGGCTTATGGACTGATTTTTGGTGTTGCGATGTGGGCGCTGATCAACGTGGGCATCGAATTGGGAGTCCCGCCCGGAACTGCTGCCCTGTTGGTTCAGTTCAGTGCTTTTTTCACGCTGGGCTGGGGGGTGTTGCTGTTTCGCGAGCATCTGAGCCTGGGCCAGATGCTGGGGGTAGGGCTTGCGGTGCTGGGTCTGGTCAGCATTATTCTCGCCAGTCCCGGCCACGGCACGACCGTGGGCTATGGCTTGTTGCTGATCAGTGCATTCAGCTGGAGTGTGGGCAACGTCATCATCAAGCAGTCCAGGGTCCGGGAGATGTTCGCCTTTGTGGTCTGGGCCAGCGTGTTCCCGCCGATTCCCTTGCTGCTGCTCACCTGGCTGGCTCACGGATCTGCGCCGTTTACCGCATTGGTCGAACACGTTGAGTGGGTAGCGGTGTTCTCGCTTTTGTTTCAGGTCTACGCAGCGACGCATTTCTGCTACTGGGGCTGGAATTTATTGCTGCGCGAATACCCGGTGTCCAAGGTGGCGCCGCTGTCCTTGCTGATTCCGGTATTCGGGGTCGCAGGGTCGGTGCTGATGCTTGGACACTCGGTGGATTTCAGTGAGGGGGTATCGATTGTGCTGATTTTGTCGGCGCTTGCGGTGGGGTTTGTAAAAGGGCCGGGGCTTAGTCCGAGATGTCAGTTACCGGGATGGCCTGGTCGTCAGAAGGCTGCGCGGCGCTTTTCTTCTCTCGACGATCGTTGATCCATTTGCCGACCTGTGCCGGGAATTCGGCGGGGGATTTTCGGCCGACCTTTCGGGCAAGATCAAGAATGGTTTGTTGGGCCAGGGCCTCTTCCATGCGCTTTTGTGCCGTCATCATCGCCGCGTGAACCGAACAGTGGCCGTCCAGCGCCCAGGCAGGCGGCGAGCCTTCGAAGAGTGCGCAGCGGCCACGGATTTCCCGGCAATCGAAAATAAGCTTCTGGCCGTCGATAGCGTTGACGATATCGAGAATGCTGATTTCGTCAGCAGGCCTGGCCAGCTTGAATCCGCCGCGCACGCCTTCGGTGGCCACGACCAGTCTGGACTTGGCCAGCTTGGTGAAAATCTTTGCCAGGTAGTCCTGAGGTACGCCTTGCAACTCTGCAAGATCACGCACGCTCGCTTCACGGCTTTCGCCACCATCACCTACCAGAAAAAGCAGGCAGTGAATGCCGTACTCAACGCCCGCGCTGTAAAGAGACATCAGTATCTCCGACTGAATTAGTCGCATATTTTAGCAGCGATCAGTCAGGCGAGCAACGCTACTTGAGCGTGACAGCAGGGTCATGGGCCACAAATAAAGATTGCTCTCTGTAACTACGACTAATATAGTCGCCGTTATTGAGGTTCGGTGGTGATCGTCATTCGGGGTTGCTTTGCTCGGGCTTCTCATCAGGGGATAAAAAATGAAACAGCAGATTCTGATTATTGGCGCAGGCTTCGGTGGCATGTGGACCGCTTTGAGTGCAACGCGGTTGTTCGACATTCATGGCCACGACGAGGTTGAAGTGACCGTATTGGCCCCTCAGGCCGAGCTGCGCATACGCCCGCGTTTTTACGAGCCGGACGCGCACCAGCTGTTCGCACCGATTGGCGAATTGTTCGATGCAGTAGGTGTAACGTTCATCAAGGGTGCGGCAGAGACCATCGACGCCCAGCAAAAAACGGTCGGTTACATCGATGCCGCCGGTACGAAACAAGTACTCAGCTACGACAAACTTGTTCTGGCCACCGGCAGCCGGCTTGCGATCCCCGACACCCAAGGCGTGGCGCAATACGCTTTCGATGTGGACCAGATCGAGCAAGCCGTGCGCCTGGAAAATCACCTCAAGTCACTGGCAGACCTTCCAGAAAGCCGTGGCCGCAACACAGTGGTCGTGGCGGGTGGCGGTTTTACCGGCATTGAAACAGCGACCGAAATGCCAGCTCGTCTGCGGGCCATACTGGGTGATCACGCCGACGTTGAAGTGATCATCGTGGACCGTGGTGAAAAAGTCGGGGCGTCAATGGGGGCTGAAATCAGCCAGTCGATTGCACAAGCCAGCGATGAACTGGGAGTGACATGGCGCTTGAAATCGTCGGTGGTGGCCGTTGATGAACAGGGCGTGACCCTTGGAGATGGCCAGCGAATCGACGCGAAGACCGTGGTCTGGACCACGGGTGTGCGGGCTTGCTCGCTGACAGCGCAGATCCCGGGAGAGCGTGATTCCCTTGGGCGTCTGCATGTGGATGCCCACCTTAAAGTCATTGGCCAGAAAGACATCTTTGCCACCGGTGATGTTGCCTACGCCGCAACCGATGACCTGGGCAACCATGCACTGATGACATGTCAGCACGCCATTGTTTTGGGGCGTCATGCAGGCAACAACGTTGCGGCCCAGATCCTGGGCGTGGCACCGATTGCGTACAGCCAGCCCAAGTACGTCACGTGCCTGGACCTGGGAGGCTGGGGTGCGGTCTACACCGAAGGCTGGGATCGCCAGGTCAAGCTGACCCGGGAGGAAGGCAAATCGCTGAAGACCCAGATCAACACCGTGTGGATCTACCCGCCAGCCGCAAACCGTGACGCGGCGTGGGCGGCGGCGGATCCATTGATTCCGATTGCCTGAGGTGGCCTGGGTGTAGAGCCCGGGTTTTGCTGAATTTCAGGCACAAAAAAAGACGTCCTTGGACGTCTTTTTTTGTGGATTTGGTGGGCCGGGGTAAGTTGAATTGGTGTTGTATCTTATTGATATGATTGATTAATTTTATTTATTATTTTGGTTGGAATACCGATTGGAATGCCATTCAGCTGAAAAAGTGCATAACAGACTTCCCTGCTGATATATCGCTCACCCTATTAGACTCTCCATCGGACGATGGCCTGTGCTGGATTCTGCTGATTGGTGGTGGGCCAGGTTCGCCCCGGCAGGGTGTCGATTCGGCGTCAACGATAACTCTCAACGTGCACTAGCCGGGGGGCTTGGTCTGTTAAGGTACGTGTCTTTTTGCTATCGAATTGGCTAGTACCCCTGTGGATAACTGCAGGAAATGCTATCATTCCGTCGAGAATCGGTGACCTTCGTTGGCTTTTCCCGTCTAACTAGGTACCGATCTATCCCGCCAGTAGTCCGCTCATAGGAGGAGTGACCATGACCAATATTCAGAGTCTCTACTCCGCCTTAAGCGCTCACGGGCTATCGAAGCAGAAGATTGCGAGGATCCTTCCCGAGTGGTGGTCCGAGGAAGTCGAAGCCACTCCCGGTGGCGCTCAGCGTGCGAAAATCTATCTTGCGAAGGCCCTGAGCTTGCAGATACGCGCGTTCAGCGAGAGCCCTCCGCGCGTCGAATTTGATGTGCCCGGCGAGAAGCGATTTAAGCTTTCGGCTAAAACCTCAGAAGACGACGTGTCGTTAGCTGTTGCTTTGGCCCGGAGCGCGTCGCGGATCGCGATATCCGCCCTGAATAGGGAATATCAAGCGCCGCCAGCAAGTGCTTCTGCCATCAGAGACTATATTCTGAGCACTGGAGCTAAGTGGGTCGGCTTGTCCGAGATCATTGATGCATGCTGGTTGCATGGAATACCTGTGCTGCATCTGGCATCGCCATTGCTGGCTAAGAAAAAAATGGACGGTATTGCCATGTCTGTTAATAGCCGGCCTTCAATCGTCCTGTCAAATGTGCGGAAAAATGGTTTCCTGCTTTTTCACTTGGCACATGAGCTGGGGCATATCGCATTAGGCCATTTGAGTGAAAATAGCGCTATCGTAGATGACGATTTCGAGGATCAGGCTACCCGATCGAAATCTGCTGACGAGACGGCTGCGGACCGTTTCGCTTTGGAATTGTTAACTGGCAATCCCGATAGTAGGCTGACGCTGCAGCAAAAGATGAAAGCCCAGCCTTTGGCTGATCTTGCGCGAAGAACTGGTGAGCAGCGGAAAATTGACCCTACCCATTTGGTCATGAGCTGCGCCCATAACGACAAAAAGTATTATGGGCTTTACGTCGGTGCGGCGAATATCCTCGGTGGTGGAATTGAGGATCAGTCGGTGATTACTGGGAAGGTTTTTCACAATCTTTCTCCAGGCCTTGCACCCGATGCTGAGCACTTGCTGCGGAATCTTATCGCATAAATGATTCTGCTCGCCGACAACGACATTCTTATCATGCTCGCTCAGTGTGACCTCGTTGACGAGGCGCTATCCGTATTTCAGTGCGGACTCAATGAGTGTTTTGTCGTTGGTGCTGCACCGTATTCCCTCTATTTGAACGATCCTCAGAAATGCTACGACAAACGTCTGGGAAACCATACGGCCTTTGATCGTCTTGCCGGGTTGGTGGGTTCTTGTCAGAGGCTCGGCGCTTCAGAAGAGAACATTGATCTTCTTGAGGCGTTAACGCGTATTGACGGCGTGGACGACGGAGAGCTTGAGCTGTTCATGCACGCTGATAGCCTGCACCGCAATCATCAGCATTACACACTCACTACGGGTGATAAGCGTTCTCTAAAATCGCTGCTTGCATCTGAGTGTACGCTCGCGCTCCCCTCATTGTTTCAGCGAGTAGAGTGTTTAGAGTCGCTCCTGCTCAAGGCGATATCGCTGTATGGCCATGCTCATGTCACCAATAAAATTGGGCGCGGTCATGCTACTACTACCAGACAAGATAGGTTTGCTCAGGTGCTACGGGTCGCTTTTGGTAATGAGCGGAATGAGGCTGCTACACGTGAGGCACTCAACTATTACATGCAGGACGTCGCCTACTTTATTAGGCCCTGATCTGACTCAGTGGCTGGATTCACAATTGGCAAGCTCAAGTCATAGATGTCCATGTTCGACTCGTCCTTGTTTCCTTAGGTTTTTCCCGTCCGCTTCCAGATCAGTAGAGCAGTGAGCCGATAGTAATATCGGGTAGCCTCGGAACGGTCCCTCAGGTGCTGAGTGAGAAACCAGCGCACATGCTTGAGCTGCCAGGTCCAGGGATTATCGCGTTGCCATCGCTGTTGAATGGCCGCTTGCATGATTCGGGCTTGGCGTAGGTGGCGTTGCTGCGTGATCTTCGAGCCGGTCAGTACGCCGCTCAGGAACAAAGCCATATCAAACGGTTTGCTCATGATCGGCCACCAATGTAGGCCGACACCACATCGATCCGGTTATGCCCGAGTTCAAGGCTGATCTGTTGGCGCGCCTGTCGATCCAGTTCACGATCAATGCGATAGCAGTGGCCACCATTGACCGGTGCGGCGTGGCCAGTGAGCTGCTCGTAACGTTCGCAGGCGTAGGCCGCTCGCAGTTCATGGAAACCCTTCAGTCCGTGTTCATGCAGCGTTTCGCGAGCGGGGAGAACGGTCTGTTGCAGGAACACGGCGTAGCTTTCTTCTCGGGCCAGCAAGTTGCGGCTGCGGGGCGGCGATGCATGACGAGCAAACTGCAGCGCCGCTTTCACCGCTTCATTGGCCACGACCCAGCGCGGCGCTGATGCCCCTGAACGGCCGCCTTTGGTGCCGTCCTGGATGTTGATGCGGCCTAAATGTTCGGCTTCGCGGTGCAAGCGTGGCAGGTCAGCCAGGATTGCTTCGCGCAGGCGCATGCCGGTTGCTCGGGCCAACAGGACAATCGCGGCCACCCGCTCGTGGTGCTGTTCACCAAGCGCCTCGAGTACTCGCTGCACCTGTTGGTGGTCTTGGCCATCCGGCGCGCGGGTGCGTACGCTCGAGCGCTTCTGTCCTAACGCCTGACTCGGGCTGGCGATCCTCACGTCCTGATCACCGCGCAGCGCAGCGAGGGTGCGGTTGACGCTGCTCAGGCGGTTCTGCGCGGTGGCGATGCAGAGTTCACCTTGCTGGATCTGCTGGCGCAGATACGCGGCGTAGTCTTGTAGCGTCTGTCTATCGATCTGGCGCGCATCGTTGTAACCGGGGCCGTCCTCGGACCGACACCAACGCACGAACGCTTGCCAGCGATCGCTATGCGCTTTGACCGTGGCGAAGTGGCCGCCGGCAAACAAATCCTTTAGCGCTTGTGAGCCGGCATAGCTCAGCTGGCGACCATAGCCAAAGTTGCGACCATCACGCCGACTAATCAAGGTCATCGTCATCACCGATTTCGTTTGTTTGCAGAAAGAGCAGCAGGGCTTTCCAGTGAGGGCTGAGCTTGTCCGGGTACGGCAGTGGCGCCTGCTGGTATTCCAGCAATGGTTGTGGTGGCTCGAACGCTTCGCACAGTTGCATCGCTATTCTCCTGAAATTGTCGACTTCGTCCTCACTCATCCCGCCACGGTTGTTGAGTGTTGCCAGGGATCAAGGCCCCTGCGACCTGTGAGGTTTGTCCACTCACGCGGGACTGGCGGCTCCTTACGACCGAGAGCTTGGGCATCTCATGATCTGGCCTCCTGAACACCTCCGAAGAAGTGGGCGGGTGGAGGCTGCACTGGCTGACGAGACCAGCGCCGCGAGATCCTGAGTCAGGTGAAGGCAGTGAGGTGATGACCGGGGCATGCCTGACTGTCAGTCAGGTGCAGTCCATTCCTTGGGCTGCGGCACCGTCATCGGCATCGCTGTGGCGAGTGAGCATTCGGTGTTTGTCACGCCGATTGTCACGAGGGGGAAAGCCGCAAAGGCCCGTGCGAGCAGGGCTGCAGCAGTGTGATAGGCGCCCGTCTCTTTAGGAGGCAAAGAGACGGGCAACAGGTTGGCGCAAGAAATGGCCAAGCGGATAAGTTGCTGCAGAGCAGCCAGGAGAAGGCCTGAGTTGCCGCAGTGGGCAAAGTTGAGAAGTAGGCATCCATCACATCGCTGTGACCGTGCGAGCCGCCGGACGCTAATCGCACTTGGGGGTGAACCACCACAATGTGGCGTAGCCTCAAAGGTTCTGGCTACCTGGGTGCTGTCGAGGACAGCGCTGGTACGGTTCTGGTTTAGCGCTCGTTCTGCTCGCGGTCAACAGCATTTTTGGGGCGACTGTTGCGCCAATCGGTAGTGCTGGAAGACCTTGGAGTCCGGTGGTTTTCCATAGTCGGGTGGTCGTTCGTCGGGTTTTAATGTGAGCCTGCGTAATTGCATGGACTTGACCGCCCATTTGCATTGTCACTGACCAGTCAATTGCATTCGTGCTGTTCAACCGTTTGCAATCGGCTTGACCAGCACACGCTGTAGTGACGACCGCTGGAGAACGGCCGATTGTGTTGAAAAAGTCGACCCGGGTTGGCTAGCTATGCATTGAGTAGTGAAAACGCCTTTTTTGCATGCTGCTACGTCAAATCTGAGCCCTGGACCTTCTGCGCAAAACACAAATTTCAATCACAGATGCGTACTTTTCTGATGCCCAAGCCATGGCCGAATTTTTCAACACAATCGGCCAATAGCTGACAGTTACGCTGTGTTACCGAACTAACGACTTCAGCAGAGTATGGCGACTCCATGGACCGCAGTGTCTAGGAATTTGCGCAATGAGCGTGTTCCTCCGCTCGTTGATACCAATCAGCGATCCCATCCGTCGTCCATGGTTTCAACCATCGAGTCCACGCAACTTTGCTCCACAGCCATTGCTTGAGCGGGCGTTCGCCGAGGTGTGGATCGGCGTAAGGTAAGGCACACCGTCGCGTCAGGCTTTTCTCAACCCGATACCTTTCAACAGCGGATGCCGCAGGGCCAAAGGACATAATGAAAATTGCCGGTTATCCAGCAGGAAACGGTCAAGCTCGCGTATCGCGCCTATGTCATCGCTGCCCCACAGATCTTCGATCACTACAGTCCCGCCGTCGGCTAGCAGATCAGCCCAGAGCCGCAACGCACGCAAATTTCGTTGCGGGTCTCCACCCAAGTCGATGACGATCAACTCGAATGTAGAGCAAATTCCGCGCACCCGGTCGATGGTTTCTCGGTTCATTGCATCGCCAACGCAATCATGTTGTTCGACTTCAGTCCAGCGGGACCCATCGATGGCGGATGCTAAGGGATCAATGTCCAGCGACACCACTAGGCCCCGTCCCTGCATCTGCAGGATGCTAGAGAGAAACCAGGCACCACCGCCACGCCCCTTGCCGAGTTCGAGCACGCGTTGAACGTGCATGCCAGTGAGGAGCTCCTGGAGGTAGAACAGGTCGCTAGGCATCTTTAGTACGACTTCGCCGAACCAACGATAATCCCGCTCGCTTTCGATCTCGTGTCTCCAATACCAGCGGTGATAATCCGCCGCCAAGGCGGTTTCCGAGCCCGGGATAGCACCTTCCGGCAGAAGCGTGTCAGTGAATGGTGCGACCAGTACACCGCGCTCGACCCATTGCGCAACGGCAAGCGACGCGGAGCGAAACCTGGCATAGCCAAGCAGCTCTTCGTAGGTCGCACGATCAATACGGTACCGTGCCCCACGCGCCGCGTGCTGTACCTCGACGAAGTCGGCGTAGTCTACGAAGACGATGAATCGGCTCAGTCGCAGCATCGGGCCGATCATCGAGGCTTGCGTCGAGCAGTGACAAAGGGGCTGATGCCACGATCGAAGGGCTCGCCCCGCCAGCTGTCGAGTACCTCGACTTCGATGAAGTCGAGGTCGCTCAGAAGTGACGTGAACAGATGCACGTTTGCCACGTTCAGTTCATGGCGCTCCTCAAAGCGCTCTGCGGTAGAGAGGCACTCGAATCGGTAGTCGGCGAGCATCGTTTCGGCACCGTCCGACCAGAAGCAGTAGCTCAGTATTATATCGTCCGGCCCGCCAGGCCCCGGCTCTCGGTCGACGGTGAACGGCGGTTTCTCTGGTTGGGCGTTGGGGGCATGGGCGACTTGCAGGATCAAGCCGCCACCTGGGCGTAGCAAGTGATGGCAGCGCAGGAGAATATCCCGGAGTTCGGCAACGTCCTGGCTATAATTGAGCGACCAGGAAAGTGACACGATGCAATCGAAGCGCTGATCGAGGTCCAGCTCCTGCATACGCCTCAGTTGCGCGCGCTCCGTGCCGACGCGTGCTTGCGCCAGTTTCAGCATGTGCGGCGCCGAATCAATACCCACCGGATCCAGGTCGGCTTGCAGCGCTTTTTCGAGCAGTATGCCGGTCCCGCAGCCGAGGTCGAGCAGTCGTGCTTGTTCCTTCAGGCCACGCGCCCGCTTGATCACGAAGTCATGATCATCGGCGTAGTGGTGTGGTGGCGTATGGAGGTCGTAGCGATCCCCAAACTCCCCGTAGAGCTTGTAGGTCCGATCTTCGCTCATAGATCACTCCTTAGTGAGTACCGGCATGCTGGTAAAGGCTTGCGCGACAGCAGGCCATAGGAGGGTGTGGGGGCCTTCTGCCGCCAGGCTGCACAGCCTAGTGGCGCCGAAACGCTCGTTGTCGAGGGGGGTGAGGACCTCGAGTAGGCGAGCCTGCCGGTGTCTAATGCGTGCATTGGGGGAGGGCAGATGCTTCAAAGCCTGACAGAGCTCGGTAACGGTCCCTGTTTTCACCCAGTCCGCGTAGCTGCGACCGGCGAGTTTGAACAAGAGGACGTGCTGGCGCAAGCCTGATCCGTCACATTGGGGGCAGCGGATCATGAGCCGGGACGCCAATACGCTGTCGCGCCAGGGGCGGGAGCCGCGCGAAAGATTGTCACGCATATGCGCGAACAATCCGTCCCAGCGCAACCAGCTCGCGACTTCTTTCGGATTGCTTGTAGGGGTGCGCAGAAAGGTACCCGCCCCGGAGGGGACCCAGAAGCCATGGAGGAGCACGTTGCGCTCCTGGGCCGAAAGTCGCTCGATGGGGCGCTCGGCCGGCCATCGTTGCTCCTTGACCAGGCGTTTGAAGAAAGGCGCCAATGCATTACGGTGTACGCCTTTGAGCACATTCAGCGCCTCCGGATGCAGGAAGCCGTTCTGCTCCACGGCTTTCGTCTCGTCGTTGATCAACAAGCCCGGATCGTAACTGACGACCTGCCCGCGACCCAGGCAGCATGGACACTGCCCGCGCGCGGTGTGTCGATCGAAATCGTAGGCAGATATCACGCGGGGACCAATCAGGGAGTGATCGAGATCCATCGCTCGTTCGCTGCAGGTCGCTATCACTTCCTGGCCTCTGACCAGCTCGACGTAGCCACCACCGAGCAGCAGCGCCAGCTTCACCGCACGCGTTCGTGCACTGCGATCACTGGCAGCGTCGCAGGCAAGAGGGCCATCGAAAGCGCGGACGCGGGATGCAATGTCGTGCTCTGCCCATCGTAGCCCCTGCACTCGCAGCCGTCTACGCAGGTCCCTGACGACGCTCGCGGGAACCTGTGTGCCCCATGTGTGGATAGCCTGGAGCAGGGGGCAAATCGTCAGTTCGGCATCAGCAGCGGTTTCCCAGACATCCACCAGAGCGATGACATTGGCCTCCTGAGCGTTCTCGCCTTCGAGCATGAGCAGGGCCAGCTCATGGTCGAGCGCTCCAAACTCAAGCAGGCGAAGATCTTTCAGATTGTGCGCGTCTAGCACGACTGCCGGTTGCCCGCCTTCATGCTCGAGTTCCTGCTCCAGCGGCGGCAGGTCGTGACCGAGCAGCCTTCTCAACCAGCGCAGCGCACTGCTGGCCTCGGGTAGGCTGGAGGGAATGTGGTGTCGATAGCGTTCCAGGTGCTCGGTATTCTCGCCCGGTTTCGACGTTGCCCGGAGCATTCGACCGCTAGGGGTATCCTGTTCGCACACGTGGCTCGGAGGGCCTTCGGCGATCAGTTGGCCTCCCAGCGGACCACAGCCCGGGCCGAATTCGATGATCCAGTCGGTTGCCGCGACGAGTTCGAGATTGTGTTCGACCAGCAGGACGGTGTGGCCATGTCTGACCATTCGATCAAGCGTTCTGAGCAGGCGCGCGACGTCGTCACGATGTAGGCCCGCTGCGGGTTCATCGAGAATGAACATCAACCTTTGCGAGGCGTGCTCACTCAGCTCTCGGGCAATGCGAAGGCGCTGGAGCTCGCCGCCGCTGAGGGTATCGAGTCGTCTGCCTAGAGACAGATGCCCGACCCCCATTTCATCCAGGGTGTCCAGAAGCGGCAGTTGCTGGTCGAAAGCAGGGAAGGGCGCGCTGCTCAGCGAGGTGATCGAGCGATCGAGTACCTGCGCGATGTCGTGCCCTTCGTCGAGAACGGTCAGTACGGTCGATCCGTATCGGCTTCCAGCGCAGCTCGGGCAGACGACCCAATGGCCAGCTTCTTCTATTTCCCCGATGCCTAGGCACTGATCGCAGCGGCCTTGTCCAGCGTTGAGTCCGAAATCGCTGGCTTCGAGGCCGGCGGCGGCAGAGGCCGGTAGCCTGGCGAAGTGATTTCGCAGCTGTTCAGCGAGCCCCAGGAAGGTCGCGACAGTGCTTCGCCTGTTTGGTATTGGCGTTCGCTGGCCCAATGCAACGAACCCGTTGAGGTGTTCGGTACCCGACAGCGATGCCCAGCGTCCACGGCGAACATCCACTTCCAGGGCGTCGGGCGCGGTTTGGAACGCGCCTGCGAGCGCAGGTACGAGTGCTCCGAGCACGAAACTGGATTTCCCGGATCCCGAAACACCCACCACACTGACCAGGTGACCTAGTGGAATGGCCACATCGACGCCCGACACATTGTGAATGTGGATGTCCTTTAACCGAAGCCTTGGCGTCTGCGCCTGGACAGGAACTGTGCTGCGCTCAAGTCGGGCATCCGGCGACCACCAGCGTTCCGGGACCTTCCCTGAATAGGTGACACGACCACCTTCGGGGCCAGCGCCGGGACCGATCTCGACGAAGAAGCTGGCTGCGGCTGCCAATCGCCGACGATGATCGTTGATGATCAGACTGTGGGTTCCACGCAATTCGGCCAACGTTGCGGCCAACCGGTCGACGTCCTCATCGTGCAAACCACGCGCTGGCTCGTCCAGCAACAGGCAAAGGCCCGAATGGTGGCCGTCCAGGGCCGCTGCTAAGCGCAGGCGGCGTGATTCTCCCTCGCTGATTTCCAGCATCCCGCGGGCGCCGCTGAGGTGGCCAAGGCCTGCGCCGACAAAACTTCTGGTCAGCCGGTGCAGCTGTTTCAGATACGGCACTGCCTGCTCAGGCAGCTTTCTGGAAAAATCGGACCCTGGGCTGCAGAGCGAGGACAGTGCTTCGAACGGCAGTGCCAGAAGGTGATCGATCGAGTAACCAGCGAGGCGCAAGGCACGCGCCTGGACGGACCAGCGGCTACCAAGGCAGTCGGGGCACGCGCCATTGTTCACCAGGTGGGCCAGTCGTTCGGCTGATACGCCACGCTTGTTCACCCGTTCGATGATCGCCGATTGAAACCCATCGAAACGGCGTGGTGTACTTGTCTTGCGCCCGTTGCTCAAATCTCGGTCGGCAACCAGCGTTTCACCTGCTCCTTCGATGATCAGGCGGCGAGCCTGCGTGTCGAGCTCCGACCAGGAGCGATCGGGATCGAAGCCGCAGAGGCCTCGCAGCCCTTCGATCGTCTCATGTTGAATGTTGACGTACTTGTAGTTCTTCTCTGTCCAGAGCGAGAAGGCACCTTGGTGAAGGGAGCGGTCAGGATGCACTACCAGAGCGTCCAGATTTAGAACGGTACTTTCGCCGAGCCCGCGACAGGTTGGGCAGGCACCCGTGGCCTCGTGTTCCGGAGCGTTGAACGAGAGAAGGTGCTCGCTCGCGGGTCGGTAGCGGCAGGGGTCTTCTGGCGTAACCCAATGGTAGCGGGAGTCCAGCACAACGCCCATAGGAGAGTCGATCAGAACGCGCCCTTCGCCAGCTTCGAAGGCGAGTGCCAGTAGCTGCTCCAATTGTTGTGCCGTGGTCTTTCCTGAGTTGAGTTCTACACTTGCAACCTGGGTCTCCACAATGTGCCGGGTGCGCGCGGCAAGTGGTTTGAACCTATCCAGCTTGAGGGGGCGGCCTTTTTCCCACTCCTTGGGTGAGTCGGTCTCGCTGCGCACGATGACACTGGAAAAACCCAAGACGCGCAGACGCTCCGCCATGGCCATCCCGTCGCTGGCCTCGAATGAAATGGGGATTGCCCAGATATCGAACGGGCCTTGCTGATGCTGCAGCAACCACGCGGCATAGCTACCAATCCCAGGACGCGGAACGGAGACACCGCTACGTTCGGAAACGGGGCTGGACCATTTGATGAAGATGCGCCGAAGCAGGGGGAGGAGGCTGCTCGAGGTTCCAACCGTCGTGCGTGAGGAGGCTCGGAAGGCACGCTGGCCAATATGCAGGGTAGGCGGCATTCGGCCGACGAATGCCAGGCTCATGGGTGGGTCAAGGTGATCCTGGCTGACCCCCAAGAAGGACTTCAAACGCTTGCCCCCTTGGCGCGCGAGGATGTTCAGGAGCAGGGAGGTCTTCCCCGATCCTGAGACCCCTACGACCATCGATAGCTCCCCGACAGGGAAGCTGATGTCGAGATCACGTAGGTTGTTAGCGTCCGCACCTATGACATCGATGGTCTCTTTTTTCATTTTGGCCATGAAGGTTCATCGACCAAGTGAAGTACGTGTATCTGCCGAGCCTGGAAGTGCCGAGGGAAGTCCAGGTACTGAACTGTGCATTCGCCACGATAGTGGAGCGCACGGACGTTCGATACCAACAAGGTGTCTCCCATGCCAAGCTCAATGGGATGGGACACCGCCAGCGCCGCCTCATGGATCGTATCCAGTTGTTCTTCGAGTGGGTCAATAAAGCTCGCCCCTCGCCGTTGCGCCGCCTTCAAGGTTTCGGGGTGAAAGCGAATGGCCGACTCGCTGGCCATGGTACCTGACCAGGATCCTTGCGCTCGATCATCTACTATGGCGACGGAATCGCGCAGAAGAAATCTTAGGGCCTTGTCTGCACCGCGTCGGCGAAGTTCGGCAAGCAGGTCACGAATCCGGGCGACGCGCAGAACGCCATAGCCCGGGGTAGGGTCGGGAACTCGGCAATGGATCAAGGTGATGCGTGGAGGTTCGCTCGCAGTGTTCAGGTCGGTATGAAAGTGCCCGTCGCGCAGGGTTTGAGATAGTTCGGTGGTCCAGGGCGACATCTTGAAGTGCTTGACGATCTTGTTGCCGCGGTAGGGCTTGAACCCAGCATTCAGCGCCAGTGCTAGCAGCAGGGCGATGCGCTCGTCGCTCAAGGCGGGAGTGCCGCGTATCACTGCATGATCAAAGCGGTTCCAAGCGTGTGAAAGCTCGATAAGAAAGGCTTGCCATTCGGGGGATGACAGTTCTCCGGCGAGTAGACGTCGAAGTGACGGGTCGAGTGCGCGCGTTTCCAGCGATTCGAGCGTCTCACGCACGGTCACGGCCAACAGAGCGTCGTTCACGCTTGTGGACAGGGTCAGTTCTGGAAGGCTCATGCGCAGCACTCGAATCGAAAAAGCAACTTGTGGCGAAATTGGTGTTCAAGCAGCGCGCCGACCGAGGGATAGGAGAATGACCCCAAGACGCTGGGGTCGTGGTAGACCCAGCCTGTGTCCCTCAAAGGGCGTACTGATGGCGCCAGTCCGGCGCGTGCTCCCGCCGCCATTATTTCCAAAGGGGAGTGGTCATGCACACCGTGACCCAGTGCTTCCAGTTCATGCTTCCAAGTGGCCCATAGAGGGTTCTCCGTGTGACAGCCCAGGGCGAGGTACACGAAACCGCCAGGTCTGATGGCGCGGCGTATGTTGGCCATCAGTAGCGACAGGTCGCTGATGTACTGCAGTACTTCATGGCCCACGATCAGATCCACCCCGGCATCTGGAATGCTCGACCAACCCTCTGCGCCAAACAGCTGGGTATGCGCTGTAAATCGCGCCAGACGCCGCTCAGCTACCCGTCGTGCACTCACGAGCGGCTCAATGCCCAGAAGTCTTGCCGATCTAAACCGCTCGTGCAGCAACTCGAGAAGGCCGCCACGGTGACAGCCGATGTCGAGCACTGTGGCGTCAGACGGTATGCTTCGATCAGCCTGTACATGGCCGGCGAGCGCACGCCAGAAATGGATGTTGCGTGCTTCCAACTGCCGGTCTTCTTCATGATCGAAGAAGTGGGTGCGGATGACCTCCGACACTCAAGGGCACCGCTGCGGTTTGCAGCTTCGCGCCTCAGTATCGCCTGCGGTGGGATCCACGCCAAAGTGCAGCACGAACAGGTTCAGCGATTCTTCGAAAGCGGCTTCTAGATTTGCCCGGTCCTCTTTACCCCGCATGCCGAAGTACGGGAAGTGGTGAAGATATTCACCGAACAGGAACTCACAGTTCGCAAAGTAGGCATGTGTGTCGAGAATGTGCGCGTGCCAGAAGTCATCGATAGGGCCTGACGGGCAGATTTTCTTACCTGGGTAGCGCACATTGAGCGCCAGAAACTTGCGGTACAGGCCTTCGACGTCATCGCAGTATTCACGAGTCCAGCCGCGCTCCTCCATCAGCTTGCGCCCCAGCATGGAGAAATCCAGCTGGGCGACCTTGTCCAGCGCGGCCAGCATTTGTTCATCCGACTGGAGAAGTTGGTGCGACTCCTCGAACGTGAGGGGGCGGCAGATAGCGTTCTGTTGCATACAGGTTCCTGAATAGCCGTTGGCGGAAAATAGGATCCTAAGATTATAGTATCAAGTGGCTACTAGGGAAGCGGTGGGGCGTGCTCGCCGGCTGCGAGACGTGAACGTCCTGTGGGTAATGCAATTAGGTGGTCAAGTGAGATGCCATAACGCAGAGCCCATGCGAGTGGGAATGCGGAGCCTTCCCGCCCGCATGGACTTAGTCGAAAAGGCCCCAAGAGAGAGGCTTGCAACGGCGACAGTCGCCACTTCTGTCGCCATGCTGCAGGCCAGGTATTACGTGGGTTGTCGCCGGTGTCGCCGGTGTCGCCGCTGTCGCCAAATCAACCATCACTCCATCTGGGGAGTCATTCTCGGTTACCAGCGGCGTCCGGTGAGCGCTCACCGTATCGGCACGACGTTGTGGTCCCTGGTTTGATTGATCGCAGATGCCGACAGGTTGCCAGTGGCCGCTTTCTGGATGTGCTCACTCCACCAAGCCATCATCGGACGCCGGCGTTCGATGTAGTCCGCTCGGTTGTAAGCGCTTCGGACTTCGTCCTTGTCGACATGCGCCAGCGCGACTTCGATCAGCTCCGGACCCCACCCATGCTCGTTCAGGATGGTGCTGGCCATGGAGCGCATGCCGTGGCTGACCAAGCGGTCCTGGAAGCCCATGCGTTTCAACGCCATGTTGGCGGTCTGGCTATTGGCGTGGGTGCGCGGATTTCTATCTGCCGGGAACACGTATTCCCTGTGACCACTGTGGGGCTTGAGCGCCTCCAGTAACGCGAGTGCCTGTTCGGTCAGCGGGATGGTATGCGGACGCCGCTTTTTCATGCGCTCCGGCGGGATGGTCCAGATGCGTTTGTCGAAGTCGATGTCTGCCCATCGGGTGGTAGCCGCTTCGGCAGGACGGGTCATGGTGTGCAGTTGCCATTCGATCAGGCAGCGGGTGATCCGCTTGATGCTGGCGTTCGCGATTTCGATCATGAGCTCGGAAAGCTCGTCTGGTCGTAGCGCGGCCATGTTCTCTTTCTTGGGCTTCTTGAATACCGCTCGAATACCACTGAGGGGATTAGAGAAAATCAGCCCGGAGTTTACCCCGTAGGTCATGATCTCGTTAAGCCGTTGGCTCAGTCGCTTCACTGTCTCGAGACTGCCTTTGGCTTCGATTGGGCGAAGCAGTTCGATGACCATCGGTGCGGTAATTTTCGAGAGCGGCGTTGTTTTCAGGTCTGGAAATACGTGCAGGGTGAGCGATCGCCAAATGTCCTCGGCGTAGGCCGGAGTGACCGAGTCTTTCTTGAGCTCGAACCAGGCGGTGGCCACGTTCTCGAAAGTGTGTTCCGTTTCTGCGCGCTTGGCTTCATTCAGCGTATCGCGCTGCACCTTCGGATCGATGCCCTGGGCGAGCAGTTCGCGCGCTTCGACTGCCATCTTTCGGGCGTTCGCCAGTGACAGTTCGGGGTAGGTCCCGAAGCCGATGTTGATGCGCTTTTTGGTCACCGGTTCGCGGTAGTTGAAATTCCACAGCAACGAACCGTTGCTGCGTACACGGAGCTGCAAACCGTCTCCGTCGGTGAGGACGTAATCCTTGGACGCGGGTTTGACTCCCTTGAGCTGTCGATCAGAGAGGCGGAGGGTTTGAGCAGGCATGAGATTTTCCTCAAGCACTGATTTGGTATTCCAAAGATTAGCACCGGATGGGCTGGAATACCGTTTGGAATACCCAAACGGCTGGAACTCAAAAACCCTCTGCGGAGCCCAGTAGCCCTTAAACCCTTGATTTTGCTGGATTTAAGGCACAAAAAAAGACGTCCGTGGACGTCTTTAGATGATGAAGTGGTGGAGCCGGGGGGATAGGTACCCTTCCTCGTTACTCATGCTAACCAACTGATTTAAAAGATGATTAGCTGTTCACCATTATCCGCGATGTCACACCCAGGTGGAGCAAGTTTGCGTTTCTCCCCCAACCTTACACAGCGAGCCTGTAGAACAGCAAGCGTTTTGCTAAGTAGGGAGTTGAACCCGCGTCCAAATGGATGCCGCTATCGAATGATCCATGTGCTTTATTGCTGGCGTCGAATCAATGCCACCCTCAGCCCTTGCAATGCAAGTTTCATCACTCTCTAACTCATACCGCTGGTTTGTCTGCTGCCTCCAAAGTACGGTGGAAGTCAGAAGTTAGGTGGTTGCTTGGATGTAGGCAGGTTGAAACGGTGACCGCAGAGCAGGCAGAGCAGGCAGAGCAGGCAGAGCAGGCAGAGCAGGCAGAGGTGGTGAGACAGGACGTGGCGGTCGAGCGTATCGCCCAGCTGTGCGCCGAGCGCGCAGCCGCCAACACCGCCGGCCAGGCCGCTGAGGCTGGCACCTGACACAGAGCCATGCGCGATACCTGCAGGTCCAGCGAAAGCACCAACAGGCGCCCTGGCCCGACTACCTGCTAGGGCAGCGCTTATGCCGCGTGCAGCACCACCTGCGGTGCCAATGGCCGCGCCGATTGTCATGGTGTGATGGAAAGAAGCAACTTTTGGGGAATGACAGCGGGGACACTGTAATGACATGGGACGGACCTTCTTGGTGGTGATGTCATTGCAGTAATGTGAGGCGGAGATTTATTGGAATTGAATCGCCAGCAATCGAGGTCTTGTACTCAGGCCATATTCGATATTATGATCTTGCTATCGTTAAGTGCGTGTGGTGCCTGAGCAACCACGGCTGAGAAGTTGCCTCCTCAGTTGATCGGCTCAAAGGGGCTTCCCCTCTCTCTCCAAATCCCTTGCTGACCATAACCTGTTGCCTGAGGCAGCACGGTGATCTGTCGCCGTGGCTTTATTGGAGAGAGCTATGAATACTTCTGACCTGTTGCACGCATCGCGTGACGTCTATGTCCTGACTGAGAAGCCGAACACCGATGAAGGGGGTTCTGATCGCTTCTGGTCTATGCGACTCGAAGGTCTTCATCACGATCATATTTGTCGTGCCGTAGCCGAGCTGCGTAAACGCCGGTCTCGTCCTATCTCAAAGCAAGTCGAGCGCACTACGAAGTCAGTTGCGCTTCAGGACTCTCTGGCTCGTGCCCTAGGAGCCGAGTCTTACTGCGACTGGCGCGAGGTCGAGCAGCAGAAGATTGCCGACCTTCTGTCCGAGAACGGCATGTCGGTGCCGACCGATCTCATAAAGTGGTCGTATTCGCCAGGACTGGCTGGTGCTCTGACGGCGCGACAGGTTGCCGATCGCCTTTTCAATTCTGGTCTGCCGTTGCCCAAGCGGATTTTTACAGGTGTCGGCTCTTTATTGTTTGCTCCGAGTGGATACGGCCGTCTTGATCTCAATTATGTAGCAGGTCGTACGTTTTGGACGGATCAGGATCGATACGCTTTCTGTGAAGAGCATGCGGACGAGATTCTTTTGCGTGCCGAGCACATGAGGGGCGGTAATGGGCCTGCCTACCTCGATATGACTGGTCGAATGTTGATGCTCAGCGCGGTAAGCGAGTTTATCGGCGGCATGTACAACATGATGGGCAGTAACCTCATAGAGCCTGCAGTAGGTGACCCGGTGATGCGGAGTTACAACATGTCCGAGGAGGATCTGGCGTTTGAGCTGCAGCTGTTGCAGCTGTTCCGTAAAGAGATTGAAGGTTCTGATGATGGTTGGGTGGATGTGCTGCCTGTTCCTGGAAATTCCAATCTCATCTTCCTGAAGGGTGCTAACGGCACTTTTGACTGGGTCATTCGTGATCAGCGCGACAAGGAATTTTCCTCCAACCCGCTTTACCCGTTCTTCAAGAAGGACGAGGTGCCCAAGGCGATGGACCAAAGCAAGCTGGATGGGCATTTGTATTTCGCAACCGGCACATGGGGAGAAAAGCTGGAGCACGATGCAGAATCGCGTCATTACGCCGAAGGGGGGACGGCGGCCAATTGGCCTGGTTATGCGAAGCTGATTCAGCGCGAACTTATTGCGAGCCAGGGATACCGGTTTCCACGCACTGAAACCGGAGCCGCATCCGATGAATTTATCCCGCATCGGTTCGCTGAGAGCTGCTTGATGGTGTCACCCCTCGTATCGATTGCTGATTTTTTCGATTTCTGTACTCGGTCTAACTGGGGGCAGGCCAGGCAAGAGAAGGCGCTCAAAACAAGTTCGAAGGAAATCGACGATTTGGGCGCTATCAACATGGACTCCGCTGATCTTCCAGTCAGCGTAACGTGGCTGGATGCTGTCGCGTATTGCCGTGACTATGAGCGGCGGACAGGGCTTCCTGTTCGACTGATGACCATCGAGGAGTGGCGTGAAATTGCTCCACCCAAATGGGCATTTGTAAATGGTAAGTCGCTCACGGATCCTCTTGTCTGGGACAAGCTTGGGTGGCCAATCACTTATCCCTTGAAAGATTCAAATTCGATCTTTCGCTCTGATGGTTCTACTCCATTTGGTCCCAACCTTAAGTGGGTATCGAGTGACAGTGGGGCTAAGTTTCTCTCCGTGCCGGGCTTTAGTGAGTGGTTATCTGGGGCTCAAGGCGGGGTCGCGCCGACAGCTTGCGTAGCAACAGATAGCTCCGTGGCAGGTGGCACGATTGAGCGTGATTTGTGTCCGGTACGCATGACGATGAGCTACAAGGGTAAAGTCGGATTTCGGCTTTGCTACGTCGCGAATCTCGACGCCTAACCTCTCAAGGAGCTGAATAAATGACGCATCTCCAGCAAGGAGAGGGTGGCGTACGCCCTCACGTATCTGAATTGGTCATCAACTGGCACATTACGGAGGCCTGTAATTATAAGTGCCGCTATTGCTACGCAAAATGGGATGGTGCTGGCAGGGAGCTGCTGCATGACTCGGGCCGTGTCCGCAATTTGTTGGATGAGCTACAGGCCTTTTTTCATACAGAGAACGTTTCCAATCCACTCCGCCAGCACATGTCGTGGTCTGGCATCCGTTTGAACTTGGCCGGTGGAGAGCCGCTGCTGTATCAAGATGCCTCGCTTCGCGTGCTGGATTACGCGAGGAGCAGGGGGATGACGGCCTCCATTATTACTAATGGAAGCCGGCTCACTGACGATCTGATTGACCGACTCGCACCGCTCGTTTCCATGCTCGGATTGAGTCTGGATTCAGCGAATTCTACCAAGAACACCGGCATTGGCCGCGTCGACAGCCGTGGTTCTTTGCTGGACGTGGACTCGCTCCCGGAAATGCTGGTGCGCGCAAAGTCCCAGAATCCGGCTCTGCGATTGAAGGTCAATACAGTGGTCAATGCGCTGAACCACCAAGAGGACATGTCACCGATTATTCATGCGCTTGCACCACATCGGTGGAAGGTGCTGCGCATGTTGCAGGTGGTGACCCATGACCTGGCCGTTTCCTCCGAAGACTTTCTCGCCTTCGTCGCTCGCCATGACGCACTTCGAGAGGTGATGTGCGTCGAGGACAACGGCGACATGAGTGAGTCGTACATCATGATTGATCCGTTGGGGCGCTTCTTTCAGAACACAAGCGGCCAGCAGGGTTACCACTACAGCCGCTCTATTGATGCAATTGGGGCGGAGCGTGCGTTCAACGAGTGGCGCTTTTCAGTAGGCACATATGTTTCGAGGTATCGGAGCACAATGGTGGCAGAGCGACCATGAGGAAATACAGCTCATCCAAGGAAATAAATCTACTCATCAAAAATCTTTTTGCTGATGGCTGGTCATACCAGGCCGGACGTTGTCATGGTCGAATTCGCCCACCCTTTGGAAGTGGTTTTGTCAGCGTGCCCTGCACCCCCTAGCGATCGCCGTTCATTTGATAACTTCACACATGCGGTCAACCGTCTGGTTCGTTATGGCTGCACCGCGCCAGAAACCTAGTATTTGGCACGGTGACTTGCTAGTAGTTAGAGCACGTCGTGCTGAGGTGTCCCCTCTAGCCTCCACAAACTGCATCATGACAACGAAGGTTGTTGCCAGTTGATGGCAAAAAGTTACCAGCGTAAGCAGGGGTATTTTGCAACGCGATGCGTAAGCCCTAGTTCAAAGTGTCACTGCTCGTTACCCCAAGCCTCAAATGAGGCTGCACAAAAGGATATGCCATGAAAAGGTTTGTGTGTGCGGTGTTGTTGGTTCCGTTGATCGCGGCAGCAGGACCTTCTAAGAAGGACAAAGAAGAGGTATCGAATATTGTTGAGCGGTCAGGGCAAAATTTGGGAGGCCTGATCGAATGCGACCGGCACGATATGCGCGATGCATATATGGAAAGCCTTAAAGATGCGTTGAGTGTTTATCCCGGTACGGATCCAGTGAAAACTCGCGCTCTGCTCCGGCGTGTAGATGCACAGGGTGAGACCATCAGTCGGCTCGGTATCAAGGGAATACCTTCTCCCACAACTGAAGATTTGGACATGCAAAAAAGAGTTTGTGAAAGACAGATCTCCGACGCAAAAAGAGATATGAGAGCCTTGGACAGTTTCGTCCTGAAGTAGCTGATGAGGAACCGTTGGCTACCTGCCTGCGGAGATACCCCATGGGCGCCTGCAGTGAGTCGCAGGCGTTGGAGCGATTGATCCTCAGGTATTCGTCAGCAGAGTGTGCATCGATCCAGTTCGGTCTCCGCGACCGTTATCCACCTTGTTGAACGCATTGCCTCACTTGGCAAGCATCTCCTCACTAGCATCTGCGATTATCTCCGGGCTCTGAGCAACATCGAAAACTGCTGGGCCGATGTGGCTCAGGCGAGCTCGTAGAGCCCTGCTGGAGCCTCTTGAATGAGTCTAGGTAGCGTCAGTCCGTTGATTTTGCCGCGATACCATCGCTGTGCCTCACGCTTCAACACAGCGGAGATAAAGGTCTGCTTGCCGGGTGGTAGGTCATAAGCGCCAGCCAATGCTGGATTGATCTGTACTGACAAACCATTTTTGACAGCATAGAAGCACCAGCGCATGGCTGACGGCTTCGGATCTTGCTCAATTTTTGCTCCCGGTGTCTGAAACATCAGGTCGGAGTCCGCCTCTCCCTTGATGGCTCGCAAAGCTCTACGAAGAGATGTCTTACCTGAAGCGGAAAACCCAGCTGGCCCAATGATCAGACCATGCAGATGCCAACGTCTCCTGCTGGACTTATCAGCTAAGACATCCGGAGCTTTTTCGAGGCCATACAGAAACTCCGCGCCAGCACCTAACGCTTCCGGAATGAGACGTGTCAGTTGATCTCGAATGTATATCAGCGCAGTAGCATCGCCATCGTCAATCCGATTGCTGAGTCCTTTGCTGAGCATGAGAGTAAAGGTCTTTAGCTCCCAACCTCTTCTCGTTGCCATCCAGTACAGAGGGGTTGCCGCTGCGGCTAGCTTTGTAAACTCATCAGTGTCTCTCCATTGCTTCAGATTGGTCTCAGTAGGAAGCGGTTGATCAAGGAGAGTCTTAGCTCTCATCTTTGATCCGGGTACATGAGGAGTACTGTTAGATAAGATACTTCTCTTCTGCATAGCGAATTCCTTCGCATGTATCGCAGCTACTGTCGTTGAGGGCTTTTTGATAGGTCGCTTTCTTACGGTTTTTTGCTTTGTTTCGACGAGGGACATTACCTCGTTAGTAGGCTGATCTACGGGTGAGATACCCGTGACTCGATCGATTGATCCAAGTGGCAGTATCGGACCAGCTGAGAGCTCACCTGGTGTGCGATCAGGATACTCGGTAAAGGATGGTGCGATTTCACTCTTCGTGTCCATGGCGAGCTCTCAGTCCTCTTGCGAGGTCTATTTTCAAAATGGCGTTCTACTGGATGGCGCCATGGTGATCGATTGCTTACACAGGATCTAAGACTTTGACAACCACGACCCCGGTCAGCGTATGGTCAAGTACAGGTCAGAAGTATTCCGTGATGATGTCGTCGTTATCTAGCATCAGGGTTTTATTCTGCTGATCCTGTCTGTGTTCAAGCCAGTGCAGTGTTTCGATCTCGTCTTCCATCGCTTCACCATCACCATTAATCTCAGCCTCTTCTCTGCGTTGCTCGGCACGCATTTTTGCTACATCGTATTCGCTCATGATATGGATTTGGAGCTCAGGTAATTCCTCTATGTCCAAAGCCATGTTCAGCTTTTCAAGGGGCAGGGCGCGCCGTGTTACGTCCTGTGTGAGTTTCAATGTCGTTGCGCTGGCGGCGAGCGCTCTGAGGGCGCCGGAGTCAGCTGGATCAATCTGATCAACACACTCCGAGAGCTTGGCTCTGATCTGCTGACTGATCGCCAAATCGTCCAATACCAATGCCGCCGCAGTGCGCTGAACTTGCTCAAGTGCATAGGCGGCGTTGAGCATTTCTTCCCTTGCTTTCTCAACGAGGGCTTGTGTGGAAGCGCCAGCAACAGCCTTGTTGGTTTTTACGATGCGTTGCACGGTGCTGATGCTGAGTTCTAGTCGAGATGCGATCGCCGGCAGTGTATAGCCAGCTTCTCGGAGAATTACGGCTTGAGTGTTTTGATCTGGTGTCGCCTTTTTGCCGGACATATCACACCTCCTCTCTGTTGGAGGCGTGTGGCGCTGTCGGTTTCAGCGTGCGCTTGATCCGGTAGACGGTTGCAACACCGCAGTCAGCCAATTTGGCAATCTGATCAGCAGACATCGTTGGGTGTTTCTCCATCAGTGACTGCACCTCCGCCCACTTTGCAGCGTTCTTGCTTTTGCCCGATGGCTTCCACTCAGGATCGGCAGCTCTCTTGTTTTCCAGTCCTTGCCTGATACGTTCCACGCGCTTCTCCTGATCCAAGCGTGCCATGGTTGCCATCAAGTCGATCAGCATGTTGTTGATCACGTCCATGATCTGCCCGGTGATTCCTTTGGCCTCAACCAGCATGTGACTGGTAGGTAAATCAGCAACAACCAGTCGTAGTCCCTTGACCTTTATGGTCGCCTTGAGAGTGTCCCAGTCAGCCTGTGAGAGGCGACTGAGGCGGTCTACTGACTCGACCAACAGTACGTCACCCTTCTCGGCTGTTTCGAGCAGGGCGAGCAGCTGAGGTCGGTCGAGTTTGGTGCCACTGATGTTCTCGGCGTACACCTCAACGATGTTCAGGCCCTTGTCAGCGGCGAAAGCCTCCAGAGTTACCCGAGCACGGCTGGCATCCTGCTCTTTCGTTGACGCTCGTAGGTAGAGGTGGGCATTCATGGCTGGAAATCCTTTATCTATTCACTCTATAGATCAATGATAGTTTGATCATATGTCTATAATCAATAGATATTTGATAGCGAATGAGGCGTGGCTATCCAACTACCATTTACGTCTACTTCTTTGATAGTTGTATGAAAACCTTCTAGTGTTTCTTTACGCGCTCGATCGTGGAGGTTTGTGGTTCGTTGTTAGAGTGATCGATAGGTGTCGGTCTGCCCATCAGCACGGTATAGATTGGCCAGGGGGAGGGCTTCGGAGCTCTCCTCTGCAACCTCTATAGCCAGCCCTTCATCTCCCGTAAGCTCTTAGCCATAGGCAGGCGGTAACCAATCAGTTCGGTTAGTATCTGGTGGTTGCCGCGTTGCGCTACCTATCGATGAAACCTGGGGGCAATATTTTCATATGGCAATAAAACTCACGCCTTATCTCGTTCAGCTTGCCTATGAGGCTGCACTCAAATCTTTCTGGCGGAAGGAGTCGCTTCGCAAGTTTTTGCGCCAAACACATGTTGCAGAATCTCACTTGGCAACATGGTCGCCTGAAGAGAGCAAGCGTGATTTTTTGGATCGCACCTTCGCGGCGTTGCAGCGAACTGATAAGGGGAAGGCTGTTATTGGCAAAATGGCTGCTTTTCTAGCAGAGCAATCTACCTTTCCCGATCTTCGTGACTGGGAAGACTCAGCTGTTAAAATTCAGGATGCGACTAAGGCCGTTGTTGAGTTGAAAGCACTCATTGCCCGTCAAACCGAAGAGGTCCGCTCTGAACGAGAGCGCGAGGTAGTAAAAGCTCGAGCAAGGGAAGAGCGTGAGGTCACTCAACGGCAGCGAGCAAGCATCTCCGAGCTAATGCAGCGACTTGATGATCTGGCGCCCCAGATGGGCACAGCGCCAGGTGGCTACGCCTTTCAAGACTGGTTCTATGATTTCTTGGTTTTCTCTGAAGTTGAACATCGCCGCCCATACAACACGGGTGGTCGGCAAATTGACGGTTCGATCACGGTTGACGGAACCACCTATCTTGTCGAATTGAAGTTCACATCAGCTCAAGCTGGAGGGCCAGATATCGACATATTTCGTGGAAAAGTGGAGAGCAAAGCCGATAACACAATGGGTCTGTTCCTATGCATGGCTGGTTATTCCTCAGTGGCGGTAAAAGAAGCTTCAGGTAAGAAGAGCACCTTGTTGTTACTTGATGCGTCTCACATGTATCTAATCCTTACAGGTGGAATGCAATGCCTAGAAGTTGTTCGTAGAATTCGTCGCCACGCCTCTCAAACTGGAGAGGCGTATCTACCTGTTTCATCATTCGGCGGTTGAAAACCTTCGTAGCTCTCTGGATGCGCTGCCATTGCCTGTGCCAGCAGAATGGAGTAAGCAGTATCGAGAGACTCATTTTCTGGTGCCCACGCTTGTTAATTCTGTCCAATTGCGGGCATTAATCATGTGTATCAAAACCTATGTCAATGGGTGATTAGCTAGAATACCAATAGGTAATCACGCCCGAGCAGTCGCCCGCCCGGTGCGTAGACCAAACCTGATCGTCCTACTGTCGTTTTATGATCTGCGAAGGTGCCCAATGCAATAGGTTGTGATGGCCCCAAGCGGCTATGATCGTAGAGTAGGGGGCACGAGCAACGCTCGACGTCGATGCTTTCATTCATGCCTTCGAATTTTTATAGCCTAAAGGGACGTTATGATTCTCATCGATTCAATTCGAATATCTGGATTCCGGGGGATTAGCTCGTTAGAGCTTTCTCTTCGACCGATGACTGTATTACTCGGCACGAATAACGCCGGTAAGACCTCTATTTTGAAAGCGTTACAGCTCGCGGTGGGGGATTACTCTCGTTATCTTAGTGATGAGGACTTCTTTATCGGTCTGGATGGACAGAAGGCATCAGAGATTTTTGTCGATTTGAGAGTTGTGCCAGTAGATGGCTCTGGTGCTCGATCCATAGCGTTTTCTGAGAGCTGGGCAACAGAATTCGGAGACAAGATTAAATCTGAAGCCGATGGTAAGCAGTTTGTAGCCCTTCGAACAAGATCAAAGCAAAATCAGACTAAAGGTGGTTTTGATACAGTTCGCTACTCTATGGAACGTTGGGCGGAATTTGAAAATTGGACGAGTCAGAGAAATAAAGAGACGAGGCTGAACTCTCGATTATCATGCATTCCTGTCATACCTGTAGAAGCCCAGCGCGATATTCACTTTGAACTGCGAGAAAGATCTTCATTTGTAGGGAGAGTGCTGTCAGGGGTTACCTATGATGAGGAGGAGGTGCGAGCATTAGAAGAGCTTATTCGTGAAGTTAATGATCAGGCAGTTGGGAAAAGTGCAGAGCTAACGCTTTTGAAGCAGCATTTAAGTGGCCTTGCAATGTCTTTTTCTGGTGGTGGGAATGCAGAGTTAAATCCGTTGCCTAAAAAAGTTAGGGACTTGTCGAAAAACTTTTCAGTAAGTTTTGGCGATTCGGCAGAAAGTACGTTCTCGATGGAGTATCACGGAATGGGGACCAGGAGCTGGGCCTCTTTGCTAACTGTAAAAGCATTCGCTGAAATTGCCTGTAATAAGCACGAAAGAGAGGCAGAACCTTTTTTTCCAATAATTACGGCAGAGGAGCCAGAAGCGCATTTGCACCCAAATGCTCAGCGGACCTTATTCCGCCAGCTCTCGAGTACACCGGGTCAGGTAATCGTAAGCACTCACTCGCCATACTTGGCAGGTATGGCTGATATCATGAATATACGATCAGTCTCTCGAACTCTAGATGGTTGTAAGGTGAGTCAAATAGCCTACAAGATGACTCCTGATGAGAGGAATATGCTCTCGCGGGAAATAATAAATAAGCGTGCAGATATTTTATTTTCAAAGGCGTTGATTCTTTGTGAGGGAGTTACAGAGGAACAGGTCATTCCTTCGCTATTTGAAATCTATTCAGGTATTTCAATGTGCGAGTTAGGAGTGTCTTGTATTAGTGTTGGTGGGAAAAACTATCCTCCTTTTGTCAAGCTTGCTTGCAGCTTAGGTATTCCCGTATACATCATTAGTGATAATGATGGGAGTACTAGGGGTGAGATCGAAGCTCAATTAGAAAAAGTAAAAGCGGAAACCTCTCTAGAGTTGGGGGGCGATTTGTTCGGTGTCTCGTACCTTAGTGCAGGCAATGCTTTTGAAGCGGAGGTTCTTAATTCTCTAGGTCTTAAAGTTGAAGTTATTGAAGCCCTCGTTAAGTGTGAAACAAAGGGCTCTGATAATGCTCGGTGGATAGATGCGAAGCGAACAGAGATTTCTGCGCTGAGTGACATCGAACTCTTGGCTAAGATGGGTGCGATGAAAGCATCTTACTCAGGTTTTTTAGGAGACGTGTTGAAGATTAATGATGCTGATAGGACGGTGGAGCAACGTATACCTCGTGCAGTTCTAGATGCGTTCGATAATATAAAAGAGTGGCTAAGATATGATTAAGCTATCCGATAAGCAGGCTGAAGTTGTTTATGCACCGCTCAACCAGGGGATGCAAATTCTTGCTTCGGCGGGCTCAGGAAAGACTCGTGTTCTTACAGAACGCATACGCCACATTCTTGCGTCTACAAAAAAGGAAGGTGTCATTGGGCTGACTTTTACAAACAAAGCAGCCGATGAAATGAACTCCAGATTAGAGGATGTGCCTGAATATTTAGATCGGTGCTGGATATCCACAATTCACTCTGTGGCGCAGCGTATAGTTGATCAGTATGGTCATACAATTGGCCTGCCTTCAGAGCTCCATATTTATGAGCGAGACGAAGATAGGAAAGCTGTGTTCATCCAATCGTTGTTGGATGATGGTCTTGATGTGGATGAGTTTTTAGGCATTGGAAGCAACCCGTCATCAAGGGCTAAAGAGATTCAGCGCTACATGGAAGAGTTTTCTTTCGTTAAGAGGTCACTGTTGACCGAGAGCGAAATGATTTCCAGGTATTCTGAGACGCCAGCATTTCTGTCCATCTATCGAAGATATCAAGAGGCTCTCTTGGAAAGTGGTGGTATCGATTTCGATGATATTTTAGTCTTTGCGCATAAGATATTGATTGAGCAGGCGTGGTGTGGAGATATCTATCGCGCTAAATATAAGCATGTCTGTGTAGATGAAGCTCAAGATCTAAATAAGGCTCAGTATGAGTTTGTAAGAGCCCTAGCGGCCGGAAAAATCAAAAGCGTTATGCTTGTTGGTGACCCGGATCAAATGATCTTTGGTTTCAATGGGTCATCCAAAAAGTTTTTATGTGAGAATTTTATCGCGGATTTTTCACCTGTTCAATATAGGCTGGTTGAAAATTATCGCAGTTCAATGGCAGTGGTGGCTTGGGCAAATAAGCTAAGACCCGGTTCCCAGCTAGGGATGACAGCTGCTTTACAAGGGGTTTCCCATATTGAGGCATGCGAGGATGAAGAGGCAGAAGCTAGATGGGTTTGCCGCAAAGTTTCTGAGCTATTATCTTTTGGGGTTCATCCTGAAATAGAAGGGCCAATCACATTAGAGAACATGGTGGTGATTGGTCGAAATCGATTCGTTTTTAGAGCGCTTGAAGCTGAGCTTAAACGCTGTGGGATTGACTATTACATGAAGAGGGGTGAGCGGTTACAACTCCCGACCTCTGTCTTCGGTAAGATTCTCGATCTAGCAATTAGGTTGAAACTTAATCCGAAAGACTGGCTTGATGGTGGTAGGCTTTGTGATGCTCTAGGTATTGATAAAGACCAAGCCTGGGGCGAAATCGGAATATTGAGCGATTTAGCTATGCAGTTGAGAGCAAAGAATGATTTGTTTTCAAATCTGTATGCAGATCTTCTTCTTGCGATAAATGAGCTTGATGGAGAAACTCCAAACATACCTAAAATGTGTGTGGTCTTTGCTGGGGCGCTTTCGTCGCTCGTAACTAGTTCTGCAGTAGAAGAGGCTGAAGTCGAACGGTCGCTATCAGAGCTTGAGGAGTTCAGAGGTTGTTGGACCACGTATAAAAGGAAAGGGTTGGGCGAGTCTTTAAGTGCCTTCAGAAACTCAATGGCATTAGGTCAGCTCAGTGAGCCCTATCAAAAAACCGGTCTCACGATCAGCACCGTTCATACTATGAAGGGGTTGGAAAAGGACATCGTATTCGTATTGGGGTTGTGTGAAGGTGTCTTTCCTGATTATCGTGCCAATACACCTGAGGCAGTTGAGGAAGAAAGAAACAATGCGTTTGTTGCTATTACTAGGGCTCGACGTTGGGTATACGTAACCTATCCTGGCAAGCGACTAATGCCCTGGGGTGATATGAAATATCAAAGACGCTCAAGGTTTGTTGATGAGCTACTGCGTTAGTAAATTAAGTCGATTGCTATCCAGTGTCAGTGTAGGAGATTTTGTCTCCTACACTGACGGTTATAAGTCAGGCTTTTTTATTTCTGTGGCTAATAATGCTTTTGTTGAGTATGGAGCTGAATCTTTCTACGAAGTTTAACTTATAGCTCTGTATTTTGTTGATTGCTTCAGGTATCGGAAGTAGTACGAGTGCTCGAAGTTTATGCTCAGTTGTGGGGCCTCCATCGTAGTGCCTTCCAGCAATGGAATTTTGAGCATGGCCTGTGATAGCGTCAATAATAGTTTGGTCGACAGGTTTTCCATCTCTGCGAACATTACGCAGGTTTGTTTCTAGGGTATGGCGAAAGGAGTAGAGGCTTTTTCCGTCGTGTGGCACGTGAACGCCTATAGAGACTAAATATCCCTTCGGTTTCTCGTTGAAAAATTTCCCAGCGCTTTTAGCCCAGCCTTCTTTATTGTGATCAGTATCACGGTCCCGTGGTGGAAGGTAGGTGAGACCGTCTCCAAACAGCTTTTTTTGATTGTCATGGCGCTGATGGTCTACATATTCAAGAAAGCCCAATTCAATCAATCGTGGATGAATTGGAACCTGTCGGGCTTCATCTGTCTTGATCCGCTTTGCTTCAGGCGTTCTTGGATCGTCTGCGCAGAAGTTGATGCATGGGTGTCCATCAATTTCCTTAATGTCTGCTGTGTCGAGTTGTGCTATTTCATTGGTGCGGGCACCCGTAAAATAGCCTAATAGCGGCATCCAGAACCAAAAAGGGTACGCTTTGGTTCGATCAGAAGGAGGTTGGCCCTGGTAGATATATCCGGAGAAAATGGCTTCGACATCATCCGGGGAGAAGGGCACTCCATCGCGGCTGCGGTCACTCTCTCGTTTCTGCACTGGCTTGATGATTAAGTCATCCACTCTGACGGATGTTAGATCGATGTATCTGGCATGGTTCTGTATCTGTTTCATTGATGCGATTAGTGAGCTTACACGCTCATGCCCAGTCATCTGCTCAGGATCGTCAGTGAGCAGCTGTTGGAGAGGGGTTGGAGCTGGCGCTATAGATGCCAAGGCACCGCTCTTCATCTTTCGCGCAGCATCATAAGCTGCTTGCCAATCCTGTTTAGTAAGTTGAATTACTGGCTTGTGCTGTGTAAGAACGGTCATTACGCGGGCTCGACGCTCCCGCTCTTCCAGTGTTCCGCCGTGGTTAGCCTGCCCCCCTTTTGAGGAGGTGTCGGCTTTGTCACGAGCAAGCTGGTGCTCCCAGACCTGATATAGCGTCCAATTGCTCATTCTAGGGTCGCATCGCGGAGCTTCCTCTTGAGCGCTAGCCTTATGGTCAGGGGAGAGGTTTCGGAGCGCCAACTCATCTCTGAGGCGGGGCAAAATAGCGCGTAGCTCAGTTGGCTGGTAGGAGCTTGAGAGCTCGATCAACTTACGCGCCAGCGACTCTTGCTCGTTCGAGATTGTTCGATGGTATGCGCCTGTTAAAAGACGCTCAACTTCGCGCCTGCGTTGTTGGGCCTCAAGCTGTGAGTCTGATAGCGGGGGTTCTGGCGATGTTTTTGGCGCTTGGTGAGTGTCTGCCCATACTCCGGCCTCGGGGTTATTCAGTAGCTCCTCCAAAAGCTCCAACTCCTCCGCTGAGGGCTCGTATTCATCCTGTGCCGTCATTCTCAATACTCGGTCGAAAACTGATTCAAGGCGCACAGCATGCTGTCTTGCGAGCTTAAGGGCTAGCCTTCGGCTATCAGTTTTGAGCGAGCGTCGAATCTCACGTTTGCCGTTTACCTGTGATCGGAGTGCGATAGGTATGGCTATCCGGAAATAGAAGGTTCCGTGTCTGTTTAAGGTGAGATAGGTAGGGCTGGATTTCATAGTGGGCACCGGGTGATGCCCCACAAGAATGTCACACCTCAGTGGCACACCTACCAGATTTGGTAGGGCCAGAAAGCACAAAGCCCCGTAAAACGGGGCTTTGTGTAAGGACTTGGTGGAGCCGGGGGGATTTGAACCCCCGTCCGCCAGTACTCCGCTGTCGGTACTACATGCTTAGCCGTATCTATTAAGTTAACCCTCAGCGACCCGAAGGGCAGGGTGCTTTGGGCGAGTTGTGTAAGTTTTAGCCGATTCGTCCACAACGTACTGCACGGCGATCCTGTTCTATATGACAATCACTTCAGGTTTACAGGCATCCCCTAGTGATTGCTGGACCCGAAGGTACCAGGAGGATGGCTAAGGCAGCTTACGCTGCGAGAGCTTGACCCTCGTAGGTTTCGTCATTGGCAACTATAAGTAGTTGCAACAGTGGATTTACGAGTTCTGTTACCAACTCGGCATGCACCTAGAGTTTCGCAACCGGCGTCGAATCCTAAACGGCCCCGATGCTTGCTGTGTATCCAGCAAGCCTGCGGAGTCTACGCCTTTCTGGCGCAGAAGGCCAACCCAAAGGGGTTACTCACCACCTTTGTTGTTGTTGGAGATGTCCTGGAGCACTTGGGTAGTCAGTGAAATGCAGGCTTGAGTGCCTTCTTTCGTGCCTTTGGATTGTTCTTCCTTGGCCTGGGCTACGGTGCTGTCGATGTTGTCTTGTAAGTCGGAGCTGATTTCTCCAGAGCTGGCTACAGCATCATTGATCTTTTGCAGGTTGATCTGGCAAAGGTCATCTGCCGCAAACACCGGGGAAGCCAACATCACAGCGGAAATAAACAGACCAGCAAGAGCGGTACGCTTCATGGGGAAAACTCCTTGTGCACAGGGTAGGCCCGGTGTTTCCAGGCTCGGTTATATGCCCCAAAGATTGGGGCCTTAAGCCAATTGACTATAGCCACGCTCGGGAGTTCTGCCTGTATTTGGCGAGTTTTTTTGCGTTCGAAAACGGGCGCAGGTGTCGATTGTTTTTGGTGGGAGTGAGCTTGCTCGCGATGCAGATGGCGCGGTGATTCTGCCTGATCGCGCAGATGCTATCGCGAGCAAGCCCGCTCCCACATTTTCAGGCCTGGGCGCGGGTGACGCGGTCCACCAGATAAACCAGGCCGTGGTAATCAATCCCGCCATGCTGGCTCAGGCCAATTTCACAGGTGCGGCTGGTCGAAATCCCTTCGCTGCACTGCTGCACTGCGTCTTTCAAGGTGCGCAGCGAGTAAGCGTTCAGCTCCGGCGTGGTGAAGCCTTTGTCGCCAGCAAAGCCGCAGCAGTGAATGCCTTCCGGGATCACTACGTGGGTGCTGCACAGGCGTGCAATGTCGATCAGTGCCTGGCCTTCGCCCAGGTGCTGGGTGCTGCAGGTGACATGCACGGCTATCGGTGCGGTTTGCGGGGTGAAACTCAACTTATCCACAAGGTGGGTGCGAATAAATCGAACGGGGTCGTACAGGTCCAGGCGGGTTTCGCCCAGATCCTGCACCAGACGCAAGGTGCACGGGCTGGTGTCGCAGTAGATCGGATCAAGCCCGCCACGGCTGGCGTGCAGCAATGCCCCGATCAGTTCTTGACGCTTGTGCTCGGCTTGTTCGTTGTAACCCTTGGACGCAAACGGCTGGCCGCAGCACAGGCTGTCCATGTTGTCGGGGAATACCACCTGGTAGCCAGCCTTTTCCAGCAGGCCGCGGGTTTTGTCCAGCAGCGACATTTGTTCGCTGTCGCCTGCTGCCGGGCCCATGACCCGCGAGACGCAGGCGGCCAGATACACGACCCGTGGCCGCTCATCATTGACTGGCGGGCTAAAGCGGATTGCGCGCTCCGGCTGGGGCATGGCGTTGGTCCACAACGGCACGCGGCCCTTGCTGGCTTTGGTCAGTGCTGCCGAAATTTTCCCCAGGCGCGGCGCCCCCAGCATCATGCGTGCGCCATTGGCCACATGCAGGGTGAAGCGTGCGCCTTGCAACGTGGTTGCAAAATGATTGCCCAGCCAGTCGGCGGTTTTCACGCTATGGGCTGTGCGGGCACGCAGTTTTTTCACCAGTTCGCCGGTGTTGATGCCAACCGGGCAACGTTGCGCGCACAACCCTGTCGCTGCGCAGGTATCAATGCCCTGATAGGCGTAGGCTTTTTCCAGTTCGGTGGTGTCGATGCCTGCGCGCTTTTTAGCCTGGATGTCACGCCAGATGACAATTCGCTGGCGGGGGCTGAGGGTCAGTCCCTTGGACGGACACACCGGCTCGCAGAAACCGCATTCGATGCACTTATCCACAATCTCGTCTGCGGCGGGCATCGGCTTGAGGTGTTTGAGGTGGATGTGCGGGTCTTCGCTGAGCACCACGTCCGGGTTGAGAATGCCCTGCGGGTCGAGCAATCGCTTGAGTGCCCACATCAACTGGTAAGCGTCGCTGCCCCATTCCAGCTCGACAAAGGGTGCCATGTTGCGGCCCGTACCGTGTTCGGCCTTGAGCGAGCCGCCGAACTCCACGGCTACCAGTTGCGCCACGTCATCCATAAAGGCCTGGTAACGCGCCACTTCTTCAGGATTGTTGAAACCCTGGGTGAAGACGAAGTGCAGGTTGCCCTCAAGCGCGTGGCCGAAGAGGATCGCTTCGTCGTAGTGGTGCTTGTCGAACAGTTCGATCAGGCGGTTGACGCCGATCGCCAGTTGTTCGACCGGAAAGGTCACGTCTTCGATGATGACCGTGGTGCCGGTTTTACGCACCGCACCGACTGCCGGGAAGGTGTCCTTGCGGATGGCCCACAGCTTGGCGTTCTCGGCGGGGTCTTCGGTGAAGTCGATCTGTTTCTCGACCGGGAAGGTCGACAGCGAGGCCATGATTTGCCCCAGTTGCTCGTGCAGCAACGTCTGAGTTGCTGCGCGAGACTCGATCAGTAGGGCGCAGGCATTGGCCGACAGCTGTTGTACGAAAGCGGGCATGCCCGGCTTGTCCTGTACCGAGCGCAAGCTGCGGCGGTCCAGCAGTTCTACGGCGGAGACGGGCTGGCTCTTGAGCACGGTGACAGCGTTGCAGCAGGTTTCAACGTCCGGGAACACGATCAGCGCCGAAGCCTTGCTCGGGTGGTCGATCACGGTGTCGTAGGTCACTGCGCTGATAAAGCCCAGGGTGCCTTCGCTGCCCACCAGCAGGTGGCTGAGGATGTCCAGCGGGTCATCGAAATCTACCAGGGCGTTAAGCGACAGTCCTGTGGTGTTTTTCAGACGGTATTTATGCCGGATTTTGGCAGCCAGTTCAGTGTTGGCGCGGGTCTCGCGAGCTAAAGTCCCAAGTTGTTCGAGCAGGGGGGCGTGGCTTTGGCGAAAGGCGGCGATGTTGGTCGCATCTTCGGTGTCGACCCGGGTGCCGTCGGCCAATACCACGCGCAGGCCAGCCAGTGTGTGGTAGGTGTTTTGCGCGGTGCCGCAGCACATGCCGCTGGCGTTATTGGCGACGATGCCGCCAATTTTGCAGGCGTTGATCGAGGCCGGGTCGGGGCCGATCTTGCGTCCGAACGGGGCCAGCCAGGCGTTGGCCTGCGCGCCGATGACGCCGGGTTGCAGGCGGATTTGCATGCCCTGGTCGCGAATTTCCCTGGCGTTCCAGTTATCCCCCAGCACGATCAGCACCGAGTCGCTGATGGCCTGGCCTGACAAGCTGGTGCCCGCGGCGCGGAAGGTCACCGACACTTGATCGCGCCGGGCAAGATTCAGCAGTTCGACGACTTCGTCTTCGGACTCAACCCGAATCACCAGCTTGGGAATCAGCCGATAAAAGCTCGCGTCAGTGCCGAAAGCCAGGGTGGAGAGTGGATCGTTGAAGCGGCGGTCTTGCGGTATCAGCCGTTCGGCATCACGCACAAATGCGGCGGGCAGACTCATGCATCCTCCAGAATCAACACGATCAGGTCTTTCGGACCGTGGGCGCCGTAGGCGAGGATTTGTTCGATATCCGCGGTTTTCGACGGACCGGACACCAGCAATGCATTGGTCGGCATGCCCGCTGACCAGTTCATCTCGCGCTGCACCTGATAGAAGTTGTCACGGATTTCACTGGCCTTGAGCAATGCAAAGTGCACCGGTGGTACAAGGCTCATCAGCCGGGGTTCTTCACGGGTAGGCCACATGATCAGGCTGCCGGTGGCGGCAATCGCCCCCAGGGTGGTGGTGAAACTGGCCGGGGTGTCGTTGAACAGTTCGGCCTTCCACTCTTCCACCGGGCGATCGTAGGCCTTGAGCGTTGGCAACGCAGGGTTTTGTGCCCAGTGCGCGGTTACTTTCTGCCCGTGGGCTGTAGTCGGCGCAATCAGCAAGCTGGGCAATTGACGGTCGGTGACCAATTGCGCCAGCAGCGCTGGCCAGTCTTGCTCAGTGCTGAGGTGGATTTCGGTGTGTACGGCTTCCATCAATTTGCGCAGCTGTGGGATGCGTTGCTCCGGGGTATAGGTCCAGGGCTCTGTCACCAGCACTTCGTCGAAGTTGTCAGGCACCGGTGTGGTGCCAGTCAGACTTTTGCGCAGTTTGTTGAGGATATTCTGTTTAGCGCTCATCACTGGTCTCCCGACTTTTTCGCCAAATGTTCGCGGGCCATGTCGTGCAGTGAACGGGCAGCGGGTTTGGGGGCGCTGTGGTTTTGCGTCCACGGGCCGACATTGCTCGGCGTAAGCCCGCGCAGGCGGGTGGCGGCCTTGAGGAATACGCGGTACAGGGCGGGTGAGCTGTTGAGCTTGGCCCACATGTTCCAGATCAGACGTTCCTTGCGTGAATACTTGCTGCCCTGGCCGCGCATGATGCGGGGAGAGGTATCGGGCGCTTTGACGTTCTCTTCGCGCAGGCGTCGCAGCAATGCCGGGATCGGAATTTTTACCGGACACACTTCGCCACAGGCACCGCACAGCGACGATGCGCTCGGGTGGTCTGGAACTTTGGCCAGGCCAACCATATGCGGGGTGATGATTGCGCCTATAGGACCCGGGTAGACCTCACCGTAGGCATGGCCACCAATGCGGGTGTAAACCGGGCAGTGGTTCATGCAGGCACCGCAGCGAATGCAGTTCAGGGTCTGGCGCAGTTCACTGTCGGCAAACGCCTGGCTGCGGCCGTTGTCGAGCAGTACCAGGTGCACTTCTTCAGGGCCGTCCAGCTCGCCGGGTTTGCGCGGGCCGGAGATCATGTTGACGTAGGTGGTGATCGGCTGGCCCAGTGCAGAACGGGTCAGCAGCGACACCAGTGGTACAACGTCGCGCAGGTTTTCGACGACTTTCTCGATACCGGTGACTGCAATGTGCACGGGTGGCACGGTGGTCGACATTCGGCCGTTGCCTTCGTTTTCCACCAGCAGCAAGGTGCCGGTTTCGGCGACGGCGAAGTTGACCCCCGACACGCCGATATCAGCTTCGAAGAATTTTTGCCGCAGTACCCTTCGACCGATCTGGATCAGTTGGTCGACGTCTTTGGTGTATTCCACGCCAAGCTTTTCGTGAAACAGGTCGGCCACTTGCCCTGCGTTTTTGTGGATCGCGGGCATGATGATGTGGGACGGTTTTTCGTTGTCCAGTTGAACGATGTACTCACCCATGTCGGACTCAAGGCATTCAATCCCCTGGGCGCCGAGCACGTGGTTCATTTCCATCTCTTCGCTGACCATCGACTTGCCTTTGATCACCTGTTTGGCGTCGCGGCGGCGAGCGATGGACATGACGATTTCGTTAGCCTGCTCGACGGTTTCGGCCCAATGCACCTGCACCCCGTTTCGGGTCAGGTTGGCTTCCAGTCGTTCCAGCAGGTCGGGCAGTTTGGAGAGGGCACGGGCGCGGATGGCGTTGCCCAGTGCGCGCAAGTGTTCGCGCTCGTGGGCGTCGCTGAAGGCCACGGCGCGTTTTGTCATCAGGGAATCCATTGCACTGCGAAAGTTGTTTCGCAGTTGCTTGTCACCCAGGGCTTCGTGAGCGCGCTCGCGGAAGTCTTCTTCAACCGCGACGGTGGGAATCAGGGTGCTGGCGTTCATTGCTCACCTCCAGTGCGCTGCCACAGAAAACTGGCCAGATGCTGGCCGCGCAGGGCTTGTTTCTGTTTTTCCAGCGAGCCGTTGATGTTCATCAGGCAGCCGCAGTCGGCGGTGAGCACTTGATGCGCGCCGGTTTCAATCAGGGAGCGGGTCTTGTCGGCGACCATTGCGCCGGAAATATCCGGCATGCGTACGCTGAATGTCCCACCAAAACCGCAGCATTCACTTTCGTGGCTGTGGTCGATGCGTTCCACATTGCTCAGTTGCGCGAGCATTTCGCGGCCGTGCAGGTGGGTGTTCATTTCGCGGCGTGCGGAGCATGAGGTGTGCAGCGCGACCTTGATCGGGGCGCCGTGGTCCTGGAATTTGACCTTGCACACAAACAGCAAAAATTCAGTGAGCTCAAAGGTGCGATCAGCCAGTGCGTGAACCTTTTTCAAGGTTTCGGGCTCGTCTTTGAACAGGTCTTCGTAGTGCTCGCGCAGCATGCCGGCGCAGGAGCCGGACGGCACGACCACCGGGTAATCTTCAGCAAACAGGGCCAGCTGTGAACGTGCCACCTCCCGTGCCTGGTCGGTGTAGCCCGAGGTGTAGGCCGGTTGTCCGCAGCAGCTTTGACCTTGCGGGTAATCGACTTCGATACCTTCGCGCTCGATCAGATGGATGGCGTCCATCCCGGCTTCGGGGAAGAACAGATCGACTACGCAGGTGCCGAACAGATAGACCTTGCGCGGTTTATGCGCAGGGTATTGGCGAGGAGTTGGCAGGGGTGGGGCGACGCGGGTCGCATTCGGCACGGCATTGTAGAAAAGCTCGCTCATCAGGCGTCTCCGGGTGGTCCCGGTTATGTGTCCACCGAGGTGGACCGGGTAGTGAATTACTGACGCCGGGGCTGTGCCCCGGCGCCATTAATGTGCAGTAACCATAGCGTGTATTAGTGCACCAGCATGCCGGTGAGCCAGTACGCCTGGGCCAGCGTGATCAGGCCAACTATGGTGGCGAAGAACAGGCTGTGCTTGAGGGTGAAGCGGAACAGGTCAGACTCTTTACCCACCAGACCGGTCGCGGCACATGCCACTGCGATCGATTGCGGGGAAATCATTTTGCCGGTCACACCACCGCTGGTATTGGCGGCAACCATCAGGGTGTCGCTGACGCCGATCTGGTGCGCGGTAGTGGCTTGCAGCGAGCTGAACAGGGCGTTGGACGAGGTGTCGGAACCGGTCAGGAACACGCCCAGCCAGCCAAGGAATGGCGAGAAGAACGGGAATGCCGCGCCCGTACCTGCCAGCACCAGGGCCATAGTGGAAGACATGCCCGAGTAGTTGGTAACGAAGGCAAAGGCTAGCACCATACCGATGGACAGGATCGGCCAGCGGAGTTCGTAGAGGGTCTCTTTTAAAGTGGTAAGACCAGTCTTGATGTCGATTTTCAGGATCAGCATCGAGATCAGCGCGGAGAAGAAGATCGCGGTGCCAGTGGCTGAAATCGGGTCAAGTTTGAATACGGCTGCAATGGCTGTCGGTGCGTTGACGATCGGTGCCGTCTTGATCACCAGTTGATCAAGGTGCGGGATCGCGAAGTTGAATACCCAGCCGTACATCGAACCACCGGCGGAGAACATGGCCTTGAACGGTTTGAGGGTCCAGATGGTGACCAGCACGGTCAGGATCAGGAACGGCGACCACGCCTTGAGGATCTGTATCAGGCTGTAAGGCGAAGCCATCAGGTTGGTCGGCTTGCCGAAACCACCTGCACTGGCGGTGACGGTTACGTCCGACGAAACGCCAGCGATCTGAGCGCCAGCGGTGCGTTTTGGTTGCCACACTTTGAGGAACAGCGTCAGGCTGACCAGGCTGGCGAGGGCCGAGGTGATGTCCGGCAGTTCCGGGCCAATGTAGTTCGAGGTGTAGTACTGGGTGATGGCGAAGCTCAAGCCGGCCACCAGGGCTGCGGGCCAGGTTTCACGCACGCCGCGCAGGCCATCCATCATGAAGACCAGCCAGAACGGTACGAACAGCGACAGCAATGGCAACTGACGGCCAGCCATGGCGCCGATCTTGAAGGCGTCGATGCCGGTCACCTGACCTGCAACGATGATCGGGATGCCCAGAGCGCCAAAGGCCACCGGCGCGGTGTTGGCGATCAGGCACAGGCCTGCTGCGTACAGAGGGTTGAAACCCAGGCCTACGAGCAGTGCGGCAGTAATCGCTACCGGGGCACCGAAACCGGCTGCACCTTCAAGGAATGCACCGAAGCAGAAGCCGATCAGCAGCACTTGCAGGCGCTGATCGTCAGTGATCGACAGTACGGAACTGCGGATGATTTCAAACTGGCCGCTCTTGACGGTCAATTTGTAGAGGAACACCGCGGCAACGATGATCCAGGCAATCGGCCAAAGGCCATAGGCAAATCCATAGCCCGCTGCTGCGAAGGCCATGTCGACAGGCATCTGGAAGGCAAAGATGGCCACCAGAATCGACAGGCCCAGGGTAATGCTGCCTGCGACGTGACCTTTGAGGCGGAACACGGCCAGGGCCAGGAAGAAGAATACGATCGGGATAACGGCCGCGAGAGCGGACAGGCCGAGGCTGCCGAGCGGACTGTAGAGCTGTTGCCAGGTTTGCATATGGGGTGGCCCCTAATTGTTATTGGTTGATGCTACGATTGCATTTGGTATATTGGTATTACCAATTTACAGTCGCTGTTGGCTAGGTTAAAAGCCTTATGTGGCATGTGTCAATTTGCCGCCTCACAATCTTTAGTCGAGGTGCTCGTCGTCGGGGCATCTGCCCGGGGTTTCAGGCGGTGTTCTGGTGGGTGTGTGAGTGGCGCTAATCAGCGAGAATAGCGGCCCCCGGCGCGTGGTCGGGAGGGTGGAGAGCAGTTATGGGGTTTGATCAGATTCGTCAGCGCCGTTTGTCGGACGATATTGTCGAGCAGCTTGAGGGGATGATCCTTGAGGGCACGCTGAAGTCGGGTGAGCGTTTGCCCGCCGAACGTGCGCTGGCGGAACAGTTTGGCGTGTCGCGCCCGTCGTTGCGTGAGGCGATCCAGAAATTGTCGGCCAAGGGGCTGCTGGTCAGTCGCCAGGGGGGCGGCAATTATGTGGCGACATCGCTGGGCTCGACGTTCAGCGATCCCTTGCTGCAACTGCTCGAAAGCAACCCCGAAGCACAGCGCGATCTGCTTGAGTTTCGTCACACCCTTGAGGCTTCGTGCGCTTTTTACGCCGCATCCAGAGCCACCGAGATGGATCGCGAGCGACTACGGCTGGCGTTTGAACGATTGCAGGATTGCTATGCGCGGGTTGATGAGGTCAGTCGCTCGGAAGAGGGAGAGGCGGATGCGAGCTTCCATCTGGCTATCGCTGAGGCGAGCCATAACGCGGTGTTGTTGCACACGATTCGCGGGCTGTTCGATCTGCTCAAGCGCAACGTGGTGACTAACATTGGCGGGATGTACAAGCAGCGCAGCGAAACGCGCGACATGCTGATCAGTCAGCACCGCGAGTTGTACCTGGCGATTATCGAGGGCAGGGCGGAGGACGCCCGGGAAGTGGCGAGCCGCCATTTGGTGTACGTGCAGGAGGTACTGGAAGAAGTGCGTCAGGAAGTGCAGCGCATGGCGCGGGCCGAGCGGCGTAATGGGTTGTAAAGGTTAAGGCAAAACTTGTGGGAGCGGGCTTGCTCGCGATTGCATCGATGCGGTTCTACTGAAAGACCGTATCGCCTGCATCGCGAGCAAGCCCGCTCCCACAAGAGCAAGGGTGAAAGAGCTAGTCTTCCTTGCCCTTGTTGCGCACTGCGCGCTGCAACTCGCGGTCAGAATCACGCTCGCGCTCGGTATGACGCTTGTCGTATTCCTTCTTGCCTTTACCCAGGGCAATTTCGCACTTGATCAAGTGCTTGCTCCAGTAAAGCGAGAGGCAGACGCAGGCGTAACCCTTCTGCTGCACTGCGGCAAACAGCTTTTCCAGCTCGCGCTGGTTAAGCAGCAGTTTGCGGCTGCGCGTCGGGTCGGCGATGACGTGGGTGCTGGCAGTCGTCAGGGGTGAAATATGGCTGCCGAGCAACCATGCTTCACCATCCTTGAGCAGCACATAACTGTCGACCAGTTGTGCCTTGCCTGCACGCAGACTTTTTACTTCCCAGCCGGCCAGGACCAGACCAGCCTCGAACCGATGTTCGATGAAGTAATCGTGTCGCGCTTTTTTATTCTGCGCGATGGTCCCTGTAGGGTGTTTCTTCTGTTTAGCCATAGGGCCGGCATTATAGGCAGTTGCGAGCGTGTCGGCTACGGGCACCTGCGTGCTTGAGCACGTAGGTTGATTCCCGGACAATGCGCCCTCTTTTTTTAGTGGTTGGGCGTAGTAACGATGTCGACAGACAAGGTTTCTGTCCACGGCAGTTGGGCAAGCCGTTGGGTCTTTATTTTCGCTGCGACCGGTTCTGCCGTGGGTTTGGGCAGTATCTGGAAATTTCCCTATATGGTTGGCGTCTATGGCGGCGGCGCATTTGTATTGGTGTTTTTGGCCTGCATCGCGCTGATTGGTGTGCCGGTCATGTTGGCTGAAACCCTGATCGGGCGGCGTGCGCGGCTTAGTCCGGCGAATGCCTTGAAGGTGTTGGCGGTAGAGGCCGGGCACTCGGGGCGTTGGTCGTGGGGGGCTTTTGCCGGGATGATTACGGCGCTGCTGATTTTATCTTTCTATAGCGTGGTGGGCGGTTGGTCGCTGGATTACATCATTAATATGGGCAAGGGTGATTTTCAGGGCGCGACGGCCGCTCAGGTCGGTGAGTACTTTGGTGGCGTGATTTCCAACCCGTGGAGGCTCACTTTCTGGCACACCGCGTTTATGTTGTTGTCGGCGTATGTGATTGCCAAAGGCGTGGTGGCGGGGCTTGAGCGCAGCCTGAAGATCATGATGCCGTTGCTGTTTGTGCTGCTGCTGGTGTTGCTGGGTTACAGCATGACCACAGGGCACTTTATGCAGGGCGTGCATTTCATGTTCGACTTCAACCCTGATCGCGTGCTCGATGGTTTGCTGGCGGCGATGGGACATGCCTTCTTTTCGCTGAGTGTGGGCGTGGGCTCGATCATGATTTACGGCGCGTATATGCCGAAGAACGTATCGATTTCCGGAACTGTCGTGGGGGTCGCCCTGATCGACACGTTTGTCTCATTGCTCGCCGGGCTGGCATTGTTTCCAATTGTCTTCGCGTCGGGACTTAACCCTGGCGAAGGGCCGGGGTTGATGTTTGTGACCTTGCCTTTTGCCTTCGGCAATGTGGCGTTTGGTCAGTTGATGGGCGTGGTGTTTTTCGTTCTGGTGGCAGTGGCCGCCTGGAGCTCAGCCATTTCATTGCTTGAGCCGATGGTGGCTTATCTGGTGGAACGGACCAAGGTTCGACGCTTGTGGGTCACGTTCTGGCTGGCGTTCAGTTGCTGGTTTGTTGGGCTGGGCACGGTGTTTTCGTTCAATATCTGGAAACAGGCCAAGTTTTTCGTGAGTGAAGACTCGGGTTTTCACCTCTATCAATGGGGCGCTGCAAGCGGCCTGGACTTCTTTGGTGTCGTCGATTTCTTCACCTCGCGTATCATGTTGCCTTTGGGCGGGCTGTGCTTTGTGGTCTTTGCAGGCTGGATCATGGGGCGCGGTGCGGTTCGCGACGAGTTGTCGATGCGTAGCCCGGTGTTGTTCGCCCTGACTCTTTTTTTGATGCGCTATGTGGCGCCACTCGGCATTCTGATTGTGTTTGCCGCCCAGCTGTGGAAGTAACGCTGACATGACTACCCATATCCAACGCTCCGCTTTGTTGCCTTATCCAGCCCAGGCTCTTTATGACCTGGTGAATGATGTTGCGAGTTACCCGCAATTTTTGCCGTGGTGTTCGTCTGCCGAAATCCTGGAAAGCACTGAGGTGCTGATGCGCGCCAGCCTGGGTGTGGCGAAGGGCGGCCTGAGCCAGCACTTCGTGACCTGCAATACGCTGGTGCCGGGTCAATCCATTGAAATGAACCTGGAAGAAGGCCCGTTTACCAAGCTGCACGGCATGTGGGTGTTCAAACCGTTGGGTGAGAAGGCCTGCAAGATCAGCCTGGACATGACCTTCGATTACGCCGGGGCTATCGTCAAGGCGACCCTGGGGCCTTTGTTCAATCAGGCGGCCAACACGCTGGTGGATGCATTCTGTCAGCGTGCCAAGCAGTTGTATGGCTGAGCTCATGATTGACGTAGAGGTGGTGTATGCCGCTGTTGATCGTCAGTGCCTGCTGACTGTGGTTGTACCCCAGGGTACGACCTTGCGGGCTGCGGTTTTGGCGTCGGGCATGGGGCGTGAGTTTCCCGAACTCGATCTGGCGAATTGCCCGGTGGGGATATTCGGCAAGCAGGTCGCAGAGCCTGAAACCCGGGTGTTGCAGGCGGGCGATCGCATTGAGATGTATCGCCCGCTGCTGGCCGACCCTAAAGAAATTCGGCGTCAGCGTGCGGCTAAAGCTGCCGAGGCCAAGCGTCTGAGTCAGCAGTGAGCAGTGAGCAGTGAGCACTTTTATAGCAGGCAACAAAAAGCCCGGCATGCCGGGCTTTTTTGTGCCGAACGCTTATTGTTCGGTTGTGTCCAGAGGTTCTGGCGTAGGAACCGGTACGGTTTCAACACCGTCTACGTCCTTCTGGATTTGATCAAGCAACGAACCAGGCTTGGCTGGAACTTCGCTCTTCTCGACTGGAGCTTCAGTGGCCGGTTCGGTCACGTTTGTGCCGCCGGTTTTGCCGAGAATGGCTTCGTCGCGGCTTACACCAGGCTTGAAGTCGCCTGACAAGCTTACGAGCTGGTCATTTTGGTTGAAGAACACGCTGACGCGTTCCTGTTGGCGTTCACCGCCGCCGGGCTGCAGGCTATACAGGTAATCCCAGCGATCAGGGTGGAATGTATCGGTCAGCAGGGCGTTGCCCATGATAAACCGCACTTGCCGACGGGTCATTCCCGGGCGTAACTGGTTTATCATGTCCTGCGTGACGACATTGCCCTGTTGGATGTCGATTTTGTAAACCCCGGGGAATGAACAACCGGCGAGTGCGAGCAGTCCCACAAAGGTGAAACTGGTTAGCAAGAGCTTGGTGTTTTGCATCGGTGGGCGACTTCCACTATCTTGGCTGGGACAACGTAAACGCCGATCATACCCGTATTAAGAGAAGCTGCGAAGCCGCTTCCGCGAGAAAGCTAACCATGGTTGAAAATAGCGAACTACGTAAGGCCGGACTTAAGGTGACTCTGCCACGAGTCAAAATTCTACAGATGCTTGACTCTGCAGAGCAGCGTCACATGAGCGCCGAGGACGTTTACAAGGCACTTATGCAAGCAGGCGAGGACGTCGGTCTGGCCACGGTTTACCGTGTGCTGACCCAGTTCGAGTCAGCCGGGCTGGTGATTCGCCATAACTTTGATGGCGGTCATGCGGTCTTTGAATTGGCTGATGCTGACGGCGGCCACCACGACCATATGGTCAACGTGGACAGCGGTGAAGTGATCGAGTTTTTCGACGAAGACATCGAAAAACTGCAGCACGCCATTGCAGCCAAGCACGGTGTTGAGTTGGTGGATCACAACTTGGTGCTGTACGTGCGCAAGAAGTCCAAGTAAGCATGTCACGCGAGCTACGGTTCGCGAAACGATCGAAGGCGGCCCTAGGGCCGCCTTCGTGCTTTCTGATATCGGTCTTTTGATAACCGTTCGTCGTTAAGCCGCCAGATTCTTTGCAGTGACGACCATTTTTTTGGCGTGGGCCAAGGATTCTTTGGTCAGGTCGACACCGCCGAGCATGCGTGCAACCTCTTCTACGCGCTCTTTTTTGCTCAATTTGGCCACGGCAGTACGGGTGGTATCGCTCTCGCGGACCTTGTGTACAAAAAGGTGTTGATGACATTGGGCAGCCACTTGCGGCAAGTGAGTGACTGTCAGTACCTGGCCTCGCTCGCCAAGGCGGCGTAGCAGTTGCCCCACGATTTCGGCCGTCGGGCCGCCAATCCCGACATCCACTTCGTCGAATACCAGAGTGGGTACGCGGGATGTTTGAGCGGTAATTACCTGGATGGCCAGGCTGATACGTGACAGCTCACCGCCAGAGGCAACTTTGGCCAATGCCTTGAGTGGCTGGCCGGGGTTGGCACTTACGAGCAGTTCGACCTGCTCCAGGCCTTGAGGCATAGGGTCATTGCTGCTCTGTGGGCGCAGTTCAATCACGAAACGGCCACCGGGCATGCCAAGACGCTGTATTTCTTCTTCAACGGCACTGCTCAGGCGCGTTGCAGCCTGGCTGCGCAAGTTGCTGAGTTCGCGTGCGCACTCATGATAGTGGCGGGAATAGGACGTCAGCTCATTGGCCAGGCGTTCGATGTTCTCGTCGTTGGCGTTGAGGGTTTCGAGTTCATCCAGCAGTTTTTGCTGCAAGGCAGCCACTTCGGTGGGTTGCACGCGGTGTTTGCGCGCCAGTGTATAGATGGTGTCGAGCCTTTCTTCCAGGTACTGCAGTCGGCCTGGATCAGCATCAAAATGGTCGATAAAGCGATTGAGCTCGCCCACGGCTTCTTCGACTTGAATTTGTGCGCTGGCCAGCAGATCGGTGGCTTCGCCCAGTGAGCCCGAGTTGTTGTTGATGCTTGAAAGGCGATTGAGGCTCACCGTCAGGGCATTGAGCACGTTGCCTGAGTCGCTTTCGCTGCATTGCTCCACCACCTGGCGGCATATGGTCAGCAAGGTTTCGGCGTTGGTCAGGTTTTTGTGTTCCTGTTCCAGTTCTTCCAGTTCGTTCTCGCCCAGGGAAAGGGTTTCAAGTTCTTCGAGCTGGTAGCTGAGCAGTTGATGGCGCGAGCGCTGTTCATCGCCGGAGTTGGACAGGTGTTCAAGCTCTTGCCTGGTCTGGCGCCAGCGTTGCGCGGCCAATTGCACCTGGCGGGCAAGGTCGGTGGCGCCGGCGAACTCGTCGAGCAGGCGGCGGTGGGTATCGGGTTTGAGCAGCGACTGGTGCTCGTGCTGGCTGTGGATATCAATCAGCAGCTCGCCCAGGGCCTTGAGGTCGCCTTGGGGGCAGGGGGTGCCGTTGATGTAGCTGCGCGAGCGGCCTTCGGCAGTAATGACTCGGCGCAAGATGCACGGGCCTTCACCTTCCAGATCGCGCTCGGCAAGCCAGGCCCGGGCTTCTGATATGTCTTGCAGGTCGAACGTGGCCAGGATATCGGCCTTGTCGGCTCCCGGGCGGACAACACCGCTGTCTGCGCGGTCCCCTAGTGTGAGGCCCAGGGCGTCGAGCATGATCGATTTGCCGGCACCGGTCTCGCCAGTGATTACACTCATCCCGCGATCCAGTTCGAGATCGAGATGTTCAACGATGGCGTAGTTGTGTACGGACAGGTGCACCAGCATAGGAGCTGCTCCAAAACGTAATGTCTGGTTATTTATACAGTGTTTTGTTTCGTGCTGACAATGGCTGTGCTTAGTTCGATTTGCTTGTTTTTTTGGATTTTTTAGCTCGATTTTGTTTTTTTGCAGGTAACGCCAGGGGGCTCTAACATCTATTTTCTGGTTTTCAGGCTCTTGAACCTGAGAATTGCGACCCCATATACCTTGGCAGAAGCGCGAGTCGAGCTCGCGGACGAAGTTTGAAAGGAGAAATCTATGGCAGACGAACAGACTATGGATACGCAGAACCAGGACGCCAACCAGGCCGCCGATGTAGCAGGTGAAGATTTGGCAGCCCGTGTGCAGGTGCTTGAAGAGCAGCTGGCAGCCGCTAATGATCAGGCTCTGCGCGTAGCTGCCGATCTGCAGAACGTTCGCCGCCGCGCTGAGCAGGATGTTGAGAAGGCTCACAAGTTTGCGCTGGAGAAGTTCGCTGGCGACCTGTTGCCGGTGATCGACAGTCTGGAGCGCGGTCTTGAGCTGTCCAGCCCGGACGATGAAAACATTCGTCCGATGCGCGAAGGGATCGAACTGACCCTGAAAATGTTCCAGGACACCCTGAAGCGTTATCAGCTGGAAGCGATCGACCCGCACGGCGAGCCCTTCAATGCCGAGCATCATCAGGCGATGGCAATGCAGGAAAGTGCTGACCTGGAGCCAAACAGTGTGCTCAAGGTGTTTCAAAAGGGTTATCAGCTCAATGGTCGCTTGCTGCGCCCGGCTATGGTCGTAGTCAGCAAGGCGCCAGCGCCGGTTTCGCCATCGATTGACGAAAAGGCTTGAAATCGGCCGCAAGGCCCCCATTTAGAAGTCAAGCGTTAAGCAATGCCGCAGTTGGTCATTACTGCTGCGGCAACAAAATTCAAATTTAGGGAGAGTAAACATGGGCAGAATTATCGGTATTGACCTCGGGACCACCAACTCGTGTGTTTCGGTTCTGGAAAACGGTAAAGCAAAAGTTATCGAAAACGCAGAAGGCGCGCGCACTACGCCGTCGATCGTTGCGTACGCCAATGATGGCGAAATTCTGGTTGGCCAGTCGGCCAAGCGTCAGGCAGTGACCAATCCGCATAACACCCTGTACGCGGTGAAGCGTCTGATCGGTCGTCGCTTTGACGAAGAAGTCGTACAGAAAGACATTCAGATGGTTCCGTACAAGATCGCCAAGGCTGACAACGGCGACGCTTGGGTTGAAGTGAACGGCCAGAAAATGGCTCCGCCACAGATTTCGGCTGAAATTCTGAAGAAAATGAAGAAAACCGCCGAAGACTACCTCGGCGAGCCAGTGACTGAAGCGGTCATTACCGTTCCGGCCTACTTCAACGACAGCCAGCGTCAGGCAACCAAAGACGCCGGCCGTATCGCGGGTCTGGACGTTAAACGCATCATCAACGAACCAACCGCAGCTGCTCTGGCTTACGGTATGGACAAAGCGAAGGGCGACCACACTGTCATCGTTTATGACTTGGGTGGCGGTACTTTCGACGTGTCGGTCATTGAAATTGCCGAAGTTGATGGCGAGCACCAGTTTGAAGTGCTGGCAACCAACGGTGACACGTTCCTGGGTGGTGAAGACTTTGACATCCGTCTGATCGACTACCTGGTTGACGAGTTCAAGAAAGAAAGCGGCATGAACCTCAAAGGTGACCCGCTGGCGATGCAGCGTCTGAAAGAAGCTGCTGAAAAAGCCAAGATTGAACTGTCTTCGAGCCAGTCGACTGACGTGAATCTGCCTTACATCACTGCAGATGCCACCGGTCCTAAGCACTTGAACGTGAAGATTTCCCGCGCCAAGCTGGAATCGCTGGTTGAAGACCTGGTTCAGCGCACCATCGAGCCTTGCCGCATTGCTCTGAAAGACGCTGGTATCGACGTTGGCGCGATCAACGACGTGATCTTGGTCGGTGGTCAGACTCGTATGCCGCTGGTACAGAAGCTGGTAACCGAGTTCTTCGGCAAGGAAGCACGTAAAGACGTGAACCCGGACGAAGCTGTTGCAATGGGTGCTGCCATCCAGGGCGCGGTATTGGCCGGTGATGTTAAAGACGTTCTGTTGCTGGACGTGAGCCCGCTGACTCTGGGTATCGAAACCATGGGCGGTGTAATGACTGCTCTGATCGAGAAAAACACCACGATTCCTACCAAGAAATCGCAAGTGTTCTCGACTGCTGACGATAACCAGGGCGCTGTGACCATTCACGTACTGCAAGGTGAGCGTAAGCAAGCCGCACAGAACAAGTCGTTGGGCAAGTTCGACCTGGCCGACATTCCACCAGCTCCACGTGGCGTGCCTCAGATCGAAGTAACCTTCGACATCGATGCCAACGGCATCCTGCACGTAAGTGCAAAAGACAAGGCGACTGGCAAGTCTCAGTCCATCGTGATCAAGGCTAACTCGGGTCTGTCCGAGGAAGAAATCGCTCAGATGGTTCGTGATGCCGAGATCAATGCTGAGGAAGACCGCAAGTTCGAAGAGCTGGCAGCTGCACGTAACCAGGGCGACGCACTGGTTCACTCGACTCGCAAAATGATCGTCGATGCTGGCGACAAAGTAACCGAGGAAGAGAAAGCTGCAATCGAAGCTGCTGTAGTTGCACTTGAAGCTGCTGTTAAGGGCGACGACAAGGCTGCTATCGAAGCCAAGGTTGAAGAGCTGTCCAAGGTGTCTGCTCCGGTTGCACAGAAAATGTACGCCGAGCAAGCGAACCCGGCAGACGCAGCGGCCAAGCCAGCTGATTCGGCTGAAAAAGCGGACGACGTTGTCGACGCTGAGTTCGAAGAAGTAAAAGACAACAAGTAATCAGCTTGTTTGTCGGCCAGTTGACCGCGCTTTAGCGGTGACTGGTAGGATGTCGCCGCGCGGGAGCTTGCTCCCGCGTTGGCGTGTCTGGAGTAAAGGAATTTTTACAGCATGCGACAAGGTCGAATGCTGGCGGTTTGGTCTGGATCTTTCTTGTTTTCCGGCCAGAGGTAACCGCTCCTGTCGGCCAATGCATTGGCTGTTAAACAGAAACCAATATCGTTGAAAAGACGTGAGTCGGGTCTGATCCTTTTCGGGCTTGGCGGGTTTGGCGAGGCTCGGGAGGGTTTTGTCGAACGTCCTTGAGAGTGCAAAGAATTATGGCAAAGCGCGACTATTACGAAATATTGGGTGTTGAACGCACTACGACTGAGATCGAACTGAAAAAAGCTTATCGCCGACTGGCGATGAAGCATCACCCGGACCGCAATCCGGATGACAAGGCCTCGGAAGAACTGTTCAAGGAAGCTAACGAAGCTTACGAAGTTCTGTCGGACTCCAGCAAGCGTGCGGCCTACGATCAATACGGCCATGCCGGTGTTGATCCGCAAATGGGTGGCGGCGGTGCTGGTTTTGGCGGCCAGAACTTCTCCGATATTTTTGGCGATGTGTTCAGCGATTTCTTTGGTGGTGGCCGTGGCGGCTCCCGGGGCGGTGCTCAGCGTGGCAGTGATTTGCGCTACACGCTGGAGCTGGATCTGGAAGAGGCCGTGCGCGGTACCACGGTCAATATCCGCGTTCCGACGCTGGTCAACTGCAAGCCATGTGACGGCTCGGGCGCCAAGAAGGGCTCTTCGCCTGTGACCTGTACAACCTGTGGCGGTATTGGTCAGGTGCGCATGCAGCAGGGTTTCTTCGCTGTTCAGCAGACTTGCCCGCGTTGCCATGGTCAAGGCAAGGTCATCTCTGATCCGTGTGACAGCTGCCGTGGCGAAGGCCGTGTAGAAGAATACAAAACCCTTTCCGTGAAAGTCCCTGCGGGCGTTGATACCGGCGATCGCATTCGTCTGTCGGGCGAAGGCGAGGCGGGTGTACAGGGTGGGCCGACTGGCGATCTGTATGTAGTGATCGATGTGCGCGAGCACGCGATTTTCCAGCGCGACGGCAAGCATTTGTTCTGTGAAGTGCCGATCAGCGTGGCTGATGCCGCATTGGGCGCAGAGCTTGAAGTGCCAACGCTGGATGGTCGGGTCAAGTTGAAAGTCCCTGAAGGTACTCAGACTGGCAAGCAGTTCCGCTTGCGTGGCAAGGGCGTTGCTCCGGTGCGTGGCGGTGGTGCAGGCGATCTGATGTGCCGCGTTGTAGTTGAAACTCCAGTCAAGTTGAGTCGTCGTCAGCGTGAACTGATGGAAGAGTTCCGTACCACGCTGGAAGGCGATAGCTGCCATTCCCCAAACGCCACGGGCTGGTTTGAAGGCGTGAAGCGTTTTTTCGGCGACCTGTAAGGAGCGGTAGATGCGACGTATAGCTGTGATGGGCGCTGCCGGGCGCATGGGCAAGACATTGATCGATGCGGTGCAGCAGCGCTCGCCACTGTGCGGGCTGACGGCGGCAATCGTTCGTCCGGGCAGTTCCCTGGTGGGGGCTGATGCCGGCGAGCTGGCTTCTGTCGGGCGAATTGATGTGCCGTTGTCGGCCAGCCTGCAGGAGGTCGCTGCTGATTTTGATGTGCTCATCGATTTCACTTTGCCTGAAGTGATGCTGGGCAATCTGGCGGTGTGTCGCAAGCTGGGCAAGGCCATGGTGATTGGCACCACGGGCTTGAGTGCGGCGCAAAAACAGCTGTTGGTCGAAGCGGGTCAGGACATTGCGATTGTCTTTGCTTCCAACTTCAGTGTCGGGGTCAATCTGTCATTCAAGTTGCTGGATATGGCGGCGCGGGTGATGGGTGATGAGGCGGATATCGAAATCATCGAGGCGCACCATCGGCACAAGGTCGACGCTCCTTCGGGAACGGCGATGCGCATGGGTGAGGTGATTGCCGATGCGCTGGGCCGCGATCTGCAAAAGGTTGCGGTATATGGTCGTGAAGGCCATACCGGTGCTCGTGACCGTGAAACCATCGGTTTTGCCACTGTGCGCGGCGGTGATGTGGTGGGTGATCATACGGTGCTGTTTGCCACTGAAGGCGAGCGTCTCGAGATTACCCACAAGGCATCCAGTCGCATGACCTTTGCCAAGGGTGCCGTTCGTGCTGCCTTGTGGCTGGAAGGGCGAGAGCCCGGCGTGTATGACATGCAGGATGTGCTCGACCTGCGTTGAGTTATCTCTGTAAAATCGGGCTGTTGGCGCGCCAGCAGCCCGATTTTTAACCGCTAAGCGATTTCCTGTCGCATTCTCCTGTCTTTTAGACTCTTTAGCGGTAGACCAAAAAAGCCTTTTTCTGTAAGCTACAGCTTTAGTGTGTCCACTAAAAGCGCGCAGATAATTCGATGAAGAAGCGGGGTGACGTGTCCATACGTCACTCCGCTTTTTTACAACCTGCGATCGCCCTTTCAGGCTTTATTTACGGGAGGTCTTCTTGACTAAGCAAGCCATACTCGCCCTCGCTGATGGCAGCATTTTTCGCGGCGAAGCCATTGGGGCCGACGGTCAAACCGTTGGTGAGGTGGTGTTTAACACCGCAATGACTGGCTACCAGGAGATCCTGACGGATCCTTCCTACGCTCAGCAAATCGTGACCCTGACTTACCCGCATGTTGGCAATACCGGTACTACCCCGGAAGACGCCGAGTCTGATCGTGTCTGGTCCGCAGGTCTGGTAATCCGTGATCTGCCGCTGGTTGCAAGCAACTGGCGCAACACCATGTCGCTGGCCGACTACCTGAAAGCCAACAATGTTGTAGCCATCGCCGGTATCGACACTCGCCGCCTGACGCGCATCCTGCGTGAGAAAGGCGCGCAGAACGGTTGCATCATGGCGGGCGACAATATTTCTGACGAGGCTGCAATTGCAGCTGCTCGCGGCTTCCCGGGCCTGAAAGGCATGGATCTGGCGAAAGTCGTCAGCACCGAAAAAGCCTACGAGTGGCGCTCCAGCGTCTGGAACCTGGCCACTGACAGTCACCTGACTATCGAAGCCAGCGAGCTGCCTTACCACGTGGTCGCGTACGACTACGGCGTAAAATGGAACATCCTACGCATGCTGGTTGAGCGCGGCTGCCGCGTTACGGTGGTTCCTGCTCAGACCCCGGCCAGCGATGTACTGGCACTCAACCCTGATGGCGTGTTCCTGTCCAACGGTCCTGGCGATCCTGAGCCTTGCGACTACGCGATCACGGCCATCAAGGAAGTTCTGAATACCGAGATTCCGGTGTTTGGTATCTGCCTCGGTCACCAGCTGCTGGCTCTGGCCTCGGGCGCCAAGACCGTGAAAATGGGTCATGGCCACCACGGCGCTAACCACCCGGTCCAGGATCTGGACACAGGTGTTGTGATGATCACCAGCCAGAACCACGGTTTTGCGGTAGACGAAGCAACCTTGCCAGCCAACGTGCGCGCCATTCACAAGTCGCTGTTCGACGGCACGCTGCAAGGTATCGAGCTGACCGACAAGAGCGCTTTCAGCTTCCAGGGTCACCCTGAAGCAAGCCCTGGCCCGAACGACGTTGCGCCGCTGTTCGATCGCTTCATCAATGAGATGGCCAAGCGCCGCTGATCAGCTCCCTGCTGCAGCGCCCTGTGGCGGCCCCGACCTTCGGTGGCCCCCAGGGCGCTTCAGAAGCCTGATTGACAGCTTGCCGACTGACCTGCGGATTTGAGTGACAAACCCATGCCAAAACGTACAGACATAAAAAGCATCCTGATTCTCGGCGCTGGCCCGATTGTTATCGGCCAGGCCTGTGAATTCGACTACTCCGGCGCCCAGGCCTGTAAAGCCCTGCGCGAAGAGGGTTATCGCGTCATCCTGGTGAACTCCAACCCGGCCACCATCATGACCGACCCGGACATGGCCGACGCCACCTACATCGAGCCGATCAAATGGCAGACCGTTGCCAAGATCATCGAAAAAGAGCGTCCGGACGCACTGCTCCCAACCATGGGCGGCCAGACTGCTCTGAACTGCGCACTGGATCTGGAGCGCGAAGGCGTTCTGGAGAAGTTCGGCGTAGAGATGATCGGCGCCAATGCCGACACCATCGACAAGGCTGAAGACCGTTCGCGTTTCGACAAGGCGATGAAGTCCATCGGTCTTGACTGCCCGCGTTCCGGTATCGCTCACAGCATGGAAGAGGCTAATGCGGTTCTCGAAAAGCTGGGCTTCCCGTGCATCATCCGTCCGTCCTTCACCATGGGCGGCACCGGTGGCGGTATTGCTTACAACCGTGAAGAGTTCGAAGAAATCTGCGCTCGCGGCCTGGACCTGTCGCCAACCAAAGAGCTGCTGATCGACGAATCCCTGATCGGCTGGAAAGAGTACGAGATGGAGGTTGTCCGCGATAAGAAGGACAACTGCATCATCGTGTGCTCGATTGAAAACTTTGACCCGATGGGCGTGCACACCGGTGACTCGATCACCGTTGCTCCGGCACAAACCCTGACGGACAAGGAATACCAGATCATGCGTAACGCCTCCCTGGCGGTACTGCGTGAGATCGGCGTTGAAACCGGCGGTTCCAACGTTCAGTTCGGTATTTGCCCGGACACCGGCCGTATGGTTGTGATCGAGATGAACCCGCGTGTATCGCGTTCCTCGGCCCTGGCATCGAAAGCGACCGGTTTCCCGATTGCACGTATCGCTGCCAAGTTGGCGATCGGCTACACCCTGGACGAACTGCAAAACGAAATCACCGGCGGCGCTACTCCTGCGTCCTTCGAGCCGTCCATCGACTACGTTGTGACCAAGCTGCCGCGCTTTGCTTTCGAGAAGTTCGCCAAGGCTGACGCTCGTTTGACCACGCAGATGAAATCTGTGGGTGAAGTCATGGCTATCGGCCGGACTTTCCAGGAATCCCTGCAAAAGGCCCTTCGCGGTCTGGAAGTGGGTGTAAGCGGTCTTGATCCAAAGCTGGACCTGAGCAACCCGGAAAGCATGGCCGTGCTCAAGCGCGAACTGACCGTGCCGGGCGCCGAGCGTATCTGGTACGTGGCTGACGCGTTCCGCGCAGGCATGACCGTCGAAGATATCTTCGGCATGAACATGATTGACCCTTGGTTCCTGGTGCAGATCGAAGATCTGATCAAGGACGAAGAAAAGATCAAGACCATGGCGCTGTCCTCGATTGACCGTGATGCCATGTATCGCCTCAAGCGCAAGGGCTTCTCCGATGCGCGCCTGGCCGTACTGCTGGGTGTCACCGAGAAAAACCTGCGTCGTCACCGTCACAAGCTGGAAGTGTTCCCGGTCTACAAGCGCGTTGACACCTGCGCCGCCGAGTTCGCCACCGACACCGCTTACATGTACTCCACCTACGAGGAAGAGTGCGAAGCCAACCCTTCGGACCGTGACAAGATCATGATCCTGGGCGGTGGCCCGAACCGTATCGGCCAAGGTATCGAGTTCGACTATTGCTGCGTTCACGCCGCTCTGGCGCTGCGTGCAGACGGTTACGAGACCATCATGGTCAACTGCAATCCGGAAACCGTTTCCACCGACTACGACACTTCGGATCGTCTGTACTTTGAATCCGTAACCCTCGAAGACGTCCTGGAAATCGTGCGGGTCGAGAAGCCAAAAGGCGTGATCGTCCAGTACGGCGGTCAAACCCCGCTGAAACTGGCCCGCGCCCTGGAAGAAGCCGGCGTACCGATCATCGGTACCAGCCCTGACGCCATCGACCGTGCAGAAGACCGCGAGCGTTTCCAGCAGATGGTTGAGCGCCTGAACCTGCGTCAGCCGCCAAACGCCACTGTGCGCAGCGAAGACGAAGCGATTCGCGCCGCTGGCAAGATCGGTTACCCGCTGGTTGTTCGTCCGTCCTACGTTTTGGGCGGCCGTGCGATGGAAATCGTTTACGAAGAAGAAGAGCTCAAGCGCTACCTGCGCGACGCGGTGAAAGTGTCCAACGACAGCCCTGTGCTGCTGGACCACTTCCTCAACTGTGCCATCGAAATGGACGTGGATGCTGTCTGCGACGGTACTGATGTAGTGATCGGCGCGATCATGCAGCACATCGAGCAGGCGGGTGTTCACTCAGGTGACTCTGCATGTTCGCTGCCGCCGTACTCGCTGCCGCTGCACATCCAGGACGAGATGCGCGAGCAGGTCAAGAAGATGGCTCTGGAATTGGGCGTTGTCGGCCTGATGAACGTGCAGTTGGCTCTGCAGGGCGAAGATATCTACGTGATCGAAGTGAACCCGCGTGCTTCGCGTACCGTTCCTTTCGTGTCCAAGTGCATCGGTGTTTCCCTGGCGATGATCGCAGCTCGCGTGATGGCCGGTAAAACCCTGAAAGAAATCGGCTTCACCAAAGAAATCATTCCTAACTTCTACAGCGTGAAAGAGGCGGTCTTCCCGTTCGCCAAATTCCCTGGTGTTGACCCGATTCTCGGCCCTGAGATGAAGTCCACCGGTGAAGTGATGGGTGTGGGCGATACCTTCGGCGAAGCTTTTGCCAAGGCCCAGATGGGTGCAAGCGAAGTGCTGCCGACTGGCGGTACTGCCTTCATCAGCGTTCGTGACGACGACAAGCCCCTGGTGGCTGGCGTTGCTCGCGACCTGATCAGCCTGGGCTTCGAGATCGTTTCAACGGCGGGCACAGCCAAGTTCATCGAAGCTGCCGGCTTGAAAGTACGTCGCGTGAACAAGGTGACCGAAGGTCGTCCGCACGTTGTCGACATGATCAAGAATGACGAAGTTACCTTGATCATCAACACTACCGAGGGTCGTCAGTCGATTGCTGACTCCTACTCCATTCGCCGCAACGCGCTGCAGCACAAGATCTACTGCACCACGACCATTGCTGCTGGCGAAGCGATCTGCGAAGCGCTCAAGTTCGGTCCTGAAAAAACCGTGCGCCGCTTGCAGGATCTACACGCAGGATTGAAGTCATGATCAAGTATCCAATGACCGTCCAGGGCCACAAGGCCCTGGAGGAAGAGCTCGCACACCTGACCAAGGTTGTTCGGCCGAAGCTGAGCAAGGAAATTGGTACGGCGCGTGAGTTGGGCGATTTGAAAGAAAATGCTGAATACCATGCAGCTCGTGAGCTCCAGGGTATGTCTGAGGCTCGTATCCGTGACATCGAAGGCCGTCTGCAAAACGCAGTGGTTATTGATGTGGCAGCGATTCCTCACACCGGCAAGGTGATTTTCGGCACCACGGTTGAGATCGCGAACGTTGAAACTGACGAGCGCGTTGTCTATCAGATCGTTGGTGAAGATGAAGCTGACTTCAAACTCGGAAAAATCTCCGTGGGTTCGCCACTTGCTCGTGCCTTGATTGCCAAGGAAGAGGGTGACGTAGTCGCGGTGAAAACACCTGGCGGTGTTATTGAATACGAGATCATTGAGGTACGTCACATCTAGGAATGGCGCCCGCCTTGTGCGGGCGCACTTCTTTGGCGGCTGGCCCGGGTGTTCCGGGTCGGCAGCTTGTGGTTGTTGCACACAGAATTTTTAGCGGTGCTGGCCTGAACCCGGTTAGCAGCGTTGCAAGTTGAAAGGCGAGTAGCGGGTGCGGGAAGGGTTGCGTTGGGCGTCTCTGGCTGCCTGATGCGTTGCGCGGGCAGTTCTTGCATGACTCTCGGGTTTATCCCTGGAAGAGTTTCAGGGCGCGCCAGGCGCACCCTTGACCCTTGTCGACATCACTTGAAGCGATGGATGTTCGACAGTTGCTTGTTTACATTGACGTTCTTGCGGTACAGAAGCGCCATTTTGCCGATAACCTGTACCAGTTCCGCTTTGCCGGCCTTGCACATTTGTGCGACGGCTTCCAGGCGGGATTCACGATCCAGAATGTTGACTTTGATTTTAATCAGCTCGTGATCGCCCAATGCGCGTTCGAGTTCGGCTAAAACACCTTCAGTCAAACCATTATCAGCCACAGTCAAAACTGGTTTCAGATGGTGGCCAATGGATTTGTACTGTTTCTTCTGCTCTTGAGTGAGCGGCATAATCTGACCCCTGTGTCTGATCTTGTAAAAAGCGGCGGCCAGTTTACCCGAGCGAGTCCCAGACCGCCCAGTTAATCACGACCCGTTTAAAATTTTTGAGGTGGCCCGTGGCCCGTTCCAAGACTAGCCTTAACTGGCTGAAAGAGCATTTCAACGACCCGTACGTCAAAATGGCGCAAAAAGACGGGTATCGCTCGCGCGCCAGCTACAAATTGCTGGAGATTCAAGAGCGCGATCGACTCATTCGTCCCGGCATGACAGTGATTGACCTGGGTGCTGCCCCGGGTGGCTGGTCACAGGTGACCAGTCGTCTGATCGGTGGTCAGGGGCGTTTGATTGCTTCCGACATCCTGGACATGGACAGTATTCCTGATGTGACCTTCATCAAGGGCGACTTTACCGAGGACGCCGTACTGGCACAGATCCTCGAGGCAGTAGGAAATACGCAAGTAGACCTTGTGATTTCTGATATGGCCCCCAATATGAGTGGATTGGCCGCTGTGGATATGCCCCGGGCGATGTTCCTGTGCGAATTGGCACTGGACCTTGCTGGTCGCGTCCTACGTCCTGGTGGTGATTTTCTGATTAAAGTTTTCCAAGGCGAAGGCTTCGATCAGTACCACAAAGACATTCGCAAGCTGTTCGACAAGGTGCAGATGCGCAAGCCGTCGTCGTCTCGAGACAGGTCCCGCGAGCAGTATTTGCTGGGGCGCGGCTTCCGCGGTATCGATGGTTCCGCCAGTGATGAGCGTCTCTGACAAGGGCGATAGTTTTTTTTGAATCGCTTTACAGATCTGGCATAACGAATATTGTGTAGTCAAAGTTTCACAAAGGGTTACAGACGGAGCCTGCAAGGGTTGTAGGCAATGTAGTAAGTTATGCCGGTGAATATCATGCGAAGCACGCTTCAGTAGCGGGGCTTGCTTCAGAGGGTAGCTAATTGAACGATATGGCAAAGAATCTGATCCTGTGGTTGATCATCGCCGCTGTCCTGGTGACAGTGATGAACAACTTCTCCAGTCCAAACGAGCCACAAACCCTCAACTATTCCGACTTCATCCAGCAAGTTAAGGATGGCAAGGTCGAGCGCGTTGCCGTGGATGGCTACGTGATTACCGGCAAACGCAGTGATGGCGACTCCTTCAAAACCATCCGTCCGGCTATTCAGGACAACGGTTTGATCGGTGACCTGGTGGATAACCATGTGACCGTTGAGGGCAAACTGCCGGAGCAACAAAGCATCTGGACTCAGCTGCTGGTTGCAAGCTTCCCGATTCTGGTGATCATCGCTGTCTTCATGTTCATGATGCGCCAGATGCAGGGCGGTGCCGGCGGCAAAGGCGGCCCGATGAGCTTTGGCAAGAGCAAGGCGCGGCTGCTGTCGGAAGACCAGGTCAAAACGACTCTGGCTGACGTAGCGGGTTGTGATGAGGCGAAGGAAGAAGTCGGCGAACTGGTCGAATTCCTGCGAGATCCGGGCAAGTTCCAGCGCCTGGGTGGTCGTATTCCTCGTGGTGTGCTGATGGTTGGCCCACCGGGTACCGGTAAAACCCTGATTGCCAAGGCAATCGCGGGCGAAGCCAAGGTGCCGTTCTTCACGATTTCCGGTTCCGACTTTGTTGAAATGTTCGTGGGCGTCGGCGCAAGCCGTGTTCGTGACATGTTTGAACAAGCCAAGAAACACGCACCCTGCATCATCTTTATCGATGAAATCGATGCGGTCGGCCGTCACCGTGGTAACGGCATGGGCGGCGGTCATGATGAGCGCGAGCAGACGCTTAACCAGTTGCTGGTTGAGATGGACGGCTTTGAGATGAATGACGGCATCATTGTGATTGCTGCCACCAACCGTCCTGATGTGCTCGATCCTGCGCTGTTGCGTCCAGGTCGTTTTGACCGTCAGGTTGTGGTTGGCTTGCCGGACATTCGTGGTCGCGAGCAGATCCTCAAGGTGCACATGCGTAAAGTGCCGATGGGCGATGATGTCCAGCCGGGCGTGATTGCACGTGGTACTCCGGGCTTCTCGGGTGCCGATCTGGCAAACCTGGTGAACGAAGCTTCCCTGTTCGCAGCGCGCACCGGTAAGCGTGTTGTTGAAATGAAAGAGTTTGAGCTGGCTAAAGACAAGATCATGATGGGCGCCGAGCGCAAATCGATGGTCATGTCGGACAAAGAAAAGCGCAACACGGCTTATCACGAGGCGGGTCACGCTATCGTCGGTCGCGTAGTGCCTGAGCATGATCCGGTCTACAAGGTTTCGATCATCCCTCGTGGTCGCGCCTTGGGCGTAACCATGTTCCTGCCGGAAGAAGATCGTTACAGCCTGTCCAAGCGTGCGCTGATCAGCCAGATCTGCTCGCTTTATGGTGGCCGTATCGCTGAAGAGATGACCCTGGGTTTCGACGGTGTTACCACCGGCGCTTCCAACGACATCATGCGTGCCAGCCAGATTGCGCGGAACATGGTGACCAAGTGGGGCTTGTCCGAGAAGCTTGGCCCTCTGATGTATGCCGAGGACGAAGAGTCTTACCTGGGTCGTGGCGGTGGTCAGTCTGCAAGCGTGTCGGGCGAAACAGCCAAGCTGATCGACTCCGAAGTACGCAGCATCATTGATCAGTGCTACAACACGGCCAAGCAGATCCTGACCGAAAACCGTGACAAGCTCGATGCTATGGCTGACGCGTTGATGAAGTACGAAACGATCGATGCCGATCAGATCGACGACATCATGGCGGGTCGTCCGCCACGCGAGCCGCGTGACTGGGAAGACGGTAGTTCGGGTACCCCGACTGCTCCGACGCTGGATAAAACCGAGCGCCCGGAAACACCTATCGGCGGCCCTGCTGCTGATCAATAAGGCTTGAAATGACTTCTGTTCAGTCCTCAACCCGGTTGCCTTGCGGCAACCGGGTTCTTGATTTGGCCCATACGCATGTTATGGGCATTCTCAATGTCACCCCTGATTCCTTTTCCGACGGCGGCCGCTTTGCTGCTGTGGATGCGGCTCTGCGCCATGCGCAGGCGATGGTTGAGGCGGGTGCAACTCTGATTGATGTTGGCGGTGAGTCAACTCGCCCCGGAGCGCCTGCCGTTTCGTCTCAGGAAGAGCTCGATCGGGTTGCTCCTGTTGTCGAGCGTATAAGCCGGGAACTGGATGTCATTATTTCGGTCGATACCTCCGCGCCAATCGTCATGACTGAGGTTGCGCGTCTCGGGGCGGGGCTCATCAATGATGTGCGCTCGCTGCGTCGTGAGGGTGCCTTGCAGGCCGCTGCGGCCACCGGTTTGCCGGTGTGTCTGATGCATATGCTCGGTGAGCCCGGCGACATGCAGGACAATCCGCACTACGAAGATCTGGTGGGCGAGGTGTCGGCGTTTCTGGCTGACAGCATGGCGCGCTGTGCGGCGGCAGGTATCGGGCCTGAGCGCATCGTGCTGGACCCGGGTTTTGGTTTTGCCAAAACCTTGCAGCACAATTTGAGCCTGTTCAAGCATATGGAGGCCCTGCATGCGCTGGGTCGACCTTTGCTGGTGGGCGTGTCACGTAAAAGTATGGTCGGGCAAACACTGAACCGGCCGGTTGCAGAGAGGCTCTATGGCAGCCTGGCTCTTGCGGCATTGGCGATGACCAAGGGCGCGCGCATTCTGCGTGTCCATGACGTTGCCGAAACAGTTGATGTGGTACGGATGATCGCAGCGGTAGATTCCGCCGACTAAGAATGATGGAGCGCTTATGACAAAGAAGTATTTTGGCACCGACGGTATTCGTGGTCGGGTCGGCGTTTACCCGATTACCCCTGACTTTATGCTCAAGTTGGGTTGGGCGGCGGGCATGGCGTTTCGTAGCAAGGGTGCTTGCCGGATCCTGGTAGGCAAGGACACTCGCATATCGGGTTATATGTTCGAATCCGCGCTGGAGGCAGGCCTGTCAGCTGCCGGGGCTGATGTGATGCTGCTGGGCCCTATGCCCACGCCGGCTATTGCCTACCTGACGCGCACCTTCCATGCCGAAGCAGGCATCGTGATCAGCGCTTCGCACAATCCTCATGATGATAACGGCATCAAGTTCTTTTCCGGGGACGGCACCAAGCTCCCTGATGATGTTGAATTGATGATTGAAGAGTTGTTGGACGCACCCATGACGGTTGTCGAGTCTGACAAGCTGGGGAAAGTGTCGCGTATCAATGATGCTCCGGGTCGCTATATCGAGTTCTGCAAAAGCAGTGTGCCAAGCAGTACCAACTTCAGCGGCCTCAAGATTGTTCTCGATTGCGCCCACGGTGCCACCTACAAGGTTGCGCCTAGTGTTTTCAAAGAGCTGGGAGCCCAGGTCGTCGTGCTGTCGGCCCAGCCTGATGGACTGAACATCAACGAAAACTGCGGTTCGACCCATATGGGGCCGTTGCAGGCTGCCGTTGTGGCTGAAGGTGCGGACCTGGGCATCGCTTTTGATGGCGATGGTGATCGGGTTCTCATGGTCGATCATACGGGTGCCGTAGTTGATGGCGATGAATTGCTGTTCATCATCGCCCGTGATTTGCACGAGCGTGGCAAGTTGCAAGGTGGCGTCGTCGGCACGCTGATGAGCAACCTTGGGCTTGAACTGGCGCTGGCTGACCTGGGTATCCCGTTTGTGCGCGCCAATGTGGGTGACCGTTACGTCATCGCTGGCCTGCAAGAGCGCGATTGGCTGGTGGGTGGCGAGAACTCCGGGCACATCGTCTGCTTCCAGCACACCACGACGGGTGACGCGATCATCGCAGCGCTTCAGGTGTTGCTGTCATTGCGTCGTCGCGATGAAAGTCTTGCCCAGTCGCGTCAGGCTTTGCGCAAGTGCCCGCAGATTCTGGTGAACGTGCGTTTTGCTGGCGGCGTGAATCCTGTTGAGCACCCGGCGGTCAAGGAAGCGTGCGCGCGTGTGACTGAGGCCATGAAGGGTCGTGGTCGCGTGCTGCTGCGCAAGTCGGGAACAGAGCCTTTGGTGCGTGTAATGGTCGAAGGCGATGACGAAAACATGGTTCGCGGCTACGCCGACGAGCTGGCAAAGCTGGTAAGTGAAGTTTGTGCCTGAATTCGGCTTGCCAGCGCGGATTTGGTTGGGTAACATCTGCGCCCACTTTGACCGACGAGGTAAAGCATGCGTCGCACTATGGTAGCTGGTAACTGGAAGATGCACGGTACCCGCGCCAGCGTCGCTGAGCTGATCGACGGTCTGCGTGGTCTGGTCTTGCCAAACGATGTTGATGTTGCAGTATTCCCGCCTCAGCTGTTTATTGATCGAGTGATCAATGGCTTGCAAGGCGCACCGATTTCGGTTGGTGCACAGGATGCTGCGGTGGAGTCGGGGCAGGGCGCACTGACTGGCGAGATTTCATCGAGCCAGTTAGTGGACGCAGGTTGCAAGCTGGTGCTTGTGGGTCACTCGGAGCGCCGCCTGATTTTGGGTGAGCAGGACGAGACGCTCAATCGCAAGTTTGCGGCGGCTCAAGCCTCTGGTTTGACGCCTGTGTTGTGCATAGGGGAAACCCTGGAGCAGCGCGAAGCGGGGCAAACGCTTGAAGTGGTAGCGCGTCAGCTGAATGTCGTGATTGACGAGTTTGGTATTGATGCATTTGTAAATGCTGTGATTGCATACGAGCCAGTTTGGGCCATTGGCACCGGACTGACCGCATCACCGCAGCAGGCGCAAGATGTGCATGCGGCCATTCGCGCACAGCTGGCGCAAAAGAATTCTGAAGTGGCACAAGGTGTGCGGCTTCTATACGGCGGCAGCGTGAAGGCGGCCAATGCGGTCGAACTGTTCAGCATGCCGGATATCGATGGGGGACTCATTGGCGGGGCTTCCCTGAATGCAGATGAGTTCGGTGCGATCATTCGTGCCGCAGGAAACTGAAAATGCTGGATAACGTCGTAACTGTGTTTCATCTGCTGACAGCATTGGGTGTAATTGCCCTGGTTTTGCTGCAACAGGGTAAGGGAGCGGATGCTGGAGCATCTTTTGGCGCAGGTGCATCAAATACTGTGTTCGGAAGCCAAGGTTCCTCTACCTTTCTTAGTAAGTTTACTGCTATACTTGCCGCAGGTTTTTTCATAACCAGCTTAGGGTTAGGTTACTTTGCTAAAGAGAAAGCTGAACAGCTGACTCAAGTAGGTTTGCCAAATCCAGCGGTGTTGGAAGTTCCAGTGCAAAAGCCGGCTTCAGATGATGTTCCGGTGCTTCAAGAGCAAAAGTCGGCAACTTCTGCGACTGACGTACCTCCAGCTCAAGAGCAAAAGTAAAACGGGTTTCATGATGTAACGTAGTATTGCCGAGGTGGTGGAATTGGTAGACACGCAACCTTGAGGTGGTTGTGCCCATAGGGTGTAGGGGTTCGAGTCCCCTTCTCGGTACCAATTATCAAGAATGCCCGCAGTAGCGGGCTTTCTTGTATGTGGAAGGTTAGATTGACCCTGAAAAGGATCAACCGTATACTTCCGCTCCAGCTTTGTCGCGGGATGGAGCAGTCTGGTAGCTCGTCGGGCTCATAACCCGAAGGTCGTCGGTTCAAATCCGGCTCCCGCAACCAGTTTTAGCGGAGCCCCTTATTAGGGGCTTTTTGTTAACTGGACACTTTATAGCGTCGGTATTCAACGACGTTTCAGAGATGGGCGCTTCGCCCATTTTTTCATTTTGCACAGCATGCACAAACATGCACTAGGGGGTTCAGGTGTCGAGCAAGCTAGAACAGTTGCAGGACTTGTTGGCCCCGGTGATCGTGGCCCTTGGCTATGAATGCTGGGGTATTGAATTTTCGGCTCAAGGCCGCCATTCAATGTTGCGTGTGTATATCGACAAGGAAGGCGGCGTACTGGTGGATGACTGCGCAATCGTGAGTCGTCAGATCAGCGGCGTTTTGGATGTCGAAGATCCTATCGCTGTTGAATACACCCTTGAAGTTTCTTCTCCTGGCATGGAACGCCCACTGTTCACCATTGAGCAGTTTGCGAAATTTGCCGGTGAGCAAGTGAGGATCAAGCTGCGCTCGCCTTTCGAAGGGCGACGTAACTTTCAGGGCCTTCTGCGCGGCGTAGAAGAGCAGGACATTGTGGTGCAAGTTGAAGACCATGAATTCCTGTTGCCGATCGATATGATCGACAAGGCCAACATTATTCCCAGTTTTGACTGAGACGCGGATCCCGCGGATCCAATGGCTTGCGAAAGGCGAGGCGTACGATGAGCAAAGAAGTACTGCTGGTTGTTGAGTCGGTGTCCAATGAAAAGGGCGTACCGGCAAACGTTATTTTTGAAGCGCTGGAGCTGGCTCTGGCCACCGCGACCAAAAAGCGTTTTGAGGACGAAGTCGAACTGCGTGTGGAAATCAATCGCCACACCGGTAACTACGAGACTTTCCGTCGCTGGACTGTGGTCGAAGACGAAGATCTGGATGATCCAGCATACGAGTTGGCGGTTGACCAGGCCCAGGCGAAACAGCCAGGCGCTGTAGCCGGCGATATTATCGAAGAGAAAATCGATTCTATCGAATTCGGTCGGATTGCTGCACAAACGGCCAAACAGGTCATCGTGCAAAAAGTCCGCGAAGCCGAGCGTGCTCAAGTAGTCGATGCTTATCGCGAGCGTCTGGGCGAGATCATTTCGGGTACCGTTAAAAAAGTGACACGTGACAACGTGATCGTTGATCTGGGCAATAACGCTGAAGCGTTGCTGGCCCGTGAAGACATCATTTCCCGTGAAACTTTCCGTGTTGGCGTACGCCTTCGCGCGCTGCTCAAGGAAATCCGCACAGAGAACCGCGGCCCTCAGCTGATCCTGTCGCGTACCGCGCCAGAGATGCTGATCGAGCTGTTCCGCATTGAAGTGCCAGAGATCTCCGAAGGCCTGATCGAAGTGATGGCGGCCTCCCGCGATCCTGGATCGCGCGCTAAAATAGCCGTTCGCTCCAAAGACAAACGCATTGATCCGCAAGGTGCCTGCATTGGTATGCGCGGTTCGCGTGTCCAGGCAGTGTCCGGCGAATTGGGCGGAGAGCGAGTGGATATCGTCCTTTGGGATGACAACCCGGCGCAGTTCGTGATCAACGCAATGTCGCCAGCAGAAGTGGCGGCAATTATCGTCGACGAAGATGCCCATGCAATGGACATCGCCGTTGGCGCAGACAATCTGGCCCAGGCGATTGGTCGCGGCGGTCAGAACGTACGTTTGGCCAGCCAGTTGACCGGCTGGACCTTGAACGTGATGACCGAATCGGACATCCAGGCTAAGCAGCAAGCAGAAACCGGCGATATCCTGCGCAACTTCATCGAAGAGCTGGAAGTCGATGAAGACCTGGCGCAGGTACTGGTTGATGAAGGCTTTACTAGCCTGGAAGAGATTGCCTACGTACCGGTGGAGGAAATGCTCAACATCGATGGCTTTGACGAAGATACCGTCAACGAGCTTCGCGCTCGGGCCAAGGATCGACTGTTGACTAAAGCCATCGCTACTGAGGAAAAGCTGGCAGACGCCCATCCGGCCGAAGACCTGCTCTCACTTGAGGGTATGGACAAGGATTTGGCGATGGAACTGGCGGTGCGCGGCGTAATTACCCGCGAAGACCTGGCCGAGCAGTCTATTGACGACCTGCTCGACATCGACGGCATTGACGATGATCGTGCCGGCAAGTTGATCATGGCCGCCCGAGCCCATTGGTTCGAGTAATTAGGCGCGGCCTGAGGAGAGAAATGCATGACGCAAGTCACGGTGAAACAACTGGCCGATGAGGTCAAAACACCGGTTGAGCGCCTGTTGCAGCAGATGCGTGAGGCAGGTCTGCCGCACAACGCCGCCGAGCAGAATGTGACCGACAGTGAGAAGCAAGCTCTGCTGACTCACCTGAAAAGCAGCCACAAGGCTAAAGTGGAAGAACCGCGCAAGATCACTTTGCAGCGTAAAACCACCAGTACCCTGCGTGTTGCTGGCAGCAAAAGCATTAGCGTTGAAGTACGCAAGAAGAAAGTCTTCGTACAGCAAAGCCCGGAAGAAATCGAAGCCGAGCGCAAACGTGAGATGGATGAACGTCGTGCAGTAGAAAGTGCCGCACGTCAGAAGGCTGAAGAAGAGTCCAAGCGTCGCGCCGAAGAAGAAGCGCGCCGTCAGCCTGCATCTACTCCTGCGCCAGCTCCAGCCGTAGCGGCACCTGCACCTGTGCAAACCGCACCGGCAGCAGCGCCTGCTCCGGCTGCTGATGCACGCAAGCGTGACGAACAGCGTCGCCCGGACAAACCACGTGCAGACGATAACAATCGTCGCGGTAGTGGTGACGGCGATCGTAAAAACGCTCCGCATCGTGCCTCGGTCAAAGAAAAAGCACCGACTCCACGTGTTGCTCCACGCACTTCCGACGAAGAAAGCGACAGCTTCCGTCGCGGTGGTCGTGGCAAGGGCAAGCTGAAGAAGCGTAACGCTCACGGTTTCCAGAGCCCAACAGGCCCTGTAGTTCGTGACGTGCAGATTGGCGAGACCATCACTGTCGGCGATTTGGCTGCACAGATGTCGGTCAAGGCTGCCGAAGTCATCAAGTTCATGTTCAAGCTGGGTACTCCAGCGACCATCAACCAGGTACTTGATCAGGAAACTGCTCAACTGGTAGCTGAAGAACTGGGCCACAAAGTGACTCTGGTAAGCGACAACGCCCTGGAAGATTCCCTGGCCGAGTCCCTGAAATTCGAAGGCGAGTCGTTCTCCCGTGCTCCGGTTGTGACCGTAATGGGCCACGTTGACCACGGTAAAACTTCCCTGCTCGACTATATCCGTCGTGCCAAGGTAGCTGCTGGCGAAGCCGGTGGTATTACTCAGCACATCGGTGCGTACCACGTTGAAACCGAACGCGGCATGGTCACTTTCCTCGATACCCCGGGTCACGCTGCGTTTACCGCAATGCGTGCACGTGGTGCCAAGGCGACTGACATCGTGATTCTGGTTGTTGCTGCAGACGACGGCGTAATGCCGCAAACCATCGAAGCTGTTCAGCATGCGAAAGCCGCTGGCGTGCCTCTGGTTGTTGCAGTGAACAAGATCGACAAGCCAGGTGCTGATCTCGATCGCATCCGCAGCGAATTGTCCGTTCACGGCGTGACCTCGGAAGAGTGGGGTGGTGACACTCCGTTTGTTTCGGTCTCGGCGAAAATGGGTACCGGCGTTGACGAATTGCTCGAAGCCGTATTGCTGCAAGCTGAAGTTCTGGAACTCAAGGCCACTCCATCGGCTCCTGGCCGTGGTGTAGTTGTTGAGTCCCGCCTGGACAAAGGCCGTGGCCCTGTTGCAACTGTTCTGGTTCAAGACGGTACCCTGCGCCAAGGCGACATGGTTCTGGTCGGCTCCAACTACGGTCGCATCCGTGCCATGCTCGATGAGAACGGCAAGCCTATCAAGGAAGCCGGTCCATCCATCCCTGTCGAGATCCTCGGCCTGGACGGAACGCCAGATGCTGGCGACGAGATGAGCGTAATGACTGACGAGAAGAAGGCGCGTGAAGTTGCCCTGTTCCGTCAAGGCAAGTTCCGCGAAGTGAAACTGGCGCGTGCTCACGCAGGCAAGCTGGAAAACATCTTCGAGAACATGGGCCAGGAAGAGAAGAAGACGCTTAACATCGTCCTCAAATCTGACGTCCGTGGTTCGTTGGAAGCTCTGCAGGGCGCGTTGAGCGGCCTGGGTAACGACGAAGTGCAAGTGCGCGTAGTTGGCGGCGGTGTTGGTGGTATCACCGAGAGCGACGCTAACCTGGCACTGGCCTCCAACGCTGTTCTGTTTGGCTTCAACGTGCGTGCCGATGCCGGCGCTCGCAAGATTGTCGAGCAGGAAGGTCTGGACATGCGTTACTACAACGTCATCTACGACATCATCGAAGACGTCAAGAAAGCCCTTACCGGCATGCTTGGCAGCGACGTTCGGGAGAACATCCTGGGTATCGCTGAAGTCCGTGACGTGTTCCGTTCGCCTAAGTTTGGCGCGGTTGCAGGTTGCATGGTGCTTGAAGGTGTTGTTCACCGTAACCGTCCAATCCGCGTACTGCGTGAAGACATCGTTATCTACGAAGGCGAGCTGGAATCCCTGCGCCGCTTTAAAGATGACATGTCCGAAGTGCGTGCCGGCATGGAATGCGGTATCGGCGTCAAGAGCTACAACGACGTTAAAGTCGGTGACAAGATCGAAGTGTTCGAGAAGGTCCAGGTTGCTCGCAGCCTCTAACTCGCGAGCCTCAAGAGCGAGGACGAGCCCGCGCATGCAAATGCGCAGTGCTCGGCCTGGACTCTAAACGCAACGCCCGGTCCGGCTTCTGTCGTGCCGGGCGTTTGCCGCTTTCAGACCGCATGGGTTTCCCATGGGTGAGTAACAGGTAACAATACATGGCAAAAGAATATAGCCGTACCCAACGTATTGGCGATCAGATGCAGCGCGAGCTGGCACAGCTGATCCGTCGTGAAGTCAAAGACCCGCGCGTGGGTCTGGTCACCATTACTGCTGTTGAAGTCAGCCGTGACGTCGGTCACGCGAAGATCTTCATCACCGTGATGGGCGAGGACAGCGCTGAAGAGATCGCTCAAAGCATCAAGGTGCTGAACTCGGCAGCGGGTTTCCTGCGCATGCAACTGGCGCGTGAAATGAAACTGCGCAGCGTTCCTCAGCTGCACTTCCACTACGATGAAAGTGTCGTGCGTGGCGCTCACCTGTCCGCTTTGATCGAGCGTGCAGTGGCTGAAGACAATCAGCACCCTGAAGCCACTGCTCCCGAAGACACCAAGGAGTAACCGGTGGCTCAGGTCAAGCGTATCCGTCGTAACGTCAGCGGCATCATCCTGCTCGACAAGCCGCTTGGATTCACTTCCAACGCGGCCCTGCAGAAAGTTCGCTGGCTGCTCAATGCCGAGAAGGCAGGGCACACCGGTAGCCTAGATCCATTGGCCAGCGGTGTCTTGCCGTTGTGCTTTGGCGAAGCCACCAAGTTTTCGCAATACCTGCTCGATTCCGACAAGGGTTATGAAACCCTGATGCAATTGGGCAAGACCACCACGACTGCAGATGCTGAAGGCGATGTTTTGCTGACACGTCCAGTGACCGTTGGTCGCGCCGATATCGAAGCTGTTTTGCCTAGTTTTCGTGGGAAAATCAGTCAGATACCGCCGATGTACTCTGCACTCAAGCGCGACGGACAGCCGCTTTACAAGTTGGCCCGTGCAGGCGAAGTGGTGGAGCGTGAACCACGTTCTGTTACTATTACCCGCCTCGAATTGCTGGCCAGCGAAGGTGACACTGCGCGCTTGGCCGTCGACTGCACCAAAGGCACCTATATCCGTACCCTCGTGGAAGATATCGGTGAGCAATTGGGTTGCGGTGCATACGTTGCAGAGCTGCGTCGTACACACGCAGGACCTTTCAGCCTGGCCCAAACGGTGACGCTGGAAGAGTTGGAAGCTGTGCATGCCGAAGGCGGCAACGAAGCGGTTGATCGCTTCCTTATGCCATCGGACAGTGGCTTGCTGGACTGGCCATTACTGCACTTCTCGGAACACAGTGCGTTCTATTGGCTCAATGGCCAACCGGTTCGTGCTCCTGATGCCCCGAAGTTCGGTATGGTACGAGTACAAGATCACAACGGTCGCTTTATCGGTATCGGTGAAGTGAGCGAAGACGGGCGCATCGCGCCGCGTCGACTGATTCGGTCGGAATGACCGAAACCAGGCTGCATCGGGATGTAATACTCTTGGGGCAGACTGGAATGAGGGTGGCTGTTATTAGGCACGGTCACATCTCACTTTTAAATACGAGGATTTGTCCTCGGCCTATTGGATCTGTCTTGTTCGCAAGCAGGCCCTAATTGAAAGGAAAGCCAAATGGCACTTACAGTTGAACACAAAGCAGAAATCGTAGCTGACTACCAGCAAGCTCCAGGTGATACAGGTTCTCCAGAAGTGCAGGTTGCACTGCTGACCTTTAACATCAACACGCTGCAAGGTCACTTCAAGGCAAACATCAAGGATCACCACTCCCGTCGTGGTCTGATCCGCATGGTAAACCAGCGTCGTAAGCTGCTGGACTACCTCAAAGGCAAAAACGTTGAGCGTTACAAAACGCTGATCGCTCGCCTGGGTCTGCGTCGCTAATAGCGATGTTGCTAGAGGCTGGTTGTCTGTCGTGCGTTTGCGGATTTTCCGCAGGCGTACGGCAGGCTTCCAGCCTCAAGTTTTATCTGGACTAGCCGGATTCTTACGAAAGCTTGCCGCGCGGGCTGTTTTCGTAAGCATCTTGAGTCGGGTCAATACCCGATGTTGCGCATGACTTTCGCAAGAAACCCGTTCCCCAAGAGCCACAAAGAAGGTAGGACACCGTGAACCCGGTTATCAAAAAATTTCAGTTCGGTCAGTCGACCGTTACTCTAGAGACTGGCCGTATCGCCCGTCAGGCCTCCGGCGCAGTATTGGTCACCGTTGACGACGACGTCAGCGTGTTGGTGACTGTTGTCGGCTCCAAGCAAGCTGATCCAGGCAAGGGCTTCTTCCCTCTGTCTGTTCACTACCAAGAAAAAACCTACGCCGCGGGTAAAATCCCAGGCGGTTTCTTCAAACGTGAAGGTCGCCCTTCCGAGAAAGAAACCCTGACGTCGCGTCTGATCGACCGTCCGATCCGTCCGCTGTTCCCAGAAGGTTTCATGAACGAAGTGCAGGTTGTCTGCACCGTTCTGTCCACCAGCAAGAAAACCGATCCGGACGTCGCTGCGATGATCGGTACTTCGGCAGCCCTGGCTATCTCCGGTATTCCTTTTGATGGTCCGATCGGCGCTGCCCGCGTTGCTTACCACGAAAGCACCGGCTACCTGCTGAACCCGACTTACGAGCAACTGGCTGCTTCGAGCCTGGACATGGTCGTTGCCGGTACTTCGGAAGCCGTATTGATGGTTGAATCGGAAGCCAAAGAGCTGACCGAAGACCAGATGCTGGGCGCAGTACTGTTTGCCCACGACGAATTCCAGGTAGTGATCCAGGCTGTCAAAGAGCTGGCTGCCGAAGCTGCAAAACCAACGTGGGACTGGGCTGCTGCCCCGGAAGCTACCGCACTGCTGGGCGCTATCCGTGCCGAGTTCGGCGAAGCGATCTCCCAGGCTTACACCATCACCGTCAAGGCAGACCGTTACGCACGTCTGGGCGAGTTGAAGGATCAGGTTGTAGCCAAGCTGTCCGGTGAAGAAGGCCAGCCTTCTGCCAGCGAAGTCAAAGCTGCTTTCGGCGAAATCGAATACCGCACCGTTCGCGAAAACATCGTAAACGGCAAGCCGCGTATCGATGGCCGTGACACCAAGACTGTTCGTCCTCTGAACATCGAAGTAGGTGTTCTGCCGAAGACCCACGGTTCTGCTCTGTTCACCCGTGGCGAAACTCAGGCTCTGGTTGTTGCAACGCTGGGTACTGCCCGTGACGCACAACTGCTGGACACCCTGGAAGGCGAGAAAAAAGACCCGTTCATGCTGCACTACAACTTCCCTCCGTTCTCGGTAGGTGAGTGTGGTCGTATGGGTGGCGCCGGTCGTCGCGAAATCGGTCACGGCCGTCTGGCCCGCCGTTCGGTTCAGGCCATGCTGCCTGCTGCCGACGTGTTCCCGTACACCATCCGTGTTGTATCGGAAATCACCGAATCCAACGGTTCCAGCTCGATGGCATCGGTGTGTGGTGCTTCCCTGGCACTGATGGACGCTGGTGTTCCGATGAAGGCACCGGTTGCCGGTATCGCCATGGGTCTGGTTAAAGAAGGCGAGAAATTCGCTGTCCTGACCGACATCCTGGGTGACGAAGATCACTTGGGCGACATGGACTTCAAAGTAGCCGGTACCGCCAAAGGTGTTACCGCGCTGCAGATGGACATCAAGATCAAGGGCATCACCGAAGAAATCATGGAGATCGCACTGGGCCAAGCCCTGGACGCTCGCCTGAACATCTTGGGTCAGATGAACCAGATCATTGCCGTATCGCGCAACGAACTGTCGGCCAACGCTCCGACCATGATTGCGATGAAGATCGACACCGACAAAATCCGTGATGTCATCGGTAAAGGCGGCGCGACCATCCGTGCAATCTGTGAAGAAACCAAAGCTTCGATCGATATCGAAGACGACGGTTCGATCAAGATCTTCGGCGAAACCAAAGAAGCTGCAGAAGCAGCGCGTCAGCGCGTTCTGGGCATCACCGCTGAAGCCGAGATCGGCAAGATCTACGTGGGCAAGGTTGAGCGTATCGTCGACTTCGGCGCATTCGTAAACATCCTGCCTGGCAAGGACGGTCTGGTTCACATCTCCATGTTGAGCGACGCTCGCGTTGAGAAAGTGACTGACATTCTTAAAGAAGGTCAGGAAGTTGAAGTGCTGGTACTGGACGTGGATAACCGCGGCCGTATCAAGCTGTCCATCAAGGACGTAGCTGCTGCCAAGGCATCGGAAGCGTAATAGCCCCCGATACCCGCGTTACAAAAAAGGATCCTTCGGGATCCTTTTTTTATGGGCGACGAAAAGTCAGCGCCAATGGGCGATAGGCCATGAGTGGAAACCCGCAACTTGCATGCAAATTTGCAGGACGTCATGCATTCTGCACGATCGCCATTGTGGAGATAAATCGTAAGTCATTGATTTATAAGGATTAATTTATCTTAAAAAGTTGGCACAGGCCCTGCAATAGTAGAGATAACCCTGCTGCCATAAGACGGCGCAGATTTTAAAGAAGACAGGAGTTACTCGTATGAAGAAGTTCGCTATCGCTGCTGCAACTGCCACCGCTCTGACCCTGACCATGGCCAACGCTGCATTTGCTGCTCAAGCGACTACACAGGCACCGATGGTCGTCGCTGCTGGCGAAGTAACTAAAGCCAAGGAAGCCACTTCTGACACCTGGATCACCACCAAAGTGAAAGCTGACCTGGTGACTGAAAAAGGCATTCCGGGCACCGATATCAAAGTTGAGACAAACAAAGGTGTTGTTTCCCTTTCTTCGATGGTCCCAGTGACCGAAGCTCAAAAAGACATCGCTGTTGCCATCACCAAAAAGATCAAAGGCGTTAAAGCTGTCTCGGCTGATGGCCTGAAAGCCGAATAAACACCCCTCATTTCGTAGAACCGGGGGAAACAAAGCCGCAGCGGGTAATTTGAGCAGTACGCCCGCAGGCTTTGAAACAAGGTTCATGCGACGGCCATATGGATGTGGCCATTACAGCCCTCGGCGCTTGCGTCGGGGGCTGTTCTATTTCTGCTGAATATGTAGTCGCTGACGAGGCACGAGGCTGCGATGGGGTGCGTAGCAGCCCCGACCTTGTGGTGGTGCCCTTAATCGCAGCCTCGTGCCTCGTCAGCGACTACAGGTTTTGCCGGCACGCTTACTCGCTATCCAGATGCAGAGGCGAAATCACCCGGCCATCACTCTCTGCTTCACCCAGCGTGGCATCGATAAAGTACACGCGCTCATCAGCCAACTGGCCTTTGTCCACCAGGAAGTCCTTGATGCTGCTTGCGCGGTCCTGGCCGAGTTGACGCAACAGCACTTCGCTTTTGCTCCAGAAGTCGATCAATGCATCGGTCATTTTGGCAGCGCGCTCGTCACGGCTCAGGTCTTTCCATTCTGCAGGCGGCTGCTGTTTGAGACGGGTGCGGTAGATGCCTTCGAGCAACGGTCCTTTCTCATCATCCGGCACGGTCAGCAAACCCGCCTTGGCCGGGACTTTGTCACCACGGCGCTGGAGGATCTTGTAGTAGTTGTACTGGAACTCGCGCTCAAGACGTTCTTTCGCAATGAAAGGGCCATCACTGCTCTGTGCTGCAGTCCCTTCGATCTCCAGGCGCAAGGCTGGGCGTTCTTTCAACGCCTGGGCCAGGGTGGTCAGCGCTTTTTGCGCCTCCGGGCTCAGCTCGCTTGATCCTGGCGCGAATGAAACCGTGCCCAGGTCTTCGGCACCACCACCATTGATCAGGCCGCCAATGAACTTGAAGGGGGCTTGGGCGGCACGCAGCACCAGATTGCGCACGGTCTGCCAGATAATGGGCATCACACTGAATTGCGGGTTGTTAAGGTCGCCGCTGATCGGCAGTTCGATGGAGATCTTGCCGTCCGTGTCTTTGAGCAAAGCAATTGCTAGTTTGATCGGCAGATCAACCGCATCGGGGCTGTCGACTTTCTCCCCGAGCTGCAATTGCTCGACCACCAGTTTGTTCTCGGCCTTGAGCTGACCCTTGGTGATCATGTAGTGCAGATCAAGGTTCAGCCGACCCTTGCGGATACGGTAGCCGGCAAATTTGCCGGAGTAGGGCGTCAATGTCGTCAATTCGACACGCTTGAAGCTGGTGGCGATATCCAGGCTTGCCATCGGGTCAAACGGGTTGACGCTGCCCTTGATGGTCACCGGGGCATAACGGTCGACCTTACCCGCTATATTCACCGGGGCGGGCTTGGCATTGCGGCTATCGATGGTGCCGATCTGTCCGTTGAGCTGTTGAACGGCTGTCTGGAAGTTGGGTGTCAGGCTGAAGTCGGCGAAGTTGGCCGAGCCGTCGTTGATCGCAATCGCGCCTATGTGAATGCCCAGCGGCTTGTCCTTGCTGGCGGTGCTCTTGGCGGTGCTGCCTGCCGGTTGGGGGATCAGCAGGTCATCGATATTGGTGGTGCGGTCGTCGTTGATCATGAAGCGCACGTACGGCTTCTCGAAGTTGACCCTGGTCACCGACAAGCTATCGCCGTGCTGGTATTTCACGTCCTCCAGCACCAGTTTTTGCCACTTGAGGAAGTCGCGGTCTTTGAGTGTGTCCAGCGTGTGCAGTTGATCGACCTGTGCACGGCCCTCTACGGTAAAGGCCAGTGGCTCGGTGCTTTTGAGATTAACCGCCAGGTCGCTGCCGAGCATGCCGCTGCGCAGTTCAAGTCGTATGAACGGGTCGATGTAGGCCTGGGCGATACGCAGGTCGATGTCCTTGGTTGTAACCTTGAGCCTGGCACTCACCGGGCTCAGGTTGACGTCGCCACTGGCGTCAAGCTTGCCTTGCTTGCCCACACCGGTATCCAGTTTGAGGGTGAAGGGCGAGCGGTTCAGGCTGTCGAAGTTCTGCAGATTCAAGTTAAGCGGACCGATATCCAGCGCTACCGGGGTTTTGGGCTCTTTATCGGCGAGGTGTACGCGATAGTCGCGTAATTCAACATTCTTAAGCAGCACTTCCCAGGGCTTGCCCGGTGCTACGGGTGCTGATTTTGGTGCTTCAACCGTGACGACTTGTTCTTTTTTGGACGGTGCCTTTGTGGCTGGAGTGGTAAACAGTTTTTGCCAATCAAGCTGGCCATCCTTCTCGCGGGTGGCCCAGGTTTCGAGGTTGCGGCTGTTGATCTTGCCGACGACGACTTGCTGCTTGGCCAGATCCACGCGGGTGTCACTGACATCCAGGCGCTCCAGTCGTACCAGGGGGCGCCCGTCTGGAGCGTTGATCTTGAACGGAGCGATGCTGGCCGAGGCATTGGTCAGCACCATCTCGGTTTCTTTGGACAGGTTCAGGCTGTAATCGGTGCTGAAATTCAGCACGCCATCTTCCAGTACCAGTGGCAGGGCATCGCGTACATAAGGCCACCAGACCTTCATCTGGCCATCGGTAACTTTCAGTTTGCCGGTGGAGGCTATCGGCACCAGGCTTAACGTGCCGCTCCAGTCAATACGCCCGCCCGCCGGGCCGACAGCTACCAGGGTCATGTCGGCGTTGTCATCGGGCAGGGTGCTGAGGTTTTTCAGCTCCAGGTCCATTGAGTCGTACAAAAAATCAATGGGTTCGCTGGGACGCATATCGGTGAAGTGCAGGTAGCCGTCAGCCAGCTTGATGCTGTCGAGGCGCACAGGGAACGGTTTGCTGTCGGGTTCGCTCGGGGCAGGTTCGCTGGCCGGCAACTTGAACAGTTGGGTCAGATTGAGTGAGCCATCCTTGTTGAACAGCACCTCGGTCTTGGGCTTTTCCAGTTGGACTTCAGCCAGGTGCAACGCTTTTGTCCACAGGCTGTCGAGCTGAAGATTGACGTACAGCCGTTCAAAACCGATCTGTTCCTTGCCTGGTTCGCCGGTCCTGAACCCCCACAGTGTCAGCTCCAGGCTGAAAGGGTTGAATTCCAGCCGGTCGAGTTTGGCGGGCACCGTGGCGTAGTTGGCAAGCTGCTGGTTGATGATGCGCAGGCCAATGCCCGGCAGAATCAGGAAGCCAAGCACGCTGTACAGCGCGATAGCAATCAGCACGGCGCCGATGGCGCGGATCAATCCTTTGAGCATGTAGGGCGTCGTCTATAGCAGTCGGAGTGCCTTTGAGTATGGCACGCGTTTCTGGTTCCGAGACGAACGCTGTACTCAGAGGATGTTTTAAAACTGAAGGATCAAGGTTTTCAACGGTGGCTGCTGATCCTGGGACGGGAAGTCACTGGCCGGGGTCAATACTTGCCAGTCGCGAACCGGGCGGCCTGCCTTCTCGGCACAGCGCAAAACCTGTTCGCGCCAGTCGTCCATGCTGACCTTCGCCAGGTTGTTGCAACAAATCAGCACGCCGTCCGGGGCGGTAGTCAACACCGCAGGCTTGAGCAGGCTTTGGTAATCGCGCAGCAGATCGACTGTGCCGAATGCGCTTTTGGCCCATGCAGGGGGGTCAAGCAACACCAGATCATATTCACGTTGATCCAGTCGCGGGTAGGCGGGCAGCTTGTGGCGGCGTTGAATAATCGGCAAGCCGGCCAGTTGGCGGATGGCTGCAAAATAGTCGGACTGCACGAACTTCATCTTGGGCAATTGAGGGTTCAGCAGGCCGTTTTCCCGGCCCACCGCGAGGTTACCCTCGGCGAAATCGAGATTGCAGACTTCACGGGCGCCACCCGCAGCCGCACTCAGGCCCACGCCGCAAGTGTAGGAGAAGAGGTTGAGTACGCTTTTGCCGGCACTGTGTTGTTTGACCCAGCCGCGAGCGTTGCGCAGATCGAGAAACAACAGAGGGTCTTGCCCGGCATGGCGCCCGCGCACGCGGTACTTCAGCCCCCATTCGTGGCCGACGGTGTCTTCGAGTGCGGCATCTTCAGCGCGGTACACGGTATCTTCGCGATCAATGCGTGAATTGCCCTGGGAGCGGTCGTTGTAAACCAGCAACAGGTCGAGGCCCAAGTGACGATTGATCGCGTCATGCAGTTGCAGCAAATCATCGCGCTCAAGACGCTGATGAAAGCTTTGCACCAGCAGTTGCGGGCCGTAGCGGTCGATGGTCAGTCCGCCAGCGCCTTCCTGGCTGCCGTGGAACAGGCGATAGCAGTCAGTGCCCTGAGCATGCAGCTCGGCCAACAGGTCGTGACGGTTATCGAGGGCGGCGCGCAGCGCCTGATTCAAGGAAGACATGCCATGCGCCTTGGGGGATAGATAAGGCGCGGCAGTTTAGCAGAATAGGGTGTACGAAACTTCAGTGTGGAAGCGGGCTTGCTCACGATCGTATCCGCGCGGCTTGACCGACAGACCGAGTAGTCTGCATCGCGAGCAAGCCCGCTCCCACAGGGTGTGCGGTTACTCCCGCTCGATCGCCAGTGCCACGCCCTGGCCACCGCCAATGCACAGGGTTGCCAGGCCTTTTTTCCCGTCGCGCTTGATCATTTCGTGGAGCAGGGTGACGAGGATACGGCAGCCCGACGCTCCAATCGGGTGGCCAATGGCAATAGCCCCTCCGTTGACGTTGACCTTGCTCGCGTCCCAGTTCAACTCTTTGCCCACTGCCAGCGCTTGTGCCGCGAACGCTTCGTTGGCTTCGATCAGGTCCAGTTGCTCAAGGCTCCAGCCTGCCTTGCTCAGGCAGCGCTGAGTGGCGCTCACAGGACCGATACCCATGATGGCCGGGTCTACGCCAGCGTTGGCGTAGGCGGCAATCCTGGCCAGCACCGGCAAGCCAAGGGCTTTGGCCTTGGTGGCACTCATCAGCATCACTGCGGCTGCGCCGTCATTGAGTGAGGATGCATTACCCGCGGTCACGGAGCCGTCCTTCTTGAAGGCTGGACGAAGCTTGGCCAACGACTCGGCAGTGGTGCCTGCGCGAGGCTGTTCGTCGGTGGCGAAAGCGATCGGATCGCCTTTGCGCTGCGGGATCAGGATGGGGGTGATCTCATCGACAAAGCGCCCGGCTTCAATAGCTGCCGTGGCTTTTTGTTGCGAGGCGGCGGCAAAGGCGTCTTGCGCTTCACGGCTGATGTCGTACTTATCCACAAGGTTCTCTGCAGTGATACCCATGTGGTAGTCGTTGAACGCATCCCACAGGCCATCGCTGATCATGGTGTCGACGATCTGGCCGTGGCCCATGCGCAGGCCGGTGCGGGCACCGGGCATGATGTAGTTGGACAGGCTCATGTTTTCCTGTCCGCCGGCAATGATCACCTCTGCATCGCCGCAACGAATCGCCTGGGCGGCCAGGTGCAGGGCCTTGAGGCCCGAGCCGCAGACTTTGTTGAGGGTCAAGGCAGGAACCGCGAAGGGTAGCCCGGCCTTGATTGCAGCCTGGCGAGCAGGGTTTTGCCCGGCCCCGGCGGTCAGTACCTGGCCCATGATAACTTCGTCGACCTGAGTGCCATCCAGCCCGGTTTGCACCAGTAACTGGCGGATGACCGCAGCGCCCAGTTCCACGGCGGGTACATGGGCCAGGGAGCCTTGAAAACTGCCAACGGCAGTGCGGGTAGCGGCAACGATTACGACATCTTGCATTGCTAGAGTCCTCTTTATTCTTGGAGTGTTGTGCTCGGAGTCAGGCGGGCATGGTGGCATGAAATTCACCCATGGGTGTAGTCGCTGCCGCAGGCTGCGATTGCATCGGTACAGTCCGTCAGATTGGTCGTTGCAGTTGTATCGCAGCCTGCGTTCCTCGGCAGCGACTACAGGCTTTTGTTGCTCAACCCCATGCGCCGCCGTGCTCGTTGCACGGAGCCATTGCGCACGGCCCAGCGAAGGATCGGCGCCGTACTGTTCACTTCGGCCCGCACCAGCTTGCGAATCAGAGGACGCTGGTGCAGTCCCAGTTGATCGCTGGCCCAGTCAGGCAGCAAATCAATCCCGGCCTTCATCATCAGCGCGCCAAAGGGTTTGGCCAGCAGGCTGGGGGAGGGAGCATTGAGCAGCAAGCGAATCACCTCGTGGCTACGCTCATCACACAGCAATTGTGGACGGATTGCCTCGAGGTAGTCGGTCACTTGCTGGCGTGAGCGCGGAACGTTTGTAGCGCCCAGGCGTTCAGCGATCATGGCTATTTCGTCGTAGTAACGATCCTGATCTGCACCGGATAAATGGGGGTTGCGATAGCGCAAGTGAGCGGCGAGGAAATTGCTGACCTCTGCCACATGCACCCAGGTCAACAATTCGGGGTCGCTGGCGGCATAGGGGCGACCATCGAGGCCGGTGCCGGTGACTTGCAGGTGGATGGTACGCACCTTGTCGATCAGCCAGTTGGCATCACCGGTGGCACCGAAAGTGGTTCCAGAAATGAACTGCCCGGTGCGGCGTAACCGACCCAGCATGTCCTGACGAAAATTGGAGTGGTCCCACACCCCGGCCAGGGCCAGTGGGTGCAAGGCTTGCAGCATCAAGGCGCTGATGCCGCCAATCAGCATGCTGGTGAAATCACCATGTACCTGCCAACTGATGGAGTCCGGGCCAAACAGGCCGGGATCGCCCTTGGGGTTTTCGAGGTCGAGCTGGCCGAGGGAGAGCCCGGTCAGGCTCATGATCTGGCGTTCGATGGGGCGGCGGATAAGTTCCATGATGCCTTTCTCGATGGTGCCAGCCAGTCGGTGAAGACTGGCTGGCTATCAATCAACCGCGATGGCGACCGCGGAAGTAGTTGATCAGACCTTGGGTCGAAGCATCGTCGGCCGGCTCTTCCTGGCTGCCGACCAGGCGGTTGTAAACGCCCTTGCCCAGTTCCTTGCCCAGCTCGACACCCCATTGGTCGAAGGCGTTGATGCCCCAGATCACGCTTTGCACAAAGACCTTGTGCTCGTACAGCGCAACCAGCGCGCCCAGACGACGCGGGCTGATGCGTTCAACCACCAGGGTATTGCTCGGACGGTTGCCTGGAATCACCTTGTGCGGTGCGAGTTTTTGCACCTCTTCTTCGGCCATGCCTTTGTCGCGCAATTCAGTTTCGGCTTCTTCGCGGGTTTTACCCAGCATCAGAGCCTGGCTTTGCGACAGGCAGTTGGCATACAGCCACTGATGGTGATCGGCCACAGGGTTGAAACTGACGATCGGCACGATGAAATCGGCCGGGATCAGCTGGGTGCCCTGATGCAGTAACTGGTGATACGCATGCTGACCGTTGCAGCCTACGCCGCCCCAGATGACAGGACCCGTGTCGGTGGACACCGGAGTGCCGTCCTGGCGCACGCTTTTGCCGTTGGACTCCATGTCCAGCTGTTGCAAGTGTTTGGTGATGTTGCGCAGGTAGTGGTCGTACGGCAGGATCGCGTGGCTTTGTGCGCCCCAGAAATTGCCATACCAGACACCCAGTGCGGCCATCAGCACAGGCATGTTCTGTTCAAACGGAGCGGTCTGGAAGTGCTGGTCCATGGTGTAGGCACCGGACAGAAGCTCCTTGAAGTTGGACATGCCGATTGCCAGGGCAATTGGCAAGCCGATGGCCGACCACAGCGAGTAACGCCCGCCGACCCAGTCCCACATCGGGAAGATGTTCTCTTCGCGAATACCGAAGGCCACAGCGGCCGCGTTGTTGCTCGATACGGCGATAAAGTGGCGATGCAGCTCTGCTTCCGAACCGCCCTGGGCCAGGTACCAGGCCCGGGCAGCCTGAGCGTTTTTCAGGGTTTCGAGGGTGTTGAAGGATTTGGACGAAACGATAAACAGCGTGGTTTCGGCGCGCAATTTGGCGGTCAGTTCATGGAATTCACTGCCGTCGATATTTGCCAGGTAGTGGCAACGCACCCCTTTTTGGGCGTAGGACAACAGCGCTTCAGAGACCAGCTCGGGGCCCAGGAAAGAGCCACCAATGCCAATGTTGACGATATCGGTGATCGGTTTTTCGGTGTAACCACGCCACAGACCGTCGTGAATCCTGCCGACCAGCTCGGTCATCTGGTTCAGGACTTTATGCACCTCGGGCATGATGTTCACGCCGTTCACCGACAGTTTGTCGGCAACCGGGCGGCGCAGCGCGGTGTGCAAGGCTGGACGGCCTTCAGAGGCGTTGACGATTTCGCCACCAAACAGCGACTTGATCGCGCCTTTGAGATCGACCTCGTTGGCGAGATTGACCAACAGGTCGCGGGTCTCGTTGGTGATCAGGTTTTTCGAGTAGTCCAGAAACAGCCCGCAGCTGCTCAGGGTGAATTCTTCAAAACGTTTGGGGTTGCTGTTAAACGCGTCGCGCATGCTGAAATTTTGCATGTCAGCGCGGTGGAGTTTCAACGCTTGCCAAGCGGGCAGAGCGGTAACGTCATGAGGGGTGCGGTAGTACGCCATCGCTGCGGATATCCTTTTTGCTTGAACTGCCTTTGGACACTGAAAACGCCTGCACCTTTTTATTATCGAGGTGCCCGGTCGGTCTGATTCTGCACGTCAGCTAGAAGCAGGGCGATTACAGTACCTCTCTCGCCTGCTTCTGTCTTGGCTTTGTCTGACAACAAACGGTAACTTTTGTCACCGCTGTGTCACACGAGCTGAATCGTTTCAGTGTTTCTTTATGGAGTGCGGGTCATTCCGCGGGTCCGCGCAGTCGGCTCTGTCAGAGCGCGCTGTCGAGGTTTAAGTGCACGTTGTCGATTAAACGGGTGGCGCCCATAAAAGCCGCGACCAAAATCACCAGGTCACGATCAGTGGCCGTGGCCGGGAGCAAAGTCTGGCCGTGACGCACTTCCAGGTAGTCGGGGCGAAAGCCGATGGCTTCGATCTGCGCCAGATGCTGGCTGACCAATGCCGGGTAATCGCGCTCACCAGCTTCAATGGCGTGAGCCATCTCGCTCAAATGACGGTACAGCGCAGGTGCCAGGGCACGCTGCTCTTCGCTCAGGTAACCATTTCGCGAAGACAGGGCCAGGCCATCTTCGGCGCGTACGGTCGGTTCACTGATGATCTGGATCGGAAAGTTGAGGTCGTTGACCATTGCACGAATGACTGCCAGCTGCTGGTAGTCCTTTTGGCCAAAGATCGCCAGATCAGGCTGAACCATATTGAACAGTTTGCTGACCACCGTGGTCACGCCATCGAAATGCCCCGGGCGACGGCTGCCGCACAGTTCATTGCTCAACTTGGCGGCAGTAACACGGGTCAGGCCCTCCATGCCGTTGGGGTACATTTCCTCGACGGTTGGGGCAAACAGCAAATGGCAACCTGCCTGCAGGAGTCTTTCCTGATCGGCCGCCAGAGTGCGCGGATAGGTGGCGAGGTCTTCGTTGGCACCAAACTGCAGCGGGTTTACAAAAATGCTGGCCACTACAAAGTCAGCCTGTTGCGCGGCGGTGGTGACCAGTGCGCCATGACCGCTGTGCAGATTGCCCATGGTCGGAACCAGGGCTATTTGTTTGCCTTCGCGGCGTGCACGGGCGATAACGGCGCGCAATTCGCGAACGGTTTTAACTGTGTTCATGCAGAGAATCCGTGTTCGGTAGCAGGAAAGCTGACGGCTTTGACTTCAGTGACGTAGGCACTCAGGGCGGACTGGATGTCAGGCTGGCCGGTCATGAAGTTCTTCACAAACTTGGGCACGCGCCCCGTCAGCGACAGGCCGAGCATGTCGTGCAGCACCAGAACCTGTCCGTCTGTGTCACTGCCGGCACCAATGCCGATAACCGGGATTTTCACTGCGTGGGTGATTTCTGCCGCCAGTTCGCTCGGTACGCACTCAAGCAGCAGCATGGCTGCGCCTGCTTGCTCCAGGGCAATGGCGTCGGCACGCATCTGGCGCGCCTGGTTTTCGTTGCGTCCCTGAACTTTGTAACCGCCCAGTACGTTCACCGTCTGCGGGGTCAGACCCATGTGCGCGCACACAGGGATACCTCGTTCGGTCATGGCGCGAATCGATTCGGCGAGCCACACGGCGCCTTCGACTTTGACCATGTGCGCGCCGGCTTTCATCAGCAGCGCGCTGTTGTTCAGGCTTTGTTCCAGGGTCGCATTCGCCATGAAGGCCATGTCTGCGAGAATCAGGGCGTCCTGGTTACCGCGTTTGACGCAAGCCACGTGGTAAGCCATGTCGGCGGTCGTCACAGGCAATGTGCTGTCATGCCCTTGTAGAACCATGCCCAGGGAGTCGCCTACCAGTAACACTTCAACACCGGCCTGATTGCAGGCATGGGCAAAGGTGGCGTCATAGCACGTCAGCATGGTGATTTTTTCACCTTTTTGCTTAAGGCTTTGCAGGGTGGTCAGGGTAATAGCTGGCATGAAAAGGATCCTCGTCAGGCAGTGTGATAACCACTGCGAGTAACGCGTGTGATTCATCGTTATGAACAGGCACACCTTTATAGAGGGCGCTTATAAAGCCTGCTTTTCACATTGCGCCATCCAGCGGATGGCAGCGGGATGCCTATAGTCGTGACGAGCTCACAGGAAGTCAATTCCGGGTGTTACCGCAAAGGTGTTACCCGGTTATTGATTCGTTTCAGCTTAAGCGGTGATGCGCTCAAGCCCGATGAATGGGCAGTCGGCCAGCAATTGCGACAGGCTACGGCCATCGGCGAGTTTCAGGGATGCTGGCGCCACTTCAGCCAGGGGGTAGAGCACAAAAGGTCGGGCGTGCATGTGGTAGTGGGGGACTTTGAGGCGGGGTTCGTCGATCAGGCGATCGCCAAACAGCAAAATGTCGAGATCCAGGGTGCGTGGGCCCCAGCGTTCGTGGCGTTCGCGACCTTGATCTAGCTCGATGGCTTGCAGTGCGTCGAGCAGGTCCAGAGGTGGCAGCGTGCTGTCGATGGCGGCCACGGCATTGGTGTAGCGCGGCTGACCGGGTAGCAATGAATCGCTTTGATAGAACGCCGACACCCCGACGAGTCGGGAGTCAGGCAATTGCGCCAGTGCCTGGACGGCACTGCGCAATTGCTCTTCAGGGGCGGCCAAGTTGCTGCCCATTCCAATGTAGACGCGCTCCATCGCTTACTCGTCCGCTGCGGCGCTGCGTTTGCGCTTGGCACCGCTGGTGCGGCGACGTTTACGCGGTGCAGGCCCGGTGCCGTCATCCTTGGCGTTGCTCAGGTCACGAATCATGTCGCGGCGACCGCTGTCATTGGCGTCCTGATAGTCCGTCCACCACTCGCCCAGGCCATTGGTCTGCTCGCCTGCGCTTTCACGCAGCAGCAAGAAGTCGTAGCCGGCACGGAAGCGCGGGTTGTCGAGCAACATGTCGGCACGTTTGCCGCTGCGCCGTGGCAGGCGCTCCTGCATGTCCCAGATCTCGCGAATCGGCATGGTGAAACGCTTGGGAATGGCAATGCGCTGGCACTGTTCGGCGATCAGTTCGTGCGCGGCTTCCTGCATGGCAGGAATGGGCGGCATGCCTTGATCTTGCAGACGCAGTACACGGGCCGGCAGGGCAGGCCAGAGCAGGGCAGCAAACAGGAAGGCCGGAGTTACCGGTTTGCCCTGTTTGATCCGCAGATCGGTGTTGCGCAAGGCTTCGCTGATCAGGGTGTGGGTGTATGTCGGATTGTGTTCCAGTGCTTCGGCGCTGGCCGGGAACAGTGGGTCGAACAACTCGAGGTCAACCAGCATTTCGAAGGTGTCTGAAGCGTTACCCGAGAGGAACAGCTTGAGGACTTCTTCGAACAACCGTGCCGAGGGGATTTCGCGCAGCATGGGGGCCAGTTCGCGAATCGGCTCGGCGGTGTGTTTTTCGATGCCAAAGTTGAGCTTGGCGGCAAAACGCACTGCGCGCAGCATGCGCACCGGATCTTCCTGGTAGCGCTGTTGCGGGTCACCAATCAGGCGCAGCAAGCGGTTACGTATGTCGTGTACGCCATTGGCGTAGTCGAGGATGCGTTCGCTGACCGGGTCGTAGTACAGGGCGTTGATCGTGAAGTCACGACGCTGGGCGTCTTCTTCAAGGGTGCCGTAAACGTTGTCGCGCAAGATGCGCCCGCTCTCGTTACGTGAGGACTGGTTGCTGTCTTCCTCTTCGTCGTTTTGCGGGTGATTGGCACGGAAGGTTGCGACTTCAATGATTTCGCGACCAAAGTGGATATGCACCAGTTTGAAACGTCGACCGATGATTCGCGCATTGCGAAACTCGGCGCGCACTTGTTCAGGCGTGGCGCTGGTAGCGACGTCAAAGTCTTTTGGCGTGATGTTGAGCAGCATGTCGCGTACGCAACCGCCTACCAGATAGGCCTGGTAACCGGCGTTCTGCAGGCGCTCGACGATGTTGACCGCGTAGCGGCTGAACTGGGCACGTTGCAGCGAGTGTTGGCTGCTGTTGAGCACTTCAGGGGTGCTGCGCAGTTGTTGCGTACGACGCTTGGGGGAACGGAATGACTGGAACAGCTTCTTCAGCATGGGATGCACTGTTTGAAGGAATGTTCGGCCAAAACGAAGAATGACCGCATGATGGGCGGGGATTCTAGCATTTAGTCAGGGGATGGTGTAGGACGCTGAGTCGCTCTTGTGAGCGAAGCTGCAGGTAACAGGCAAAAATAGCTGCGAGAACGTTGAGGTAGAGGCGTGGGAGTTTTTTCTGAATCGCAGCAAGCACAAGGGGAGCCAAAGCTCCCCCAGAATGAATTGCATGCTCTATTTTTATTATTGATTGCGGGCTTTTTGTTTTTGTTAATCGCCCTGGTTACAGAGGTCTTGCCTGAGTAACCCTCCCAATCGGGAGATAAGAGCAAACGGATTGCTTTGGTCGCTGTGTTGATGTGATCCATGATCCAACTAGTTCAGGCTCTGCTTTAAGTGCAGTTTTTGTTGTTCTCTGCCTAGTCGTGGGGCAAGCCCCATTTACAACGCCTCTCCAAAACAATCAGTTAGCTGCGCCTCCGCCGTGTTGTTCTTGTTATGCGTGAGCCGATACGTCTTATTTTTATTGTGTGTTGCTGTGATTCTTATTGTTCTTGTACGAATACATATAGCAGGGGTCGTGCCAACTTTTGCACGGGCCAGCAAAATAAGGGTTTTTTAGTGTTTTTGCTTTTTTCAGGGCAAAAAAAAGCCGGGTCATCGTTACCTTAAGACCCGGCTTTTGTTACGTGATTTGACTGAGGTAACAGTTTTTTTACATTTAAACGTGTTACCTAGCCCTCGCTTGGCACGCCGGTTTTGCGCCGAGGAATGCCCAGGCGTTGGCGCCGCTCCCACAAGCACTTGCGGCTGACCCCCAGTTTGCGGGCCAGTTCTGTCTCGGTCATGTGGTCCTGATGCTCAAGCACGAAGTGCTGGAAGTAGTCTTCCAGTGACAGATCTTCGGTCGGATCAAGGCTGGTGTTACCGTTGACGATACTCTGCTGCGGGGCCAGGCCGATAAAATCATCGTCTTGCAGATCGCTCAGCTCAATATCGATACCCAGCAGTTCAGCCGAAATTTCCGGGCTTTCACACAGGATCACCGCTCGCTCTACTGCGTTTTCCAGTTCACGCACGTTACCCGGCCAGGAGTAATGACTGATTGCCCGCTCGGCATCGGGGGCGAATTTCAGGTCAGTGCGGCCAATGCGGGCACTTTGGCGTGCAAGAAAAGCGTTGGCGATTTCGTTCACGTCAGCGCCACGCTCGCGCAATGCGGGCAGCTTGAGTGCGATGACGTGCAGGCGGTAGTACAAGTCTTCGCGGAACTGACCGACCTTGGCCAGGCTTTTCAGGTCGCGGTGCGTCGCGGCAATCAGACGTACATCGACCTTTTGCGACTGCACGGAACCTACGCGGCGAATCTCGCCCTCTTGCAGCACGCGAAGCAGACGGGCTTGGGCCTCAAGCGGCAGTTCGCCGATTTCATCAAGGAACAGTGTTCCGCCGTCGGCCGCTTCAACCAGGCCTGCACGGCCAGCGCTGGCGCCGGTAAACGCGCCTTTTTCGTGGCCGAACAGTTCGGACTCGATCAGAGATTCAGGAATGGCTGCGCAGTTCACCGAAATCATCGGTGCCTTGGCTCGCCGGGAAAGATTGTGCAGGGCGCGTGCAACCAGCTCTTTGCCGGTACCGGATTCACCCTGGATCAAGACATTGGAATCGGTTGGCGCGACTTTGCGGATCTTGCTGTACATGTCCAGCATGGGTGGGCAGGAGCCGATGATGCCGATTTCACCGTTGCTGTTATCCACAGCACTTTTGTCGCTGACACCCGGTTTGGCAGGGCGCTCGACAGGTGCGCTCTGGACGTTTTGCCGGTCACGCAGAATACGCGCCACCGCTTGCAGCATTTCATCGTGATCAAAGGGTTTGGCGATGTAGTCGACAGCGCCCATTTTCATCGAGTCAACAGCCGAGCGCAGGCTGGCATAGCTGGTCATGATCAGCACCGGCTTGCCTTGGCCGAGCTTGATCAGCTCGGTGCCCGGAGCGCCTGGCAGGCGCAGGTCGCTGACAATCAAGTCGAACGAGGGGATGCTGAAACGCTCCTGTGCTTCTTGCACCGAGCCGGCCTCGCTGACCTGGTACTGGTTACGCTCCAGTAAACGGCGTAACGCGGAGCGGATGATGGTTTCATCTTCGACGATCAAAATATGCGGCATTGATTCGGTTCTCTCGACGGTCTCAGTTCACAGCGGACGTCGCTTCGACATGACGCGGTAGTGTCACCCGGATACGGGTTCCGCGTTGGCTGTGAATGTCAGCCGGGCTGTCGATGGTGATTTGTCCATAATGCTCTTCAACGATGGAATAGACCAGTGCAAGGCCCAGACCGGTGCCTTCGCCAGGGTCCTTGGTGGTGAAAAACGGTTCGAACAATCGATCCATGATGTTCTTGGGGATGCCTGTGCCTTCGTCTTCCACGATGAGGTCGACGGTGTGCTCGCTGGCTTCGCTCTTGACCCTCACTGCACTCCCGGCCGGTGAGGCGTCACGGGCGTTGGAGAGCAGGTTGATCAATACTTGGGCGAGTCGTTGCGGGTCTCCGTCGACCCAATGATCAGGGTCGCAGAGGTTATAGAACTGCACCTCGAAATTGCGTCGGTTCAGGGCCAGCAGGCCAATGGCATCCTGTGCCACTTCGGCCAGACAGACGGGCTCGTCATTGTGCTGGTGGCTGCCGGCATGGGCGAAGCTCATCAAGGACTGGACGATGCGCGAGATACGTTTGGTCTGTTCAAGAATCTGGCTGCTGATTTCAGTCAGCTCGCTGTCGTCTTCGCGTTCCTCGCGCAGGTTTTGCGCCAGGCAGGCGATCCCGGTGACAGGGTTGCCGATTTCGTGAGCGACACCCGCCGCCAGGCGTCCGATGCTGGCCAGTCGCTCGGAATGCACCAGCTTGTCTTCGAGCATCTGGGTTTCTGTAAGGTCTTCGACCAGTAACACCAGGCCGCTGTTTCCTGGGGCCAGAGGTTCATCGATCGCGGCTTTGTGCAGGTTGAGCCAGCGAGTCTGGCCATCCAGGGCCAGGTGCTGCTTGTGCAAGTGTTCGTCAGGCAGGTCGATAAAGCCTTGCAACAACTCTCGCCACGGATCTCCCAGGGTGCTAAGGCGCGAACCCACCACACGCTGGGCCGGGATACCGGTCAACTCTTCCATGGCCTTGTTCCACATCAGGATCTCTTGATCCTTGGCCAGCGAACAAACGCCCATGGGCAGCTCTTGCAAGGTTTGGCGGTGATAACGGCGCAAGGCGTCGAGTTCGGCTGCCAGCCCCGTCAGGCGTGAGTGGTAGTCCTCAAGCCGGCTTTCAATGAAGTGGATGTCTTCGGTGACGTAGTTTTCGCCGCCCGACTTGTAGGGCAAAAAGGTTTCGACCATGTCCTGGGCAACGCTGGGGCCCATCAAGCCTGAAAGGTTGGCTTCGATACGGTCGCGCAAACGGCGCAAGGCGTAGGGGCGGCGCTCGTCGAACGGTAAGAACAGGTCACGCAGTGCTTGCTCGACTTCTTTTTGTGCCGCCTTGGCGCCCAACGGTTTGGCCAGCTGGGTGGCGAATTCTTGCGGTGAGGCGGCGTGCAGCTCGCGCCGTTGTGGACGGCGTACATTGTCGACGGCGCAAGCTTCGGCGGCACTGGCCTCTTCGGGGCTGGCGTTGGTGAACAGCGAAATCAGGGTGAACATCAGGACGTTGGCTGCCAGTGAGGCGATTGCCGCCATGTGCCAGCTGGTGTCGTCCAGCACATAGATCATGTTCAGCCACGGGATGTAGAACCCCTGGAAGTTGCCGATCAGCGGGAACAGCATGCTCGCCATCCACACCAGAATCCCTGCCAGCAATCCGGCAATAAAGCCGCGGCGGTTGGCGGTCGGCCAGTACAGCACCGAGAGCACGCCCGGCAGGAACTGCAAGGTCGCGACGAATGCGACGATACCGAGGTTGGCCAGATCCTGTTCGGCGCCCAGCAGCAGGTAAAAGCCATAGCCAGCCATGATGATGGCTACGATCAGTGCCCGGCGGGTCCACTTCAGCCAGCGGTAGATGTTGCCTTCGGCGGGTGGCTGATAAAGCGGCAGCACCAGATGGTTCAGGGCCATGCCGGACAGTGCCAGGGTGGTGACGATGATCAGCCCGCTAGAGGCAGACAATCCGCCGACATAGGCCAGCAACGCAAGGGGTTTGCTGTTGGCGGCGATGCCGATACCGAGGGTGAAGTACTCGGGATTGGTGGTGGCGCCCAGCTTGAGGCCAGCCCATAGAATCAGCGGCACGGCCAGGCTCATCAGCAGCAGGAACAGCGGCAGGCCCCAGCTGGCGCTGACCAGTCCGCGCGGGTTGAGGTTCTCGGTGAAGGTCATGTGATACATGTGCGGCATCACGATGGCCGAGGCGAAAAACACCAGCAGCAAGGTACGCCACGGGCCTTCTTGCAATGGCGTGTGCAGAGCGGCGAGGGCGGTCTGGTTTTGCAGCAGCCAGACTTCAAGCTGTTGCGGGCCGTCGAACACACCATAAAGCGCGTAGAGGCCCACCCCGCCAATGGCGATCAGTTTGATTACCGACTCAAAGGCGATCGCGAAGACCAAACCTTCGTGTTTTTCACGGGTGGCGATGTGCCGCGAGCCGAAGAAGATCGTAAACAGGGTAATCAGCGCACAGAAGCTCAGGGCGACGCGGTGTTGCACGGGTTCGCGTGTGAGGATGCTGATGGAGTCGGCCACGGCCTGGATCTGCAGGGCCAGCAGCGGTAACACGCCTATGAGCATGAAAATCGTGGTCAGCGCACCGGCCCATGTGCTGCGAAAACGGAAAGCGAACAAGTCAGCCAGGGATGAAAGCTGATAAGTGCGGGTAATTTTCAGGATGGGGTAGAGCAGCACGGGCGCCAGCAAAAAGGCCCCGGAAACCCCCAGGTAGCTGGATAGAAATCCATAGCCGTATTCGTAGGCCAGGCCCACCGTGCCGTAAAACGCCCAGGCACTGGCATAGACGCCCAGCGACAGTGTGTAGGTCAGCGGGTGGCGAATGATTGCGCGCGGGATCATGCCGCGTTCACTGATCCAGGCCACACCAAACAGTACCCCCAGGTAGGCGGCGCTGATCAGGATCATCTGGGTCAGGCTAAAGCTCATCGGCATCTTTTTGGCTCTGAAGAATAAAGGTCACAACGATCAGAATCAGCCAGAGCAGATAGGGCCTGTACCAGGCACCTGTCGCATCGATCCACCAATCCATGATGGCGGGAGAAAACAGGTAGATCCCGACAACCAACAACAGGACCAATCGATAGATATACATCCCGCCCTCACTTTTACAGGCCGCATGCCCAAAAACGTGCGGCGATGGTAACGGATGGCTGGCAACCTGCAAGGGTTGTCAGCGTAATTGCGCTTCGGGGAGGGTCAGTGTGCGCGGGATTTTGGCTGCGCTCCAGTGAGCGATGCCCCAATCCAGGACTTCACGCGGGGTGGCGTCGTTCAAGCATTCGTCAGGCGTCTGACCCAGGGCGCGCAAGGCGCGAAGCAGCAATGGTGTTGCCTGCTCGGGTGTCAGGGGCGGCGAGCGGTACGATTTGCCGAGCTTGTGGCCATCGGGCTGCACGATCAGCGGCACATGCAGGTAGCGCGGTTGTGACAAGCCCAGCAGCTCCTGCAGGTAGAGCTGGCGCGGTGTGGAGTCCAGCAGGTCGGCGCCACGCACGATATCCGTCACACCCTGGGCGGCGTCATCGAGCACCACGGCCAGTTGGTAGGCATACAGGCCGTCCCGGCGCCTGATCACAAAGTCCCCCACATCCCGTCCCAGATGCTGACCAAACAAGCCCTGAGCCCGATCCTCAAAACGGTATTCGAGCTCGGGGACGCGTATGCGGATAGCGGCGTTTTCCATCGAGTGGCCCGCATTGCGGCACAGCCCCGGGTAAATGCCGTTATAGCCTTCAAGCTGTTTGCGCGAACAGGTGCAGGCGTAAGCCAGGCCCATGCTGAACAGTCGGTTCAGCACTTGGGCGTATGCCTCGTGACGGTCGCTTTGGCGAACCAGTTCGCCGTCCCATTCAAAACCGTAGCGTTCAAGGGCATCCAGAATGGCGGCTTGTGCACCGGGCATTTCGCGGGGAGGGTCGAGGTCTTCCATGCGCAGCAGCCAGCGGCCACCCACAGAGCGGGCATCCAGATAAGAAGCGAGGGCGGCGACCAGCGAGCCAAAGTGCAGGTGGCCACTGGGCGTTGGGGCGAAGCGCCCGATGTAGGAGGGAGCAGTCATGGACGTGGGCCGGTTTTGTGTGGGAGCGGGCGTGCTCGCGATGGGGCTACCCGGTTTAGAGCGATTGGCGCGGTGATGCTATCGCGAGCAAGCCCGCTCCCACGCAGGACACAGAAAGTCCAAAAACAAAAATGGGGCGTTCGCACGCCCCATTCAGTCAAGCCAGCGATTACTTGCCGACTTGTTTTTCCTTGATTTCAGCCAAGGTCTTGCAGTCTACGCACATGTCGGCAGTAGGACGGGCCTCGAGTCGACGAATACCGATCTCGACACCACAGGATTCGCACCAGCCGTATTCCTCGTCTTCGATCAGTTGGAGAGTCTTGTCGATTTTCTTGATCAGCTTGCGCTCGCGATCGCGGGCGCGCAGTTCCAGGCTGAACTCTTCTTCCTGGCTAGCGCGGTCGGATGGGTCAGGAAAGTTTGCCGCTTCGTCTTTCATGTGATCAACGGTGCGGTCGACTTCCTGCATCAAGTCCTGTTTCCACTTTTGCAGAATCTTGGTGAAGTGCTTGCGCATGGGCTCGCCCATGTACTCTTCGCCCTTCTTTTCAACGTAGGGTTCGAAGCCGCTAAGTTGAGTATTCTGTTGCTTGGTTTGTGTGGGCATGAAATGGACCGCCTCTCATTCTTCTAATCCATTGCGCAGGATTGCAACATCACCGACACCTGCCGGCCCTGCGGCTGCAAGCGGGCGAACTTACCAGATCAAATCGGGCTGCGCTACTCCCGCATGTCTAGCCCGTTGTCAGTGGTTGTGTACAGAGCCTGTGGTGCTTGAGATTAGTACCTGAATATTAATTTTAGTCGAGCTATGACCAAAGGCTGGGTTGTTTGGTTCTATAGGCCGCTTGCCTAAGACAGTAATTAGCTCTCCCTTGTGGCACTGCTTGGGTAGAATCAGGCTTTTGCTTACCCAGGAAGGCAGGCTCATGGCTCAGTCTTACAGTGCGCGCAGCCGCGCAATCGAACCGTTCCACGTGATGGCGTTGTTGGCGCGTGCCAACGAGCTTCAGGCTGCGGGGCACGATGTGATTCACCTGGAAATCGGGGAGCCGGATTTCACCACGGCTGAGCCGATCATTGCCGCGGGGCAGGCCGCCCTGGCTGCCGGAAAAACCCGCTACACCGCAGCACGTGGTCTGCCGGAGCTGCGCGAGGCGATCTCCGGGTTCTATCAGCAGCGTTATGGATTGAACATCGATCCTTCACGGATACTTGTCACTCCAGGTGGTTCTGGCGCCTTGTTGCTTGCATCCAGCCTGCTGGTCGATCCCGGAAAACACTGGCTGCTTGCAGATCCTGGCTACCCCTGTAATCGACATTTCCTACGTCTGGTAGAGGGAGCCGCGCAATTGGTGCCGGTTGGCCCGGAGGTGCGCTACCAACTGACGGCGGATCTGGTCGAGCGCTACTGGAATCAAGACAGTGTAGGTGCGCTGGTGGCATCCCCGGCCAACCCTACCGGTACGATCTTGAACCGTGATGAGCTGGCGGCACTGTCTACGGCGATCAAGGCCCGCAACGGGCATCTGGTGGTGGATGAGATTTACCATGGCCTGACCTATGGCTGCGATGCGACGAGCGTGCTTGAAGTCGATGACAGCGCGTTTGTGCTCAATAGCTTTTCCAAGTATTTCGGCATGACCGGGTGGCGTTTGGGCTGGCTGGTGGCACCGCCTGAAGCCGTGGCTGATCTGGAGAAGCTCGCGCAGAACCTCTATATCAGCGCGCCAAGCATGGCTCAATACGCAGCCCTGGCCTGTTTTGAACCGCAGACACTGGCCATTCTGGAAGAGCGTCGGGCCGAATTCGGGCGGCGTCGTGACTTTCTGTTGCCGGCCTTGCGTGAGCTTGGCTTTGGTATTGCGGTAGAGCCAGAGGGTGCGTTTTACCTGTACGCCGATATCAGCGCGTTTGGCGGCGATGCGTTTGCATTTTGCCAGCACTTTCTTGAAACCCAGCACATAGCCTTTACGCCGGGCCTGGATTTTGGGCGCTTCAAGTCAGGGCACCACGTACGGTTTGCCTACACTCAAAGTTTGCCGCGCCTGCAGGAGGCCGTTGAGCGGATCGCCCTTGGTCTCAAGAGCTGGAAAGGCTGATGCGTTTTTCACCTGAACTGGAAGAAGGGCGGCTGATCAAGCGCTACAAGCGTTTCCTGGCGGATATCGAAACCACCACTGGCGAGTTGATGACCATCCACTGCCCGAATACGGGCTCCATGCTCAATTGCATGGTCGAAGGTGGTCAGGTCTGGTTCAGCCGCTCCAATGATCCCAAGCGCAAATTGCCGGGCACTTGGGAAATCAGCCAAACCCCGCAAGGGCGGTTGGCGTGCGTGAATACCGCGCGAGCCAATCACTTGATCGAGGAGGCGTTGTTGGCAGGGGTGATTACTGAGCTTGATGGCTTCACTGCACTCAAGCGTGAAGTCCCTTACGGCCAGGAAAAAAGCCGGATTGATTTCCGTCTGGAATACCCCCAAGGCTTTGCCTTTGTAGAGGTCAAGAGTGTGACCCTGGGTTTTGACGACTCTCGTGTCGCTGCATTTCCGGATGCTGTTACGCAGCGTGGTGCCAAGCATCTGCGCGAGCTTGCCACCCTGGCGCGTGAAGGGGTGCGTGCCGTTCAGCTGTATTGCGTCAACCTTACGGGTATCGACGCGGTGCGTCCGGCCCAGGAGATCGACCCCGGTTACGCGGCAGCGTTGCGCGAGGCGGTCGCTGCCGGGGTGCAAGTGCTGGCGTATGGCGTAAGCCTGACGCCTGATGGAGTGGTGGTTGATCGCCGACTAGACGTCATCCTCTGACACTTGTGGCGTAATCCAGATCCCTTGACTGTCTTCACGGCAGTCAAGGGCTGTCAGAAACTGCCCGGCGCAAGGCCCGGCAACGCATTCACCGCTTTCGATCAGAAACAGTGCCGAGTGAGTCGCGCACTGGATCAGGCTGGCGCTTGAGTCGAGAAACTGATCCGGTTGCCATTCCAGTGTTACCCCGCGATGGGGGCAGCGGTTTTTGTAGGCATATACCTGGCCTTCACGACGAATGACGAGCAGGCTCAGCTCATCCAGCTCGAAGCCACGGCTGGCGCCTTCGCTTAGTGCCTGTGAGGGGCATAAAAACTTCATGGCAATCCTTAATAGCAGCCAAACGGCTGTGTGGTTGACGTGTTTCAGCGTGGGTTAAGAGGTTGACGTGCAAATGCAAACAATTATCAAATGGCGGCTTGCTCTGCGATGTGCTGTTTTCACGGCGTGACAATCCCCTTGTCCCGTTGAGCCCTCTTTTTCAAGGAATGCCCCTGTATGCGCCTGAGTACCCGCCTGATTTCGCTCTGTGCAGGCCTTATGATCAGTCATGCCAGCCTGGCTGGCGAGTTGCCACAACGCTGGGTCAGCGCGGGTGGAGCGCTTTCGGAGTGGGTAAGCGCGTTGGGCGCGGAGTCTAAATTGGTTGGGGTCGATACCACCAGCCAACATCCTGAATCACTCAAGTCGCTGCCCAGCATCGGTTATCAGCGCCAGCTTTCGGCAGAAGGGATCCTGAGCCTGAAACCGGATGTCCTGATCGGCACTGACGAGATGGGACCGCCGCCGGTTTTGGCACAGATTCGCGGTGCAGGTGTCCCGGTAGAGATGTTTTCGGCCAAGGCCGATCTTGCAAGCCTTGAAGCCACCTTGAAGCATTTGGGGCGACTGCTGGGTAACGAGGCGCAAGCGGGGCAACTGTTCAATGACTACCAGCAACAACTTGTTCGTCATCAGCAGCAGGTAAAGGCGGCACAAGCCGATCACAAGAAGCCTGGGGTGCTGTTGTTATTGGGGCACGCGGGGGGCAAGCCGCTGATTGCCGGCAAGGATACGGCGGCAGACTGGCTGCTGACTCAAGCTGGCGGACATAACCTGGCCACCCACACCGGCTACAAGCCGTTTTCTGTGGAGGCGCTGGCAGGGCTCAATCCTGAAGTTTTGGTGTTTGCGGATCGCAGTTTGACAGGTGAGGCGGCTCGCACGGCACTGTTCAAGGAAAACCCGGTATTGGCGTCTATCCGTGCGGCTAAAAATGGCCGCGTGTACGAGCTGGACCCAACACTGCTGGTGGGTGGACTGGGGCCACGATTGCCAGCCAGCTTGAAGCAACTGACAGCAGACTTTTATCCCGCGGCCCCGGCTAACCCATGAGGACCCTGGTTAAACCCCGATCATTGTTTATTGGCCTGAGTGCCCTGTGCCTGTTGGCGACGTGGTTGTCGCTGGCGCTGGGGCCTGTGAGCTTGCCGTTGTTTGACACCCTGCGCGCGGCTCTGAGGTTGCTGGGCATACCGATACCGGGCGAAGGTCTGGAGCAGGCCGAGCTGATCCTGGGGCAGATTCGTTTGCCTCGGACATTGCTGGGGTTGGCAGTTGGCGGTGTGCTGGCGTTGTCAGGTGTAGCCATGCAGGGGTTGTTCCGTAACCCGTTGGCCGACCCCGGGTTGGTCGGTGTGTCCAGCGGCGCAGCCTTGGGTGCGGCGATTGCGATTGTGGGCGGATCTGCGTTTGGCGGGCTGCCAGAGTTTATCGGACCCTATTTGCTGTCGCTGTGCGCGTTTCTCGGGGGGTTGGGTGTAACGGCACTGGTGTATCGGCTGGGGCGGCGCAACGGTCAGACCAATGTCGCCGTCATGTTGCTTGCGGGGATCGCGCTGACAGCTTTGGCCGGTTCGGCGGTCGGATTGTTTACCTATCTGGCAGATGACGCGACATTGCGTACCCTGACTTTCTGGAATCTGGGCAGTCTTAATGGCGCCAGTTACGCGCGGTTGTGGCCCTTGTTGATTGTTACTGTGGGTGTTGCCTTGTGGTTGCCTCGGCGAGCAAGTGCGCTCAATGCGCTGTTGTTGGGAGAGTCGGAGGCCAATCATCTGGGGATCGACGTCGAAGGCCTTAAGCGCGAGCTGGTGTTTTGCACGGCCTTGGGTGTGGGCGCTGCTGTGGCGGCGGCAGGGATGATTGGTTTTATCGGGCTGGTGGTGCCGCATCTGGTACGGCTGCTGGCAGGGCCTGATCACCGCGTGCTGTTACCTGCTTCCGTGCTGGCAGGTGCAGCGTTACTGCTGTTTGCCGACTTGATTGCACGACTGGCCCTGGCACCTGCAGAGCTGCCCATCGGGATTGTTACCGCATTCCTTGGGGCGCCGTTCTTCCTCTACTTACTGTTGCGAGGTCGCCACTGATGCTGCGTGCGGAGAATCTGCAGATCCGTCGTGACCGGAAAATCGTGTTGGCGGATGTCACTCTTGATGTACGTCCGGGTGAAGTGCTGGGCGTGCTGGGCCCCAATGGCGCGGGTAAAAGCACACTGCTGGCCGCGTTGTGCGGGGACTTGGCTCCGAGTGGGGGGCAGGTCTGGCTGGACCAGCAAGTCCTGGGCAACTTCAAGGGCGCGCAACGGGCCCAGCGTCTTGCGGTCTTGCCGCAGACCTCTACCCTGGATTTCGCCTTTCGTGTTGAAGAAGTAGTGGGTATGGGGCGACTGCCACATCAGACAGGTCGGACCCGCGATTCAGAAATCATTCACGCCGCGTTGCAGGCGGCTGACGTTGAGCACTTGGCGGGGCGCAGCTATCTGGCGTTGTCGGGTGGTGAGCGGCAACGGGTGCATCTGGCGAGGGTGCTGGCGCAATTATGGCCAGGGCAAAGCGGGCAAACCCTGTTGCTTGATGAGCCGACCTCCATGCTCGACCCATTGCATCAGCACACGACGCTCAAGGCCATTCGTGCGTTCGCGGACCGCGGAGCGGCGGTACTGATCATCCTCCATGACCTGAATCTTGCCGCGCGTTACTGCGATCGTCTGTTGTTGCTTGAGGAGGGACGTCCCCGAGCCCTGGATTGTCCGCAAAAGGTGCTGCAGCCGGACGCGCTAAAAGCCGTTTTTGGTCTGGACGTTTTAGTGCAGCCTCACCCGGAGCTGGGCTGCCCGATGGTGATTGCCCGCTGAGCAGGTAGCGTGAGTCATTTGGCTGGCGCTTTTCGGCAGGCAAAAAAAGACCCGGCAAGAGCCGGGTCAAATAACCGTGATTAGCCTGATGAGGAGATTTTCTGAGAGTCCGAACCAAGGGCCTTTCAGAAGATCGACTGATCTCGCGACCAGATGGCGTAATCATAACAATTCTCATTACCATGTCAACAACTGTTTTTTACCGTTCATCGTGCGTGTTTGAAATGAGTCACTTCAGGCTTTTTTCAACGTGGCCAGGTGATCCACCTGCTGGTTCAGCTCTTCTTTGCGCTGCGCGGGGATATCGTTCCAGTGAACATCCAGCAAGGCTCCTTCAATCGCATACAGCAATACTTTAGAAGCCCTGAAGCCCCGGGCCTTTACTGCTCGATATGCATCAACAGCCCCCAGACGTCTCAAGTCCGAGGCGCTGTGAATACCAACAGCGTGAAGCCATTGCGCTGAGGTCTTCCCAAGATTTTTCAAATGCTGGAGTTCATCATTCATCAGCTCTCCTTGCGACGGCGTGAGCTCAGCGTTTATGGGGCATTTTGATTCTACGAAGTGTAGCGCTCAGTAGGAAAACCGCAGTCCGTTAGTCGGTTTTGGAACAAAGGATTGGCTCTGAACAACAAGGATTTTGTCAGAAGATGGCGGGGGCGTAGGGGATAGAGCGTCTGAGGCGGTGCAACCCTGCATGATCCATTGCACTGCATGTGTGCTGGATCGGGTGTCGTAATTGTATTACCGGCAGTGCTGGCGAGTACGAACACTAAAGGCCGCTCAATTTCACCGGTGCTCAATTGAGCCGTGAAACCATTGCGGTTTCACGGCTAGCGCGAATCCTTACAGGCCTGGCAAGCGCTGGCGAATATCAGCGATCAGGGTGTCGAGGCTTTTGCTGTTGTGGGTTTCAACACATTTGCTGCGCAGGATTTCATCGGCGCCCAGGGCTTCGCGACTGGCTTGCTGTGCCTTGACTACTTCCAGAGTGGCGTCAGAAGGGTCGGTGCCAATGGACTTGCGATGGGCCAGCCAGCCTTCGATCACGGCGTCTGGCGCTGTGCAGTCAAGGATCAGGCAAGGCACGCCGGTGGCTTCTGCTACTTGAGCGGCGGCATCGCGCTGTTCACGCTTGAGGTAGGTAGCGTCGATCACCACGGGGAAACCCGCACGCAGCACGATGCCAGCCAGTTCATGCAGCTTGTTGTAGGTAGCAGTGCTGGCGTCGGCATTGTAAATGCCATCGCCTACCGCGTTTTCAGTGGTCTGCTGTCCGAACAACTGCTTGCGGATAACGTCTGAGCGCAGACGAATCGCCCCCAGTGCCTCGACAAGGCGCATGGCGACTGAGCTTTTGCCTACAGCCGAAACACCGTGGGTGATCGTCAGGAAGCGTGAAGGGATAGTGCTGTAGCTTTCCGCCAGATTGGCGTAATTGCGGTATTGGCGCAGTGTGGCCGCGCGCTGAACAGGGCTGGCTTCTGCAGGCATGCTGAACAGGCTGATTTTGGCGCGAACCAGTGCACGGTAGGCTTTGTAGAAGTTCAGCAGCTCCAGGCCCTGATAATCGCCTGTCAGCTCCAGGTACTGGCTGACAAACCGTCGAGCCAGCGACTTAAGGCCACGGTCTTCAAGGTCCATCGCCAGAAAAGCGGTGTCGGCATACACATCGGTAAAGCGGAAAGGCTCGTTGAATTCAATGCAGTCGAAAATCACTACCTTGCCATCAATGATGGTGGCGTTGCCCAAGTGAATGTCACCGTGGCATTCGCGGATGAATCCCTGTGCCTTGCGCTGCTCGAACAACGGCTTGAGGCGGGTAAAGCTTGCTTCTGCCCAGGCCTGGAGCGCGTCCAGTTGCAGCAGGTCAGCTTTGTCCGAAAGAAATGGGCGAATCTGATCGAAGTTCTGACGGACAGGATCCATCACGGCTTCTGGAGTACCTTGGTAGTGTTCAGCAGGAACGTGGGGCGCCTGAGTGTGGAACAGGGCGATCTGCTGGGCCATTTCGTCGACATGGGCGGCGTTGAGTTCGCCATTGGCTTGCAAGGTGCTCAGCAGCTGGCTTTGCGGGAACTGACGCATTTTCAGCACATATTCGATGGCCGGGCCTTCGCCGCCCAGTGCTGGCGCTTCGGCAGTACCGGTGATCGGCAAGACCTCGAGGTACAGCCCTTCGGTCAGGCGCTGGTTCAGGCGCAGCTCTTCATTGCAGAAGTGCTCGCGACCGCTGAGCTCGGTGAAGTCCAGAAAGCCAAAGTTGACGGGCTTCTTAAGTTTGTAGGCGTACGGCCCCGTAAGGATGACCCAGGAGATGTGCGTCTCGATAACCTGAAACCCATCGACTTCATGGGGGTAGAGGTCCGGGTTTTGCAGGGCGGCAATCAGGTTCTGGCTCACGGTTGATCCTTCAAGGTCTGGAAAATTCGATGCGCCATTATGGCGGCTGACAGCGGGAGTGCAAACCGCCGGGCTGCGCATGATGAACATGAATAAAGTGCGTATAATCTCGCGCCATGACTCGTACCCGATCTCCTCGTTCTCGTTCCAAACGTCCTTCTGGCGGCCTTCGGCCCTGGCTGGGCTGGGCAATCAAGCTCAGTCTGGTCGGTCTGGTGGTGCTGGCAGGTTTTGCCGTCTATCTGGATGCCATCGTGCAGGAGAAGTTCTCCGGCAAGCGCTGGACCATCCCGGCCAAGGTTTATGCCCGGCCGCTGGAGCTGTTCGTCGGCCAGAAGCTGAGCAAGAACGACTTCCTCACGGAGCTCGATGCGCTGGGCTACCGCCGTGAAAGCGTGGCCAATGGCCCTGGTGCCGCAGCAGTCAATGGCAACACGGTCGACCTCAATACCCGTGGCTTCCAGTTTTATGAAGGTGCTGAACAGGCACAGCCGGTACGTGTACGTTTTTCTGGTGACTATGTAGCAGAGCTGTCATCGACCAATGGTTCCAAGCTGCCTGTGGTGCGCCTTGAGCCGTTGCTGATCGGTGGCCTCTATCCGAAAAACCTCGAAGACCGGATCCTGATCAATATCGATCAAGTGCCGCCGTTTCTGCTTGAAACGCTGGTAACGGTAGAGGATCGCGATTTTTATCATCACTTTGGCGTGTCGCCAAAGTCGATCGCACGTGCCATGTGGGTCAATACCTCGGCCGGGCAAATGCGTCAGGGCGGCAGTACATTGACCCAGCAGTTGGTCAAGAACTTCTACCTGACCAACGAGCGCAGTCTGAGCCGTAAGTTGACCGAGGCCATGATGGCCTTGTTGCTTGAGATGCATTACGACAAGCGCGAAATCCTTGAGGCGTATCTCAACGAAGTGTTTGTAGGTCAAGACGGTCAACGGGCTGTTCACGGCTTTGGCCTGGCCAGTCAGTTCTTCTTCAGCCAGCCGCTGGCCGAGCTCAAGTTGCATCAAGTGGCGCTGCTGGTAGGCATGGTCAAAGGGCCATCGGCCTACAATCCGCGACGCTACCCTGAGCGAGCGCTTGTTCGCCGTAATCTGGTACTCGACTTGCTGGAGCAGCAAGGTGTTGCAACGCCTGAGCAAGTGGCTGCTGCCAAGAAAATGCCACTGGGCGTGACCACGCGTGGCAGTCTGGCAGACAGCTCGTTCCCGGGTTTTCTGGATCTGGTAAAGCGTCAGTTACGTGAAGATTATCGAGATGAAGACTTGACCGAAGAGGGGTTGAGGATTTTTACCAGCTTCGACCCGATCCTGCAGATGAAGTCTGAAGCCGCAATGGGTGAGACCTTCAAGCGTCTGACCGGGCGTAAGGGTTCGGATGAAGTGGAAGCCGCAATGGTGGTCACGAATCCTGAAACCGGAGAGGTTCAGGCCCTGATCGGCAGCCGTGCACCGCGCTTTGCAGGTTTTAACCGTGCCCTGGATGCGGTACGGCCCATCGGTTCGTTGATCAAGCCTGCGGTGTATCTCACGGCGCTTGAGCGGCCGAGTCAGTACACGCTGACCAGTTGGCTGTCAGATGATCCGTTGTCGATCAAAGGCGCGGACGGTCAGGTCTGGAAGCCTCAGAACTATGACCGGCGTTCTCATGGCACGGTTTTCCTCTACCAGTCGATGATGAACTCCTACAACCTGGGTACTGTAAGACTGGGGCAGGAAGTCGGCGTGCCTAATGTGCTCAAGACCTTGGCGCGACTGGGGGTTGAGCGTCAGTTCCCGGCGTTCCCGTCCATGTTGCTGGGTGCCGGTGCATTGAGCCCGATGGAAGTGGCGACCATGTATCAGACCTTGGCCAACGGCGGCTTTAATACGCCGATGCGCGGGATTCGCAGTGTACTGACAGCAGAAGGCGAGCCACTCAAGCGCTATCCGTTCCAGATCCAGCAACGCTTCGATCCGGGTTCTATCTTCCTGATCCAGAATGCGATGCAGCATGTAATGCGCGAAGGTACGGGGCGTTCGGTTTATAACGTACTGCCCAGGAATCTTGCGTTGGCAGGCAAGACCGGTACCAGTAACGATTCGCGTGACAGCTGGTTCGCAGGTTTTAGTCAGGACTTGCTGGCAGTGGTCTGGCTGGGTCGCGACGACAACGGCAAAACGCCGTTTACCGGCGCAACCGGTGCTCTGCAAGTGTGGACCAGCTTTATGAAGAAAGCTGACCCGCTGCCGCTCGATATGCCTCAGCCCGATAACATTGTTCAGGCCTGGATTGATCCGCATACGGGTCAAGGATCTGACGCCAGCTGCCCTGGCGCGGTACAGATGCCGTATATTCGCGGCAGTGAGCCGCCAGCGGGGACCAGTTGTGGCGGGCAGGCGCCTGCTTCAGGTGAGGCCGTGATGGATTGGGTCAAGGGCTGGTTGAATTAAGCAAAGAGGGTTTTACGTGAATAAGTTGTGGATTGCGGCTGTTTCAGCCCTGGCTTTGCTCAATGGTTGTGCCAGCGTGCCTCAGGGTTCGATCCCTGTGGTCGATTCTGGTGTGGCGGTGTCGAATAACGAACGAGTTTCGGCCCAGCGTACGACTGGAAACTACCCACAGGCCACTGCGCCGCGTGCTACTCAGGCGCGCACGATTACCGAGGACTCGGGCGTTGTCGTGATGATCCCGGGTGGCGCTGCAAGCGTATCTACGCCGATCAGCACCCAGCCGTTCACGCCCGGACCGATTACGCCTGGCCCGGCGGCAGCGCCCATCAGCACGGGCAGCTATACACCGGGTAATACGTACAGCGCTCCGGCGCCGATTACGCCAAGCGGAATTCCATCGAGCAGTAGCGGCGTTCTGGCTGCCGACGAGCAGCTGGATGGTCCAGTGCTGGCGTTGCTTACCACTGCTCAGCAGCAACAGTCGAGCGGTGACTTGAATGGCGCTTCGTCGAGTCTTGAGCGTGCTCAGCGCGTGGCGCCTCGGGAGCCGCAAGTACTCTATCGCTTGGCGCAAGTGCGGATGGCACAAGGTGACGCCGCTCAGGCGGAGCAGTTTGCCCGTCGCGGTTTGACGTTCGCCAATGGTCGTCCGGACCTGCAGGCCAGCCTGTGGGGCTTGATTGCCCAGGCGCGTGAGAAACAGGGCGATGCTGCAGGCGCTGCACTGGCCCGTCAAAAAGCCAAGGTCAGCCTCTGATGGTCATGGATTCCCGTACTCCTGAAGTCGCCGGGTTCTTGTTGCTCATCGAGCAGGAAATGCGCACGCAGGGGTTGTGGAGCGACAAGGTGCCTACGGAGTACGACTTGTCCAGCCAGGAGCCGTTCAGCGTCGACCGGCTCGATTTTGAACTGTGGGTGCAGTGGATCTTCCTGCCGAAGATGAAAGTCATTGTTGAGCAGGGCCTGCCACTGCCAAATGTTTCAGGTATTCGGCATATGGCTGATCAGGTTTTTGCTCAGCGTCGCGGAAACTGGAAGCCACTGCTCAAGCACTTCGAAGGTTTTGATCTGCTGATTAGCCCCTCCGCCTGAGGTCATGGCTGCCAGTTTTTACTGTCAGCCATCCATTTTCTTGTCAGTTTCTGGCGTTTCACGCGTTTTTTTGTGCGTTCCTGTCAATTTATGAAAATAAATCTCATAGATGGCTTGACTTGGGCAGGCCTAATGACAAGAATCGAAGTCCCGCTGTAGAGGGACTGCCAGAAGCAGACCCTCTCAGCAGATCATGAGGCGCACACCCGCGCCGACCTGCTACACCCGCAACGCGTTACCTCGCGCTGGGTGGGAAACCCCCGCAACACTTGGGGAGCTCCCAATACTTGCTCAGTCAGTGCTGACGTAGTCGGCGACCACCGTCGCTCATGCTCTGCTGAAAAGTAAACCTATTAAGACCCGTTCGTATTTTTGTGAACGGTATTCTGGCGTTTTAGAGGTGAACAACGTGGAGCTTTTATCTGGCGGTGAGATGCTCGTGCGCTTTTTGCGCGACGAAGGTGTCAAATATATCTACGGGTACCCTGGTGGTGCTCTGCTGCATGTCTACGACGCTTTGTTCAAAGAACCGGAAGTTACCCACATCCTGGTTCGCCACGAACAAGCGGCTACCCACATGGCTGACGGCTATGCCCGTGCAACGGGTAAGGCCGGTGTAGTTCTGGTCACTTCCGGACCGGGAGCAACCAATGCCATTACCGGGATTGCCACTGCCTACATGGACTCCATTCCGATGGTGATCATTTCTGGTCAGGTGCCTAGCACCATGGTCGGGACTGATGCTTTCCAGGAAACCGACATGATCGGTATCTCCCGGCCCATCGTGAAGCACAGCTTTATGATCAAGCATGCTTCGGAAATCCCGGAGGTCATGAAAAAGGCGTTCTACCTCGCTCAATCCGGCCGTCCTGGTCCGGTTGTGGTCGATATCCCGAAAGACATGACCAACCCGGCCGAGAAGTTCGAATACGTTTTCCCGAAAAAAGCCAAGCTGCGTTCTTACAGCCCGGCCTTGCGTGGTCACTCAGGCCAGATTCGCAAGGCGGCAGAGATGCTTCTGGCAGCCAAGCGCCCTGTGCTTTATGCAGGCGGCGGCGTAATTTTGGGCGGCGGTTCGGCTCCGCTGACCGAGCTGGCAAAAATGCTCAACGTGCCTGTAACCAATACGCTGATGGGCTTGGGTGCCTACCCTGGCACAGACCGTCAGTTCGTCGGCATGCTCGGCATGCACGGCAGCTTCACTGCCAACATGACCATGCACAATGCTGATGTGATTCTGGCTGTAGGCGCACGCTTTGATGACCGCGTAATCAACGGTCCGTCCAAGTTCTGCCCGAACGCCAAGATCATCCATATCGATATCGACCCGGCGTCCATTTCCAAAACCATCAAGGCCGATGTACCGATCGTGGGTCCGGTGGAGAGTGTGCTCACCGAGATGGTCGCAATCCTCAAGGACATTGGCGAGAAGCCAAATCCAGAGGCAGTTTCCAGTTGGTGGAAGCAGATCGACGAATGGCGTGGCGATCGCGGCCTGTTCCCTTATGACAAGGGTGACGGCAGCAAGATCAAGCCTCAGGCTGTTATCGAGATGCTTTGCGAAGTGACCAAGGGTGATGCGTACGTAACATCCGATGTGGGTCAGCATCAAATGTTTGCGGCCCAGTATTACCGCTTCAACAAGCCTAATCGCTGGATCAACTCTGGCGGCCTGGGCACGATGGGGTTCGGCTTCCCGGCGGCGATGGGCGTAAAACTGAGTTTTCCTGAGGCTGACGTTGCCTGTGTAACAGGCGAGGGCAGTATTCAGATGAACATTCAGGAACTGTCGACATGTTTGCAGTATGGCTTGCCAGTAAAAATCATCAGCCTCAACAACGGCGTGCTGGGAATGGTGCGTCAGTGGCAGGACATGAACTACGGCAGTCGTCATTCGCATTCGTACATGGAGTCGCTGCCTGATTTCGTCAAGCTGGCTGAGGCTTATGGGCATGTAGGTATCCGGATCACTGATCTGAAAGACCTGAAGCCAAAGATGGAAGAAGCTTTTGCCATGAAGGATCGCCTGGTGTTCCTGGATATTCAGGTTGATACCAGTGAGCACGTTTATCCGATGCAGATCAAAGATGGCTCCATGCGCGACATGTGGCTGAGCAAGACGGAGCGCACTTAATCATGCGGCACATTATTTCCTTGCTTCTTGAAAACGAACCGGGCGCCTTGTCTCGCGTTGTTGGGCTTTTCTCGCAACGTAACTACAACATCGAAAGCCTGACTGTAGCGCCAACCGAAGACCCGACTTTGTCGCGTCTGACGCTGACCACGGTGGGCCATGATGAAGTGATCGAGCAGATCACTAAAAACCTGAACAAGCTGATCGAAGTGGTCAAGCTGGTTGACCTGTCGGAAAGTGCTCATATCGAGCGTGAACTGATGTTGGTCAAGGTCAAGGCAACGGGTGCACAGCGCGCAGAAATCAAACGCACCACGGACATATTTCGTGGGCAGATCGTTGATGTCAGCGCCAGTGTGTACACCGTGCAGTTGACAGGAACCAGTGAGAAGCTCGACAGTTTCATTCAGTCGATTGGTACCGCCTCGATCCTGGAAACAGTTCGCAGTGGCGTCACCGGGATTGCCCGTGGCGACAAAGTACTCAGCATCTAAAACTAACAAATGCTAATTGGCCTGAATGGCCTGGATATAAGGGAAAATCATGAAAGTTTATTACGACAAAGACTGCGACCTTTCGATCATCCAGGGCAAAAAAGTAGCCATTATCGGTTACGGCTCCCAGGGTCACGCCCAAGCCTGCAACCTGAAAGACTCCGGCGTTGACGTTACTGTTGGTCTGCGCAAAGGTTCGGCCACTGTCGCCAAGGCTGAGGCTCACGGCCTGAAAGTGACTGACGTTGCCAGCGCTGTTGCCGCTGCAGATCTGGTCATGATTCTGACCCCGGACGAATTCCAGTCGGCGCTGTACAAGGACGAAATCGAGCCGAACATCAAGAAGGGAGCCACACTGGCTTTCTCCCACGGCTTCGCTATCCACTACAACCAGGTTGTACCGCGCGCCGACCTTGACGTGATCATGATCGCGCCAAAAGCACCGGGTCACACCGTGCGCTCCGAGTTCGTAAAAGGCGGTGGCATTCCTGACCTGATCGCGATCTATCAGGATGCGTCGGGCAACGCCAAAAACGTAGCCTTGTCATACGCGGCTGGCGTTGGTGGCGGTCGTACCGGCATCATCGAAACCACGTTCAAGGACGAAACCGAAACCGACCTGTTCGGCGAACAGGCTGTTCTGTGTGGCGGTACTGTCGAGCTGGTTAAAGCCGGTTTCGAGACCCTGGTTGAAGCAGGTTATGCGCCAGAAATGGCTTACTTCGAGTGCTTGCACGAGTTGAAGTTGATCGTTGACCTCATGTATGAAGGCGGTATCGCCAACATGAACTACTCGATCTCCAACAACGCCGAGTACGGTGAGTATGTAACCGGTCCGGAAGTGATCAACGCAGAGTCCCGTCAGGCAATGCGTAATGCTCTGAAGCGCATTCAGGATGGTGAATACGCGAAGATGTTCATCACCGAAGGTGCTACTGGCTACCCATCGATGACCGCCAAGCGTCGTAACAACGCCGCTCACGGTATCGAAGTCATCGGCGGGCAACTGCGCTCGATGATGCCTTGGATCGGCGCGAATAAAATCGTCGATCAAACAAAGAACTAAATTTTAGCCTGTAGAGAAAACGCGGCCTAGGCCGCGTTTTTTCGTTTAAGCGACAGCTTCTGGTATAAAGCAGGATCGTTTGCGGGTGTGTGCTGGCCCCAAGCTTCCACCGAAACTTTCCATATCGTTGCAAGGTAATGTCCATGAGCGAACGTCCCGAAGAGCCAAAAGCGGCTTCAGACGCCGATAGCCTGCTGCCTATCGATGAGCATGTCGAAGAAGGGCATGACGCCGAAGGCCGTAAAGTCCGGCATCGTGGTATCTATCTGCTGCCGAACCTGTTCACCACCGCGAACCTGTTCGCCGGTTTTTATTCGATCATCAGCTCCATGAGTGCGCAAAGCGCGATGAGTGCGGGTGATGCTGCAGGAGCAAGCAAGTATTTTGCGTTTGCTGCTATCGCGATCTTTGTCGCAATGGTGCTGGACGGTCTCGATGGCCGCGTAGCCCGTATGACCAATACTGAAAGTGCTTTTGGCGCCGAGTACGATTCCTTGTCGGACATGGTTGCCTTTGGCGTTGCACCTGCATTGCTGGCCTTTGGCTGGGCCCTGGGTGATATGGGCAAGGTGGGCTGGATGGTGGCTTTCATCTATGTCGCGGGGGCTGCATTGCGTCTGGCGCGTTTTAACACCCAGGTAGGTAAAGCGGATAAGCGTTACTTCATAGGTCTGGCCAGTCCGGCTGCTGCTGGTGTAGTGGCGGGTATCGTTTGGGCGTTCAGTGATTACGGAATCCAGGGTTCGAAAATGTCGTTCCTGGTTGCGCTGCTGGTGGCTGCAGCCGGTATGCTGATGGTCAGCAATATCAAGTACAACAGCTTTAAAGAGCTGGATTTGAAAGGGCGCGTTCCTTTCGTGGCCATCCTGGCGGTAGTGTTGGTGTTTGCTGTTGTGTTCAGCGACCCGCCGCGCATCCTGTTGTTGGCATTCCTGGCGTATGCGGCATCGGGACCTATCCAGTACTTGTTGCGTTTGCGCCGTAACAAAAACGCCGAGTGATGTAATTTCTCCCATACTCCGTAGTCTATTGGTGCATCAGTCCTCCAATACTGCGGAGTTGTCATGCTTATCAAGCTTCCTAAGGCGTCCGACTGCAAAGAGTCGGACGTTACGCCTGAATCCTTCTATTTATCCCGTCGTGCATTACTTGGCAGCTCGCTTGCCGGATTGGCTGTGGGTGCGCTACCGCGTTGGGCCAGCGCCGAAGATGCGGTGCGTTACGCGGATGTCGAGCCGGGCAGGGCGCCGGCATGGTTTGCCGATAAGCTCCCGCAGACCAAATGGCAGGCTGTCACGGTTAGCGGGGAGGCGATCACGCCTTTCAAGGACGCAACGCACTACAACAACTTCTATGAGTTCGGGGCCGACAAGGGGGATCCGGCGCAGAATGCTGGTGCCTTGAAAACCGAGCCTTGGACGGTGGTCGTGGATGGGGAAGTGGGCAAGCCGGGTCGCTATGCCCTTGAAGACTTCATGAAGCCTTATCAGTTGGAGGAGCGGATCTATCGTTTGCGTTGCGTAGAGGCCTGGTCAATGGTTATTCCATGGATGGGCTTTCCCATATCGGCATTGCTCAAGCAGGTGGAGCCGACGTCGAAAGCCAAATACATACGCTTTGAAACCTTACAGGATCCGAAGGTCATGCCGGGGCAGCGCTCGGGTTTCGCCTTGATTGACTGGCCTTATGTTGAGGGGTTGCGTTTGGATGAAGCGATGAACCCGCTGGCGATTTTGGCAGTGGGCATGTATGGGCGCGAATTGCCGAATCAGAATGGAGCGCCGCTACGTTTGGTCGTGCCTTGGAAGTACGGGTTTAAAAGTGTGAAATCCATTGTGAGAATCAGCCTGGTAGAGGAGCAGCCGAAAACCACTTGGCAGAGCATCGCTGCGGATGAGTACGGCTTCTACGCAAATGTGAATCCGCAGGTCGATCATCCGCGATGGACGCAGGCGCGTGAGCGGCGTCTGCCGAGCGGCCTGTTCAGTCCTAATGTGCGTGATACCCAGATGTTTAACGGGTACGCGGATGAAGTGGCTTCTTTATATGCGGGTCTCGATTTACGGAAGAACTACTGATGAAGTTCCTTTCTTGGCGTATTGGGGTCTTTGCAGCAGCGGCTGTGTGGCCTTTGTACTGGCTTTATGAGGCCTGGATCTTTGCCTTGGGCCCGGATCCGGGAAAGGTGCTGGTTGATAGGCTGGGGTTGGGGGCGCTTATTCTGCTGCTGGTAACACTGAGTATGACGCCGATGCAAAAGCTTACGGGGTGGCCTGGATGGATTGCAGTGCGTCGCCAGATAGGCTTGTGGTGTTTTGCATATGTGGTGCTGCATGTGTGTTCATACCTGACTTTCGTGCTGGGGTTTGACTGGTCGCAGCTGGGTGTGGAGTTGCGCAAGCGGCCCTACATTATTGTAGGTGCTCTGGGTTTTCTGTGTTTGCTGGCCTTGGCAGTGACTTCAAATCGATACAGTCAGCGGCGGCTGGGTGCGCGCTGGAAGAAACTCCATCGTCTGGTGTATGTGGTTGTAGGATTGGGGTTGCTGCATATGCTTTGGATTGTGCGGGCGGACCTCAAGGAATGGTCGGTTTATGCCTTTATAGGTGTGTGCCTGCTGATGCTGCGAATACCCGTGGTCATGAGTCGAATTCCGCGTCTATATAAGAAGAAACCGATATCGGTATCAAGAGTGAAAATTAACCCTTGACTCAGATCTGTAACGGCCTATAATTCGCCCACTTCCGGCGCAGTCGAAACGGAAAACTCCTTGAGTTTCAATGAGTTGGATTGGTTTTTGGCGGTGTCAGCTTCAAGTCATCGAAGCAGGAAATGAGGTGTTGACAGCAGCGTGCAACGCTGTAGAATTCACCTCCCGCTAACGAGAGATCGAAAGCGCAAGTGGTTGATGTTACAGAGGAAACTTTGAAAACATCTTAAAATAACCGCTTGACAGTAACAGAGGCTGCTGTAGAATGCGCG
>NZ_JAHKRC010000012.1 GCF_019345465.1 Pseudomonas sp. NKUCC02_KPG
GGCTGCGAGCTTTTCAACATCAAAAGCTCGCAGCCTGCGCCAGCGACTACCGGTTTAGTAACCGCGTTCGAAATCCACTTCGCCACGCAGTGCTTCACCCGCCTGAAACGCCCGCAAGTTATCGACAAACAGCTGCACCATCATCGGTGGCGAGGTGGGTGCCGAGCTGTGGCCTGTCAGCAGCAAGCCCCATGCAGTCCAGAACGGATGCTTGGCCGGCAACGGCTCCTGACGGCAAACATCAATCACCGCGCCCGCCAGATGCCCCACTCGCAAGGCTTCGACCAAATCGGCATCCACCACCGCTACGCCGCGTCCGGCATTGATGAACACGGCATTGGGATTGAATTGCGCAAACAGCGGCGCATCGTAGACGTCATGGGTGTCTGCGGTATTGGGCAGCAGATTGATCACGTAATCCATCTGCCCGACCATGCGCGGCAAGTCGCTCAACACACCCACTTCCTTGAACGGCGCCAGTTCACGGGCGGTGCTGGCAATGGCATACAGCTCAACACCAAAGGGCAACAGAAACTGAGCCACGGTCTGGCCGATATCCCCGGCCCCGACGATCAAGACCTTGCGCCCGACCAGGCTCTGGCCCATGCGGTTATCCCACTTGCGCTCGACCTGGCTGACCAGGCGGGCCATGACTTCGCGCTCGTGACCGAGCATGTAAGTCAACACGTATTCAGCCATCACCTGACCAAAAATACCCACCGCGCGAGTCAGACGGTATGAACGGGGCAAACCTTCAGCCAGTAACGGCGTGATCCCCGCCCAGGTCGACTGCAGCCAGTCCGGCGTGTGGCCCTGGCGCAACAGGGTCGCCAACAGGTCCGGCTGCCCCAGCCACACCTGGCACTCGCCAGCCATGCGCGACAATTGCTCGGAGTCGCCGCTGGACTGAACCTCCAGATCCGGCGCGATGCGTTGCAGAAGTTGGGTGTAGAGCGGGTAGTCTTTCTCGGCGATCAGGATGCGCATGTTTCTAACCTTTCTAAACCGCTGCCAGCACCCGTCGCCGAGGTTTGCCTCGGAGCGTTCGGCCACCGCCAATCTTAATGAGTTCGTTTAAGACAGGTGCCCGGAACCGGACACCTGGCGCTGCACTTACATCGGATCGTTGCGACGCAGCAGCTCTTCGGGCAAGTGCTCGATATATTCGTCTTCGGCCGGAGGCATTTGCAAGTGGTAGCCCTGGGTTTCCAGGTTTTCCAGCACCTTGTGAATGTCCTCGCGCGACAGGGTACGCTCAGGGCTCAGTACCAGGTCAAAGGCATGGAATGGCTTGCCGAAGGCAGCCAGCAAGGGTTCCGGCACGCGCTCCAGGGCATCGGCCTTGAGTACATAAAGATACATTTCGTTGCGTTTGGTGCTGCGATAAATAGAGCAAATACGTTTCAAGACTGTTCTCCAGCGGTGGCCAGGCAATCGAGCAAGGCCTGGCCCATCAGCTCACGGCGCCAGCCGCGCAGTGATTCCGGCAATTGGTAAGGGCCATTGGGAAAGCCGCTTTTCAGCAGGGCTTCCAGGGTTTTCTTGCGCAGCATCAGTTCCGGCGCAATGTTCAAACGCTCGGCCTGGGCCTGACCGATGGCACGCAGACGCTTGATCTGCAGCGCCGCCTCGACCGGTAACGGCTCGGGTACGGCGGGCGGCCATTGCTCTGGCGGTAGACTGCCAGCACGCTTGATCAGATCAAGCAAAAACTCGCCATCCTGACGCACGGTACGCGGGTGCATGTCTTCGATCCGCGCCAGCGCGACCAGATTGTCGGGCTGCGTCTTGGCCAGAGGCCATAACGCGTGCTCACGTATCACACGGTTGCGCGGCAGATCCCGGGCACGGGCTTCGTGCTCGCGCCAGGCGCAAATTTCACGCAACACAGCCAACTGATCCCGTGACAATTTCCAGGCCAGCTTGGCTTCGCGGTACACCTCGTAAGGGTCTACTTCGCGGCGCAGGTTGGCGACAAGCTCGGCACCATCTTCCAGCACCCAGCTGTATTTTTCGTCAGACAGGCGTGGAAACAGCAACTTGTAGACTTCAGCCAGATGCACGGCATCTTCTGCGGCATAGCTGATCTGGGTTTCAGACAGCGGACGCTGCAGCCAGTCGGAGCGGGTTTCACCCTTGGGCAGGTCGATATCCAGCACTTCCTTGACCAGGCGTGAATAGCCCATGGAGAAGCCAAGGTTCAGGTAGGCTGCTGCCAATTGGGTGTCGAACAAAGGCACCGGCAAGCTGGAAGTCAGACGCAGCAACACCTCAAGATCTTCGCTGCACGCGTGCAGGACTTTGACGACCGACGTGTTTTCCAGCAAGTCAGCCAATGGCTGCCAGTTGTCGATGGTCAACGGGTCAATCAGGTAAGCCCGCGTGCCGTCGCCAATCTGGATCAGGCCGGCAATGGGGTAAAAGGTATCGACCCGCATAAATTCGGTGTCGAGGGCTACGAACGGCAATTGTTGCCATTCGGCGCAATGTTGGCCGAGGCTATCGTTGTCGCGAATCCAGTGAATATCGATGGCCACACGGCTCTCCCTTGAAGAATGGCGCGCAGTATATATCGCCCTCAAGTATTTCCGGACATCGACTCGTCATGTTGTGTGCGAAAAAACTTACAAAAGTTAAGTCAAAAACCTGCATCCACTTACCGTTATTACCGGTAGGTTGCCTGACTTCACGCCCATACGATTTGTTACAACACATTATGTGACAAGCCGACAGGACCGGATCGTGACGACACGAGTAGATTTGCGCCCTATAAAAACCGAGGAAACTCCAATGAAAATGTCCTGCAAACTGTCAGCAATGACTCTCTCGCTGGTAGGTCTTTGTGCCTTTGCCAATGCTGCACTGGCTCAAAACCCTGAGCCCGCGCTGGATGCCGCAGTGCAAGACGGCGCCAGAAAGGTGATGCAAGCGTACGCAGTACCCGGTCTGGTTATCGCCGTGAGCGTTAACGGCAAACAACACTTTTACAACTTCGGTGTAGCGTCAAAGGCCACCAAAGAACCCATGAGCCCGGACACTCTCTTTGAAGTCGGCTCCATCAGCAAAGTGTTTACCGCCACCCTGGCCACCTATGCCCAAGCCAAAGGCCAGCTATCACTTAACGACACCGTTGCCAAATACGAGCCTGAGCTCGAAGGCACGCCCTTTGGCAAGATTACGCTGACCCATCTGGCCACTCACACGGCTGGCGGATTCCCGTTGCAGCTGCCTGACAGCGTGCAGAACCAAAGCCAGTTGATGAGCTATTTCAAAGACTGGAAGCCGGTTTACCCGACCGGCACGCAGCGCAGCTATGCCAACCCCAGCATTGGCATGCTCGGCCAGATTGCAGCCAAAAGCATGAACATGCCGTTTACCCAGGCGATGGAGCAGCAACTGTTCCCGGCACTGGGCCTGCAAAGCACCTACCTGACGGTGCCCGCGGACAAAATGGGGGTGTATGCCCAGGGCTACAACAAACAGGATGAACCCGTCAGGCTCAACCCCGGCGTTCTGGGCAACGAAGCCTACGGCGTAAAAACCACTGCCCGCGACCTGATTCACTTTACCGAGCTGAGCCTGGGCCAGGGCGATGCCAGCCCCACCATTCGCCAGGCATTGGCTGACACCCGTGTCGGTTACTATCGCATCGGGCCTGTGATTCAGGACCTGATCTGGGAACAGTACGCTTACCCTGTCGAACTCAAATCGCTGCTGGTGGGCAACTCGGACAAAATGGCCTACGAGAACAATGGCGCCATCGCCCTCAACCCGCCCCTGGTGCCACAGCAGGCGGTGTGGATCAACAAGACCGGGTCAACCAACGGTTTTGGCGGGTACGCGGTGATGGTGCCGTCCGAGCAGAAATCGATTGTCATCCTGGCCAACAAGAACTACCCGAACAGCGCACGTGTCGAGTTGGCGTACGAGATCTTGAAAGCGTTGAACTAAGTATCTTTGCGCAAGATATAGATGCTGCCCATGCCAAAACCGGGCAGCACCTCATACTGCTTGAGGATGCTGAAACCTGCCTGTTTGAACTGAGTTTCAATTTCGCCCCTGCTGACCACGATACGTTGCGGGTCATTGACCGGCTCTGTCCCACGACCAAGAGGCACTGACAGGATCAGGCTGTCGCGACTGACCCGGTGCAGCTCACGCAAAATGACCAGTCGATGGTCACTGTCGCGCACGTGGTGGAACAGCTGCATGCAAAAAATGCAGTCCACCGCGTTCTCGGAAATATCGATGGAGAACACCGAGCTTTGAAACAGCTTGATGCGCGCCAGCAAACTGGCTGGATGGTGGGTCTGGGCGTGATTGAGCATGTCTTGCGACGAATCCGAGGCCAGGATCACCCGATTGCCGTGCTCGGCCAATACAGGCCAGAAACGCCCGGCACCGCAGGCCAGGTCCAGGACCAGCCCGGGTTCCCCCGCCACTTTCAACGCACGGCGAACCAGACGCTTCTCGCGCCACAACGCCAACCTGCGAACAAACCCCTGGGGCTGAGCCTGCAGGCAAACCTTCGCATGCTCGCGGTCATAACGCTCGGCGAACTCATGCTCAATATGGGTAGAAGGTGGCTGCGATGACATGGCCCGCGAACTCTTGTGTTTGATGATGTTCGACACGGAGGTTAGCGGGACACCAGTGAAAAAATTGTCACAGAAGCATGAAAACCACAGGGATGAAGCAGTTTCGTTGTAGCCGCTGTCGACCCTGTGTTCACGCCTGCTGCAAATACCAACGCCAGTCCTGCTCACCCACCTCACCCATGAACTGTCGGTACTCCGATTTCTTCACGGCCAGGTACACCTTCAAGAAGGCTGGCCCGAACGCCTCTTTCGCCCACTGCGAGCCATCCAGCGCCCGCAAGGTGGTCAGCCAGTCGTTCGGCAGCATTTCGGTGGCCTGGGCATACCCGTTGCCTTCAATCGGCGCGCCCGGATCGAGCTGCTCGCGAATGCCACGATGAATACCGGCCAGAATGGCGGCGGCGGCCAGGTAGGGATTGGCGTCGGCGCCACAAATACGGTGTTCTATATGCCGCGAGTACGCCGGACCGCCCGGGACCCGCAAGCTCACCGTGCGATTGTCCACGCCCCAGGTCGCGGCCAGCGGCGCATAGCTGTTGCTTTGAAAACGGCGATACGAGTTGGCATTGGGGCAAAACATCAACAACGAGTCGAGCAAGGTACTGAGCATCCCCCCAACCGCCTGCCTGAGTAATGGCGTACCGTCCGGCGCCTCACTGGCAAACAGGTTGTTGCCCTCCTTGTCGGCCAGGCTCACATGCATGTGCATGCCGGTTCCGGCCAGATCATCGAATGGCTTGGCCATGAAGCAGGCAACCATCCCGTGCTTGTGCGCCACGCCCTTGACCAGGCGCTTGTAGCGCACGGCCTCGTCCATCGCTTGCAGCGCGTCGCTGCGGTGCTCCAGGGTGATTTCCACTTGCCCCGGTGCGTACTCGGAAATCGCCGTGCGGGCCGGGATCCCTTGCAGCTTGCAGGCGCTGTAAAGGTCGGCCAGAAACGGCTCGATTTGCTCCAGCTCACGCAGCCCGTACACCTGGGTAGCGCGCGGACGCTGACCATCGGCATCGCGCGCCGGTTGCGGGCGGCCATTGCTGTCACGCTGCTGATCGAGCAGATAAAACTCCAGCTCTGCCGCCATCACCGGGTAGTAACCGTCCGCCTTGAGGCCGTCGATCACCTTGGCCAGCAAGTGCCTGGGGTCGGCCACGGTGGCGGGCATTCCCTGCTGCGGGTGCATGCTGACTTGCACTGCCGCCGTAGGAATCAAGCGCCACGGCATGCGCTGCAAACTGCCGCTGACCGGGTAAGCGCGGCAATCGATATCACCCACATCCCATACCAGCCCGGTGTTTTCCACATCATCACCATTGATGCTCAACCCCAGAATTGTGCTGGGCAGCGGCCGTCCGCTCTCGTACACCGCCCGCAATTCGTCGCGGTGCAACAACTTGCCCCGGGGCACGCCGTTGTTATCGATGATGAACAGCTCGAACATCTCGATGTCCGGGTGCTGTTCCAGAAAATCCAGGGCTTCTTGTAGCGGGGCAAACGTGGTGGAGGCACTCATGGCAATACTCGTAGATTCGTATCAGGCAGGCGCCCCCCTTGAGGGTACGCGACAGTCAGGATTTAACGGCTAACGAGCATCCGGCGGGCGGGCATGGCGGCAGTGAAACAGGGCCCAGAAAGCCAGTTCTGAGGGCAGGCATGGCACACGCCGCACGGCAGGAGCGCGCGACTGCCGTTGGCACTGAATACTGCTCAGACCACGCCTCATACCTGCAACCGTTGCCAAAAAGGGAACCCAGCCTCACACGGCTGGCCCGCTTGTTTAAATGCAGGGTTTTATACCTTTGGTTACACCTGCGCTAAACATTCCCATCCCGCAGGCCGGTGAACGTTTCAAAGACCGGCAAGGTCGCATGCAGTGTCTATCCTGCTTGATCCACCTTACTGCTTCGAGGAGCCAGCCCCATGACCAGAACGGTTGCCGATTTCATCACCGAAACCCTGCAGCAAGCCGGCGTAAAACGCGTGTTCGGCGTGGTGGGCGATTCACTCAACGGTTTTACCGATGCCCTGCGCCGCCAGGAGCAGATCGAGTGGATCCATATGCGCAATGAGGAGTCCGCTGCTTTTGCCGCCGGGGCCGAGGCCCATTTGACTGGCGAGCTGGCGGTATGCGCCGGCAGTTGCGGGCCGGGCAACCTGCACTTGATCAATGGCCTGTTCGACGCCCATCGCAGTGGTGTACCGGTACTGGCGCTGGCCGCCCATATTCCCGGCAGTGAGATCGGTATCGATTACTTCCAGGCCACCCACCCCGAAAGCCTGTTCAAGGAATGCAGCCATTACGTCGAACTGGTGTCCCACCCCGAGCAGTTGCCGCAGATTCTGCAGCGGGCCATGCGCGTGGCCATCGCCAAACGCGGGGTCGCGGTCGTCGTGATTCCCGGCGATGTGGCGCTGCAAGTCACCGAGGCCAAAGTGCCGCAATGGATAAAGCCTGCCCAACCGCTGATTTGCCCTGCCCCGGCCGATATCGACCGGCTGGCGTCGTTTCTCAATGATGGCAAGAAAGTCACGCTGCTGTGCGGCGCAGGCTGCGCCGGTGCCCATAGCGAAATCCTGGCGCTGGCCGAGCGCTTGAACGCGCCCATCGTGCATGCCCTGCGCGGCAAGGAACATGTCGAATACGACAACCCCTATGACGTCGGCATGACCGGACTGATCGGCTTCGCCTCGGGTTACAAGGCGATGATGAACTGCGACACCTTGTTGATGCTCGGCACCAATTTTCCGTATCGCCAGTTTTACCCACAGCACAGCTACATCGCGCAAATCGACTTGCGCCCCGAAGCCCTGGGCAACCGTTGCCCGCTGCAATTGGGCCTGCTGGGTGATGTGAAGCTCACGCTACAGGCGGTGCTGCCCAAGGTGATGCAAAATCCCGATCACGAACACCTCGATGCCGCCTGCGCCGACTACAGAAAAGCCCGCGAAGACCTCGATGCGCTGGCTGAAAGCAGCCCCAACAGTTCGATCATTCATCCGCAGTACCTCAATCGCCTGGTCAGTGAACTGGCGGCAGAGGATGCGATTTTCACCTGCGATGTCGGCACGCCTACCGCATGGGCTGCCCGTTATTTGAAGATGAATGGCAAACGGCGCCTGATCGGCTCGTTCAATCACGGCTCGATGGCCAATGCCATGCTGCAGGCCATCGGGGCGCAAGCGACATTTCCTGATCGTCAGGTCATTTCAATGTCTGGGGATGGCGGATTCACCATGATGATGGGCGACTTTCTGACCCTCAATCAGGTGGGTTTGCCGGTCAAGGTCATCGTACTCAACAACGGCACCCTGGGCTTTGTGGAAATGGAAATGAAAGCCGCGGGCTTCCCGGATGTGGGCTGCGACCTGAAAAACCCGAACTTTGCGGCAATGGCCCAGGCCATGGGCGTGAAAGGGATACGGGTTGAGCACCCGGCACAGCTGGAAGCCGCACTGCGAGAAGCTTTCAGCCATGATGGCCCCGTGCTGGTGGACGTAGTCAGCGCCCGCCAGGAGCTGGTCATGCCGCCGACCAAAACCTTCGAGCAGGCCAAGGGGTTCAGCCTGTTTATGCTCAAGACAGTGATGGACGGCCGCGCACGGGAGCTGATCGATCTGGCCAAAGTCAATTTGTGGCGTTGAGCAACTCTGTGGGTACTCTGTTGCCGGTCAAACGCGTTCCTCTAGTGGCTGCGCGTAAAACAGGTATTTCGAGTACATCTCCAGCGTTTGTGTCCAACTGAAATATGGGTTTCGCCCCTAGGGCGAGGTGGGTGGTACTCGCGATCCGTAGCATCTGACGACGAAACCTGTAGTCGCTGAGGAGCGAAGCGAGGCTGCGAGGGGTTGCGCAGCGACCCTGCTTGAAGGTCCTTCGGCCCTTATCGCAGCCTGCGGCAGCGACTACACGTGGTGTTCAGGCCTTGGAAATCAGTCATTTCGTACGACGTTTCGCTTTCATTCTCATGAAACATCCGAGAAGATTCCGCTCGCTTGCGCCTGTCCATTTCGGGGAATAGTCTCGGCCAATCGCTGCAAAATCAGCGGTCGGGTTTAGTCGCCCGGTTTAGTACACGGCGCAAGGCGCCACCTCCGCAAGGCGCTTTTTTTCGGCCTGCAAATTATGGTGGCCGTGCGCAGGGCGCCCTTGTGGCGCGCCGGGTTTTCCGTGTACTCCGGTCGACTAACCTGCGCATGGCTGCCACCCATTCGTTTAGTCGCGACAAGTGACAGCTCCCTAAAAAATACGGAGTTGTAACGATGAAAAAAATCACCCCCGATCCCCCTGCTTTACCCCTCGATGCTGCTGACAGTCACGACCCGTTGCTGGACCGTGCCGCCGTCGAACGTGCGCTCAATTACTACCTGCAAAACCATAAGCCTTATCGCCCTATGGGCACGGCCATGCTGGCCATCCCGAACAGTGTCAATTCAGAAGCGGCTTTGGCCCAGGCGTCAGACTTGTTGCGCTGTGCGGGTGCCTGCGCGAATGAGGCGGGGAATGGCTTGAGCGGGCCTGCGCGCGATTTGGTGTTGTCGGTCATGCACCTGGTGGAGCTGGCCAAGGGCTATGTCGACAAGTCGCTGGACACACTGGCAACGCACTGAAGCAGCACGCGCCTGATTGGCGACAGGCGCGTCATTGCTCAATGACGGAAGGGTTTCTGCAGCAGCTGGCGCAGGAACACGGCTACAGCTGCCACGGATTGCGCTAGTAAATGCTTCGGTAAATGGCCTCCACGTCTTGCTCGGTCATGTCACAGGGATTGCTGTCGATCAGCCGACGAATGCCCACCACCACGTCACTGGCCATCACCGGCAATGATGCTTGATCCACGTTCAAATTCGACAGGCGCTGCTCCAGCCCACTGGCTTTGACCAGCCCCTCGACGGCCTGGACAAACGCTTCGGCGGCGCTGGCCTCATTGTCAAAATCCTGGCCTGGCAGCAGGTGCGCGGCCAGTTCGGCGTAGTGGCGCTGAGCGCTGGCCAGGTTGAAACGGATCACCGGCGCCATGACCAGGGCATTGGCGTGGCCATGAGGGATATGAAAACGTGCCCCCAGCGGGTATGCCAGCGCATGGATGGCCGCCACCGACGCATTGACGAACGCCATGCCTGCCATCAATGAACCTTGCAACATGGCGGTACGCGCTTCCAGGTCCTGTCCGTTGGCCAGAACCTTGGGCAAGTTGGCACCCAGCAGTGCCAGGGCCGCGGTCGCCAGACCATCGGAGATCGGGTTTTTACGGGTGCGACTGGTGTAGGCCTCGATGGCATGCACCATCGCATCCAGCCCCGTAGCCGCTGTCACTTTCGCTGGCAGGCCGAGGGTCAGTTGCGGGTCGAGAATCGCCACATCCGGCAGCAATTGAGGCGAATAAACCGCCTGTTTACGCTGTTGCACGTCGGTAATCACCGAGACCCACGTCACCTCGGAACCGGTGCCCGAGGTGGTAGGCATCAAGACCAGCGGCGTGCGTTGGCCCAGGGCCTTGTCGGTGCCGTACAAGTCTTCCAGGGGTTGCTCGCTGTTGATCAGCAACGCCACCAGTTTGGCCGCGTCCAGGGAACTGCCACCGCCCAGTCCCAGCACCCCATCGGCCTTGAACCCTTGCGCCTGTTTCACTGCCCGTTCAACCAGCGCCGATGACGGATCGGGCGCGACCTGGTCAAACACCGCCACTTCGCAACCTGCCGCCTCAAGCACTTTGCAGGCCTGCCCGGCAAAGCCCAGGCTGACAATGCCCGGGTCACACACCAGCATCACACGCTGTGCGCCCAGGCCTCTGAATACGTAACCGACTTCCTGTAATGCCCCGACTTCACAGACGATACGCGGCACACTTCTGAATTCATGATTCATGACTAACTCCTGTAATAAGCGTGCCTACAGCACCGAGGCGTAAATGCCGTAGATGTCGTCGCGGTCAAGCGGGCGCGGGTTGTTGATCAGCAGTCGCTCGACTTTCAGCGCATCATCGGTCAACCGGTCAAGGTCCTCAGCCGTGACACCCACTTCATGCAGGCGCTGGGCAAATGGCATGCGCGCCACCAGACCGGTCATGAAATCGATAAAGCCATCGCAAGCCTCGGCCGCACTGGCAAACCGCTGGCCCGGCAACACCGCCGCGGCCAGTTGTGCATAGAGCGACTCGGCAGCTGAGCGATTGAAGTTCAGTACGGGCACCAGCACCAGGGCATTGCTCAACCCGTGGGGCACATGGAAATGTCCGCCCAATGGATAGGCCAGCGCGTGCACCGCCGCCACCGGGGCATTGGCGAATGCCATGCCGGCGAGCATCGAGCCCAGCAGCATGTCCGATCGCGCCTGCAAATCACCGGGTTCGGCCAGCACCCGGTCCATGTTGGCCGCCAGCAAGGTCAGGGCCTGAACGGCCAGCCCGTCGGACAACACGTTCTTTTTGTGCACGCTGGTGTAAGCCTCGATGGCATGCACCATCGCATCGACCCCGGTCATGGCGCTGACCGCGGCGGGCAGGCCAACCGTCAGCCGTGCATCGAGCAAGGCGATGTCGGGGTACAACAAGGGGCTGACCACGCCCTTTTTCTCATGGCTGGGGGTGGTGACAATCGCCACCGCCGTCACCTCCGAACCTGTCCCTGCCGTGGTCGGAACCTGAATCAGCGGCAGCCGTGGCCCCTTGGCAAGGCCAATGCCGTAGATGTCCTCCAGGCACTGTGTCTGACCGCAGAGCAAAGCCACCAGTTTGGCCGTGTCCAGGGAGCTGCCGCCGCCCAGACCGATAACCGCCTGAGCACGACATTGACGCGCAACATCAACCGCGTCCTGCACCGATGCCGCAGGCGGATCGGCCTGCACTTCACTGTACAACGTGACCTGCAATCCGCTGTCGCGCATGGCCTGCAGCGGTGCATCCAGCAGCCCCGCACGCAGCAGGCCCGGGTCGCTGATCAGCAGCACGCGCTCGGCTTTCAGTTCGCGGCACAGGGTGCCAAGGCGCAGCGCACCATCGATTTCGCAGATCACCCGCGGTGTGGTTTCAAAGATGAATTTTGACATTGTGGTCCCTACCCTACGGTCACGCTGCCGCGCTCGATGCGAAACAACGCATCGACCAGATCGGCAGAGTGAGTGTCATCAGATTCAGAAATCAGTACGCACAATCCTTCCTGACCCAGCTTGGCAATCACCTCGCTCAAACGCCGGGACAGCACCGGCGCCACACCTTCGAAGGGCTCATCGAGCAGCAGCAACTTGTTGCCCGGCATCAATGCCCGCGCCAGTGCCACCAGCTTTTGTTGCCCGCCGGACAATTGCATGGCCTTGCGGTCACGAAACTGGGCGATTTCCGGGATCAGGCTGTAGACCCACTCCAGGCGGCGCTGGCTGTCGGCCAACTTATTGGCCCAGACCGGCAGCAGGATATTTTCTTCCACGGTCAACGACGGGATCAGGCGACGGTCTTCGGGCAGGTAGCTGATACCGGCACCGGCGCGGGTAAACCCGGGCAGGCCGCGCAGGTCCTGACCGGCAAAGGTGATCGAGCCGGAATCGGCGTCGAGCAGGCCCATGATGGCGCGGATCAGGGTGGTTTTGCCGGCACCGTTGTGACCGATCAGGCCAACCATCTGGCCGCTTCCCACCTGCAGGGACACGTCATGGAGGATGGGCACGCCTTCGATCGAAACGTGCAGATTGCGAATATCCAGACTCATTGCGCTGCCCTCTTGTGAGCGTTCGGGCCACCGGTCACAAACTCTTGCACCCGCGCGTTGGCCAGCACGGCCTCGGGTGCGCCATCGGCCAGGACTTCACCGCTGTAGAAAGCCAGAATCCGCGACACATAGCGGCGCACCACGTCCATGTCATGTTCAACGAACAGCACCGTGACCTGATGCTGGGCGACAACCCGCATCACCGTGTCCATCAATGCGGTTTTTTCCTCGGCGCTCACCCCGCTGGTGGGTTCGTCGAGCAGCAGCATTTGCGGATCACCGATCAGCGCCATCGCAATGTCGATCAGTTTGCGCACGCCTTGGGGCACGGCGGTGACCGGCGTGTCGCGCCAGCGGCTGATGTCGAATTCAGCGAGAATCGCATCTGCCTGGGCGATGCGGGATGCATTGCGCATGGGCGCCAGCAACGACGGAAACGGGCTTTGTGCGGCCGATACGGCGATGAGCAGGTTGTCCAGCACGCTCAATTGCGGGAACAACTGCGCCACCTGGAACGAACGGGCCATGCCCGCCCGGGTGATTGCCCGAGGGGTGTGGCCGATGATGGACTGGCCGTTGAACAGAATCTCGCCACTGCTGGGTTTCAGGTAGCCGGTGACCATGTTGATAAACGTGGTCTTGCCCGCGCCGTTGGAACCGATCACGCCGACCACTTCGCCTTTGTGGATGCGAACATTCACATCCTTGGCCGCCGTGACGGCGCCGAACGATTTGCACAGGCCCTTGGTTTCGAGGATGCAACTCATGCTTTTGCTCTCCGTGCTTGCCCGGTGAACAGGCTCCACAAGCCTTTAGGCAGAAATACGATGATTGCCAGCAGGGTGAACCCCAAAATCATCTGCCAGCTGTGTGGCACCAGTTCGATGGCGTAGGTGCGCACCACGGCAAACAGAATGGCTGCAATGAACGGTGCTGCAACATGGGCGGTACCGCCCAGCAGCGCGATAAAGACGAATTCGCCCGAAGTGATCCAGTAGGCCATTTCAGGGTCGATGTGCCCGGCAGACAAGGCCATGAAACCACCGCCCAATGCCGACACCGCGGCAGCCGCAACGTAGTTCATGTACAGCACCCAGCGTGGGGACTGGCCCAGGTATTCAACCCGCACTTCGTTTTCACGAATGGCTTCGCACATCATCCCGGCGCTGCTGCGGCTGTAGCGATGCAGCAACACCGCCAGCACTGCCGAGCAGGCAACGATGATGACAAACAACGCCAGCGGCGCCTGCCCTGAAGCCGGGGTCCAGCCGAACAGGGTCCAGGCCTTGACGTTGAAGCCGTCGGTGCTGCCCAGCGCCGAGCTTTTTACCAGCACGCCGTAGAGGATCATCGAGAACGCCAACGACAGCATGGCGAAGAAAATCTCGCGGTAGCGGGTCATCAACAGCCCCAGCAGCATGGCCAGCAACACTGCGGCGCCCACTCCGATCAGCAACAGCACGGCCAGATCGGTGATGTCCAGAAAATGCCCGCTCATGCCCACGGCATAGCCGCCCACACAAAAGAACAGGCCCTGGCCAAACGTCACCAGCCCGGCGCGCATCTGCATCACCACGCCTTGCACCACCATGGCCTTGGCCAGGGCCATCGTCAGCAGGAACACCAGCCATTGCGGCGCGATTAACCCGCCCGCCGCCAGCAGCACGGCAACGCCGAGCAGAATCAATTCGGTTTTACTCAGGCGCATATCAAATTTTCCTCGCCAGTACACGGCCGAACAGCCCTTGGGGACGCACGGCAAGTACCAGCGCCATTACCCCGTAAATCACAAAGAGTTCGAACTCCGGGGCGTAATGCACCGCCGCGGCCCGGCTCAAGCCCACCAGCAATGCGCCCACTGCGGCGCCTTCGATGCTGCCCATGCCGCCGATCACCACCACGGCAAACGCCAGCACGATGATTTCCACCCCCATGCCCGGCACCACCGAAATGGCCGGAGCGGTCAAGGCACCCGCCAGCGTGCCGAGCATGGTGCCCAGCACAAAAACCAGGGTGAACATGCGCCGCACGTTGACACCCATGGCCATCGCCACTTCGCGGTCGTGAATTACGGCGCGCAGCACCTTGCCCTGGTGTGTGCGCTCCAGCCACAACCACAGGCACAGCCCCAGCACGGCGGAAACGCCGACCAGCATCAGGTCGTAATTGGAGACTTTCAGTCCGGCCAGGGCGCTGCGGCCCATCTCGGCGTAAGGCTGATAAGCGAAATAAGGGTTCACGCCCCAGATCATCTTCATGGTGTCTTCAAGCACCAGCAGCAGGGCGTAAGTGATGATCACCATCAGCACTTCGTCGCGCCCGTACATAAAGCGCAACAGACCTCGCTCGATGATCAGGCCGACGATCAGGCCCGCCACCAGCGCGCAGCCCAGCATCAGCAGATACCCGGCCCAGACCGGGCCGATGCCGTTGTTGAAATACCAGCCCACGAGCGAGGCAGCGGTGTAGGCACCAATGGCATAGAAACTGCCATGAGCCATGTTCAGGATGCGCATCACCCCGTAAATCACCGTGAGCCCGGCGGCGACCAGAAACAGCCACGAGGCATAGATGGTGCCGTCAATCAGCACCGCGAAAAGACTCATCATAGAGGTCCTACCTTGGGATCAATCACGCAACCGTTGCTGTAGTCGCTGCCGCAGGCTGCGATCAGGCCCGCAGGGTTCGCGCCTTGTGAGAAGCGAAGGTCCTTGGGCCCTTATCGCAGCCTGCGTCAGCGACTACAGGTGTGTGGGGATCAGTTGCACTGAGCGCCAGGGAAGCCCGCCTTGATCCACTCCAGCGCAGTGGTGCCATCAGGCGGGGTCACGCACTCACCGGAAAAGGCGATGACGTTTTGCACGCTGCCCTTTTTATTCGCCGGGTCGTACTGGTACTCGCCGTAGGCAATGCCCTGCATGGCCTGATGACCATCGGCGCGAGCCATTTGCACGGTGCCGGACACTGACTCGAAGGTTGAGCCCTTGAACGCCGTGGCGATTTGCAGCGGGGTCGGGATTTTCCCGGACTCGACCTTGGCGTTTTCAGCCGCGTGCTTGAGGCCAAGGATCGCCTGGGCCATTTTGCTTGCCGGGTAAGTCGGGGCGGTCTTGTAGGCCGCCACGTACTTGTCCTTGAACCAGCGATTGAGTTCGTTATCCGGGGCAAAGGCGCCGAACGGACCACGACCGCCGATGATCATGCCGTTGGGTGCCTGATCCTTGTAGCGGTCGATGGCCGACTCGCCGCAGGTCAGGACAGCCGTTGCATCTTCGAGCAGGCCACGGGCGTTGGCTTGCAGCACCAGGGCCTCCATGTCGCCACCCCAGAAGCTGGAGTGAATGATGTCCGGACGCTTGACCGAGATCGCCGAGATCTCAGCGCCATACTGCCCCTGGAATACCTTGGGCATCTGCGATTCGACCACCTTGGCCTTGGGCATCAACTGCTCCATGGAGTGGGTGAAGTCATTCCAGCTGTCCTGGCCCCAGGCGTAGTTTTGCTGAATGCCGGCGACTTTCTGCGCGTCGGGACGAACCTTGGCCAGGTATCGCGCCGCGCCGATGTTGTCCACGGCCGCATCAAGGCTGGTGCGGAACACGTACTGCGGGGTTTTGTCTTCCTTGAACAACTGCGACGTACCGCAGTCGTAGAACACCGTCATCGCGCCCAGCTCTTCCGCCACCGGCGCGATGGCCAGGCAGTCGCCGGACGAGATGTAGCCCACCACCGCATCGACTTTCTGGCGCTGCACCAGATTGCGGAACTCCTCGACCTGCTTGGCGGCCCCACCCGCCTCGTCGATGATCACCACCTCGATTTCAGCGCCATTGATCCCCAGCTTGTCGTAGGGCGCAGGAAGCTGGCCCTTGTTCAGGCCTTCGACCAGCACCTTGGCCGCATTGGCCGACGGTTCGCCAAACGGCCCGGCAGCCGGGCCAGACAGGAAGGTCACGATACCAATGCGGAACTTGCCGTTTTCAGCCGCCTGCACACCCGTACTCAAGGACAGGGCCAGACCGGCAGCAGTGATGGCGTATGCCAAAGGGTGTTTCAACATGCTTTTCTTGGAATTATTCATGCTTGGTTCTCAATGGATGAGTGAGCGGCTAAGGCTCGTCAACGGGTTTTCGTGCGGCCAGTCGCCGCTTCAGCGTGGCGCTGTCGAGCTGTAGCTCTTGCGCCGAGTACACCGACCAGTTACCCAGCATCAGTTGGGCAGGCGGGTAAGCGGTCGTGGGCACCGGCGAGCCAATGGCCTGGCTCTGCTGGATCTGATGGGTGACGGGATCGATGCGCGAGTACGTACCGGGCGGATCTTCCGGCAAGGCGATTTCCAGGCCTTCCAGTGCACGGATCAGCGCCTGGCTGTCGGTCACGCCCCCGGTCTTTTCAAAGGCTTTGGCCAACACCATGACGCCGGTGTAGGCGCCCTGTGCGGCATAGGTTGGATAGCGTCCGCTCAACTGATGAAAGCGCTCGACAAACGAGCGGTTGCGTTCGGTTTGCGGCCAGTTGTTGTGGTGCCGGGCAGACAGGATCAGCCCCGCCGGGGCCTTGTCACCCAGGGCAACCAAAAAGTCGAAATTGGCCCCGGTGTCGAAGTTGGCCAGGCGCGAGGTCTCCAGCAAGCGGGAACCGGCCGCCTGCTTGACGAATGCGTGGAAGTCGCCGCCCCAAATGGCCGAGACGATAATGTCGGGTCTGGATTGCTCCAGCGCGGTGATATAGGGCGAGTAATCCGGCTCATACAGACGCGGCCATAGCTCGATCACGTCGTCGAACTTCACGCCCAGCTGGTTCAGGGCGGTGTGCAGGTCATCCCGCGACACGTGACCGTATTCGTAATCGGGGCCGATAAAGGCCAGGCGCTTCCAGCCGGTCTTTTTCTGCAGTGCCTGCAGATAACGGGCTCCGGCCGCCATTGAGGTCCAGGTGTCGTTGGTCACACGGAAGTAGTAAGGGTGGCCGTTTTCCAGGGTCATGCGCGAAGACGCGTGATCGGTGCCGATCATCAGCACTTTTTCCTGGCGGGCCAGTTGGCTGACCGCCAGCGCCACCCCCGACGAGACCATGCCGCACAGCACCTGCACGCCGTCCTTGTGGATAAAGCTTCTGGCCAGGCTGACACCGTACGAGGCCTTGGACTGGTCATCATCAATGATCACCCGCAAACGCGGCACGGGCTCACCGGCCTGCTGGCGGGCCTGCAATTCATCGAGGGCGACCTGAATCCCGACAATGCTGTCTTGCCCGTAGATGGCCGCACGTTCGGTCATCGGATACAGGCAACCCATGGTCAGATCGGCCTGGGCCGCAGGCACGCCGAGCTCCAGCCGACCGACCTCGGCACAGGCAGACGAACCAATCAGCAGACCAGCCAAAGCCGGGGCGCAAAAACGCCATGAACGCATCGGGTGCATAAATTCCTTGGGGCGTTGAAAACGCCTCTTGTTGAGCAGCCAGAGGGATAGAGCAAAGGGTGTGCCAAGCGCCACCCTGTAGCCGCAGCAGCCGGACACAGCCTTCGGCAGCGGCTACGGATGGGGTGTTTGATGCCTGTTGAGCGCTATCCGCTCAACATGCGCGCAACCCTGAGCGGTTAGCGCTCGGGTGAGCGCTCAATGCCCAGGCGTTGCAGGCGGCGCTTGAGGGCGTGCCGGGAAATCCCCAGCAATTGCGCGGCCAGGCCTTTGTGGCCCGCCGTGCGGGTCAGGGCATCAGTGACCAGTTCACGCTCGGCACGTTCGAGCTGATCACCCAGCACCAGGGCCGTGTTGTCGGGCAATGGGGATTCTTGCAACTGCGCCGGCAGCATCCCGGCACTGATCCCTTGCCCCGGCAAAAGAATGGTCAGGCGCTCGACCAGGTTCTTCAACTCGCGCACATTGCCCGGCCAGCGATGACGGCGCAGCCGCTCGACGCAGTCAGGCAAAAACCGGATCGGACTCACGCCCTCTTCCAGCGCCTGGCGCTGGGCAAAGTACTGGGCCAGAAGCAGCAGATCATCTTCGCGTTCACGCAAGGCCGGAATATCCACGGTGATCACGTTCAGGCGATAAAACAGGTCTTCACGAAACCGTCCCAGGCGGACATCGTCGGCCAGGTCCCGATTGGTGGCAGCCACCACCCTGACATCCGCGCTGCTGGCCTGGCTGGCACCCACGGCGCGGTAGTTTCCGTTCTCCAGAAAATGCAAAAGCTTGGCTTGCAGACTCAACGGCAGTTCACCAATTTCATCCAGAAACAGCGTCCCGCCATTGGCCTGGCTGACCAGCCCGGCACGCTTTTGATGGGCACCGGTGTAGGCACCCTTTTCGGAGCCAAACAGTTCAGCCTCAATCAACTGTTCCGGCAAGGCCGCGCAGTTGACCTCGATAAAGGCGCAGCCAGCACGTGAGCTGTAGCCGTGAAGGGCCTGGGCCACCAGGGTTTTGCCCGTGCCGGACTCGCCCAGCAGCAGGATCCGCGTTGCCGAACTGCGGGCAATCCGCTGCACGGCCCCATGCAATGCCAACATGACCGCGCTCTGGCCTTGCAGGCCTGCCGCCAACTCCCCACTGGCGACCGGCTCCGGCCCATCAAGGGCCAGGGTGCTGCTGATGGTGGCGAGCAAGTCATCCAGTTCAAACGGCTTGGTCAGGTAATCGGTCGCACCGCCCTTGACCGCCTGAACGGCCGCACGGGTATCCCCATGGGCAGAAATCATGATCACCGGCAGCAGCGGGCTGCGCAGGCGCAAGCCGTCCAGAGTGGCCATGCCGTCAATCCCCGGCAGGCCAAGATCGAGCAGGACAATGTCGATGTCATCCAGGGCATGCTGCAGTGCCGCTTCGCCACTGCCGGCCGTGCTGATGCGCATGCCCTCCTCACGCAAGGCATAGCTGAGCGAGCGCACCAGCGCTTCTTCATCGTCGACGATTAAAACGTGAACATCGGACATCAGCGACTCACTTCAATTCGTACTCTGTTGGGACGTGTCCTGCTAGCAGGGGGGATGGCGGCATCGGGCAATCCAGTATCACCCGAGTGCCCTCGCCCACGGTGCTGGCGATTTCCATTCGGGCGCCGTTGGCCTCCAGCAACTGCTGGCAAATGCTTAGCCCCAAGCCGGTGCCACGGGCCTTGAGGGTGAAAAATGGCTGGCGGATATTCTGCAAGTCAGCGGCCGATATACCGCAGCCCTGATCAGTGACCACCATACGTACCCGCCCTTGCCAGGGCTCGGCGTCAAGCCGGACAACCTGCCCCTCGCTGCTGGCCTGCAAGGCGTTCAAGCATAAATTGAGCAACACCTGCTGGGCCTGATCCGGGTCGATATACACCTGCAAGTCCGGTGGCGCAGCGCACTGAAAATCAATGTTGCGTGCCTGCATCTGGGGCCCGACCACGTGCGCGGCGTGGGCAAAAAGCTGCGCCACCGACACCTCTCGCGGCTGAGCCGGGCGCGGCCTGCCGTACTCCAGCAAGTCATTGGTGACCCGTGACAGGCGGTCGATTTCCTTAACCAGATCACTCAGCAGCAGGCGTCGTTGCGGCTCTTGCTCCCGGCGCAGCAGGGCCTGAACGGTAGTTTTCATGGTTGCCAGCGGATTGCGCACCTCATGGGCAACACCGGTGGCGAATGTACCGAGCACCGCGAGGTTTTCGGTGCGCACGGTTTTTTCCATGACCTGGGCCAGGCGCTCGGCCATCACGTTGAACGCCCGGGCTACATGGCTGATTTCATCGTCACGGGGCTGCCGGGCCAGACGGTAGGTCAGGTCGCCCATGGACAGCTGGTGGGCACCTTGAAGCAGCGTACTGACCCGTGAACGCAGTTGCCGGGACAGGGTGAAAAACACGATCAGGATAAAACCGATGAAACCCGCAGCGACCCAGTACAGCCACCACCGGGCATCGTTGAGCGGCTTGAGGATTGCTCCCGGCTCCACGCTGAACACCAACTGCCAGCCCGGCAGAATGACCGGTCCTTCATGCCATTGGGTCGGGGCCTTGACCTGACGGCCAGTGGGGTCGACAAACTCGCCTCCGGGCACGCGCAACAGCGGCGCAACCACACCGCTCATGCCTGCACTGACCAGCAGTTCGGTCAAGGACGCCAGGCGTAGATGCAGCGCAATCCGTACCCGCTGGTTGGTGCGGCCGTTGCGCACGCTCTTGCGGATCAGAAAGCTGCCCGAACCTCCCGCCTTGGGCAGCAGCGGGCCAATGACCTCCACATCCCCCACCTTTTGCACCGCCAGACCCGCGATGGACCAGTGCTCACTGCCCCAGTAAGGCTCACCGGAGGCAGACTGGCCTGGCAATACCTTGACCAGCCGGTCCTGCTCATCGAAAAACAGCACCCCGTACATGAAGGGCAAGTCCCCCTCCAGCTTGAGCAACGAATCCACGTCACTGATCAGGGGTGACGGGTCGGCGATAAAATCCGGCATGTTGGGGTGATTCGACAGGGCCGAGAGCTGGTAAAAGCGGTCATCCAGAAACGATGACAAGCGGTTTGCCGTCGACAGCGCCTGAGCGTCGAGCCGCTCACCGGTCAGGCGGTTGAGCAGATCCTTGGCCAATTGCTCGTAAAGAACGGCAAGGGTGATCAGCGCAATGCTCATCACAAAAACCGAAAGCAGGGTATAGCGCGCCACCAGGCTTCGGTGTGGCCGGGCCAGCCAATGGAGCAGCGCATGGAAAGAGGCATTGAGGGTCATGGTGTGCTTGATTGTTTTTTTAATGGCACCAGCATAGGGATCGACCCTGCGCGCTGTCCATGACAAACAGACCTTTGAGTTGCGATCGGGCACCCCTCTCGATTAATATACGTTTCATATACATTTCATATTGAGCATTCAGATGGGCATCGTAAAGATCTCGGACGCCACCCATGAAAACTTGCGGGTCGCCAGCAACGCACTCAACCGTTCGATCAATGCACAGGCAGAGCACTGGATGCGTATCGGCATGTTGACCGAATTGCATCCCGACCTGGATCACAACCAGATCTGCCGCTTGCTGATACAGGCCGAACTGCAAGGCGGTCTCGATTTGAAGCACGTGTGCGAACTGGCTGATGCCACTGCGGGAGCAAATCAATGAGAAACAACGTCGTTATCAATAGCCCGGCACAGATTGCCCAGTCCAAGGTGGCGGGCAAACTGGCCGCCGAGGTGCTGGCCATGATCGGCGAACACGTGAAGGCGGGCGTTACCACCGACCAGCTCGACCAGATCTGCCACGACTACATCGTCAATGTGCAGAAGGCCATTCCGGGCAACGTGGGCTACCACGGCTTTCCGAAAACCGTGTGCGCGTCGGTCAATGAAGTGGTGTGCCACGGCATTCCTTCGAACCGGGTGCTGCAGGACGGCGACATCGTCAATATCGACATTGCGGTGGTCAAGGATGGCTGGTTCGGCGACACCAGCCGCATGTACTTCGTCGGCGAACCCAGTGCCGCCGCACGGCATCTGGTCAAGACCACCTACGACGCCATGTGCGCCGGTATCCGCATGGTGCGCCCCGGAGCAACCCTGGGCGATATCGGCCACGCCATCCAGACCCTCGCCGAGAAAGAAGGCTTCAGCGTCGTGCGCGAGTACTGCGGCCACGGCATCGGCAAGGTCTATCACGACGAGCCGCAAGTGCTGCACTACGGCTATCCGGGCCAGGGCATGAAGCTCAAGACCGGCATGATTTTCACCATCGAGCCCATGCTCAATGCCGGCAAACGCCATGTCAAAACCCTGCCCGATCACTGGACCGTGGTCACCAAGGATGGCGCGCTATCGGCTCAGTGGGAGCACATGGTCGCCGTGACCGACGAAGGCTTTGAAGTATTGAGCCCGTGGCCGGACACGATGGCCGACTACCCCGCCATCGTTTGACGGGCACTGCATAGGGACGGCGATATGGCGGTTGAAAATTACGAGCAATTGGCAATCTTCTCGGTCGTCGCCCAAGAGCGCAGTTTTACGCGCGCCGCGGCCCGGCTCGGCATATCGCAACCAGCACTCAGCCGGGCCATGCGCCAACTGGAGGAGCGGCTGGGGGTCAGGTTGCTGGCGCGGACAACCCGCAGCGTTGCCCCCACGCAAGCGGGGGAGCACCTGTTGCAGGTGATTGCGCCACGCTTCGACGAGATCAACAACGAACTGGCGCTGCTCAGCAAGTTCCGCGACAAACCTGCGGGCACATTACGCATCACGGCAGGGGAGCATGCCTCGATCGCGGTCCTGCAACCGGTGCTGGCTCAGCTGTTGCCTGACAACCCCGACTTGAACATTGAAATCATCGTTGACTACGGCCTGACCGATATTGTCGCCGAGGGCTTCGACGCTGGCGTGCGTCTGGGCGAACAGGTAGCCAAGGACATGATTGCCATGCGCATCGGCCCCGATATGCGCATGGCCGTGGTCGGTTCCCCCGCGTACTTCAGTCGCTACCCCACGCCGGTGACCCCGGCCGACCTGGTGTCACACAACTGCATAACGCTGCGCATGCCCACCCACGGCGGCCTGTTTATGTGGGAGTTCGAGAAAAACGGCCAGGCGCTCAAGGTGCGGATAGAAGGCCAACTGGTGTTCAACAACATTGCCATGCGCCTGGAGTCGGTCCTGCAGGGGCTGGGCCTGGCCTATATGCCGGAAGATGTGGTGCGGCCCCATGTCGAGCAGGGCCGTTTGATCCGCGTGCTGGAGGACTGGTGCGAACCCTACTCTGGCTACCACCTCTATTACCCGAGCCGTCGTCAGTCTTCCCCGGCCTTCACCCTGTTGCGCGAAGCCCTGCGCTACCCCGACTGACGCGCTGCCAGTTGCGCGTCCAGCGCCTCGACGGCGCTCCGGGCGGCATCTCCATCACCGCTTTCGGCCAATACCTGGCTCACCTCGCGCAGTTGCGCCTCGCTCAGACCCACCCGCAGGCTTGCGCCCATGTGTGAGCGCAGTTGCGGCTCAACCCCGGGCGTGGCAGCCAGTGCTCCGACGGTCGCCAGCTCGCGGCTTTGCCAGTCCAGATTGTCGCGTTCAAAAATGTCGCCGAACAAATGCGCCTGCAGGTACTGGTTGATCACCGGAGCAAAGTCAAACAACGGGCCCTGTACCGGTGCACCTGAAATACGGGTCTGGTTGGCCTTGCCCGCCGCCAGTAACTCGTCGCCGGTGGGGATCACACGTTCCGGCTCACGCCCCGGCGCATCTTCAATGCCACGTTGCTGACGGGCCTGCAGCACCTTCATCAACTCACCTAGGGCGTTGAGGCTGCGCGGAAAACCGGTGTAGGCATATAACTGCACCAGGATCTCCCTCACCTCGCTGACCGTCAGACCCGCATCGAGCCCCTGATTCAGGGCACGATCAAGCGCTGGCATATTACTGCTGGCCATCGCGGCGGCGATCAGGGGAATCGCGCGCTGGCGGGGCGACAGGCCCTGCTCGACCACCCCGCCGGCAGCGGGCGAATCCCCGGCCGGTTGGGCTGCTTGAGCCCAGGAGGTGGCCAGGCCCAGGCTGAAGGTAAACGCCACGGCCAGCATCGCAGATGCCTGGAATTTAACGGGCCCGGTATTGTTCATCCGTGACTTTCTCCATCCAGGTCACGTTTTTGCCGTCCACCGTGCCGGTGACGGCCAGGTGGGTCATGGCACCGTCTGGCGCTGCGCCATGCCAGTGTTTGATGCCCGGCGGGCAGACCACTACGTCGCCCGGGTAAATCTGCTGCACCGGCTTGCCCCACTCCTGCGTCAGGCCTGCCCCGGAAACCACCACCAGCCGCTGCCCGGCTGGATGAGTGTGCCAGGCCGAGCGTGCTCCAGGCTCGAACGTGACATAGGCACCCGATGCACTGATTTCATCGCTGGCAGCAAACAAGGGATCGACGCGCACCACTCCTGAAAAATAATCCGCTGGCCCCGGCGACGGGGCCTGAGTGTCGCCACGGGTGATCTGCTGCGTGCGGGCCCTGTCACTACCGCCAGCGGCGGCGTCAGTCAGGGGCACCGCTGCACACAGCGCAAGCGTCCATAGTGTCCTGTTCATGCCTGCCTCCCGACTCAGAGTGTCCTGGCGTAAAAATCGGCCAGCTGGTTGATGGCTGCGTCGACATATTCAGGCACCCAGTAGGTCTGGATATGGGTCGCGCCCTCGATCTTGAACAACGTCTTGTCCTGGGTGCCCGTAGCCTTGGCGAACGCCTGCTCGGTCATGTACAGCGTGTCGGCCTTGCTGCCGGCAATCATCAGCAGCGGCGTGTTGAGCAGTTCGAGCTGGTTGGTGGCATCGAAGCTCATCAGGTCCAGCAGGCTGCTCAGGGTGTATTTGAAGGTCGAGTTGGGGTGGGCATGGGTCTTGCCGTAATACTCGAAGCCTTCGCGATACAGGTCGAAGGGCAGCTTGGCGATTTGTTCGTCGGTGAGTTTGACATCACCGGTGTACACCACCTCCCCGCCTGCCGCTTCCTGGGCACGGGCTGCGGATGCCTGTTGCAGACGCTCCTGGATAGTGTCCAGTTGCGAATCCATGAAGCCATTACGGCGAACCAGCCCGGAGTTGAACATGCTCACGGTGGCAATCGACTGGAAGCGTTTGTCGCTTTGCCCCGCCTTCAAGGCATAGCCACCGCCGCCGCAGATGCCCAGCAGGCCAAGACGCTGAGGATCAACACCGGGGTAACGGGCGATGAAGTCAGCCATGCCATGGATGTCTTCAACGCGGTTGGCAGGTTTATCCACATTGCGCGGCTGACCGCCACTGGCCCCCTGATAGGCGGCATCCGCAGTGATGGTGATGTAGCCCTTTTCAGCCAGGCGCTGGGCATACAGGCCCGCCACCTGCTCCTTGACTCCGCCGTTGGGGTGAGCAACAACAATGGCCGGGTATTTTTTGTTGGCATCGTAGTTCGCCGGAGTGTACACATTGGCGGCAATATCCAGGCCGTTGAGCGTGTAGGTAACCGGATGAATGTTGACCTTGCCCGGCTCGTTGCGGGTGATTGCGCCAGCGTAGGTCAAGGTAAACGGGTTCGCTTTGTAGTCGCCCGCCTCGGCGGCGGACATACCGACCATTGCGGCCATTAGCGTGGCTTTAAGCACCGTAAACGTCATAAAAATCTCCCCGTCAAAGTGAAACTTCTGTAGGAAACGGCCGCCATAGACGTGCGCGTATTCAATATAGAAGTAACTTAGCGGCTGGGAGTTAATTGATAAACGGCGCTTACCGGATAGCACTTATATCAAGCATGCATAAATGCCCCACCCTGGCCTGATCTGCACAATGGCGCTACAACCCTCCTTGCACTTGATCCAGCCGCTCGCGCAAGAACTCGATCAATGCCTGCACCGGCTGCGAGCGCTGGCGGTGCTGCGGATAGACCGCCGATAACGCCAGCGGCGCGCAGCGGTAATCGTCCAGCACCCGGACCAATTGCCCGCTCTCCAGCGCCGAGCCGACGATAAAGGTCGGCAGGTAGGTAATCCCCAGCCCGGCGACGGCCGCATCCTTGAGCAACTCACCATTATTGACCCGCATGCGCCCGCTGACGTTGAGGGTCAGGGGCTTGCCCTGCCCTTCGAAACGCCACTGCACTTGACGGCCATGACCGTAGGGCAGGCAATCATGCTCGTGCAGCTCCTGGGGTTTGAGCGGTGTGCCCCGCTCGGCCAGGTAGGCCGGGCTGGCACAGTACACGCGATCGATGCTGGCGATACGGCGGGCAATCAGGGTCGAGTCTTCCAGCACGCCGATGCGCAAGGCCAGGTCATAGCCTTCGCTGAGCAAGTCCACTGGCCGGTCGCTGAGGTCCACCTCTACGGTCACGCCGCTGTAGCGCTGCAAAAACAACGGCAGCAGGCAGCCCAGATGGGCCATCGCAAAGGACAGCGGCGCACTGACCCGCAGGGTGCCGCGCGGCTCGCTGGTCTGGCCGGCGATGCCCTGCTCCATGTGCTCGACGTCGTTGAGCAAGCGCATGGCCGACTCGTAATAGGTCTGCCCCAGGGGCGTGACGTCCAGTCGCCGGGTAGAGCGGTTGAGCAGGCGCACGCCCAGTCGCGCCTCCAGTTGCATCAATCGTCGGCTCACGAATTGCTTGGACAGGCCCAGTTGGTCGGCCGCCGCCGTGAAGCTGCCGGAGTCCATGACCTGGCAAAAAATACGCATGTCTTCAAAGGGGTTCATTGTCACTACCTGGTGGACAGTTAAACCCTTTATAGCGGCTTTTTCCCTTTTCAACACCCGTCTATTCTCTGTGCACGGTCCCCCTCTCTCGCCTGCTTTCTGAAACTGGAGTTTGCCCATGTCCTTTCTCCTCGATCACCCGCTGTCCTGGGGTGCCGTGCTGTTGGTGATCGACACCGCACTCTGGCATCTGGCGCCGTTCAAGCAACGTGTCACCCGGGTGGGAGTGCGTCTGGCGCTGTTTGCGATGTTCAGCGCGTTGATCATCAACGCTGGCGTCAGCCCGTTGCAGGCCCCGCTGTTTACCGATGACCGGGTGGAGCAATTGGGGGCGACGGCGCTGGGAATTGTGTGGTGGCTGTACGCGGCGCGGGTGCTGACCGAAGTGATCGGCCTGGTGCTGATGCGCCGCATCGGTCACAGCGGCCGCCTGCTGCAGGATGTGATTGGCGCCCTGGTGTTTCTGGCGGCCATCGTCGCCGCAGCCGGGTACGTGCTGGAGTTGCCGGTCAAAGGATTGCTGGCGACGTCCGGGGTGGTCGCCATTGTGGTCGGCCTGGCCTTGCAGAGCACCCTCAGTGACGTGTTTTCCGGCATCGTGCTCAACACCACCAAGCCGTATCAGGTGGATGACTGGGTGGTGATCGACGGTGTCGAAGGCAAGGTGCTGGATATCGACTGGCGCGCCACCCACCTGCTGACCAGCGCGGGCAGTACGGCGGTCGTGCCCAACTCGGTGGCGGCCAAGGCCAAGATCGTCAACCTGAGCCGGCCCACGAATCTGCATGGCGTGTCGATCAGCATTCAGGTGCCCAACCATGTTCGCCCCCGCCGGGTGCTCGATGCACTGGAGCGCACGCTGCAGGGCAGCAGCAGCCTGCTGCTCAATCCTGCGCCCAAAGCGGTGCTCAAGGAGGCTGGCGAGATCATGTCCGAATACGTGGCCAGCGGGTTCATTGCCGACTTGGCCAGAAAAAGTGAAGTGCGCAACCAATTGTTTGACCTGGCCCACCGACACCTGGAAGCGGCGGGTATTTCACGCCAGCCTGACGCGATAATCGAACCCGCGGGCCGGGCGCGGGCCTTGCTCGACGAGGTGAAAGTCTTCCGTTCCCTGAGTGAGCAAGAGCGGGACCAGATCGCCCTCTCCATGGTTGCCCAGCAATACGCGGCCGGTCAGGTGGTGCTGGCGCTGGACGAGGTGCCGGACAGCCTGATGGTCATCGCCACCGGAGTGGTCAGCGTGACCGTGCCCGACGCAGCGGGGCCTGTTGAAGCCGGACGCATGGGGCCGGGAGAGATCATGGGCGAGGAAAGCATTCTCACGGATTCGCCGTCCCAGGCGACCTTTACCACCTTGACCTCAAGCATCATTTATCGGCTCGACAAGTCTGTGACCCGCGAATGCATGGCGCAGCGCACAGAGGTAGGACGGGCGTTGAACAGGTTGCAGGCCGTGCGCCAGCAAAGTAGCCGCATGGCGCTGATGGCCGCGCCGGCACCGGCCATCAAAGGCGGTTTTTTGAGTTGGTTGCACAGGCGCTGAGAAGTGAGGGTGATATCTGTAGCCGCTGCCGCAGGCTGCGACGGGTTGCGAAGCGACCCTCGTTCCAAAACCAAACGAAGGTCCTGCGGCCCTTATCGCAGCCTACGGCAGCGACTACAAAAGCAACGGAGCTGCCTTACTTGGCGGTCAATACCGAATAGCTGTTCATCAGGTTGCGGTAGTTGGGAATGCGCGGCGACAGCAGGTTCGCCAGGCCTTCCATGTCATTGCGCCAATCCCCTTGCAGCTCGCACGCCACCGAGAACCAGTTCATCAACTGTGCACCCGCTGCCGTCATTCGCGCCCAGGCAGCCTGTTGTACGGTTTCGTTGAAGGTGCCCGACGCATCCGTCACCACAAACACTTCATAACCTTCAGCCAGCGCCGACAGCGTCGGGAAAGTCACGCATACATCCGTCACCACACCCGCAATGATCAGTTGCTTGCGACCGGTCGCCTTGACCGCCTTGACGAAGTCTTCGTTGTCCCAGGCATTGATCTGGCCAGGACGCGGGATGTACGGGGCGTCCGGAAACTGTTCCTTAAGCTCCGGCACCATCGGGCCGTTGGGGCCGTTTTCAAAACTGGTGGTCAGAATGGTCGGCAGTTTGAAAAACTTGGCCACATCGCCCAACGCCAGCACGTTGTTCTTGAATTCGTTTGGCGAGAAATCCTGGACCAGCGAAATCAGACCGGTCTGGTGGTCAACCAGCAACACCACAGCATCATCTTTGTTCAGGCGCTTGTACGGAACAGTGCTCATGTGAAACTCCTCGATAGATAGGTGTTACGGGATCAAAAGGCGAAACAGGAGCAGCCAAAGGCGCCCCAGAATCCGGCAAAGTCGCTGACCGGTGCATTCGACAAACGTGCTTTTTCATGGCCATGGGCATGCACCGCGCATGGCCCGCTGCATTGGTGGACCTGTGCCTGCAGCGGCGCACCCGGGCGCCAGTGGCCGGGGACTTTCACCACCGGCGACCAGTCGGGCAACACCGGTACGCGGGCCGGGCCAAGTTTTTCGAAGTCGCCGGCGGCATACACCACCTTGCCGCCCACCACGGTCAGCACGGACTCGATCCACTTGATGGCTTCTTCGTCGACGCTGAAAAAGTCCGCGCTCAGGGCCGCCACGTCTGCCAACTGGCCGACCTTGATCTGACCCTTTTTGCCCTGTTCGGATGAAAACCAGGCGCTGCCGTGGGTGAACAGCTCCAGCGCAGTGAGCCGGGGCAGGCCTTCGGCGTGCAGCTCAAGACCACCGACCGTGCGACCGCTGACCATCCAGTAGAGCGAAGTCCACGGGTTGTAGCTGGACACGCGGGTGGCATCGGTGCCCGCCCCCACCGGCACGCCTTCGGCCAGCATGCGCTTGATGGGTGGCGTGGCTTCGGCCGCTTTGGCGCCGTATCGCTCGACGAAATACTCGCCCTGGAACGCCATGCGATCCTGAATCGCAATGCCGCCGCCCAGGGCCCTTACCCGCTCAATGTTATGGGGGGTGATGGTTTCGGCATGGTCGAAAAACCACGGCAAGCCATTGAACGGGATATCGCGATTGACTTTCTCGAACACGTCGAGCATGCGACTGATGGATTCGTTGTAAGTGGCATGCAGGCGAAACGGCCAGCGCTGCTCCACCAGGTGGCGCACCACGGGCTCCAGTTCGTCTTCCATGGTTTGTGGCAAGTCCGGGCGCGGCTCAAGGAAGTCCTCGAAGTCCGCTGCCGAGAACACCAGCATTTCCCCGGCGCCGTTGTGCCGCAAAAAGTCATCGCCCTGGTGCAGGGTGACACTGCTGGTCCAGTTCTTGAAATCGGTCAGTTCTTCCTTGGGCTTTTGCGTAAACAGGTTGTAGGCAATACGGATGGTCAATTGCTGGTCTTTGGCCAGTTGCTCGATGACCTGGTAATCATCTGGATAGTTCTGGAAACCACCGCCCGCATCAATCGCGCTGGTGAGGCCCAGGCGATTGAGTTCGCTCATGAATTGGCGGGTGGAGTTGACCTGATACTCCAGCGGCAGCTTCGGCCCCTTGGCCAGGGTCGAGTAGAGGATCATCGCGTTGGGCCGCGCCACCAGCATGCCGGTCGGATTGCCGTTGGCATCGCGCACAATCTCGCCACCCGGCGGGTTCGGGGTATCGCGGGTATAGCCAGCCACTCGCAGCGCGGCACGATTGAGCAGCGCCCGGTCGTACAAGTGCAGGATAAAGACCGGAGTGTCCGGGGCCGCCTGGTTCAGTTCCTCCAGGGTGGGCAGGCGCTTTTCGGCGAACTGGAATTCGTTCCAGCCGCCGACCACGCGCACCCATTGCGGAGTCGGCGTGCGATCGGCCTGATCCTTGAGCATGCGCAACGCATCGGCCAGGGATGGCACGCCTTCCCAGCGCAGTTCGAGGTTGTAGTTCAGGCCGCCACGGATCAGGTGCAGGTGCGAGTCATTAAGGCCCGGGATGACACAGCGCCCCTTGAGGTCGATGACTTGCGTGCCCGTACCGCGCAGGGCCATGGCCTGAGCATCGGTGCCGACGGCCACAAAGCGGCCGTCGCGGATGGCCACGGCACTGGCATGGGGGTTTTCGCGATCGACGGTATTAAATTGACCATTGAATAAGATCAGATCGGCGTTCATCGCGGTTCCTCGGGTTCAGTGGCAGCAGTCAGCCAGGGCGCGAACACACGCGTCGCCATTGGCATAAACAGATAAACCACCGAAACAACGATGGTCAGCGTGATCACAAAGGTGGCGACCACGTACTGGGAGAAAAAAGGGCTCAAGCCCAGCAAGGGCTTCCAGATCAGCGGCACCAGCAAGGTATGGGGAAAAATCACCATCAGCGTCAGCACGGCCTGCTTCCAGCGGGGTGGTGGCGTTCGGGACTCGGTGTGGGGCGCGAACCAGAATTCGTTGACCGGATTGACCTCGGTCTGGTCACCGTCCGCCAGCATGGGAGTGGCTTCGTTGACCAGTTCGCGGCGTTGCGACGAGTCCAGCCAGCGCTGCATGGCGTCAGTGGAGCAAAAGCGCAGCACGCAGGTATAGGTGTCCAGACCGGCACTCTTGCCGGGCACGACATCCACCCCCAGATGCCCGTCCCACTGCCCGGCGATGCGCACGATCTTGCGCAGCCACGCGTTGTAGGGCACTTCAAAACCGGCCTTGACCCGATGCTTGACCACCAGGGTCACAACCTCATCGAAAGCCCGGGTCGGCGGATTGATCTCAGTGGATTCAGACATGACGCAAGGCTCCAACCCTATCCAGTCGACTATTCCCTGCAGACACTTCAACCGCGGGAACGAGAGGCTCGCTCCCACGGTGGATCGCTACAGAGTTGAAGTGAAGCAACGCGTATCAGCCCTTGAGAAACGCCAGCAGATCGGCATTGAGCTGATCCTTGTGGGTATCCGTCAGCCCGTGGGGGGCACCGGGGTAGATCTTCAGCGTAGAACCTTTGACCAATCCTGCCGACGCAATGCCCGCAGCTTCGATAGGCACCACCTGGTCGGCGTCGCCGTGGACCACCAGGGTCGGTATGTCGAACTTTTTCAGGTCTTCGGTAAAGTCGGTTTCAGAGAACGCCTTGATACAGTCGTAGGCGTTTTTGTGGCCGCTGGTCATGCCCTGCATCCAGAACCAGTCGATCATGCCCTGGGAGGGTTTGGCCCCCGGTTTGTTGAAACCAAAGAAAGGGCCGCTCGCGAGGTCGATGTACAGCTGCGAACGGTCCGCCAGTGACGCCTGGCGAATCCCGTCAAACACCTCAAGCGGCAAGCCGCCAGGGTTGGCCTGGGTCTTGAGCATCAAGGGCGGCACCGATGAAATCAGCCCCGCCTTGGCCACCCGGCCCGTACCATGACGACCGATATAACGCGCCACTTCACCGCCGCCGGTGGAAAAACCGAACAGCACGGCATCCTGCAGGTCCAGCAGCTCGATCAACTGCGCCAGGTCATCGGCGTAGGTATCCATATCGTTGCCTGCCCACGGCTGGCTGGAGCGCCCGTGGCCGCGGCGATCATGGGCGATCACCCGATAGCCCTTGGACGCCAGGAACAGCATCTGCGATTCCCAGCTATCGGCGTTCAGCGGCCAGCCGTGGCTGAACACCACGGGCTGCCCCGTGCCCCAGTCCTTGTAGTAGATTTCGGTGCCATCGCGGGTGGTGAACGTACTCATGGGGCGGTCATCCTTGTGCAAGTGCAAAGAGTTCTCATCTATCTTGGCAGGCATCGATGACAGCACAACTGCTCTGGTAGGAGCGTTACGGCCATATCGGTGCCCACCACGGACAGTAGAGGCTAGCTGAACTGCTCGCGGTACTGAGCCGGGGTCAGACCAAGCTTTTCATTGAACAGAAAACGCATGTGCCTGACGCTGCCGAAGCCACTTTTGAAAGCGACTGTTTTCAGGGGCAACTCACTGGTCTCCAGCAGGTTTCTGGCCCGGTCTATACGCGCGCCCTGAAGAAAATCCATGGGCGTCATGTTGACCTCACGGGCAAAAACCCGGGCAAAGTGTCTGGCACTCATACTGGCCAGGCTGGCCATGGATTCAATGCTGAAAGCCTGATCGAGGTGTTCGAGCATATGGTTCTGAACCCGGGTTATGGGGGTTTCCTGGGGGCCAACCGAGGCCATCAGTGGACTGAACTGCGCCTGGCCGCCCTGACGCTTCATGACCACCAGCAGGACTTTGGCCACGTCCAGGGCGATTTTTTTGCCGTGGTCATTGGCGACGACCGACAGCGCAAGATCGATACCGGCCGTGACGCCGCCAGAGGTAATGAGATTGCGGTCCTGCACGAAAATCTGGTCGACCTCTACCCGGGCCGAGGGGAAGGCCTTGATCAGCCGCTCGGTGTAATGCCAATGGGTCGTGACGCGATAGCCATCCAGCAAACCGGCAAAGCCCAGCAAGAATGCCCCGGTGCAGATGGACCCGTATTGTCCGGCCCGGGTCACGGCGCCCTTGAGCCACTCCAGCAATGCCTGCGGTTTATCGTTGTAGGCCCCTGGGCCACCGGGTACCAGCAGCAAGTCATAGTGCCCGCTGGCCTGGTCAATATGCCGATCCGCCTGCAGCTTTACGCCATTTGAGGCGCGCAGCAGGCCGGGCTCGGTAGCCAGAGTGGTCAATTCATACTGCTGATCCGGCTGTAGATAGCGGTTGGCAATCGAGAACACCTCCATGGGCCCCGCCATGTCGAGCAGCAGAAAGTCTGGAAACAACACCATCGCCACGGTTTTCATAAGATAGATTTCACTGTAGGCAGCTGCATGAGCGAGTCCGCTGTGGATAAACAATAGTGCGCCGCATCCGGGCCACTGCAAACGCGCAGTTCATGAGCGAGCGTCGGAAAAATCATACGTGATAAATCCGCTAAAATTGTCAACTACAGAGAGACACTGTTTCAGTTTACATCTACTTAATTTACTGATCAGTAACCATTAACCTTCTCCTCACTCGGACGAATCAACGTCCACACAGGAGATGTCATCATGCTGACCCTTCGCAAAGCATCCGATCGCGGCGCCGCCAACCATGGCTGGTTGAAATCGTTCCACACCTTCTCATTTTCCAACTATCGCAACCTGGATGAACAAGGCTTCTCCGACCTGTTGGTGATCAACGACGACCGCGTGGCAGCGGGTAAAGGGTTCGGTCAGCACCCCCATCGCGACATGGAAATTTTCTCCTACGTGCTCGACGGTGCGCTGGAACACAAGGACACCCTGGGCACAGGTTCAGTGATCCGCCCGGGTGACGTGCAATTGATGAGCGCCGGCAGCGGCGTGGCGCACAGCGAGTACAACCACTCGCACAACGAGCCTGTGCACTTTTTGCAAATCTGGATCGTGCCTGACGTCGGTGGCGCCAAACCCCGCTACCAACAAGAGCACTTCACCACGCAAAAGAAACGCGGACGCCTGCAACTGATCATCTCGCCCGATGGCGCCGATGGTTCGCTCCACGTACGCCAGGATGCCCGGGTGTATTCAGCCCTGATAGACGGCCAGGAAAGCGCCACGCTGGAACTTGCCGCCGACCGCTACGCCTATGTGCACGTGGCACGTGGTAGCGTCGAACTCAACGGCATGGCACTGCAGGAAGGCGACGGTGTGCGCGTGCGCAAGGAGCAACGGCTGACCTTGGACAATGGCAGTGACGCCGAGGTGCTGGTATTCGATCTGCGGGCGCAGGAATTGCCGCAGATGCCTTGACGGGCTGAAGCTGGGTTATGCGTACGATCAATGGCGTCGCTAACAAGTCGTCTGGGGTGCTGCCGGTGATAAAACACGCTGGCGGTACCATCATTCGAGCATTGCTTGCGAAGGAGAGTGCTATCAAACATTCTTATAGCAGCAGGCGCACGGCTTATTAACAATCCAGCCTACCTAAACTCGTCTCTTTATAGCCGCACGACAAGACGGTCAGCACTGCAACTTCATTTCTTACTCTGCCAATTCACGATACTTCTGAGGCGTCATACCAAACCAACGCAACGACGCCTTGTGGAAACTGCTCTTATCACAAAAACCCAGAGTCGCGCATATATACTTCAAGTTGTAAGCCGAATCCTTCAACAAATGACGCGCCAGCTCTTTTCGAGAGGCCTCAAAAATAGCCGTAAAGGTAGTTTCTTCACGCTGCAAATAGTTTTGCAGTGTTCTAGCGCTCATCTTCATGGCTCTCGATACCGTTTGAACGGTAGGAATACAGCCAACCAACAACCCATCAGATACGATTTTTTTAATCCTGGATGACATGAGCCCACTGATTGAATTTTGCAAATAAACATTCAGCACATCCGTGTGCACGACATTCAATGTCGGCGAGGCAGATATCAAAGGATAATCATACACTTCCCTCCTGAAAAGCAGACTATTCGACGCTGAAGAAAAGGTAATATTTTTCCCAAATATTGCTTTTAATGCATTTAAGCCCACCGGCTCAGCATATGTAAATTCCGCAGCGACTGGTTGAACAGCCTGATTGGGGACTAGCCACTGCATCAAGCCTAAGAACACTGACGCCCCTGAATCAATGAACACTCTTGGTGGTTTATCACCCACTTCAAAACCTAGAACCTTAAGGTATTTTCCGCGAAACTCGACTTTCAAAAAAGAGCCATTGCTAATTAATGGATGGTACGTCACCAACCGCTCCAGCGCATGCCCTAATGTTGAACATGACATCACCGCGTACCCGAGAACACCCAACATTGCGGGGTGTGCATTACCGAATGCTTTCAAACCAAGATCTGGATCCTCCACCTTGGCCGTCAAATCATTTAACCATTCATACACCCGTACAATATCTATATATTCACCAGGCCCCAGCACATCCACATCAAAGCCGTCTTTACTCGAAAAGTGATAACCAAGTGCATGACCAAGTAACCGCACATACGCCTTACTAATATTAAACATCTACGACACATCCCTGATATAAAATACTGCAAGCTCAGAGCAGAGCAGCTTACATGACACATTAAATCTTTGATGACGGGGTCTTGGACGTCAATAGTGCATGCGCTCATGGACACCACTCTATCGCCCCAGAACACTTATCATCCAAACAGAAACGTGCCACTATACCGTTGATAAAGCTGGATCCAATACTTTAATTTAAGTAGCTCATATTAACGATGACACTCAATCCAAAGCGAAATCAACACAAAGGATGGGTATGGGCCTTCAAAAAGATAAGGTCCTATCAATTCTCAATCACCACCGCTTTTTTTCGAGCGACTCTCTACCTCTTGACAGGCGACACCGGCATATTTGGACGCAAGGACAGCTACACAAAGTTTCGAATAAAACGGTGAATGTTCAATCCAGATAACGATTTGCACAGTGACACAAACCACTTAGAACTTATCAAACGGCGCACTTATAATGAGCCAACACCCTCAAGTCATAGTGATTGCGAGTGGCAAAGGTGGGACGGGCAAAAGTACCTTATCGATCAACCTCTCAATGGCGCTGGCAGACCTTGGAAAACGCGTTGCAATTCTCGACGCTAACCTGGAACTTCCCAGCATTGCTACGCTTTTGAACATTTCACCTGACTATACCATTACAGATTTAATCGAAGGGAATAGCTCCCTTCGAGAGGTCATCTATAACGGACCTAAAGGCATCAACTTGATTCTCGGCAGCAGCCTGCCGAAATCGATGAAACATTTATCGACGGCTCATCACTTTGGCATCGTCAACGCGCTCAGCACAATTTCCAAAGAACTCGACATCCTTGTCATTGACACAGCGCCCGGCATTAACAAGTGCACGCTTAACTTCATCCGCGCCTCACAAGAAATTTTGCTTGTCACCTGCAGCGAACCAACGGCCATCGCCAGCACACAGGCCCTTATACATATACTGCACAGCACTTACGACTTACACAACTTCAGAATACTGATCAACAAAGCCCTTGACACACATGAAGGTCAAAAAGCTTTCAACACCCTTCAACAATTAAACAAGAACAACGATGTATTTCTGAGTTACGCCGGGTACGTTCATGAACATAAATCATCCCGAATGGCAGCCAGTAAAGGCAAGGCTTTATATGACATGTTTCCCAAATCAGACTTTGCTCATGACATTAAAAAAATAGCCAAATCAATTGAAAAATGGCCCCTGCGCGAAACACCCACAGGCCACATAGAATTCTTTTTGGAATCCCTCATCCAAAAATCCCAGACCGTATAAACACACCGTAAAACACAGACTTTTTCAGGATGAAAACTCACATGACATGGACGTTCAAAGACCGCTTCAACTCTGACAAATTTATTACGGTTAACGATGATTTTCCCAGAATTTTAAAACTACTGGGAGAAACGTTTCAAGACTTTCGCCACCACAACTGCATGGGCAGGCCAGCACAAAAAAAATTAATATCCAGCCGAGGCAGTGGGTTTGCCAAGGCTATCTATATCCACACACAGATCAGTTACTGCCTGGGCACCCATGACTGCCTGGAGGACGCTGAATATGAACACTACTGCACGACCGTCAAGAAGCACTTCATTGACGTTCATCCCCTGTTTGCCATGAGAGCATATGCTGAATGCATCTCACTCATCAGCAGCGATAATGAATCAATTAAACAGACACCACTAAATAAATAACTCAACCGCCTCACTGATCACATATGAAAAGCATCTGACTCCATTCCGGAATGGTCTGTGGTGCGCCGCAATATCAGACGCTCATTGATGATGTGCTCATCGCGCTCTTCAAGGTGACATACACTTTAAATGCTCATCTTACGGCGCGGTCGACATGGCGCCCGGTTTTCTCGCCGCGTGCGATAGCCGTTTCAACCGTGTCAAGGTGCCTTGGGGTAAAGAACGTGTGGACTCTCTTGAGTTGAGGTGACGCCAAGGGGGATATGGGCCAGAGTAGTGGCTGGCTTCGCTTTTGAATGTCCTGCCGCTTAGTTGCTCGCCAGTGCATCTATGAACGCTTTAGCCAACATTTCGCTGGAGCCGCTATGGCTCAACAGCAGCTTTGATTCTCTGCACGCTGAGTGCTTTTTTGTCGGAGTTCTGTGACATGTCTGGTTCCAATATCGATAAATTCAATGAGCTGACCGGCAAGGTGCTGGGTGAGCTGTATCTGAACTTCCCTGTGCCCTTCAACCTGACCGCAGAGCATTTTGTTGAACCGGCAATGGAGTGGAGTGAAGAGCGTCAAATGGATCTGCCCAGCAAAGAGGCTGAGTTTTTTATCGCGACAACGGGATGGCTGATCAACGCGGGGTACATCAGCGGCGGGCTGTTTTCCAACACCCATGTCTCGGATGCCGTACTCACTGTGAAAGGCCTCGAAGTTCTAAACGCAACCCCGCGCAGCCTGACTCATGCCCACTCCCTGCGCGAGCAATTAGCCGAGATTGCCAGAGAAGGCAGCAAGGAAAGCGTTAAGGGGTTGCTTGCCGAGGAACTCATCACGGGTGCAAAAATCATCGCCCCTGCCGTTGGGCTCCTCTGACTTCAGCGCCGCTTGAGATAAACGCGGCTTGAGCTGCGTCGTTGAGGAAGCCGAGAGCCATCATCACGTTGTAGACCTTGGCTTCATAGCTCATTAATAGCGCCTTCCATTGGCACATGCAGCGCTAGCCCAAAGTTGGCAGGTAGTTATTTGAGCTTTTTGCCCTCAAAAGGCCCCTACTTTATACCCGCCCACGAAAAAGCCCCTGAAATGTTTGACCATTTCAGGGGCTTCGTCTTGTTCAATAATGGCGGAGAGATAGGGATTCGAACCCTAGGTACTGTCGCCAGTACAACGGATTTCGAATCCGTCCCATTCGGCCACTCTGGCATCTCTCCAACGGCGCGCATCATAACGCGGTTTCTGATTATGGCAAAGCCTTTTTTCAAAAAAACCGCGTGCTATCAGTTGCTTGCGCGCCTTTACTGCTTAAAGCGGGACGCCGAGGCGGTTTGCAACTTCTTCGTAGGCTTCAATGACGTCGCCCAAACCCTGACGGAAGCGGTCCTTGTCCATTTTCTTGCCAGTGGCCTTGTCCCACAGACGGCAACCGTCCGGGCTGAATTCGTCACCCAGGACGATGGAGCCGTCATGGAATACGCCGAATTCAAGCTTGAAGTCCACCAGCAGCAAGCCAGCGTCGTCGAACAATTTGTTCAGTACATCGTTGACCTTGAGCGACAGTTCTTTCATGCGAACCAGTTGCTCGGCAGTGCCCCAACCGAATGCCACGACGTGGGATTCGTTGATGAACGGGTCGCCCTTGGCGTCGTCCTTGAGGAACAGTTCAAAGGTGTACGGGTTGAGCTTCATGCCCTCTTCGACACCCAGGCGCTTGACCAGGCTGCCTGCCGCGTAGTTACGCACAACACACTCGACAGGGATCATGTCGAGCTTTTTGACCAGGCACTCGTTGTCACCCAGCAGTTTGTCGAATTGGGTCGGCACGCCGGCTTCTTCGAGTTTCTGCATGATGAAGGCGTTGAACTTGTTGTTCACCATACCTTTGCGATCAAGCTGTTCAATACGCTTGCCGTCGAACGCCGAGGTGTCGTTGCGAAACAGCAGGATCAAGCGGTTTTCGTCGTCGGTCTTGTAAACCGATTTCGCTTTACCGCGATAGAGTTCTTCACGTTTTTCCATGATGGGCTCCGCATGCTAAGTAGGTGGGCTAGGCGATTGTGCGCCAGTCGAGCCCTGAATCTTGATCGGCCAGTTGCAGCCAGTCCGGGTCGCACCCTAGGGTGTCGACAAAACATTGCCGGGCCAGCTGCGGCAGGTTGTTCTTGCTGCTGAGGTGTGCCAGTACAAGGTGTTGCAGATCTTGCCAGCCCAACTCGGCCACCAGGCTTGCAGCCTGATGGTTGTTCAAATGTCCTTCCTGGCCCCCTACCCGCTGCTTGAGAAAAGCAGGGTAGTGACCACGGGCAAGCAGGTCGCGGCAATGGTTTGCCTCGATCATCAGCGCATCCAGGTTGCGGTAGCTGTCCAGTACCCCCGCGCAATACGAGCCCAGGTCGGTCAGCAAGCCAAACCGCCGCTTGCCGTCACTGAACACGTACTGGGTGGGTTCCTGAGCATCATGGGCCACAAGGGTCACACTGATAGTCAACGCCCCGACTTGCAATGTCTGGCCACCGGCAACGTATCCGGCCGGCTCCAGGGGCTTGCGCATCCCGCGCTGAGTGCCACGACTCATGTACACCGGCAAATTGTAGCGCCGAGACAGCAAACCCACGCCATGCACGTGGTCGGCATGTTCGTGGGTTACCAGAATCGCGCTCAGCTGGTGGGCGCTGACGCCCAACCTGGCCAGGCGACGCTCGGTTTCTCGCAAGGAGAAACCGCAATCGACCAGTACATAAGTGTTGTCGCTGGTTATCAGCGTGCCATTCCCTTGGCTACCACTGCCGAGAACGGCAAAGCGCATGCAATCAACCCAGGTTGTCTTGGATAACGCCCAACACTTTGCGCGCCACTTCTGGCGAGGCAACGGTGTTGATGTTTTCTTCGACAGTCACTTGTACGCTGTCACCGACCTTGCTCAGGCGAACCTGATAGCGCTGGGCACGGGCTTCAACTTCTTCCTTGTCCGGCTTGCTGCCGAAGAGACCGGAGAAGAAACCAGGCTTCTCGTCCTTCTTCTCGGCTTTTTCGGCAAGGTTGATGTAGTACAGGCCCAGGGTGCGGTTGATATCTTCAACGCGCCATTCGCCCTGCTCAAGCGCGCGACCCACACTGGACCAGGCGCGATCGAGGTCTTCGGTCAGCGTCAGCACCGGGTTGCCGCTGCCGTCTTCGCTCAGGCTGACGCGCGCCGGGGTGTCGAAATCACGTGCTGCAAGCAACGATACCGAACCGCCCTTCTCGGCGTTACGGTTCATGCTGATGAGCATCTCATCAACCAGGGCTGCATCCAGACCGGTGTTGACCGAACGGGTGGCGAAATCGACGTCGGCAGTGCTGCCGGCCGGGCGGTTGGCACTGACGACATAGATTTCACTGGTGTTGCGCTGCACACCCGGCTCGATGCGAACCCGCAGGCGGGTCTCGCTGTCGGCGGCCAGGCCGCTGCTGCCCACATGGCGGGCCATTGGAGCCGAAAGCTCGTCAGCACGCTGCCAGGTGGTTGTGAATTCGCCGGTTTGCGGGCGCTGCTCGTCAATGCTGAAACCGTTGTCCTGGAAGAACTGCATTGCCACCGGCCAGACTTCGGACGGAGAGCGCTGCGCCATCACCCAACGGCTGTCGCCGCTTTTTTGAAGGCTGAAGTCACTGGCACTGGCGGTTACAGCCAATGGCTGTGGACGCGGCACCTCAAATTCGCCCTTGACGTTGTCGTCAGGCACGTTGCCAGGGATCGGCAACAGCGGGACCAGGCGTTTGTCAGTCTGGACACCGGGTGGCAACTGCATGGGAGGGGTTTGACGCGCCTCCAGATAATCGCTGCCACGGTCACGGAAATACCCGTCTTGACCCCACAGCCAACCGCAGCCGCTGGTGCTGGAAATAATCACGGCTAGTGCGGAAAGTCCGGCCAATCGCTTCATGCGTAGTGCTTCCTCAATTAAACCAAGACACCGGACTGGCGCATTGCCTGACGCAGTGGTTCGTGGCAAGGCTCGCTGAGCCAGGTGAGAGGCAGACGGATACCGTCCGACATCAAGCCCATTTCATGCAGCGCCCATTTCACGGGGATAGGGTTGGATTCGATAAACAGGGTTTTATTGAGCGGCATCAGCTTTTCGTGGAGCGCGCGAGCAGTGACGGCATCGCCACACATCGCAGCGGCGCACAGGTCGCTCATGTCTCGTGGCGCAACGTTGGCGGTCACCGAGATATTACCCTTGCCGCCGAGCAGGATCAGCTCGACTGCGGTCGCGTCGTCACCGGAGTACACCAGGAAGTCGCTGCTGACGCCTGCCAGGATGGTCGGTACGCGGGTCAGGTCGCCGGTGGCTTCCTTGATGCCGATGATGTTCGGCACCGTCGACAGGCGCACAACGGTTGCCGGCAGCATGTCGCAGGCGGTACGGCCCGGAACGTTGTAAAGGATCTGCGGGATATCGACCGCTTCGGCGATGGCCTTGAAGTGCTGGTACAAGCCTTCCTGGGTCGGCTTGTTGTAATACGGAGTCACCAGCAGACATGCGTCGGCGCCAGCGGCCTTCGCATTGGCGGTCAGTTCGATCGCTTCACGCGTCGAGTTGGCGCCCGTACCGGCAATCACCGGAATACGTCCTGCAACCTGTTTGACAACGTGACGAATCACTTCGATGTGTTCGTTCACATCCAGAGTTGCCGATTCACCTGTGGTGCCAACGGCAACAATGGCGTTGGTGCCCTCTTGCAGGTGAAAGTCCACCAGTTTGCTCAGAGCGTCCCAATCAAGACGACCTTGTGCATCCATGGGTGTGACCAGTGCCACCATACTGCCCGCAATCATGCAACCGCTCCTGCCGGAAAAAGAGAGCCGTAATGGTACTGGCGCCATGACCCTTGCACAAGCAACAGCGCGCCCGATGAGCATTCCCCTTAGCGTTGCTTTTCGCTACCCTTCAGCCTTTGATTGGTACTGATGTGTGCGCAAGTCTGTTTCACAGGCCTTCAGCAAGCGCCCAAAGCCCCGCCCAAACGCCGCCGAGCGCGGTTTGCAGAGCCTGCAAACCGCCTGTAACGCTGTATTGGCGGGCTTCGGCGCTCAAGTGTCGGCTGATATTCAGCTCGCTCCCCATCGACCGTACTGACCGCTCATCGTTTTAGGAAGGCTGCATGTCCACCCCCACAGTCCGCGAACAATTCCTTGTCATCAGTGCCCTTGGCGCCAACCCAATGGAGCTGACTAACGTCCTGTGTCGCGCCAGCCATGATAATCGCTGCGCCGTCGTAACCTCGCGCCTGACTCGCCACGGCGAATGCAGTGCGCTGATCCTGGAAATAACAGGCAGCTGGGACGCCCTGGCGCGCCTCGAAGCCGGCCTGCCCGCGCTGGCCAAAAAACATGCGTTCAGCGTCAATGTTGTGCGCAGTGCCGCCCTTGAAACTCGCCCGCAAGCACTGCCCTACGTAGCCTATGTGAGCTCGGCCTACCGCTCGGACATCATCAACGAGCTGTGCCAGTTCTTCATGGACCACAACGTAGAGCTGGAAAACCTGACATGCGACACCTATCAGGCTCCACAAACCGGCGGCACCATGCTCAATGCCACGTTCACCGTGACCTTGCCGGCCGGCATACAAATCAGCTGGCTGCGTGATCAGTTTCTGGACTTCGCCGATGCGCTGAACCTGGATGCACTGATCGAACCGTGGCGCCCACAGAACCCGATGTAAGGAAACCGACTCAATGGCCGTTGCAATTGACCAACCCGTAGACGACTTCCAGATCCCGGCAACCAGCGAGCAGACCGTCACTTTGGCGGGGCTCAAAGGCAAGCAGGTGGTGATTTACTTCTATCCCAAGGACAGCACGCCGGGCTGCACCACCGAGGGCCAGGGTTTTCGTGACCATTACGCCGAGTTTCAGGCGGCCAACACCGAAGTGTTCGGTGTGTCCCGCGACAGCCTCAAGTCCCACGAGAACTTCAAGGCCAAGCAAGGTTTTCCGTTTGAGTTGCTGAGCGACAAGGACGAAGCCCTGTGTCAGCTGTTTGATGTGATCAAGCTGAAAAAACTGTACGGCAAAGAGTACATGGGCGTTGATCGCAGCACATTCCTGATCGACAAGGACGGTGTGCTACGCCACGAGTGGCGCGGCGTGAAAGTGCCGGGGCATGTCGAGGCGGTACTTGAGCAGGCCAAGGCGCTGAATAACGGCTAAGCAAAACTCTGTGGGAGCGGGCTTGCTCGCGATTCAGGCGACGCGGCTTGTCAGGCAAACCGCATAGACCTGTCGCGAGCAAGCCCGCTCCCATATGAATCACAGCGTATTACTGACGCACCAACCGCACATTCTGGAACTCGACCGCTTCGGTGCTGCGGTACGGGTTGATATCCAGCCCGCCACGGCGCACATAGCGCGCATACACGGTCAACTTCTCGGGCTTGAGCAAACGCTGCAAGTCGAGAAAGATCCGCTCCACACATTGCTCGTGGAAGTCCGAGTGCTGGCGAAAGCTCACCAGATACGCCAGCAAACTGGCGTGATCCAGCGCCGCTCCACGGTATTGCACCACGACAGTGCCCCAGTCAGGCTGACTGGTAACCGGGCAGTTGGATTTGAGCAAGTGGCTGTAAACGCTTTCTTCCACGACCTGTGAGCCATCGCACTGGAGCAACTCAGGACGGGGCTGTTCGTAATCGCTGACCGAGATATCCAGGTCATCAATGCAGATACCCGGCAAAACGCCTACGCCATCGGCCTGGACATCATTCAAGCTACGTACGCGCACGCTGACAGGCTTGCCGGATGCTGCGGACAAATCTGCCTGCAATGTGGCTTCAAGGCTCGGCGTATCCGCAAAAACGCTCTGGTTCAGGGAGTTCAAGTACAGCTTGAACGACTTGGACTCGACGATATTCGGTGAATCGGCGGCAAAGCAGAACTCACCAATGGCGACAACCGGCTTGCCCGATGGCAACAGCCACGACAGCTCGAAGCAGGTCCAGAAATCCACCCCGACATAAGGCAGCGTTTCGGCGCTCAGCCCCAGCTCTGCCCATTTCGCCGCACGCGGGATCGGGAACAGCAAGGACGGGGTGTAGGTGCTGATGTATTCACTGGACTTGCCCAGCGGGGAATGTTCGGCGGCGGGATGCATGACAAAAACCTGGCTAGAAAAACCCGGTAATTCTATCGGGTTTGAGCCAGGCTTTCAGCGTTCACTGACGATAAGGGTGTTTTAAGGCGCTACGTTGACCTTGCCGACCATGCCAGCCTGGTAGTGACCGGGCACGTTGCAGGCGAATTCCAGGTTATCGCCCCGGGTGAAGGTCCAGGTCAGCTCGGCGGTTTTACCCGGCTCGACCAGCACGCTGTTGGGGTCATCATGCTTCATACCGGGCATCTCCTTCGAACCGTGCCCCATGGATGAGTGATCCATGCCCCCATGTCCCATGCCCGTCGGCGTGAGCATGCCGCTCTGCTGCATTTCGAGCATTTCTTTCTGGTGCGCCGCGTGCATCGCCGCATTGCCCAGGTTGAACTCATGGAGCAACTGCCCTTTGTTGACCAGTACAAAACGTACGGTCTCACCGGCTTTCACGTCCAACGACTTGGGTGTGAAAGCCATATCGGTCATGTCGATCTCCACCGTGCGCGTCGCACTGGCGGCGGGCGCAGGCTGGCCAAAATCAGAGTGCCCCGCAGGCGACGCCATGACAGGCAAGCTCAGGGCCAACAAACAGCCCGCGAGCGACAAACGGATACGTACAGTCATACTTACTCCCAGAAACCAAAGGTGAGGCTTTGCGCCACTTTAAAACCCCGGTACTGGCATTCAACTGACCGTAAGATTACAAATTTGTCAGCTTGAACCTGCATCACCAGCACCAAGGTATAAGACCGAGGTTAATTTTTACGATGAGTCAACCATGAAACTGCTGATTGTCGAAGACCAGGTCAAAACCGGACAGTACTTGCGCCAGGGCTTGAGCGAGGCCGGGTTCACCACGGAACTGGCCGCCGATGGCATTACCGGACAACACCTGGCATTGACCGGCGATTACTCGCTGCTGATTCTCGACGTCATGCTGCCGGGCCGCGATGGCTGGCAAATCCTGCAAGCGGTGCGCAGCGCAGGACTGAGCTTGCCGGTGTTGTTTTTGACTGCACGGGATGCGGTCGAAGACCGAGTCCACGGTCTGGAGCTGGGGGCCGACGATTATCTGGTCAAGCCGTTTGCATTTTCCGAATTGCTGGCACGGGTGCGCAGCCTGCTGCGCCGGGGCAACAACGCCCCCCAGGAAACCAGCCTGCAGCTGGCCGACCTGCGCCTGGACCTGATCCGCCGCCGCGCAGAACGCAACGGCCAACGCATAGACCTCACCGCCAAGGAGTTTTCCCTGCTGGAGTTGCTGTTGCGTCGTCAGGGTGAAGTCCTGCCCAAGTCATTGATTGCTTCGCAGGTGTGGGACATGAACTTTGACAGTGACACCAACGTCATCGAAGTCGCGATTCGCCGCCTGCGCCTGAAAATCGACGACAACCATGAGCAAAAGCTGATCCACACCGTACGCGGCATGGGCTACGTACTCGAAGAGCGCAGCAGTTGATGCGCAACCTGTCACTGAGCAGCCGCCTGGCACTGCTGTTTGCGGGCTGTACCGCGGTGGTGTCGCTGTTTGCCGGGGTGCTGTTCGGACGGGCCAGTGAAGTGCATTTCGTCGAGCTCGACCAGCAACTGATGGAAAGCCGTCTCGCGGTCTTGCGCAGCACCCTGCAAGGGGCGGACACCCTGGAACGTTTCACCCTGCGCCTGCCGGCACTGCTACAGGACCTGGCCCACCAGCCGGATCTTGCAGTACGGGTCCGCGGCCAGGACGGGCATCTGTGGTTTGACAGTTCGCCGCGGCTACCCCTGGAACTTTCGACGCAACCAGGGCTGGGCAGCCTGCAAATCAATGGCACCGATTACCGCGTACTGGTGCCGCAGGACAACACCCCCAACACGCCGCATCTGACGCTGTTACTGGACATCACCCACCACCAGCACTTCCTGCAGCGCATGCAACGCCTGATCTGGATGACCGTCGGCCTCTCGGCGCTGGCCACGGCGATCCTGGGCGCCTGGGCGGCCCGTAGCGGCCTGCGGCCCTTGCGTCGCATGAGCGCGATTGCAGCCAGTGTTTCGGCGGACTCACTCAACGCCCGCCTGCCCCAGGAACAAATGCCTGCCGAGCTGGCAGACCTGGCAACGGCCTTTAACGCCATGCTGGAGCGCCTGGACGATTCTTTTCAGCGACTGTCGGCCTTCTCCGCCGATATTGCGCATGAACTGCGCACACCACTGTCCAACCTCCTGACCCACACCCAAGTCACCCTGACTCGCCCAAGAGACATCGAAGAGTATCGCGAGACCCTGCACAGCAACCTTGAAGAACTGCAATGGATGGCGCAGTTGGTCAACGACATGCTGTACCTGGCCAAGGCCGATCATGGTTTGCTCACACCGCGCCGCGAACCGCTGGACCTTGGCAGGGAAGTCGATGCGTTGCTGGAGTTTTACGCGCTACTGGCCGAGGACTCGCAGATCGAACTGACACGCCAAGGCAGTGCGCACCTTGCAGGCGACCGCAGCATGCTGCGCCGCGCCCTCTCCAACCTGCTGGATAACGCCCTGCGCTACACGCCGGGTGGCGGTGCGATCAAGGTGCTGATTGAGGCTTTGCCGGGCAGTGTGCGCATCCGCATTGAGAACACTGGTCCGGGGATTCCTGCCGAACTGCTGCCGCGCCTGTTTGACCGGTTTTATCGGGCAGACCCTGCCCGCCGCGAAGGCAGTAGCGAACATGCAGGGTTGGGGCTGGCGATCACCCAATCGATCATTCGCGCCCATGGCGGGCAGATCAAGTGTGAGTCGCAGGAGGGGCTAACGCAGTTTGTGATTGAGTTGCCGGTCTGACCGGTTTACTTAACTGTGGGAGCGGGCTTGCTCGCGATGGCATCGACGCGGTGTGACTTAAACACCGCGCAGCTTGCATCGCGAGCAAGCCCGCTCCCACCTGTCAGGAATAACGCAACGCGTGGGCCGGCTGGATTTTCGCCGCCCGGTACGCAGGATAAAGCGTGGCCAGAAAGCTCAGCACAAAGCCCGCACCGCAGATCAATGCCACATCGCCGCCTTGCAACTCTGATGGCAAGTTGCTGACGAAGTACACATCGGAACTGAAGATGTGCTGCCCGGACACCCGCTCCATCCAGCCCACCAGTTCGCTGACATTCAACGCCGCGATCACCCCCAGCACACCGCCAATCAAGGTGCCGACAATACCGATCACCGTGCCCTGAACCATGAAGATGGCCATGATCTGCCGCGGCGTGGCACCGATGGTGCGCAGGATCGCGATATCCGCCCCCTTGTCATTCACCACCATGATCAGCGTGGCAATGATGTTGAACGCGGCAACGGCAACGATCATCAGCAGCAACAGGCCGATCATGGTTTTTTCCATTTTCATGGCACTGAACAGACTGCCCTGGGTGTGGGTCCAGTCATCTGCCTTGTAGGCCGCGCCCAGGCCGGTTGCGACCTGCTGTGAAACCTGCGGCGCCGCGTACAGGTCCTTGACCGCCAGACGCACGCTTTGCACCTGATTGGGTTCCCAGTGTTGAATGGCGGCAGCATCTTCCCTATGGATCAGGCCCATGGTGCCATCCAGCTCGGCACCGACCTTGAAGATGCCCACCACATTCAGGCGCTGCAAACGCGGGGTAATCCCGCCCGGTGCGGTACTGGCCTCGGGCACGATCAAAGTGATCTTGTCCCCGACCGCCAGACGAAAGCGCCGTGCGGTAATGTCACCCAGCACCACGCCAAACTCACCGGGCTTCAAGTCTTCAAGACTGCCCTGCACGATGTTCTGGGTCACGATCGAGACTTTGCCTTCCTGCGCCGGATCGATACCGCTGATCTGGATCGGCTGCATCGAACCCTTGAAGGACAGCATGCCGTCCAGCTCGGTAAACGGCACGGCTGCCGTGACCTCGGGGTTCTTCATCGCGGCATCGGCCACCGGGCGCCAGTCATCGATCGGCTTTACGCCAACGATGGTCGCGTGGGGCACCATACCCAGGATGCGGTTACTCATTTCGCGCTGAAAACCGTTCATCACCGACAACACCACGATCATCGCCAGCACGCCCAGGGCGAGGCCGATCATCGAGGTCATGGAGATAAACGAGACAAAACGATTGCGGCGCTTGGCGCGGGTATAGCGCGTGCCGATAAAAATCGATAACGGTCTGAACATTCGCGGGCACCGTATAAAAATTGAAGACCCGACGCCCGTTTGCAGGCGTCGGGTTCTGGCCGATCAGATCGGGGTCAGACGACCGTCCTGCAGGTGCAACACGCGGTCCATCTGGCGGGCCAGATTCATGTCGTGAGTCACCACCAGGAACGCAGTGCGCATCGAAGTGCTGAGTTCCAGCATCAGGTCCTGGATACCCTGGGCGGTGTGGGAGTCAAGGTTGCCCGTAGGCTCATCGAGCATCACCAGACCCGGCTTGTTGACCAGTGCGCGGGCAATCGCCACACGCTGACGCTCGCCACCCGACAGTTCCGACGGCTTGTGCTCCAGTCGATGACCCAGGCCAACACGGGTCAACAGTGCTGTCGCACGTTCGCGCGCCTCGGGGATCGCCGTCTTGCCGATCAACAATGGCATACAGACGTTTTCCAGTGCGGTGAACTCGGGCAACAAGTGGTGGAACTGATAAACGAAACCCAACGAACGATTGCGCAACAGGCCGCGGGCCTTTTCGCCCAGCGCCGACAGCTCTTCACCGGCCAGCCAGACGCTGCCGGTGGTCGGGGTATCGAGGCCGCCGAGCATATTGAGCAACGTACTTTTGCCCGAACCCGAAGTACCGACGATCGCCACCCGCTCACCGGGGTGCAGCTCAAGCTGCAGGCCCGACAGCACCACCACCGACTCAGGGCCTTCCTCGTAGGACTTGCCCAGGTCGCGGCAACTCAACACTGCTTGATCTTTCATGCCCAACTCACTCATAACGAAGCGCCTGCGCAGGCTGGGTGCGCGCAGCACGCCAGGCCGGGTACAAGGTCGCGAGGAAACTCAGAACCAATGCCGCACCGCACACCATCAACACGTCCTGCGCCTGCAATTGCGAAGGCAGGTAGTCGATGAAATACACGTCGGCATTGAGAAACTTGTGCCCGATCAGGCCTTCGAGCGCAGAGATTGCGGCGCTGACATTGAGCGCCGCAAACATGCCGACCACCGCACCGATCGCGGTCCCGACCACGCCGATAACAGTGCCTTGCACCATAAAGGTCGCCATGATCGTGCCCGGGGTCGCACCCAGGGTACGCAGGATCGCGATATCGCCTTTCTTGTCATTGACCACCATCACCAGCGTGGAAATGATGTTGAACGCGGCCACGGCCACAATCAGCAGCAACAGCAGGCCGATCATGGCTTTTTCCATGCGGATGGCCTGGTACAGATTGCCGTGGGTACGGGTCCAGTCACGGGCGTAATACTGGCTTTCACCCAACTGCTGGGCGATTTCCCACGCGGTACGTGGCGCCTCGAACAGATCATCGAACTTCAGCCGCAGGCCTTGCACCTGGTCAGGTTTCCAGCGCTGCAGGCGCGCCAGGTCCTGCAAGTTGGTAATACCCAGGTAGCCGTCGATCTCACCGGCGCCGACATGAAAAATGCCCTGCACAGTGAATCGCTTCATGCGCGGGAACATCCCGGCCGGCGTCACCGTGACTTCGGGCGCGACAAACGTCAGCTTGTCGCCGACGGCCACACCGAGTTTTTTCGCGGCCTTGTCGCCAATGATGATGCCGAAGCTGCCGGGGGTCAGCGAGTCGAGCTGCCCCTGCTGCATGAATTGATCGATGATCGAGACATTGCGCTCCTGCGCCGGGTCGATGGCATTGAGCAGTACCTTCTGCACATTGCCGTCATTGGTCAGCAAACCCTGCATCTGGGTGAATGGCGCCACGGCCTCCACTTTGGGGTTTTGCTTGACCCTGGCGGCCAGGCTTTGCCAGTCGCTGATCGGTTGATCGCCGACGATGGTCGCGTGGGGCACCATGCCCAGCACGCGGGTGCGCATCTCATGATCGAAACCGTTCATCACCGACAACACCACAATCATCACAACCACGCCGAGGGCGAGTCCGATCATTGAAGTCAGAGAAATGAACGACACAAAATGATTGCGGCGCTTTGCACGGGTATAACGCGTGCCGATAAATAAAGAGAGAGGTCTGAACATGTCGGGGCTTGTTCGAGGGAAAAGAAGACGTCCTTGTGGCGGGGCCTGATAAGCAGCTTTACACTCAGACCACAGCCGCCATCACGGGTTCGCCATGTCGACATTAAATGACGCAGATCGCCGCGAATACTACCGTATCGAGGATATGATCGCACTGGAAATAACCCCGCTGTCGGCCCTCGAAGCCGCGAGCGGTGAAGTGTTGCAGGATGCGTCGCCATTGTTCAATTTGCTCAGTGAATTACACCTGAGCGAATTCGAGTCCCAACACTTGCTGCGCCAGATCAGCGAACGTGACCGCACGCTTTCCAGCTACCTCAAGACCCTGAACAAACGCGTCGAGCTGCTCAGCCAGATTGTCGCGCAAACCGTACTGGGCAAGATCGGTGAACTGCAGCCGGTAAAACTGTCCGAGGGCGGTATCGAGTTTCATCATCCCCAGGCCTGCCTGGCGGGCAGCCACCTTTCGCTCAAGCTGGTACTGATGCCACAAGCTCTGGGCTTGTTGTTGCGCGCCCGCGTCATCGAGTGCCTGGCGCAGGATGACCGCTTCACGATCATCGCCGAATTTGAATCCATCACCGATACCCAACGCCAGCTGCTGGCGCGCTACATTTTGCAAAAACAGGCTCAGGCACGCCGCCTGGCCCGCGAACAAAACGAATCCGCGCCCGAGTAACCACCGGGCCGCGAGCACTCTTTACAAGGAGCAATTGTGACTCTGATTTATGGCCATCGCGGCGCCAAGGGCGAAGCACCGGAAAACACGCTTGCCAGCTTTGAGCAATGCCTCAAGCATGGCGTGCGTCGTTGTGAACTCGACCTGCACTTGTCCAAAGATGGCGAGTTGATGGTTATCCACGACCCCACTCTCAAGCGCACCACCGACCGACGCGGCAAGGTGATCGAGCATACCGCTGCCGACCTGGTGACTTATGACGCACGCAAGGGCGGCCCGGGCTGGATGCACCCGTGCCCGATCCCGCGCCTTGAAGAACTGTTTGAAAAGTGCGATTTCGAACACTGGCAACTGGAAGTCAAAAGCGCATCGCGCACCCGCGCAGCAACGACCGTGCTGGCGATTCGAGAAATGGCAGTACGTCACGGCGCGATGGACAAAGTCACCGTCACTTCAAGTTCGCGCGAAGTGCTCAAGGCTGCGCTGGAATTGACCCCGGACCTGTCACGGGGACTGGTAGCCGAATACGCCTGGCTCGACCCGATCAAGGTCGCCCAGAGTTATGGCTGCGAGATGCTGGCACTCAACTGGACACTCTGTACGCCTGAACGCCTTGAAAAAGCGCAGCGCCAGGGCTTGCATGTGTCGGTGTGGACAGTCAACGAACCTGCGCTGATGCGCAGGCTCGCCGACTTCGGCGTAGATAGCCTGATTACAGACTTTCCCGGTTTGGCCACTGCCACCCTCGGGAATGGCTGAAATCGGTCTCCCCGGCCGGCTCAGGCCACCGGCCGGAGCCGCTTAAAAAAGCCGGTTGAGGCCATCGTAAGCCGCTACCCGATAGGCTTCAGCCATGGTCGGGTAGTTGAACGTGGTGTTCACAAAGTACTTCAGGGTATTGAGTTCACCCGGCTGGTTCATGATCGCCTGACCGATATGCACGATCTCTGACGCTTGATAGCCGAAGCAGTGAACACCCAGCACTTCCAGGGTTTCACGGTGGAACAGGATTTTCAGCATGCCCTGAGGCTCACCGGCAATCTGCGCCCGCGCCATGCTCTTGAAGAACGCCTTGCCCACTTCGTACGGCACCTTGGCCTGGGTCAGCTCTTGCTCGTTCTTGCCGATCGAGCTGATCTCGGGAATGGTGTAGATACCGGTCGGCACATCATTGACGAAGCGCCAGCTGCCGTTATCGACGATGCTGCCCGCTGCCGAGCGCCCCTGGTCATGGGCGGCACTGGCCAGACTTGGCCAGCCGATCACATCGCCTGCGGCATAGATGTTCGGCACGGTGGTGCGGTAGTTTTCATCAACGGTGATCTGGCCACGGCCATTGGCCTTGATGCCAATGTTTTCCAGCCCAAGCTGGTCGGTGTTGCCCGTACGGCCATTACACCAGAGCAAGGCATCGGCCTTGATCTTCTTGCCCGACTTGAGGTGCAGGATCACGCCGTTTTCAACGCCTTCAACCCGCTCGTACTCTTCGTTGTGGCGTACGGTGATGTTGTTGTTGCTGAAGTGGTAGCTCAACGCCTGCGAGATCTCGGAGTCGAGGAAGCTCAGCAGTTGTTCGCGGTTATCCACCAGCTCGACCAACACACCCAGGCCGCTGAAGATCGACGCGTATTCACACCCGATCACGCCAGCACCGTAAACAATCAGCTTACGCGGGGTGTGGCCCAGGCTCAGGATGGTGTCGCTATCGTAGATACGGGAGTGGCTGAAATCGATATCGGCCGGGCGATAAGGACGCGAGCCGGTGGCAACGATGATTTGCTTGGCCATCAGGGTTTCGACTACGCCATTGGCGCAGACCACTTCGATGGTTTGCTCGTCGGTGAAGCTGCCGGTGCCGAAGAACAGGTCTACGCGATTGCGGGCGTAGTAGCCGGTGCGCGAGGCGACCTGCTTGGAGATGACTTTTTCGGCGCTTTTCAGTACGTCCGGAAACGAGAACCAGCGCGGTTCGCCAATGGCCCGAAACATCGGATTGGTGTTGAACTGCATGATCTGGCGAACCGAGTGACGCAGGGCTTTGGACGGGATAGTGCCCAAGTGCGTGCAGTTGCCGCCGACCTGACGTCGACTGTCGACCATCGCTACCTTGCGCCCTGCTTTTGCGGCGTTCATTGCCGCACCTTCTCCTGCCGGGCCGGAACCCAGTACCACTACGTCGTAGTTGTAGACAGCCATGCGTACTCCTCAGAACAGGCCGTGGCACCCCTGTGGGCACCTGCGGCTAAATCATGTCGCGGCCAGCGCCATGAAGGATCAAAACGTGGGGCACAGTCTATAGAAGCCTGAACGCCGCGAACATTAACCCTTGGTCTGGTCGTTGGCTATTTTTGTATTCACTACATCGGCGATTGAGCTTCACTCTCCGATGTAGTCGCTGCCGTAGGCTGCGAAGGGTTGCGCAGCAACCCGTATTCCTGGAAACGCCACTGAACCCCTCGCAGCCTTCGGCAGCGACTACAGCCCGGCGATCAAACCCATCGATCAGAGCACATCCATCATGCGCAAGTTATTGATCGTATTGTTGCTGCTCCATAGCGCCGCCAGCCCGGCAGACGAGACTGCACGATTTAAGGAAGCCAACTTCCCCGCCCTGGCACAAGCCAACACAACACCAATGGTACGTAAAGGCCAGATCGTACTGACCTATCTCTGGGCCGACATCTATGCCGCCGCCCTGTTCACCCCTCCCGGCATCAGCCCTGAGCAGGCGTTTAACGAACAACGCGACTTGCGTCTCGAGTTGTTCTATCTGCGGGATCTGGATCACAGCGATATCACCCAGGCGTCTGCCACCATCCTGAAACGCCAACACCCCGCCACCACCCTGGCCAACCTCGACGCCCCGTTAAAAAAACTGCAAGCCAGCTTCGGCAACATCAAGCGCGGCGATCGCTATGCCCTGGACTACAACCCCCAACGCGGTCTGAACGTCGAGCGTAATGGCGCCGTTATTTTCAATAGCCAGAATCAGGAACTGGCCAAGGTCTATCTGGGAATCTGGCTCGCACCTCAAGGTTTGCCCGACAAACTCCGCCTGGCTTTATTGGCGCAAGAGCCCTAGCCCGCCCGTGTAGCGACAACAAATGTTGCCTACAATTTCTGATACACATATGGTTACAAAACTGTTTTGCACAATGGCGTACGCCTTGATCTTGCAGTGAGGACGAGTAAAAACACGGATTGCGCATAAAAACAGATAAAAGCGGGTGATTTCTGATGGCCTCCAGTACGGGCAAAGGCAAGGCGATTTTTCGCGTTGTCAGCGGTAACTTCCTAGAGATGTTCGACTTCATGGTCTTTGGCTTTTACGCCACGGCCATTGCCAAAACCTTCTTTCCAAGCGATAGCGCCTTTGCCTCTCTGATGCTCGCCCTGGCGACCTTCGGTGCGGGCTTCCTCATGCGCCCACTGGGTGCGATTTTCCTCGGCGCCTACATCGACCGTCATGGCCGCCGCAAAGGGCTGATCATTACCCTCGCACTAATGGCGATGGGCACGGTGCTGATTGCCTGCGTGCCGGGCTACGCCACCCTGGGTGTGGCGGCTCCTCTGCTGGTATTGCTCGGTCGCTTGCTGCAAGGCTTTTCGGCGGGCGTGGAACTGGGCGGGGTGTCGGTGTACCTGGCTGAAATCGCCACTCCAGGGCGCAAAGGCTTCTTCGTCAGCTGGCAATCTGCAAGCCAGCAGGCTGCGGTGGTATTTGCCGGCTTGCTCGGGGTTGGCCTCAACCACTGGCTGAGCCCCGAAGAAATGGGTGAATGGGGCTGGCGCATCCCGTTCCTGCTGGGGTGCATGATCGTCCCGGTGATCTTTGTCATCCGACGCTCAATGGAAGAAACCCCCGAGTTCGAAGCCCGCAAACATCACCCTACCCTGGGGGAAATCATGCGCTCTATCAGGCTGAATTTTGGCCTGGTACTGGGTGGCATGGCACTGGTGGTCATGACGACCGTGTCGTTCTATCTGATCACCGCCTACACCCCGACATTCGGCAAGGCAGAGCTGCACCTCACCGACCTTGAAGCCTTGCTGGTGACGGTGTGCATTGGCCTGTCGAACTTCTTCTGGCTACCGGTCATGGGCGCGCTGTCAGACAAGATTGGGCGCAAGCCGCTGCTGCTGGGCGCAACCCTTCTCGCGATCCTGACGGCCTATCCGGCGCTGTCATGGCTGGTGGCCAACCCGAGCTTCAGCCACCTGCTGATTGTCGAGCTGTGGTTGTCCTTCCTGTATGGCTCGTACAACGGTGCAATGGTGGTTGCCCTGACCGAAATCATGCCGATTGAAGTGCGCACCACCGGATTTTCACTGGCTTACAGCCTGGCGACTGCGACCTTCGGCGGCTTTACCCCGGCGGCCTGCACCTACCTGATCCACGTACTGGACAACAAGGCCGCTCCCGGCCTGTGGCTGACCGGCGCAGCAGTGCTGGGGCTGATCGCGACTGTGGTGTTGTTCCGCGGCGACAAGCACCAGTTGCGTACGGCGGTACCGACCAATGCCTGACCTGTAGTCGCTGCCGCAGGCTGCGTTTGGGGCTGCGGTGCGTTGAAGAAAACGGGTTGCTCCGCAACCCTTCGCAGCCTGCGGCAGCGACTACATGGTTTTTGCAGCACACATAAAAACGCCCCGAACCAGTCGGGGCGTTTTCAGTTGCGGCGCTTACTTAGCGTGGGAACGCTGGCGGGTTAACCCCGGCCATGTCTTCCATCACGCGTACTACCTGGCAGCTGTAACCGAATTCGTTGTCGTACCAAACGTACAGCACAACGCGGTTGTCATTGCAGATAGTGGCTTCAGCATCCACTACACCGGCGTGACGCGAACCCACGAAGTCAGTGGAAACCACTTCCTGCGAGCTCACGTAGTCGATTTGCTTGTGCAGATCGGAGTGCAACGCCATGTGGCGCAGGTACTCGTTCATTTCTTCACGGGTAGCCGGTTTCTCAAGGTTCAGGTTGAGAATGGCCATCGAAACGTTTGGCGTCGGAACGCGGATCGCGTTACCGGTCAGCTTGCCGGCCAGCTCAGGCAAAGCCTTGGCAGCAGCGGTAGCAGCTCCCGTCTCGGTGATAACCATGTTCAGCGCGGCGCTGCGACCACGGCGATCGCCCTTGTGGAAGTTGTCGATCAGGTTCTGGTCGTTGGTGTACGAGTGAACCGTTTCAACGTGACCGTTGACGATGCCGAACTTGTCGTTGACAGCCTTGAGCACCGGCACGATGGCGTTGGTGGTGCAGGATGCCGCCGAAACGATCTTGTCGTCAGCAGTGATTTCGCCGTGGTTGATGCCGTGAACGATGTTCTTCAGCTTGCCCTTGCCCGGAGCGGTCAGGACAACGCGGTCGATACCAGGGCACTGCAAGTGCTGGCCCAGGCCGTCTGCGTCACGCCAAACACCGGTGTTGTCCACCAGCAGGGCGTTCTTGATGCCGTACTGGGTGTAATCCACCTCGGTAGGGTTCTTCGCGTAGATCACCTGGATCAGGTTGCCGTTGGCAGTGATGGTGTTGTTGACTTCATCGACAACGATGGTGCCATCAAACGGGCCATGTACCGAGTCACGACGCAGCAGGCTTGCACGCTTGACCAGATCGTTGTCGGCGCCTTTGCGCACAACGATGGCACGCAGACGCAGACCGTCGCCACCACCGGTTTTCTCGATCAGGATGCGCGCCAGCAGACGGCCGATACGACCGAAGCCGTACAGAACAACGTCAGTACCTTTGCGTGCAGAAGCGTTTTGCTGACCCACTACATCGGCCAGCTCTTCGCGTACAAACTGCTCAGCCGTGCGGCCATTGCCTTCGGCCTTGAACTTGACGGCCAGCTTGCCCAGGTCTACCGAGGCAGCGCCGAGCTTGAGCTCGCTCATTGCCTTTAGCAGAGGGAAAGTTTCGTGCACGGACAATTCGATATCATCGGACTGACGATGGCGAGCAAAGCGGTGAGCTTTGAGAATCGCAATGACTGAACGGTTGATCAGGCTGCGGCCATAGATCGAGCTAACCACATTGTTATTGCGGTATAGCTGACCGATAAGCGGAATCATCGCTTCTGCGAGTGCTTCACGGTCGATCCATTCACCAAGACACTGGTCGGGCTTCTGAGTCACGGGAACCTTCCACATGTAGGGGCTGAAAAAAGGGGCTACATTATGCCGCCGCGCCCATTCAGGGGCAATGCACGCCTGTCATACGCCGTTACTGAAACGATTAAGCTCCCGTAAATATAGGCGAATATTTTTATAACACCGGCATTTTTATGGGCCTGCAGCCCTTGAGCAGCCCCTCTCACACCCCCATGTTCGATAACTCACGCTGAATTCAACGCCGTTCAAAGACTGCAACTGACAGCCTGCCCCTTGGCCCGTTACAATTGCAGACTTTGCCGCAACGCTTGGAGCTCAACCTTCCGTGCCCGTCCTGCGTCTACCGAAACTCCCTGCTACGGCAGGTAAACAGCACTGGAGCAACTTGCCCGGTGCCGCCCTGAGCCTTGCGATTGCCGAGGCCGCCAGCGCCGCCAAGCGCTTCACCCTGCTCCTGACCGCCGACAGCCAAAGTGCAGAACGCCTTGAGCAAGAGCTGAGGTTTTTCGCGCCCGAGTTGCCGGTGCTGCATTTTCCCGACTGGGAAACCCTGCCCTACGATCTCTTTTCTCCTCACCAGGACATCATCTCCCAGCGTATCGCCAGCCTGTACCGGCTGCCGGAGCTGAGTCATGGGGTTTTGGTAGTGCCGATTACCACCGCCCTACATCGCCTTGCGCCGACCAAGTTCTTGCTCGGCAGCAGCCTGGTGCTGGATATCGGCCAGAAGCTGGACGTGGAACAGATGCGTACCCGGCTTGAGGCCAGTGGTTATCGCTGCGTTGACACCGTGTATGAACATGGTGAATTTGCAGTGCGAGGCGCCCTGATCGACCTGTTCCCGATGGGCAGCAAGCTGCCGTACCGGATCGACCTGTTCGACGACGAAATCGAGACCCTGCGCACCTTCGACCCGGAGAACCAGCGCTCGATAGACAAGGTCGAGTCGGTAAGGCTGCTGCCCGCTCGCGAGTTCCCGCTGCAAAAAGACGCCGTGACCCGCTTCAAGGCCCGCTTCCGTGAACGCTTTGATGTCGACTTCCGTCGATGCCCGATCTTTCAGGATCTGACCAGCGGGATTACACCTGCGGGTATCGAGTACTACCTGCCACTGTTTTTCGATGAAACCTCAACCCTGTTCGATTATCTGCCGGCCGACACGCAAGTGTTCTCGCTGCCAGGCATTGAGCAGGCGGCCGAGAATTTCTGGTCTGACGTGCGCAACCGCTACGAAGAACGCCGCATCGACCCGTCGCGTCCTTTGCTGCCGCCTGCCGAGCTGTTTTTGCCGGTTGATGACTGCTTCGCCCGCCTCAAAAGCTGGCCACGGGTAGTCGCAAGCCAGGATGACCTGGACACCGGCAGCAGCCGTGAACGGTTCCCGGCCCAACCGCTGCCCAATCTCGCGATTGAAGCCAAGGCCAATCAGCCACTGGCTGCCTTGTCCGGGTTTCTTGAGCAGTTTGATGGCCGCGTGTTGTTTACCGCCGAATCGGCGGGTCGGCGCGAGGTGCTGCTCGAACTGCTGGAGCGCCTGAAGCTGCGACCAAAAACGGTCGACAGCTGGCCGGACTTCGTCGCCAGCAAGCATCGCCTGGCAATCACCATTGCCCCGCTGGATGAAGGTCTGCTGCTGGACGACCCGGCACTGGCACTGATTGCCGAAAGCCCGTTGTTCGGCCAGCGTGTAATGCAGCGCAGGCGTCGCGAAAAACGCGCCGATGCCAACAATGATGCCGTCATCAAGAACCTCACCGAGCTGCGTGAAGGCGCACCCGTTGTCCACATTGACCACGGTGTCGGTCGCTATCAGGGCCTGGCAACGCTGGAAGTGGATAATCAGGTGGCCGAATTCCTGACCCTGGAATACGCCGAGGGCGCCAAGCTCTACGTGCCGGTGGCCAACCTGCACCTGATCGCCCGCTACACCGGCAGCGATGATGAACTGGCGCCGTTGCACCGCCTGGGTTCGGAAACCTGGCAAAAGGCCAAGCGCAAAGCTGCCGAGCAAGTGCGTGACGTGGCTGCCGAACTGCTCGACATTTATGCCCGCAGAGCTGCCCGTGAAGGCTATGCGTTTGCGGACCCGAAAGCCGATTACGCCACCTTCAGTGCCGGCTTCCCGTTTGAAGAAACACCGGACCAGCAAACCACCATCGAAGCCGTGCGCGCCGACATGCTGTCGCCCAAGCCGATGGACCGCCTGGTGTGTGGCGACGTGGGCTTCGGCAAAACCGAAGTGGCCATGCGTGCGGCCTTCATTGCCGTGCATGGTGGTCGTCAGGTCGCCATTCTGGTCCCCACCACCCTGCTCGCCCAACAGCACTACAACAGCTTCCGCGACCGTTTTGCCGACTGGCCGGTAACCGTTGAGGTGATGAGCCGCTTCAAGTCGGCCAAAGAGATCAACCAGGCAGTGGCCGACCTGGCCGAAGGCAAGATCGACATCGTGATCGGCACCCACAAGCTGCTGCAGGACGACGTCAAAATCAAAAACCTGGGCCTGGTGATCATCGACGAAGAACACCGCTTCGGGGTTCGCCAGAAAGAACAGCTCAAGGCCCTGCGCAGTGAAGTCGATATTCTGACCCTCACCGCAACACCCATCCCGCGCACGCTGAACATGGCGGTGTCGGGCATGCGCGACCTGTCGATCATCGCCACGCCACCGGCACGCCGGTTGTCGGTGCGCACCTTTGTCATGGAGCAGAACAAAAGCACGGTCAAAGAGGCACTGCTGCGCGAGTTGCTGCGCGGCGGCCAGGTTTACTACCTGCACAACGATGTCAAAACCATCGAAAAATGCGCCGCCGAACTGGCAGAGCTGGTACCCGAGGCGCGGATCGGCATCGGCCACGGGCAGATGCGCGAACGCGAACTCGAACAGGTGATGAGCGACTTCTACCACAAGCGCTTCAACGTGCTGATCGCCTCGACCATCATCGAGACCGGCATCGACGTGCCGAGCGCCAACACCATCATCATCGAGCGCGCCGACAAATTCGGCCTGGCACAACTGCACCAGTTGCGCGGTCGCGTGGGGCGAAGTCACCACCAGGCTTACGCCTACCTGCTGACCCCCCCGCGCCAGCAAATCACCGGGGATGCGCAAAAGCGCCTGGAAGCCATCGCCAACACCCAGGATCTGGGGGCCGGTTTTGTGCTGGCCACCAACGACCTTGAGATCCGTGGCGCAGGCGAGCTGCTGGGCGATGGCCAAAGCGGCCAGATCCAGGCCGTCGGCTTTACCCTGTACATGGAAATGCTCGAACGGGCGGTCAAGTCGATCCGCAAGGGCGAGCAGCCCAACCTCGACCAGCCACTGGGCGGCGGGCCGGAAATCAACCTGCGGGTGCCCGCGCTGATTCCCGAGGCCTACCTGCCCGATGTGCACACTCGACTGATTCTCTACAAGCGCATTGCCTCGGCCGCCGACGAAGAAGGCCTCAAGGACTTGCAGGTCGAGATGATCGACCGCTTTGGTCTGCTTCCGGAACCGACCAAGAACCTGGTACGCATCACCCTGCTCAAATTGCAGGCCGAGCAGCTGGGAATCAAAAAGGTCGATGCCGGCCCACAAGGCGGGCGAATCGAATTTGCAGCGGACACACCGGTTGACCCGATGGTGCTGATCAAACTGATCCAGGGCCAACCCAACCGCTACAAATTCGAAGGCGCAACCCTGTTCAAGTTCATGGTGCCAATGGAGCGCCCGGAAGAACGCTTCAATACCATCGAGGCGCTGTTTGAGCGCCTGACGCCGAAGTCTTCCTAAATGAACTACCCATGACCCTGAGCCAGACACCCCGGTTGACCAAGCCGCTCGCACCGACCTGGACCAGCCGCTTCAAAGAGCAAAGCCTTGAGCGTGGCCGCCGCTACGCCAAGGAAAACCGTGTCAGGATCGTCCAGATCGGCGACAGCATGATCAGCGCGAGCTGCCAGGGCTCAGGCGAAAACCCCTACCGCCAGACCATACATCTGCGTGAGTCCGCCAAAGGTACTTTGCTTTTGGTGGACGCCACCTGCACCTGTCCGGTACGCACCCATTGCAAGCACACCGCTGCCGTCTTACTGAAGATTGAAGAAACCTTGAACTACCCTGCCGCCGCTCAGGATGCCGAGCTTCTGGAAAAACTCCAGGCCGTACTCGACTCACGTCGTCCCAACAACCTGCCAGAACTTCGGGTCGACGATGTAAAGCCGGTGCCACGGCTGTGGCTGGCCAGCGCTGAATTCAGCGCCTTCGAACCGCGCAACGGCAAGATGCAACGCTACATCCAGCACCGCGCAGCACTGTCGTTCAACTACCTGGATCAATACGTCAGCGGGCAAAAGAACACCGACATCCTGCTGCGCCAGGAACAGCAGACCCTGCGGATCAAGCGTCATCCCGACACAGAGAACCTCTACCGCGAGCAATTGCGCAGCCTGGGCTTCAAGATTGCGACCCGCCAGAGCAAGGCGCTGCCTGAAAGTGCTGGAGAGCTGTTTGAACTGGTCAATGACAGTGCCTGGCTGAATTTCACCCTCAACCAGATGCAAGGCCTGAGGGAACAAGGCTGGGAGCTGCAGATCGATGAAGGTTTCGGCTTTGACCTGACCCCGGTCGAAGACTGGTATGCCAATGTCGACGAGGCCCCGGAACGTGACTGGTTCGACCTGGAACTGGGCATTATCGTCAACGGCCGACACCTGAGCTTGCTGCCGATACTGCTGAACCTGATGCGCTCCCACAGCGACATCCTCAACCCCGAAAAACTCGCCCGGCGTCGGGATGACGAACTGATTCTGGTGAATATCCCGGCCAACCCCGGCAGCAATCATGGCCCGCTTCAGGTCGCCCTGCCGTACGGACGGCTGAAACCGGTACTGGCAACCCTGGACGAATTTTATCTGGGTGAACCGGACGCGACCTCCCTGCGGATCAAAAGCGCTGACGCACCACGCCTCAATGCTCTCGATGCCCTGCCCTTGCGCTGGGAAGGTGGCGAGCAGATACGCGGTTTTGCCCAGCGCCTGCGCGACATCAAGGACTTTAGCGTCGAAGTTCCCCAAGGGCTCAATGCCAACTTGCGCCCATACCAGCTTGAAGGCCTGAGCTGGATGCAGTCGTTGCGCCAGCTCGAAGTGGGCGGCGTACTGGCCGACGACATGGGGCTGGGCAAAACCCTGCAGACCCTGGCCCATATCTTGTGCGAAAAAAATGCCGGCCGCCTGGATCGTCCGGCAATGGTGGTGATGCCCACCAGCCTGATCCCCAACTGGCTGGACGAAGCTGCGCACTTCACTCCGCAGCTCAAGGTGCTGGCGCTGTTTGGCGCCACCCGCAAAAAACACTTTGCACACCTCAATGACTACGACGTGATCCTGACCACCTACGCCTTGCTGCCCAAGGACATCGAGCACCTGGCAAAACTGCCCTTGCACCTGCTGGTCCTGGACGAGGCCCAGTACATCAAGAACCCCGGCAGCAAGGCCACCCAGGCGGCCTGTGAACTGATTGCACGGCAACGCCTGTGCCTGAGCGGCACCCCGCTGGAAAACCACCTGGGCGAGCTTTGGTCTCTGTTCCACTTCCTGCTGCCCGGCTGGCTGGGCGACGTTAAAACCTTTAACCGCGACTACCGCATACCCATCGAGCGTCAGGGCAGCAACGAGCGCCTGCAGCATCTCAATGCGCGGATCAAACCGTTTTTATTGCGCCGCACCAAGGAACAGGTCGCGACCGAACTGCCGCCCAAGACCGAGATCATTCACTGGGTCGACCTGAACGAGGCCCAGCGCGACGTCTACGAGACCATGCGCCTGGCGATGGACAAGAAGGTGCGCGACGAAATCACTCGAAAAGGTGTCGGGCGCAGCCAGATCATTATCCTCGAGGCGCTGCTCAAGCTGCGTCAGGTGTGCTGCGATCTGCGACTGGTCAGCGACACCCCGCCGAAAAAAGGCAGTTCCTCGGGCAAGCTAGACAGCCTGATGCTGATGCTCGAAGAACTGTTTGCCGAAGGCAGGCGCATCCTGCTGTTTTCCCAGTTCACCTCGATGCTCGGCCTGATCGAAATCGAACTGAAAAAACGCAAAGTGCGCTACGCCATCCTCACGGGGCAAACCCGTGACCGACGCACACCGGTCAAAGACTTCCAGAGCGGCACCCTGCAAATATTCCTGATCAGCCTCAAGGCTGGCGGCGTGGGATTAAACCTCACCGAAGCCGACACCGTGATTCACTATGACCCGTGGTGGAACCCGGCGGCTGAAAACCAGGCCACCGACCGCGCCTACCGTATCGGCCAGGAAAAACCGGTGTTTGTTTACAAGATGATTGCCCGCGGCACCGTGGAGGAAAAAATCCAGCACTTGCAGCAAGAAAAATCGGATTTGGCCGCAGGTGTTCTGGACGGACGAGTCGCCGGTGACTGGAAATTACAGGACGACGACATCGACGCGCTCTTCGCGCCGCTGCCACCCAAAACAGAGAAGCGCTGAGACACCCGACTTATTGATTAACTGCAGGCGCGGTCTTTCTGCTTGATCGCGCTGACGCCATCGCGAGCAAGCCCGCTCCCACGGGCTTTGTGGTGCTTGCGAAATCTTGGGAGCTGGCTTGCCGCGATTCAGGCGATACGGTCTTTCTGCTTCGCCAAGCGTCAAAGCGGCATCGATGTGCTCAATCTATTAATTGAGCATCCTTGAGCGCACCCATTGCCACCAGCCAGCGCGGGCTCTGGCGATAGTCAGTGCTGGCCCAGGCCTGACCGCGCATGCGTGCAATCCTGGGCGAAGGGGTAACGTTCAACCGCTGAGCAGCGCTGAGTGCCAACTCCGCCGCCGCACGGTCGTTGCATACCAGTCCCATGTCACAACCCGCCGACAAGGCCGCCTCAATCCGGCTGGCGGCATCACCCACTACGTGCGCACCCGCCATCGACAGGTCGTCACTGAAAATCACGCCGTCGAACTGAAGCTCGCCGCGCAAAATATCCTGCAACCAGCGACGCGAGAATCCTGCAGGCTGGCTGTCCACTTGTGGATAGATCACGTGGGCTGGCATGACAGCAGCCAGATGCTTGCTCAAGCGGGCAAAAGGTACGAGGTCATGGGCGCGAATCTGCTCAAGACTGCGCTCGTCAGTTGGAATGGCGACGTGAGAATCAGCCTCGGCCCATCCGTGTCCCGGAAAATGCTTACCGGTCGCCGCCATGCCCGCGTCGTTCATCCCGCGAATAAAAGCCCCGGCCAATGTGGCTGCGCGCTCAGGGTCTCCCTCGAACGAACGGCTACCGACCACAGCGCTACGTTGATAATCCAGATCCAGGACCGGGGCAAAGCTCAGGTCCAGCCCTACGGCCAGCACTTCAGTGGCCATGATCCAGCCACACTGTTCAGCCAGGTACTCGGCGTTGGGGTTATCAGCAATGGCACGCATGGCTGGCAGGCGCACGAACCCCTGACGCAGACGCTGCACCCGGCCACCTTCCTGATCGACCGCCAGCAACAGGTCGGGACGCAGCGCGCGAATCGAAGCGCTCAACTCACGCACCTGGCGCGGATGCTCGATATTGCGTGCAAAGATAATCAACCCGCCTACTTCTGGCTGGCGAAGTAATTGCCGATCTTCAGCCGTCAGCCAAGTACCGGCGACGTCCACCATCAAGGAGCCTTGCAAGGCAGAACTCATGGGAAATCCTTTAAAAAGAGAGCGTTCATTGCCCGGTCCGGATCCGCAGCCACGCGCCTGCGCGCCGCACTCCAGAGAGGCAGCGGCGAATCGACAGACGGGAATAAGTCAGGGTTGGGCATGGCAACTAGCTTAGCGGAACAAAGCTGCCGCGCCCACCCGCCGCGGGTCAAACCTTGGCGGTAACCGGGGCGGTTTTACTGCGGGGGCGAAGCTGGGCACTGGCCATTGCAGAATCCGTGACGCCGCTTTGTGCACGCATGCCTGCCGCGAGGAATGGCACCATCAGACGCATCACCTGCTCGATGGAGGTGTTGACACCGAAATCAGTCTCGGCAATTGCACGCAACGCCTTGATTCCCGACATGCTGAAGGCCGCAGCACCCAGCATGAAGTGCACGCGCCAGAACAACTCGATGGGCGGGATTTGTGGGGCAGCCTCGTTGACCAGCAGCATATAGCGGCGAAAAACCTTGCCGTACATGTCTTCAAGATAGCGACGCAAGTGACCCTGGCTCTGACTGAACGCCAACCCGAGCAAGCGCATGAAAATCGACAGGTCGTTACCACTGCGCGGCTGGATCACCAGCGCCTGCTCGACCAGCATCTCCAATAACTCTTCAAGGCTGGGGCGGTTCTCAGGCTTGGCCTGACGACGCTCCAGCTCACGATCGAGGTTGGCGCAAAAAGGCCCCAGGAAGCGCGAAAAGACGGCCTGGATCAGCGCCTTTTTAGAACCGAAATGGTAATTGACCGCCGCCAGATTGACCCCGGCTTTACTGGTGATCAGCCGCAATGAGGTTTCAGCAAACCCTTTTTCCGCGAACAGCTGCTCGGCAGCATCAAGGATACGTTCAACGGTTTCCGACTGGGCCATGACTACTCCGCCTGACAAACATTTAAACACTTGTTTGAAACATACGTTTCAGATTGTAAAAAGTCAAGATGAGGCATTCGTTTCAGGACCGGGCAGTTCTGCATTTAACCACAGCCTCGGCCAGTCCGGCCCCACCTGATAAAGTACGGGTCGCCCGACTTATTAATGACCGTCCAGCGGACCGTTGGAAATGGGTGATTGCCAAGAAGCTTTCACTGTATATAATCCCAGTCACTGTATAAAAAGACAGAGCGATCAACATGCTAAAACTGACGCCACGCCAAGCTGAGATCCTGGCCTTCATCAAGCGATGCCTGGATGACAACGGATACCCGCCCACCCGTGCCGAGATCGCACAGGAGCTGGGCTTCAAATCCCCCAACGCCGCCGAAGAACACCTCAAGGCGCTTGCCCGCAAGGGTGCCATCGAGATGACCCCCGGCGCCTCCCGCGGTATTCGCATACCCGGCTTCGAAGCCAAGTCTGACGAATCCACGCTGCCCATCATTGGCCGAGTAGCTGCCGGTGCTCCGATTCTTGCGCTGGAGCACGTCGAAGAGTCCTGCAACATCAACCCGACCTTCTTTCACCCCAGAGCCGACTACCTGCTACGGGTACAAGGCATGAGCATGAAGGATGTCGGCATCTTCGATGGCGATCTGCTTGCCGTGCATACCTGTCGCGAAGCCCGTAACGGCCAGATTGTCGTGGCCCGTATCGACGACGAAGTCACGGTCAAACGCTTCAAGCGTGAAGGCAACAAGGTCTGGCTCATTGCCGAGAACCCTGAATTCGCCCCGATTGAAGTCAACCTCAAAGACCAGGAACTGGTCATTGAAGGCTTGAGTGTCGGCGTAATTCGCCGCTAAAGGAGGCTTCATGCAGTTCCCACACACCCCGCTGCCAGCACAACTCACCCTTTTTGAAGCGTTCATGGCTCAACCCATGACGCCCGCGATCAAGGACGTGCTCGATTCCCCCTGGAGCGCCGAACCCGAGGTGTTCAGTGAACTGTCGCTACGCGGTGCCGCCGGAAACTGCCTGAACCTGCTTGCCCCCATGCTGCGCGAACTGAGCGAGCAACAAAACGCCCGCTGGCTGACACTGATTGCGCCACCTGCAAGCCTGACCCAAAGCTGGTTACGCGATGCCGGACTGAACCGCGAGCGCATTCTGCTGCTGCAACCCAATGGCAACAAAAGCGCCTTGCAACTGACCTGCGAAGCGCTGCGACTGGGTCGCAGCCACACGGTAGTGAGCTGGATCAACCCGCTGACCAGCGCTGCCCGCAATCAGTTGATCAGCGCAGCTCGCACCGGTCACGGGCAAAGTCTAAATATACGCTTGGGTTAAACAGTTGATGCCTGCGCAGGGCCAGTGCAGAACGCACTCGCCTGGCTGCGGAGCACGAGTCAGAGTCGCTTAGTGAAGAATGCGTGGCCCATCGTCTTTTTCGAGCTCGCCTTCGGCCAGCCGACCCGCCATTTGTACACCGACGCTAAGCATGGCTTTCGCCACCTCTACGTGCTGCCCCTGAAGAAAAGCCTTGGCATCTTCAGAAAAATTCAGCGTTACCAAAGACCCTTCGTCCTCAGCACGGCGCAACTCGATGCGGCCGTCTGGCAACTCGACAATTTCTAGAAAAGACGTTGGCATATAAATTTGTTCTCCACGAAAGCGCGGGAGTATATCAGCCATCCCGCGGGAATTTCCCGTGATCTGTAGCGCTTTCGATTACAGACTGATGAATGACTGTACCGTTTCGGTTTCGACCCTTAGCACTCATTGAGTCCATCACGGAACCGAATGGCCAGACCTTTGAGGTTCTGACGCCACTCCTCCATTGTTTCGCGACTCAACTCCTGGGGTGCCTCATCCTCCAGGTTGACCGCAATGATCAAGGGCTGGAACACATCCGCCTTGACCTTTTTGGGTGCCTGTAACGGCTGATACAGAGCAGCGTGGGTCGCAACCAGTTGCGCCAGCCATGTCTGCGGCGCCTGTGCCAGTTCAACCAGCTCGGCCAGTTCCGGGATGGCCTTCTCGTCCAGCACTTGCTGGGTGAGCAGCAGTTCGACCCGAGGTGCATTGGCTTGGGACAGACGATAAAAGCCAGCAATCTCATGACACAAGCCAAGCAGCGCACCATACAGATGAAATACCGCCGACTCGCGCTCTGCCTGAACCAGCGCCTGAGCATTCATGGCCCGACCCTCACTCGCCTTGTTCATGGCCTCAAGGGCCAGGCCAGCGAAATAGATCTTCTGATTGGTACGGGTATAGAGTTCGTGAGCCATGCGGGCGCTCCACATCGAATGGGTAAAGGCAGGTAGTGCAGTCTCAGGGATCAGGCCGTGCTGGCGCAAGGCCTACGTTCCCTGCGCTTTTGTGGGAGCGGGCTTGCCCGCGATGCAGGCGCTGCGGTGCTTCAGCCAAACCGTGTCGATGCCATCGCGAGCAAGTCTGCTCCCACAAAAGCACTCAAGCAGCGGCAACCAGGCCCGGGATTGGCAAACAAAAAAACCGCGCAAGGCATACAGCCCTTGCGCGGTTTTCTATTCAGCGATCAACTCAGATCAAGCGTCTTTTTCTTTACGCTTGTCTTCAACCTTCCAGCTACCGCCGTCGTAGAACGCACGCCAGCCAGTCGGCTTGCCATCCACTTCAGTCTGCACGTACTGCTCTTTGGTTTTGCGGCTGTAGCGAATCACTGCAGGACGGCCATCCGGATCTTTCTTCGGCGCTTCGCACAAGAAGTGATACTTGGGATCGATCTCGTCCTTGTGGGGCACAATTTCGATCACTAACGGAGCACGAGTCTCACGGTTTTTCGGGAACTGGCTTGCCGCCAGGAACAACCCCGAAGCACCGTCACGCAGGATGTACGTGTCGTTGACCTTCTCGCATTTAAGTTCCGGCATTTTCACCGGGTCCATTTTCGGTGGCGCCGCTTCACCGCTTTTCAGCAGTTTTCGGGTGTTTTTGCACTCGGCATTGGTACAGCCGAAGAACTTGCCGAAACGACCGGTTTTAAGCTGCATTTCGCTGCCGCACTTGTCGCACTCAAGGCTCGGACCTTCATAGCCCTTGATGCGGTAGTTGCCTTCTTCGATTTCGTAGCCGACACAATCCGGGTTGTTACCGCAGATGTGCAGCTTGTGCTTCTCATCCAGCAGGTAGGCGTCCATTGCCGTGCTGCAGATCGGGCAACGGTGTTTGCCCAACAGCACCAGGGATTCGGATTCGCCTTCGTCGTCGGCCGCAATTTCGTCACCCGGCACCAGATTGACAGTGGCCTTGCAACGCTCTTTGGGCGGCAGGCTGTAGCCCGAACAACCCAGGAACACGCCGGTTGAAGCCGTGCGAATCTGCATTGGACGACCACATTCCTTACAAGGAATATCAGTCATTACCGGCTGGTTGGCACGCATGCCACCTTCCGGTGCAGCAGCTACTTCGAGCTTCTTCTTGAAGTCGCCGTAGAACTCGTCCAGTACGTTTTTCCAGTCACGCTCGCCTTGCGCCACGTCATCGAGGTTCTCTTCCATACCGGCCGTGAAGCCGTAGTCCATCAGGTCGGAGAAGCTCTCGGACAAGCGTTCGGTAACGATGTCGCCCATTTTTTCGGAATAGAAGCGGCGGTTGTGCAACGCCACGTAACCACGATCCTGAATGGTCGAGATAATCGCCGCATAGGTCGAAGGACGACCAATGCCACGTTTTTCCATCTCTTTTACCAGGCTGGCTTCGGAGTAACGCGCAGGCGGCTTGGTGAAGTGCTGGCTCGGGTCGAGCTCGATCAGCTTCAGGGCATCGCCCTGAGCCATATCTGGCAGCACATCGTCGTCGCCCGGCTTGGCAATTTGCGGCATCACACGGGTGTAACCGTCGAATTTGAGGATGCGGCCCTTGGCACGCAGCTCAAAATCACCGGCCGCCACAGTGACGGTGGTGGACAGGTACTTGGCCGGCAGCATCTGGCACGCCACGAATTGGCGCCAGATCAGCTCGTAAAGGCGCTCAGCGTCGCGCTCCATGCCCGACAGCTTGCTCGGGTGCATGTTTACGTCAGAAGGACGAATCGCTTCGTGAGCCTCCTGTGCGCCTTCCTTGCTGCTGTACACATTAGGTGCCGGCGGCAGGTACGACGCGCCGAACTCACCTTCAATATAAGTACGCGCCATCTCGACCGCATCGGCCGAGAGGTTGGTGGAGTCGGTACGCATATACGTGATGTAGCCAGCTTCATACAAACGCTGGGCCATCATCATGGTTTTCTTCACCCCGTAGCCCAGGCGATTGCTCGCGGCCTGTTGCAGGGTGGAGGTAATGAAAGGCGCCGACGGCTTGCTGCTGGTCGGTTTGTCTTCACGCTTGACGATGCTGTAGTTCGAAGCCTTGAGCTTCTCCAGCGCCGCCATTGCCTGAGCTTCGTTGAGCGGCTTGAACGCCTCGCCTTTTTCACGGGCAACGTCAAAACGCACTTTCGCCCCCTTGGCAGTGCCAAGGTCGGCGTGGATTTCCCAGTACTCTTCAGGGTTGAACGCACGAATTTCGCGCTCACGCTCCACCACCAGCTTCACGGCCACCGATTGCACACGGCCTGCCGACAGGCCACGGGCTACCTTGGCCCACAGCAGCGGCGAAACCATGTAACCCACGACGCGGTCGAGGAAGCGGCGGGCCTGCTGGGCGTTAACGCGGTTGATATCCAGCTCGCCCGGCTTGGAGAAGGCTTCCTGAATCGCTTTCTTGGTGATTTCGTTGAACACCACGCGCTTGTAGCGGGTGTCATCACCACCGATGGCTTCGCGCAGGTGCCATGCAATGGCTTCCCCCTCGCGATCCAAGTCGGTTGCGAGATAGATGGTGTCAGCATCCTTGGCAAGCCGGCGCAGCTCTTCGATGACCTTTTCCTTGCCGGGCAGGATCTCGTACTTGGCTTTCCAGCCATGCTCGGGATCGACGCCCATGCGCGAGATCAGCTGCTTCTGAGCCTTCTCTTTTGGCGACAGGGCCGGCACTTCGCCCGCCGCTGCCTTGCCACGCTTGGCAGCCGGTTCTTTGCTGGCGCTAGCCGAACCGCTGGTGGGCAGGTCTCGGATATGGCCGATACTCGACTTCACCACGTACTCGTTGCCCAAGTACTTGTTGATGGTCTTGGCCTTAGCCGGGGATTCCACAATGACCAGCGATTTGCCCATGGATCAGAAAATTCCTGAATTCTAGAAGTGAAAGGCGGTTCGCGCCTGACGCGGCACCGCTATATATAGTGGCTACAAGGTGAGGTCAAGCACAGGGTTCTGCGCGACCTTGCCTTATGGCCGGGAAAAAAGGCTGGGTTCGGCCTGAATCAAGGCAAAGCGCGGGACGTGTTCGCCCTCAACGATGACTGACTCCAGGAACATGCTCAGCGGGCGCACCCAAAAGCCGTAATCGCCATACAGGGCTTGGTAGAACACTACATCTTCTTCGGTTTCAGAATGGCGAGCCACACTGAAAACACGATACTGAGGACCTTTGTAGTGTTGATAGAGCCCAGGTTGTAGCGACATGTTGCGGCCCCTCTGCAAATAAAAAAATTAAACACGCTTAAAAACAAAAACCGGGGCACAAGGCCCCGGCTTCCATCAACGCAACGCTTAGACGCGTTCGAAGACGGTGGCAATGCCCTGGCCAAGACCAATGCACATGGTGGACAACCCGAAAGTGCCGCCATTTTGCTTCATTACATTGAGCAAAGTGCCGGAGATACGAGCACCCGAGCACCCAAACGGGTGACCCAGAGCGATGGCACCGCCGTGCAGGTTAACCTTCTCATTCATCTTGTCGAGCACTTTCAAATCTTTCAGCACTGGCAGGGCCTGTGCAGCGAAAGCTTCGTTGAGCTCAATGAAGTCGATATCGGCCATATTCAAGCCTGCACGCTTCAATGCTTTTTGTGTAGCCGGTACTGGACCATAGCCCATGATCGCAGGATCCACACCCGCAACTGCCATCGAGCGGATCACTGCCAGCGGCTCAAGCCCCAGGTCTTTTGCACGCTGGGCAGACATCACGATCATGCATGAAGCACCATCGGTGATTTGCGACGAAGTGCCCGCAGTCACGGTACCGCCTTTAGGGTTGAACGCAGGTTTCAACGCCGCCAGGCTTTCCAGGGTGGTATCTGGACGAATAGTTTCATCGTAGTCGAAAACTTTCAGGAAACCGTTTTCGTCGTAACCCTGCATCGGGATGATTTCGTCCTTGAACTTGCCTTCTACCGTCGCCTTGTGAGCGAGCTGGTGAGAACGCACAGCAAATGCATCCTGCTGTTCGCGGGTGATGCCGTGCATCTTGCCCAGCATTTCAGCGGTCAAACCCATCATGCCCGAGGCTTTTGCCGCGTACAGCGACATGTGCGGGTTAGGGTCGACACCGTGCATCATGCTCACGTGACCCATATGCTCGACGCCGCCCACCACGAAAACGTCACCGTTGCCGGTCATGATCGCTTGCGCAGCCGTGTGCAGGGCGCTCATGGACGAGCCGCACAGGCGGCTCACGGTCTGTGCAGCCGAGGTGTGCGGGATCTGGGTCATCAGCGACGCCATGCGCGCAATGTTCCAGCCTTGCTCCAGGGTCTGGTTCACACAGCCCCAGATCACGTCTTCGACTTCACCCGGGTCAACTTTGCTGTTGCGCTCCAGCACTTTACTGATCAGGTGTGCAGACATGTCTTCAGCACGGGTGTTGCGGTGCATGCCACCCTTGGAGCGGCCCATCGGGGTGCGACCGAAGTCTACAATCACCACGTCTCTAGGATTCAAGCTCATAATTTCACTCTCACTCTAATGGGGCGCTTAACCGAAGAAGCTCTGGCCGTTCTTGGCCATCTCACGCAGCTTCGCAGTCGGGTGGTACAGCGCGCCCAGTTCAGCGTACTGATCGGCCAGGGCCACGAACTCTGCAACACCGATCGAATCGATGTAGCGCAGCGCGCCGCCACGGAACAGCGGGAAGCCAATGCCATAGACCAGGCCCATGTCAGCCTCGGCTGCGGTTTCAACGATGCCGTCTTCCAGGCAACGCACGGTTTCAAGACACAGCGGGATCATCATCCAGTTGATGATGTCTTCGTCGGTCACGTCGCGCTGCTCGTAGACGATAGGCTTGAGGACCTCAAGCACGCTCGAATCAACGATTTTCTTCTGCTTGCCGCGCTTGTCTTCTTCGTAGGCGTAGAAGCCCTTGCCGTTCTTCTGACCCAGGCGCTTGGCCTCGTACAGAGCGTCAATCGCTGAACGACGGTCGTCTTTCATACGGTCCGGGAAGCCTTCGGCCATAACGTCGCGACCATGGTGACCGGTGTCGATGCCGACCACGTCCATCAGGTACGCCGGGCCCATTGGCCAACCGAATTTTTCCATCACTTTGTCGATACGCACAAAGTCGACACCGGCGCTGACCAGCCTGGCGAAACCGCCGAAGTACGGGAACAGGACGCGGTTGACCAGGAAGCCCGGGCAGTCGTTGACCACGATCGGGTTCTTGCCCATTTTCTTGGCATAGGCAACGGTGGTTGCTACTGCCAGGTCGCTGGACTTCTCGCCACGAATCACTTCAACCAGCGGCATCATGTGCACCGGGTTGAAGAAGTGCATGCCGACGAAGTTTTCCGGACGCTTGAGGGCCTTGGCCAGCAGGCTGATGGAAATGGTCGAGGTGTTGGAAGCCAGAATGGCGTCTTCGCGAACGTGATTTTCCACTTCCGCCAGTACAGCCTGCTTGACCTTCGGGTTCTCGACTACCGCTTCGACCACAAGGTCGACGTTACCGAAATCGCCGTATGACAAAGTAGGACGAATGCCGTTCAGCACTTCAGCCATTTTCGCCGGTGTCATGCGACCCTTATCAACGCGGCCTACCAGCAGCTTGGCAGCCTCGGCCAGACCCTGCTCGATGCCGTGCTCGTTGATGTCTTTCATCAGGATCGGCGTACCTTTGGAGGCCGACTGATAGGCAATACCGCCACCCATGATGCCTGCGCCCAGAACGGCCGCCTGCTTCACGTCTTTGGCAATCTTGTCGTAGATCTTGGCTTTTTTCTTCAGTTCCTGATCGTTCAGGAACAGGCCGATCAGGCATTGCGAAGCTGAGGTTTTTGCAAGCTTGGCGAAACCTGCTGCTTCCACTTCCAGCGCCTTGTCACGACCGAAGTTCGCGGCTTTCTGGATGGTCTTGATCGCTTCAACCGGGGCCGGGTAGTTCGGGCCAGCCTGGCCGGCCACAAAACCTTTAGCGGTTTCGAAAGCCATCATTTGTTCGATTGCGTTCAGCTTGAGTTTTTCAAGCTTGGGTTGACGCTTGGCCTTGTAGTCCAGTTCGCCACTGATGGCGCGCTTGATCAGGTCCAGCGCTGCAGCGCCCAGCTTTTCAGCCGTTACCACAGCATCTACGGCGCTCACTTTCAGAGCATCTTCGGCGCGGTTTTCCTTGCCGGAGGCAATCCACTCAACCGCGTTATCAACGCCAATCAGGCGTGGCAGGCGCACGGTACCGCCAAAGCCCGGATAGATACCCAGCTTGACTTCCGGCAGGCCGATTTTGGCGCTGTCCGCCATGACCCGGAAGTCAGCAGCCAGACACATTTCCAGACCGCCACCCAACGCGATGCCATTGATGGCCGCGACGGTGGGTACGTTGAGGTCTTCAAAATCGCTGAAGATCCTGTTGGCTTCGAGGTTGCCAGCGATCAGCTCGGCATCCGGCAACTTGAAGTTTTCGACGAACTCGGTGATGTCGGCGCCAACGATAAAGACGTCTTTACCACTGGAAACGATGACACCCTTGACCGAAGCATCTGCCTTGATCGCATCTACAGCCTGACGCAACTCGTTCAGGGTTAGACGGTTGAATTTGTTGACGGACTCACCCTTGAGGTCGAACTTCAGTTCGACGATGCCACTTTCAAGAGCCGTAACCGTGATGGCTTTACCTTCGTAAATCATCAACTGATCTCCAGGATATGGAAGCTGAACAGTACACGTCAGAAGCTAGCGTCTGGCTGTCACTGACCTTTGTGTCAATGCTGTTGCCAATCCGCCAGGCACACCCGCCAACGCGATAATCGGGATTGAAAATGAGAGCTGTCTTACATGACAAACGCTCAATTCATACGCCCGTTTGATTTGGGTGTCGACACCTTCAGGGAAAAGCGATCGATTGTCAATTGTCCGAAACAACGATGACAAAACGACCCGGCAGTCAGTTTAGACACCTGCGGTACGAGTGCTCGAAACCATTGAAGCGCCCTGCAGGTGAAAATTGTGGGAGCGGACTTGCTCGCGATTCAGACGACGCGGTTTGTCCGCCACACCACGCCGATTCCATCGCGAGCAAGCCCGCTCCCACAAAGGTCATGCCAGCGCCTTGAGCACCTCATCAATCGCCTTGAGCACCTGAGCCTCACCCTTCTCGCCCCACACCAGCACAATCATCTGTGCATCGGCCTCAACTTTGTAAACATTGGCCGGCAGCTTTTTGAACTGCGCCAGCAGGCGCTCATCTTCACATTCTTCCTGCCAGCGATTGAGCCATTTTCCAGGTGCCGATTGCCAATAGCACCAAACATCAGGCTTAGTACTGCGGCGCGGGCGATGGTACTGCGCGCAGGAACCGGGCGGCTGGGGCTCAAGCCAGTACGGCCATTCCTGAGGCGCCAGCTGCATGGACAAACCAATGCGCCGTGCCTCCATGCGCAAATCCATACGCCCACTCTGCCCCCGGGAAGGCCGCAACCAGGCCAGGGGACTCAGAACCAGCGCCAGGATTGACACCACTATCCATACCGTCATATCTGTACTCTCATTACGTGATAAACGAGTGACCCAGACTTGAACCAAGGCTCTGGAAAAGGGCCATACTCATAACTAATCGCCATCTACAGGAGCACCCCACATGCCCTACGAACATATTTTGGTCGCTGTCGACCTGACCGACGAATGTGACCCCGTGATCAATCGCGCCAGCGAAAGCGCCAAGGCTAACGGTGCCAAACTGTCACTGATACATATCGTCGAGCCGATGGCGATGGCGTTTGGCGGCGACGTGCCCATGGATCTCTCGCAACTGCAGCAGCAACAGTTCGATCAGGCCAAGGAGCGCCTTGAGCGGCTGATCGCCAAGTACCCGCAACTGCACAAGGATTACTGCCACCTGAACTACGGTCAGCCGCGCCAGGAAATCCATGCCTTGGCCAAAGCACAAAAATGCGACCTGATCGTGGTCGGCAGCCACGGCCGTCACGGCCTCGCCCTGTTGCTGGGCTCCACCGCCAACGACGTACTGCATGGCGCTCCGTGCGACGTACTGGCAGTCAGCCTGAAAAAACCTGACTAAGTTTATCTGCATGTAACAACAAAAAAGCCCGGCACCTTGTTAAAGGGCCGGGCTTTTTCAGTTCAGCACGCAGTCAATCAGGCATCCAGCTCAGCCCAGCGCTCAACCAGTTGCTCAAGCTCGGCTTGCAACGTTTCAAGCTTGGCAATGACTTCTGCAGTTTTGGCAGCAGGCAACTGATAGAAACCCGCATCAGCCATCTCTGCTTCAACCGCAGCAATTGCCTGTTCTTTCGCGTCGATATCCGCCGGCAACGATTCCAGCTCACGCTGCAACTTGTAGCTCAGCTTCTTTTTCGCAGCAGGAGCAGGTTGTGCGGCCACAGGAGCCGGCGCAGCCTCGACCACGGCCGAGTTCAGGTCGGCCTTGCCGGACTTGCTCTCGGTCACGCCCAGCAGACGCGGCGAACCGCCCTGGCGCAGCCAGTCCTGATAACCGCCGACGTACTCGCGAACCTTGCCTTCGCCCTGGAAAACCAGGGTACTGGTGACCACGTTGTCGAGGAATGCCCGGTCGTGACTGACCATCAGCACGGTGCCCTTGAAGGTCAGCAAGACCTCTTCGAGCAGCTCCAGGGTTTCAACGTCCAGGTCGTTGGTAGGCTCATCGAGCACCAGCAGGTTGGCTGGCTTGCTGAACAGCTTGGCCAGCAACAGACGCGCACGCTCACCACCCGACAGCGCCTTGACCGGCGTGCGGGCACGCTGAGGGCTGAACAGGAAGTCACCCAGGTAGCTGAGTACATGGCGGCTCTGACCGTCGATATCGATAAAGTCGCGGCCTTCAGCCACGTTATCGATCACGGTTTTTTCCAGATCCAGCTGATGACGCAACTGATCGAAGTAAGCCACGTCGATGCGTGTACCTTCCTCAACCGTGCCTTCGGTCGGCACCAGGCCGCCCAGCATCAGCTTCAGCAGCGTGGTTTTACCTGTACCGTTGGCACCCAGCAGACCGATACGGTCGCCACGCTGGAGCACCATCGAGAAGTCCTTGAGCAGGAACGGGCCTCCCGGGTGAGCAAAGCTGACGTTTTCCAGCACCATCACTTGCTTGCCGGACTTGTCTGCCGTATCCAGCTGGATGTTGGCCTTGCCGGTACGCTCGCGACGCTCGCTGCGCTCTACGCGCAACTCCTTCAGGGCGCGTACACGGCCTTCGTTACGGGTGCGACGGGCCTTGATACCTTGACGGATCCACACTTCTTCCTGGGCCAGACGCTTGTCGAACAGCGCGTTGGCTGTCTCTTCAGCAGCCAGGGTGGCTTCCTTGTGGACCAGGAAGCTGGCGTAGTCGCCGTTCCAGTCGATCAGGCCGCCACGGTCCAGTTCCAGAATCCGGGTGGCCAGATTTTGCAGGAATGAACGGTCGTGGGTAATAAACAGAACCGCGCCCTGGAAGTCCTTCAAGGCCTCTTCCAGCCACGCGATTGCGCCGATATCCAGGTGGTTGGTCGGTTCGTCGAGCAGCAGCAAGTCCGGTTCGGAAACCAGTGCTTGCGCCAGCAGGACGCGGCGACGCCAGCCACCGGACAATTCGGCGAGGGTTTTGTCGGCAGGCAACTGCAGACGGCTCAGGGTGCTGTCTACCAATTGCTGCAAGCGCCAGCCATCACGGGCTTCGAGGTCTTGCTGAACATGCATCAGCTTGTCCAGGTCAGCATCGGTCACGATGTTCTGGCTCAGGTGATGGTACTGGGCCAGCAACTCGCCAACACCGTCCAGGCCTTCGGCCACAACGTCGAACACGGTCCGCTCGTCGGCTACCGGCAACTCTTGCGGCAATTCGCCAATCTTGAGGCCGGGCGCGCGCCAAACAGAGCCGTCATCGGGTTTTTGATCACCTTTGACCAGCTTCATCATGCTGGACTTGCCGGTACCGTTGCGGCCGATGATGCACACCCGCTCTCCACGGGCGATCTGCCAGGACACCTTGTCCAACAACGGCATAGAGCCGAAAGCAAGGGACACATCGCTGAATTTGAGCAGGGTCATGAGCTTCTCCAAAAACTGGGCGCGCATTCTACCTGATTTAACCCCTTGGGCGGCCGGGTATTTCTTGTACGGCCCCCGCTCCCCTTCATTTAGTGCCAAGTTGCACCGGTTAACCGGCAAGGCTTTCACGTGCTGCTGGCAAAAGGCTAAGCTAGGAAATAATCAGTGCAGGCCAGACCTGCGCTCGTCGCGTTTTTATCAGTACGGAAGCCTCATGCGCAGTCGTCTCTTCAATTTTTTATCCTGCCTGCTTCTCACCAGCTGTGCCGTGCAAGCCGCCCATGGCGCAGACCTGACTCAACAACGCCAACTTTACGACCAGGCCAAGCGTGCCTTGGCCAAGGGTGACTCCGGCCCTTACTTTCAAAGTGCCGCGGCCCTGCGCAGCTACCCGCTGACGCCTTATCTTGCCTATGACGAACTGACCGCCCGCCTGAAGTCAGCCAACAACACGGAAATTGAGCAGTTTTTGGCCGAGCACGGCGACCTGCCTCAAGCCAACTGGATGAAACTGCGCTGGTTGCGCTGGCTCGCAGACCGTGGCGACTGGGCAACCTTCGCCAAGTACTACGACCCAAAACTCAACTTCACCGAACTGGACTGCCTCAACGGTCAATATGAGCTGCAGCACAACCGCAAGGCCGAAGGCTATGCCAACGCCGAAAAACTGTGGCTGGTCGGTAAAGCGCAGCCAGCCGCATGCGATGCACTGTTCAGCCAATGGGCCGCCGATGGCCAGTTGACCGAGCAAAAACGCTGGCAGCGGGTCAAGCTTGCCGCCGAAGCGCGCAATTACGCCCTGGCCACCCAACTGGCCAACGGCCTCAATACGCTGGGGCCACAAGCCAGGCTGATGATCGACGTGGCGCAAAAGCCCGACATGCTGAGCCAGCCTTCACGCTTTGCTCCGGCCAGTGAGGCCATGTCTGACGCCGTAGGCCTGGGCCTGCGCCGCCTGGCCCGCCAGGACCCGGAAAAAGCCGCGTCATTGCTCGACACCTACGCAACCAATATGCATTTCTCGCGCGACGAGAAAGTCGCCATTGCACGGGAAATCGGTCTGACATTCGCCCGCCGCTACGACAGTCGCGGCCTGGACATCATGACCAAATATGACCCGGAACTGCGGGACAACACTGTTACCGAATGGCGCCTGCGCCTGCTGCTGCGCCTGGGCCGCTGGGAAGACGCCTACCAGCTGACCCGCAAACTGCCCCAGGACCTGGCAACCACCAGTCGCTGGCGCTACTGGCAGGCCCGCAGCCTTGAGCTGGCCGAACCTAAAAACCCGCAGGCGCAAGTGCTGTTCAAAAAAGTCGCCAACGAGCGTGATTTCTACGGATTCCTGGCCGCCGATCGGGCGCAGACGCCTTATCAGCTCAACAACAGACCGTTGATGCTCAGCCCGCAACTGGTCAAAAAAGTGCGCAACACGCCGGGTGTGCAACGGGCACTGGAGTTCCATGACCGCGGGCAGATCGTCGATGGCCGCCGCGAGTGGTACTACGTCAGCCGCCTGTTCAGCCGCGATGAAATGGTCGCCCAGGCCAGGCTTGCCTACGACCTGAAGTGGTATTTCCCGGCCATTCGAACCATCAGCCAGGCCCAGTACTGGGATGATCTGGATATTCGATTCCCGATGGCCCACCGCGACACCCTGGTGCGTGAAGCCAAGCTTCGCGGCCTGCATTCCAGCTGGGTGTTCGCCATTACCCGTCAGGAAAGTGCCTTTATGGATGACGCCCGCTCTGGCGTGGGCGCCAGCGGCCTGATGCAATTGATGCCAGCCACCGCCAAAGAGACAGCGAGAAAATTCAATATTCCACTGGCATCACCGCAGCAAGTGCTCAATCCGGACAAAAACATCCAGTTGGGTGCCGCTTACCTGAGCCAGGTGCATGGCCAGTTCAACGGCAACCGGGTGCTGGCTTCGGCGGCGTATAACGCAGGGCCCGGCCGTGTTCGTCAGTGGCTCAAGGGCGCCAATCATCTGGGCTTCGACGTCTGGATCGAAAGCATCCCTTTCGACGAAACCCGCCAGTATGTGCAGAACGTGCTGTCTTATTCGGTGATCTACGGGCAGAAGCTCAATGCACCACAGCCGGTAGTGGACTGGCATGAGCGGTATTTTGATGATCAGTAATGCTGATCCGTGTAGCCGCTGAGGAGCGAAGCGAGGCTGCGTTGGCGTGGTGCGGCACTCCGACGCAGCCGTCGTAAATCAGGTACCGCCGTGGCCCAGATAGATTGGGGACTCAGGTTTCGCGACGGCTGCGCCGCCGATCGCAGCCTCGCTCCGCTCCTCAGCGACTACAAGCTGCGGCGTTATTCCAGCACCGTCACCGGCATCCCGACTTCCAGCACGCCACTGCCATCATTCACCAGGTTCTGACCGAACATGATGCCGTCTTCCTGCTTGCGATAAGTCATCAGGGTCGCCAACGGTTCACGCTGCTCATCACGCACACCGGTGTGCGGGTCGATGGTGGTCAGGATGCAGCGCGAGCAGGACTTGACCAGGCGAAACTCGACATCACCAATGCGAATGCGCTTCCAGCCGTCTTCGGCAAAGGCTTCGCTGCCTTCGATCACCAGATTGGGCCGAAAACGCAGCATATCCAGAGGGCGTCCCACCTTGTGTGAAATGTCATCCAGCGACGCCTGACCAATCAGCAAGAGCGGGTAGCCATCTGCAAACGCGACCTTGTCATCATCACGGCCATAGCCGGCCTCAGTGGTACGTGCACGCTCCAGTGGTACATGCACCAGGCGCACTGGCTTTTCGATAAAGCGGCTTAACCAATCGGCGGCGGCATCGCCCGCATCCGGCACCCGCAAGGTGTCACGCCAGATGGTGACGCCACGCAGGCCGGTGTCGACATCCGGCACCGCCACGTCCAGTGCTTCAAAGCCCCGCGCGTTCAGGGTCAAGCCACCCGAAGCGTTCCAGAGTGCCGAAAGCTGGCTCATTTTGGGGTCGGTGCGCTGGGTAAGAAAACGCCCGCTGGCTTGATCCACCAGCATCCAGCGCCGATCACCGACCAGCCCCAGCTTGTCCAGCCGGGCCTGAGGCAGGCTTTCGCCCTTGCCGGACTTAAGTGGAAAACGATAAAGCGCGCTTAGACGCAGCATGGCTCATGCTCCCTGCAAGGTAAAAAAAGCCACAGTATACGAGCAGATCACCCATGAAAAGACACAAGGTTTCACGCAGAGACTTGATCCAGTATCAAGCGCTGGCGGACAACATCCACCAGTTTGTCCGGCTGAAATTTGGACAGGAAGTTGTCGCAACCCACCTTTTTCACCATCGACTCATTGAAGCTGCCTGACAGAGAGGTGTGCAGCACCACATACAAATCTCGCAAACGCGGGTCGTTTCGGATCTCGGTGGTCAGACGGTAACCGTCCATTTCCGGCATTTCGGCATCGGTGAAAATCATCAGCAACTTGTCAGTCATGACCTGGCCGGTGTCGGCCCAGCCCTTGAGCATGTTCAGGGCCTTGAGGCCATCGCTGGCGATGTGCATCTTGATCCCCAACTGCGAAAGCGTTTCGCGCAGCTGGGCCAAGGCGACACTGGAATCGTCGACCAGCAGCACTTCTCGTCCGCGTACCTGTTCGAAGATGGGATCGGCCAGCTTCTCCCGTGAGACTTTGGCGTTGTAAGGCACAATTTCGGCCAGGACCTTTTCCACGTCGATGATCTCGACCAGTTGTTCCTCGACCTTGCTGATGGCGGTCAGATAATGGCTGCGCCCGGCACTGGCGGGCGGCGGCAGAATGGCCTCCCAGTTCATGTTGACGATGCGATCAACCCCGCCCACCAAAAACGCCTGCACCGAGCGGTTGTACTCGGTCACGATAATGGTGCTGTCCGGGCCGGGCACCAGGGCACGCATGCCAATCGCCCGGGAAAGGTCGATCACCGGAAGGGTCTTGCCCCGCAGGTTGACCACGCCACACACATGGGGATGGCGATGTGGCATGAGCGTCAGTTTGGGTAGCTGCAGGACTTCTTGCACCTTGAACACGTTGATCGCGAACAACTGCCGACCGGCCAGACGAAACATAAGAAGCTCCAGCCGGTTTGCACCCACCAACTGAGTGCGCTGGTCTACCGTATCGAGAATGCCGGCCATGAGTGACTCCTGAGCGTGGGGACTTGATGACTGACGTTATCGGCCGGACTCCCGGAAACTTGATATTGGATAGCCATCAACTAACCCGCAGTCACTCACTGCCCAGCAAAGGCGAGCCCTCGGGCAAGTGAACCTTCAATGCACCATTGCGCACGGTAAAGCGCATGGCATCACCTTCCAGCGGCTCGCCATCGAGATTCATCGAGAGGCCTTCGGCAGCCTTGATTTCAACCCAGGGCAAACGCGCCCGGACAAACAGGTTATCCAGCCCCCAACCCTCAGCCATCAGGCTTTTCAGGGTGCCTACGATTTCCTGGGGGGCAGGCAAAATACTGATATCCAGCATGCCATCATCGGCCAGGGCATCAGGGCACAGCATTTGCCCGCCTCCCGCCTGGCGACCGTTGCCAATCCCAAGCGCCAGCAGCTCGCCTTTCCAGTGAAAGTCCGGCCCCTGCAACTCGGCGTAGGCGGCATGCAGCTCACTGAAGCGCGTCAGCCCGGTAAACAGATAGGCCGCGCCGCCCAGTACCTTTTTCAGATCCTCCGAGGTGTTGGCCGTCACCTGACTGCCAAAGCCCCCCGTGGCCATGTTCAAAAACAATTGACCACCCACTTCGCCCAGATCAACGGCCCGGGCTGGCACATTGAGCAAGGCCAGGGCTTCGCTCGGCTCAAGCGACACGCCCGCCGCCCGCGCAAAATCATTGGCCGTGCCTAAAGGCAACGGCACCAGACTGGCCTCGGTATCGGCCAGCGCCATGGCCTCACAAATATCACGCAATGTGCCATCGCCACCGCCCGCAATCAGATGGGTATAACCCGCATCCAGCGCCTCGTGCACCAAACGCTGGGCGTCCCCGGCTTCCCATGTCAGGCGTACCGCCAATTCCCACCCGGCCGCACGCTGCTGCTCAACGGCCGCCCGCACCTCTTCATTGAGCGCTTGCTTGCCATGCAGAATCAAAAACGCCTTACCTGCACTCATGTTCCATCCCTCGACAAATTCGGTCCGATAGCTTGGACAACAGCCTTGCAAGAACGACTCATGTACCCGCGATTTAACCTCCACGGGTCGATCAAAGCCGCATAACCCGTCAGACTTCACCCTCTGACAGCAATCCAATGATTCTAGAGGCGTTTTGAATGAGCACACTCGTTCCCTGCATCATCGCCGGTGGCGCTGGCACCCGGCTGTGGCCGGTGTCACGAGAGGCCATGCCAAAGCCCTTCATGTGCTTGCCGGATGGCGAGAGCTTGCTGCAGAAGACCTTCAATCGCGCAATCGGACTGCGCGACGTGAACCAGTTGCTGACCGTCACCAACCGGGACGTGTTTTTCCGCACCCTAGACGATTATCGTCCACTGAACAACGCAGGCCTGGAGCTGGACTTTATCCTCGAGCCCTTTGGCCGCAACACCGCCCCGGCCATCGCTGCTGCCGCGCTGCACGTTGCCCGGCGTTACGGCGAAGACGCCCAACTGCTGGTGCTGCCCGCCGACCACCTGATTACCGATAATGCCGCCTTCAGCCAGGCGGTAGACCGCGCCCGGCAACTGGCCGACCAGGGCTGGCTGGTGACCTTTGGCATTTTGCCAACCCGGGCTGAAACCGGCTTTGGCTATATCGAAAAAGGCCAGAAGCTGGGCAGCGACGGCTACAAAGTCGAGCGGTTTGTTGAAAAGCCTGAAGCACAGGCGGCCCAGGACTACCTCGAGGGCGGGCTGCATCTATGGAACAGCGGCATGTTTTGCTTGCGCGTCGACAGTGTGCTGCGCGAATTCAAGACTCACGCCCCCCATGTTCTGGCTGCAGTGATCAACTGCCTCGAGCACAGCCAGGTGTTCCAGGGTAAACAGCAGCGCCATCTGGAACTGGATAGCCAGAGCTTTGCCCTGGTGCCCGATATATCCATCGACTACGCACTGATGGAGCACTCGCAAAAAGTCGCCGTAGTGCCCTGCCAGTTGGGCTGGAGCGATATCGGCTCATGGGAGGCGGTACGTGAATTGAGCCCGGCAGATGCCAATGGCAACCAGTGCAATGGCGAAAACGTGCTGCACGATGTACACAACTGCTACATCGATTCGCCCAAGCGCCTGGTGGGCGGGGTCGGTCTCAATGACCTGATCATTATCGACACGCCGGATGCGCTGCTCGTCGCCGATGCCAGGCGCAGCCAGGACGTCAGGCACATCGCCCAGGCGCTCAAGCTTCAGGGCCACGATGCTTATCGTCTGCACCGTACAGTGACCCGTCCATGGGGCACTTACACCGTGCTGGAGGAAGGGCCGGGGTTCAAGATCAAGCGCATCGTGGTCAAGCCTCAGGCCGCACTGTCATTGCAGGTCCATCAACAACGCAGCGAACACTGGATCGTGGTCAGCGGCACGGCGCAGGTGACTAATGGCGACCTTGATTTCGTCCTCGGCATCAACGAGTCCACCCTGATCAACCCCGGCAGCCCTCATCGACTGAGCAACGCAGGAGAACATGATCTGGTGATGATCGAAGTGCAAAGCGGCGCGTATGTGGGCGAAGACGATATCGTGCGCCTGACTGATATTTATGGGCGAGCGCCCCTCGCTGAATGACTCGACTGTGTAGCCGCTGGCGCAGGCTGCGATAAGGATCGAAGGGCCTTCGTCAGCGGCTACAGCACGCCAGGCTTACCCCAGCACTTCACTCAACGGGATAAACCCCACCCAGTCGCCTTCAACCAAGGTACGTTCCTCAAGGACTTCCACCAGGCCCTCGGCCCATGCTGCGCTGCGCAAAACCCCCGAACTCTGGTTTTTGTAGATCACCGCACGCCCCTGCTCCAACCGTGCGCGCAAGTATTCGCGGCGATTGCCCGGCTTGGGCCAGACGAACCCGGCAGGCACCTGGAATTTCAGTGGTTCGACGGCTTGCACGCCCTGAAGGCGCAACAGGTACGGCCGTGCCAGCAGCGCGAACGTCACCAGAGTCGACGCAGGATTGCCCGGCAAGCCGATCACCGGCACACCGCGAAAATGTCCGCAGGTCAGGGGTTTGCCCGGTTTTATTGCCAGCTTCCACAAGGCCAGCTCGCCCTCTTCGCGAAGCGCAATACCTAAAAAGTCCGCCTCGCCCACCGACACTCCGCCCGTGGAAAGAATCAGGTCGACCGCCCCCAACTCACCCAGGCGCTGACGGGTTGCAGGCAAGTCATCAGGCAAAATACCCCCATCGACCACTTCGCAGCCCAGTCGCGTGAGCCAGCTGCACAGCAACACGCGGTTGCTGTTGTAGATTTGCCCCGGCCCCAACGGCTGGCCCGGCTCGATCAACTCATCGCCCGTGGACAACACCGCGACTTTGACCCGACGAATCACGTCCAGTGCTGCGCATCCCAAGGACGCTGCCAGGCCCTGCTCAATCGGCCCCAAGCGCGTGCCTGCAGGCAGGACGACCTCACCAACGGTGGTTTCCTGCCCCTGAGGACGAATGTTCTGACCTGTACGCAAGGCATGGGTAAAAACCACTCGACCGTCGGCCTGGACCTGGGCGTTTTCCTGCATCTCGACGCAGTCCGCACCCGCTGGCATCGGTGCGCCGGTAAAGATCCGTGCACAGGTCCCAGGAGCCAGTGGTTCGGGGGCCGCACCGGCAAAAATACGCTGGCTGACCGTTAGCGGCTCGCCCGACCAATCCGCCACATTCAGGGCATACCCGTCCATGGCGCTGTTGGGCCACGGCGGCAGGTCAAGGCTTGAGATCAGGTCATGGGCCAGCACCCGGCCTTCGCTCGCCGCCAGAAGAACCGACTCGGTGTCGCGGATCGGCGCAGCTTCTGCCAGCGCCAGCAGGCGCGCCAACGCCACTTCGACAGGCATCAGCTCGCCCGTACGACCCGGCTTACCCACGGGTGTCACAGGCCGGCGCCTGCTTCAAATGGGCGACGAAGTTGCACGGGCGATGACGGGAATCCAGTTGCTCGGCCAAAATCCCGTCCCAACCGGTGCGTACCGCATTGGTCGAACCCGGCAGGCAGCACACCAGCGTGCCGTTGGCCAGACCGGCCAGGGCCCTGGATTGCACGGTCGAAGTGCCGATATCGGCCACCGAGATTTGACGGAACAACTCGCCAAAGCCATCAACCTGTTTATCCAGCAAGCAGCTCACGGCTTCTGGCGTGCTGTCGCGGGCGGTAAACCCGGTGCCGCCGGTAATCAGCACCACTTGCACCTCATCTTCGGCAATCCAGGTGGCGACCTGGGCGCGAATTTTATACAGGTCATCCTTGAGCAATACCCGCGCCGCCAGGGTGTGCCCGGCATCGCTCAGGCGATCGACAAAGACTTGGCCAGAGGTATCGGTTTCGAGGGTTCGGGTGTCACTAACCGTCAGAACAGCGATGTTCAAAGGTACGAAAGGTGCATCAACCTTGGCTTTCATAGACGAGGTCCAGTTGTAGGATAAACAGCCCGGTGTTATATCACAGCCCTTCTTTTCGCTGGTTGTGCGGAGTACCGGATGAGCCTGTTTCAATGCTCCATTTTGCTGCTGGCGGGGGGGCGCGGCCAGCGCATGGGCGGCCAGGACAAAGGGCTGGTGACGTGGCGGGGCCAGCCGCTGATCGAGTTCGCGCAGCGCCTCGCAAGACCGCTGAGCGATGACCTGATCATTTCGTGCAATCGCAACCACGAGCTATACGCACCCTACGCCGATCAACTGGTCAGTGATGGCAATGATGACTTTGACGGACCTCTGGCAGGGATACGCGCGGGACTGGCCGCGGCCCGGAACACACACATGCTGGTGCTGCCCTGTGACGTACCAAACATTGACAGCGATTTGCTCGTTGCCCTGCTTGACGCAGCCCGCCAGCACCCTGAGCAACCGGCGATGGTGCGCCACGGCGAACAGTGGGAGCCGCTGCTGTGTGTAATCCCGACTGCACTGGCGCCTGCCTTCGAAGCCGCCTGGCAGGCGGGTGAGCGCAGTCCGCGAAAAATAATGCTTCAGCTCAATGCACAGGCCTGGCAATGCGCCGAAAATGATCCCCGACTGATCAATTTCAACACCCCGGATTTACTGGAATAAACCGCGCAGGCGTCTGCCAGACACTAGTAATGGAACTTGCAGACGATGTATACGTCTCAGGGACAGTAATCCATAACAGCACATTCACTTGTTGGAGATACACCATGACTCACCGGACTCTCGCCGCCCTGATGCTTGCTGCTGGCCTGGCTGCCCTTGCTGGCTGCTCTTCGCCTTCAGTGATCACACTTAACGACGGCCGTGAAATCCAGACAGTCGATGCGCCAAAGTACGATGATGCCTCGGGTTTCTATCAGTTCGAGCAATTGGACGGCAAAAAAACCCGCATCAACAAAGACCAGATTCGCACCGTTAAAGAGCTGTAATCCGGCTTTGGGGGAGCGAGCAGGCTCGCTCCCCACCTTTCGTGAACCGCATTCCCCTTGTGCGGATTCTGTTATTACCAGTCCAGCGTGATCCGGCTCTCGAAAAAACGCGCCTCACCCGTCAGCGGGTCTGCAAAGCGCAAGCTCTGGGCCAACAGTTTTAGCGGATTGGCATAGTCATCGACGGCGTCCTTGATCACGTCAGGGTAAAACGGATCATTGCAGATCCCTGCCCCCAGGGCCGCCATGTGCACCCGCAACTGATGCTTCTTTCCTGTCACGGGATACAGCGCGTAGCGCCACAAATCACCCTTTTTCTCACAGATATCGACCAAGGTTTCAGTGTTGCTGACGCCCTGCCCTTCTTGCATGCGGAAAAAGGGTTCGCCTTCCACCAAGCGGCTTTTGTGCACGCGCGGTAGCTCCAGATCAGGCAAGGCCCGAGCAATTGCCTCGTAACGCTTTTCGATTTTACGCGTGGGAAACAACGACTGATACGCCGAGCGAGTCTCAGGGTTGGCCGAAAACAGCACCAGGCCTGCCGTGTGCCGGTCTATCCGGTGCAGGGGGACCAGATGAGGGTTATCCAGGGTTCGAATCAAGCGTCGCAACAGCGTTTGCTCAACATATTCGCCCGCAGGGGTCACCGGTAGAAAGTGCGGTTTATCCGCGACAACCAGATGCTCATCGGCATACAGGATGGTTTCCTGCACGGGGATCGGCGTTTCGTTAGGCACTTCGCGAAAGTAGTGAATGCGCAGCCCTTCCTTGTAGGCCAGTTGCGGACTGATCGGCGCTCCATTGGCATCCAGTACCCGGCCACGGGCAATCCGGTCGAGCCACTGATCGCGGCTGATGGCTCGAAAGTGCTCACACAGGCAGTCGAGCACCGTGAGCCAACTACCCGGCGGCAGGTACAAAGTGCTGGCTTGATGCTCGGCGGCGTTGAAAGGCTGGGGCGACATAGAAACACTCAGGCGATAAATGCAGCTGGCGATTATCGCGCAAAGACCCGGTGAACCCCATCAGGATTTATCCGAGAAAGCTCACCACCTGCTCGGTATCAAACGGCCAGCCCAGCTCTTGGCCAGTATCGACCCGGCGCAATACGGGGATCAGAAGACCGTAGGTTTCAAACAACGCATCGCTGTCGGCGATATCGACCAGCTCGACCATCAGCCCATGTTCAACCAAAGGCATTAGAATCGCTTCGGCCAGCTCACACAGATGACAGCCCAGGGTGCCGAACAATTGACATTCGGGAGGCATAAATAACGACCTGAGGAATAAAGTGCTCATCTTAAGAGCCTTGCCCGAAGACGTCGACCTGCAGCCGGCACCACCAGTCACTTGGCTGGCCTGGCAATACAATCGCTCTGTTGCAATCCTTGCGACTACGCTTGACCCACATCAGCGCCATCCCTTCTCAATTACCGGATGCTCGCGGCTTTTTTACTCGATCTGACAGGGAAGACTTTCGTGTTTGCCAATTTGCTCATCATCCTTGCCTCGTCACTGGTAGTCATTGCACTGTTCCGGCGCCTGAAACTGCCACCGGTGCTGGGTTATTTGTGTGTTGGCCTGTTCGTCGGCCCCACCGCACTGGACTGGATCAATGACAGCCCGGATCTGCCAGACCTGGCAGAGCTTGGGGTGGTATTCCTGCTGTTCTCCCTGGGGCTGGAGTTCTCACTGCCCAAGATGCTCAAGCTACGCCGGGTAGTGTTTGGTCTTGGCAGCCTGCAAGTGCTGTGCTCAGCCGTTGCCCTGGGCGGCCTGCTGTATGCGTTTGGCATGAGTCTCAACAGTGCATTTTTACTGGGCGCCGGGCTCGCCTTGTCGTCCACGGCGATCGTGAGCAAAGAGCTCACCAGCCTGGGAGAAATCTTCAGTCGTCACGGCCAGAACGCCATCGGCGTACTGCTTTTTCAGGACGTGGTCGCGGTGCTGCTGCTGACCCTGGTGCCGGTATTCGCTGGCAGCAGCGATCAGGCCTGGTACTGGGCCTTGCCGATAACCTTGGGCAAGACAGTGATTCTGTTTTTCGGGCTTGTGTTTGCCAGCCGCTTTCTGCTGCCGCGCCTGTTCCACGAAGTAGCCGCATCACGCTCAGCCGAGCTGTTTGTATTGTTGGCGCTGGTGATCGTGCTGCTCACCGCCTGGCTCACTCACCTGCTCGGCCTGTCACCCGCCCTGGGTGCCTTTCTTGCCGGCATGTTGCTGGGCGAAAGCCACTACCGGCATCAGATTGAAGCCGATATCCGGCCCTTCCGCGACATCTTGCTGGGCCTGTTTTTCGTCAGTATCGGCATGCTGATTGACCTGCAACTGTTCGTTCACGATGGCTTCCTGATTCTGGGCCTGACACTGGCCCTGATGCTGATCAAGGGCTGCGTGGTTGCACTGCTGGTCAAGCTGCGCGGCAGTGACGGTGAGACGGCCTGGCGCAGTGGCCTGGCACTGGCCCAGGGCGGCGAGTTCTGCTTCGCACTCATGGCCCAAATGCAGCTCAACTCGCTCATTCCCCCAGAGATCGCAGGCTACCTGCTGGCAGCCACTTTCTGTTCAATGCTGCTGACGCCTCTGCTGTTAAGGGCTGCACCGAAAATTGCTGCCAGCTTGCACCGCCAGTCCTATGAGGAGGCCGAACTGGAAGAAATAGCCGCTCAAAGTGCCGAACTGCACGGGCACGTGGTGATGTGTGGCTATGGCCGCGTAGGCCAGTCCATCGGGCGGTTCTTGCGCCGTGAAAACAAGGACTTTGTCGCACTGGACTACGACCCTGACCGCATTCAGGAGGCTACAAAAGCGGACAACAGCGTGCACTACGGCGACGCCCGTCGCGGGGATTTACTCCGTGCCGTCGGCGTGGATCGGGCGCGACTGCTGGTGATTGCCGTCGACAACACCGAGGTCGCCATGTGCGTGCTCAAGGAGGCCCGGCTGATCACACTCGAAGTCCCCATCCTGGTCAGAACCCGCGACGACAGCCAACTGGCTGACCTCAAGGCTGCCGGTGCGACTGAAGTGGTTCCCGAATTGCTGGAGTCCAGCCTTATGCTCGCCTCCCACGCACTGATCATGCTTGGGCTGCCTGAAAAAACCGTGCAACGCCGAGTGGATCAAGTGCGTCATGATCGGTATCACTTGCTTGAAGGCTGTTTTGAAAATACAGACTCCCGTGATGCATCCACCCCCCGCGAAAACGATTGATTTAAGCTAAGGTTGGTCCCTGTTCAACACAAACATCTCTTGCCTGCGCCTTGCCAACGATCATGCGAAGGCGCAGAAGCGAGTGAACCTTCGCCGAAGACCTACACTCGAACGATCAACAAGCCACTAACGGAGTTAATCATGGCCCGCAAAACAGCAAAGAATGCTCAAGAAATACTGATGGCCGATTTCCAGGCTCTGGTGCTTGACGCCGAACGGCTGCTGGAGCACACCGCTTCCCTGGCCGGGGATCAAGCTGAAGAGCTGCGCGCCCAGATCAAGGACAGCCTGTACAAAGCCCGTGAAACACTGGAAGAAACCAAGGAATCGTTGAAAGACCGTGGCGAAGCCGCCGTGATCGCCACTGAAGATTACGTTCAGAGCAACCCTTGGCAGTCCGTTGGTATCGCGGCAGGCGTAGGCTTTTTGATTGGTCTGCTGGCAACGCGGCGCTGATATGACAGACGAATCAGGTACCCCCCGTTCCTCACCGCGGCGCCTGGGTGCCGCGTTTCTGGGTCTGTTGCACAGTCATGTCGAGCTGCTGGGCATTGAGCTGCAAGAGCAGAAGGCGCGCACGGTCAGCCTGTTGTTGTTTGCCGGCCTGGCACTCGTGTTCGGGCTTCTGCTGTTGATCGGGCTGTCGGCGCTGGTCATGATTTTGCTCTGGGACAGTTACCGCATCCCGGGCATCATCGGGCTTTGTCTGTTTTATACGCTGGCCGCTGTTTTTTGCGGGCTGCGCCTCAAAGCCGCGGTGTTCGATGAGTCATCTCCTTTCAACGCCACGCTTGAAGAGCTGGCCAAAGACCGCGAGCGTTTGCTGCCATGAGCCTGCCTGAACTGCCAAAAAACGCCTCACGCCAGGAATTGCGTAAAACACTGATTCGCTTGCGCATGGAAATGCATCGCCAGGAGATTCGTCATGAATCCCAACAGTTGCTGCAGCCCTTGCAAAAAATGCGCGGGATGACCAGCAACTGGCAGGAAACCCTTGGAATCAAGCACGCTCCCCTGTGGGGAGTCGGGATTGTGACCTTACTTGGTTTTCTGACAGGCAGAGGCGCCAAAAGTAAAAACGCCGAAGGTGCTTCCCGCTGGATAGGCCTGACCACAGGTTTGATACCGCTGATCAAGATGGTTATCCAGGCATCGCGCAAGCCTTGAGCGGCGCAACCACCCTCCTTCATTCTGCAGGACGGGGCTTGCCCCTCTTGCAGCATCCGGCCTGAAGCGAGAAGCTGCGCCATTAGTCATTAACGGAGCACTGCGCCTTGGATTGGCAAACCCTGCTTAATCGCGAACGCTTGGGAAAACCTCATCACAGCCCCGAAGAGCTCGGGCGCAGCCCTTTCCACAAAGATCACGACCGGATTATCTTTTCTGGGGCATTTCGTCGCCTGGGACGCAAGACTCAAGTCCACCCGGTCAACAGTAACGATCATATCCATACCCGCCTCACCCACTCACTCGAAGTCAGCTGTGTCGGTCGTTCACTGGGCATGCGCGTGGGTGAAACAATCCGTAGCGCCTTGCCTGAATGGTGCGATCCGGCCGACCTGGGCATGGTGGTGCAATCGGCCTGCCTGGCCCATGACATTGGCAACCCGCCCTTCGGTCACTCCGGAGAGGATGCCATTCGCAACTGGTTTGAACAGGCAGCCAAACGTGGCTGGCTGGACGACATGAGTGACGTTGAGCGCAATGATTTCTTGAGTTTCGAAGGCAACGCCCAGGGTTTTCGCGTGCTGACGCAGCTGGAATATCACCAGTTTGATGGCGGTACGCGCCTGACCCACGCAACGCTGGGCACCTTCCTCAAGTACCCCTGGACTGCGCGCCACGCTGACTCGCTGGGTTACAAGAAGCACAAGTTCGGGTGCTACCAGAGCGAGCTGCACCTGCTCGAAGGAATCGCTCAAAAACTGGGCCTGCCCCAGATAGAAGACCAGCGTTGGGCGCGCCATCCGTTGGTCTACCTGATGGAGGCGGCCGATGACATTTGCTACGCGCTGATCGACCTTGAAGATGGCCTGGAGATGGACCTGCTGCAGTACGCTGAAGTCGAGTCCCTGCTGTTGGATCTGGTGGGTGATGACTTGCCTGAAACCTACCGCCTGCTGGGCCCCGGTGATTCCCGGCGACGCAAGCTGGCCATACTGCGTGGCAAGGCAATCGAGCATCTGACCAACGCTGCCGCCCAGGCCTTTGTCGAGCAGCAGGATGCGCTGCTGGCAGGCACTCTGCCGGGGGACCTGGTCGAGCACATGCACGGCCCGGCCAAGCGCTGTGTACTGGATGCCAAGGACATGGCGCGCAAGAAAATCTTTCAGGACAAACGCAAGACCCTGCATGAAATCGGCGCCTATACCTCTCTGGAAATCCTGCTCAATGCCTTTTGTGGCGCTGCACTGGAGCAGCATGGAGGACGAGTCCCATCATTCAAAAATCGTCGCATTCTCGACTTGTTGGGCAATAACGCACCCGATCCGCACTGGCCACTCCATCGCTCTTTCATGCGCATCATCGATTTTATCGCCGGTATGACCGATAGCTATGCCACCGAAATGGCACGGGCAATGACGGGCCAATCCAGCCCGGGCTGATACTTGTTGCCCGCCCTTTTACAAAGGGAGGGCATTCATCCTTCCGGACTGATCGTTTCTGCCGCCTGCAGGCGCCCATAAACTTTCAGCCCAATCAAAAAAACAACAACCCGAATATAAGAAACACACATAAAACGTTATGTAGACACAAAGAAGCTATACGTAGGACTATTCCCATGAAAGTGCAAACTTCTTAACCAACACTTTAAACTCACGACTCCAAATACGACTAAAACGCTCCACCATTTCAAACAAAGCGTGAGTCCACGCCTGATTTATCGTAGGAAAATTCCCATACTACGCTTGTAGGCATATCGATTCGTGCTCACGCTCTTATATCTGAGCTAAGGTGCGCGCTTTCTATGAATTAGTTTATGGGAGCGTTAATATGAACACCGTTTTTATTGTCGACGACCATCCGGTTATCCGGCTGGCCATTCGGATGTTGTTAGAACATGAAGGTTATGAAATAGTCGGAGAAACCGACAATGGCGTAGATGCAATGCAAATGATCCGGGAATGCGTACCAGACCTGATAATTCTCGATATCAGCATTCCCAAACTCGATGGCCTGGAAGTGTTATCACGGTTCAACACAATGAATTCAACACTTAAGACACTGGTCCTTACAGCTCAGTCCCCCAAGCTTTTTGCCATGCGCTGCATGCAATCCGGTGCTGCGGGCTACGTGTGCAAGCAAGAGGAACTGAGTGAACTTGTCAGTGCAATAAAAGCTGTATTTTCCGGCTACAATTACTTCCCAAGCCAAGCATTGACTCCTGAAAAAAATGAAACTGACAACTTCTCCGAAATTGAGCTTTTCAAACAAGTTAACGATCGGGAGCTCATGGTTCTAAAATTGTTTGCACAAGGTAAAACAAACAAGGAAATCGCCACCGGCATGTTCCTCAGCAACAAAACGGTGAGCACTTACAAAAAAAGGCTCATGCAAAAATTAAAAGCCAATTCTCTCGTAGACCTTATCGAACTGGCCAAACGTAACGCCCTGGTGTGAGAAATAGGATGCCCACGCGGTTAAACAAGTATTTATCACTGTTCGCAGGGTTGATCCTGTGTACATCAGTGTTCGCCGAGCCACCCCGCACTGAAACCTTTTCATTGCTCAGCCGCTCGGGCTCCTATCAGATGGACGTCCCGCTGAATAAAGCACAGCGCTATTGGCTACAGAACAACCCCGAACTTCTGGTGGGTACCTCCACCGCAGACTACCCGCCCTTCGACATAACCGACAGCGGTCAGGACTACGAAGGTTTCACCGCCGATTACGTTGGCATTCTGGCCAAAGCCCTCAACGTTTCGATAAAAGTTCAGCGTTTTGCCTCCAGAGACGCTGCCATCAAGGCACTTGAAGAGGGACGGATCGACCTGCTCGGCACTTCAAATGGCTTCGAAGCCGCCAACCAGAACCTGTTGCTTTCCACTCCATACGCCATCGATCAGTCCGTACTGGTCACCCGGGAGGGAGAAACTCGCTCGCTCTCCCAAGGACTGGCAGGCTTGCGCCTGAGCATGGTCTACCACTACTTGCCACTCAATGAGGTCAAGGCGCTTTACCCCAAGGCAATCATTCAGTCTTACCCTTCCTATCAAAACGCCATAAACGCTGTGGCTTTCGATCAGGCCGATGTGTTTCTGGGGGATACGGTATCGACCCACTACATGATCAACAAGGGGTATCTGAAGAACATCAAAATGGCCAATTTTGGCAAGCACGAGGCCCACGGTTTCAGTTTTGCCGTACGCCGTGACAACCTGGAACTGCTCGACATCATCAATGCCACACTCAAGGCCGTGCCCAACAGTGAACAAGAAAGCATTGCCAAACGCTGGAGCGCAGGCAGTGACATTTTACTCTCCGATCAAAAACTGCAACTGACAAAGCTGGAAGAACGCTGGCTGGCTCAGCACCCGGTGGTCAAGGTAGTCGTCAACGAGACCCTGGTGCCACTGACTTTCTTTAACGCCAACGGGAATTTCAGAGGCATTACTGCCGATCTGCTGGAGATGATTCGCTTGCGCACAGGGCTGCGCTTCGAGATACAGCGCGCACAGAGCTTCAGATCCATGATCCGGATGATCAATCAACACGAAGTCGACATCATCGCCGCCATCAGCCCGTCGGTATCCCGGGAGGACACCCTCAACTTCAGTCGTCCCTACCTCGTAAACTCATTTGTCCTGCTCACAGCAAAAAGCTATGAACAACCCGCAAGCCTTGAGCAGCTGTCGGGTAAAAAACTGGCCTTGACCCAAGGCAACCCACTGACAGAATACCTGCGCAGTGAATACCCACAGATAAACCTGATTGAAACCGAGGATATCCATGGCGCCACAGAACTTCTGGCCGAAGGCCAAGTGCAAGGTGCGGTCAGCACTCTGGTGATTGCCAATTATTTGCTGGGTTCCGAGCTGTTTCAGGACCGTTTGCAAATCAGCGCCACCATCGGCACCCAGCCCGCCACTTTTTCCCTTGCTACGGCACGAGATGCCACCGAGCTGGGCTCAATCCTCAACAAGGCACTGTTGAGCATTGCTCCAGATGAGCTGGGCATTATCAACAGCCGCTGGCGTGGGTACATTCCGGCATCGGACAGTTACTGGCGCAATTATCACCGCCTGATCTACCAGATCATCATTGGCACAAGCCTTTTACTGCTGCTGTCACTGGTCTGGAATGCCTATATGCGGCGTCAGATCCGCCAACGAAAAATGGCTGAACGTGCACTCAGTGATCAGTTCGAGTTCATGCGGGCGCTGGTCGATGGCACGCCTCACCCAATTTATGTGCGTGATCGAGAAGGCATTCTTAAAACCTGTAACAACAGCTATCTGGAAGCTTTTTCAGCCAAGCGAGAAGAAATCATAGGCAAGACGGTGATGCAAACCTGCAGCCTCTTGAACAACACGTATGAAGCCCATGATTATCAGGCCGACTACTTGCGGGTCATGAGTGAAGGCACACCGCTTATCGTTGATCGGCCACTGAATATTGGCGACAAAACGTTCACCATCTACCACTGGATCCTTCCTTATCGGGATTCGCTGGGTGAGGTTCAGGGCATTATCGGAGGCTGGATTGATATCAGTGAACGTCGCCAGCTCCTGGATGAACTTCGCGCTGCCAAAGAGCTGGCCGATGACGCCAACCGGGCCAAAAGCACCTTCCTGGCAACCATGAGCCACGAGATTCGCACACCCATGAACGCTGTGATCGGTTTGCTTGAACTTACCTTGAAGCGTGCCGACCAGGGACATCTGGACCGTCCCTCCATTGAGGTTGCCTACAATTCGGCCAAGGACCTGCTGGAACTGATCGGCGATATTCTCGATATTGCCCGAATCGAATCCGGACGGCTGAATCTGTCCCCTGAACGCGTCAACCTGCGCAGTCTTGCCAATTCAGTGATCAGGGTCTTTGATGGCCTGGCCCGGCAAAAAAGCCTGACCCTTTCCCTGATATTCAATCCCGAAGACAACGCCCCCGATGTACTGATCGACCCACTTCGATTCAAGCAAATCCTGACCAACCTGATCAGCAATGCAATCAAATTCACCCAACATGGCCAGGTAACCCTCGAACTCAACTTGCTACCCACCCACACTGCTGATCAGGTTGAACTCAAGTTGAGTGTCAAAGACACAGGCATCGGCATCAGCAAGGGCGATCAGGCGCGCCTGTTTGAACCCTTCGCACAAGTGGAAAACAGCGGGCAGCTCGCCCTCAACGGCGCAGGTCTCGGTCTGGTGATTTGCCGCAGCCTGTGCGAAATGATGGGCGGCAGTCTAGAACTGTGCAGCCAACCCCAAGTAGGAACCCTGGTTCAAATAACACTCAAGGTTCCAGCCCTGGCCCCCTCCCCGATGGTTGCGACGCAAGAGCCAGCAATCAATCCGGCGGCTCGCCAACTTAACATTCTGGTGGTCGATGACCATCCCGCCAATCGGTTGTTGATGTGCCAGCAACTGGGGTTTTTAGGGCATCGTTTTGCCACAGAACACGATGGTGCATCTGGACTGGAAACCTGGAAAAAGGGTGCATTCGATCTGGTCATTACTGACTGCAACATGCCTGTCATGAACGGTTATGACCTGACTCGAGCCATACGCCAGCATGAGCGGACGCTACAACAACCACCCTGTACGGTGCTGGGGTTTACTGCAAATGCCCAACCTGAAGAGCGCCAGCGCTGCGAGCAGGCCGGGATGGACGACTGCCTGTTCAAACCCATCAGCCTGACCCTGCTGAGCCAACGAATAACTACCCTTGAGCCCCTCTACCCTTGCTCGCAGGTGTTCAACGTTGAATGCCTCTATTCACTTTCCGGACATAACACCGCACAGACCCAACGCTTGCTGGAAGAACTGATACGCAGTAACCGGCAGGATCTCAAAGCGTTGCTTGAGATTCCTGACAACGGGGAGTTGCAAACATTTGGCGACATTGCTCACCGGATAAAAGGCGCGGCCCGCATTGTGGGAGCCAATACCCTGATCACGCAGTGTGAAGCGCTGGAACAGGCAAACCGGGCAAACCTCACCCAAGCTCGCAATCGGGTACAAGGCGCCATGCAGGAACTCGAACAGGCGTTGACCCGGCAACTTGAAAAGCTGGCTAACAACACCTGAACCGCCGGCTGAACCGGACCAAGGAATGAGCAATTTGGCCCGGTTTTACTATGCTTACATGCACCAGCAAGCTTTTGTCTGCGGAGAAAACGCTCATGCGCAACACTGCGCGCTCTCACAAACGCCAGTTCCCATTGCATGTCCACATCAGTGCGATGTTTACATTTTTGTTGCTCATGCTCGGCTTAGTGCTGGGCGTTTTTAACTATCTACAAACCACCCACATCATTCTCGACAGCAGTAAAAAGCTGTTCGGCTATATCGAACAGGATGTGCAGCATGATTTGCTCAATGCCTACCAACCCATAAGGCACGCACTGAACCTGCTGATTCTCAATCCTGATGCCATGACTGATCGAGTCGAACTGAGAATGGGGCTGTTGCAGCCCTTCGTACAAACCCTCGAAGACAACCACACCCTGTCTGCTTTGTTCCTGGGAGATGACAACGGAAACTTTTTCCTGGTCAGGCCTTTGCGCAATCAAGCGATCAGGCTGCAGTTGCATGCACCGCCACAAGCGAATTACGAAGTCTGGTCGATAAAACGCTCGGAACCAAACGGTACGGTTGAGTCAAAAAAAATATATCTGGATGAACATTTGACCAAGCTGGAAGAGCGAAACATCCCGGGTGAAACCTATGACCCTCGCACCCGAAAATGGTTTATCCCGGTGCACGCCGACAACAATCAAGCCACCACCAGCCCCTATTTGTTTTTTTCCACCCGGGAAGTGGGCACCACATTAGCCAGACGCAGCGCCACGAATACAGTCATGGGTGCCGACGTAACCCTTTCTCAACTGTCCAGTACCCTCGCCAGCCATCAGACAACGCCCGGTACGCAAATCGTTTTATTCGATGGCGATGGCCGGGCAATCGCCTATCCGGATTTCAACAAGCTCTTAACCGCCCAGGATCCCGCAAAACTACCCAAAGTCTCGGAATTAAGCCCGGCCCTGAGCTATTTGATCGAGCAGAGTGCAACCACTGAGCATCGCCTGAACGACGGCAATCGCCAATGGATCACGTCACAATTCAAGGTGGACGACGGCGGATCCAATGGTTTGCAGCTGGCCATGATGGTCCCGGAAGACGAACTGCTGGCAGATGCCTATAAGCTGCGATGGCAAGGTGCCATGATGACGCTGATTGCCCTCTTCCTGTGCGTACCCATGGGTTGGGTGACGTCCCGATTACTGGTCAAACCTTTGCAGGCACTGGTGCGTGAGGCCGATGCCATTCGGCGGTTTGATTTCAACTACGCGCCCAGGAAGCAGTCACCCGTGCTTGAGATTGACCAGCTGGAAGCCTCCATGGGACGAATGAGAGAAACGCTCGCCAGTTTTTTTGAAATCACCTCCAGCCTCTCTGCTCATACCCGATTTGAACCTTTGTTGCAGTCGGTCCTGTTTGAGACGCTCAAAATCGCGCAGGCACAGGCCGGGCTCATCTACCTTGCAAAAAACGACAGTACGCAACTGGAGTTAAAAGGCTTGATCATGAATGGCCAGCCCCAGGACCTCACAACCCAGCCGCAGTCGGTATTAGACCCTGACGACAATCAGAGCCCCGAATGGCTGCGGGCACTTTTCGAAGGCCATGACAGTGTGGCCCGCGCACTCACTTTCGAGCAGGCTGGCGACTTGCAACCACTGATGCACGAACTGGACAGCCAGAGCATCCATCTGATCGGCATTCGCCTGCACAACCGCCACGGCGAGACCGTCGGTATTCTGGTTCTGGTGTTGAACAACAGTGGCTCGCTTGACGATCAGGATCATCTGCGGGCTGACCGGATTGCCTTTATCCAGGCGGTGTCAGGCACAGCTGCGGTCGCCATTGAGAGCCAGCGCCTGCAAGCACGGCAAAAGCAGTTGCTGGATGCTTTGATTCAACTGCTGGCTGGAGCCATTGACGCCAAAAGCCCGTATACGGCAAGCCATTGCCAGCGAGTTCCAACCCTCACGCTGATGCTGGCCCAAGCGGCGGCGGCGAGCCAGCAGCCACCGTTTGAGCAGTACAACCCCTCGGACGAACAATGGGAGGCCCTGCGCATCGCGGCCTGGCTACATGACTGCGGCAAGGTCACAACGCCGGAGTATGTGGTCGACAAGGCCACCAAGCTTGAAACCTTGTACGACCGCATTCACGAGATCCGCACCCGTTTTGAAGTGCTCAAGCGCGATGCATGGATCGACTACTGGCAAGCGCGCGCCCTGGGCGGCAATGATCAACAACTCACGGAGCAGCGCGACACCTGCTTGTCGGCGCTGGATGACGACTTTGCCTTTGTCGCCCAATGCAATGTGGGAGGTGAAGCCATGATGGAAGCTGATCTTGAGCGTTTGAACGCCATTTCACGACGCACATGGAGCCGGACTCTGGACGATCGGCTTGGGGTGTCCTGGGAAGAGCACAAACGCCAGTCCACCCGTGAGGAACATGCCTTGCCGGTCACAGAGCGATTGCTCGCCGACAAACCGGAGCACCTTTTCATCCGGCCCGAAGCCGACGTGATTGCTGCGCAAAACCCTTGGGGCTTCAAACTCGACATACCGCAATACAAGTTCAACCGCGGCGAACTGTACAACTTGAGCATCAGACGCGGCACATTGACCAATGAGGAACGCTACATCATCAATAATCACATCGTTCAAACCATCCTGATGCTCAGCAGCCTGCCCCTGCCCAGTTACCTGAGCAACATCGCGGAGATCGCAGGTGGACATCACGAAAAAATGGACGGCAGCGGTTATCCAAAACGCTTGAAGCGTGAGGAGATGAGCCTGGAGTCGCGGATGATGGCGATTGCCGACATTTTCGAGGCACTGACCGCTTCGGATCGCCCCTATAAACGCAGCAAGACGTTAAGTGAGGCCCTGAGCATCATGGCCACGATGTGCCGCGATGCCCACATTGACCCCCAACTGTTCGCGCTGTTTATGCACGAACAGGTGTTTATGCAGTACGCCCGGCAGTTTCTCGGACCGGAACAAATCGATTCAGTCGACATCGATGCGCTCATGCTCAAGGCCGGGCTGACGACTTGACCGGTATCAGCACTCGCTCAGACGTAGAAAGATCGCAGCCAGTGCTTCAATGCCCTGCTGGTCCTGCTCGCTGAACCGCCCGACACTCGGGCTGTCCAGATCGAGCACACCGATCAGCCGGCCATCCTTGATCAACGGAACGACCAGCTCACTGTTGGAAGCACTGTCGCAAGCGATATGCCCGGCAAATGCGTGAACATCCTCAACCCGCTGTGTTTGCCTGCTCGCAGCCGCGGCCCCGCAAACGCCACGTCCAAAAGGAATCCGGACACAGGCGATCTGACCCTGGAACGGGCCCAGTACCAACTCTTCATTGCGGTTGAGGTAAAACCCAGCCCAGTTCAGATCATCCAGCTGGTGAAACAAAAACGCTGAAAATTGCGCGGCATTGGCAATAAAGTCCCGCTCATCCGCCAACAACGACTCCAGTTGAGCCTGCAACAAGGTGTAGCCGTTCAGACCGGCACCTGTGGCATTCAAATCAATCATTCACTTGCTCCAACAATTTCAAACCCACCCAGTAACGCGCGAACTGATAGGCGCAACGGCCGTTGCGATTGCCTCGCCCGGTCGCCCAGCGCACGGCAAGAATATCCAGCGCTTCGTCGCGTTGCCACTGCAAACCGGCTTTGCTGGCCAATACGTCGATCCAGTGCTCGACCACACTCAGGAAGTGCTCCTGGGTAAAGGGATAGAACGACAGCCAGAGGCCGAAACGGTCGGACAAGGCAATCTTGTCCTCTACGGCCTCGTTGGGATGAAGCTCACCGTCGACGTTCTTCCAGTTTTCGTTGTCGCTCTCTTTTTCAGGCACCAGATGGCGACGGTTCGAGGTTGCGTAAAGCAACACGTTATCCGGCGCTTGTTCCAGGGAGCCATCGAGGACGCTTTTCAGCACCCGGTAATCGCTTTCGCCAGCCTCGAAGGACAAGTCATCGCAAAACAATACAAAACGTTGAGGCAAGCCCTGTAACAGTTCGACCACTCGCGGTAGATCGGCCAGATGATCGCGCTCGATTTCAATCAGGCGCAGCCCGGCATCTGCGTGCTCCGCCAGCAAGGCACGAATGATCGATGACTTGCCCGTACCCCGTGATCCCCATAACAGGGCATGGTTGGCTGGCAAACCGTCGAGAAACTGCCGGGTGTTGCGACCCAACTGATCACGCTGATTATCAATGCCGATAAGGTCCGCAAGGCGCATTTCAAGACTGACCTGCAACGGCAGCAGGTAACCGGAGCGACCTTCACGCTGCCAACGGGCAGCCAGGCACTCGTGCCACTCAATCGGTTCACGCTGCGCTGGCAGCAAGGGTTCAAGACGTGCAAGGACTGCTTCGGCACGCTCCAAAAAGGCATCCAGTTTAGAATTCACAACATTTCCTCAGACTGATACACAATGATGGCATATTGATATGACGCACATTTATCCGCCATCCACGACATGACTCACCCGGTTTGCGGCAAATACCGCAGTTATACCTGCCGGTTGTCCTACACATCGACTACTCTTGCACGCCGCAAGGAAATGGAAACAGGTGCAGCACCCCATGGATATAAAACTCACCCATCGCCTGTCTTTCAAACAAGCAAAACTGACTGTGCTGGTCGGTCTGGTTCTCGGATCCATCCTTAGCCTGCTACAAATCGGCATCGATTATGCCAGTGAAAACGCCGCCATCAATCGCGAAATCCAGTCTCTGCTTGAGATCAGCCACAACCCGGCATCGCGCATTGCCTACAACCTCGACTCAGAGCTGGCACAAGAGCTCTTGCTCGGTCTGTTGCGATCACCGGCGATCACCGGCGCACAACTTGTCGACAGCGACAATGTGGTCCTGGCAGCTGTTCAGGATCAGCCTGAAAGCGGGCGTTATCGAGCACTCAGCGATTATTTGTTTGGTTCCAATCGCTCATTTGACCAACGACTGTACTTCAATCACTTGCCTGAACAAAGCATCGGGGTTTTACACCTCGAGGTGGATACCTATCCCTTCGGGAAGCGTTTTTTGCAGCGGGCGGAAGTCACGCTGCTCAGCGGTTTCATTCGCAGCATCATCCTGACCTTTATCCTCCTGGGCCTGTTTTACGTCATGCTGACCAAGCCGCTGGTACGGGTGATTCGACAGATAAGCCAGCGTCTGCCCGGTGACCCTGGCCAATCGAAGGTGCAGTACCCTTGCGGCCATGAAGACGATGAAATTGGTGTGCTGGTCAACGCCGCCAATCAACAGTTCGAGGCGATGGCCCGTGAAATGGAGTATCGGCGCCGCGCTGAAAACAGCCTCACCGAGTACCTGGCGCAACTGGAAACCATCGTCTCGGTGCGCACCAAAGAGCTGGAAACCATCAACGAACAACTGCGTCACTCCAATGAAGAGCTGGAATCTGCGCGCAGCACTGCACTGGAAATGGCCCAGGCACGGTCTGCCTTTCTGGCCAATATGAGCCACGAAATACGCACCCCGCTCAATGGCTTGCTGGGCATGCTGGCGCTGTGCCTGGACAGCCCGCTCAATGCCGAGCAACACCAGCAACTGTCGATAGCCCACGACTCTGGCAAAGTCCTGGTCGAACTGCTCAATGACATTCTCGACCTGTCGAAATTCGATGCCGGCCAACTGGAGCTGGAACATATTGCCTTCGACCTGGGTTCGCTGATCGAAGACACTGCCAACCTGCTGTCGCAGAACGCAGCCCCCAGCGTGGAGCTGACGTGCCTGATCGACCCGAACTTCCCCGCATTGGTGCTGGGTGACCCGACACGGGTACGCCAGATCGTCAGCAATCTGCTATCCAATGCCCTGAAATTCACCCGGTTCGGACGGGTGGATGTGCGCCTCAGCGCACAGGGCGATCAGGTACGCATCGAGGTGTGCGACACCGGCATCGGCATTGCCCAGGATGCTCAGGCGCGAATTTTCAGCCCTTTTACCCAGGCTGGAGCCAGCATTACCCGTCAGTTTGGGGGCACAGGGCTGGGGCTGACCCTGACCAACAGCTTGTGCGAGGTCATGCACGGACGACTGACCATCAGTTCGGAAATCGGTTTTGGCAGCCAGTTCTGTGCCGAACTGCCTTTGCCTTGCTACGCCCCCGCCATCACGCCCAAACCACTGTCCGGGCGGGTTATTGTGGTGAGTGCGGCGAGCAGCGGCCTGAGCGAGTTGCTTGCCAGCTTTTTGCCCCTGTGGGGGCTCGACTACACACACTATTCACTGGACGCCCGTCTGGACGGCACAGACCCTCATCTGTTGATTACTGATTGCCCCGAATGCCTGTTTGGCCTGCGGCCGGCAATCAGCGCACCGATCCTGCTGGTCACTGCCTATGGAAACTTCATGCCCAGTGATCAGGTCAGTGCACTGGCACCCCTGCAGCAAAAAGCCAGGCCGCTATCGCGCCATGCGTTGTATCAAACCTTGCAGTATCTGCTACAGAAAAACGATCAAGACGTCCCGGCGGATCGGACCAGCAGCACGCCTGTCTCGCACCGCGCACGGATTCTGTTGGTCGAAGACAACCCGGTCAACCAACTCGTGGCCAAGGGCATGTTGAGCAAATTGGGGTGTGACGTAGTAGTAGCGGCCCACGGCGGCGAGGCGCTGAAACAATTGGAGCAGAGAACCTTTGATCTGGTGTTGATGGACTGCAACATGCCGGTAATGGACGGCTATGAGGCCACCCGACAAATTCGTCACCGTGGGCGCTGGCCAAAGTTACCCATCGTCGCCCTGACCGCCAATGCAATGCCCGAAGAGCGCGAGCGCTGCCGCTCGGCGGGGATGAACGACTATCTGGCCAAACCGTTCAGGCGCGAAGAGCTGGCTGCGCTGATTGATACCTGGGTGCCGCAAACAGCCTGAAAAGGCATTGCCTGTAGCACCTGGTTTAACTGGCGAACCGCCGCGCATGCTTTTGCGACGGCTGCGCCGCCGGACGCAGCCTCGCTCCGCGAGTCAGCGGCTACAAGGACTCAGAGCGACAACGGCTTAGCGCAGTAACGCCTCGATATCCGACTTGAGCGCCTCCGGCTTGGTGGTCGGGGCATAACGCTTGATGCTTTTGCCATCGCCACTGATCAGGAACTTGGTGAAATTCCACTTGATACCCTGGGAGCCCAGCAGCCCGGGCGCGCGTTTCTTGAGCTGGACAAACAGCGGATGGGCCTGGCTGCCATTGACGTCCACTTTTTTGAACAGCGGGAAGGTCACGCCAAAATTCAACTCGCAGAACTCAGAGATGGCGGCTTCGTCACCCGGCTCCTGTTGCCCGAACTGATTACACGGGAATCCCAGAATCACCAGGCCCTGATCCCTGTACTGCTGCCACAGGGCTTCGAGCCCCTTGTACTGCGGGGTAAATCCACATTTACTCGCGGTATTGACCACCAGCAACGCTTTACCCCCGAAGTCCGCCAGGGTTTTCGGCTCGCCGCCAAGAGTGGTGCATGCAACATTGAGCAGATTGTCGTTCATGACGGCGCCTCAAGATTAGTCGCGGGGAACCAGGTCCAGGCACACCGAGTTGATGCAGTAGCGCAGACCGGTGGGTGGCGGACCGTCGGGGAATACATGCCCCAAATGCGCATCACACTTGGCGCAGACCACTTCGGTACGCACCATGCCGTGGCTGACGTCACGGATCTCGACCATCGCGCTTTCGCCAATCGGCTGATAGAAGCTCGGCCAGCCGCAACCTGAATCAAACTTGGCGCGCGAATCAAACAACGGCTCCTGGCAGCAGATACAGTGATAAACACCGTCGGTTTTAGTGGCGTTGTATTTACCCGAAAACGGCCGCTCAGTGCCCTTGAGGCGGCACACGTTGTACTGCTCCGGATCGAGCATGGCCTTCCATTCGTCCAGGGTTTTGTTCAACTTTTCCATGGTTCTGCCTCTGCAACTGAAAAACCCCGATCGGTGGCTTTTCCAGGGGTCGGGTGGCACGTATGATTGCGCCTCGTTAAACGCCAGTCTGGCACCCGCACTAGTTGCATTCAAACGGATTATTGAAGCAAGCCGGTGTCAGCCACTGTGTGAAAACACAGAATTTCCCAGAGCCGTGATCATCACATTGCCTGGATCGTTCATTTTCGGGATCACATCGCCATGCAGGTCAGCAAATCAAACAAGCTCGCCAACGTCTGTTATGACATTCGCGGCCCAGTGCTCAAGCACGCCAAACGTCTGGAGGAGGAAGGTCATCGCATCCTCAAGCTGAATATCGGCAACCCGGCCCCCTTTGGTTTTGAAGCGCCGGACGAAATCCTTCAGGACGTAATCCGCAACCTGCCGACCGCCCAGGGCTACAGCGACTCCAAAGGCCTGTTCAGCGCGCGCAAGGCCGTGATGCAGTACTACCAGCAAAAGCAGGTGGAAGGTGTCGGCATTGAAGACATCTACCTAGGTAACGGCGTCTCCGAGTTGATCGTGATGTCGCTGCAAGCGCTGCTCAACAATGGCGACGAAGTCCTGGTGCCAGCACCCGACTACCCGCTGTGGACTGCCGCCGTAACGCTGGCCGGTGGTCACCCCGTGCACTACCTGTGCGACGAGCAAGCCAACTGGTGGCCTGATCTGGAGGATATAAAAGCCCGGATCACCCCTAATACCAAAGCCATGGTCATTATCAACCCGAACAACCCGACGGGTGCGGTGTACTCCAAGGAAGTCCTGCTGGGCATGCTGGAGATTGCGCGCCAGCACAACCTGGTGGTGTTCTCGGACGAGATCTACGACAAGATCCTGTACGACGACGCCGTGCACATCTGCACCGCTTCGCTGGCCCCGGACGTGCTGTGCCTGACCTTTAACGGCCTGTCCAAGTCGTACCGGGTCGCGGGTTTCCGCTCGGGCTGGATCGCCATCTCCGGGCCCAAGCAAAATGCCCAAAGCTACATTGAAGGCATCGACATGCTGGCCAACATGCGCCTGTGTGCCAACGTACCCAGCCAGCATGCCATCCAGACTGCACTTGGCGGCTACCAGAGCATCAACGACCTGGTCCTGCCCAACGGCCGCCTGCTGGAACAGCGTAACCGCACCTGGGAGTTGCTCAACGATATCCCCGGCGTCAGCTGCGTGAAGCCGATGGGTGCTCTATACGCATTCCCGCGTATCGACCCCAAGGTGTGCCCGATCCTCAACGACGAGAAGTTCGTTCTGGACCTGCTGCTCTCGGAAAAACTGCTGGTGGTTCAAGGCACGGCATTCAACTGGCCTTGGCCTGACCACTTCCGCGTCGTGACCCTGCCCCGTGTTGACGAACTGGACATGGCCATCGGCCGGATCGGTAACTTCCTGAAGACCTACCGTCAGTAACGTCTGAACATGCTGTGCGACGAATCAAAAGTCGCACAGCATGTGTCTGATGAAACATTCTTCACATGCCGTCTTTCCCTACCCGCACTCTCCTTTTTTAAAAAACCCAAATCGTTAAAGCCCTTTATTTACTGGGTTTGGGTGGAACTCTTGTTCAAAAAAAGTGCTCATTCAGATTAGGAAATGTCGGGCATGCCACTAGAATCAGCCTGTAGGACACAGTTTGAAATAGTCACCCGGTTGAATAGCCTGAGGCGGCACCTTATATACCCGCATACGGCAACACCCTTAAGACGAGGAGATTCTTACAACCATGATGCGCATTCTGCTGTTTTTGGCCACTAACCTGGCGGTCGTGCTGATTGCCAGCATCACCCTGAGCCTGTTCGGCTTTGACGGGTTCATGGCGGCCAACGGGGTTGATCTGAACCTCAGTCAGCTGTTGGTGTTCTGTGCGGTCTTTGGTTTTGCAGGGTCTTTGTTCTCGCTATTCATCTCCAAATGGATGGCGAAGATGAGCACCAGCACCCAGGTGATCACTCAACCTCGCACTCGTCATGAACAATGGTTGATGCAAACCGTTGAACAACTGTCCCGCGAAGCCGGGATCAAAATGCCCGAGGTGGGAATTTTCCCGGCATATGAAGCCAACGCTTTTGCCACGGGCTGGAATAAAAACGATGCGCTGGTCGCTGTCAGCCAAGGTTTGCTGGAGCGTTTTTCGCCAGATGAAGTAAAAGCCGTACTGGCACACGAAATCGGTCACGTTGCCAACGGTGACATGGTGACCCTGGCACTGGTGCAAGGCGTGGTGAACACCTTCGTGATGTTCTTCGCCCGGATCATCGGCAACTTTGTCGACAAGGTGATTTTCAAGAACGACGAAGGCCGCGGCATTGCCTATTACGTCGCGACCATCTTCGCTGAACTGGTCCTGGGTTTCCTGGCCAGCGCCATCGTGATGTGGTTCTCGCGCAAACGCGAGTTCCGGGCTGACGAAGCCGGTGCACAGCTTGCTGGCACGTCGGCCATGATCAGTGCCCTGCAGCGCTTGCGCTCCGAACAGGGCCTGCCGGTTCACATGCCGGACACCATGGCTGCTTTTGGCATCAACGGCGGCCTCAAACAAGGCCTGGCGCGGATGTTCATGAGCCACCCGCCACTGGAAGAACGTATCGATGCACTGCGTCGCCGCGGCTAACCCCACGGCAACCAAAGAAAAGGGCGACTGAGGTCGCCCTTTTTTCATGCCCGCATTCAGGCCTTGCCGGTTTTTTCCAGGCGATAGACCCGCTCCACCAGACGCGTCACACCGCCCTTGAGGAACTTCCATTCCTGGTCGAGTACATCCGGCTCCTCGACGACTTCCAGCGCCCAGTCAGGCAACAGCAGGCGCTGTACTTCGGCGTCCGGCACCGAGAACGGCGGGCCATTCATCTGAGACTGGTCGTAATCGAGCGTGATCAACAGCCCCTGGCATCCCGGCATGAGGATTTTCGTCAGATGCCGAGCGTAGGCTTCGCGCATGTCGGGGGGAAACGCAATCATCGCTGCCCGGTCATACACCCCCACACACGTGGCGACATCGGCCGCAGTCAGTGCAAAGACATCACCGCACAAGATCGTCACAGGGCCCGCCTCATAGACCCTGAAGGCGCCCCGCTGGCTAATCTGCGGCTCGACCTTCTGCTCACTGAAAAACTGCTCCACGGCCGTCTGCGTGAGCTCTACGCCCAGCACCTCGTAGCCTTTGGCCGCCAGCCAGCTCAAATCCAGGCTCTTTCCACATAGCGGCACCAGCACACGGCCGCCCTGCTCAAGCCCAAGGGTGGGCCACAGGCGCTGAAGATACGGATTGACCTGCTGCAGGTGAAAACCGATCTGATTGCGGTCCCAGCGGTCGTGCCAAAATTCGGGCTGCATGATTCACCTTTAAATTCGATAGATAAGCACTAAAACTTATATTGGATTTAGATCAATGATCAGGACGAAGATGAGACATCTTAACCTTGAGGATGTTTTTCATGCTTCCCAGCCTGTTCATCTCCCACGGTTCGCCAATGCTAGCACTGGAACCGGGCGCCAGTGGCCCGGCGCTCACGCGCCTGGCCAACGAACTGCCCCGCCCGAAAGCCATCGTGCTGGTATCCGCGCACTGGGAAAGCCCTGATCTGCGAGTCGCCAGCCATCACGCACCTGAAACATGGCACGACTTTGGTGGTTTTCCGCCTGCATTGTTTGCCGTGCAATACCCTGCACCCGGGGATCCGGCGCTGGCCGCCAGCATTGTTCAACTGCTTGCAGACAAAGGCTTACCGGCCCGGCTGGACGCCAACCGCCCTTTTGACCACGGTGCCTGGGTGCCACTGTCATTGATGTACCCGGCAGCCGATATTCCTGTGGTCCAGGTTTCACTGCCCAGCCAATTGGGCCCGAAAGCCCAGACCGAGATAGGGCGCGCCCTGAGTACCTTGAGAAATGAGGGAGTCCTGATCATCGGCTCGGGCAGCATCACCCACAACCTGCGCGAACTGGACTGGCACGCTGGCCCGGAGAGCGTAGAGCCCTGGGCCAAAGCCTTTCGTGACTGGATGATCGAGACACTGGCCTCTGACGACGAAACGATGCTGCACGACTACCGAAAACTGGCGCCCTTTGCAGCCAAAAATCATCCCAGCGATGAACACCTGCTGCCACTGTACTTCGCCCGAGGCGCAGGTGGCCCATTCAGCATTGCCCACCAGGGCTGGACACTGGGTGCGCTGGGGATGGATATCTATAGATTTGGTTGAATCCGGGCCCGTAGTCGCTGCCTAGGAACGAAGGCTGCGCGCTTTTATTGCGCAGCGCCCAAGATCAAGAGCTCGCAGCCTTCGTTCCTCGGCAGCGACTACAAATCACGGACAAAAAAAATCCCCGAACCAGTCGGGGATTTTTTTAGCGATCAATCACAGCAAGCAGTGATTAATCTTCGCGGTAGCGACGCAGCTTGAGCTGCTTGCCAGCAACGCGGGTGTCTTTCAGTTTGGCCAGCAAACCTTCCAGACCCACTTCCGGCAGCTCTACCAGGCTGAAGCTGTCACGCACCTGGATGCGACCGATTGCTTCACGTGCCAGGCCACCCTCGTTGAGGATAGCGCCCAGCAGGTTCTTGGCAGCGATGCCATCACGCGCACCCAGAGCGGTACGGCAACGAGCACGGCCTTCAGCCAATGGAACCGGAGCACGACGCTCACGATCACCACGATCCGGACGGTCACCCGAACGCTCTGAACGCTCACGTGGCGCGCTGTTCGGCACCAGCGGACGATCACGCTCGATGGCAGCCAGAGTCAGGGCCTGACCGTTGGTTGCCTTGCGCAGCAGAGCAGCGGCAAGAGCACGCGGGCTGCAACCGATATCGGCAATCAGGCGATCCAGCAGGTCACCGTGAGTCGATTCAGCGTCAGCAACCAGCGGAGTCAGGCTGTTGGTCAACTTCTTGATGCGAGCATCGAGAACAGCTTGAGCATCCGGCAGGCGGACTTCAGCAACTTTCTGACCGGTTACACGCTCGATCACTTGCAGCATGCGGCGCTCACGAGGAGTTACCAGCAGCAGTGCGCGACCTTCGCGACCTGCACGGCCTGTACGGCCGATACGGTGAACGTAGGACTCTGGATCGTAAGGCATGTCAACGTTGAACACGTGAGTGATACGTGGAACATCGAGACCACGAGCAGCAACGTCGGTCGCCACAACGATGTCCAGACGGCCATCCTTGAGGGAGTCGATTACGCGCTCACGCTGGTTCTGGGCAATGTCACCGTTCAGCGCAGCAGCTTTGTAGCCTTTGGCTTCAAGGGCGCTGGCCAGATCCAGGGTCGCTTGCTTGGTGCGTACGAACATGATCAGGGCGTCGAAATCTTCAACTTCCAGCAGGCTCAATACAGCCGAGGTCTTCTGGTCAGCGTGAACCAACAGGTGAGCCTGTTCGATCGCGGTAACGGTCTGAGTCTTGGTCTGGATCTTCACGTGTTGCGGATCGCGCAGATGGCGCTCGGCAATGGCACGGATCGACTGCGGCAAGGTTGCCGAGAACAATACGGTCTGACGGGTTGGAGGAAGAGCCTTGAAGATAACTTCAAGATCGTCCATGAAACCCAGTTTCAACATTTCGTCAGCTTCGTCCAGAACCAGGTGGTTCACGGTCGACAGAACTTTTTCGTCACGACGCAGGTGGTCGCACAGACGGCCCGGAGTGGCGACAACGATCTGTGCGCCATTACGGATTGCTTTCAGTTGTGGACCCATAGGGGCGCCGCCGTAAACGGCCACAACGGTAACGCCCGGCATTTGCTTGGCGTAGGTTTCGAAAGCGGTTGCTACTTGCAGCGCCAACTCACGGGTTGGCGCCAGGATCAGGGCTTGCGGCTCGCGCTTAGCAGGATCGATGCGGTGCAGGATCGGCAGTGCGAACGCGGCGGTTTTACCCGTACCGGTTTGCGCCTGACCAATCATGTCGTGACCGGCCATAATGATCGGGATCGATTGATGCTGAATAGCCGAAGGTTCTTCGTAGCCAGTCGCAATGACAGCTGCAAGAATGTTCGGATTAAGATTAAAAGCGGCGAAGCCGCCGGTTTCCTGGGTCATGGGTCTGCCTCTAAGTGCATCCGCAAAGACCCATGCTCCAAAGCTGCGCATGCCGTGTAAGACTCAAGAGTCGCCCTGGCTGCTTTGTCGGCGGGGATTTGCGAAAACGTTAAATGAATGGAGCGTTCAGGGTTGTCCGCGAAACGGACGAGCAGCCGAAGCGTGCTTCGGGAAATGCGACACCTAAACGTGGCCCGGCTAAAGGCCGGCGCGCACTATACCGGATTTATCAAAAAAAAGAAGCGTTTTTTTGGGGCACAATCGTCTGTATCCCTCTATAGACCGGGCTTTAACGATATTTTCGACCTTAAAAAAACGTTTAACGCCTGGCCACCTTGGGGCAAACGCTAAAACGTTTCATCCTTGGGCATCAGGTCGCAGGGCGAACCGCCTTGATCAACGACTCAAGCGAATAGCCCAAACGGGGTGCCAGGGCCTGCGCCCGAGCGGTCAAGGCGTCGATATCCAGATCCTGATCAAGATCGGCAGGCACCATCAAAATGACATTGCCCTCTTTGACGGGCAGCTCCCAGTAATGCCGGTGATACAAGCCACGCAACAAGGCAGCGCCCAGCGGCTTGCCGTCATCGGTGGCCCACTGATTGATGATGAGCCAACCATTGGGAGCGAGCTTCTTCTGGCAGTTTTCCAGGAATGTCCACGCCAGGTGCCCAGCGGCAGGCCCCAGGTCGTTATAAAGGTCGACGAAAATCAGGTCCGCCGGCTCGGCGCTGTCCAACAGTTCGATGGCATCTCCAATGCGGATATACAACCGAGGGTCATCGTCCAGGCCCAGGTACTCGATAGCCAGGCGCGGCACATCCGGACGCAGCTCAATGGCTTCAACATCTTCAAGAGGCAGGAACTTGAGGCAGGCCTGGGTCAGGGTTCCTGCGCCAAGGCCCAGGAACAGCGCGCTCTCGGGGGCGTCATGGCACAGCGCACCGATCAGCATGGCGCGGGTGTAGTCGTATTCCAGCCAGCTGGGATCCGCAGTGAACACGCAACTTTGCTCGATCGCATCGCCAAATTCGAGGAAGCGATAGTCAGCCACTTCCAGCACTCGAATCATGCCGAAGTCATCATGGACTTCAGCGAGCAGACGCTCTACGCGCTCCTCAGACATTTCCTCTCCTTGCCGCGTCCCGGCATCACCCGCAACGCTGTAGAAAACAGCCACTCGATGTCGAGCGCAAAGGCGCAATTGTCGGCCATTGCGGCGCAAGAGGTCACGCACTAATTGCTGCTAACATGGGCCATCTCCTACAAATACTAGAGTCTGCGATGAGCCAAATCTGGACACCTGACAGCTGGCGCACCCTGCCAGCTCAGCAACAACCCCACTACCCTGACGCAGCACACCTGTTGCGCGTCGAGCAAAGCCTGGCCAGTTATCCGCCACTGGTCTTCGCCGGCGAAGCCCGCGAACTGCGCCGTCAGTTTGCCGAGGTCACTCAAGGTAGGGCGTTTCTGCTTCAGGGTGGCGATTGCGCTGAAAGTTTTGCGGAGTTTTCGGCAGCCAAGATTCGCGACACCTTCAAGGTGCTGCTGCAAATGGCCATTGTGATGACGTTCGCGGCAGGCTGCCCGGTGGTCAAGGTCGGACGCATGGCCGGTCAGTTCGCCAAGCCGCGCTCGGCCAACGACGAAACCATCAACGGGGTCACGCTACCGGCCTATCGCGGCGATATCGTCAACGGCATCGGCTTTGATGAAAAAAGCCGTGTCCCTGACCCGGAACGTCTGCTGCAGTCCTATCACCAGTCCACCGCCACCCTGAACCTGCTGCGCGCCTTTGCCCAGGGCGGTTTTGCCGACCTGCATCAAGTGCATAAATGGAACCTGGACTTTATCGCCAACTCGGCATTGGCTGATAAATACAGCCAACTGGCCGATCGTATCGATGAGACCCTGGCCTTCATGCGCGCCTGTGGCATGGACAGTTCGCCACAACTGCGCGAGACCAGCTTCTTTACCGCCCACGAAGCACTGCTGCTCAACTACGAAGAAGCCTTCGTACGCCGCGACAGCCTGACCAACGACTACTACGATTGCTCGGCGCACATGCTGTGGATCGGCGACCGCACGCGCCAGCTGGACGGCGCCCATGTCGAGTTCCTGCGCGGGGTCAACAACCCGATCGGGGTCAAGGTCGGCCCAAGCATGAACAACGAAGACCTGATCCGCCTGATCGACATTCTCAACCCGGACAACGACCCGGGCCGCCTTAACCTGATCGTGCGCATGGGTGCCGACAAGGTTGGCGATCACCTGCCGCAGCTGATCCGCGCCGTAGAGGGCGAAGGCAAACAGGTGCTGTGGAGCTGCGACCCGATGCACGGCAATACGATCAAGGCCAGCAGCGGCTACAAAACCCGCGACTTTGCGCAGATTCTTGGGGAAGTGAAGCAGTTCTTCCAGGTTCACGAGGCTGAAGGCAGCTACGCCGGCGGGATTCACATCGAGATGACCGGCCAGAACGTCACCGAGTGCATCGGCGGCGCCAACCCGATTACCGAGGATGGCTTGTCGGACCGTTACCACACCCACTGCGACCCGCGCATGAACGCCGATCAATCGCTGGAACTGGCATTTTTGATTGCCGAGACGTTAAAGCAAGTTAAACGCTGATCCACACACCTTGCGGATGAAACTCCTGTGGGAGCGGGCTTGCTCGCTCCCACAGGTGGGTTGAGGTGAGCCCGCCTCACCTGTTGAACGGATCATCCCAAAAAGCCCGATGGCTTTCGATCTCGATATCCGCCCTGCTCAGCCCAAGATCCTTGAGCGCCGCATCACTGATCTGCCTCAGATTCGCCCTTTCCCGCGACAGCTGATACCAGCGGGATATACGGGCAAACCACATCACACTTTTTTGACCTTTCATCACCTGAGCCCTCCTGAGGTATGGCTCAAGTCTCGGCCCGGGCTTAAGATCAATCCAACGAATGTTTCTTATGCGATACATCTGCGAGATTGATCAATGGCCGAATTTCCCAGTATCGACACCGACCTGCTGCGCACCTTTGCTGCGATCGCCGATCAGGGTGGTTTCACCCGTGCCGCCGAAGTGGTCAACCGCACCCAGTCAGCGGTCAGCATGCAGATGAAGCGACTGGAAGAGGACGTGCTGCAATGTGCGCTGTTTCAGCGCGAAGGACGCAACGTAAGCCTTACCCCCGAGGGCCACGTGTTGCTCGGTTACGCACGACGTATCCTCAAGCTGCACAGCGAAGTGTTCAACACACTGCGTCAGCCGCAGATGGTGGGCACCGTCAAAATCGGCTCGCCTGATGATTACGTGATGCGGTTTTTGCCTGGCGTGCTGTCGCGTTTTGCCCAGGACTATCCGCTGATCAACGTCGAAGTGCACTGTGAACCGTCATCGCAACTGTTGCAGCGCAATGACCTGGACCTGACCATTGTGACCCGCAAACCCGGCACCGAGATGGGCCAGATCCTGCGTCAGGAGCGGTTCGTGTGGATGGTGGCACAAGGTTTCTCGCCCCACGAACAAACGCCCCTGCCACTGGCAATGTTCAATACCGACTGTTTTTGCCGAACCTGGGCCTGCAATGCACTGGATATCCAGCAGCGCGAGTATCGGGTTGCCTACACCAGCGCCAGCCTGGCAGCCATCAATGCCGTGGTGAGCACCGGGCTGGCCGTGACCGCGCAGTTGCAGAGCCTGCTGACGCCCGACCTGCGCATTATCGGCGAGGCGGAGAACCTGCCCGTGCTGCCCTCCGCCAGTATTGTGCTGCTACGCAAACCCAACAGTGCGTCGTCGCCGATCATTGAGTGCTTTGCCGAGTACATCGTCGAAGGCTTTAAGCTTTGATTGCCAGCAAGCCCGCACACAGCAACAAAAAGGCGCAGTACAAGCCACGCAATACCCGCTCCGGCATGGCGTGGGCGGCCCTGACCCCCCAACTGATGCTCAACAGCCCGCCAATGGCCAGCGGCACACCCATGACCCAGTTGACCTCGTCATGCACCGCGTACGTCAGCAGCGTCACCGCAGTGCTCGGTGCAGCCAGGGCCAGCGACAAGCCCTGAGCCACCACTTGGGTGGTACCAAACACACTGGTCAGCACCGGCGCCGCCACTACGGCACCGCCGACACCAAACAACCCGCCCGTGGTGCCTGCCAAGGCGCCCAGCGCGCCATACCAGGGCCAGCCGTAACGCGAGCCTGCAACCGGTTGAGCGGGCGAGCTATAGAGTTTGATCAGGTTGTAGAAGGTAATCGCCAGCAAAAAGACGATGAAACCCCAGCGTATGCTGCGCGGATCCACCCCCACCGCGAGCATTGCCCCCAGCCAGGCAAAACAAAAGCTCATCAGCACCAACGGCACGGCCTGGCGCAGATCGATTTTATTGCGCTGGTGATAGCGATACAGGGCAAGAAACACATTGGGCACCGCCATGACCAGCGCAGTGCCTTGCGCCAATTGCTGATCCAGCCCGAACCATAACCCCAAAACCGGGATCGCGATCAAGCCGCCGCCAATCCCGAACAACCCGCCCAGTGCGCCAAGGGCGAGGCCCAGGGCTGTATACATTGCAAAATCGATCAGCATTACAGCCCCTCATGATGAGCGCCCATGCTAACCAGTCCCCTACTCAGGGCAAAGCTCTAAACCAGGCTTTTTGACAGGCAAAAAAAAGCCCGGCCATAAGACCGGGCTTTTTCATCGTGCGGTTAACGCAAGGTTTAAACCTTGGCGCGGCCCTTGTAGGAACCACCGTCACGGGTATCGATTTCGATCCAGTCGCCGATTTCTACGAAATCAGCAACGCTCAGCTCGGTACCGTTTTTCAGTTTGGCAGGCTTCATCACCTTGCCCGAAGTGTCGCCGCGAGCGGAACCTTCGGTGTAGTCAACCTGACGCACGATGGTGGTCGGCAGCTCTACGGAAACCAGACGGTCTTCGAAGAAGATCGCTTCGCAAACGTCGGTCATGCCTTCTTCCACGAATGGCAGAACGGCTTCGATGTCTTCAGCGTTCAGCTCGTACATGGTGTAGTCAGTGGTGTCCATGAACGTGTAGGTGTCGCCGCTGATGAAGGACAGGGTCGCTTCTTTGCGATCCAGGATCACGTCTTCGAGCTTGTCGTCAGCGCTGTATACGATTTCAGTCTTGTAGCCAGTCAGCAGGTTTTTCAGCTTGGTCTTCATGATTGCGCTGTTACGACCGGACTTGGTGAATTCAGCTTTCTGAACCAACCAAGGGTCGTTTTCGAGCTTGATGACTGTACCGGGTTTAAGCTCTTTACCAGTTTTCATTGCGAGTATCCGAATTTGGATTGAGATTTACAAAAATCTAGGCCGCGTATCATATCCAATTTCTATAAAACAGTACTAGCGCTTGCGCAAGATCGGCCTGCAATGACTGTTCCAGACACCACTGCTCCGCATGCGCAGTGATCTCGGGCCAGTGCTCAAGCAGCAGATTCCAGCTTTGAGCCATATCGCAGCCACCATTCCAGGCGTGCCATAGTCCGGTAAATGCCTGGGCTGCGGCCGGCGTAAGGTCTTTGACATACAGCGCGAGGAACGCATTGAGCTTGACCCAATGGGCGTCTTCTTCCTGCTCATAAATATGCCAAAGCAGTGGCCTGCCTGCCCATTGAGCCCGCACAAACGAGTCTTCGCCGCGCACCGCATTGAAATCACAGCTCCACAAAAGGTGGTCGTAATCTTCCTGACGGACGAACGGTAAGGCCTGAACGGTCAAAGCCCCGCGCTGCTGCGCATCCCCCAACCCCAACTGATCCACCTCAAGCCAGCGCAGCAGATCGCCCATGATCCGCCCTTGGGGCACCAACAGATGCGTCGCCACGCTGCCCGCGGCCATGGCATCCAGCCAGCTGGCAAGCCCGGTATTTTCATAGGCAAACAGTGAAATCAGACGTGCGTTGCTTGCAGGGAAAACACCCAGCCCCTGCAAAAACGCCTGCCTGGCCTGGGGATCCTGCTCAAAGGCTCGACGTCGCTGCAACAGGTCGGCTTCGCGCAGCAAGCCACCAGTGCCCGCATCAAAACCCGGAAAGAAGAACATCCGCTTCAAGCCATCGGGGCGCAGGGAAGGCAAACCGTGACAACCACTGACCCAGTCTTCTGCGCTCAGATATTCAAGATTGATCCACAACGCGGGGGTTTCGCGGGCCTTCATCGCCTGCAGGTAGCCTTCGGGCAGTTTGCAGGCGAATGCTTCGACCACCACATCGGCAACGTCGACGGATTGCCACAGCGGCGGCCACTGACACACTTCGACCCCCTGCTGCCATTGGCGCGCCGCGCCGACATCGGCCTCAGGGCACAGCGGCACAAACGCCCGCAAATCATCGACCCACAGACGCACGCCCTGCTGATGCTCGGCCACCAACTGGCGGGCCAAACGCCAGGTCACACCAATGTCGCCGTAGTTATCGACCACACTGCAAAAAATATCCCAGGAGGCTTTCATTCCGGGCTCCAACATTCAAAGGGCTGATTGTCCGCATAATTCAACGCGTACAGAAGGTTTATGGCGGATAAATCTGCGCGACACTCGTGCGACAATCACCGTTCGTCACTATCAAGCTGCGACCATGAACAAGACCGCTGTGCACCTGCTGATGCTGGACAAACTCGAAATCGACCTCGATGTGCTCCAGCGCGCAGCACAAACCGCCTACGAAGCTGCGACCCACGCGGAAAATATTGCCGAGAACAAGTACGACACCCTTGGGCTTGAAGCATCCTACCTGGCTACAGGTCAGGCGCGCCGGGTTGAAGAGATTCGCCAGGCGCTCAAGAGCTGTCGCAGCATGACCCTGGGTCCGTACTGCGCGGCGCAGGGCATTCAAGTCGGGGCATTGGTCAATCTGGAGGCTGAAAACGGCAGCGCGCAGTGGTTGTTCCTGGCTCCTGACGCTGCCGGCCTCAAACTCGAACAGGACGGGCGCTCAGTGACCGTCATCACCCCGCGCTCACCGCTGGGAGCTGCCTTGCTGGGCAAGCAGCTGGATGACGAGGTGCAGATCAATGTGGGCGGGGCGCTGCAAATATTTACCGTCTGCGAGATTCACTGAGCAAGCCCGCTCCGACAGGTTTTGCAGAACGCTTACTTGGCAGCCATCATGCGATTCACTTCACTGCGCACCATGTTGGCGTATTCGGGTGGCGACATGGCGTCCAGCTCCGAACGCACCCATTCAGCCCACTTGCCCTTGCGCTTGGCGCGCTCCCCGAACAAGCGCGCCGCATCCCCTTTGGCCTTGCCCAGATTGCTCTGCCAAAGGTCATACAGTCGGGATTTTTCATCTTCAAGCGCAGCACGCTCAGCGAGAGGCTTGTTGGCGAGGTTGAAGCTCATGAGAATTTCCTGCGGCGTAAATTTAGGGGACATCTTACACCCTACAAAGAAGTGTCTCCGTCTGGTTTTTGACTACGCTGTCAGGTCAGAACAACACCCGGCTCAAAACAGATGCAACTTTTTGGCATTGGGTTGACTCCATTACTCATCACCCATTTCAACTGCAAGGAGTACCGCAATGGCTCGCAAAAATGCCGTACAAGCTGAAGATCAAATCAAGGATCAAGCGTTCAGCGAACTTCAAGACCTGATTGCCGAATCTGAAAAGCTGCTCAAGGAGAGCGTGTCCCTGGTCGGTGAAGAAGGTGAAACCCTGCGTGCGCAGGTTGGTCTCAAGCTCAAGCAAGCGCTGGACTCGGTCACTAACGTGCGTGAACGTACCAAGCCTGTGGTCGATGCCACTGAAAGCTATATCGGTGGCCATCCGTGGCAAACCGTGGCCATCTCGGCCGGCTTCGGGCTGGTCGTGGGCTTGCTGCTGGGCCGTCGCAACTAGGTCACGCATCCAGTCTTAAAACAAAGCCCCTGGCCGTCATAGCCAGGGGCTTTGTTGTTTATAGATTTAAATTATCGACATATTCAGTGACATTCTACGCAGGCATTCTGATACTTCCGCGCACTCCCAATACCGATGAGACAGTCAATGTCCGCTTCTACAACCGCCACCAAACCTTTAAGCACTGCCCTCATTTTGCTGATGGCCACCGCCACCGGCCTGGCTGTTGCCAGCAACTATTACGCACAGCCCTTGTTGCACACCATCGCCCAAGAACTGGGCTTGAGCATGAGCAGCGCCGGTAACGTAGTGATCACCGCGCAATTGAGTTACGGCGCCGGCCTGTTGCTGCTGGTACCCCTGGGCGATCTGTTCGAACAACGTCGGCTGATCGTTACCATGACCGTGCTCAGTGCACTGGGCCTTCTGCTCAGTGCCTTTGCACCGTCGGTAACGTGGCTTTTGGTCGGCACGGCGATAACCGGGCTGTTTTCGGTTTCGGCACAAGTACTGGTGCCAATGGCTGCCAGCCTGACCGACCCCCTGAACCGAGGCCGAGTGGTGGGGACGCTGATGAGCGGCTTGCTGCTGGGGATATTGCTGGCGCGCACCGTGGCCGGGGCGCTGTCGTCGGCGGGTGACTGGCGAACCATCTATCTGGTGGCTGCGGCCTTGATGCTGGTCAGTGCCATCTCCCTGTTTTGCGCCCTGCCCAACCATCACCAGAGCGCTGGCCTGAGCTATCCAAAACTGCTGGGATCGGTGTTCACCCTGTTTGTCGAAGAGCCCATACTGCGCCTGCGCGCGCTATTGGGCCTGCTGACCTTCTCGCTGTTTGCCCTGTTCTGGACCCCGCTGGCCTTTCTGCTGGCAGTACCGCCCTACAGCTACTCGGATGCGGTTATCGGCCTGTTTGGCCTGGCGGGGGCAGTCGGTGCGGTGGCGGCAAACTGGGCCGGACGCATGGCCGATCGCGGCAAAGGCCAACAGGCCACGACCGTCGGCCTGCTGGTCCTGCTGGCGAGCTGGCTGCCAATGGCATTCGCCGGTCACTCGTTGATCGCCTTGCTGATCGGCGTACTGGCCCTGGATTTTGCAGTGCAACTGGTCCATGTCAGCAATCAGAATGCGGTGTTCAAGGTACGTCCTGCCGCCCGCAACCGCCTGAACGCCGGTTACATCACCTGCTACTTCATTGGTGGCGCACTGGGCTCCCTGGCGGGCGCGCAGACCTATCCGGTGTACGGCTGGGACGGCATCGTGGTAGTTGGCTCGGTGGTCGCAACGCTGGCGCTGGCGGTCTGGGGCTACAGCCTGCAACGCGCAAGCAAGATACAAACCGCAGGCTGACCGGTCATATGGCGCTTTTCATCGTATTGCTAACTCGCTAGCATGCGAGAAAACGCCCTGACGACGGTCTGCCCACGCAGGCCGCCCTAACGATCCGAGACGCCATATGATCCCTAAAGAATCCCGTAACGAACTGGCCCTGGATACTTTTATCAAGGCGCACCCTGAACTGATCGAAGAAATGAAAGATCTGAGCGCAGAGGACCGCCAGCAGCAGATTCTGTGGGCCTTTGAAGACGAAGCCGAAAGTCGCGGCCTTGAAGCCTGGGAGCTGGCGCTGGAACTGATCGCACGCTCCCCCGAAGAGCTCAAGAGCATGCGCCTTGAAGTGCATCAGGAAGTCGCCGAGGCGCTGGACATGAGCTGGGAAGAGTACTGCGGTTTCAACGAAATCACCGTCTGAACCAGCCAGCTGCACACACAACGCCCGGTTGATCACTCACCGGGCGTTGTTTTTTCAAGGCATCAGGATTTGTGATGGGCATCCATCAGTTTCCTGGCCATCACCAGATGCATTTCAAGCTTGGGCAAATATTTCTCGGCAAATGCCTGCAACTCGGGCGAGTCAGCATTGCTGGCCTGCTGTTTGAACAACTCAATAGTCTCTTCATGGGTTTTAACCTGATTGGCCGCAAAGGCCGCATCAAAAGAATCCCCCTCCTGCACTTCAAGCATCTGCTTTTTGGCCCTGTCCAGTAACTGCTCGTCGCTGGAAACCTGCAGGTCCAGCTTGCTGGCAATCTCCTTCAAGTCCCGGTTGGCATTGGTATGGTCCTTGATTGCCTCCACGGCATAGCTTTCTATGTCCGTCGAAGAGGTTTTACTGATCGCCATGCGGCTGGTTTCAATCTCGGCAATCCCTGCTGCATGGGCTTCATCAACAAAGTCTGCCGGACTGGCTGCGAATGCTGTAGCTGTCGCGACCAGGGAATAGACCAAGGCACAACTTGCCAGCCAGCGTTTAGGGCCAATCAGGGTTCTCATCACGTCCTCCAAAAAAAGGCAGGTTTATTCCCTGCACAGGATCTGAAGGCCTGTGGGAGCAAAGGTTTAGATAAATACCGTTTTTTCTGACGGGTGGCACTTCAAGCTATCAGCCCTTGCCGAACAACGATCTGCGCTGGACTTGCCATCATGTCAGCGAACCGTGAGCCATACTGTCCGCAAACACTGCCGTCAAACAGGAGAAGTTTTATGGACGTCTTCAAGGACATGCTCAACAACTGGGAATCCAGGTCTCAGGAATCAAGTGAGCGGGTTGAATACACCCTTGAGCTGCACAAACATGACCTGGTCAAAATCAAGGCCTTCGCGCAAGCCTACGGGCTGGATGAGGCCACCATCACCCGGGGCCTGATCCACAGTGCGCTCATGCAAGCGGAAGAGGCCATGCCATACGTGAAGGGTAATGAGGTCATCAGGGTTGAAGAAGGTGAAGACATTTATGCCGACGCTGGCAGGACACCTGCATTCGTCGAGGCAGAGCAAGCCATCTCCAAGGCGCTGGATATCAATCGCCCGTCTACCTGATCATCGCGCTAACCACGACCCTGTGGGAGCAGGCTTGCTTGCGACTGAATGCCAGACAAACCATTGCATTTGCATCGCAAACAAGCCTGACCCACACGTTTTTTACATGCGAGCCTGATGGCTCATGGGACATTCACAGAACACCAGTTCTGCCATCATCTGCGCATAGCTATCTGCGCCCAAAAACGCACTCAAGCCGCCTTTCAAGCTGAAAATCGGTGACCTGAGCGCTTGCTGCGCGAGGATTCTCGCCGCCTTCTGGCTGCGAACCCCCGACTGGCAGTAAATCACGATCGGCCTGTCGTCCAGGCACTGTGCTGCCCACTCGCCCACCTGCCCTAACGGTACATGTTCGCCACCGATCGATACCTGTTCGCGCTCATGCCCTTCACGCACATCAATCAGATGGATCGACGTTTCACCGATCAGCGCGGCAAAGTCGTCAATGCTCAGCATAAAGTCATCGGTGACGCCTTGCGCGCTACAGACTTGTGCCATCTCTTCCAGCACTGGCGGGCGCAGCGGGTCCCTGAGGGGGTTATCGGCGACAGGTGAAAAACCGATCTCCCGGCTCGTGGCCTCAAGGGCGTCGTAGACCATCAGGCGGTTGATCAGCGGCCGCCCGATCCCGGTAATCAGCTTGATCACTTCATTGGCCTGAAAGCAGCCAATCATGCCGGGCAGCACGCCCAGCACCCCGGCTTCTGCACAGTTTGGCGCCAACGCGGCGTCAGGCGGACCATCGTAGAGATCACGATAATTGGCGCCACGACGGCCTTGCTCATCCAGCGCGTTGAACACCGTGACATGCCCCTCGAACTGCATGATGGCACCATACACCAGCGGCTTGCCGCCATAGACACAGGCATCGTTGATCAAGTACTTGGCGGTAAAGTTGTCAGTGCCATCGACAATGATGTCGTAATCGGCCACAAGTGCCTGGGCATTGTCGAGGTTAAAGCGCTCGATCCAGGTTTCGATCTCGATGTAGGGATTGAGTTTTTGCAAACGCCGCTTGGCGACATCGGCCTTGTTCTGACCTTTATCGGTGATGCGAAACAGCACCTGGCGGTGCACATTGGACACATTGATCTCGTCGGCATCGATAATTCCCAGCCGCCCCACCCCGGCAGCCGCCAGATAAAGCAGCGCCGGGCACCCCAGGCCGCCCGCTCCAATCATTAGTACGCTGGCATTTTTCAATGCCAGCTGACCTTTGACGCCGATCGCGGGGATCAGCAAGTGACGGGAATACATCCCCATCTCACCCGCGGTAAGCTGGTCATACTCGATCGCATTAGCCTCCCTGCTCATGGTGTTGCTCCCTTCACTTTTTCAGGATCGGGTTGACGAGACAGGCAAAAAACCTGATTCGCATTTAAAACGCTTCAATCACGATCGCTGCCAATGTATTGGCGCGCGTCAGGTTGAAAACATGATGTGCAAAATACAGTTTGCCCTGCAGCCGATAAGCCTGGGTTTTAACACGGCCCTTTTCCAAAAGATAAAAAGGGCAACGCCATTCCATGTAAATAGTATTCAGGGCCAAGCCCAGTGAACTGGCAAGTTCACCTGGGTCTTCCTGCAGGGAATCTATTAATGACTCCCTGCTTTCCGAGGCCAGTGTAGGCAACTCAAAGAACGCCCATTGATCAGCCACTTCACAGCGATGTCGGAACAGGGTGAAGTCATGTTCAAACTCGGCACAGAGTTGCCCATGCTCTTTCAAGTTTTCCAGCTGTGCCAGCAAAGGCCGTTCAACCCGTGAAGGGTCAACTTCTTCGGGAAGAAACTTTTGCAAAAAAGCGGGCCGAATAACTCCTGGGGTTGCGGACAGTGCTTCATCACCATCCAGTTCCAGCAGTTTCCAGCGAACCTTGACCCTGGCAACCACAATGCCCTGGGCACGAATCAGGTGCAGTACTTGAAACACAGAGTTGCCCTGGCGCACCTTGAACTCATCGACCGACACCGAGAACTCGTCGGCCGAGAACATTTCAAAAGGTTCGACATATTCAACTTCGGCCCCCACAGCCACCATGCCCTGATGATATTCCCTGATCATCCCCGGAAAGGAAACTGACAGGTAGGTACTGCCCCAGGACCACATCGAACTGAAACTCAGCAACATCAGCGAATGGGCATGAAACTGGAAAGGACCAAACAGCATGGACTCTACCGGATGGGAAACCTTTATTGTTCTGGTTTGCATAGCATCAACCCCCGGCTATTGCAGTGAAAATATCAATACAGTCACCCTTACCGCCTTGACTTACCTGAGCTGCCGCGTCAACTTTTTCGCCATTCAAAGAAATCAAATAGCCTTTTTTAACGTTGCGATCCTTATCGAAAATAATGTCCTTCAATACCGGATAACTCACCACCAACGCGTGTAGCGCATCGCCCACGGTCTGAATACCATCACCCTCCAGTTGCAACTCTTTTTTGTAGTTAACAAAACGTGCCAAATTGCCTGACAACTTGATCTTCATGTTCAACTCTCCTTTTTTGAAGAACGCCGGGACATCATGTCCAGGTCGTGCACCATCCGAATCCCCATATCAACCTTGAGCTTTTCCTGCGGATCGGCCCCTGCCACCAGGGCCGTAAAGTCACGGTGCGCCCGGCCGATACCGCTGCTTTCGGTATAGCCCCAGCCACCCGTCAGGTTCAGGGCCTGGAGGGCTATTCTGTTCACATCCTCCACCGCCTGATACTTGGCCATTGAAGCCACTGCATCCCAGTACACGTCAGACTCTTGCCTGACCTGACGCTCCAGTGAGTAATGGACCAAGGTGCGGGATGACTCAAGCGCCATATACATTTCACCGATACAGGCCTGAACATGCTGCATATCGATCAACTGCTGATCGTAACGCACAGTGTTTTGCAAATACGCCACGGTGGTTTCAATCACGGCGCGGGCGCGCCCTAAAAACAAGGTGGTTTGCAATGAGCGCCTGCAATTAAGAAAATAACGCTGCGCAAAACTCAGGCCGTCCGTGGCCAGCAACAAGCGGTGTTTATCCAGGCGCACATCTGTCAATGTCAAACAGGCAATCCCTGTTGATCGACAGCCATGCATTACGCTCGGTGTCACCACAACACCCGGATCGTCGGCGTGCACAAGAAACACTTGCATGTCCGCGGTATCACCATGGACAAACAGTAAAAAATAATTCGCCGTCTCACCGCCGGTAACGATCTTTTTCACGGCATTAACCGTATAGGTTTTACCGTCCGCAGAGGGCACGGCACGGGAGATAAAAGAAAAAGCATCGGCATCTTCTGTATAAGCAAATGCACCACCTGTTTTACCCTCAATCAGGTGAACCAGGTATTCGTTATTTATATCCTCTCGCCCCACCGCAATTAAAAAAGAAATAAATGACATCCTCACGGATATCAAAAATGGAAACGATAAGTCCGTGGATAAATACCCGAGCTTTTCCAGCACACGGCCCCACTGGGCATAACCAACTTCCTGGCCGCCCCACACGGCGGGCAAGTTGTATTTATACAACCCCCACCGTGCAAACTTTTCTATCAGCGCGTTGGAAATAGGAATAGAGAGACGGTCACGTTCTTCGACGGTGCAATTAAGCTCCTTGTCGATCAGTGTGCCGAAAATAGCCTGAATATCACCCGCACCTTGCCAGTCAACATTCATCGTAGTTCCTTCTACGTCAAACGATTGGAAAGCAGGCGCGACAGAAAACCGGTCCTGGAATCGTGTCGCGCTGCTTAGTGCGAACAGATATTAGGTCAGAACTAAAAACATGCAAGGCGCCTTATCGCAAATAAACCCGACCCGTTAAATATGACACTGCTCATACTCTTCTAAGTTACCGATAACGCTCATTATTAAAGATGAGACTGTTGGCATTATTAACGTGACCCGCTGGCGCGGCGATCACACATCCAGCCATTAGGATTTAGCGGGTGCCTTGCAGCAGCACATTGTGCGACGACTGCGTCGACCGACGCAGCCTCACTCCGCTTGTTAGCGACTACACGTCCTTTCCTGCAACAATCAACGCGCCGTAAACGGCAACTTGTCCAGAGCACAATCGTTCTTGAGCGTTGACGGCTCGAGCATCAACAGAGGCGCTCCGGTGTCCTCGTTGAAGATTTTGACCTGGCACGAATCGTAAGTCTCGGGGCTCTCGACAATGCCTCCCTTAATGACATAACGGGCAGCCGGGGCGAACTCGCTGACGAATTCGATCTTGCATCTACGGCCGGCATTAGCTGCGCCATCCACTACCAAATGGATGGGTTTTGCCGCTTCTACCGGGATAAAGCCTGCTGGCCGGGATGTTTTGTCCCGCACGGCGAACAATTGCCGACCTGGCTTCACCGCCACGGTTCTGCCGTACTTGCAGCCCACAATCGGAGCTTCGGTCAGGGTCAGGTAGTTTCGATAATTGCTCAAAGCGTCCATTTCGCTGCGGATCTGCGCCTGAGGGGCACCGGGAGGGGGCGTGTACTGCTGGACCTGGACGCAACCTGCAGTCAGCAACACCAGCACACCAAGGGGGAGCACTTTCATAATCGTCTAAATCCATTTGAGTTCGAAGAAGAGCCTTCAAGCAGAATACGGGCCGTTCAGCGGTCGTGCTCCCATATTGTTCCCATACTGCCCTTTTCCAGACGCCAGAAACCACAAACCCCCGATTTTCTCTAGGAAAATCAGGGGTTTGTGTTTACTTAATGTGGCGGTGAAGGAGAGATTCGAACTCTCGATACAATTTCTTGTATACACACTTTCCAGGCGTGCTCCTTAAGCCACTCGGACACTTCACCGTATCTCTTCAAACAAGTTCTGTCTGTCGAGGCGCGCTAATGTAGTCGAAAGCTTTCGATATGACAAATGTTTTTTTCAGAATTTTCATGTGCTTACGAAAATAGTCGTTTTTGAGGCATGCCCTTCGCGGGTGATTCTGCCAAATTCCGGTTCTGACGCGCTGCTCTCTCGACCCCGATCGCTGCCCCGCTGCCTTCTATATAGAGGGCGAAGGCCAATCCCATGACTCACCAGTCAGTCATAGCCCTTTACCTGTGCCGTGGGGCTGGGTAACGTCTGCCCCACTTCATAACAAGGAATTGCGCCATGAGTGACTTGATTGCCTACCACCTGGAAGACGGTATCGCCACGCTGACCTTGAGCAATGGCAAGGTCAATGCCATTTCACCGGATGTGATCACTGCGTTTAATGCCGCGCTGGACCGCGCCGAGCAGGATCGCGCGGTGGTCATTATTACCGGGCAACCTGGCATTCTCTCGGGCGGTTATGACTTGAAGGTGATGACGGCCAGCCCCGAGCAAGCCATTGAGCTGGTCAGGCAGGGGTCGACCCTGGCTCGCCGCATGCTGGCGCACCCATTCCCGGTGGTTATCGCTTGCACCGGCCATGCGGTGGCCAAGGGCGCATTCCTGTTGTTGTCGGTGGATTACCGCATCGGCGTCGAAGGCGCATTCAGCATCGGCCTGAACGAAGTGCAGATCGGCATGACCATGCACCACGCCGGCATTGAACTGGCCCGCGACCGGCTGCGCAAATCCGCATTCCATCGCTCGGTCATCAATGGCGAAATGTTTAACCCGCTCACCGCCGTCGACGCAGGCTTCCTCGACAAGGTGGTCAAGCCGGAAGAATTGCAGGCCGCCGCCCTCGAAGTGGCCCGTCAGTTAAAGAAGATCAATATGAAGGCTCACAAAAACACCAAACTGAAGGTACGCAAAGCGCTGCTGGAGACGCTGGACAAGGCCATCGAGGAGGATCAACTCCACCCGCTCTGACCCTGCCCCCCTGTCGACGGATCCCGATTGCAGCCTGCGGTCGGGATTCTCCCTCCCCTGGCCTTGAGCCATATCTTGCTGAACATCTCTAGCCCGCCCCTCAACCAGCACGTTGAAACAACTGCTTAAACTTCAGTCATCTCCTAGTTGTATCGGGGTAATTGCTGAATACAGTGCACATCCGTACACTGCGCCGACTTTTGTTTTCGCGAGCCTGTAAATGCTACTTTCGATACGTATGTTGTTGATGTGTCTGCATTTTATGATCGCAGGCGTGCTGGGTGTACTGCTGGGTATCTGTCGTCCTTTCAACCCGGACAACAGTCGTCTGTGCGCACGACTGTATGCCTGGCCATCCAGATGGATCCTGGGCTACAAGCTCAAGACCGAGGTTGGGCCGTTGATGGACAAGCCGCAAAGCTGTGTGGTCATTGCCAACCATCAATCCAACTACGATCTGTTTGTGTTCGGCAACGTAGTGCCGCACCGCACGGTGTGCATCGGCAAGAAAAGCCTTAAGTGGGTACCGTTGTTCGGCCAACTGTTCTGGCTGGCGGGCAACGTGCTGATTGATCGGGGCAACGCCCAGAAAGCCCGCAAATCGATGCTGACCACTACCCGCACCCTGCAGGAAAAAGACACGTCCATCTGGGTTTTTCCGGAAGGCACGCGCAATCTGGGCAAAACCCTGCTGCCCTTCAAAAAAGGCGCATTCCAGATGGCAATTACTGCCGGAGTGCCTATTGTGCCGGTGTGTGTCAGCACCTATAGCCAGCACCTTAAGCTCAACCGCTGGCACAGTGCCGATATCCAGATCCGCTCCTTGCCCGCGATCCCGACCGCCGGCCTGACTCTGGACGACATCCCGCAACTCATGGAGCAGTGCCAAGAGCAGATGCGCGAGTGCATCGAAGCCATGGATCGTGAGTTGCTGAGCCAACAAAACCGTCACGTGCCGCCCGTGGCAGGGGGCAACTCGACTGCGTCCAACCCGAACCTCTGAACGTTTGTAGACTCAAAGTGGTGGATTGCGCGCTAAGCTGCATCTTCGTGCCATAACCCTTTGAAGAAGAAGCGATTAGAACTATGGGGAGAGTTGTTGCTGCTGCGGTTTACAGCGCAGGCAAGAAAGTCACCAATATCACTCTGGACGAAGGGATCGAGTGGGCCAAAAAGCCCGACCACTTCGTCTGGATTGGTCTGGAGCAGCCCGACGCGCAAGAGCTGAGCAACTTGCAGCGCCAGTTCAATCTGCATGAACTGGCCATCGAAGATGCCCTTGAGCAACATAGCCGGCCCAAACTCGAAACCTTCGGCGACGCGCTGTTTATCGTTATCTACTCGCCCATTCGCCATGAAGGCCAGCTGGAGTTTGTAGAAACCCATATCTTTGCTGGCAACGGCTACATCATCACCAGCCGCAATGGCCACTCGGCTTCGTACAAGTCCGTGCGCCAGCGCTGTGAGGCTCGCCCGCTGCTGCTGGAGCATGGCGAGGACTTTGTCCTGTACGCCCTGCTCGACTTCGTGACTGAGAGCTATCAGCCCGTCAGCCAGGCCATCCACGCCGAAATCGAACAGCTTGAACAAAGCATCATGGGCAACGCCCTCAATGAAGCTGACATCGTGCACTTGCATGGCCTGCGCCGCGACGTGCTGCGACTGCGCCGTTATGTGGCGCCCATGGTGGAAATCAGCGAAGAACTGCAACGCCTGACGTTCCCCTTTATCGACAAGAACATGCGCCCGTATTTTCGCGATGTGCAGATTCATGTCACCCGCCAGATGGAAGACCTCACCAACCTGCGTGATATCGCCACCCAGACGATTGAGATCGTCGTGTTGCTGGAGTCCTCACGCCAGAGCATCGTGCAGCGCAAATTCGCAGCCTGGGCGGCCATTTTGGCCTTCCCCACTGCAGTGGCGGGCATTTACGGGATGAACTTCCAGAACATGCCGGAGCTAAGCTGGCATTACGGTTATTTCGGCGTACTGGGGTTTATTGCGGTGGGCGTGACCGGCCTGTGGGCGAGCTTCAAGCGCTCTGGCTGGCTGTAACCTGCCCCGTGGGAGCAGGATTGCTCGCGATTCAAACAACTCGGTGCATCAGCGATACCGAGTAGAAACCATCGCGAGCAAGCCCGCTCCCACAAGAGCCAAACCGGGTATCAGGCGGTTTGCGGCTTGTGCGAAACAAAACGCATCATCCACTCGGCAACCGTGCGCCCATGATGGTCTTGATCCAGGCTGGCGATGCCGGAGCTGTAGATCTGCTCGCCCAAATGTTCCTGGCGCAGGTCAAGCAAGGCCCGCGAATAGTCGTGGATAAACTCGGGATGCCCCTGGAAGCACAGCACCTGGTCGTTGATGTGGTAAGCGGCATACGGGCAGAAATCGCTGGAGGCGATTACCGTGGCGTTTTCCGGCAAGGCCGTGACCTGGTCCTGGTGGCTGATCAGTAGCGTCAACTCTTCAACCACAGGGCTCATCCACGGCGCCTTGGCGGCCAGCTTGTACTGATGGGTTCCGACACCCCAGCCCTGGATAGCGCGCTCGCTCTTGCCGCCCAGCAGAAGCGCCAGCAATTGATGACCAAAACAGACACCGAGCAGCTTGTCGCCTCGTTCATAGCGGGTCAGCAAATAGGTTTTCAAGGTCTGGATCCAGGGATCGGAACCAAACGAGTCAGCTTTGCTGCCGGTTACCAGATAAGCATCGAAAGACTGGTCGTCAGACGGATACTCGCCATGCATCACGTTGAAAACACTGAATTGTGCCGCGATAGGCTGCGTGGAGAACAGGCGCACGAACATCTGCCCGTAACCCTGATATTGATCAACAAACTCTGGACGCAGAATGTCGGTTTCCAGAATGCAGATGCGTAGCGACATAAAAGTACCTGGCACGATAAAGGCGAAAGTAGTGATAGCAACTCGACAGAGCCTGCCTTGAAAGGGCAATTCATGACAAGTACTGAACGTAGTAATACCCCCTCAAGCCTGACGGCACCGGGCTTTTGCAGGGTAAAACCTGGCTGGACAATGCTCCCGGACGAACGGTAGGGCGCTAAGAATATTCACGACCAAAGAGCCCGTTGCGTCTAGCAACGGGCTGACAGGGCGAACTCAAGAAACCTAATAGCGTTTTAGAAACTTACTGCACTTGAATGATGTTAAAGGGTTCTAAGCCATATCTTATGGGGGCTCTAAGGTTAAGCCTGTCGTCAGGACCGCTTTGTTTTCAAGGCGTGGCGCTCTTGGCGCAGGCATTGTCGTTCAGGAATAACAAAAAAAGGCAGATAGCCATGTTTAAACATACGAAAGTACGCCAGGCCGGACTCATCCTCTTTGCTACCACCTTGCTGCTGATCTTGCCGAACTTGACCAAGGTCATCGGCTAAAGACTCGCCCAAATACCGAAGACGCGCAGCTGCTGCGCGTCTTCGTCGACTACAGGTTGCGAGGGCTCAATTGCCTGGCGCAAAAACCAGAACGGCCAGCCCTGAGGCCAGCCGCTAACCGGTCAAACATCTATCAATTCAACAGGCCCCGCACCTCCTGCTTTACACCCCAGCCTTCAATAATGCCGCCCAGGGGTACCACTACAGCTTCAAAGTCCTGCTCAAAATCACCGATACCACCATAGGTGGCGTACATCACTTTACTTAATTCCAGATACCACGCCCCGTCATCACGCACATTGATTTGTGCGTTCAGGGATTCACCACAAAATTTACCTGCAGCCCTGCGCGCCCGCTCCTCGTCCGGGAAGATCGCGTAAAACTCGATTGGATGGATGCGTGAAAAATCAAAACCGCCTTCTTTCATGCGGCGCAGCACATAGCTGCTGAGGTCTTCTTGATGGGCTGTGCTCATGAAACGTCCTCCTCGCAATGGATAGACATTCAGCGCTCCCCTATCGGCAGCAGGTATGCCGTGACAAGGGGAGTAATAAGCATGTAGCGAACAAGATCAGAGCCAGTCGATTACTTCGCTGGTCTGGATGCAGAGTAGCTCCACGGCGCAGCGCCTGCCAAGGGGGTAAGCCATGAATTTCAACAGGTTTTACGCTTGCCTGCAAAACCTGCACCCGGCACCTGGACAGATGCGCTGCCCAGGACCAGACATGCCCGATCAGCGTTATGGCTTTTCAGCACGCTCCTTAAGCCCCTTGAGGGTATTGAACGGGGCATCGACCACAAACTTGTTGGCCAACCAGGAAGGCACGCTGCCGCCCGGCTCGGTATGAACCTGATACGTCACCTCGGTCAAGTTGTCGCCTTTAGGCACAAGCTTCCAGAAACCATTGACCTGAGCCACCCGCACAAAGCCCTTTTCTTCCGGGACGTAGGTCGGCATGCCTTTGAGCGTACGGGTCAGGCTGCCATCTGCGCCCTGTGCAGTCGTCACCAGCAGCACCGAGTCCCGCGGGGTGACCGGCCAAGGTGTTTTGAACTGGGTGTAGGTCCAGCTCTGATCGCCTTCATGCTTGAGCAACTTTTGCGATTGGCATTCATGGATCCAGGCGCAAGCGCCCGCCACGTCTTCCTGTATTTTGCTGATCTTGGCCAGCGGCGCCTTGATGGTCGTCACGCCCTGGTAGGCCTTGTATTGGGAGCCGGCGACTTCACTCAGCGAGACCTTGATGCCGTCCTGATCCTTGGCGACCTTCCAGTCTTCGGCCTGGGCCACGCCCACCAGCAGAACACTCAAACCACATACCAATGCCACTCGATGCAACGAACCCATTGTCTTATTCCTTATTGTTGAAGGTCTGTTCACTGGTCACAAACACACTATGCCGCGGTCATCTGCTCCCACCAACCGATCAGGTTAATGGCTTCTTCCCGGTTATTGCCGCATACCTCGATGTCGGCCTTGAAGTCGCCACAGACTGCAGGACGTTGTGGCTGGCCGAACAAACCACACAAGTAGTCGGCTGAAAGATGCAGGCAGCGTTCCCCGGCCGGCTTGCCATTGGGCATGCCTGGCAGCGGTGTACTGATGGAAGGGGCGATGCAGCAAGCGCCACAGCCTTCACGGCAATTCATGACGTTAGCACCTCATTCGGGGCAAAGTGTGTTGATGACAAGGGATAGTACTCGCTGGAACAGGTGTTTGAAATTGACCGTTCAGCAGAATGTGCTGATAAACGACAGTGACTGAGCAGTCAGTTTAGAAGCCTGTTTTTGAGCACTCGACACTTATTGCTTGAACTCGAAATCCAGCGCAGCGCCTTCGATTTCATTGTGACGGGCCTCATTGCGCAACTGCAGGTTCATCTCATTGCTGAGCAACCGCCCGTTGAGCTGAAAAGGGCTGTCTTCGGCGGGTTTCTCGCCAAACATGTTGGGCAGCAACGGCTTGTGCACAGGCATGGGAACAGTGCCCAAAGGATGCAGCTGCTTGACCATCTCGGGCGGCAAACGCAAGTCGAGAGTCGCCGCAGGCAATCGCTTCTTGGCGATTTCATGGGCCGACTTGGATTTGGATGCGATGGGTGCACGCTTTTTGACCGGTGCCTTTTTCGCACTGGCGCCAGGCTTGGCGGGCGAGTGGGCAGATTGCGCCTGACTGGAGGTTGATGGAGGTTGTACAGGTGCCGCTGTCGCGGCCACAGCATTAAGCGCACTCAAGGCGCCCACCAACAAAAGGCCAACACAAAATGTCGCTCTCATAACTCCCACAGCTTTAACGGTTCAGGTGCGTATGCTCGCGCTTTACGCACAGGGTGACAAGGTGATTATGGTCAAAATGCCATCCCGACAGCTGCCGAGCTTCCTCCGTACAGGCCTGCGGCTTCCTGGCACAGCTGATTGGCAAGCATGCCAAGGGTCATCAGGGCCCGATCGGCTTCCCGGTTCCAGGGTGTGGCACAGTTAAGTCGTATGCAGTGGTTAAACTGCTCGGTATTACTGAAAATCAGTCCCGGCGCGATGCTGATACCTTGCTGCAATGCCCGGACATGCAGTTCCTGGGTGTTGACCCGGCCCGGCAAACTGACCCACAAGATAAAGCCCCCGCTAGGCCGTGACATCTGCGTCCCTTCCGGAAAGTGCTGCTGAACAGCCAGCTGGAACGCACTCAGGTTCTTTCTGTATTCCTGGCGGATGTAACGTAAATGGCGATCGTAACCGCCGTTTTCAAGGTAAGCCGCCACCCCCATCTGCGTCACACTGCATGCCGAATGGGTGGTAAAGGTTTGCAGACGCTGGATTTCCTGCTGAAACTTGCCGGCGATCATCCAGCCGATACGCACACCGGGGGACAGGGTTTTGGAAAAACTCGAACAATAAATGACCCGATCCAGACGATCATAGGCTTTCAGCGCCTTGGTGCGCCCAACCTCAAACATCAACTCGCCGTAGATATCGTCTTCGACAATCTGGATATCAAAATCGGAAGCCAGACGCAGCAACTGCTTTTGCCGCTCTTCCGGCATGGTCCCGCCAAGGGGATTGCTCAGGCGCGTGGTCAGTACCAAGGCCTTGATCGACCATTGATTGGCCGCCAGCTGCAAGGCTTCCAGGCTCATGCCAGTAGCAGGATCGCTGGGGATCTCGATGACTTTCAAGCCCAGCAGGTCAGCCAGCTGCAGCAGCCCGTAGTAAGTCGGCGACTCAGCCGCGATCAGGTCTCCGGGACGGGTCAGCACGCGCAACGACATTTGCAGCGCATCGACACAGCCGTGGGTAATGATCACTTCGCTGGGATCGACCACCACTCCAGCGTCACGCATGCGGATTGCCACCTGCCGGCGCAACGGCTCAAAACCCGGACTGAACATGTAGCTGAACGCCCGCGGGCTATGAAAGCGCGTGACCTTGGCCAATTGCTGATGCAGCGCCCGTACAGGCAAGTAATCGACACTGGGCACGGCTGCGCCCAGCGGGAACACGCCTTCGCGACGGGATTCGACCAATACTTGCTGGATGATGCTGCTGCGGGTGACCAGGCCCGGACGCTCCACGCGTGCGATATCAGGCGTGGGCGCAGTCAATGCGGGGGTCTGGTGCACGTAATAGCCGGACTGCGGCCGTGCCCTGATCAAGCCCTGATCTTCAAGATTGGCGTAAGCCTGCAACACCGTGGCATGGCTCACGTTGAGCTGAGAGCTCATCTTGCGAACCGAAGGCACACGTTCGCCAGGCTGATAAACGCCACGCCGAATATCCTCAGCCAACTGCTGAGCGATACGTTGATAGAGCAAAAGGTTGGTCATGGCGCCGCTCTCGATGTTCAAACTTTATTTTTGTGGAGAACAATACCGGAACAGTTTAGAAGTGTACGGGCACAGTTGTCACTTAACTAAGCCGTACAGGGGGTGTGCGGGGGAAAACTGTATGGGCGACAGAACCCGTTGTGGGAGCGGGCTCGCTCGCGATTTCGCCGCCGCGATGCGCCAGGCACACCGCTTTGATTCAATCGCGGGCAAGCCCGCTCCCATATTCAGCCAGCGATATCGGGCTTTAGCGCGCTGCGCCCAGTTGGCCTTTTTCGTCAGAGAAGACGATTTCAACCCGGCGGTTCTGTGCCCGGCCGCGCTCCGTGGCATTGACATCAACCGGGTACTGATCGCCATAACCTTCCACCTGGATACGCTTCTCGTCGATACCCAGATCGACCAGCACATCGGCCACGGCCTGCGCGCGGTCACGGGACAACTTGAGGTTATCCTCCTTGCCTCCGGTGCTGTCGGTGTAGCCCTCGATCCGCACAATGCGCTTGGGGTTCAGTTGCAGGAAACGCACCAGCTTGAGTACCGTGCGGTTGGCCGAGTTTTTCAAGTCGGCTTCGCCAGTGTCGAACAACACGTCACCCAGGGTCATGACCAGACCACGGTCAGTCTGAGTAGTGGCCAGGCTGATGATTTGCTCTTCCAGCCATTGCCCCTGTTGCTGAACACTCAACAACTTGGCTTCACGCAACGCCAGTTGCAGACGCTGACGTTCGAGCTCCAGCTTGGCCCCACGCTCCTCATTGAGCACCTGTTGCGTGTGCTCACGGGCGATTTCACTGTAGCGCTGGCTCAAATAGGCGTAATGCGCAACGTCTTCACCACTGCCCCAGAAGCTGGACAAACGGTCAGCACGGGCCAGGGACTCACCGGCACGGATCACGTCCTTGGGCGCGATGCGCAGCACATTGGTGTCTTCCTTCACGGTCTGAAAGTCCGTGCTGGCCTGCTGCAAGGCCAGTTCGCTGTTGTGATGCCCGGCGCATCCGGTCAGGCTGACGCAACCCGCAACCAGCACCCCCATGAAAGCTCTGTACGTAAGGCTCATTGCGCCTCCGCCAGCTGTTTGCGCAAGCGCGAAATACGGGTATTGAGCACGTTCAGTTGTTCCTGGCTTTTCTGCGTCAGCACACGGGCTTCGGCCAATCGGGCATCCAGTTCGGCTTGTTCGGCCTGCATGCGCGCGTCTTTGTAGGATTCATCTGCCATATCTGCCAGCGCTTGGGCCAGCTTGTCTTCGGCTTGTTTCAACTCAGCCAAGTCATCGGCTTTGGCACCCACGGCCTTGGCTTGCTCCAGGGCTTGTTCGGTCAAACGCAATTGTTCATTCGGCGCAGGATCGGCTGCACACCCCGCCAGAGCCAAAACGGCCAGGGCAGCGAAAAGAGGTCGAATTGTCACTAGGGATTCCTACTGTTTTGGGGCGCTGAGCGGTTGTAGCAATTGGGCTTTCCACCGCTCTAGATTGCGTTGCAGTACCGCCTCGGTCAGGCCGGACGCGGGCAATTCTGTCATCTTTTTGGCGAGCTGTCCGCGCAACCACGGTTCATTGCAGGCCGAGTCATGGGAAATGGCCAAAAACAGCCCGGGCTGATCAATGGGCTGCGAGCGCGCTATCAGGTCATCGGCAATGCCCAGGGTTTGCGCAGTGGCCATACCGGAATAGCGCCCGGCCAGAACGTATTCGACCTGGCCGAGCAGCAATTTCTGGAAAGCCTGGGTCAAGCCGGATTGACGCTCCTGGGTGAGCTGATGCTGAGCGAACTCATTGAATGTCTCGCTTAACCGGGCTTTCTCAGAAACGGCGCCCACATGCCCATGCAAGTCGGCAGGCGTTTCGTAGACCAGGGTGGAGTCCTTGCGGGTCCACACCAGATAGTCGTTACGCACCAAGGGCGGGTGAATGTAGTCGAACGACGAAAGTCCGCCAACCGTCAGCGGCGCATCCAGCAACATGTCCATGCGCCCGGCACGGACTTCGTCCTGGGCCTGGGCACGCTTGCCACCGTAGAGCACTTCAACCTTGATCCCCAGCTCATGACCCGCCTGCTGGATCAGATCAGCACTGGCGCCGATCAAGTGCGCAGGGTCGGCTGGGTCGCGCCACAAATAAGGCGGTGCATCGGGACTGCCAGTGACGATCAGGCGCTCACACTTGCCCGCCGCCTCAGACAACACAGGCAATAACGCCAACCCCAATAGCAACCTGCTCAGTTGACGCACATCCATAGCCCTACGCTCCACACACAATTGAGACCCACAAAAAAGCCCGGTCACCCTGGCCATGAAGACGGTGCAAGACACTGAGTGCCCTGCCCTTCCCCACAGCCCGGATGACCGGGCTCTTTATAAGTGAAGCGACTGGATTAAACCAGCTTCTCCAGCTCAGGTACGGCTTCGAACAAGTCCGCTACCAGGCCGTAATCGGCCACCTGGAAGATCGGTGCTTCTTCGTCCTTGTTGATCGCAACGATCACCTTGGAGTCTTTCATGCCGGCCAGATGCTGGATCGCGCCGGAAATGCCCACCGCGATGTACAGCTGTGGCGCAACGATTTTACCGGTCTGACCGACCTGCATGTCGTTAGGCACAAAACCTGCGTCCACTGCTGCGCGAGATGCGCCAACAGCAGCGCCCAGCTTGTCAGCCAGGGTGTAGAGCAGTTTGAAGTTGTCACCGTTCTGCATGCCGCGACCGCCGGAAACGACGATTTTGGCAGCGGTCAGTTCAGGACGGTCCGACTTGGCCAGTTCTTCGCCAACGAACGACGAAGTGCCTGCATCGTGAACCGCTGCAACCACTTCAACCGCTGCCGAACCACCTTCTGCGGCAACCGGGTCGAAACCGGTCGCACGTACGGTGATCACTTTTACCGGCGCAGTGGACTGCACGGTGGCAATGGCGTTACCGGCATAGATCGGACGCGTGAAAGTATCAGCGCTGACGACCGAAACGATCTCGGAGATCTGATCCACGTCCAACTGCGCAGCAACGCGCGGCAGGATGTTTTTGCCGTTGGACGTGGCAGCCGCCAGGATGTGGCTGTAGCCAGCACCCAGCTCAGCAACTAGTGGTGCAACGTTTTCAGGCAACTGATGGGCGTAAGCCGCGTTGTCGGCGACCAGCACTTTAGCCACGCCAGCGATTTTCGCGGCGGCTTCGGCTACAGCGCCAATGCCCTGGCCTGCAACCAGAACGTTGATGTCGCCACCGATTTTAGCGGCAGCGGCTACGGTGTTCAGCGTGGCCGGAGCCAGCGTCTTGCCGTCGTGTTCTGCGATTACCAAGATAGTCATGATTAGATTACCTTCGCTTCGTTTTTCAGTTTCTCGACCAGTTCAGCCACCGACTTGACCTTGATGCCAGCGCTGCGTGCTGCAGGCGCTTCAACTTTCAGGGTTTTGTTGGTCGAAGCCGTGGAAACACCCAGCGCGTCCGGGGTCAGCACTTCAAGCGGCTTCTTCTTGGCTTTCATGATGTTTGGCAAGGACGCATAACGCGGCTCGTTCAAACGCAGGTCAGTGGTGACGATCGCTGGCAAGCTCAGCGAAACAGTTTGCGCGCCGCCATCCACTTCACGGGTCACGGCAACCTTGTCACCTGCCACTTCGACTTTGGAAGCGAAAGTGCCCTGACCGAAACCGGTCAGCGCAGCCAGCATCTGGCCGGTCTGGTTGTTGTCGCTGTCGATGGCCTGTTTGCCCAGGATCACCAGTTGAGGCTGTTCCTTGTCGACAACGGCCTTGAGCAGCTTGGCTACGGCCAGGGAGGTCAGGTCTTCGGCGGACTCGACGAGAATGGCGCGATCTGCACCCAGTGCCAGCGCGGTACGCAGCTGTTCCTGAGCAGTGGTCGGGCCGATGGAGACGACGACGATTTCAGTCGCAACACCTTTTTCTTTCAGGCGTACGGCTTCTTCCACAGCGATTTCGCAGAAGGGGTTCATCGACATCTTGACGTTGGCGAGGTCAACGCCGGAGTTGTCCGCTTTGACGCGTACTTTAACGTTGTAATCGACCACTCGTTTGACAGCTACAAGAACCTTCATGGATTCCTCGTTACTCTCCGGTGAAAAGAAAGTCGCCTAGGCGAACCTGGCGGTTGATGCTCATCAGCACAAGGGCACCTCCAAAGATCGTTGCTTTGCTTATAGACGAGTACCGACGATTCCCCGTGCGACCGTCTGTCCGATGTGACTAACAAGTCATACACCGAAAGGACGTGTAAACTCCGCTCAAAAAATGGCAGGCTCCTACAGGCTTGTGCCTATGCCCTGTCTTTAGAGGTGCTCTTGAAACCAACAATCAGCCTACGGCGAGCGCAAAACCGCCCGTATCTTGACCGGAACGCCTTTTGCGGTCAATACAGCAAATGGGCCAGTTTTGAGCCGCGCGTCTTTGATTTATCTGGCTTGCAGCGGATTCAAACAAACGTTTGTATTGGACGCTGCTAGTGGTGTAGATATAATGCCCGCCCATCAGAGAGAGCGGTGCGTCATCCATTGATTCTTCAACCTCGGGGTCGAGGGCGTAATGGATGAAGTGCCAAACCTCCAATTAGAAAAATACCGTTGAGCCTTGAGTAGGAGAGAACCTGTGGAACGCGAATACATGGAATTCGACGTGGTCATCGTCGGCGCCGGCCCTGCCGGTTTGTCCGCCGCCTGCCGCTTAAAGCAGAAGGCCGCCGAAGCCGGTAAAGAAATCAGCGTCTGCGTGGTTGAGAAAGGCTCCGAAGTCGGTGCTCACATTCTATCTGGTGCTGTTTTCGAACCCCGTGCCTTGAACGAATTGTTCCCGGACTGGAAAGAACTGGGCGCTCCGCTCAACACTCCAGTGACCCGAGACGACATCTATGTACTGCGCAGCGATAGCACTGCGACCAAGGTACCTGACCTTTTTGTGCCTAAAACCATGCACAACGAAGGCAACTACATCATCTCCCTGGGCAACCTGTGCCGCTGGCTGGCGCAACAGGCCGAAAACCTGGGCGTAGAAATCTACCCCGGCTTCGCTGCTCAAGAAGTCCTGTTCGACGAAAACAATGTGGTTCGCGGGATCATCACCGGCGACCTGGGCGTTGACCGCGAAGGCAACCCTAAAGAAGGCCTGTACACCCCGGGCATGGAGCTGCGTGGCAAGTACACCCTGTTCGCTGAAGGCTGCCGTGGCCATCTGGGCAAGCAACTGATCGAACGCTTCAAGCTCGACAGTGAGGCCGACGCCCAGCATTACGGTATTGGCCTGAAGGAAATCTGGGAAATCGACCCGGCCAAACATCAGCCAGGCCTGGTCGTCCACACCGCTGGCTGGCCGCTGGACATCATCAGCAGCGAAAACACCGGCGGCTCTTTCCTGTATCACCTGGAAAACAACCAGGTCGTTGTCGGCCTGATCGTTGACCTGTCCTACAGCAACACGTTCCTGTCACCGTTCGACGAGTTCCAGCGCCTCAAGCATCACCCGGTGCTCAAGCAATACCTCGAAGGCGGCAAACGCATCAGCTACGGCGCCCGCGCCATCTGCAAAGGCGGCCTGAATTCACTGCCGAAAATGATCTTCAACGGCGGCGCATTGATCGGTTGCGATCTGGGCACCCTGAACTTCTCCAAGATCAAAGGCAGCCACACCGCAATGAAGTCCGGCATGCTCGCAGCTGAGGCCGTGGCTGACTCGTTGCTCGCAGACTCCGAAGGTGGCGATGCACTCAACACCTACGTTGAAGCCTTCAAAGCCAGCTGGTTGTTCGACGAACTGTTCGCCAGCCGCAACTTCGGCCCGGCACTGCACAAGTTCGGCCCCATCGTAGGCGGTGGTTTCAACTGGCTCGACCAGAACATCTTTGGCGGCAAGATGCCGTTCACCCTGCACGACACCAAGCCAGACTATGCGTGTCTGAAACAGGCCAAAGACTGCAAGAAAATCGACTACCCGAAACCTGACGGCAAGCTCAGCTTCGACAAACTCAGCTCGGTGTTCATCTCCAGCACCAACCATGAAGAAGAGCAGCCGTGCCACCTCAAGCTGCGCGACCCGAGCATCCCGATCAGCGTCAACCTGCCGCTCTACGACGAGCCGGCACAGCGCTACTGCCCGGCGGGCGTGTACGAGGTGATCACCCAGGAAAGCGGCGAAAAGCGCTTCCAGATCAACTCGCAAAACTGCGTTCACTGCAAAACCTGTGACATCAAGGACCCATCGCAGAACATCACCTGGGTAACCCCTGAAGGTGGCGGCGGGCCGACTTACCCGAACATGTAAGTCAAAAAGGCTCCTTCGGGGGCCTTTTTTATTGCCCCCGGATTTGTGGGAGCGGGCTTGCTCGCGATGGGATCGCCCAGGTTTGCCTGACAGACTGCGCTGCCCGCGTCGCGAGCAAGCCCGCTCCCACAACACGCCCGTCACACCGGCTGGCTAGCACCCTACCCCTTCATGCCCCGGGCTGCGCTCGAAGTAGCGCTTGTACTCGCGACTGAACTGCGAAGTACTTTGATAGCCCACGCGCTCCGCCACCTGCGCCACACCCAGTCCCTCGCTCAATAACAATTGCTGTGCCCGCAACAGCCGCAAACGCTTGAGGTACTGCACCGGCGACAGCAAAGTGCTGCGCTTGAAATGTTCGTGAAACGTGGATGCACTCATGTTCGCGCAACGGGCCAGGGTCTCGACATTCAGCGGCTGCGCGAAATGCTCATGCAAGTAACTCAACGATGCCGCCACCCGAGCAAACTGCCCTTGCTGCTCGACCAATGCCCGCAACACACCCGCCTGCGGCCCGCGCAATGCCGCGAACAGCACTTCGCGCAGCCGTGCCTGGCCCATGATCCGGCACTCCATCGGATCATGCAGGCAACGCAGCAGGCGCTCGACGGCGTGGCGCATGTCGTCATCCAGTACCGCCGACGTCATCGACTCAGGCGTCTGCGCCACGGCACTGCGATCCGGGGCCAGCCCCATCGCCAGCACCAACTCCCCCAGCACGGCGCGATCAATACTGATTGCCACCCCCAGCAGAGGCGCGTCCTCGGAGGCAAAGGTTTCACACTCAAAAGGCACTGACAGCGCCTGCACCAGATAATGCCCTGCACCGTATTCCATCGTGCGCTGCCCCAGGTAGGCCAACTTACTGCCTTGGGCAATCACCATTAGGCTAGGCTCATAGATCTGCGGCATACGGGCCACTACCCGGCACGCAGAAACAACCCGAACTTCAGGTAACAAGGTGGACACAAAACCGGTTTGTGTCGCCAGCGGTTCGATCAGAGACACCAGCATGGCGTTCTCGTCCCGGTGACGGGTCAAAAGCATGGAGAAATTTTCACAGGAGGAATAGACAGCTGCATCTTCGCAGAATTGGTCAATAAAGCGACAGCAGACCTGTTACTCCGGAGTATTAGGCATGACACACGGAGGAATCGTCATAGTCCTGCAAAGCATCCAGGCGCAAAATCCCCCCCTCTACACAGTCAACGTTTCGCGAGGTTCTCATGTCCACTGTCACTTATAACGCTATCGGTTATGCCGCTCAGAACGCCAAGGCCCCACTGGCGCCGATGCAGTTCAACCGTCGCGCCCCCCGCCCGGACGACGTCGCCATCGAAGTGCTGTACTGCGGCGTTTGCCATTCCGACATCCACCAGGCGCGCAATGACTGGGGCTTCGCGACTTACCCCCTGATGCCTGGCCATGAAATCGTCGGCAAGGTGACGGCCATTGGCGACAAAGTCACCAAACACAAGGTCGGCGACCTCGTCGGCGTGGGCTGCATGGTCGACTCGTGCCGTACCTGCTCGGCCTGCAAGGAAGATCTTGAGCAATACTGTCTGGAAGGCATGACCCAGACCTACGCCAGCCCGGACCGTATCGACGGCACGCTGACGATGGGCGGTTACTCGGACAACATGGTGGTCAGCGAACACTTCGTGCTGAGCATCCCGAAAAACCTCGACCCGGCCAGCGCCGCACCGCTGCTGTGCGCCGGCATCACCACCTACTCGCCACTGGTTCATTACGGTGTTGAGCCGGGCGACAAGGTCGGGATTCTGGGCATGGGCGGCCTGGGCCACATGGGCATCAAGTTCGCCAAGGCCCTGGGCGCTGAAGTGACGCTGTTCACCCGCTCCCAGGCCAAGGCCGAAGAAGCCTACCGCCAAGGTGCAGACCACGTGATCGTGTCCACCGACGCCGAGCAGATGAAAGCCGCTGCAGGCACCTTCAACTTCCTGCTGGACACCATTCCGGTGCCGCACGACCTGAACCCGTACCTCGAAACCCTGACGTTTGACGGCGTGCACATTCTGGTGGGTCTGATCGAACCGGTTGAACCGGCACTCAACGCCTTCAACCTGGTATTCAAGCGCCGCGTGCTGGCCGGTTCGTTGATCGGTGGCATTGCCGAAACCCAGGAGATGCTGGATTTCAGCGCCGAACACGGGATTACCTGCGACATCGAAATGCTCGACATCAAAAACATCAACGAAGCCTTTGAGCGTGTAGTTAAAGGCGACGTGAAATACCGTTTCGTGATCGACATGAAAACCCTGAAAGCCTAAGCCAAGGGTTTTAGCCGCCCAACTCCGCCGATATCTGTTGTGCGGCATGGGTAATGACCGGGATCAACCCGGTCATTTTCTCATGGGGCATATACGGCACAGTGCTGGCGATACTGATGGCCGCGACGATCTGCCCGCTGGCATCACGTATGGGCGCAGCCACACAGCGGATCGACGGTTCGTTGTCTTCCAGGTCAAACGCATACCCTCCCGCCACATACCCGCGCATGCGCTCCTCGAACTGCTCCCACGACGGTTCCTGATGATCGGGCCACAACGGTTTTTTGCCGCCTGCGCTCTGGCCGGCTTCATACAGGCGCCGCCATTCGTCCAGGGGCGCATCCAGCAACATGGCCTTGCCAATGCCGGTACGTGCCATCGCCATCCGGTGCCCCACCCGCGAACGCATCTCCGGGCCATTTCGCCCCGGGTTCTTGTGCAGGTACAGCACCTCATCCCCCTCGCGCACCGCCAAATGAATGGTATCGCCGGTCAAGGCTGACAATTGATCCAGATACGGCTCGGCCAGCGTCACCAACGGCAGCTCTTCACGGGCCTGAAAACCCAGCTCGATCAGCTTGGGCCCCAGCAAATATCCCACTTTGGGCAACACCCGCAAATAACGCTCATCCACCAGGCAACTGGCCAGGCGATGGGTGGTGCTGCGCGTGGTCCCGATCACCCGGGCGATGTCCTTGAGGTCACGCGCGCCATTGGCCACGGCCTGAACCACCGCCAGGCCGCGGAGCAAGGTTTGGGTACCGGTCGGAGCGATTTTCGTGGAGTCGTCCTGCATAGCCAGCCTTTCCATTGATAGGTGAGAACCGGGCAGCATTATGGTCGCCCGGCTGACTGACGGCTACAGCTCGATCCGCTCGACCTTGCCCACCAGCAAGATGTAGGACAACGCCCCCAGCAGCGCCAGCACCGAAATATAGGTGATTGCCGGGGCAAACGAGTCGCCGGTGGCCAAAAAGCCGATCACGATGGGCGTGGTAATCGCCGACAGGTTACCGATCAAATTGAACACCCCGCCGGTAAGCCCCAGCAGCCGCGCCGGTGCCAATGTCGACACCAGGGACCAGGTAATCGACGCCAGCCCGTTGCCAAAAAACGCCAGCGCCAGAAACGCAATCACCAGCGGCGTCGAGTCGACAAAGTTGGCGCCAATGATCGAGGTCGAAATCAGCAACCCGCCGATGATCGGCAGCTTGCGAGCAAAGCCCACCGAGTAACCGCGACGAATCAACCAGTCAGAAAAGAACCCGGAACACAGCACGCCCACAAACGCCGCCAGAAACGGCAACGAAGCCAGCAAACCGGACTTGATAAAGTCCATGCCGCGGTATTTCACCAGGTAGGTGGGGAACCATGTCAGGAAAAACCACAGCGTCGAATTCAGGCAGAACTGCCCCAGGTAAATGCCCCACAGTTTACGTTTGGTGAGCACGATCCCCAGGTCCAGCCAACTGAACGCCGCCTTGCGCTTGGCGGTCTGGCTCTGGATATCCACCAGCCCGCCCCCCTCGGCGATCAAATCGATTTCAGCCTGATTGACGCCCTTGAAGTCCCGGGGTTCGCGGTACACCGCATACCAGATAGCGGCCCAGGCAATCCCCACCGCACCGGTGCTGACAAATACCATATGCCAGCCCCAGTGATGCTGCAGCCAGGCCAGTACCGGCGTCAGAAACGCCAGACCGACAAACTGCCCTGAGGTGTAAAAACCGATGGCCGTAGCGCGCTCGCGCTCCGGGAACCAGGTGGTCACCACCCGGCTGTTGATCGGGTACGCCGGGGCTTCCAGCGCACCCACCGCCATGCGCAAGACGAACAGGGCGATAAAGCTCGCGGCAAAGCCGAGCATCACCGTGGCCACCGACCACAGAAGCAAGGCGACGCTGTAGAGAATACGCGGCGGCACCCGATCCACCAGCCAGCCGCCGGGGATTTGCATGGCGGCGTAGGTCCAGCCGAAAGCCGAAAAAATCAGCCCCACATGCACCGGGTCCAGCCCCAGGTCGGTGGTCAGTGCGGGGGCGGCAATCGACAGGTTGCTGCGGTCCAGGTAGTTGATCACCACGGTGATGAACAACAGCACCATGATGAAAAAACGCTTGCGGCTAGGCGCCACTAAAATCGCGGGCGCGACAGTGCTTGCAGATGACATGGGCATGCCTCTTTCTTATGTTTATTGAGGTCGTGGGGGCAGAACCTGTAGTCGCTGCCGCAGGCTGCGAAGGGGCCATCGGTGCTTGCGATATAACGTGTTGCTACGCAACCCTTCGCAGCCTTCGGCAGCGACTACATGAGTGGCATTACCACTCGGCAAAGCTGCCATCGGCATGGCGCCAGATCGGGTTGCGCCAGCGGTGGCCGATCAACGCACGCTCCTGCACATACTCTTCGTTGATCTCGATACCCAGGCCCGGACCGTTGGGGATTTTTACAAAGCCTTTGTCGTAATCGAATACCGCCGGGTCTTTGACGTAGTCCAGCAGGTCGTTGCTTTCGTTGTAGTGGATACCCAGGCTTTGCTCCTGGATAAAGGCGTTGTAGCAGACCGCATCCAGTTGCAAGCAGGCCGCCAGTGCAATCGGCCCCAGGGGGCAGTGCAAGGCCAGGGCCACGTCATAGGCTTCGGCCATGTTGGCGATTTTGCGGGTTTCGGTGATCCCGCCCGCATGGGACGCATCCGGCTGGATGATGTCGACATAACCTTCGCTGAGCACCCGCTTGAAATCCCAGCGTGAAAACAACCGCTCGCCCAGGGCAATCGGTGTGCTGGTCAGCGGCGCCAGCTCTTTAAGCGCCTCGTAGTTTTCGCTCAGTACCGGTTCTTCGATAAACATCAGTTTGTACGCGTCCAGCTCCTTCATCAGGATCTTGGCCATCGGCTTGTGAACACGACCATGGAAATCCACCCCAATGCCGACATTGGGGCCCACCGCATCACGCACCGCCGCCACGTTGGCCAGCGCCAGATCGACCTTTTCAAAGCTGTCGACAAACTGCAGCTCTTCGGTGCCGTTCATTTTTATCGCGGTAAACCCGCGGCTCACGGCCTCTTTGGCTGCCCTGGCCGTGTCGGCCGGACGGTCGCCGCCGATCCACGAATAGACCCGGATCTTGTCCCGCACCTGGCCACCCAGCAAATCGCTGACCGACACCCCCAGCGCCTTGCCCTTGATATCCCACAGTGCCTGGTCGATACCGGCCAGGGCGCTCATGTGTACCGCCCCGCCACGGTAAAAACCGCCGCGATAAAGCACGGTCCAGATGTCTTCGATATTGCGCGGGTCCTTGCCGATCAAGTAGTCCGACAGTTCATCCACCGCAGTGGCCACGGTGTGGGCGCGGCCTTCGACCACGGGTTCACCCCAGCCGGTCACGCCTTCATCGGTTTCGATCTTCAGGAACAACCAGCGCGGCGGAACCAGATAGGTGGTGAGTTTGGTGATTTTCATCGTGTTGTCTCTCTTGTTCGATGGGGCGCCACAGCGCCAGTCAGTTGGCCTGACGCCGGGCATTCCAGGCGTGCACGTAGGCTTTGGCGTTAACCGCCACTTGATCCGGGCTCATCCCGGGCTTGAACAGGCCGGAGCCTAAACCGAACCCGGATACCCCGGCATCGACAAACACCTGCATGTTGTCCGGGGTTATGCCCCCAACCGGGATCAGCAGCGTACCGGCGGGCAACACGGCCAGCCAGGCCTTGACCACGGCCGGGCCCATTTGCTCGGCCGGGAACATCTTCAGCACATCGGCACCTTCGGCCAGCGCAGCAAAGGCTTCGGTGGGCGTGGCGACACCCGGCGACAGGTACAAGCCCGCTGCCTTGGCCGCACGCAGCACGGTGGGGTCGCTGTGGGGCATGACAATCACCTGCCCCCCCGCCGCTTTCACCTGCTCGACCTGTTGCGCCGTCAACACCGTGCCCGCGCCGACCAGGCAGTCGGCAGGCAAGGTGCTGCGCAAGATACGGATGCTTTCATAGGGCTGGGGAGAATTAAGCGGTACTTCCAGGGTACGAAAGCCCTCGTCATACAGCACTTTGCCGATAGCTTGCGCCTCGTGTGGACGCAAACCGCGAAGAATCGCGATCAGTCCGTTTTTTGCCAGTGCTTGCTTGAGCATCTCAGGCCTCCAGATCAGTGTGTTGGAGCAACCCGGCCGCCTGGGCCAGGTGCCATAAACCTTGCTCGGTAGCCTGTTCTGCCAGGCTCACATCGGCGAATCCGCAGGCACCCAGTGCACGCCGGTAGCGCTCACAGAGTTGCGTATTGCCAATCAGAATGATCGCTGGCAGCGGTTTCCCGCCCCGGCGTCGGCGTAACACATTGCCCAGCGCGGCCAGCTCATGGCCAATCAGCAGACCGGACACATAGTCAGGCTGCTGCACGGGGCTTAGCTGCCCGGTAAGGCTCAGGGTACGTGCGCTGAACAGCGTCGACAGCGGGCCACGCTCGCCGTCCGGGGACAGCGCCACCTCTACGCCACGGGCAAATGCAGCGGCGTCAAACTGCGCAGCAGGCTGCTGGGTACGGCCCAGAATCGTGTGCTCGCAGACGGCGGCATACAACTCGCCAGTCATGAAGGTATCGAAATGCACCAGACGGCCGTCCTGCACCTGCACCCATTTGGAGTGGCTGCCTGGCAGGCCGATCAAGCATTCGTTGAGATGAGGATGGGTTTGCAGGACGCCCAGTACCTGGGTTTCTTCGCCGCGCATGACGTTGGGCAGGGTTGAACGCTGGATCACGCCCGGCACGATATGGACATCAACTCCCCGCACGCTGCGTACCGTCTGCAAGGCTGTGCTCAAGTCCGCGAGGCTGGCAGGTGTCTCGCGGTAAGCCGCCTCAATCCAGCCCTGGGCGCTACCGACCATGCCGCAGGCAATGACCGGGATGCCGGGGTTGGCTTGCAGCCAGTCGGCACATGCCTCATCGAACGCCAGCTCAAAGCCGTCGGTACACCAGTGACCTGCAATTAACCGGGCGGTATCCGGCAACTGCATGATCCCGCAAGCCAGCGAGCGCATTTTCAGCACCTGCCCGGCGGGGCCGAGTAAATAAGCACGAAGGGAGGTCGTACCCCAATCGAGCGCGATCAATTGCGCCTGCATCGCTTCACCTGTTTTGTTTTTAGCAGTGAATGCTGTGAGTCCGTGCAGGAGACTATAAACCGCCAGCGCTACAAATCTCAATATATAAATATGCATCTCATATATAGGGATTTAATACGCTTTAAACTCTGTAACTGCTGCCGCAGGCTGCGATAGGGCTGGTGCGCCACTGCGACGTAGCGACCTTAATCTTTTGATCAGGAATGAAGGCCCTTCGGCCCTTATCGCAGCCTGCGGCAGCGACTACAGAAACAGGGCCAGGACTCAGCGTTGCTTCAGGCGATCGATCACCACAGCCAGTAGCAGGATCGAGCCGCGAATCACGTACTGGTAAAACGTGTCGATGTTCTTCAGGTTCATCGCATTTTCGATAATGGCCAGAATCAGTACGCCAGCTATCACGTGGCGAATCATCCCCACCCCACCGCTCAGCGATACACCGCCCAGCACGCAGGCCGAGATCACGGTCAACTCGAAGCCCTGGCCGATCATCGGCTGGCCAGAGGTCATGCGAGAGGCAAGGATGACACCGGCCAGCGCACCTACCAGCCCGTGTACGGCAAAGATGATGATTTTGTTGCGATCAACATTGACCCCCGCCAGCAGGGCCGCTTCCGGGTTGCCGCCAATGGCCATGGTGTTGCGCCCATAGGTGGTGTAGTTGAGCAGCCAGCCGAAAAACACAAAGCACACAAGGGTGATCAGGATCGGCACCGGTACACCGAACCACTGGCCGTTGCCAAAGACAAAGAACGATTCCTGGGACACCCCCACCGCCTTGCCGTTGGCAAAGATGTAGGCCAGACCACGCACAATCTGCATGGTCGCCAACGTGGTGATCAACGCGTTGACCCGCAGCTTGGCGATGACTATTCCGTTGATCAGGCCAACGATCAGGCCCATGCCCAACGCAGCGCTGACACCCAGGAAGACGCTGTCTGTGTCACGCATGACCACCGCCGCCACGACGCCGGAGCAGGCGATTACCGAACCCACGGACAAGTCGAAATGACCCGACGCCAGGCAATAAAGCATGGTACAGGCGGCAATCCCGGTGGTGGAAATCGCCAGCCCCAGGCCCCGCATGTTCAGCGGCGACAAAAAGTTGTCGATCAGCAAGGTACAGAGCAGGAAGATTGCCAGCGCCGCCAGCAACATCACCCAGTCGTCGAGGAAGCGACGCACGTCCAGGGGCTTACGCGCAGGCGGCAGTGATGTGTTTTGAATTGTCATGTAAACCTCTCAAGGGATCACGCCTTCAACCGCGCTGGCGGGGCAAGGCCATCAGCAACAGGTTGGATTCATTGGCCCGATCGCGAGGCAGTTCGCCGCACACCGCGCCTTCACACAGCACCAGAATGCGATCGCTGATGCCCAGCACCTCCATCAGGTCGCTGGACACCACAATGACCGCAATACCACTGGCCGCCAGGGTGTGGATGATCTGGTAGATCTCGGCCTTGGCGCCGATATCGATGCCTCGCGTCGGCTCGTCGAGCAGCAGCACCTTCATGGGCATCGACAACCAGCGCCCGAGAATGGCCTTTTGCTGATTGCCACCGGACAGGTACATGATTTTCTGCGCCGCGCTCGGGGTCTTCACTTTCAGCGCCTTGATCTGCTTGTCGGCATTGGCGCGCTCCCACTTGCCACGCAGCAGCAAACCCAGGATCGAATGAGCGCCACGGGCACTGATATTGATGTTCTCGGCGACGCTGGCGAGGGGGATGATGCCTTCCTTCTTGCGGTCCTCCGGGCACAGCAAGACCCCGGCACCGATCGCATCACGGGGCGAGCGCAGCGTCAGTTCGGCCCCCTGCAATTCAAGGCGACCGGCGCTGTTGCGGGCCAGCCCGCCGAGCAGGCGCAACAGTTCGGTACGCCCCGCCCCCACCAGCCCGAACAGGCCCAGTATTTCGCCCTGGCGCACTTCGAAACTCACCGGTTCACGCAGGCCCGGACCGAGCAACCCCTGGACTTTGAGCGCGACCGCGCCGTGCTCGCGAGGTCGATAGTCATAAATATCCTGAATATCGCGACCGACCATGCACGTCACCAACTGATCGTGGGTCAGGTCACTCATCTGCTCGAAGGTGCGCACGTAGCGGCCGTCCTTGAACACCGTGACCGCATTGCAGATACGGAACACTTCCTCCATCCGGTGCGAGACGTAGAGCACCACTTTTCCTTCGTCACGCAGGCGGGCAATGATTGCCATCAACCGATCGATTTCGCGGGCCGAAAGGCTGCTGGTGGGTTCATCGAAGGCAATCACGTGGGCGCCACGGGACAGCGCCTTGGCGATTTCCACCAATTGGCGCTGCCCCAGTGACAGACGTGCAATTTTCTCCTGCGGATCGATTTCATCCGCCAGGCCCTTGAGCAAGTCCAGGGACTGCTGACGCAGCAAGCGGCGGTTAATCAAGCCAAAACGCGCAGGCAAATGCCCCAGAAACAGGTTCTCGGCCACGGTCATTTCAGGTACCAGATGCAACTCCTGATGGATGACCGCGACCCCGCTGGCAATGCTTTCAGCAGTGGACTTGAAGGTCAGCGCCTGCTCACCGATTTGCAAATGTCCGCTGCTGGGCTGATAGGCGCCACCGAGAATCTTCAATAGGGTTGATTTACCGGCGCCGTTCTCACCCATCAATGCATGAACCTGCCCCGGGTGAGCGACGAAACTGATATTGGCCAGCGCCTGAACACCGGGAAACTGCTTGCCGATGCCGTTGAAGCGCAGGCTGGCGGCGCCACTCCCCGGCGCGTTCAATTCCACAGACCGATCTTGGTCAGTTCTTCCTTGAAGTTGTCACGGGTAATCAGCGTTACCTCATCCATCGCGGTGTACAGCGGCGGTTCTTTACCCTCGGTGATCCACTCAAACATCATGGTCGCCGTCTTGTAGCCTTCAATATGCGGGCTGGGGAGCATGGAGCCGAAAAAGCCACTGTTGGCCTTTTTCAGTTCACCAATGGCGTCGGTGCCATTGATGCCGATGCCGATCACATTGGCGGGCGCAAACCCGGCACTTTCCGTGGCACGCACTCCACCGAGTACAGTGCTGTCGTTCATCCCGCCAATGATCAGGTTCTTCGCGCCGCCGGGCAGTTTGACCAGCGCCGAGTTGGTGGCGTCCATGCTGCCGGGCACGTCGAGGGTTTTAAGCGCGGAGTACAAAATGTGATCGTCTGGCAAGCCCGCATCCTTCAAGGATTTGACTGAGCCATCCGTGCGCTTTTTAGCCGTATCCAGCTCGTTGAAGGTGTTGATCACCGCATAGGTGTCTTTCCAGTCCCAATTGCGATTTTTCGCTTCAGTGACCATCGCACTGCCCTGTTTCTGGCCCACCTCGAACGCCGCCATGCCCAGGTACGGCACCTCTTCCATAAACTTGCCGCTGGCGTCGACAAAGCGGTCATCCACGGCGATCACTTTCAAGCCGTTAAGCTTGGCCTTGGCCATGATGGCAGGGCCAAGGCCCACATCCGGCGGACAAATCACAAAACCCTGGGCGCCGTTGGCCGCCAGGCTATCGATGGCTGACAGGGTCTTCTCGCCGTCCGGCACGGCGATTTTGATCAGGGTAAAGCCTTTATCCTGGGCGGCTTTTTCAGCGAAGGCCCATTCGGTCTGGAACCAGGGTTCCTCCGCCTGCTTGACCAAAAAGCCGATCTTCACCGGGTCGCCCGCCTGCAGCCCACTGCTGAGGCTGAAGGCGGTAGCGGCCAGGGCCGCACAACACAGGGAACGGATACCGTGACGACGTTTCATGGCTGACTCCTTGTTTTTATTTTTAACGGTCTGCAGAACCTGTTGTGTCCGGGCAAGCGATCAATCGTGGTACATCACTGAGCGCCCGCCATCGAGGGTGATGCACGAGGCATTGATAAACGGTGCTTCATCGCTGGCCAGGAACACGGCAGTCATTGCCACCTCAAGCGGCTGGCCGATGCGCCGCGGCGGGTGCAGGTCGAGTGCACGCTGACGCTCGGCATGGGGGTCGGCGAAACCGTTCCAGTAATCGACGTTGAGCTGCGTCTCGATATACCCCGGCGCGATGGCGTTCACCCGGATGCCCTTGGGTGCGTATTCGATACCCAGGGCACGGGTCAGGCCCATCAGGCCGTGCTTGGCCACCGGGTACGGGAAACAACCTGGAATGATGTGGCTCGAATGGGTTGAGGCAATGTTGATGATGCTGCCGATGCCTTGCTCGATCATCTGCGGCAAAACCGCCTTGCAGCCGTACCAGGCGCCATCCAGATCGATGGCGAAACAACGGCGCCAGTCTTCTTCGGTCATTTCCAGAGGGTCGCGGAACACGTTGACCCCGGCGCAATTGATCAGCACATCGACCCGACCGTGCAGTTGCAACGCCAGTGCGGCCTGGGCATGCAGGTCAGCCTGGCAAGACACATCGGCTCTGATTGCCCGCACATCCGCGCCTTGATCACGCCAATGGGCGGCAACTTTCTCCACCTTTTCGGCCTGGATATCGCTGATGACCATTTTCGCCTGTTGCGCCACGAAGCTGGCCACGATGGCTTCCCCAATACCTTGGGCGGCGCCAGTCAACAGTACGACCTTGTTCTTCAGGCGCTCACCACGGGGTGGTTCGGCTACGGGTGGCAATGCAAGAGGTTCAGCCATTGATCAAGACTCCTGGACACGACAAAAACCGGGCATCTGTCGATGACCGGTTAAAAAGCATGGGGGATTGGGCGGGACGTGCAGACGCGCTAGTGCGCAGGAGCACCCTGGGATAGTTCGGCATCACTTCACCTGTTTTGTTTTTTTAAGTGTGAGTGCGTAGAGCTGAAGCCGACTATAAACCCAGGGCTAATTGAATCTCAATATATAATTTAACATCCCATATTGTGGGAGATTATTGTTCTAGGGATGGCCTAGGCAGGCCCGATCGGGAAAAACTCCCCGCCACTCCACACGCCCAGCCAGTTCCGCCCATCGATCTTGCGCTCCACCGCCAGCTCTACCAGCTGGTAGAACACATTGCGGTGGATCAGGGCTTCAAGATTGCGCCGCACATGCACATAAGGCGCGGGCTCCTGGGTCTGGGGGTCAATGACGAAACGCAGCGGATGCTCGGAGCCGGCATTGATCGACTCGTCGACATGGGTGGTAAAACGCAGGACTTGCTGCTCGCCCTGCCCCTCCACGTCCAAAGTCACCGCGACAAAAGGCGCGTCATCGACTTTGATGCCGACTTTTTCTACCGGGGTAATCAGAAAGTAATCATCGCCGTCGCGGCGAATGATCGTCGAGAAGAGCTTGACCATGGGCTTGCGGCCAATGGGCGTGCCCATGTAGTACCAGGTGCCATCGCGGGCAATACGCATGTCGATATCGCCGCAAAAGGCGGTATCCCACAAGTGAACGGGCGGCAGGCCTTTGTCGGCCCTGGGAATTTGCGCCAACAGGTTGCTGACGTCTACCGGCTCGCTCATGTTGCTCTCCTCGACTTATTGATCGCTCAAGCCTATCAAGCTGCGAGCGTACTTGGCGAGCGGCGGTCCGATCAGGTCTGCGGGCTTGTTGTCATGGAACGTCAGCAAACCGCCGCGGCTGCGAATGGTGGCGGTATCGATCAAATACTGGGTACTGGTCTCGATCAGCATCACCTGGATCACGCCACTGTCGATCCCCAGTCGGCTGATCTCTTCCTGGTCGAGCCATTCGTCGCTGTTGCCGATGCGGTCATCGGCCCGGGCAAAACGGGTGAACAGCAAGTAGTGAGCGCCAAAGCCCCTGGCTTCGGTCATTGCCTGATCGAGCCCGAGCGGCGCTTTGGCACGGCGCACCATGGGAAAGTATTCGACAAAACCGTTGAAAGCCTCTTCGGCCACCACATTGGGGCGCACGTACGGATCGCCGACAGGGGCAAATGGCCCTTGGGCGATGTAGATAAAGGAGTCTGGCTGAATGCGCAGCGAGTTGCTGCGCCGGGTGTTGCTGTGATCGAGCATGCCGGCGTCACTCAGCTGATAACGCGCGCCCTCACCCAGATCGCTGAGCTTCATGCAGCCGCCGAGCGCCAATAAAGCCAGCCAAACAATCAGACCACGCATCCCGTTCTCCCGATGCCGGTGACAAAAAACCGGCGAATAGTCCCGTAATGCAGATTGCGCGCCAGTTTTAGCAGGTCACTGTTTGGCTGTGAGAACGGGCTTTAGCCGCCGATGATCTTCATCACCGTGGCACCACCGGAGAAAGCCACGTCCTGTTTGTCACCCAGGGCTTTCATCAGCAGGCCTTGCAGCGCAGGCAGCGCCTGGTGGCGAGGCTTGTTGAGCAGATCACCCACATAATGGCGATTGCTCGACGACAGGCAACCATGTAGCCATCCCGTGGAAGACAGTCGCAGCCGTGAGCACGTACGGCAAAACGGCACGCTCTCGTTGGCGATCACCCCGAAATAACCATGATCCGGGATCTGGTAGCGCACCGCCGTGGCATCGATTGGCGCATCGGCCTGCAAGTATTCGTAGCGTTCGCCAATCAGCGACAACAGCTGTTGCAAGCTGACGAACTGCTGCAGGAAGGCATTGCTGTCACTGGCCAGGTGGCCCATGCGCATCAGCTCGATAAAACGCAGTTCATAACCGCGCTCAAGGCAGTACTCCAGCAGCGGCATCACCTGATCCAGGTTCTGTCCGCGCAAGGGCACCATATTGACCTTGATCTTGATCCCCGCTTCCCGGGCCCGCTGCATGCCATCGAGCACGGTCGGCAGATCACCGCCACGGGCAATGCTGCGAAACGCTTCTGGATCAAGGGTGTCGAGAGAGACATTGAGACGGCGGATGCCCGCATCCAGCAGCAACGGCAACTTGCGTGCAAGCAATTGGCCGTTAGTGGTCAGGCTGATGTCGCTCAAGCCCAACTGCCCGACTTCACGCATAAAGGTTTCAAGCTTGGGGCTGACCAGCGGTTCGCCGCCGGTAATGCGCAAGCGCTCGATGCCAGCAGCCTCAATCAGATAAGCCACCCCGCGCACCATCGCTTCGGCCGACAGCTCATCCTGCGCGGCAACCAACCGCTTGCCGTTAGGCACACAGTAGGTGCAGGCATAGTTGCAAGCGGAGGTCAGACTGATACGCAAGTTGCGAAAACGTCTGCCTTGGCGATCAACGATCATGGATGACTCCGGCGCGGGGGAAATGGGCCGCCGCAAAACCTGACTCATAAATCAGGTTTTGGCAAGACCCAAGCCTGATTATAAGCCTCAAGGCCATAAGCCATGAAGGCAAATACTGGCCGGGGTTACTCTACAGCCGGGGTATCGGTGTCACGCTTGCGCTTGTTGCCCATGCGTACGCCAATGTCCATCAGGAACTGAAAGAAGCCTTCCTGATCTTCCAGCACATTGCTCCAGAACGGCGAGTGATACAGCGCCACAGCGCCGTGCACCAGAGCCCACGCTGCGCAGTAATGGAAGTATGGCGGTACGTCTTCGAGCTTGCCTTCACTGATACGCCCCTTGATCAGCAGGGTCAGGCGCTCAAAGTTCGAGGCGCGGATCTTGTGCAGCTCTTCGACCAGTTCTGGCACCTGGTTGCCCTTCACCACCTTTTCTTCAAGGCGATCAAACAACCGGTAGCGCTGCGGATCACGCATGCGAAACTCAAAGTAGGCACGGGACAGCGCCTCTTTGTCTTTATCCACGTCGGCGGAATGCAGCAGCTCGTTCAAATCGCGCTCGTAGTCGAGCATCAGGCGCAGGTAGATCTCGGCCTTGGACTTGAAGTGCTTGTAGATCGTGCCTTTGCCGATACCCACGGCATCAGCAATCATCTCGACGGTGACACTGTCTTCACCCAGGTCGAGGAACAGCTTGAGCGCGGTATCGAGAATTTCTTGCTCGCGGCGACGAAACTCACGGACCTTACGGGGTTCTTTGTGCATAAGAAAAGGTCTGTTCGGGTCAAAATCGAAGCGGAGTATTATGCATTAGTCACACTAAATTGCACGGATCATCCTGCATATCGATGTGTTCAAACGATTTACCCGCGGCTCGCAGAGCACTCAAGCGAAGCTCGGGTATTCCAAATCTGTTTAAAAAACGATCAATCCTGGCTGGACGTTCGACAAAGCTGGCCAATACTTAACGTGTCGGCGTGACATCCCCCCCAAAGTGTCTCGCCGATTTAGGCAGCAACGGAATGTGTGCCTTTGTTTTACTCCTAATGGTCTTAACCCGAATTCCCCAGAGTTCGGGTTTTTTTTGCCTGCCCGTTTACTTTAAAAACTGTGGGAGCGGGCTTGCTCGCGATGCTGGCGCTGCGGCCTGAATGGATGCGCGCGGTGATGCTATCGCGAGCAGGCCGCTCCCACGTCAGATTGACTGTGCAACCCGAGCCAGCGGAAACAGGCGCTTGAAGTTTTCGGTGGTTTGCTCTGCAAAGCGCTCGTAAGACTCACCGCGCAACATGGCCAGAAAATCGGCGACTTCACGCACGTACTGCGGCAGGTTAGGTTTGCCGCGATAGGGAATCGGGGCGAGGTAAGGCGAATCGGTCTCGACCAGCAGGCGATCTGCAGGCACCTGACGGGCCACATCGCGCAGGGCATCGGCATTGCGAAAGGTCACAATCCCCGACAGCGAGATGTAGTAACCCATGTCCAGCGCCGCCTTGGCCATGTCCCAGTCTTCAGTGAAGCAGTGCAACACGCCAGCCTGGGGCAATGCCGCCTCACGCAGCAAGTTCAGGGTATCGGCGCGGGCGCCACGGGTATGAATAACCACCGGTTTGCCGGTCTGTTGCGCCGCTTCCAGATGCACCCGGAACGACAATTGCTGCAACTCGGCGGCTTCAGGCTCGTAGTGGTAGTCCAGACCGGTTTCACCGATCGCCACCACCCTGGGGTGATTCAGCTCGCTCAACAACCAGTCCAACGCTGGCGCCGCTCCCGGCTGTACGTCCAGGGGGTGGACGCCCACCGAGCAATCCACATCGGCATACCGATCAGTCAGGGCTTTGACATCGGCCGCGTTGTCGGCGCTTACGCCGATACACAGAAAATGCCCGACACCGCGTTGACGCGCGGCCTCCAGAGCCGCGTCCAGCGAGCCGTCATGGGCGCTCAGATCAAGACGATCGAGATGACAATGAGAGTCAACCAACATACAAAAATTACCTGCTTATCAATTCAATCAAATCAGCGCTGGCCGGGCAGGCTTGCCCACTGCACCAGTAACGCCTCGACCAACAGATCACGGTTAAGGTTGGCCTTGCTCAAGACCTTCTGGCGCTGGGCAAGAATCCAGTCCTGAATGTTCAGAACCTTGTCCTGCGGGGTTTTCTGCGCCAGGTATTGCAGCACTTTGCGCATGTCTTCCAACCCGAGCCCGGCTTCGTCCTGGGTCAGTTGATAGCGCAGGATCAGGTTCGACCAGTCGCAAAACCAGTCAAACAGCAACAGCAGCGGGATGGCTTTCCAGCTTTCCGCCAGTTGACTGGCCGACAGCTCGCGCTTGAGCACCTTCTTGACGCCCTCCACCACCGCTGCCCGTTGTTCGCGAACACCCTGGGCCTGCAACTTGACGGCTCCCAGAGGCGATCCGGCGGCAAGGGTCAATAACTCGACCCGTTCAGCTTCGCCAGTATCAGGCAGGGCCTTGGCCAGCCATTCAAGGCTCAATGCCTGGCTCGGCAACGGACAAGCCTGCTGCACGCAGCGACTGCGGATGGTCGGCAACAGTCGACTGGACTGATGGCTGACCAGCAGCAGGATGGTGTTGCCGGAGGGTTCTTCAAGGCTTTTGAGCAAGGCGTTGGCGGCGTTGATATTCATCGACTCTACCGGCTCGACCAGTACCACCTTGCGCCCGCCCAACTGGGCGGTCTGCACCACAAAACTGACCAGATCGCGCACCTGGTCGACCTTGATTGCCTTGTCAGCTTCTTCAGGCTCAAGAATGTAATGATCGGGGTGACTTCCCGCCGCCAGCAACGAGCAGGATTTGCATGTACCGCAGGCTTCAAGCCCGACCGGCTGCTTGCACAGCAGACTGGCCATCAGTCGTTCGGCCAGAGCCCGCTTGCCGATGCCCGCCGGCCCGTGCAGCAAATAGGCGTGGGCATGCTGCGCTCGCCCTGCCATTTGCTGCCACAGGCTGTCTTGCCACGGATAGGCCTCAGCCACGGTGCAAGCCCAGCAATTCTGGCAACAAGGCGTCCAGTTGCCCTTGAACCTGTTCGAGCGTCTGCGCGGCATCGATCAGGCGATAACGCGCAGGCTCTGCCTTGGCGCGTTCAAGGTAGGTGCTGCGCACCGCATCGAAGAACGTGCGACCTTCCTGCTCGAAGCGGTCAAGTCGACCCCGGGCACTGGCCCGGGCCATGCCGACTTCAATCGGCAGATCAAACACCAGGGTCAGATCAGGACGCAATGGACCCTGGACAAAGGTCTCTAGAGTCGCGATGCGTTCAAAGGACAACCCCCGACCGCCGCCCTGATACGCATAAGTGGCATCGGTAAAGCGATCACACAGCACCACCGCACCCCGGACCAACGCCGGGCGAATGACTTCGGCCAGATGCTGGGCGCGGGCTGCAAAGACCAGCAACAGCTCGGTGTCGGCACACATCGCGTCATCGCTGGGCGTGAGCAGCAGCTCGCGGATACGCTCGGCCAGCGGCGTGCCGCCGGGTTCGCGTGTCAGTACCACGTCGATACCTTCGGCGCGCAAGCGCTCTGCCAGGTACTCACGGTTGGTGCTTTTTCCTGCGCCTTCGGGGCCTTCCAGGGTAATAAACAAGCCAGTCACAGGCAGCAATCCTTAATCAGTGTCTTTCGGGCCTTGCGGCTCGGCCGGGGGACTCTCCGGCTCGGCAGCAGGGGTCGGCGCGGGGCTCGAACGGTAATCGGCCCTGCGCTTGATCTGGAATTCGCGCACCGCATTGTTGTGCGCATCCAGGTCATCGGAAAACGTGTGGCTACCATCGCCCTTGGCCACAAAGTACAGGCTGGAGCCACTGACCGGGTGCAAAGCGGCATTAATCGCTTCACGCCCCACCATGGCAATGGGCGTAGGCGGCAAGCCAGGAATCGTATAGGTGTTGTACGGCGTGGGTTCGCGCAAGTGGGCCCGTGTCAGCTTGCCGTTGTAACGCTCGCCCAGGCCATAGATCACCGTAGGATCGGTTTGCAGCGGCATGCCGATTTTCATCCGGCGCACAAAAACCCCGGCAATTTGCCCGCGCTCCTGTGGCACACCGGTTTCCTTCTCCACCAGTGACGCCATGATCAGCGCCTGATAAGGGTTGGCATAAGGCACGCTCGGATCACGCTGTTCCCACTCCTGGGCAAGCACTTTCTCAAGACGGTCGTAGGCTTTTTCCAGCAACTGGGCATCGGTCATGCCGCGCACAAAGCGATAGGTGTCTGGAAAGAATCGACCTTCCGGAAATTCCCCGGCATGACCCAGCTTGGCCATGAGTTCGCTATCGCTCAGGCCATCGAGGGTCTGTTCGATTTTTTCATGCTTGGCCAAAGCGCTGCGCACCTGGCGAAAATTCCAGCCTTCAACCAGAGTCAGGCTGTATTGCACCACTTCGCCACGCTGCCACAGACCAATAAGGTCCTGGGCGGTCATGCCCGGGGTCATGCGGTATTCACCGCTGTGCAACGGCTGGCCTTCAAGGTTGAAGCGCCAGTACACGCGCAACCAGAACGCGTCACGCAGCGTGTCGTCAGCTTCCAGACGATTGAACGTACCGGTCGGCGTGGCGCCAGCCGGTACATCGAGCAATTGTTCCTGCGTCAGATTGAGCGGTTGGTCGAGCGCAGAATTGAGCTTCCAGGCGCTAGCGCCCAGCAGCAAGCCCGCCAGCACCAGACCTGTCTCCAGCAGCACCAAGAATTTACGTTTCACGAATCAAACATCCAGTAGGGTGCGAGCAATGCCTTGCAGTTTACGGGTGAGTGGCCCCACCGGCCAGCTCAGGTCTGCAAATGCGCGCACGGGCCAAACGCCATACACGCTGTTACAGAGGAAGAGTTCATCGGCCTGTTGCAGCTGCGCAAGGCTGATGTCAGTAACCAGACAAGGAATGGCCAGGCGTTCGGCCTCGACCAGCAGTGCAGCCCGCATCACGCCGGCCACGCCACACCGGTGCAGGTCGGCGGTCATCAGAACCCCGTCACGCACCATGAACAGATTGCTGAACACACCTTCAATCACCCGTCCCGACGTGTCGCGCATCAAGCCCTCGGCGTAGGCCGGGTCTTGCCATTCGGATCGCGCAATGACCTGTTCGAGTCGATTGAGATGCTTGAGCCCCGCCAACAACGGCTGTTCAGCCAGACGGGTGGCGCAATCAAACAGCGCTATCCCTTGCAGCGCGTACGCTTGGGGATAAGCCGCAGCCGGACTGGCCTGAAGAATTCGTCGAGGCAAAGCCCCGGTGGACGCGCCATAACCACGCTGACTATCGCCACGGGTCAGGATGAGCTTGAGGACGCCCTCGCCCATCGCTTGCGCATATGCCAGCAATTCGCTGCGGATCAATGCCTGATCCGCAACAATCGCCAGCCGGGAACAACCGAGCGCCAGACGCTGCATATGCAGTTCCAGCAGCAGCGGTGTGCCAGCCTTGACGGCAATGGTCTCAAACAGACCATCACCATAGGCCAGCCCACGGTCTTTGAGCGACGCAAGAGCGTTCGCCGGCTGACCGTCGACCCAGCTTTGCATCAGTCGGCGTACCGACGGAACACCAACGAACCGTTTGTGCCGCCAAAACCGAATGAGTTGGACAGCACCACGTCGATCGGCATTTCACGCGCGGTGTGCGGCACGAAGTCCAGATCGCAGCCTTCATCAGGCTCGTCGAGGTTGATGGTCGGCGGGGCAATCTGGCTGTTGATGGCCAGTACGCTGAAAATCGCCTCGACCGCGCCCGCTGCACCCAACAGGTGACCGGTCATGGACTTGGTCGAACTCACCGCCAGTTTGTAGGCGTGATCACCAAACACCGACTTGATCGCCGACACTTCTGCCAGATCGCCAGCAGGGGTCGAGGTGCCGTGGGCGTTGATGTACTGCACTTGATCAGCGTTCAGCTGGGCGTCACGCAGGGCATTGGTAATGCAGCGGGCCGCACCTGCACCATCGGCCGGAGGCGAGGTCATGTGGAAAGCGTCACCGCTCATCCCAAAACCGATCAGCTCGGCGTAGATGGTCGCACCACGCGCCTTGGCATGTTCAAGCTCTTCGAGCACCAGCGCACCGGCACCGTCAGACAATACAAATCCATCACGGCCTTTGTCCCACGGACGGCTGGCACGGGTTGGATCGTCGTTGCGGGTCGACAACGCACGGGAGGCACCAAAGCCGCCCATGCCCAGGCCGCAGGCGGCCATTTCGGCGCCGCCGGCAATCATCACGTCGGCTTCGCCGTAAGCAATGTTGCGAGCTGCCATGCCAATGCAATGCGTACCAGTGGTACAGGCAGTCGCGATGGCATAGTTAGGCCCCTGTGTACCCAGATGGATAGACAGAAAACCGGAAATCATGTTGATGATCGAACCGGGCACGAAAAACGGAGAAATCCGTCGCGGGCCTTGCTCGTGCAAGGTACGGCTGGTTTCTTCGATATTGGTCAGACCGCCAATACCCGAACCCATTGCCACACCGATGCGCTCACGATTGGCGTCGGTAACTTCAAGGCCGGAATTACGCACAGCCTGAAACCCAGCTGCCAAACCGTATTGAATAAACAGGTCAAGTTTTCGGGCTTCTTTGACGGAGAGGTAATCCTCAACGTTAAAGCCCTGTACCGAGCCGCCAAAACGGGTGGAATAGGCAGAAAGATCCGTGTGTTCGATCAGACCAATGCCACTTCGGCCTGCCAGAATGCCTTGCCAGGTGCTCGGAACATCCGCACCCAGTGGCGACAACATCCCCATACCGGTGACTACGACGCGTCTACGCGACACAGCACTCTCCTTTATTCTATTGACGACACTTTGCATCACGCCTAAAGAAAAAACCGCACGCCAGAGCGGCAGTGCGGTTTTTCCATGACAGCGAGCAACGATTACAAACTATTACGCCTGGTGGCTAGTAACGTAATCGATAGCGGCTTGTACAGTAGTGATCTTTTCAGCTTCTTCGTCAGGAATCTCAGTCTCGAATTCCTCTTCCAGAGCCATCACAAGCTCAACGGTGTCAAGGGAGTCGGCACCCAGGTCTTCAACGAAGGAAGCGGCATTGGTCACTTCTTCTTCTTTAACGCCCAGTTGCTCGGCAACGATTTTCTTGACGCGCTCTTCGATGGTGCTCATACCTTGTTTTCACTCCTAATGGACAAATTCAGGCAGCTGGCCAGTGGGCAAGTGTATCGAAAGCCTTTTCAGTTTTTCAACTGAAAGCTTTGCACTCACACCGCAACAACCGGCTGCCTATAAATAGATTGCAGCTTTATAACGGATTTTAGACAGCTCGTATGACATTTTTTTGAAGCAATCCGTCACATTTAACTCATGTACATCCCGCCGTTGACCGGGATTGTAGCCCCTGTCACGTAGGCTGCACCGTCAGATGCCAGGAAAGCGACCACGTTTGCGATCTCTTGAGCCTGGCCCAAACGGCCCAGCGGAATCTGCGTCTGCAAGGCTTCGCGCTGTGCCTCTGGCAATTCACGGGTCATATCGGTATCGATAAAGCCCGGAGCCACCGAGTTGACAGTGATCGAGCGCGAGCCCACTTCACGTGCCAGCGCACGACCGAAACCTTCAAGGCCTGCCTTGGCGGCGGCGTAGTTTACTTGGCCTGCGTTGCCCATGGCACCCACAACAGAGCCAATATTGATAATTCGTCCCCAGCGGGCCTTGGTCATGCCACGCAAAACCCCCTTGGACAGGCGATACAGACTGTTCAGGTTGGTATCGATAACGTCATGCCATTCGTCATCTTTCATGCGCATCATCAGGTTATCGCGGGTGATACCGGCATTATTGACCAGAATCGCCGGAGCACCGAACTGCTCCTGGATGCTCGCCAGCACCGCAGCAACCGATTCGCTGCTGGTGACATTGAGTTCCATGCCAGTGCCCTGAACACCGTTTTCTTTCAGGGTGGCAGCAATACGCTCGGCACCGGCTTGCGAAGTCGCAGTGCCGATGACCACGGCGCCCTGACGACCCAACTCCAATGCAATAGCCTGGCCAATGCCACGGCTTGCGCCTGTTACCAGTGCAACTTTACCTTGCAAGCTCATGCAGGCTTCTCCTGATTCAGACCAGAGCCAATCGCGCAGCGGCGAAGGCATCCGGGGTATTCAAATTGTGGGTCGTCACGCCTTCAGCGCAACGCTTGCTGATGCCTACCAGGACCTTGCCCGGACCGCACTCAACCAGATCAACCGGGCCGCCAGCCGCAAGCACCTGTACCGACTCAACCCAGCGCACTGGCTTGTACAACTGTTCGAGCAAGTCGCGCTTGAGGGTTGGCAAATCGGCTGCAACAGCGGCACTGACGTTCTGCACCAAGGCAATGGTCGGCATTTTCCAGTCGATCGCCTCGATGGACTCGGCAAAACGCTCAGCGGCAGGACGCATCAGCTCGCAGTGCGAAGGCACGCTCACCGGCAACGGCAATGCACGCTTGGCGCCTTTGGCCTTGCACAGCTCCATGGCGCGCTCAACAGCAGCCTTGGCGCCAGCGATCACGACCTGGCCCGGCGAGTTGAAGTTCACTGCGCTGACCACTTCACCTTGCGCCGCTTCGGCACAGGCCGCCAGCACGTCAGCATCTTCCAGGCCCAGGATTGCTGCCATGGCACCCTGGCCGGCCGGTACGGCTTCTTGCATCAGTTGACCGCGACGCTCAACCAGTTTGACCGCCTCAGCCAATGTCAGGCATTCGGCAGCAACCAACGCGCTGTACTCGCCCAGGCTATGGCCTGCAACAAAGTCAGGGCGCTTGCCTCCTTCGGCCAGCCACAGGCGCCACAGGGCAATCGAGGCGGCCAGAATGGCAGGCTGGGTAATGTCGGTTTGATTCAGCTTCTCTGCAGGACCTTCCTGGATCAGCGCCCACAGGTCGTAACCCAGAGCAGCGGAAGCTTCTTTAAATGTTTCCAGGACCAGCGGATGCTCCGCGCCCAGCTCGGCCAACATGCCGAGGGACTGCGAACCCTGCCCTGGAAAGACAAATGCGAGGGATGTAGACATGTAACAAGCCCCTAATGATCTTGTCGTCGGAGAATTGACGTCCTACCGTAGTGGACGCAAGAAACTGACAGTTGGATGGCTGATTGGACCGAGCGGTCACATTTAAGCATCAGCCCGGCAAAACGCCTACGGCAACAACCCTTCAAGGCGCCCATACAAACGCTTTGGCAGGTCTTCATGGATTTCAATCAATGCGCGCTCTATCGCACTCTGAAAGCCCTGAGCACCTGCCGAACCGTGACTCTTGATCACAATCCCCTGAAGCCCGAGAAAGCTCGCACCGTTATGACGCGCGGGCGCCAGGTCGGCCTGAAGGCGCCGCATCAACGGCAACGCCAGCGCACCTACACAGCGACTGAACAGGTTACGCCTGAACACCGCCTCAAGCCTGCTCGAAATCATGGTCGCAAGACCTTCGCTGGACTTGAGCATGATATTGCCGACAAACCCGTCACACACCACCACGTCAGCCTCGCCACGGTACACACCATCACCCTCGACAAAGCCGATGTAGTGCAGCCCGGACGCCGCCTGCAACAACGCAGCCGCCTCTTTGACCTGCTGATTGCCCTTGACGTCTTCGGTGCCGATATTGAGCAAGGCAACCCGTGGACGAAGCACACCCAGCGCCTGCGCCGCCACCGACCCCATGACTGCAAACTGGAACAACTGCCCGGCCGTGCAATCGACATTCGCGCCCAAGTCCAGCAACTGACAGTAGCCCGTCTGGGTCGGCACCGCCGCCACCATCGCCGGACGATCGATCCCCGGCAAGGTCTTGAGCACATGACGGGACAACGCCATCAGTGCGCCGGTATTGCCGGAACTGACACAGGCTTGCACCTTGCCATCACGGAGCAACTCCAGCGCCACACGCATGGAAGAGTCAGGCTTGCTGCGCAAGGCATTGGAAGGCCGCTCATTCATGGCAATCACTTCAGAAGCAGGGGTAATCGTCAGGCGCGAGCGATCCACAGCCGAATGGCCAGCGATCAAGGTTTCAAGTATGGAGGGTTGACCGACGAGGGTCAGGTGTAACGAGGGAGTAGCAGACAGGCAGGCAATGCAGGCCTGAACAATGCTGCGGGGACCGAAGTCCCCGCCCATTGCGTCGATCGCGATGACCTGAGCGGACAAGTGATTACTCGTCAGCGCCCTTGTCGATCACTTTACGACCACGGTATACGCCTTCTGGCGATACGTGGTGACGCAGGTGAATTTCACCGGTGGTTTTTTCTACGGACAGAGTGCTAGCCGAAAGAGCATCGTGCGAACGACGCATGTCACGGGCAGAGCGGGATTTTTTGTTCTGCTGAACAGCCATAATTAATTAACTCCTAAACGTTTGGGTCACGCTTTAACTGCGCCAATACACTGAACGGGTTGGACCGCGTTACCTCGTCCTCGCCTGGCTCGGGCTCATCGAGACCCGCCGGCTGCTGGCATTCTTCCGGATGATGAGCAGGCACAATGGGCAAGGCAAGCAAAAGCTCTTCCTCGATCAGTGACTGCAGATCCAATGGATCTTCGCCCAGTTCCAGCACGTCATAACCTTTCGGTAACGACTGGGTATTTGCACCCTCCTTCACCACAGCATAACTGCACTCGCTGTGAATCGGCAGGGTGACCAGCTCAAGACAACGCTGGCAAACCATCTTGACCTCAACGTCGATGGAGCTGTGTATTACCACAGATCTTCGCTCGTCTCGCTCAAAAACAAATTTAGCCTGGACCGTACCGACATTGTCGGAAAGCGGGTCGCAGAGTCTCTCCAAATCAGCCAGCAGCACTTCACCTTGAAGGGTAGTGCCACGATCAGCTAATTTGCGCGGGTCAACGTGAGGTGGAATCGGGTCATTCAACATAGGCGCAGCATTCTAGGGACGACCCCTCCACCTGTCAAAGGAAATTGTGCCTGTGCGACATCCCGTACGCCCGCTAGAATCGCCAACCACCCACAGGAGCCGCGCATGCTACCTTTATTACTCGCTTCAAGCTCGGTTTACCGCCGCGAATTACTGACTCGCCTGCGCCTGCCTTTCAGCTGCAGCTCACCCGACATTGACGAAAGCCACCGCCCCGGCGAGACCGCCATTGAACTGGTCAAGCGCCTATCCCTGGAAAAGGCACGAGCACTCGCCAACAGCCATCCAAACCACCTGATCATTGGCTCCGACCAGGTCGCCGTGCTCGACGGACAGATCATCGGCAAACCCCACACCCACGACAAGGCCCGCCAACAACTGATGAGCGCCAGCGGTGCCAGCGTGAGCTTCCTGACCGGCCTGACCCTGCTCAACAGCCAGACGGGCCACCACCAGACCGATTGCATTCCCTTCACCGTGCACATGCGCACGCTAAGTGCCGAACAGATCGAACGCTATCTGCTCGCAGAACAGCCCTACGACTGCGCTGGCAGCTTTAAAGCCGAAGGCCTTGGTGTGACCCTGTTTCAACGCACAGAAGGCGATGACGCCACCAGCCTGGTCGGCTTGCCACTGATACGCCTGGTGGACATGCTGCTTGCAGAAGGCGTACACCTGCCCTGAATAAGCCGCAATACTCTGTAGTCGCTGCCGAGGAACGAAGACTGCGATCGGCCGCGAAGCGGGCGTAGAACCTGACATATTCGAGCGCTCCATTTTGCGAACGCTTCGCGCTCGATCGCAGCCTTCGTTCCTCGGCAGCGACTACAGAACGCTCGACACCACAAAAAAAAACGACCCGAAGGCCGTTTCTTGTGAGCAGAGAGAGCAATCAGCGCAGTGTTGGCCCCTGAAAGCCCATCCACATCGCCAATTGCTCAGCCACGCTGGCACCGAGCTTTTTCGAGAAGCGATCGAAAGCCGACTCCTGGACAGTGAAATCCACCAGATCCTTTGCACCGATCACATCACGGGCAACCGAACTGGTATTGCCCAGCCCGTCAATCAACCCCAGAGGCAGCGCCTGCTGACCGGTCCAGACCAACCCCGAGAACAACTCAGGATGCTCCTTGTCTTTCAGGCGATCACCACGCCCCTGCTTGACGCTATCAATGAACTGCTGGTGAGTCACATTCAGAACACCCTGCCAGAACTTGGTTTCGTCCGGTTTTTCCGGCTCAAACGGATCCAGGAACGCCTTGTGGTCACCCGAAGTGTACGCACGACGCTGAATCCCCAGCTTGTCCATCGCCCCGACAAAGCCAAAGCCCGCCGCCGTCACGCCAATCGACCCGACAAGACTGGCCTTGTCGGCGTAAATCTCGTCAGCAGCACTGGCAATGTAATAGGCACCGGAAGCTCCCAAATCGGAAATCACCGCATACACCTTGGTGTCGGGATGCAAACCGCGCAAACGACGAATCTCATCGTAGACATAACCCGACTGCACCGGACTGCCGCCCGGACTGTTGATGCGCAATACCACACCCTTGACCCTTGGATCATCGAATGCAGCCTGCAGACTGGTAACCAGGTTATCGGCACTGGCAGGCTCTTTATCTGCAATCGGGCCGCGCACATCGATCAACGCGGTATAGCTCGAACCGCCCACCGCACTTCGCTCCATGCTCAGCAGCGGGGTAAACAGCAGCAACACCGCAATGAGGTAACAGAACATCAGGACCTTGAAGAAAATCCCCCAGCGGCGCGAACGGCGCTGCTCCTGAATACCCGCCAACAAGGTTTTTTCCAGCAGTTGCCAGCTTTTTGCATCACCGACAGTCGACTCAGCCGCAGAGGGCGCTTTCCATTGATCAACCATGCACTACCCCAGCAAAGACTTTAATTAACCTGACGATCCAGCCAGGCGCGCAACTCGGGAAAACTGTCAATCGCCAACCGAGGCTCAAACGCCAGCAAGCGCTCCATTGACTGAGCACCATAGCCTACCGCAACAGAGTCGATACCCGCGTTGCGCGCCATCAACAAATCAAAGGAAGCATCACCCACCATCAACGCCTGATCCGGGCGCACATCGCAATGGGCCAGAATCTGATTGAGCATCAAGGGATCGGGTTTGCTTGCAGTCTCATCTGCTGCACGGGTGATATCGAAAAAATCTTCCCACCCATGGGCCTTGAGCACACGATCCAGCCCGCGACGCGCCTTGCCCGTAGCAACCGCCAGGCGATAGCCCTGCTCACGGAACACCTCAAGCGACTCCCTGACCCCGGCGAACAACGGCGAAGGCTCGGCATCCATGGCGATGTAGACATCAGCATAGTGCTGACGAAATGCAATCACCTGCCCTGGCGTCATGTCGGGATAGAGCGTCAGAATCGCCTCGGGCAGGCCCAACCCGATAATCCCCTTGACTGCTGGCGCATCGCGCTCAGGGCGACCCGCTCGCTGCGCTGCAACCTGCATTGCAGTAACAATCCGACCAATGGAGTCGGCCAACGTGCCGTCCCAGTCAAAAATCAGCAGCTTGTAGTCAGTAGGGGGCACTCAGTCGCTCCACGGTCTTGGCCCACATTTCATCTACCGGGGCCTGGAATTTCATCTCACCGCCATCGGGCATCGGCACAGTCAGCATGTAGGCATGCAGAAACAACCGCTTGCCGCCCAGATCACGGATCTCCTTGGAGAAGCCTTCATCGCCGTACTTGGTATCACCGGCAATGCAATGACCGGCATGCAGGGTATGCACGCGAATCTGGTGAGTACGGCCGGTGATCGGACGAGCCTCGACCATGGTTGCAAAATCACCGAAGCGGCGCAGCACCTTGAACACGGTGACGGACTCTTTGCCTTCTTCGTTGACTTCAACCATGCGCTCACCCGAACGCAAGTTGCTCTTCATCAGCGGCGCACGCACCTGCTTGATCGAAGCCGCCCAGCTGCCACGCACCAGCGCCATGTAACGCTTGTCGATACCGTCACCGCGAAGCGCCTCGTGAAGATGGCGCAACATGCTGCGTTTTTTGGCAATCATCAACAGGCCGGACGTGTCACGGTCCAGGCGGTGCACCAATTCCAATTCCTTGACGTCAGGACGCATCTGACGAAAGGCTTCGATCACGCCAAAGGTCAAACCGCTGCCGCCATGCACGGCGATGCCTGCCGGCTTGTTCAAGACAATCAGCGCCTTATCTTCATAGACAATCGCCGCCTCAAGGCGCAACAACAAACCTTGGGCCACAGGCACAGGCTCGTCGCGCTCAGGCACGCGAACCGGCGGCACGCGCACGATGTCGCCCGCCTGCAGCTTGTACTCGGGTTTGATCCGGCCCTTGTTCACGCGCACTTCGCCTTTACGCAAAATGCGGTAAATCAAGGTCTTGGGAACACCCTTGAGTCGAGCAAGCAGGAAATTGTCGATGCGTTGGCCGGCATATTCCGGCGAGACCTCAAGCAGCTGGACGCTGGGGGTCGGGGGGGTAGTCGTCGTCATGGCGCCGATGATAACAATTTTTTATGGAATTGAAGCACTTAATCATTGCTGCTATAGTCGCGAACGCCGCCAAAAGCGGCCTGGACAGAGGATTAACGGTGTATCACCGGCCCTGACCAACGCTCTTAACAAGGACGCGAGGCCGTCCCACGGGGCTTTCGCTACACACGCAAGACCTGGAGTTGTAACAAGCGCAGGTGACATGAGGCCTGAAGCGAGCCTGGAAAGCAGAGTGCAAACTCCCCTTCTACGCCGATATTCACGGCCAGTTCACAAAGTGCAGTCAGCTTCGGGAATTTCGGGCGAAAGCTTCAGAAACATTGCCTTTATTAGCCATGATGCGTGAACTCCCCTTTTGGAGAACACGGTAAATGCCAACCCGCTGCGGATTCTGCGCGCGGCAGCACCCGAATTATCAGGGATACGTGTAGGGTGGAGACGCACAACCGCCGGACTGTGTAGCAATAGGCTTTATCAAGACGCTTCATCTCGTCCACAGCCGCCGGTTGATTCCTCCTCCTGACCAGACTTTTGCTTAAGAGGTGCTTTAGCACCACAGCAAGCAGGAAGCGTAAGTCGCGACTTCGACCCCAAGGTTCGAACCTCGCTGTACACAGGAGTGGCCAACAACTCCTGACGCACCTGACACCGACCATGAGAAGTCGTGTGTGCCGAACGCCGTTTCCGGTAGCCCGGAAACCGACGGTACAACATGAAAAGAATGCTGATTAACGCAACTCAACCTGAAGAGTTGCGCGTTGCACTGGTAGATGGCCAACGCCTCTACGACCTGGACATCGAGTCGGGTGCACGCGAGCAGAAGAAAGCCAACATCTACAAAGGCCGCATTACTCGCATCGAACCAAGCCTTGAGGCTGCCTTTGTCGATTTCGGCTCCGAGCGCCACGGCTTCCTGCCCCTCAAGGAAATCTCCCGCGAGTACTTCAAGAAGGCTCCCGAAGGCCGCGTAAACATCAAGGACGTCCTGAGCGAAGGCCAGGAAGTTATCGTGCAGGTCGAGAAAGAAGAACGTGGCAACAAGGGCGCAGCCCTGACCACCTTCATCAGCCTCGCCGGCCGTTACCTGGTTCTGATGCCGAACAACCCGCGTGCCGGTGGTATCTCCCGTCGCATTGAAGGCGAAGAGCGCAACGAACTGCGTGAAGCGCTTAACGGCCTGATTGCCCCTGCCGACATGGGTCTGATCGTACGTACTGCCGGCCTGGGCCGCAGCAGCGAAGAAATGCAGTGGGACCTCGACTACCTGCTGCAACTGTGGACTGCCATTAAAGAAGCCTCGCTGGATCGCTCCGCGCCATTCCTGATCTACCAGGAAAGCAACGTGATCATCCGCGCCATCCGTGATTACCTGCGCCAGGACATCGGCGAAGTACTGATCGACAGCGTTGAAGCCCAGGACGAAGCCCTGACCTTCATTCGCCAGGTGATGCCGCAGTACGCCAGCAAAATCAAACTCTACGAAGACAGCGTTCCGCTGTTCAATCGTTTCCAGATCGAAAGCCAGATCGAGACCGCCTTCCAGCGTGTCGTTGAACTGCCTTCCGGCGGCTCCATCGTTATCGACCCGACCGAAGCCCTGGTGTCCATCGACATCAACTCGGCCCGCGCCACCAAAGGTAGCGATATCGAAGAAACCGCGCTGCAAACCAACCTTGAAGCGGCTGAAGAAATCGCCCGTCAGTTGCGCTTGCGCGACATCGGCGGCCTGATCGTCATCGACTTCATCGACATGACCCCAGCCAAAAACCAGCGCGCCGTGGAAGAAAAAGTCCGCGAATGCCTGGAAGCAGACCGTGCCCGCGTACAAGTCGGCCGTATCTCGCGCTTCGGCTTGCTGGAAATGTCCCGTCAGCGCCTGCGTCCATCCCTGGGCGAAAGCAGCGGCATCGTCTGCCCACGCTGCAACGGCACCGGCATCATCCGTGACGTTGAGTCGCTGTCGCTGGCCATCCTGCGCCTGATCGAAGAAGAAGCCCTGAAAGACCGTACTGCCGAAGTACGCGCCCAGGTGCCAATCCCGGTTGCTGCATTCCTGCTCAACGAAAAACGCAACTCGATCACCAAGATCGAACTGCGTACCCGTGCCCGCATCGTCATCCTGCCGAACGACCACCTCGAAACGCCGCACTTCGAAGTTCAGCGCCTGCGTGATGACAGCCCGGAAGCCCACACCAACCAGTCCAGCTATGAAATTGCTGCCGCTGCCGCTGAAGTGGAAGAAGTCCAGCCTGCTGCAGCTACCCGCACTCTGGTTCGCCAGGAAGCCGCAGTTAAAACTGCACCGCCACGCACCTCGGCTCCGGTTCCTGCCGAAGTCGTCGCTGCCCCGGCCGCACCTGCACCCGCGGCAACCATCTCCGAGCCAAGCCTGTTCAAAGGCCTGGTCAAGTCATTGGTGAGCCTGTTCGCCTCCAAGGAAGAGCCTGTTGCTCCGACCGTGGTAGAGAAGCCAGCCACCCCTGAGCGCCCTGCACGCAACGAAGAGCGTCGCAACGGCCGCCAGCAAAGCCGTAACCGCAACGGTCGTCGTGACGAAGAACGCAAGCCACGCGAAGAGCGCGCACCACGTGAAGAGCGTGCTGCTCGCGAACCACGTGAAGAACGTACATCCCGCGAAGAAACTCCGGTTGTTGCTCAAGCACCTCGCGAAGAGCGCGCACCGCGTCCACCTCGTGAAGAGCGCGCCCCACGCGCACCGCGTGAAGACCGCAAACCTCGTGGCGAAGGCCGTGAAGAGCGCGTACGCGAACTGCGTGAACCTCTGGACGCAGCGCCTGCTGTCGTTGCCGGCGCCGCAGCTGCAGTCGTAGCCGAAGAACGCCCGGCTCGCCCGCCTCGTGAAGAACGCCAGCCTCGCGCCCCTCGCGAAGAACGCGCTCCACGTGAAGAGCAAGTTGTGGCTGCTGCTGAAGACGAAGAAGTGCTGTCCAGCGAAGAGCAATCCCAGGACGAGACACAGGACAACGCCGAAGGCGATCGTCCACGTCGCCGCTCCCGTGGTCAGCGCCGTCGCAGCAACCGTCGTGAACGTCAGCGTGATGCAAACGGCAACGTGATTGAAGGCTCGGAAGAGAACAGCGAAGAAGGCAACGCCCAAAACGCTCCTGCTACCACCCTTGAAATCGCTGCCGGCCTGGCCGTGACAGAAGCCGTTGCCAGCTCGGTAATCAGCGCCCCCGCTGAAGCCCAGGCTCACCAACAGGCAGAGCGTGCGACTGAAGCAACCCAGGAATCGGCCCCGGCTGAAACCGTGGTTGCCGTTGAAGCTGCGCAGGAAGTGGCTGTTGTAGAAGCACCTGCCGCTCCAGCTCCAGTGGTTGAAGCCACCGCCGCTGTAGAAGCAACCGTTATTGAAACTCCAGTTGCAGAAGCACCGGTTGTCGAAGCCGTAACGCCGATCGAAGCGATCAAGGCACCGGAAGTTGAAGTTGCACCGGCTCAAGAAGCACACCCTGAAGTCCAGGCTGTTGCCGAGCCAGTTGTAGCGGCTCCAGAGCCTGTAGTCGAAGTCGTGGCGCAAACCCCGGTCGTTGAGACGCCAGCAGTCGAAGCACCTGCTTTCGAAAAAGCACCGGAGCCTGCCAAGGAAGTCCGCGTTGTTCGCGAGCCAGTTGCCGAGCCTGCCGTTGTTCAAGCAGCGCCTGCAGCAGAACCAGCCACCCCTGAAGTGGTAGCGGTTGAAGCCGTAGTCGAGACCGTAGTCACCGCACAGCCGGCTCCAGTTGAAGCTGAAGTTGTTGTGGCGTCTGAAGTGGTTGAAGTCGTGATTGCAGCTCCGGTTGTCAGCGCTCCAAGCAACGGTCGTGCTCCTAACGACCCGCGCGAAGTCCGTCGTCGCAAGCGTGAAGAGGCTGCTGCAGCCGCCGCTGCAGCAGCTCATGCACCTGCAAGCGAAGCCGTAGCCCAGGAACAGGAACACGAGTCTAAACCTCTCGCCTAATTCCAAAGGCCACTAAAAAGCCCCGCCAGTTCTGAACTGGCGGGGCTTTTTTTATGGAGTTAGATAACCGGTTGATACGTCAGTAAACGTTGGGTTCCATCTCCAGCTCCACGGCAAAGCGCTGCAGGATATCGGCCTGAATGCGCTGCGCCAGTGCCAGTAACTCCAGGCCGGTGGCCGAACCATGATTGACCAGCACCAGCGACTGCAAACGGTGCACGCCTGCGTCGGCTTCCCGGAAGCCTTTCCAGCCCGCCGCTTCAATCAACCAGCCTGCCGCCAGCTTTACCTGGCCATCCGCTTGCGGATAGCCAATTAACCCCGGGTGAGCCAGGCGCAACTCATCAGCCTGGACAGCCGATACCAACGGGTTTTTGAAAAAACTGCCGGCATTGCCCAGCACCGCCGGGTCTGGCAGCTTTTCGCTGCGAATACTGCTGATCGCCCGACTGACGTCGCTGGCCGTCGGCTGATCAATGCCCTGCTCGGTAAGACGTTGACGTACAGGGCCGTATTCCAGATGCAGACGTGTGGCACGACTCAGGGCAAACCGCACCCGCAGAATCAACCAACGCCCGGCCTGCTGCTTGAAGAGACTGTCGCGGTAGGCGAAGTTGCACTCTGCAAGGCTGAATTCACGCAACTCGCCAGTCTGTCGATCAAGGGCCGTAAGCCCGGCGAAGACATCCTTGATCTCGACGCCGTAGGCGCCAATATTCTGCATCGGGGCAGCCCCAACGGTGCCGGGGATCAGGCTGAGGTTTTCAAGCCCCGACAAACCCTGTTCCAGAGTCCACAGCACAAAGGCATGCCATACCTCCCCCGCCTCGGCCTCGACAACAACCCGGTCGCCGTCATCCGCCAGCAAACGGATGCCGCGACTGGCCATGCGCAAAACCAGCGCTGAAACATCACCGGTCAGCAGCAAATTACTGCCGCCACCAATGACCAGCAACGGCAACTGGTGCTCAACCGCGCACAGTAACGCCTCACGCACATCGGCATCGCTGTGGGCTTGCGCAAACAGGCTGGCCTTAACATCAACGCCAAAGCTGTTGAACGGTTTAAGCGACGCATTGACCTGCACGTCCAAACTCATGACTCCAGCAAACGCCGAACGCGTTCAAGGTCTTCAACGGTATCAACGCCGGCTGGCGGAGCTTCAAGCACATCAGCCACGTGAATGCGCACGCCATGCCACAGCGCCCGAAGCTGCTCAAGGCGCTCGGTATTTTCGAGCCAGCAAGGGCCCCAGCTCACGAAGTCATGCAGGAAGCCTGCACGATAGGCGTAGATGCCAATGTGGCGGCGATAAGGTACGCCCGCCGGCAAGGTGTCAGGGTGCAGGGCGAAGTCATCCCGCGCCCACGGCAACGTGGCCCGGCTGAATGTCAGCGCCAGCCCGTTGATGTCACTGACGACCTTGACCACATTGGGATTGAACAGCGTCTCGACATCATCGATCGCCTCGGCCAGGGTCGCCATGCTCGCCTCACTGTGGGCGGCCAGGTTGACGGCAACCTGATCGATCACCTGTGGCGGGATCATGGGTTCGTCGCCCTGAACATTGACCACGATGGCGTCACTGGCCAAACCCAGTTGCGTGGCAACTTCGGCCAGACGGTCGGTGCCTGACTCGTGGTCGGCACGGGTCAACAGCACCTCGGCGCCGAACGCCTTGCAGGCGTCGACAATACGCGCATCGTCAGTGGCAACCACCACACGCTGCGCGCTGCTTTTACAGGCCTGCTCCCAGACGTGCTGGACCATTGGCTTGCCGGCAATCATTTGCAGCGGCTTGCCTGGCAAACGGGTTGAGGCAAAGCGCGACGGAATAACGACTGTAAAAACCGGAATCATTTATCCAGACGCTCATCAGCAGAAAGGGTTCGGGCTTCGGTTTCCAGCATCACTGGAATGCCATCGCGGATCGGGTAGGCCAGACCTGCGCCCTTGCTGATCAGCTCGGTCTTGTCGGCGCTGAGCTTGAGCGGGCCTTTGCAAACAGGGCAAGCAAGGATATCGAGCAATTTGGTGTCCATTAGGGTTCCCCTGGATAAAGATGGATCAAGTCAAAAGACGATCGGGCAAAAGACCCAGCAACTGTTGATCAAACCACAGGACAAAGGCCTCTGAGGGTACTGCGTCAACGGCCAGATACCACCAGTCGGGTGACGCAAAGTCACGGCACTTCACCGCATCCTTTTCAGTCATGACCACGGGTAAGGGCGGCGTAAAATTCAGCACCTCGGCGCTGTAGGGCGCGTGATCGGCAAAAGCATGGGCAATTGGTCGCCAGTGTAGCGTTTCAAGGGTCGTGAAGAAACGCTGCGGATTGCCGATCCCGGCGACCGCATGCAGCGCTTGTTCAGCAGGAAAATAGTCCAGCGCCTGACGCTCACCGCTGATCAAATTGACCAACGCAGTGGGCTGCAACTGAAAGGCAAAACCGCCCTGAGGGTCGCTGGCAGCGCCGTTATACAGCACCGCGTCGACACTCTGCAGCCGTTCAGCCGGCTCACGCAGCGGCCCGGCAGGCAGGCAGCGACCGTTACCCAGGCCTCTGGCATTGTCGATCAGGACCAGCTCAAGATCCCGGGCCAGGCGGTAATGCTGCATGCCGTCATCGGACAGAATCAGGTCCAACTGCTCGCTGGCCAGCAGGGCCCTGACCGCACGACTGCGATCCGGATCGATCATCAAGGGTACGCCGGTGCGCTGCACAATCAGCAAAGGCTCATCCCCCGCCTGCGCGGCACTTTGATCAGCGTTCACGCGCCACGGAAATTGAGGGGGGGAAGCGCCATAGCCACGACTGACCACGCCGACCCGCAGGCCATGCTGCTGGCAATGCGCAATCAGCCACAGGATCAAAGGCGTTTTGCCGGTACCGCCCACGGTGATGTTCCCCACGACAATCAACGGTACCGGCGCACGATAAATCTCGCCTTCCCCTACCACAAAACGCGCCCGCTTGCGCTCAACCACTCGACGGTAAAGGCACTCCACCGGGCGCAAAAGGGTCAGCAGCGGATGCCCGGCATACCAGGCGCGCAACAAGCGATCGGACATGGCCATCAGGGCGCCGCCTGCGCCTCGACAGTCGTCATGCGCAAATGGCTGAAACCGAGTTTCCCGGCCGCATCCATTGCGGTGATGACCGCCTGGTGTTGGGTTTTGCCATCGGCGCTGATCGACAGCGGCAAGCGGGTATCGCCGCCAGACTCTTTCTGCAGAGCCTCCATCAGGCTCGCCAGATCATTCTTCGGCAACAACTGGTTGTTCACCGAAAACACTCCGTCCGCGCTGATGGCGATGTCCAGTTGCCTGGCGCCTTGATCCTCGCTGGGCGAACCGCTGGCAGCCTCTGGCAGATCAACGCGCAACTGGGTTTCGCGGGTAAAGGTCGTGGTCACGACAAAAAACAGCAGCAGGATAAACACCACGTCAATCAATGACGCGAGGTTGATATCAACCGTTTCCCGAGGCTTGCGGCGAAATTTCACGCTTTGCTCCCGACCATATCGACTTCACGGTCGCCTTGTATCACCTCAACCAGCTTGATCGCTTCCTGCTCCATCCCGACCACCAGCTCGTCGACACGACGTTGCAGGAAGCGATGGAAGAAGACTGCCGGAATACCCACCATCAGACCGGCGGCGGTAGTGATCAGTGCTTTGGAAATACCGCCTGCAAGCACGGCAGCATTGGTCGTCATGCCCGTCCCCATGAAGGCGCTGAAAATATCGATCATGCCCAGTACGGTACCCAGCAGGCCCAGCAACGGGGCCATTGCCGCAATCGTACCCAGCGCATTGAGATACCGCTCTAGCTCGTGAATCACTCGTGCAGCGGCCTCTTCGATGCACTCTTTCATGATCTCGCGACCATGCCTGGAGTTGGCCAGGCCCGCGGCCAGGATCTCACCCAGCGGCGAGTCGGCGCGCAGCAATTTGAGTTTTTCCTTGTCCATCTGCTTGTCTTTGATCCAGACCCAGACCTGCCCGAGCAAATGTTCCGGGGTTACGCGACTGGCACGCAGGGTCCACAGACGCTCGACAATAATGCCCAGCGCGGCAACAGAGCTCAGAATGATCGGCAGCATCATCCAGCCACCTGATTTGACCAGTTCCCACACAGTGACAATCCCCTCGAAAAAGTGCGCCACTCTACCACAGGATTGCCCTTAACCTTGTGGGGCCAACGCCTGCGCAAGCACTATCAATCGCGCCAGAACCGACGCTGGCCACCCATGCTCTTAACCTGTGCCGACGCCCCCAAACGAAACCACACAGCCCCTTGCTCCGCGCTATCCCACACCTGCACCCCCAAGGCTTGATAACGCGACATGACCTGCGGATGCGGGTGACCAAAATTATTACCGTGCCCACGGGAAATCAGCACGTTTTCAGGCGCCAGTGCCTTGAGAAAAGCCATCGACGACGACGTCTTGCTGCCGTGATGGGGCGATTGCAACCAGCGGACAGGAACGGCCAGCGGACTTTGCAGCAATGCCCGCTCGGCATGGGTATCAATATCCCCCGTCAACAGTAGCCGTTCGTCCCGTGCTTGCACCTGCAGTACGCAGGACTTCTGATTGCTATTGCTCGCCCCCGGCCACTGCCAGAGTGAGAATTTCACGCCGTCCCACTCCCAACCCTCCCCGCTCGTACACGGCTGCGCCCGCAACGGTTCTGGCAACCCCGCCACATCGCCACCAAACACCCGTGCAACGCGGATTGCCCGCTGAACCGCCAACGCACCGCCCGCATGATCCGAGTCGGCGTGGCTCAGCAGCATGACATCCAGCTCGCCTACCCCCAATGAACGCAGTACAGGCACCACTACTCGTTCACCCTGATCAAAATCCCGGACCTTGGGGCCTGCGTCATACAAAAGCGTGTGGTTACGGGTGCGCAAGACAATCGCCAGCCCCTGCCCGACATCCAGCTGTAGCACCTCAACCTCGCCGTGGGGGACCTGTTCGCGGGGCACAAAGACAGCCAGCAGTACCAGTGGCCACCCCAGCGGTCTGAGCACCATCCCGGCTGGCAGCAGCAGGATCAGCGCCCCAAGCGCGCTCAACAGCCATATGTAAATCGGCACGACCGGGGGCAGCCAGGGCGGGAAAACATCGGCCAGCAGGGCCAGCCCCTTGATCAACAGATCGAGCAAACCACCCGACAGCCACAGCAGGCTTTCCCCAAGCCAGGGCACAGGCAGCAGCAGCGTTCCCAGCAATGCCGTCGGCAACACCAAAAGGCTGATCCAGGGCACGGCAACCAGATTGGCCAGCGGCCCCGTCAGGCTGATGGGCAGTCCGAGAATCCACATCATCGGGAACAAACCCAGGGCGATCAGCCCGTGGGGGCGCAGCCACGCGGCCCTCCACCCCCAGGCCCCAAGACGACCGCCGAAGGTGAAAATCAGTACCGCCACGGCGCTGAACGACAACCAGAACCCCGGCATCAAACTCGCCAGCGGCTCCACAATCAGCACCGCATTGAGCGCCAGCAGGAATGGCAACCACACCCCCAGATGACGAAACCGCAAGCGCCAGATCAGCACCAGCCCCAGCATCACGCACGCGCGCTGCACCGGTACTTCAAAACCGGCGAGCAGGCCATATCCCGTGGCCCCCGCAAACGCCAGGCCGCAAGCCCAAGGCAGCCACGGCAAGTAGCGCGGCCACAGGCCATAGCGCGCCAGCAAGGCGACCACCCCGTAGATCAATCCGGCAAACAAGCCTATGTGCTGCCCCGAAATCACCAGCAGATGCACGGTTCCGGTTGTCTGCAGCAGCGTCCAGTCATCACGGCTCAAACCAGAACCGTCACCCATGACCAGCGCCGCCAGCCACGGTTCCCGGCCATTGCCATCGATACGCAACAGACGCTGACGCAAGCCATCGCGCCAGGCATGACTCGCCGCAGCCAGTAACTGACCCTCCTTGACCACGCCCGTCGCACCGATGCGATGCGCCAGCAACCAGCCAGCAACCAGGCCTGGTAATCAAACGATTGAGGATTGAGCAAACCCTTGGGGCGCTTGAGCTTGACCGCTAGCCGCCAGCGTTCCCCACTCTTGACCGACGGCCCGCCATACCAGCTCAACCTGATGGTCGTGGGTAATGCGCCGTGGCGCGAGCGGGCATCCTGCAATTCAAAACGTACGACGCTGCCAGTCTGCTGCGGTAATCCGACCACATGCCCTTCGACCCAAAGCGTCCTGCCGTCGAGCGCGGCGGGCAAGCGATCATCCAGCGCCCTTTGTCCCTGGACGCAAGCCCACGTCAGCCCAAGCACAAAAAGCCCCACCGGCCAGGCACGAATAGCCAGCAGCAACAGCCCCGCCATGAACATCAGCAGCAACCACCCCGGCGACGGCAACACGGGTAAAAACCGCAGTGCAATAAGCCCCGTCGCCAACGCAAACATCCCTGTGTGCATGCCTATACTCAACTTATCCCTTTGACTCGGATTAGTTGTTATCCGGGACCCGCGCTTAAGAAATTGTCACAAAGTCTGAATAGGCATCCTGTCGAATTTGGGCATACTGCCCCCTTGACCTAGGGAGAGGCCCATGCCACGGCGTTTAATCAAACGTTTCATGCCAGATCCGGCCCTGATCAGGGAACACAAGTCCTTACGATTTTTAGGGACCTTACTGCATGACCCCAACCTCTGGCACCTCAATCGTCACTCCGTGGCCCGAGCAATGGCCGTAGGGATTTTTGCAGCTTTTATCCCCATGCCGTTTCAAATGCTGCTTGCAGCTTTTCTGGCGGTAAACGCGCGCGCCAATATGCCGATATCAGTGGGCCTGGTATGGCTGACCAATCCGATCACGATGCCGCCGGTGTTTTACATCACCTATAAGACGGGTGCCTGGCTGATGAACATACCGGCACGCACCCTGCCGGATGAGCTGACCTGGGAATGGATCAGCGGCCAATTGTCGACCGTATGGCAGCCCTTTCTATTGGGTTCTGTGGTGTGCGGAGTGGTGCTTGGGGCGCTGGCCTACTGCCTGACCATGCTCTATTGGCGCTGGTGGGTCAGCCGTAAATGGAAGGGACGCAAAAACAAGCACTCATAAGAAAGGCCCCGAAAGGGGCCTTTTTCATTATCTGACACTGAAGTGTCCTTCGGCCATTTCGCAGCCTCGTACCTCGTCAGTAGCAGGATGCTACTGACGCATGCCTCGACCGCTAACCAGCAGCTTCGCACAGCCGAAGTACAGCACGATGGTTGCCACGACCATAAAGGTCAGGGCCACGCTGATCTTGATGTCCGAAACCCCAAGAATGCCGTAGCGGAATGCGTTGACCATGTGCAGCACAGGGTTGGCCAGCGATACGCTCTGCCAGAACGGCGGCAGCAGTGTGATCGAATAAAACACACCGCCCAGGTACGTCAGCGGCGTCAGCACGAAAGTCGGGATAATTGAAATATCGTCGAAGTTGCGCGCAAATACGGCGTTGATAAACCCCAGCAACGAGAAGATCGTCGCCGTCAGTACCACGACGACGATGGTCAGGCCCAAGTGGTGGACTTGCAGTTGGGTGAAGAACAGCGACAGCAAGGTCACGATCAAGCCCACAATCAAACCGCGCAAAATCCCGCCCACGGTAAAGCCGATCAAAATGGTGTGGGGCGATACCGGTGACACCATCAGCTCTTCAATCGAGCGTTGGAATTTGGCACCAAAGAAGCTTGAGACCACGTTACCGTAGGAGTTGGTGATCACTGACATCATGATCAGGCCCGGAACGATGTACTCCATATAGGTGAAACCACCCATATCACCGATTTGTCGACCGATCAGATTACCGAAGATCACGAAGTACAGAACCATGGTGATCGCAGGCGGTAGTAGTGTCTGCGGCCAGATCCGCATGAAGCGGCGAACTTCGCGGTAAACGATGGTATTCAACGCGATCAGATTGGGGCGCAGCTCCGAGCTCATATCGCCACCTTTGCCAGATTTTTCTCGACCAGCGACACGAACAACTCCTCAAGGCGATTGGTTTTGTTGCGCAGGCTCACCACTTCGATGTTTTGCGCAGCCAGTTGAGTGAACAGACCGGTGATACCCACGGCTTTGTCGACCTGTACTTCCAGCGTACTGGCGTCGAGCAATTGACTCGGATAGCCGATCAACTTCGGGGCCGCCTGCAATGGGTGCTTCAGGTCGAGTAAAAAGGTCTCGACATGCAGTTGCCCAAGCAACTGGCGCATGCTGGTGTTTTCAACAATGGTGCCGTGATCGATGATCCCGATATTGCGACACAACTGCTCAGCCTCCTCCAGATAGTGAGTGGTGAGGATGATGGTCGTGCCCTGCTCGTTCAGCTCGGTGAGAAAACTCCACATCGAGCGACGCAACTCAATATCCACGCCAGCAGTAGGCTCATCGAGAATCAACAGGCGCGGCTCGTGCACCAAGGCCCGGGCGATCATCAGGCGGCGCTTCATGCCACCGGACAACGAGCGCGAAGGTGTGTCGCGCTTATCCCAAAGCCCCAACTGCGTCAGGTACTTTTCAGCGCGTTCCTTGGCGATTTTGGCCGGAATGCCGTAGTAACCCGCCTGGGTCACGACGATATCGAAGGTCTTTTCAAACTGGTTGAAATTGAACTCCTGCGGCACCACGCCAATCGAGCGCTTAAGGGCTGCCGGATTGCGATCAAGGTCATGGCCAAAGATATTCACCGTACCGCTGGTTTTGTTTACCAAGGTCGAGAGAATGCCGATGGTCGTGGATTTGCCGGCGCCGTTAGGGCCCAGCAAGGCAAAAAAGTCACCTTCAGCAACATCCAGATCGATACCACTCAGGGCCTGGAAACCGTTGCCGTAGGTTTTGGTTAGCTGCCGTATGGACAGAGCGGAACTCATATCGGATTACGCACCAAGATGGGGAAATAGGGAGGTATAAGTAAGGGCGAACTACCTGTAGGGCAAGTCCGACAAGGCCGTATGGTGCTTGGCCTCGCCGCACAAGTACAGTCGCCCGTATTAATAGTGGCTATTAAGTCAACGCAGTCATCACTGCATTTCGATAGGCCGGACGCTGCTTCAAGCGCTCATACCAGGCACTCAAGTGCGGCAGGTGCGCACGTTCGATGGGCATTTCAAACCAGGCATAGATAAAGGATCCCAGCGGGATGTCACCCATGCCGATTTCATCACCCGACAGGTAGGGTTTTTCAGCCAGCGCCTGATCCGCAACAGCCAGCAATTGATCGCAGGCTTTAATTGCCGCGTTGATCTTCACCCAGTCCTGCTCCTCGGCAGGCGTGCGTAGAACGCCCCAGAACACCGCACGGAATTCGACCGCAAACGAGGTACTGGTCCAGTCCATCCACTTGTCAGCCTGAGCCCGCACACGGGCATCGGTTGGATACCAGGACGTGTCTGACCCATATCTGGCAGTGAGGTAACGCACGATGGCGTTTGATTCCCACAGAACAAAGCCGTCGTCCTCTTCGATCATGGGTACCCGGCCGTTAGGATTCAGCGATCGATACTCAGGACTGTCGACCACTCCAAATGCACCGCCCGCCTCTACGCGGCTATACGGCAACGCCAACTCTTCGACACACCACAACGCCTTGCGCACGTTTGACGAATTCTTGCGACCCCACACTTTCAGCATGATCTGGCTCCTGGTTGATAGACGCCGAAGGAGTCTACGCCGGGATGTCGAACTCTGCCTCCAGCGCAAGGTCACTATCCTTACAACCTTGATCGGAAGTTGCGACTAAGCTCACAAGAGTTATCGCCCCTGGCTTCATGGAGGATTAAATATGCTGTTGTTGTGGATACTGGTTCTGATTGTTGGCATCGCCTATATGGCCCATCGCCGCATCGCCCCCCTGACGACCCTGGCTGTTGTCGCGGTTTACCTGTTGGCCATGGGGGTCATCGGCCATGTGCCCGGCTGGTTGCTGGCAATCCTTTGGCTGTTGCTGGCAGCGCCTGCCGCCCTGCTGCTGTTGCCAGACCTTCGGCGCAAACTGTTTACCGCTCCGCTGTTCAAGTGGTTCCAGAAGACCTTGCCCCCCATGTCGCAAACCGAGCGTGATGCCATCGACGCCGGCACAGTATGGTGGGATGGCCAATTGTTCAGCGGCCGCCCCGACTGGAACCAGCTTCTGGCCTATCCCAAAGTTCAGCTCACGGAAGAAGAACAAGCCTTTATTGACGGGCCCACCGAAGAGCTGTGCGCAATGGTCAGCGATTGGGAGATCGGCCAAGCCATGGATTTGCCGCCGCAGGCCTGGGCGCACATCAAGGAACACGGTTTCTTCGCCCTGATCATCCCCAAAGCCTACGGTGGCAAGGGCTTCTCGGCGTACGCCCACTCCCAGGTCGCAATGAAGCTGGCCACTCGCAGCGGCGACCTCGCCTCCACCGTGATGGTGCCCAACTCCCTCGGCCCCGCCGAGCTGCTGCTGCATTACGGCACCGACGAGCAACGTGACCACTACCTCCCACGCCTGGCCCGTGGCGATGACATCCCCTGCTTTGCCCTGACAGGTCCGCTGGCTGGTTCCGATGCCGGGGCAATGCCCGACACCGGGATCATTTGCAAAGGTCAGTGGCAAGGCGAAGAAGTGATCGGTCTGCGCCTGAACTGGGAGAAGCGCTACATCACCCTGGGGCCCGTCGCCACCCTGCTTGGCCTGGCATTCAAGGCCCACGACCCGGAACACCTGCTGGGCGACAAGGAAAACCTTGGTATCAGCCTGGCGCTGATCCCCACCGACACCCCCGGGGTTGAGATTGGCCGCCGCCACCTGCCTTTGGGCGCAGCGTTCATGAACGGCCCAAACTCGGGCAAAGACGTATTTATCCCCCTGGATTACCTGATTGGCGGTCAGGAAATGCTCGGCAAGGGTTGGATGATGCTGATGAACTGCCTGTCGGTCGGGCGCTCGATATCGTTACCGGCCGTCGGCACCGGCGCAGCCAAGTTCACCAGCCTGGTGACCGGGCAGTACGCCCAGGTGCGCGAACAATTCAATGTGCCACTGGCCGCCTTCGAAGGCATTCAGGAAGCACTGGCGCGCATTGGCGGCAACGCCTGGTTGATGGACAGCGCGCGCATGCTCACCGCCAACGCGGTGGACCTGGGGGAAAAACCTTCGGTACTGTCAGCGATACTCAAGTACCACCTGACCGAGCGCGGCCGTGAATGCATCAGCCACGCCATGGACGTTCATGGCGGCAAGGGCATCATCATGGGGCCCAACAACTACCTGGGGCGCAACTGGCAGGGGGCGCCGATTTTCATCACCGTGGAAGGCGCGAACATCCTGTCGCGCAACCTGATGATCTTCGGTCAGGGCGCCATTCGCTGCCACCCCTTTGTACTCAAGGAAATGGCCCTGGCCAGCCGTGAAGACAAGGATCAGGCGCTGCTGGAGTTTGACGACCTGTTGCTCAAGCACATCGGTTTTGCCATCAGCAATAAAGCCAGCACCTTTGTATTGAATCTGGGCCTTGGGCGGTTTGAGCATGTGCCGGGCAATGCCCTGAGCCAGGGCTACTTCCGGGCATTGAACCGCCAGGCGGCAGCCTTTGCCCTGCTGGCCGACCTGAGCATGATGCTGCTGGGCGGCGAACTGAAACGCCGCGAGCGCCTGTCGGCGCGCCTGGGTGATGTGCTGAGCCATATGTACCTGGCCAGCGCCGCGCTCAAGCGTTACCACGATCTGGATTCACCGGAGCACCTCAACCCATTGTTCAAATGGGCCATGGAAGAAAGCCTCGGCCACGCCGAACGCGCCCTGGACGAACTGCTGAAGAACTTCCCGAGCCGCGCGCTGGGCTTTTTGCTGCGCGGCGTCGTGTTCCCGTTCGGCCGCCGCCACACCGGGCCGTCGGACGCGCTGGATGCCGAAGTTGCCGCAGTCTTGGGTCGCGCCAAGGGTGATCCAGCGCTAGAGGCAGTGCTTGCGGGCTGCTATCGCCCGCAATCGCCAGACGACGCCGTGGGCGCCCTGCAACATGCCAGCGACCTGCTGAACGAAGTACGTCCGCTGCACAAAAAACTCCATGAAAGCTTGAAAAGCGGTCAGGTAAAACCGGGGGCGGGAGAATCGGCAATCGATGCCGCACTGCAAGCCGGTGTACTGCAACCGGCCGAGGCACACGCGCTACACACCGCTGAAGCTGCCCGACGCAAGGTGATTGATGTGGATGACTTCTCCAAAGAGGAACTCACCCACAGCGAAGGAAAGATTCGATAACGGGACAGCGGGCGCCGGGGGCTTTATACTCCCGCGCCCGTTTTGCTCTAGAGGACACCCGCAATGGCCACCAATGATCTGAACCACAACCTTGTCTTGCTCGACATTCTGCGCAGCATCCTGGTTGCTGTCGGTGACGCTGAGCAGATCCCTGAGGAAAGCCACGCCCTGTTTCTGGAACGCTTTGACGACATGCGCAGCTCGCTGCCGGTTGACCCGATCAATAGCCAGTATCTGGGCCAGGACCTCATGTGCCAGGTCATCGAGCGCTACCCGCAGATCGCTCACCTGGTCCCGCGTGACCTGCTCTGGTACTTCGGCGGTGCGTGCTTCAACTTCCTGTCGGATGAAGAGCTGGACATGTATGAGGCGCTGGAAGAGCGTCGTCATGAAGCAGAACTGAACGACGAACCGTTCGACTGGAACCAGGAAAAACAACTGATGGCGATGCCTGTCTCCGACGACAGCACACAGCACTGATTCCTACGTACAATACTCAAGGCCCGCCCGGTTTACCTGGCGGGCTTTTTTATGAGTGGCCAGAATCCTGTGCCCGCCACATGTCCAGGGTCGGCTCCCAGGCCAGTCGCTCGACCAAAAAATCGATGAATACACGAATCTTTGGCGGCAAATAACGCGACGGGGCATGCAACAGCCACGCACCGCCATGGTACGAAGCAATAAAATTCCATTCCGGCAATACGCGAACAACCAGCCCTTGGTCCAAAGCCTGACGCGCCGTGAAATACGGCAGGCTACCAATCCCGATATCCTGTAACACCGCATCCAGCCGTACCCCGGTGTGGTTGGCCGCATAGCGCCCACGCACTCCAACGGTCACCGACCTGGCGCCCTGTTTGAATTTCCACCGTGCATCGGCAGGTGTCTCTCCCAGATAAATACAGCTATGCCCACGCAAATCCTCGGGCTGCGCCGGCGTGCCGTGCTCCGCCAAATAAGCTGGCGTGGCACACAACACATGCTCGATCGGGAACAGTTGACGCCCCACCAGGCCGGGTGGCGGTTGGTCAGTGATACGAATACTCAGGTCAACGTTGTCATCAATCAGGTCGACATAGCGGTCTTCCAGAATCAACTGGACATCGACCTGTGGGTAGCGCCGTAAAAACTCGGGCATGTGCGGATGAATCACATAACGCCCAACGGCCTTGGGCACACTGACCCGAATCAAGCCCTCGGCGCTGCGGGCAAAACGCCCGCTCAGATCCATCACCGATTGGGCAGCACCCGCCACCTCACAACACCGCTTGAATACTTCTTCGCCATCATCGCTCAAACGTAATTTACGTGTGGTGCGTTGCAGCAAGCGGATCGCCAGGGCTTTTTCCAGGCGCGATACGCTGCGACTGACCGCAGAAGGTGAGGTGCCGAGCTGGCGCGCCACTTCCGAGAAGCTCCCGGCCTCGACTACCTTCACAAACATCACCATTTCGGCCAACAACGATAACGGCAGATTTATGCTCACAGCGCACAGGTCCATTGAAATTCAGGCGGATTATCACGATCAAGGCGCAACTCTATACTAAAAAAAGACACCGACCAGGACACAGCAATGACCCAACGCCTCTTTTTTACCGATGACGCACTGACTGCAGACATTAACGTGATCAGTTGCATCGCCCACGAGGACGGATTTGCCGTTACCGTGCAAGCGACCCCTTTTCACCCGCAAGGCGGCGGTCAGCCGTGCGACCTGGGCCTGATCGGTGACAGTGAAGTGGTCAAGGTGCTGCAAGAACAAGACAACATCGTGCATTACGTCACCCGGGCCATTGCTCCTGGCCCTGCCCGTGCGCAAGTGGACCCATCGCGCCGCCATCTCAACGCACGGCTGCATAGCGCCGGGCACTTGATTGGAGTGATCGGTGAGCAGGCCGGCTGGCTGCCGACCAAGGCACATCACTGGCCGGGCGAATGCCGGGTCAGCTTCACACCTGGCGATGATGCCCAACCACTGGAAGCCCCAGCGATCCAGCAACAACTGGAGCACTGGATCAATGCCGATTTACCCCGCCAGCTTCATCTGGACTCCAGTCAACGCGCCGTCGGCTTTGGAAACTTGCCAAGCTATCCGTGCGGCGGCACCCATGTTCGCTCTCTGGGCGAGTTAGTCGCGGTCAACGTGCTTTCTGTCACCCTCAAGAAAGGCGTGCTGTCCGTGCGTTACGATCTGAACTGATCGATTCAAGCAGCCTAAATGCGGGTGCGACGGCGCTGGACGAAGCGGTCCACGTAGTCATCCGCAGGGGACTGCAGGATTTCCCGGGGGCTGCCGACCTGAATCAAGCGCCCGTCCTTGAGCACGGCGATGCGATTACCGATACGTAACGCCTCGTCCAGGTCATGGGTGATGAACACGATGGTTTTTTGCAGCGTGCGTTGCAACTCCAGCAACTGATCCTGCATCTCGGCACGGATCAGCGGATCGAGGGCACTGAAAGCTTCGTCCATCAGAATGATGTCGGTATCCGTCGCCAACGCCCGGGCCAGCCCGACACGCTGGCGCATCCCCCCCGACAGTTGATGAACAAAGGCTTGCTCATAGCCTTCCAGCCCGACCATCGAGATCCAGTGCCGGGCTCGCCCCTCGCATTGCACCTTGCTCTCGCCCCGCACCTTCAAACCATAAGCCACGTTCTCGATCACGTTGCGATGGGGTAACAGGCCGAAATTTTGAAACACCATACTGATTTTTTGCCGACGAAACTGGCGCAAGGCAGGCATGCCGTATTCAAGGATGTTTTCGCCATCCACCAGAATCTGCCCGCTGGTAGGGTCGATCAAGCGGTTCAGATGGCGCACCAGAGTGGACTTGCCCGAGCCGGACAACCCCATGATGACGAACACTTCACCGGCTCGGATCGACAACGACAGATCGTTGATACCGATAACGCAACCGGTTGCTGCCAGGACTTCGTCCTTGGTCCGACCCTCACGAATCAGGGCCATCACTTCTTTATCACGGCCGCCAAACACCTTGAATACATGACGTACTTCGATCTTGTTGATCACCACCTCACTCATTACGGGCCTCCGCGCCGAGGCCGGCCATAGGCTTGAGTGATACGATCGATCACCACTGCCAGAATGACAATGGCCAGTCCGGCTTCCAGGCCTTTGCCGACATTGAGCGTTTGAATACCCACCAGTACATCCTCACCCAAGCCCCGGGCACCAATCATCGAAGCGATCACTACCATCGACAATGCCATCATGGTGGTCTGGTTAATACCGGCCATGATGCTGGGCATGGCCAGTGGCAATTGCACGCCAAACAGTTGCTGCCAGGGGTTGGCACCGAATGCGTTGATCGCCTCCATCACCTCGCGATCAACCTGACGCAAGCCCAGATCGGTCAAGCGGATCAGCGGCGGTACGGCATAAATGACCGTGGCAAAAATCGCCGGAACCTTGCCCAGGCCAAACAACATCAGGACAGGAATCAGGTACACGAAACTGGGCATGGTCTGCATGACATCCAGCAGCGGCATCAACACCGAGCGCAGTCGATTGCTGCGCGCGGCCAAAATCCCGAGGGGAATGCCCAGCAATACCGAAATAACCGTGGCCACCATCATCAGCGCCAGGGTTTGCATCAGTTTGTCCCACAGCCCAACTGCGCCTACCAGAAACAGCAGGCCGACGATCAACAGAGTGCTGAGGATCTTGCGTGTGGCATGCCAGGCAATTGCCCCAACGATGACCAGCATCAGCCACCACGGTGTGATGCGCAGCAGGTTCTCAAGGTGGATGATGGCCCACAGCAGAGTCTCGGAGATATGCCGGAACACATCACCGTAGTTGCTGACCAGTGCATCAACCCCGTCATTGACCCACCCTGCGATGGAAAACGTCAGATTGTCAGGAAACATGCAATGCCCGTACTCCGTGAGTTATTTGGATTTGAGCGCTGCATCGACTTTTTCAGCCGCTTGCGGGGTCACCCAGGCATGCCAGATTTGCGGCTGCTCACGTAAGAAATCCTCAGCAGCCTTGCGCGGCTCGGTGCGTTTTTCGCTCATTCGGGCCAGGGTGGTGTTGAGTAAATCGATAGGGAAATCGACCTTTTCATAGAACTCGACCAACTGCGGGTATTGGGCTTTGAAAGGTGCCGATACGCCAATGGCCAGTTTTGCCGGTAATGAGCGCGTACCCTTTGGAGCAGGGTTATTGGCGTCAGCCAGGGTCTTCCAGGCTTCGGCATCAAAAGGCGGCTCTTCAAGCTTGATCAGCTTGTAGCGCCCGATCAGCGGAGTCGGTGACCAGTAATAGAACAGCACCGGTTTGCCACGACGGATCGAGGAGCTGATCTCGGCATCCAGCGCAGCGCCCGAACCGGTGCGAAAGTTAACGAAGTCCTTGTCCAGGCCATAGGCCTTGAGCTTTTGGCTGTTGACGGTCTCGGAGGTCCAACCGCTGGGGCTATTAAGGAAGCGGCCACGAGTCGGGTCCTCCTGATCACGGAACACCTCTTTATAGCGGGCCAGATCGCTGACTGACTTCAGGTCCGGAGCCAATGCCTTGATGCCTTTTTCCGGATCACCCTTGATTACATACTCGGGCACCCACCAGCCTTCACTGGCGTTTTTGACGATATCGCCCAGACCGAAAACCTTGCCTTCGGCCTCCGCCTTGATCCACACGGGGCTTCGCCCTGCCCACTCTTCGCCGATCACTTGAATATCATTCTTGGCCAGAGCAGCCTCCAGGATTACGGTGCTGCCAGGCAAGGTGTCGGTTGCTACGCCGTAGCCTTTTTCGGTGATCAGACGCAGTACTTCAGTGATCAAGCTGCCGCTTTCCCAAGTGATATCACCAAAGTGAACGGGATCGCCCGAGTTGTCTGCCAACACTGGCTGGGTGACAAGTCCAAATGCCAGCAGTGATCCAACGAGCCACTTTTTAAGGTTGTACATATGCATTCTCTGGTTGTGGAGGGGCCGCCGAGCACGCAATTTGCCTGTCGCCTTCCCTGCGAGAGTGCTTAATGCCGGAGAAAATATGAGTTGCGATGTCTTCAGCGTAGCTGCTGAACTCAAGAGAGCGGCACAAACATTCGCACGGATGCGGGTCGTAGCCTTGTTGCAGATGTATTGCGAGGGGTGGGCCAGAAATCAAAACCCGGAAACGCAAAAAGCAGCCCTAGGGCTGCTTTCTGAGTGTTCTTTGAAACTGCGTAGCTCCAAAAAACAAAATTTGGAGCGGGAAACGAGACTCGAACTCGCGACCCCGACCTTGGCAAGGTCGTGCTCTACCAACTGAGCTATTCCCGCAATAATGGCGTCCCCTAGGGGACTCGAACCCCTGT
>NZ_JAHKRC010000013.1 GCF_019345465.1 Pseudomonas sp. NKUCC02_KPG
TTCAGCGGTGTATTTGGCGATACGGGCCAGCGCGTCATCCAGGTCCACGGCTTGCTCGTCGACATAGCGAGTGGCCAGGCGGAAATCGATACGGCTTTGCTGGCATTCGATGTTCAGCGAGCAGGCACCGGCCAGGGTGGCGGCCAGAGGCTGTGCGCCGCCCATGCCGCCCAGACCTGCGGTCAGTACCCACTTGCCGACCAGGCTGCCGTTGTAGTGCTGGCGACCGGCTTCGACGAAGGTTTCGTAGGTGCCCTGGACGATGCCCTGGCTGCCGATGTAGATCCAGCTGCCGGCGGTCATCTGGCCGTACATGGCCAGGCCTTTGGCGTCGAGTTCGTTGAAGTGCTCCCACGTGGCCCAGTGCGGTACCAGGTTGGAGTTGGCGATCAGTACCCGTGGTGCATTGTTGTGGGTTTTGAACACGCCGACCGGCTTGCCCGACTGCACCAGCAGGGTTTCGTCATCGTTGAGGTTGGTCAGGCTTTCGACGATTTTGTCGTAGCACTCCCAGTTACGCGCTGCCCGGCCAATACCGCCATACACCACCAGCTCGGTCGGGTTCTCGGCCACTTGCGGGTCGAGGTTGTTCATCAACATCCGCAGCGGCGCTTCGGTCATCCAGCTTTTAGCAGTGAGCTGGGTGCCACGGGCGGCGCGGATTTCACCTTCACGGTGACGGGTGAACTCGGCAGGCGATTTTGGGGTAGTTGAAGTCACGGGTAACTCCTCAGCGATAGTCGGATGCGTCGGGTGTGAGAAGAGGATCGACGCACACTTATGTACTTGTACATACAAGCATATGCAAGTTAGCGGCCAATGTGTGAAATTCGCAAATGAAAAAGTTAGAGAGCCCGAAAACACAGGCTAAAAACCGTGCGCCAGGTTTTTGAGAAGAGGATGAATGATTCGCAGGAGTGTTACTGGAGGAGGTCTGTGCGCTGAGTTGGGGCGTTCGGTAACAGAGTGTGTAGCGTGTGTAGTCGCTGCTGCAGGCTGCGAAGCGGGACGTGGGACGTGGGACGTGGGACGCGGGACGTGGGACGCGGGAGCTCCAGGAAAACGGGTTGCTCCGCAACCCTTCGCAGCCTGCGGCAGCGACTACATGGTCAGTTAGACCGCGCTCAACTCAATCACACAGCACAGGCCTGTCACCGTCACTTCAAGCAACTCGCGATTGCCGCTCAGTTGCAAACAGTCGTAACGGCCCAGGTGTTCGTGGCAGGTGTTACCCAGGCCCACATGAACCTGTTCGCCTGCGCTGAAAACCACCAGGGTGTGCGCCGAAGTGAACACGCGCTGAGGGGTGGTCGCCTCCAGCCATTGCAACCGCGCGGTGTAGCGCTGCGGGGCATAGATCAGATTGAAGTCGCGAATCGGACCATCGATCAGGGTGCAGGCAACGGCGCTTTCACCCTTGAATGCAAAAGCATCGAACGGTAACAGTGCCCGCGTGCTCACCCCGTCGACCTGCAGGTTCATGCCCGCACCCTGCAGCACGCTGATGATTCGCTGGTAGCCGTCAAAACGTGAAAAGCCGCCCGACTCGCCGATATCGGCAATCGACAGGCGCCAGCCAAAGCCATCAAGGCCCTCGCCTGCGTCTCGGGTGATTTCTTCAGTGCTGCCGCCGCCGTTCTTCCACGGCATGCGCGGATAGTCGACGGCACGTAAAACTTCAGGCTGGATCATTTATTGAAACGTCCTTCAAGACGATGACGGGAACCGGGGTGGATCAGTCGGGCGGCGGTAACAGGCTGACGACCCGACCAGGTGCGGCGACGAATCAGCAGGCACGGCTCGCCAGGCTCGATTTGCAGTAATTTGCACTCTTTGGGGTCAGCCAAAATCGCTTCGACCACGTGCTCGCCCTCAGTCAGCGGGGCGACTTGAGACAAATAGGCGTAAGGCGTTTGCAGGGTGAAATCCTGCTTGAGGTAGTCCGGTGCCACCAGGGCATTGACGAAACGGTCCTCGATTTGCACGGCAATCCCGTTCTCGTAGTGCACGATCAGTGAGTGAAAGACCTTCTGCCCTTCACGCATGTCGAGCACGGCGGCACGTTCCGAGCCGGCCATTTCTTCACCCAGACTGATGACCTTGCAGGTGTGCTTGTGCCCGCGAGCAGCGATTTCATCGGCGATATTGTTGACTTCGAACAGCGCGGACTGGGTCTTGGGCTCGGCCACAAAGGTGCCAACGCCCTGCATGCGCACCAGCAAGCCGTCGGCGGTCATTTCACGCAGCGCACGGTTGATGGTCATGCGGCTGAACCCCAACTGGGTCACAAGCTCGCTCTCGGAAGGCACACGATAATGCGGCGGCCAGTTTCCGCTCTGGATCTGCGCAGTGATCATTTGCTTTACTCGAGCGTAAAGCGGGGCCGGGCTATCGCCCATGTGGGCGGCCAGCGGGGACACGACAGGCGGAGTCGACACAGGCAATCCTTGGTAATGAGTTAAGAGTCGTAGCTTGCCGGAGTTTACCGAGCAGGCAAACGTCTGTATATGTATATACAAATTACAAGCAATGGGGTACCGAACCGATGTCCGTCTTCTTTGCCGAGCGCGCGCTACTGCCTACAGGCTGGGCTACCAATGTCCGCATCGAGGTCGGTGCCGATGGCTACTTGACCCGAATCCAGGCCAATGCCGACGCGCACGGCGCCGAACGGCTGAACGGCCCACTGCTACCGGGCATGCCGAATCTGCACTCCCACGCATTCCAGCGGGCCATGGCCGGTTTGGCCGAAGTGGCGGGCAACCCCAACGACAGTTTCTGGACGTGGCGCGATTTAATGTATCGGCTCGTCGGAAAAATAAGCCCTGAACAGCTCGGCGTCATTGCCCGTCAGTTGTACATCGAAATGCTCAAGGCCGGTTACACCTCGGTGGCTGAATTCCATTACGTGCACCACGATCTTTCGGGCCAGCCCTATGCCAATCCAGCAGAACTGGCGCTGCGCATCAGCGAAGCGGCGCGCTCCACCGGCATTGGCCTGACCTTGCTGCCAGTGCTCTACAGCCACTCCGGCTTTGGCGGGCAGGCACCCAACGACGGTCAACGGCGTTTTATCAACAGCACCGAGCACTACCTGAAGCTGCAGCAACAGCTAAAGCCGCTGCTGGCTCAACAGCCTGCACAAACCCTGGGCTTGTGCTTTCACTCGCTGCGCGCCGTCACTCCCGAGCAAATCCACGAAGTTCTGCAGGCCGGCGACACGACCTGCCCGGTGCATATCCATATCGCAGAGCAACAAAAGGAAGTCGACGATTGCCTGAGCTGGAGCGGCAAACGTCCAATCCAGTGGCTGTATGACAACGTTGAGGTCGATCAACGCTGGTGCCTGGTGCATGCAACCCACGCCAACGCTGCCGAAGTCCAGCTGATGGCGCAGAGCCAGGCCGTGGCCGGGTTGTGCCTGACCACCGAAGCCAACCTGGGTGACGGCATTTTTCCGGCCGTGGATTTCCTTGCTCAAGGCGGGCGAATGGGCATTGGCTCGGACAGCCATGTGTCCCTGAGCGTGGTTGAAGAGCTGCGCTGGCTGGAATACGGCCAGCGCTTGCGCGATCAGCGCCGCAACCGGATGTATCGCAGCGACCAGCCGATGGTCGGCCGCACTCTGTATGACGCCGCACTGGTGGGCGGCGCCCAGGCGATGGGCCAGGCGGTTGCCGGATTAGCCGTTGGTCAGCGCGCCGACTGGCTGGTACTGGACGGTAATGACCCGTACCTGGCCACGGCACAGGACGACGCCATTCTTAACCGCTGGCTGTTTGCGGGCGGCGATCGTCAGGTACGAGACGTATTGGTCAACGGTCAGTGGGTGGTGCGCGACGGCCGTCATGCCGATGAAGAAGCCAGCTGCCGCGACTTCACCCGGGTGCTGCGCGAGTTGTTGGGGTAACAAAACTGCGGTCGCCCTCGCCGCCTGCGGCAGCGACTACCCGTTAACTCAGCCCTTTCACCGCCCAATCGCGGACCGCGGCATAGGGGTAGTTCTCCAATGCCGCAAAACCTGGAATGGCACGCGCTTTCATCTTGGTGAACATCGGCACGCTGATCCCGCATAAAAACCGGGTCAGGCGTTCTGCCGGGGGATAACTTCCCGTGAACTCCTGATGCCTGTGGATAAAAGCACCACACAGAGCTTCGAAGTTTTTATCCACAAGCGGCATCAGTGCGGGCGGCTCCGGCAAGTGAGCGACCTGCCCAGCACACACTGAACAATGGCCGCACTGCTGCGGCGCCTGCTCATCCCCAAAATACTGCGCCAGCCGGTAGCTCAAGCAGGTTTCACTGGCGAACAGCGCCAACATTGCGTGAATCCGCGTAATCTCGCCACGCTCGTGAGCCTTGAAGTAGGCATGCAGTTCCAGGCTCAGAGCCTGAGCATCAAAATCTTGAACCAACAGGCTGTAGACCTCGGTCATCTGCTTGCTTTCAAGTTCGATCCAGCCCTTCTCCTGAAAGTAATCCAGCGCTTTGACCACCCGGTTCCGATCAGCCTGATGCTGGCTGTACAGCCCGTCGAAATTCACCGTGGCCCAGGTTCTGGCTCGGCTGGAAGTCTGGATGATGGCCGAGACAAATTGCTGACGCTCGCCCTCAAACTTGGCCAGCAACACATCAGGTTCTATCAGGAATTTGAAACGATACTCGGCGAAATAGGCATAGCGAGGGGCAATCAGGCCACGCAGTTCCAACTGGACCAACAAAGTCTTGAGCGGTAACTGACGAATGTTGCTCTGATCGGACAGAGGCAGCAGCATGAACTCCCACTGCCCTTGCACAATTGCCTCACGCAACTCATCGAGTACATAGCGAATGCCCTGCAACTCCGGCGTGTCGCCGTACACAAAGTTTTCCAGCACATTGAGGCTGTCACGATTGGCCAGCACCAGGCACTCCGAGGGTGCACCATCACGCCCTGCGCGGCCGATTTCCTGGCTGTAGTTTTCGATCGACTTGGGCAAGTCGAAATGCACCACGTTACGGATGTCGCTCTTGTCGATGCCCATGCCAAAGGCAATGGTGGCAACGATGCAATTCAACTGCCCGCCCATGAACTGGCGCTGAATGCCCTCGCGCTGATCATGGGGCAAACCGGCGTGATAGGCGTTGGCGCTAATCCCGTTCTGGTTCAAGTGCTGGGCAATGTGCTCGGCGGTCTTTTGCAGCGTGACATACACAATGCTCGGCTGACCGAGACGCTCGCCCATCCACTGCACCAGGCGCTGACGCTTGGCGGCACCAGTGACTGGCTCGACCCACAGATTGAGATTGGCGCGATAGAAACCGGTGGTGATGACGTCCGACTCGGCAATCGCGAACTTGACCTGCATGTCTGCGATCACGTTAGGGGTCGCCGTCGCGGTCAGCAGCAGCGCTTGCGGGATATTGAACTGGCGCTGGTAGTCCGGAAGCTTCAGGTAGTCCGGACGGAAATTATGCCCCCACTCGGAAATACAGTGCGCTTCGTCCACCACCAGCAGGGAAATCGGCACTTGCTGCAAAAAGTTACGAAAGCGCTCGTTTTTCAGTCGCTCGACCGAAATCATCAGGATCTTCAACTCGCCCGCTTTCGCCCGGGCCATGACGGCGCTTGCCTCGTCGCGGCTTTGCGCCGAATCGATGCTGGCCGCTGCAATCCCGTGGCGCTGCAAAAAAGCCAATTGGTCCTGCATCAAGGCCAACAGCGGCGAAACCACTAGCGTCAGGTGAGGCAACAGCAGCGCCGGCAGTTGGTAGCACAGGGATTTGCCCGATCCCGTAGGGAAAATCGCCGCCGCTGAACGTCCAGCCAACACGGCACTGATCGCCGCTTCTTGCCCGGCACGAAACTGTGGATAACCAAAGACCTGTTCCAGGGTGTTGTGCATGACTGTCACTCCTTTGACCGTTGCAAAGCGCAAAACTCTACGCCAGGTTTGCAGCCGATCGAGAAAAGGCCGGGGGCAAATTGAGAGAGGATGATACAGGGTCGAGCCAGGATGCCTTGAATAACCCTTTGTCAGGAGAAAACGCAAAATTTGGCAACAACAGAATTTTGCCAGTAGTATTTATTGTGCATACGATAAATTGATGCAAATAACCTACGACATCACCAAACGCAACAAGACGCTAATCGAGCGAGGCCTTGATTTCGCTGACGCAAAAACCCTATTTGCAGGTCATCACTTCACATCTGAAGACTCACACCAGGATTACGGCGAAGTCCGACTAATCAGCATCGGCCTGTTACAGGAACGCATGATTGTTTTGGTCTGGACACCGCGCGGCGCGGACCGCCGTATTATTTCCATGAGGAAAGCCAATGAGCGCGAACAAGCACTCTACGCCCATCGACTGGGTTGACCCGGATGACGCGCCCGAACTGACAGAAGCCTTTTTTGAAGCTGCCGACGAGTTCAAAGGTCCGCTGCTGATTAAACGCGGCAGACCCAAAGCGAACAAAGTGCTCACACGAATCACCATCCGTCTTGCTCCCGAAGTCGTAGAGCAATTCAAGGCCTCCGGCCCCGGCTGGCAAACACGCATGAACGCAGCACTGGCTGACTGGTTGAAGAGTCATTCGCCAGGAGAGATACCTTGAAACTCTTTTCGGACTTTTGATAATGAAACTCGCCACCGACCTCCCGGACACCCCCATCCTGCGCGAGCTGATGCAGTTGCTGCATGAAGAAATCGGCCTGCCGGAACACAAAACCATCAGTCTCAAGACCGCGATCAACGCGGATCTTGGCTGCAATGGCAGCGATGCCCAGCATTTGATGGAAGCCCTCGAGGAACGTTTCGGGCTCGAGTTGGCGGACTATGATGCCTACCGCTACTTCCAGCCTGCGGGCAACGACCCGCACCTCAAGCGCAAGGCCAAGGGCCGCGAAGGCAAAGTACCCCTGACCATCGGCATGCTGTACGCGGCGATCAGCCGCGGCCATTGGGATACGCAAAACCTGGAAGCTTAGGTAAAAAGTTATGTGGTAGCAGTCTTGCTCGCGATTCGGGCAACGCGGTTTGCCAGAGTCACCCCGGCGATGCCATCGCGAGCAAGCCCGCTCCCACAGGATGCATCTGCTCAGGCACAAAAAAGCCGCCCTCTCAGGCGGCTTCTTTGTGGTTCAACACACTGACCGAATGCTTACGCCTTCGGACCCGCTGCCTTGATCGCGTCGCTGACGTCGAACTTCTTGAAGTTCTCTACGAACAGGCCAGCCAATGCCTTGGCAGCTTCGTCGTAGGCAGCTTTGTCTGCCCAGGTGTTGCGTGGATTGAGCAGAACAGTGTCAACGCCCGGTACGGCCAATGGCACGTCGAGGTTGATGGTGTCCAGGTGTTCGGTTTCTGCGCCGACCAGAGCACCGCTCTGGATCGCAGCAATCACGCCACGGGTGGTCGGGATGTTGAAGCGCTTGCCAACACCGTAGCCACCACCGGTCCAGCCGGTGTTGACCAGGTACACCTTGGAGCCGAAGCCGCGGATGCGTTTGATCAGCAGCTCTGCGTATTCGCCAGCCGGACGCGGGAAGAACGGTGCGCCGAAGCAGGTGGAGAAGGTGGACTTGATGCCGCTGCCCGAACCCATTTCAGTCGAGCCCACCAGTGCGGTGTAGCCGGACAGGAAGTGGTAGGCCGCTTGTTCTTCGCTGAGGATCGACACGGGCGGCAATACGCCGGTCAGGTCGCAGGTCAGGAAGATCACAGCGTTTGGCTCGCCGCCCAGGTTCTTCTCGGAACGCTTGGCAACGTGCTCCAGCGGGTAAGCTGCGCGGCTGTTCTGGGTCAGGCTGACATCGGCATAGTCAGGGTGCTTGGCATCGTCGAGAACAACGTTCTCCAACACGGCGCCGTGCTTGATGGCTTTCCAGATGACCGGCTCGTTCTTCTCGGAAAGGTCGATGCACTTGGCATAGCAACCGCCTTCGATGTTGAACACCACACCTTCGCCCCAACCGTGTTCGTCATCACCGATCAGGTAACGGCTTTCATCGGCGGACAGGGTGGTTTTACCGGTGCCGGACAGGCCGAAGAACAGGGTCACATCGCCTTCTTCGCCAATGTTGGCAGCGCAGTGCATCGGCAGCACGTCAGCAGCAGGCAACAGGAAGTTCTGTACCGAGAACATGGCTTTTTTCATTTCACCGGCGTAACGCATACCGGCGATCAGCACTTTTTTCTGGGCGAAGTTGAGGATCACGCAACCGTCAGAGTTGGTGCCATCACGCTCAGGTACGCACTCGAAGTTGGCCACGTTGAGCACTTGCCACTCTTCACGACCGGCCGGGTTGTACTGAGCCGGGTTGATGAACAGGCAACGGCCGAACAGGTTCTGCCAGGCAGTCTGGGTAGTCATTTTCACGGCCAGGTAGTGGTCTTCGGAAGCACCTACATGCACGTGGGAAACGAAATGCTCTTGCGCGTTGTTGAACGCCTCGACGCGGTCCCACAAGGCATCGAACTTGTCGGCCGGGAACTTGCGGTTGATCGGGCCCCAGGCAATGGATGCCTGAGTGGACGGTTCTTCAACAATGAAGCGGTCAGCCGGTGAACGGCCTGTACGGTGACCAGTTTCGACAACCAGTGCGCCATTGTCGGCAAGCACGCCTTCACCACGGCTCAGGGCTTCTTTGACCAGATCGTCGATGCTCAGATCGGTGTACACGGCGTTATTAGCTTGCGTCATGAGGTTCCCCGTCGGCCATTGGCCGAGTGCGCCAAACGTTTTGTAGTAGAAAAATTTGCACTACTACCGCGAAAAAAGTGGGCCGGATTATGCCAGAAAACCCCAAAAAGAGTAGGGCCCACCTGTCAGAACCGCGCAAGAACGGGGTTTGACAGGTGTTTTACCTAGGCTGAAACGTTTTAGTGATGAGTGCCAGAAGGGGATTCAACACCCGCGCCTGCGAACAATTGATCGACATCAGCCGCGTCAAACAGGTAGCGCTCGTTGCAAAACTGGCAGTCGATTTCGATATGACCGCCATGCTCGGTCACCAGAGTCAGCGCATCTTCGTGGCCGAGGCTGGTCAGGGCATTGCCCGAACGCTCACGGGAACAGCTGCACTTGAATTCGATGGCCTCGTTGTCAAACAGACGCACGGTTTCTTCGTGATAAAGGCGGTGCAGGATAGTCTCGTTGTCCAGCCCCAGCAGCTCTTCAGCCTTGAGGGTATCGCCCAGCATCAGCAGCCGGTCCCAGCTGTCCACACGCTCGTCTTCATCCTTGACCACGTCGGCAGGCAACTGCTGCAAGAACATGCCACGGGCGCGCTGGCCATCGGCAACCAGCCAGAAGCGGGTTGGCACTTGCTCGGACATCACGAAGTAGTTGGTGAAACAGTCGGCCAGGGTTTCGCCGTTCAGGTCCACAATCCCCTGGTAGCGTTTGCCAACCGTAGGATCAATGGTAATGGCCAGTACGCCATTGGGCAGCAGGTCGGCCAGAGTGGCATCAGGAGCAATGCGATCGGCGTCGAAACGTGCCAGGCCGCGTATCTCACGGTCGCTGGTGCATTCGATCATCAGCAGCGGCACCGGGCCTTCCGAACGGGCTTGCAAGCTCAGCAAACCATCAATTTTCTGGTTGCCCACCAGCAACGCAGCAGCAGCCATCAGCTCGCCCAGCAACTGCTGGACCGGCTGTGGATAAGCGTGCTTGGCCAACACGTCAGCGTAGCTATGCTCCAGCGATGCCAGTTCGCCACGGGCGTCGCTGGTATCGAACATAAAGCGTTGTGTGGCATCGTTTTTGAGTAAGTCGGACATAAGAATAGAGTTCTGAATTGGTGACAAAATGTGTACGGATCGTTGGATGTCGTGCAGGTCTAATGACCCTATATGGCGCCATACATGGATGATTACAAGTTATGCGCACACAGACTCGACGTACGGTTTGCGAGCTTCGGCCAGCTCACTCGGCCCCACTGGCATCATGGAACTGATGCAGTTGGCGTCGTTGTTTCTTGGTTGGTTTTCCTTCGGTGCTGATACCCATTGCACCGGATTTGCGCATGGCCGCTGCGTTTTCCCGCTTGGCAATGCTTTGCCCGGTTTCGGCGTACAGCAATTGAGCCTCGGGAGCGCCTCGACGCACCACTGACAGTGCTTTGACTTCCACAGTACGTTCTTCAAGGCCTACACGTATTTGCAGTTCATCGCCCACCCGTGGCTCTTTGCTCGGTTTGCAGCGCTCACCACGGCAATGCACCTTGCCGCTTTCGATCGCGGCTTTGGCCAATGCACGGGTTTTGTAAAAACGCGCTGCCCAGAGCCACTTGTCCAGGCGAACCTTGTCGTCCACTTCCTGTTTTTGTGCCACTGGAATCCCTCTTCATTTGAATAGTCAGAACTGTACTACTACTTGCGATGAACAACTGAAGCAATCAGCCCGATAGAATGCCTGCCTGCGGAATAGCGTACACGTAGATAACTGTCGCCATTTGCCGGATATTCTGCGTGAATACCCTTTCTACACAGCCAAATCGGGATCGCCGATTGTTTTACCTGCAGGGTTTCTCCTGCAGCCTGAATACGTTAATCGCTGGTTACTTATATTGAAGACTTTTGATCACTTGACCGTTGTCGGTCTGCGCGAATGGGTGGCGCTTCCCGATTTGGGAGTTGCCGGCCTGCGGGCGAAAATCGACACCGGTGCCAGTACCTCCAGCTTGCACGCCACCGAGATCGAGCCATTTGAGCGCGAGGGTGAAAAGTGGGTACGTTTCAATGCCCATTTGGGCACGTTGGTACAGCTGCGCCACCGCCGCTGTGAAGCCCCGTTAGTCGCCATAAAAACCATAAAAAGCTCCAATGGTCACACCCAGGTTCGCTATGTGATCCGTACCGGCCTGGCGCTGGGCGATCGGGTCTGGCAGGTCGAGTTCACCCTCGCCTGCCGCAAATCGATGCGTTACCGCTTATTACTGGGCTCGAAAGCCCTGATTGACGGCCAGCTGGTCGTCAATCCAGAACATAAATACGTTCAAGACAAGCCGGTGTTTCCGGTCACTACTACCTCTGCCACAGGTGTTGCATGAAGATCGCTGTGCTGTCGCGTAACCCGCGTCTGTATTCCACTCGTCGTCTGGTTGAAGCCGGTACCGAACGAGGCCATGAAATGGTAGTGATCGATACCCTGCGCGCCTATATGAACATTGCCAGTCATAAGCCGCAGATTCACTATCGCGGCAAGCCACTGGAAGGCTTCGACGCCGTAATCCCGCGTATTGGCGCCTCGGTCACGTTCTATGGCTGTGCAGTGTTGCGTCAGTTCGAAATGATGGGGGTGTTCCCGCTCAATGAGTCGGTAGCGATTGCCCGTTCACGGGACAAACTGCGCTCGTTGCAACTGCTGTCGCGTCGAGGCCTGGGTTTGCCTGTGACCGGTTTTGCCCACTCCCCTGACGACATTCCCGACCTGATCGAGATGGTCAATGGCGCGCCGCTGGTGATCAAGGTACTGGAAGGCACCCAGGGCATCGGCGTAGTGCTGTGCGAAACCGCCACTGCCGCTGAATCGGTGATTGAGGCCTTTATGGGGCTCAAGCAAAACATCATGGTGCAGGAATACATCAAGGAAGCGGGAGGCGCCGATATTCGCTGCTTCGTGGTCGGGGACAAGGTCATCGCGGCCATGAAGCGTCAGGCCAAACCTGGCGAGTTCCGCTCCAACCTGCACCGGGGCGGTAGCGCCAGCCTGATCAAGATCACCCCTGAGGAGCGCATGACCGCCATTCGTGCGGCCAAGGTCATGGGGTTGAGCGTGGCGGGGGTCGATATTTTGCGCTCCAACCACGGCCCATTGGTGCTGGAGGTCAATTCATCGCCGGGCCTGGAAGGTATTGAAACCACCACAGGCAAGGACGTGGCCGGGATCATCATTCAACATCTTGAAAAAAACAGCAGCCCGCACATGACACGGACCAAGGGCAAAGGCTAAACGCCCGTCAAACCCTGTGGGAGCGGGCTTGCCCGCGATGGCAGCACCGCAGTTTAACTGGCTGATCGCGCCGCCTGCATCGCGAGCAAGCCCGCTCCCACAGGGCCAGAGAAATCTACACCGCCCCTCTTGGCAACATAAGCCCCAGCGGCAGGCGTACACGGGCTTCCAGCCCACCGCCGCTACGGTTACGCAATTCAACATTGCCGCCATGCATGGAGGCAATCCGCTTCACGATAGCCAGGCCCAACCCTGTGCCTTTGCCACCACGGGCACGGTCACCGCGAATAAACGGATTGAAGATGTCTTCAAGTTCCGAAGGATCAATCCCCGCGCCCCGGTCCATTACGCTGAGCACCACGTACGGTGCACTGACGTCTCCGGACACATATGCAGCAACCTCAACGTCTTCGCCCGCATGGTGCAGGGCATTGCCGATCAGGTTGTTGAGCAGACGCTTCATCGACACCCGACGCAACGCAAACGGCTGGATCGGCTGCAAGCGCAAGCGCACCTGTTCACCGTTCTGGTTGTAGGGCGCCACCACTTCGCGGATCAGATCACACAGATCAACTTCTTCGACCGGCTCGTCACGCCCATCACGGATAAAGGCCAGGAACTGATCGAGAATCGCATCCATGTCCTCAATGTCACGCACCATATCGTCTGAAAGGTCGCTGTGGTTGCCCATCAGCTCCAGAGAAAGGCGCAAACGGGTCAGCGGTGTTCTCAGGTCATGGGACACACCGGCAAGCATCAGCTCACGCTCACGGCCTGCCTGCTCAACATCTTCAGCCATTTGATTGAAGGCGCTGTACACCTCGGTCATCTCGCTGGGGGTGTCGCTGATCGGCAAGCGCACGCTGCGCCCCTGCCCCAGTTGACGAGCCGCATACACCAGTCGCTTGAGCGGCTGATTGAGCTGGCTGACGAAAATCCACGCCGACGCAGTGGATAACAAGCCAATGGCCAGGAACCAGCCCAGGACATTCCAGATTTTCTGCCCACGAAGCGGATGCGGATACAGCGGCACTTTCAACCAGCCTTCACCCAGGCTAGGCGCACGCACCCACAGGGCGGGAGACGTGTGCATGCGCAAGCGAACTTCGGTGTCAGGGCCTAGCTCGTCCTGCATCTGACGTTGGTAGATTTCGCTGTAAGGCCAGTGCTGCTCACCCTCGGGCACACCACCACCCACGACGCGCACCAAATCAACGGCATCGATAATCTTGTTGCGGTTTTCCTCATCGGCCGCCCAATAGGCGCGCAAGGTCAGTGCCACACCGTGACTGTATTGGCGGTCGACCAACACGTCCTCGTTCATGAGCAGGTAAACCAGCGTCAGTGCCTTGGAAAACAGAACGACTATCAGGACGAGCCAGAGAGTGCGCGAGAAAAAACTTTGGGGAAACCAGAGAGGGGTTTTCATAGACAGCCGTTTTTACACTTTGCAGGAGCGAGCCCAAAAGCCCGCAAAAAAATGAATCGCGAGCCACTCAGGTACCTGAATGACTCGCTCCTACAAATGATCGGTCACTTGGTTGCGTTACCATCCGGCACGAACACATAACCTACGCCCCAGACAGTCTGGATATAGCGCGGTTTGGACGGATCAGGCTCGATCATGCGACGCAAACGGGAGATCTGGACGTCGATTGAACGCTCCAGTGCATCCCATTCGCGACCACGGGCCAGGTTCATCAGCTTGTCACGGGTCAATGGCTCGCGAGCATGCATGACCAAGGCCTTGAGGACCGCAAACTCACCCGTAGTGAGCATGTGAACTTCATCACCGCGCTTGAGTTCGCGGGTGGCCAGGGACAACTCGTAATCACCGAACGTCACGCTTTCGTCTTCGCTGCCCGGCGCACCCGGCACCGGTGCCGACTGGCGGCGCAATACAGCCCGCACCCGCGCCATCAGTTCATCGGGGTTGAACGGTTTGGCCAGGTAATCGTCGGCGCCCAGTTCCAGACCCTTGATGCGGCTCAGCTCGTCGCCCTTGGCAGTCAGCATGATGATCGGCACCCGATTGCCCGCTGCACGCAGGCGGCGGCAGGCAGACAAGCCGTCTTCACCGGGCAGCATCAAATCCAGTACCACCAGGTTAAATACCTCACGAGCCAGCAAACGATCCATTTGCTCGACGTTCGGCACAGCCCGGGCACGATAGCCCTTGCTGACGAAGAAACGTTCCAGCAGGCTGCTCAGTCCAGGATCGTCATCAACGATGAGAATTTTTTCGCCTTCAGCCGGTTGTGCAATGCTGCTCATTAGATGCTCCTGTGATCTCGGCGCGCATTATGGCTTAGCTGCTGTCATACGCATGGTGTGCATTGTTAGCAGATTTTTCCTCTACAAACAGCAGACCAATCAATGTGGCCACAGCCTGCAGTCCCCTGAATCCGGGAACGCTGGTTATAATGCGCCGCCTTTTGTGTCAGGCAACCTCGAATTTTCAATGGTTGTGGCAGGATTTATTTTTTCAACACCTGCCGTAATTTGCTGATTTCACGGGTCAACAGGCTGCCCTTTTGGCCCAGGTAGCGGCGCCCTCCGGGCCGCTCAACCAGCCTCGCAGGCCTTCAAGCCCGGGCCTGCGAGCCTGCATCACAATTTGTCAGGTGGTTTTATGGACAGCATCAACAGCCGCATCGCCGAAGAACTTGGCGTGCGCCCGCAGCAGGTCGAAGCGGCCGTCGCTCTTCTGGATGAAGGCTCCACCGTACCCTTCATTTCTCGCTACCGTAAGGAAGTGACCGGCAGCCTGGATGACACCCAGTTACGTCATCTGGAAGAACGCCTGCGCTATCTGCGTGAACTCGACGAACGGCGCGTGAGCATCCTCGCCAGCATCGAAGAACAAGGCAAATTGACACCCGAACTCGCCCGCGACATCAAACTCGCCGAGACCAAAACCCGCCTCGAAGACTTGTACCTGCCTTACAAGCAAAAACGCCGCACCAAGGGCCAGATCGCCCTGGAAGCAGGCCTTGGCGAGTTGGCAGATGGCCTGTTCAACGACCCGACACGCAACCCTGAAACCGAAGCTGCCCGTTTTATCGACGCAGAAAAAGGGGTGGCTGATACCAAGGCGGCCCTCGACGGCGCCAAGTACATCCTCATGGAGCGCTTCGCCGAAGACGCCAGCCTGCTGGATAAACTGCGCAGCTTCCTCAAGAACGAAGCCATTCTCAGTGCCCGCGTGATCGCTGGCAAAGAAGAAGAAGGCGCCAAGTTCCGCGACTACTTCGAACACGATGAGCCGCTCAAAAGCATGCCTTCTCACCGTGCGCTGGCGATTTTCCGTGGTCGCAACGAAGGTATTCTCAGCTCTTCACTCAAAGTGGGCGAAGAACTGCCTGGGTCGATGCATCCCGGCGAGATGATGATTGCCGAACGTTTCGGCCTGCAAAACCAGAACCGCCCGGCGGACAAGTGGCTTGGCGAAGTAGTGCGCTGGACCTGGAAGGTCAAGCTCTACACCCACCTTGAAACCGACTTGCTGGGTGAGTTGCGCGACGGTGCTGAAACCGAAGCGATCAACGTATTCGCCCACAACCTGCACGACCTGCTGCTGGCCGCACCTGCTGGCCCGCGCGCCACCCTGGGCCTGGACCCGGGCCTGCGCACCGGCTGCAAGATTGCCGTGGTCGATGCCACCGGCAAGCTGCTCGAATACGCCACCGTGTACCCCCACGTACCGCACAACAAATGGGATCAGACGATCTCGGTCATGGCCGCCCTGTGCGCCAAGCACTCGGTGGAGCTGATCGCCATCGGCAACGGCACTGCCAGCCGCGAAAGCGACAAGCTGGTCATCGACCTGATGAAAAAATACCCGGCCCTGAAAGTCACCAAGGTGATGGTCTCTGAAGCCGGTGCTTCGGTGTACTCGGCCTCGGAACTGGCGGCCAAGGAATTCCCGGACCTGGACGTATCAATCCGTGGTGCCGTGTCCATTGCCCGCCGCCTGCAAGACCCGCTGGCCGAACTGGTGAAGATCGATCCCAAGTCCATTGGTGTGGGTCAGTACCAGCACGACGTGTCCCAACTCAAACTGGCACGTGGCCTGGACGCTGTGGTTGAAGATTGCGTAAACGCCGTGGGCGTGGACGTGAACACCGCATCCGTGGCGCTCCTGGCACGCATCTCGGGCCTCAACGCCACGCTGGCACAAAACATCGTCAGTCATCGCGACGAAAACGGCGCGTTCAAAACCCGTGCGGCGCTGAAAAAAGTCAGCCGCCTGGGCGAAAAAACCTTCGAGCAAGCGGCAGGTTTCTTGCGCGTGATGAATGGCGACAACCCATTGGACAGCTCGGCGGTTCACCCCGAGGCCTACCCGCTGGTCAAGCGCATTGCTTCGGACACCGAGCGCGACATCCGCTCGCTGATCGGCGACGCGAGCTTCTTGAAGCGTCTGGACCCGAAGAAGTTCACCGACGAAACCTTCGGCCTGCCGACCGTGACCGACATTCTGCAAGAGCTGGAAAAACCGGGCCGCGACCCGCGTCCCGAGTTCAAGACGGCTGAGTTCCAGGAAGGCGTCGAAGACCTCAAGGACCTGCAACTGGGCATGATCCTGGAAGGCGTGGTGACCAACGTGACCAACTTCGGGGCTTTCGTCGATATCGGCGTGCATCAGGACGGCCTTGTGCACATCTCGGCATTGTCCGAGAAGTTCATCAAGGACCCGCGTGAAGCCGTGAAAGCCGGTGACGTGGTCAAGGTCAAGGTCATGGAAGTCGACATCCCGCGCAAACGCGTTGGCCTGTCGATGCGCATGAGCGACACCCCGGGCGAGAAGATCGACGGCGCCCGTGGTGCACGCCCGGGTTCCGCCCCGCGCCAGCAAAACACCGCACCCCGTAAAGAAACCGTTGCCGCCGCGCCAAGCAACAACGCGATGGCTTCGCTGTTTGCCAACGCCAAACAGTTGAAGAAACGCTAATGGCGCTCCCGGACGGCCTGACCCAAAGCGCTTTCAGCGAGTTGATCGGTTGCCGCGTGCAGTCGGTGGAAGACGGCGTGGCGCACGTAGCGCTAAGCCTGGAGCCGCAACTGCGCAACCGGGGTGGCAAGCTGCACGGTGGCGCGCTGTTCAGCCTGGTCGATATCAGCATGGGGCTGGCGTGTTCCAGCGCCCATGGATTCGATCAGCAGAGCGCGACCATCGAGTGCAAGATCAACTACATCCGCGCGGTGTCTGAAGGCGACGTGCTGTGCATCGCCAAAGTCATCCACCCCGGACGACGCACGCTGGTGGTCGAAGCCGATGTATTCCAGAGCGACAAACTGGTCGCAAAAGCACAAGGCACGTTCGCTGTCCTGTAGCCGCCACGGGGTCATTTGAGTTAATTTCGGTACTGCTGACGCGGTGCCGGAAGGCGCTTGGAGCGCTCAGGGGCCGAAACAGGGACGGGGCCAAAGCAGTATCAACAAAAGCCAGGCGACCACGCCGGTTTCAACTTCACCCTTGTAGACCGTCCTGACCACCCCCATATTGGGGCGACTGACGCGTGAAGGAATCCAACTTGAGCCAACTTCTCAACCGCCGCCTGGCTCTGCTCAGCGAGCGCGCTAACCTCACTCTGCTTGAGCAATGCCTGCACGGCATCGAGCGCGAATGCCTGCGCGTCACGCCTGACGCACGCCTGGCTCAGACCCCGCACCCTGAAGAATTGGGCTCGGCGCTGACCAACGATCAAATCACCACCGACTATTCCGAATCGCTGCTGGAGTTCATCACCCCGGCCCTGCCCGATCCGGCGCAGACGCTGGCCAGCCTCGACAAGATCCACCGCTTTGCCTACAGCAAGCTCGGCAACGAGTTCCTGTGGAGCCCTTCGATGCCGTGCCCGTTGCCGGCCGAAGAAGATATCCCGATTGCCTACTACGGCACGTCCAACATCGGGCAGCTCAAGTACGTGTACCGCAAGGGCCTGGCCCTGCGATACGGCAAGACCATGCAGTGCATCGCCGGTATCCATTACAACTTCTCCCTGCCCGAGGCTCTGTGGCCCGTGCTGATGCAGGCCGAAGGCTTTGTGGGTACCGAGCGCGACTATCAGTCGAACGCCTACATCGCCCTGATTCGCAACTTCCGTCGTTACAGCTGGCTGCTGATGTACCTGTTCGGTGCCTCCCCAGCGCTGGACGCCGGCTTTTTGCGCGGTCGTTCACACCAGCTGGAACAACTGGACCCCGACACGCTCTACCTGCCGTACGCCACCAGCCTGCGCATGAGCGACCTGGGTTACCAGAGCAACGCCCAGGCTGGCCTGACGCCGTGCTACAACAATCTGGACAGCTACACCGACAGCCTGCGCAAAGCAGTGGCCACACCTTACGCGCCTTATGTTGAAATCGGCACGCACAAGGATGGTGAATGGGTGCAGTTGAACACCAACATCCTGCAAATCGAAAACGAGTACTACTCCAACATCCGTCCCAAGCGTGTGACCTACACCGGCGAGCGGCCGATTCAGGCCCTGGTGTCCCGTGGCGTGCAGTACGTTGAAGTGCGTTTGCTGGATATCAACCCGTTCCTGCCGGTGGGCATTGACCTGCCAGAGGCACGTTTTCTGGACGCCTTCCTGCTGTATTGCGCGCTGCAAGACAGCCCGCAGTTCGACAGCACAGGGTGCGGCAGCTGCTCTTCGAACTTCCTGAGCGTAGTCATGGAGGGTCGCCGTCCGGGCCTGCAACTGCAGCGTGATGGTGCAGCCGTCGACATGAAGGAATGGGCGGCAGAACTGCTGGAAAAAATCGCGCCGCTGGCCGCCCTGCTCGACCAGAGCCACGGTGGCGATCACCACAGCAAAGCCGTCGACGAACAGTTGGCCAAGATCAAGGACGTGTCACTGACGCCGTCTGCCAGAGTGCTGGCCAGCATGAGTGAGCACAACGAAAGCTTCGCCCAGTTCTCGATGCGCCAAAGCCTGGCCCATGCCGAGTTCTTCCGTAGCGAACCGTTGAGCGCAGAAGATCAGGCCGCGTTTGAAGAGAAAGCACGCAAGTCATTGCTCGAACAGATCCAGACCGAACAAACAGAAGAAGGCGACTTCGACCTGTTTGTGGCCTCGTATCAGGCGAGTATTTTGGCGATCAGTAACTAGGCAGATCAAAAGCCCCTCAAAGCCTTTGCTGTAGTCGCTGACGAGGCACGAGGCTGCGATCGGCTGCGCAGCGGCCGTAAATCCATTCGCTGCGGTGTGTCAGATACACCACGCTCACCGGGTTTACGACCGCTTCGCGCTCGATCGCAGCCTCGCTCCGCTCCTCAGCGACTACAAAGTTTTGGAGGCTGCATAAGGTGAGGGAGCCACAGGCGCTTTACAGCGTTTTCTCGAAGATCTTGGAGTTACGCTGATAGTTGTACAGCGACGCTCGCGCCGCCGGCAGGCGCTCGACACCGCTAGGTTCAAACCCGCGTTCACGGAACCAGTGCGCAGTACGCGTGGTTAATACGAACAGGGTTTTCAACCCTTGTGCCCGGGCGCGGTTTTCGATGCGTTCCAGCAGCTCATCCCCACGGCGACCATGACGGTACTCCGGATTCACCGCCAGGCACGCCAGCTCCCCCGCATCCGAATCAGCAATCTGATACAGCGCCGCACAGGCGATAATCATCCCTTCGCGCTCAACCACGCTGAACTGTTCGATCTCACGCTCCAGCACTTCTCGCGAGCGACGCACCAGAATGCCCTGTTCTTCCAGCGGGCTGATCAGGTCCAGCAAACCGCCGACGTCTTCAATCGCTGCTTCACGGATCAGTTCGAATTGCTCCTGGGCCACCAACGTACCGCCACCATGACGGGTGAACAGCTCCGTCAGCAAGGCGCCATCTTCGGCATAGCTGACGATATGGCTACGAGCCACACCACCGCTGCAGGCCTCGGCCGCCGCTTCCAGCAGCTCGGCCTGGTAGTCGCTGCCCAAACGCTTCATGTGGGCAGGCACTTGCTGTGGGCGCAGCTCGCGCACCAAGCGCCCTTCTGCATCGAGCAAGCCGGACTCGGCGCCGAACAACAGCAGCTTGTCAGCCGCCAGGTCGATAGCGGCACGGGTGGCGACGTCTTCACACGCCAGGTTGAAAATCTCGCCGGTCGGCGAGTAGCCCAAGGGCGATAGCAACACAATCGAGCGCTCATCGAGCAGACGGTTGATGCCCTTGCGGTCGACACGACGGACTTCACCGGTGTGGTGGAAGTCCACGCCATCGAGCACCCCGATCGGCCGTGCCGTCACCAGGTTGCCGCTCGCGACCCGCAGGCGCGAGCCCTGCATCGGCGAAGATGCCATGTCCATCGACAAGCGCGCCTCAATCGCGATGCGCAACTGCCCCACGGCGTCGATCACGCATTCCAGGGTGGAGGCGTCGGTGACGCGCATGCCGTTGTGGTAGTACGGCACCAGACCACGGGCTTCAAGGCGGCTGTCGATTTGCGGACGCGAGCCGTGAACCAGCACCAGGCGCACGCCCAGGCTGTGCAACAGCACCAGGTCGTGGACGATATTGCCAAAATTGGGATGCGCCACACCGTCGCCGGGGAGCATGACGACAAAGGTGCAATCGCGGTGGGCATTGATGTAAGGAGACGCGTGACGCAACCAGTTAACGTAATCGTGCATAACCAAAGCCTGTAAAAAATAAATCGCCTAAAAAAGGGCTAAAACAGCAAACGCACATCGGGCTGATGGTTATCGTCGAAACAGGGTCGGCAACACGCGTGTTCTCCTTGTGTGAAAAGCAAAGGGGATCGCCACTATTTCAGGCAATAGTGTTCGACCAGTTGAGTCAGTAGACGCACGGTCGGCTGCAAACGTGACATTTCCAGGTATTCCCCCGGCTGATGCGCACAGGCGATGTCGCCCGGGCCCAGTACCAGCGTTTCGCAGCCAAGCTGCTGAAGATAAGGCGCTTCGGTGCCAAACGCCACTGCTTGCGCGCGATGGCCGGTGAGTCGTTCGGCCACCCGTACCAGCTCTGCATCGGCGTCCTGTTCGAATGGCGGCACTCCGGCTGCGATGGACGCGAAATCAATTTTCACCTGATGGCGCTCGGCCAAAGGTTGCAGCTTGCTGCGAATGATGGCCCGCAGCTCGTTGGGGTCCATGCCCGGTAACGGTCTCAGGTCAAATTCCAGCGAGCACTGCCCGCAAATCCGGTTCGGGTTATCGCCACCATGAATACAGCCAAAGTTCAGGGTCGGCTGCGGCACGCTGAACTGCGGGTTGCGGTATTCGTTGAGCCACTGCTGACGCAGGCCTTTGAGTTCGCTGATCGCATCGTGCATGGCTTCAAGGGCGCTGTGCCCCAGGCTTGGGTCGGATGAGTGGCCACTGCGCCCGAGAATCTCGATGCGCTCCATCATCACCCCCTTGTGCATGCGGATCGGCTTGAGTCCGGTCGGCTCGCCAATCACCGCGGCACGGCCCAGCGGCCTGCCGGCTTCGACCAGCGCCCTGGCGCCAGCCATCGATGTCTCTTCGTCGCACGTGGCCAGAATCAGCAGCGGCTGCTTGAACGGTTGATCGAGCAACGGGCGCACCGCTTCGATCACCAGCGCGAAAAAACCCTTCATGTCGCAACTGCCTAGGCCGACCCAGCGGTTATCCACTTCTGTCAGCTTGAGTGGATCGGTCTGCCACAGCGCTTCATCGTAGGGCACGGTGTCGCTGTGACCGGCCAACACCAGTCCTCCGGGACCGCTGCCGAAGGTGGCGAGCAAGTTGAACTTGCCGGGGCTGACCTGCTGGATATCGCAGCTAAAGCCCAGCTCGCTCAGCCAGGTGGCCAGCAAATCGATCACCCCGCGATTGGACTGATCCAGATAAGGCTGGGTGCAACTGACCGACGGTGTGGCGATCAAGGCAGCGAACTGCTCTTTCATGGAAGGTAAAGGCATGCGCTGACTTCCTGTTGGCGGGGCGAGGCCCATCATAGAGCCATCTGCTGCGCAGAATAAACCCGTTCGGCGCGCCGGGGCGGCTTGTCCTGTACACTGCACGGCCTTGGCAGCCACACTTTTCCCGGCTGCGCACCGATCCTGGATTTTCCGGCCATGCAGAAAGAAACCGAAATCAAACTCCGCGTCAGCCGCGAAACCCTCGCCGCCCTGCGCGAGCACCCCTTACTGAAAAAGCGCAACAAAAGTGGCTGGGAAAGCCGTGAGTTGTTGAACCAGTACTTCGACACGCCTGAGCGCGATCTGGCCAAGGCCAAGGTTGCCCTGCGCCTGCGCCGCGATGGCGAAGACGTGATTCAGACCCTCAAGACCCGCGGCCAAAGCATCGCCGGTTTGTCCGAGCGTAATGAGTACGACTGGAACCTGCCGAAAGCCAAGCTCGACATCAAGAAGCTCGACGGCGAATGCTGGCCAGAAGAGTTGGCCGAGCTGGACAAAAAAACCCTGAAGCCAATCTTCACCACTGATTTCGTACGTGAACGCGCTGAAATCTCCTGGGGCCGCGGCAAGGCCAAAGTGGTCATCGAAGCGGCCCTGGACCTGGGCCACGTGATTGCCGGCAAGCAGAAAGAAGAAATCTGCGAACTGGAACTCGAACTGCGCGAAGGCGAGCCATCTGCCCTGCTGGAACTGGCAGCAGAACTGGCCGAGAAGCTGGCCCTGATGCCTTGTGACATCAGCAAGGCCGAACGTGGCTATCGCCTGTTCGACGCCAACAGCTACAGCGTCAACCTGCCCGCCCCAGAGCTGACACCCGAGACGCCACTGGACGATGCCTTCGCCGCCCTGGCCTGGCACTTGCTGGGCAACAGCCAGCGTCTGGCCGAGCAGTACCGTTTCAATGGCCACTGGCGTTTGCTGCAGGACTGGGTTCAGCAATTGATTGACCTGCGCGCGCTGGTCAGCAGCCTGGGTCAAGCCGCTCCACGCCAGTCCACCAGCACCTTGCGTGCTGAGCTGGACGCCCTGCTTGAAGACTGGCGCCCGCTGGTTCAGATCGGCCAGGACGACGAAGACGTTCGTAAAGCCGCCCCTGAGCAGTTCCTTGAAGAGCTGGAAGACCCGCGCTGGGGCCAGTTCTCACTGAACACTTCGCGCTGGTTGATGGCGCGCAGCTGGACCGTTGATCGCGGCACCACCCGTGGCAACCGTCAAGGCGCCGCACAACTGCACAGCTGGCTGCCGCGCTTGTTGTCGGATGAGGCGATTGCCTTGCGCTTGAACCGCTACCAGCAGCAACCCGAAGATCTGGCCGAGCAACTGCCGCGCATCGAGCGCATTCAGGCCTGGTTGCGTCTGGCGCGTAACGTGCTGGAAATTCCGGAACTGGACCGTTTGTACGGCGAGATGAACAAGCTGCAGGAATTGGCCAACCTGCCAATCACTGACGACGCAGAGCACAACGACGAGTTGCTCAATGCCCGTAAGCAGCAAGCCATCGCCGTGTACCAGAACCGCGCATGGAAGACCCTGCTGCGCGCCTAAGCGCCCAGCCAACGCCCCTTGGTGCCAACTGAGGGGCGTTTTTGTTTATTGGGTGTCTTTGGGCATCTGTGCATCCGGCGTACGCCAGATCAAACGTGACGTGTCGTAGCCCTGCTGCTGAGCCTTGCTGAGCAATTCATCACGGGTTTGCTGATCAACCTGCGGTTTGCGCGACAACAACCACAAATAGCGGTGGTCGGGGTTGCCCACCAGCGCCGTGCTGTAGTCGTCCCCCAGGTACAACACCCAGTAGTCGCCCTTGGTGACACCCGGCAGAACTGTTGATACCCAATTGTCGAACTCGACCCACAGCTTGTCGGTTTTACCCTCCACCTGCGGCGTTGCCGTGCCCTTTGCCTCTTCCCACTTGCCCTCTGCTGTGCGGCAGCGGTTCAACACGGCTACGTTACCGTCAGGCTTCAAGCTGTAATGGGCTTCGGACTGCGCACAGTTGCGCTGGAAGAACATCGGCAAGCGCGCCAACTCATACCAAGTGCCCTGATAGCGTTTGAGATCGACGCTTGCAACGGTGTTGGGCGCCAGCGAATCGCTGCTGGAACCCGCGCACCCGGCCAGCAACAGCGCGGCCCCCAGGCTGACTAAAAGACGTTTCATCGCGAACGCTCCTGAGCGGTATTACTTCAGACCCTGCCCCGAAAAAATCAGCACTTTATCGCCCGCGTATTGCACGCTGATAAAGCTCTTCTGATCGCCCCAGGTGCAGCTCGACACCCCCAATGCACCCGAACAATCGGTCGGGCTGCCCAGCAGCTGTTCAACCTCAGCCTTGGTCATGCCTGCCGACAGTTTTGAGTAGTTTTGTTGATTGATCTTGCTGCACGCCGCCAGCAATACGCAGAACGACAACACCGCCAAAGTACGCAACTTCATGGAAAGCTCCTGCATGGAAAGGTCGGCATAGATGCCTGATGCAAGCTTAGAAGAGAAAAGTGCAGGGTGGTTCCCGCAGGTTGCAGGGATTTGTTTGGCGAGGGGCGTCAGTCAGGCAAAGACAATGATCTGAAACACCTGTGGGAGCGAGCTTGCTCGCGATGCATGCAACCCGGTTCAACTGATTGACCGTATCGATGCTATCGCGAGCAAGCCCGCTCCCACAGGAGGGGGCAGTGAGGCGTGCTTAGGCTTTGTGGTAATCGGTAATGCGCGCCACTTCTTCTTTCGAGCCCAGGTACACCGCTACACGCTGGTGCAGGCCTTCAGGCTGGATATCGAGGATGCGCTGATGGCCGTCAGTGGACGCACCGCCAGCCTGTTCAACCAGGAACGACATCGGATTGGCTTCGTACATCAAGCGCAGCTTGCCCGGCTTGGACGGCTCACGGCTGTCGCGCGGGTACATGAACAGGCCTCCGCGGGTCAGGATACGGTGTACGTCGGCAACCATCGCGGCCACCCAACGCATGTTGAAGTTCTTGTTCAACGGACCTTCTTCACCCGCCAGCAACTCGTCTACATAGCGTTGGACCGGAGCTTCCCAGTGACGCTGGTTGGACATGTTGATGGCAAATTCCTGGGTGGTTTCAGGAATGGTGATGTCTTCGTGGGTCAGAACGAAGCTGCCCATTTCGCGGTCCAGGGTGAAGCCTTTAACGCCGTCGCCCAGGGTCAATACCAGCATGGTCTGAGGACCGTAGATGGCATAGCCGGCAGCTACCTGCTGGGTGCCTGGCTGCAGGAAGGCCTTTTCGTTCAACGGCTCATTCTGGGTCAGGTATTCGTTCGGGCAACGCAGCACAGAGAAGATAGTGCCGACCGGAGCGTTGATATCAATGTTCGACGAACCGTCCAGTGGGTCGAATACCAGCAGGTAGGCGCCTTTCGGGTACTTGCCCGGGATCTGGTAGGCATTGTCCATTTCTTCGGACGCCATGCCGGCCAGGTGACCGCCCCATTCGTTGGCTTCGAGCAGGATCTCGTTGGAAATCACGTCGAGTTTCTTCTGCACTTCACCTTGTACGTTTTCGGTGCCCATGCTGCCCAGAACACCACCCAGGGCGCCTTTGGACACGGCGTGGCTGATCTCTTTGCAAGCACGCGCCACCACTTCGATGAGGAAACGCAAATCAGCAGGCGTGTTGTTGCTGCGGGTCTGCTCGATCAAATAGCGACTCAGGGTAACGCGGGACATGTAAGGCTCCGAACAATGGGGAGGGGGCGAAAAACCCGCGCAGTTTAGCGCGTGTTGCCGTGCAAATCTTCTAATCAGACTCAGAACCGACAGAGCGGGTTCTGCTGAACCCTTAAATCACCTGCAAAAAACCCTGTGGTCGCTGCCGCAGGCTGCGAAGGGTTGCAGAGCAACCCGTGCTCTCAAGGGCTAAATGCCCCCTTCGCAGCCTGCGGCAGCGACTACAGGTGCGTTACAGCGCTTTCCAGATGTCGGTGGCATACTCACGAATGGTGCGGTCCGATGAGAACCAGCCCATGCGCGCAGTGTTCAGCACCGCCTTGCGCCACCACTCGTCCTTGTCCTGCCACAGGTGTTCCACACGCATCTGCGCATCCCAATAAGCATCGAAATCCGCACACACCAGAAACCGGTCGTACTCAATAAGTGAGTCCACCAGCCCGGTGTAGCGCGCCGGGTCATCGTGTGAAAACACCCCGCCGCGAATCGCCTGCAGCACATCATTGAGCCGATGGGATGCGGCCACATCCGGCGCCGCGTGGAACTCGCCATTGCGTTTGCGCGCTTCAACCTGCTGCGAACTGAGCCCGAAGATAAACATGTTGTCCGCCCCGACCCGCTCGCACATCTCCACGTTGGCCCCATCCATCGTGCCGATGGTCAGTGCGCCGTTAAGGCCGAATTTCATGTTGCTGGTGCCCGATGCTTCGTAGCCTGCAGTGGATATCTGCTCGGACAGATCCGCCGCCGGAATGATGCTTTCGGCCAGGCTGACGTTGTAGTTGGGGATAAACACCACCTTGAGCAAACCACGCACGGTGGGGTCATTGTTGACGGTGCGGGCGATGTCGTTGGCCAGTTTGATGATGAGTTTGGCCTGTTCATAACTGGCCGCCGACTTGCCGGCAAAAATCTTCACCCGTGGCACCCAATGATTACCCGGCTCGGCACGAATGGCCTGGTACAGCGCCACGGTGTGCATCAGGTTGAGCAGCTGACGCTTGTACTCGTGAATCCGTTTGACCTGCACATCGAACATCGCTTCAGGGTTGACCACGATACCCAAACGCTCATAAATCAGCGCCGCCAGGGTGCATTTGCTTTGCAGGCGCTGATCGGCGAAACGTTTGCGAAAATCGGCACGCTCGGCAAAAGGCTCCAGCTTGATCAGCTTGTACTCGGTTTCATCAAGGACATCGGGCCCCAGTGCATCCACCAGCATCGAGGTCAACGGTGGGTTGGCCTGGAACAGCCAGCGGCGAAAGGTGACACCGTTGGTTTTGTTGTTGATCCGATCAGGGTAGAGCTTGTGCAGTTCGGCAAACACGGTGCTGCGCATCAACTGCGTGTGCAGCCCGGATACCCCGTTCACGCTGTGGGAGCCCAGGAAGGCCAGGTTGCCCATGCGCACTCGCCGCCCGTGGTCCTCTTCAATCAGCGAAACCGCACGCAGCACGTCAAAGTCGTGAATACCCTTGGCCCGCAACGCATCGATATGGTACGCGTTGATCAGATAAATAATCTGCATATGGCGCGGCAACAGGCGCTCCATCAAGCCAACGGGCCAGGTTTCGAGCGCCTCCGGAAGCAGCGTGTGGTTGGTGTACGACAGGGTATCGACCGTGACCTGCCACGCCGCGTGCCACTCGATGCCGTGTTCATCGACCAGAATGCGCATCAACTCGGCAACGGCAATCGAGGGATGGGTGTCATTGAGCTGGATCGAGACATGCTCGGCCAGGTTCAACAGCGTGTCATGCACATGCAGATGACGACGCAGCAGGTCCTGCAGCGAGGCCGAGACAAAGAAGAACTCCTGGCGCAGGCGCAGCTCTTGCCCCGCTTCGTTGCTGTCAGCCGGGTACAGCACGCGAGAGATGCTTTCAGCCCGCACCACTTCGGCCACTGCACCCAAATGGTCGCCCGCGTTGAACCGGCCCAGGTTCAAATCGTGCAGCGCCCTCGCCCGCCACAGGCGCAAGGTGTTGACGCTGGCCCCGCGCCAACCCACTACGGGGGTGTCATACGCAATGGCCCGTACGGTCTCGCCCGGCCACCAGATCTGGCGTAGCTGGCCCTGCTCATCCTGTTTGGTCTCGACCGAACCGCCAAAGCCGACCGAGTACAACACCTCGGCACGCTCGAACTCCCAGGGGTTGCCAAAGTCCAGCCAGTTCTCGGTCTGCTCCTGTTGCCAGCCGTCGACAATGCTCTGGCGAAACAGACCGTGCTCGTAGCGGATGCCGTAGCCGTGAGCCGCAATGCCCAGGGTCGACATGCTTTCCATAAAGCAGGCGGCCAACCGGCCCAGACCGCCGTTGCCCAGCGCCGCATCCGGCTCCAGCAGGCGGATACGCTCCAGGTCGACCCCAAGCTCGGTCAGTGCTTCGCGGGCCACCTCCAGCAACCCCAGATTGCTCAGGCTGTCATACAGCAAGCGGCCGATCAGAAATTCCAGCGACAGGTAGTACACCCGTTTCTGGTCCTTGCGATAAATCTGGCGCGTGTGGTCCATCCAGTGCTCGACCATATGGTCGCGGGCGGCCAGAGCAATAGCTTCAAACCAGTCATGGTCAAACGCGTGTTCCGGGTCCTTACCCACCGCGTAAGTCAGTTTGGCTACTACAGCGGCACGGAAAGCCGCCACCTGTGCGTCACGAACAAGCGGTTCCTGGGACATCGATACAACCTCAATCGAGATGGGCGATTTGAAGAACGAATGGTGTCAGCCTAGACGCTTGGACAGAAACAAAGTGACTTGGTTAAAGATTTTTTTGGGTGATTGTTTAAATAAAACTGACGACATGTGCGATGCCCCAAAACGAGGCAAATACGCCGTTGAATGCTTTAAAACATGGCCCTGATCGAAAAACCGGCAAATGGTTGTTCACACATTCATCAACACCGGTATGATCGCGCGCCCTGATGCACGCTGGAATACAAGCCTGATGAAGTCCAACCTGATCGCCGCCGCGGAAATCGACCGTCTCGATACCTGGGCCAAATACTCCGCGCCCATGTGCGGCTCCTGCATTTCCAGCTGCTGCACGTTGCCGGTCGAGGTCAAGATCAAAGACCTGATCCGCATCGGCATCGTCGATGAATTCGAGATGGGCGACCCACCGAAGAACATCGCCAAGCGCCTGCAAAAAGAAGGGATCGTGGAGCGCTTCAACCAGAAGTCCGGGATTTTCACGTTGCAGCGCATGAGCAACAACGACTGCCTGTATCTGGATCGCAAGTCACGGATGTGCACCATCTATGAAATCCGCCCGGACACCTGCCGCAACCACCCGCGAGTGGGCCCCCGCCCTGGTTATTGCGCCTACGTGCCTAAAGCCGTTGAGCGCAAGAACAGCAGCGAGAAGTTGATGGTTTTCTAAGGCATCACCTGTAGCCACTGCCGCCGGCTGCGGCTACAGGTAAACATCTAAAACCCGGACATAAAAAAACGCCCCCGACCGCAAGGTCGGGGGCGTTTTTTTACGGCTAACTAAATAACTTAGTTGTTACCGGATTTCTTCGCAGCGCGGGTACGCTCGCTTTCGCCCAGGATCTTCTTACGAAGACGGATGGACTTAGGCGTTACTTCGCACAGTTCATCTTCCTGTACGAATTCCAGAGCTTGCTCCAGAGTGAAGCGGATAGGCGGAACCAAAGCGATGGTTTCGTCTTTACCCGAAGCACGCATGTTGTCGAGCTTCTTGCCTTTGGTTGGGTTAACGCCCAGGTCGTTGTCGCGGCTGTTGATGCCGACGATTTGACCTTCGTACACGTCTTCACCGTGACCCAGGAACAGTTTGCCGCGAGCTTGCAGGGTTTCCAGCGAGTAAGTCAGAGCCTTACCGGTAGCAACCGAAACCAGAACGCCGTTCTGACGGCCGGACATGTCGCCCGACTTCATCACGTCGTAACGGTCGAAGATCGAGGTCAGGATGCCAGCGCCCGAAGTCAGAGTCAGGAACTCGTTACGGAAACCGATCAGGCCACGTGCAGGGATGTTGTATTCAAGACGAACACGACCCTTGCCATCCGGAACCATGTTGGTCAGATCGCCTTTACGGATACCGATCTGTTCCATGATTGAACCCTGGGATTCTTCTGGCAGGTCGATGGTTACGTTTTCGTACGGTTCGTGCTTAACGCCGTCAACCATGCGGATGATCACTTCCGGACGACCAACACCCATTTCGAAGCCTTCGCGACGCATGGTTTCGATCAGTACGGACAAGTGCAGCTCACCACGGCCAGACACTTTGAACTTGTCAGCGGTGTCGCCTTCTTCAACGCGCAGAGCAACGTTGTACAGCAGTTCTTTGTCCAGACGCTCTTTGATGTTACGGCTGGTTACGAACTTGCCTTCACGGCCGCAGAACGGCGAGTCGTTAACCTGGAAGGTCATCGAAACGGTAGGTTCGTCAACGGTCAGCGGCTTCATCGCTTCAACATTCAGTGGGTCGCACAGAGTGTCGGAGATGAACAGCTGGTCGAAGCCGCTGATGCAGACGATGTCGCCGGCAGCTGCTTCGTCAACGTCGATACGGTGCAGACCGTGGTGACCCATCAGCTTCAGGATACGACCGTTACGGCGCTTGCCGTCGGCATCGATAGCCACAACCTGGGTGTTTGGCTTGACGCGACCACGAGCGATACGGCCAACGCCGATAATGCCCAGGAAGCTGTTGTAGTCCAGTGCCGAGATTTGCATCTGGAATGGACCGTCACGGTCAACTTTTGGAGCCGGTACGTTGTCGACGATCGACTGGTACAGCGGGGTCATGTCTTCAGCCATGTCGGTGTGGTCAAGACCAGCAATACCGTTCAGGGCCGAGGCGTAAACTACTTTGAAGTCCAGCTGTTCTTCGGTAGCACCCAGGTTGTCGAACAGGTCGAAGATCTGATCCAGAACCCAGTCCGGACGCGCGCCTGGACGGTCAACCTTGTTGATCACCACGATTGGACGCAGGCCGGCTTCGAAAGCCTTCTTGGTCACGAAACGGGTTTGCGGCATAGGGCCGTCTTGAGCGTCAACCAGCAGCAGAACGGAGTCAACCATCGACATTACGCGTTCAACTTCGCCGCCGAAGTCGGCGTGGCCCGGGGTGTCCACGATGTTGATGTGGTAGCCGTTCCAGTTAATAGCGGTGTTCTTGGCAAGAATGGTAATGCCGCGCTCTTTTTCCTGGTCGTTGGAGTCCATCACGCGCTCGTCGTTGAGCTCGTTGCGCTCCAGAGTGCCGGATTGACGCAAGAGTTTGTCTACCAGGGTAGTTTTACCGTGGTCAACGTGAGCAATGATGGCGATGTTACGTAGATTTTCGATCACTTGTGTATCTCGATCAGAGGATTCGGTGTGCTGACTGAGTCCAGGCAGCGATTAACAGTAGAGTCCGTGCAAGCCGTTACAGCTTGACGGTGGCGTCGGGGGGCCGGTGACGCAGGCCACAGGCATACAGCCCCGGGCTCTTAGCTCGGTCGATAAACGCGCACATTGGCATGTCCCTCACTGAGCAAATGGTGAGCATGCAGGCGACTCATCACGCCTTTGTCGCAATACAACAGGTACTGACGAGTGTCATCCAGTTCCTTGAAGCGGCTGTTCAGTGCATAGAACGGCAACGCTTGTACTTCGATGCCAGCCAGTTCCAGCGGTTGATCTTCCTGAGCATCCGGGTGACGGATGTCGATCACGATCTGGCCCGCCAGCACTTCGCTGACTTCTTCGACTTGCAAGTCCTGGCCCAATTCCTCGATCACTCGATCAATCGGCACCATTTTGGCCCGCTCAAGCGCTCGCTCGAGCACGGCCATATCGAACTGTTGTTCTTCGTACTCCACGCGGTTGCGTTTGGCGTGGGTCTTGGGGTTGACCGAAATCACCCCGCAATATTCAGGCATGTGCTTGGCAAAATCGGCCGTACCGATTTCAACCGCCTGATCAATGATGTCCTGCTTGTGGCTCGCAATCAGCGGACGCAACACCAGTTTGTCGGTAGCCGAGTCAATCAGCGACAAGTTGGGCAGCGTCTGGCTCGACACCTGGGAAATCGCTTCACCCGTCACCAGCACTTCAATTTCGAGACGTTCGGCAATACGGGTCGCAGCGCGCAACATCATACGCTTCAAAATGACGCCCATATGACTGTTATCGACTTTGCCGAGAATTTCGCCCAAAACTTCTTCGAACGGAACGCTGACAAACAGCACACGCTGGGAGCTGCCGTACTTCTTCCATATAAAGTGCGCGACTTCCATCACGCCCAGTTCATGGGCACGTCCGCCCAGATTGAAGAAGCAGAAGTGGCTCATCAGGCCGCGACGCATGATCTGGTAGGCCGCGACGGTGGAATCGAAACCGCCGGACATCAACACCAGGGTCTGTTCCAGAGAGCCCAGCGGGAAGCCGCCTATGCTGTCGTGCTGGCTGTGAATCACAAACAACCGTTGGTCGCGAATTTCGAAGCGCACTTCAATTTCCGGCTTTTTCAGATCAATTCCGGCGGCACCGCACTCACGACGCAGCTTGCTGCCGACGTATTTCTCGATTTCCATCGAGGTAAATGGGTGCTTGCCACCGCGCTTGCAACGCACGGAAAAGATCTTGCCGGCCAGCGCATCGCCAAAGTGCAATTTGCACTTCTCAACGACGTCGTCGAAGTCGCCCAGCGGGTACTCGTCAACTTGCAGGAAATGCGCGATGCCCGGCATGCAGCTCAGGCGTTCGGTCATTTCTTTCAAGGCTTTAGGATCACTGACGCGCGTTTGCAGTTCGATGTTGTCCCACACGCCCGTCACCACCACAGCCGGGTCCAGATCGCGGAGCACAGCACGGATGTTTTTAGCCAATTGACGGACGAAACGCATCCGAACCGGACGGCTCTTGATAGTGATTTCGGGGAAGACTTTAACGATTAGTTTCATGAAAACAGCGCGCGAGCAGCCTGCCAAAAAAGGGGGGCGCGGATTATAGCGGAAATTGTTCAAGGTTTAACCAGTTATCGTACAAACGGTTTTCGGCGCACCAAAATGGGACGTAAATGCCTTTAATCGCTTCATTTGAGTGCGATAAGTGCGCCTAATCGGTAGTCTTCGTCTCTAACCTGCTTGAGATTGGGGCATTAAACCCAAGTCGGGGCACTGGCATGCAATTTGCTCCCTTGTGAGGCAGGTTGCCTTGGCAGAGTATTCGCGCCGGCATCAACCACTTATTAAGGGCATTCCACTACCCGCCCTAAGCCACCCCGGAGGACACTATGTCGAAGTCGGTTCAACTCATCAAAGATCATGACGTCAAGTGGATTGATCTGCGCTTCACTGATACCAAAGGCACTCAGCACCACGTGACCATGCCGGCCCGTGATGCGCTGGATGAAAACTTCTTCACCGACGGCAAAATGTTCGACGGCTCCTCCATTGCTGGCTGGAAAGGCATCGAAGCGTCCGACATGATCCTGCTGCCAGACGACAGCACTGCCGTTCTGGACCCGTTCACCGAACAGCCTACGCTGATCCTGGTGTGCGACATCATCGAACCTTCGACCATGCAAGGCTATGACCGCGACCCACGCGCCATCGCTACCCGTGCCGAGGAATACCTGAAGTCCACCGGTATCGGCGACACCGTTTTCGTCGGCCCGGAGCCAGAGTTCTTCATTTTCGACCAAGTGAAGTTCAAGTCCGATATCTCCGGTTCCATGTTCAAGATCTACTCCGAACAAGGTTCGTGGATGTCCGACCAGGACGTGGAAGGCGGCAACAAAGGCCACCGTCCAGGCGTCAAAGGTGGCTACTTCCCAGTTCCGCCGTTCGACCATGACCACGAAATCCGTACCTCCATGTGCAACGCCATGGAAGAAATGGGCCTGGTTATCGAAGTACACCACCACGAAGTGGCAACTGCCGGCCAGAACGAAATCGGCGTGCAGTTCAACACCCTGGTGAAAAAGGCTGACGAAGTTCAGACCCTGAAATACTGCGTACACAACGTGGCAGACGCCTACGGCCGTACCGCTACTTTCATGCCTAAGCCTCTGTACGGCGACAACGGCTCGGGTATGCACGTTCACATGTCCATCTCCAAAGATGGCAAGAACACCTTCGCAGGCGAAGGCTATGCCGGCCTGTCCGACACCGCTCTGTACTTCATCGGCGGCATCATCAAGCACGGTAAGGCACTGAACGGCTTCACCAACCCGGCTACCAACTCCTACAAGCGTCTGGTACCAGGTTTCGAAGCTCCGGTAATGCTGGCCTACTCGGCTCGCAACCGTTCCGCATCGATCCGTATTCCTTACGTGTCCAGCCCTAAAGCTCGCCGTATCGAAGCACGTTTCCCGGATCCAGCGGCCAACCCGTACCTGTGCTTCGCTGCACTGATGATGGCTGGCCTGGACGGTATCCAGAACAAGACTCACCCTGGCGACGCAGCTGACAAAAACCTGTATGACCTGCCGCCTGAAGAGGCCAAAGAGATTCCACAAGTTTGCGGCAGCCTGAAAGAAGCCCTGGAAGAGCTGGACAAAGGTCGTGCGTTCCTGACCAAAGGCGGCGTTTTCAGCGACGACTTCATCGACGCTTACATCGCCCTGAAAAGCGAAGAAGAAATCCAGGTTCGTACCTTCGTACACCCACTGGAATACGAGCTGTACTACAGCTGCTAATCCCGTGACGCCCGCGCAAGCGGCGTGATTCGAAAAAGCCTCCTACGGGAGGCTTTTTTGTGGGCGACGTCTTACGCGAGCACAGGATCAGGGCCTCTGGATTCATGCCAGCACCTGACAGCCACCTTGATGAGTGATCGGTAGCTTTAGGCCACTCAAACCAACGGAGACTGACATGCACCCTTTCATGGCCCTCAAACCCCTGTTCCTGACTTGCGCCTGCCTGGTACTGCTGGGTTGTAAAAACACCCCCACAGAGGTCAAGGTCGAGCAGTTGCTCAAGGCTGACAAGTCCTGGGATGGGGCGGCTTATAGCTATCCGGACGCCAAGCCGGAATTCACCGTGGTCAAGATCACGCTCCCGGCCAACACCACGCTGAAATGGCACAGCCACCCCATGCCTAACCTCGCCTATCTGGTGTCCGGCGAGCTGATGGTCGAAACCGAAGACGGCATCCACAAAACCACGCTCAAGCCTGGCCAGGTTCTGCCCGAGGTGGTCAACACCTCCCATCGAGGTATCAGCGGCAAGGCCCCCGTTGAACTGATCGTGTTCTATGCCGGTGCGCCTGGCATGGCACTGTCTCACTGACAACACCAAACCTGTAGCCGCTGGCCGCAGGACCTTGCGACGAACGCAGCCTTCGCCAGCGACGACACAATGACTGCCACAGACTCACCACCCTCAACGCGCCAATCAAGCATCCCCGGCTCATTTCAGAGCAACTGAATCCATTCATCAAAAATGCACTATATTGGTGCGACGATAGTTTGATTGTGCATTAGCCAGCCCAATTTGGTTCAAAAACACCTGCGCACCGCCCGGCTGCATTGCCTGAACGGGTTTCAGGCGCCTATTTCAGGCGTTTAATGCTTCTTTTCAGAGCCTTGGTTTGGTTTTTGCATTTTCATTGCACCAGCGCCTCACCCGCGCACGCAATCCGGGATCGGCCCATGACCATCAGTGACGCCCTGCACCGACTGTTACTCGACAACCTGACCACCGCCACGCTGTTACTGAATGCCGATCTGCGCCTTGAGTACATGAACCCGGCGGCAGAGATGCTGTTGGCAATCAGCGGTCAACGCAGTCACGGGCAATTCATCAGTGAGCTTTTTACAGAGTCCACCGAGGCCCTGCATTCGCTGCGCCAGGCAGTTGAGCAAGCGCATCCGTTTACCAAGCGCGAAGCCATGCTGACCTCGCTGACGGGCCAGACCCTCACGGTGGATTACGCCGTAACCCCCATCTTGAGCAATGGCGGCACGATGCTGCTGCTCGAAGTCCACCCCCGTGACCGCTTGCTGCGCATCACCAAAGAAGAAGCCCAGCTGTCCAAGCAGGAAACCAGCAAGATGCTGGTACGCGGCATGGCCCACGAGATCAAGAATCCCCTGGGCGGCATTCGTGGGGCTGCTCAGTTGCTGGCCCGTCAGTTACCGGACGAAAACCTGCGTGACTACACCAACGTGATCATCGAAGAAGCCGACCGCCTGCGTAACCTGGTCGACCGCATGCTGGGCTCCAACAAGCTGCCTTCGCTGTCCATGACCAATGTCCACGAAGTGCTGGAGCGGGTGTGCAGCCTGGTTGAGGCCGAAACACAGGGCAGCATCACATTGGTGCGCGACTATGACCCGAGCCTGCCCGACCTGCTGATCGACCGTGAACAAATGATCCAGGCCGTCCTCAACATCGTGCGCAACGCGATGCAAGCCATCGGCAGCCAAAACGAGCTGCGGCTGGGGCGTATCAGCCTGCGTACCCGCGCCATGCGCCAGTTCACCATTGGCCACGTGCGCCACCGACTGGTCACCAAAATCGAAATTATCGACAACGGGCCGGGCATTCCGGCCGAGCTGCAAGACACCCTGTTCTTCCCGATGGTCAGCGGGCGCCCAGACGGCACCGGGCTAGGCCTTTCCATCACGCAGAACATCATCAGTCAGCACCAGGGGTTGATCGAGTGTGAAAGCCACCCCGGCCACACACTCTTCTCGATCTTTCTACCACTGGAACAAGGAGCCGCATCGACATGAGCCGAAGTGAAACCGTGTGGATCGTCGACGACGACCGTTCTATCCGCTGGGTCCTGGAAAAAGCCTTGCAACAGGAAGGCATGACCACACAAAGTTTCGACAGCGCCGATGGGGTGATGAGCCGTCTGGCTCGCCAGCAGCCCGACGTCATTATTTCGGACATCCGCATGCCCGGCTCAAGCGGCCTGGACTTGCTGGCCAAGATTCGCGAACAGCACCCTCGCCTGCCCGTCATCATCATGACCGCTCATTCCGACCTGGACAGCGCAGTGGCCTCCTATCAAGGTGGCGCATTCGAATACCTGCCCAAGCCGTTTGACGTCGATGAAGCCGTGTCACTGGTCAAGCGTGCCAATCAGCACGCCCAGGAACAACAAGGCCTGGCCGCCCCCCCGGCACTGGCCAGAACACCTGAAATCATCGGCGAAGCGCCGGCGATGCAAGAGGTGTTTCGGGCCATTGGCCGCCTTAGCCATTCCAATATCACGGTTCTGATCAACGGCGAATCAGGCACAGGCAAGGAGCTGGTGGCCCACGCCCTGCACCGCCACAGCCCACGTGCCGCGTCGCCATTTATCGCGTTGAACATGGCCGCGATCCCCAAGGACCTGATGGAGTCCGAGCTCTTCGGCCACGAAAAAGGCGCCTTTACCGGAGCTGCAAACCTGCGCCGGGGTCGTTTTGAACAGGCCGATGGCGGGACTCTGTTCCTGGATGAAATCGGCGACATGCCTGCCGATACCCAAACCCGTCTGCTGCGGGTTCTGGCCGATGGCGAGTTCTACCGTGTTGGCGGACACACCCCGGTCAAGGTTGACGTGCGGATCATTGCCGCCACCCACCAGAACCTCGAAACCCTGGTCCAGGCCGGCAAGTTTCGCGAAGACCTGTTCCACCGCCTGAACGTGATTCGCATCCACATCCCGCGCCTGTCGGACCGTCGCGAAGACATCCCGACCCTGGCCCGCCACTTCCTGAGCAGCGCCGCGCAAGAGCTGTCGGTAGAACCCAAGCTGCTGAAGGCCGAGACCGAGCAGTACCTCAAGAACCTGCCGTGGCCAGGCAACGTTCGCCAGCTTGAAAACACCTGTCGCTGGATCACGGTGATGGCTTCGGGTCGCGAAGTGCACATCAGCGACTTGCCGCCGGAGCTGCTGAACCTGCAGCAAGACACCTCTCCAGTCACCAACTGGGAGCAGGCGCTACGCCAGTGGGCGGATCAGGCACTGGGCCGTGGTCAATCCAACTTGCTCGACAGTGCGGTGCCTACCTTTGAGCGGATCATGATCGAGACGGCACTCAAGCACACTGCGGGCCGTCGTCGGGACGCTGCCGTGCTGCTGGGCTGGGGCCGCAACACCTTGACCCGCAAGATCAAGGAACTGGGCATGAAGATCGATGGCGACGAGGATGATGGCGACGAGGCCTGAGGGGCACTCGATCTGACCGCACCACTCAAAAGCAACCCGCCCCAATATCGTGCACAGCTCTAGATCAATGCTTTCAGCCTAGCGAGAGCGTTATGCGCAAAAGCCCCGGATTCCGGGGCTTTTGCGTTTTCATAAGGCAATTTCTACAGAAAAACAAAAATTGGCACGCGCCCTGCAATACCTATTACAAGCAACACCGCTTTAGGGGACCTTGATACAGGCAGGTCAAGACTCCCCACTTTTACACCCGCAGCCTTGATGCCTGTTGCATCAACGCGCACACCGCTTTTGGGGAACCCGGTACAGGCAGGCTGGAATTCCCTCTTTTATTACTCGCGCAGGTTCACCTGCAAACGCCAGCGCCCATCCTGCGGCGCACCGGCCCAGTCGCCTTGCAAGGCACGGGCTGCCACCACCGTCAGCAGCAAACCTGCGTCCGTATCCCGCACCCGCCAGTTCACATTCTTGCCGTTGAGCATTAACTGGCCGTTTTGCGGCTTGCCCTTGGCATCGAACAACACCCCCAGGGTGCCATCGACCAGCTCACCATGCAGCTTGGGCTCATCGCTGAACCACACCACCAACCCGTTCGCCAGCACGTCCACCTGTTGCAGTTCTACCGGGGTTGGCGCAGTCAAACGACCGATCATCATCCCTACCATTACACCGACTATCGCCAAAGAACCTAAAACCCGTGGCCATAGTTTCGGTCGCGGGTCCTCTTCAGGCGTAGAATGCTGCCCATCTTTAAGTTCGGAGCCGTGCATGTTTCACGTCATCCTTTTTCAACCAGAAATTCCGCCGAATACCGGCAACATTATCAGGCTGTGCGCCAACAGCGGCTGCCACCTGCATTTGATCGAGCCTATCGGTTTTGAGCTGGACGACAAGCGCTTGCGCCGCGCCGGCCTCGACTACCACGAGTATGCGCCGCTCAAGCGTCATGCCGACCTGGCCAGTTGCCTTGAAAGCCTGGGTCATCCACGCCTGTTCGCCTTTACCACCAAAGGTTCGAAGCCCTTTCACGACGTGCAGTTTGCCGAGGGCGATGCCTTTGTGTTCGGCCCTGAAAGCCGTGGTTTGCCGCCAGAGGTGCTCGACGCGCTGGACGGCGATCACCGCCTGCGACTGCCGATGCGCGAAGGCTGCCGTAGCCTGAACCTGTCCAACACCGTGGCGGTTGCCGTGTACGAAGCCTGGCGCCAGCTGGGTTTCAAGTAAACACACCTCCCACACACAAAAAAAGCGCCCTCAGGCGCTTTTTTTTTGGCATCGGCTGTTTATTGAACAGTCGGGCTGCCTTCTTCCTGCATGCGCTGCAATTCTTGCGCGTACAGGGCATCGAAGTTCACCGGAGCCAGCATCAACGCAGGGAACGAGCCGCGAGTTACCAGGCTGTCCAGGGTTTCACGGGCATACGGGAACAGGATGTTCGGGCAAAACGCGCCAAGGGTGTGGTTCATCGACGCCGGATCAAGGTTTTTGATCAGGAAGATGCCAGCCTGTTGCACTTCAGCGATAAAGGCCACTTCGTCACCGTTTTTCACGGTAACCGACAAGGTCAGAACCACTTCGTGGAAGTCACCTTCCAGCGGCTTTTGACGGGTGTTCAGGTCCAGACCAACGCTCGGTTCCCACTGCTGACGGAAGATCGCCGGGCTTTTTGGGGCCTCGAACGACAGGTCGCGCACGTAGATGCGCTGCAGGGAGAATTGTGGAGCGGTGTCTTCATCGCTAACAGCAGCGGTGTTCTGTTGGTCAGTCATCACAGATCCTTGTTGATCTTGGGGCTTATAGAGAATGAGAGTCAGACGTTCAGCAGCGTATCCAATTTACCTGCGCGCTCCAAAGCAAACAGGTCATCGCATCCGCCAACATGCTTGTCACCAATCCAGATTTGCGGGACCGACGTACGACCCGCCTTCTGAGCCATCTCGGCACGTACCTGTGGCTTGCCATCGACCTTGATTTCTTCGAAGGCAACGCCCTTGTTCTCAAGCAGAGCCTTGGCTCGCATGCAGTAAGGGCAGTAGTCGCTGGAGTAAACGATGACCTTGGACATCTTTACTTCACCACTGGCAGGTTGTCAGCGCGCCAGCTGGAGATACCGCCAGACAGCTTGGCTGCGTTGTAACCGGCCTTGAGCAGCTCACGGGCGTGGGAGCCCGAGTGCTGACCGGCAGCGTCAACCAGAATAATGGTTTTGCCCTTGTGCTTGTCCAGCTCGGCAATGCGCGCCATCAGCTTGTCTTGCGGGATGTTCAGGGCTCCCACGATGTGGCCGGCGGCAAAGTCTTTAACCGGGCGAATATCAATCACCACACCTTCGTCGCGATTGACCAGGCCGGTCAGTTCGCCAGTGCTGATGCTGCGCCCGCCACGGCTGATTTCGTGAGCAATCAATAGCGCCAACAGGATGACAAACGCGCCTACAAGCAGGTAGTGAGCAGTGGCAAATGTAATCAGGTGATCAACCATCAGAAGGTTCCAGGGTCGTAAAATGTGGGCCAGTATACACAGCCACCTTGGTCGGCCAAACCCCGCCCGGCGGTGACGCCACATGAACTTCGCTTTAAACTGTGCGTCCTCTTCATACCTTCTTATAAACCAGCCACGAGTGGGATCTATGACTACCACGCCTAAACCTTTGGTCCTGATCATCCTGGATGGCTTCGGTCACAGTGAAAGTCACGAATACAACGCCGTTTATTCGGCCAAGAAACCGGTGCTGGATCGTCTTTGCGCGAGCATGCCGAACGGCCTGATCTCAGGTTCAGGCATGGATGTCGGTCTGCCAGACGGCCAGATGGGCAACTCCGAGGTCGGCCACATGAACCTGGGCGCCGGCCGCGTGGTGTATCAGGATTTCACCCGCGTCACCAAATCGATCCGTGACGGCGAGTTTTTTGAAAACCCGACCCTTTGCGCCGCCGTCGACAAGGCTGTGGCCGCAGGCAAGGCCGTGCATATTCTGGGTCTGTTGTCGGATGGCGGCGTTCACAGCCATCAGGACCACCTGATCGCGATGGCCGAGCTGGCGTTTAAACGCGGCGCCGAAAAAATCTACCTGCACGCCTTCCTCGATGGCCGCGACACACCGCCAAAAAGCGCTTCGTCGTCCATCGAGCTGCTGGACGAAGCCTTCAAGGATCTGGGTAAAGGCCGTATCGCCAGTCTGATTGGCCGTTACTTCGCCATGGACCGCGACAATCGCTGGGACCGCGTAGAGCAGGCCTACAACCTGATCGTCGACGGCAAGGGCGAGTTCAACGCCGCTACCGCCCAGGAAGGTCTGGACGCCGCTTACGCCCGCGGTGAAAGCGACGAGTTCGTCAAAGCCACCACCCTCGGCGAGCCGGTGAAGGTTGAAGACGGCGACGCCGTGGTCTTCATGAATTTCCGTGCCGACCGCGCCCGGGAACTGACCCGCGTATTCGTTGAAGACGACTTCAACGCGTTCGAGCGCACCCGCCAGCCAAAACTGGCCGGCTTTGTGATGCTGACCCAATACGCGGCCAGCATCCCGGCGCCAAGCGCATTTGCCCCCGGCAGCCTGGAAAACGTACTCGGCGATTACCTGGCCAAAAACGGCAAAACCCAGCTGCGCATTGCCGAAACCGAAAAATACGCCCACGTCACTTTCTTCTTTTCGGGCGGGCGTGAAGAGCCGTTCCCGGGTGAAGAGCGGATTCTGGTGCCATCCCCAAAAGTCGCCACCTACGACCTGCAGCCTGAAATGAGCGCTCCCGAAGTCACCGACCACATCGTCGATGCCATCGAGAACCAGCGTTATGACGTGATCGTAGTCAACTACGCCAACGGCGACATGGTCGGCCACAGCGGTGTCTTCGACGCAGCCGTCAAAGCGGTTGAGTGCCTGGATGCCTGCGTGGGCCGGATTGTCCAGGCCCTGGACAAAGTCGGCGGTGAAGCCCTGATCACGGCTGACCACGGCAACGTGGAGCAGATGTCAGATGACACCACCGGCCAGGCTCACACCGCACACACCTGCGAGCCTGTCCCGTTCATCTACGTCGGCAAGCGCGCGCTCAAGGTTCGCGAAGGCGGCGTGCTGGCCGACGTGGCGCCAACCATGCTCAAACTGCTGGGCCTGCCACAGCCTGAAGAGATGACCGGCAAATCGATTCTGGTCGACTAATGTAAACCCTGTAGTCGCTGCCGCAGGCTGCGATAAAGGCTGAGGCCCTATGAAGGGATAGCGTGAGCTTTGTTAAAACGGGCTGCTACGCACCCCTTCGCAGCCTTCGGTAGCGACTACAACAATTTCACCTTCATCCATTTCTTATAGGTGACGAGGGCGGGCATACTAGGCCGTCCCGTTCCCCAGGTGTCGCCCGCCCCATGCTTCGCGCCCTTATAGCCCTGACCCTCGCATGCCTGCTCCAACCGGCGTTTGCCGACGAGCGCGCGCAAACCCAACAGCAGCTTGACGCCACGCGTCAGGATATCAGCGAGCTGAAAAAGCTCCTGGGCAAGCTCCAGGAAGAAAAATCCGGCGTGCAGAAAGACCTGCGCGGCACCGAAACCGAAATCGGCAAGCTGGAGAAGCAGGTAGAAACCCTGCAACAAGAACTAAAAAAGAGTGAAGGCGAGCTGCTGCGCCTAGATAGCGAGAAAAAAAAACTCCACAGCGCAAAACTTGAACAGCAACGCCTGATCGCCATTCAGGCCCGCGCCGCCTATCAGGGCGGGCGTCAGGAATACCTGAAAATGCTGCTCAACCAGCAAAACCCCGAGAAGTTCGCCCGAACCCTCACCTATTACGATTACCTGAGCCAGGCCCGCCTGGAGCAGCTCAAGGGTTTCAACGAAACCCTGCGCCAACTGGCCAATGTCGAAGCCGATATCAATCTGCAACAGGCTCAGTTGCTGACTCAGAAAAGCAGCCTGGACACCCAGCGTGCCGAACTCGACAAAGTCCGCGCAGAGCGCCAGCAAGTTCTGGCCAAGCTCAATACCGACGTAAAGGACCGCGATCAAAAACTGCAGGCACGCGAGCAGGATCAGGCCGATCTGGCTAAAGTCCTCAAGACCATCGAGGAAACCCTCGCCCGTCAGGCCCGCGAAGCCGAACAGGCGCGACAAAAAGCCTTGATCGCCCAGCAGGAAGCCGAGAAGAAACGCCAGCGCGAGGCTGAATCGGTGGTCACCGACGCCCCGCGCAAACCGGTCCAGTCAACACCGGGCGCATTGGTGTCCAGTGCCGGTGCTTCCTACGGCGGTGTTTTTTCTCAGGCCCGGGGCAAACTTCCATGGCCAGTTGATGGTCGATTGCTGGCACGCTTCGGTGAAACCCGTGGCGATGATTCGCGCACCAAGTGGGACGGTGTGATGATCAGCGCCAATGCCGGCAGCCAGGTACACGCGGTACACGGTGGTCGCGTGGTGTTTGCCGACTGGCTGCGCGGCGCAGGCCAGCTGGTCATTCTGGACCACGGTAATGGTTACTTAAGCCTGTACGGCCACAATCAGACGCTGCTCAAGTCTGCCGGAGACATCGTTAAAGCTGGCGAAGTGATCTCCACCGTGGGCAACAGCGGCGGGCAAGCCACACCAGCACTGTATTTCGCTATTCGTCAGCAGGGCCGCCCAAGCGACCCTGCACAATGGTGTCGCACTCAGGGATGAGTCCATCACCTTTAATACGTAGGAGTTCGCTCAACATGCCGCATTTGTCCCGCCTCAACTCGCTGGCCCTGACGATCGCTCTGGTGATCGGCTCGCCAATGGCATTTGCTGCCGAGCCAACCATCGCGCCAGCCGGCGCCGCTGCCAGCGCCAAGGCGCCTCTGCCTCTGGAGGAGCTGCGTACATTTGCCGAGGTCATGGATCGGATCAAGGCTGCATATGTTGAGCCGGTGGACGACAAAACCCTGCTGGAGAATGCCATCAAAGGCATGCTCAGCAACCTTGACCCGCACTCTGCGTACCTTGGCCCCGAAGATTTCGCCGAACTGCAGGAAAGCACCAGCGGCGAATTCGGCGGGCTGGGCATCGAAGTCGGCACCGAAGACGGCAACATCAAGATCGTCTCTCCGATCGACGACACCCCTGCCAGCAAGGCCGGCATTCAGGCGGGCGACTTTATCGTCAAGATCAATGGCCAGCCCACACGCGGCCTGAGCATGACCGAAGCCGTTGATAAAATGCGCGGCAAGATCGGTCAGAAAATCACCCTGACCCTGGTGCGCAATGGCGGCACGCCGTTTGACGTGACCCTGACCCGGGCCAATATCCAGGTCAAGAGCGTCAAGGCCCAACTGCTGGAAGACGGTTACGGCTACATCCGTATCACCCAGTTCCAGGTCAAGACCGGCGAAGAAGTGGCCTCGGCGCTGTCCAAACTGCGCAGGGAAAACGGCAACAAGCGACTCAAGGGCATCATCCTCGACCTGCGCAACAACCCGGGTGGCGTGCTGCAATCGGCGGTTGAAGTGGTCGATCATTTCATCACCAAAGGCCTGATCGTCTATACCAAGGGCCGCATCGCGAACTCGGAGCTGCGCTTCTCGGCCACCGGCAAGGACCTGAGCGAAGGCGTTCCATTGGTGGTGTTGATCAACGGCGGCAGCGCTTCGGCATCGGAAATCGTCGCCGGCGCCCTGCAAGATCAGAAACGCGGCGTGGTCATGGGCACCACCAGCTTCGGTAAAGGCTCGGTGCAAACCGTACTGCCACTGAACAACGACCGCGCGCTGAAAATCACCACGGCGCTGTACTTCACCCCGAACGGACGCTCGATCCAGGCCCAGGGCATTGTCCCGGACATTGAAGTCAGCCGCGCCAAGATCACTCGTGAACAAGACACCGAGTACTACAAGGAAGCCGACCTGCAAGGTCACCTTGGCAATGGCAATGGCGGCGCCGACAAACCGTCCGGCTCCAACCCCAAAGCCAAGCCAATGCCGCAGGATGATGACTTCCAGCTGAGCCAGGCTCTGAGCCTGCTCAAGGGCTTGAGCATTACACGCGGCAATTGAGGTGCGTCTTTCTCTAGCCTTCGCCCTGCTCTGCTGCCTGGCCGGCGTCGCCCATGGGACACCGGCCAGCCAGCAAGCCGCGCCGCACAAGGCTTACCTGAGCCTGATCATCGATGACCTGGGGCAAAACCTGCCACGTGATCGCCGCGTGCTGGCCTTGCCCGGCCCGGTCACTGCGGCCGTGATGCCTGACACCCCCCATGCAGCAGAATTTGCCCGCGAGGCCTACAAGGCCGGCAAGATCGTCATTTTGCACATGCCAATGGACCCGGCCACCGGGCCCTTTGCCTGGCACCCGGACCTGCCTGTCGACGAACTTGAAAGACGCCTCAACGCCGCGTTCAAGGCCGTGCCCTACACCAGTGGCATCAACAACCACATGGGCAGCCGCATGACCTCACAGCCGCAAGCGATGGCCTGGCTGATGGGCAACTTGCAGCAACGCCACAAATTCTTTGTCGACAGTCGCACCAGCGCGCAGACCGTTGCGGCAGCCGAGGCGCAGAAAATCGGGCTGGCCAGCGTGTCCCGTGATGTTTTTCTCGATGATGTACGTACCGAGCAAGCCATCACCACGCAACTGGAAACCGCCATCAAACTGGCCCACAAACAAGGCTCGGCGGTGATGATCGGCCACCCTTATCCGCAAACCCTTGCCGTGCTTGAACGTGAACTGCCCAAGCTCAAGGCCCAGGGAATTGACTGGATCGACATCCGGCAAATGATCGGCGTACGCAGCAACAAGGCCATGGACGGGCACGGGAAGGACGGGGTTTATCGCTGAAGCTTGCTCCCACAGTGATGGGGATCTTCGTTACAGGTAGTTGGCGCGGATCTTCTCAACCACGCCTTCAGCCCTTAACTCATCCAGCGCCTTCTGCAGCTTGCTCACCACCTCGTCCGGCACATCTTTGTTCAACGCCAGAAACAGCTCGGCCTGATTGAAGCGCAACACCGTCTTGAACCCTGAAATGCCTACCTGACGCGCCAGGAATTGCCCTGCCGGAGCACCTGTGGCCCACAGGTCGATTTGCCCGGCCTGCAGCTTTTTGGCGTTGTCCTGATCGCGCAACACAATCACCGGCGCCAACCCCTGCTTCTCAAGGGACAAGGCAATGGCGTCACCTTTGTAAGCACCCACTCTGTACTGGCGAGCCTGCTCAAGCGAGGTCAGGGTAATCGGGCTGTCCCCTCGCGCCAGCAACACCCAGTCATCCGGGCCAAGCGGGCCGACCCACTTGAAGAGCTGTTCACGCTCGGGCACGCGGGCTGCGACAAACACGCCGTATCCGGGGTTTTCGAGGGCAAGGTGGTAGATACGCTCCCAAGGGAAACGCAGGGTCATGCTGTAGGGGATACCGGCACGTTTGAAGGTTTCACGCAGAATATCGACGGCGATGCCTTCAATATTTTCGTTTTGCGCAAAGTTTTTGCCGTTTTTTGCCATGTTGTACGGTGGGAAGTTTTCAGTCAGCAGCACGATCGAAGAATGCGACGCATCAACCGCAGAAGCGGTACTCGCCAGCCACAGGGTGGAACCGGCGAGAACGAGCAAAAAGCGTTTAAACATGACTGGCGACCTAAATCCATGGCGTGCTCAAGAGTGCCGTGGGCACGCCATGCTGTCCAGTAGCCTTTGGGTTTAGCGAACCACGATCCCGCGCTCGGCCATGTATGCCTTGGCCTCTGGCACCGTGTATTCACCAAAGTGGAAAATACTCGCCGCCAGCACCGCACTGGCGTGACCTTCAAGGATGCCGTCGGCCAGATGCTGCAGGTTGCCAACGCCGCCCGAGGCGATCACCGGAATACCCAGCGCATCACTGATGGCACGTGTCACGCCCAGGTCAAAACCGTTTTTCATGCCGTCCTGGTCCATGCTGGTCAGCAGGATCTCGCCAGCGCCCAGGCCTTCCATCTTTATGGCCCATTCGACTGCATCGAGCCCGGTAGGCTTGCGCCCGCCATGGGTGAAGATTTCCCAGCGCGGGGTTTCGCCCGGCTGAGAGACTTTCTTCGCATCAATCGCGACCACAATGCATTGCGAACCAAAATGCTGCGCCGCTTCGCCCACAAACTCCGGGTTGAACACCGCAGCGGTATTGATCGAGACTTTGTCCGCACCGGCATTGAGCAGGTTGCGAATGTCCTGGATGCAGCGCACGCCACCGCCCACGGTCAGCGGAATGAACACCTGGCTGGCCATGCGCTCAACGGTATGCAGCGTGGTGTCGCGGCCATCGACGCTGGCGGTGATGTCGAGAAAGGTAATCTCGTCAGCACCCTGCTCGTCGTAGCGACGGGCGATTTCTACCGGGTCGCCAGCATCGCGAATGTTCTCGAACTTGACGCCCTTTACAACCCGGCCGTTATCCACGTCCAGGCAAGGGATGATGCGTTTGGCCAGCGCCATGGGTCTCTCCTCAGGCCTTGTAGCTGTCGCAGAAGGCTTGCGCCTCAGCCACATCCAGCGTGCCTTCATAGATTGCACGACCCGTAATGGCGCCCACGATGCCCGGAGCCTTGGCATCCATCAGGGCCTTGATATCACCCAGATTGTGAATACCACCCGAGGCGATGACCGGGATGCTGGTAGCAGCGGCCAATGCAGCGGTGTAGCTGACGTTACAGCCCTGCATCATGCCGTCTTTGGCGATGTCGGTATAAACGATGGCCGACACGCCGTCCGCTTCGAAACGCTTGGCCAGGTCGATGACCTGCACGGTGCTGACTTCAGCCCAGCCGTCGGTGGCCACGAAGCCGTCTTTGGCATCCATGCCGACAATGATCTTGCCCGGGAACGCACGGCACGCCTCGGCCACGAACTCAGGGTTCTTGACTGCCTTGGTGCCCAGAATCACGTAGCTCACGCCTGCCTTGACGTAGTGCTCGATGGTTTCCAGGGAGCGAATGCCGCCGCCGATCTGGATCGGCAACTGCGGGTACAAGCGGGCAATGGCCGTCACCACGTCACCGTTGACCGGCTGGCCTTCGAACGCACCGTTCAGGTCGACCAGGTGCAGACGGCGGCAACCGCCTTCTACCCATTTGGCGGCCATGGCCACCGGGTCATCAGAGAACACAGTGGAATCTTCCATACGGCCCTGACGCAGGCGTACACAAGCACCGTCTTTAAGATCGATAGCGGGAATAATCAGCATGTGGCAAACCTTCAAATTCGGGAGTCTGAGACTCGGAAATCAGTTCTTCTCGAGCGCCCACACGTCGCTTTCGATGCTCTCGAACCTCTCTTTGAGGTGCGTTTGCACATCGAAAATCGCGCGATTGTAGTAATGCGGCGCGATTTCGCGGGTGAACAGCTCAAGGATTTCAGCCGCTTCGAACGAACCCAGGTCCAGCTCGAAGCGGTCTTCCATAAAGCGTTTGATCTTGCTGTTGGCTTCGTTCTCTTGCTCGGGGGTGAGCGTGAGAATCGGCGGCTTTTTGCGAGGCGCCATTACCAGCGACCATCCCAGGCCGCGAAGTTTTCCAGCAGCTGCAAGCCGTGGGTATGGCTTTTTTCCGGGTGGAACTGCACCGCGAAGCGCGAGCCCTCAGCCAGCGCTGCGGCGAAATCGACGCCGTAATGCCCGCCACCGACTACCTGGCGGGGATTGCCCGCCGCAATGTAGTAGCTGTGTACAAAGTAAAAACGCGCCAGGTCGGGGATGCCGTGCCACAGCGGGTGATCCACTTTTTGTTGCACCTCGTTCCAGCCCATGTGCGGCACCTTGAGGTGCTCGCCGTCTTCGTGCAGGTCCTTGCCGAAGAACTTCACGGCACCCGGGAACAGGCCAATGCAGTCAACGCCGCCGTTCTCTTCACTGCTGTCGAGCAAGGCTTGCATGCCCACGCAAATGCCGAGGAACGGACGATCCTGGCTGACTTCACGCACCAGCGAGTCAAAACCCAGGCGACGGATTTCCGCCATGCAGTCGCGAATTGCGCCCACACCCGGAAATACCACGCGGTCGGCTTCGCGAATCACGCTGGCGTCGCTGGTAATCAGCACTCGACCGGCGCCCACATGCTCCAGCGCCTTGGCCACCGAGTGCAAGTTACCCATGCCGTAATCGATAACCGCCACTGTCTGCATCAGAGCACGCCCTTGGTAGAAGGCATTTGCCCGGCCATGCGCTCATCCAGCGCAACGGCCATGCGCAACGCGCGGCCAAAAGCCTTGAACACCGTTTCGATCTGGTGGTGGGTGTTGGTGCCGCGCAGGTTGTCGATGTGCAGGCTAACGTTGGCGTGGTTCACGAAGCCCTGAAAGAACTCCTGGAACAGGTCAACGTCGAAGCCGCCGACGGTGGCGCGGGTGTAAGGAACATGCATTTGCAGGCCGGGACGACCGGAAAAGTCGATGACCACACGTGACAGCGCTTCATCCAGCGGGACATAAGCGTGACCGTAGCGAGTCATGCCTTTTTTATCGCCGACTGCTTCGCTGAAGGCTTTACCCAGGGTAATGCCAACATCCTCGACGGTATGGTGATCGTCGATATGCAGGTCGCCTTTGCACTCGATGTCCAGGTCGATCAACCCATGTCGGGCGATCTGGTCGAGCATGTGCTCAAGAAAAGGAACGCCGATATCAAATCGGGCCTTACCGGTACCATCCAAGTTGATCGAGGCTTTAATCTGGGTTTCCAGAGTATCGCGCTCGACTGACGCCTTACGTTCGGCCATCACCAGCTCCGCAAAATCATTGGGCGAAAAAGGTGGCCATTATAGGCACGGGTCTGGCAAACAAAAACATTAAGGGTGATGCGGGGTGACGGAGTGACGGCTACTGCCGATTTTGTAGTCGCTGCCGGAGGCTGCGATCGGGCCCGCAGGGCTCGCGCTTGCAAGCTTGCAGGAAGGCCCTTCGGGCCTTATCGCAGCCTTCGGCAGCGACTACAAAGGCGCCGCTGGATCAGTTAAACAACACCGCCGTCTTCTGCACCGTCACCCAAACACCCCACAACAAAGGAATGCCCACGGCCAGCCAGGCCGCGATAACCAATGGCTGGCTACCCGGTGCCGCCTTCCACTCAAGCGAAGTGCTGGCATCCGCACCCTTGTCATGGCCCAGCGCCTGCTCAGCAGCCAGTTCAGCGTCGGTCATGAAGTATTTGTCTGCCACCGGACGCACCAGCAAGTTGCAGATAAAGCCCAGCACCAGCAGCCCTGCGAGGATGTACAGGGTGATGTCATACGCTGCCGCACGCTCAACCCCGATGCTCAGCTGATACTCGCGCAGGTAGTTGACCAACACCGGCCCCAGCACGCCCGCGGCCGCCCAGGCCGTCAGCAGGCGTCCGTGGATCGCGCCGACCATTTGCGTGCCGAACAGGTCTGCCAGATACGCCGGTACCGTGGCAAAACCGCCGCCGTACATCGACAAGATGATGCAGAACGCTGCCACAAACAGCGAAACGTTACCCAGATGACCGAGGTTCGGGATCATCGCGTACAGCGCAAACCCCAGTGCGAAGAACACAAAGTAGGTGTTTTTGCGCCCCAGGTAATCCGAGAACGAGGCCCAGAAGAATCGCCCGCCAATGTTGAACAGGCTCAACAAACCGGTGAAGCCCGCCGCAATCGCCGCAATTTGCGCCAACTGCCCAGCATCCAGCTGGCTGAATGTCAGGTCATTGCCCAACAACTTGCCTGCGAATACTTCCTGCAACAATGGCGAAGCCATGCCCAGGATACCGATACCGGCCGAGACGTTCAGGCACAGCACCAGCCACACCAGGGCGAACTGCGGTGTTTTCCAGGCCACGCTGACGTGCACATGGCGCTGGGTGATCATCGCGTTGGACGCCTTTTTGGCGGGAGCTTTCCAGCCCTCAGGCTTCCAGCCGGTGGGCGGAACGCGGTACGACAAGGCACCGCCGATCATGAACACGAAGTAGATCGCCGCCATTGCCACGAAGCTCTGCCACACGCCCACGCCGTCAGGCCCGGCAAAATGGTTCATCAGCGCTGCCGCCAGGGGAGCGCCCACCATTGCACCGCCCCCAAACCCCATAATCGCCATGCCCGTGGCCATGCCACGCTTGTCCGGAAACCACTTGATCAGCGTCGACACCGGCGAGATATAGCCCAACCCCAGGCCGATACCGCCAATGACCCCCGAACCCAGCCACATCAGCCAGATCTGGTGGGTATAAATCCCCAGCGCGGAAATCAGCAAGCCACCACACCAGCACAGCGCCGACACCACACCGGCCTTGCGCGGCCCGGCATGCTCAAGCCAGCCACCCCATACGGCTGCCGAGCAACCGAGGAAGATGAAAAACAGGGTGTAGATCCAGCCGAGCATCGAAATCGGCCAGTCGCATTGCGACGAAAACACTTGTGCGATAAAACTCATGTCCGGTGCACACGCCACAGGCGCAGTCACGCCCAGGGCTTTGGACAGCGGCAACCAGAACACCGAAAAGCCATAGGCCATGCCGATGCACAAGTGGATGGCCAATGCGGCTGGCGGCACCAGCCAGCGGTTGAAGCCGGGTTTGGCGATGATGCGCTCCTTGGACAGGAACGCAGGCTGTGGAGCAGGACTGCCCGCAGCGATGCTGGTATTCATGGATTTTCCCCCAGGTAATGAAGTGGTTTTCCAGACACGCTCAACCCCCTGACTTTGGCGCCTTGCGGCACACAGTCGCTTTTATCGGGTCAAGTTCGAGGCGCGACAATGCGCCGCAGAAATACTGGAAAACAGGCGAAGATTAACATTTGAATGCAGGAAAAGGCCCAACCTGATGTGGTCTTTAGTCACCTACCAGATACGTCACTATCCACCCCCAGTCGGCCGGCGCGTGGCGTTATACTCTGCGGCTGAATTTAAAACTTACTCTCACACAGACTTACAAGGACTCGCCCATGAAAGCGTTCGGCAAAATCCTGGGTCTGGTGCTTCTCGGATTGTTGCTGATCATCGTGGCCCTGGGCTTTGCCCTCAGCCATCTGTTCGATCCCAACGACTATAAAGACGAGATCCGCCAGATAGCCCGTGACAAAGCCCACATTGAGCTAACCCTCAATGGCGACATCGGCTGGAGCCTCTTCCCCTGGCTTGGTCTGGAGCTGCACGACGCCACCGTGGCAACCCTGGCTGCGCCTGCCCAACCTTTCGCCGATCTGCAAATGCTCGGTTTGTCCGTGCGTGTGCTGCCGCTGTTGCGCAAAGAAGTGCAAATGAGCGATGTGCGTGTCGAAGGCCTGAACCTGCGCCTGACCCGCAACAAGGACGGTCACGGCAACTGGCAGGATATCGGCAAGCCAGCAACGCCCCCTGAAACCGCCGCAACCGCCAGCACTGAGCCCGCCCCGGCCAGCAAGCCCGAGAGCGTCAGCCAGCCGCTCAAGCTCGATATCGACAGCCTGACCGTGAACAATGCACGGGTTGAGTACAACGACGAGCAAAGCGGTAAACAATTCAGCGCTGAGAGCATCCAGCTCAGCACCGGCCCGGTTCACGAAGCCACCAGCATCCCGGTCAAACTGACCGCCTTCCTGGGCACCAACCAGCCCGTGATGCGGGTCAAGACCGAAGTCGACGGCAAGTTGCGTTTTGACCGCGTACTCAAGCGCTATCAGTTTGAAGACATGAAAGTCACGGGCGAAGCCTCCGGTGAGCCGCTGCAAGGCAAAACCATGACGTTCGCCGCGCAAGGGCAAATTCTGGTTGATCTGGCGGCGAACGTCGCCGAATGGAGCAGCCTGAAGCTATCCGCCAACCAACTTCGGGCTTTGGGTGAACTCAAGGCCAACAACCTGAGCGACAACCCGCAAATCAGCGGCGGCCTGTCCATCGCCCAGCTTGACCTAGCCAGATTCCTCGACAGCATCGGGCACCCGCTGCCTGCGATGGCTCCCGAAAGCCTGAGCAAAGTCGAACTGGTCAGCCGCCTGTCAGGCACGCCGACCAGCGTGACCTTTGACGAACTCAACCTGAAAGTCGATGACAGCACCTTCACCGGGCTCATCGCCATTGAGGACTTCGCCAAACAGGCCGTTCGCATCCAGCTCAAAGGCGACACGTTCGACGCTGATCGCTACATGCCGCCACCCTCAGCCGAAGCCAATAGCGCCAGTGTCGCCCGCAAGACTGAAGTACAGGGCGGCGAAGCCAACGCACTGGCCGCATCGGGCGATACACCCCTGCCGGACGCGCCGACCAAAAGCGGTTGGAGCACGACCAAAATCATTCCAGTGGCTCGCCTCAAGACCCTGGACCTCAATGCCGACATCAGTTTTGGCCAACTGACCCTCAGCAAACTGCCCATCCAGAATGCCGCGCTCAAGGCCAACAGCAAGGCTGGCGTGCTGACCCTCGAAAACCTGAGCGGCAATCTCTACAAAGGCAGCTTTGCAGCCAACGGCAGCCTGGACGTACAACCGATACTGCCGGTGATCAAACTGCAGACCCGCATCACCAATGTCCCGGTTGAAAAAATCCTGCAGAGCCAGGGTCAAAAACCACCTGTGACCGGCCTGCTGACCCTCAACAGCAACGTCACGGGCAGCGGCAACAGCCAGAGCGCGCTGATTTCGAGCCTCAACGGCACGGCCAACTTTGTGCTCAATGACGGCGTACTGCTCAATGCCAACCTCGAACAGCAATTGTGCAAAGGCATCTCCACCCTGAATCGCAAAACCCTGAGTGGCGCACCGCTAGGCAAAGACACGCCGTTCAAGGAGCTCAAGGGCAGCCTGGTGTTCCGTAACGGCGTAGCCAGCAATCCGGACATGGTCGTGCGCATGCCCGGCCTGAGCGTAAAAGGCGATGGCGACATTGACCTGCGCGTTCTGGGCATGGACTACCGCATCGGCATCATCATCGAAGGCGACACCCGCGCCATGCCGGACCCGGCCTGCCAGGTCGGCAAGAACTTTGTCGGCATCGAGCTGCCATTGCGCTGCCGTGGCCCGCTGGAACTGGGCGCCAAGGCTTGCCGCCTGGATAAAGAAGGCCTGGGCAAGGTCGCGGCCAAAGTGGCGGGTAACAAACTCAGCGAAAAGCTTGAAGAAAAACTCGGTGACAGAGTCAGCCCTGAACTCAAAAACGCCCTCAAGGGGCTGTTCAACCGATGAGAAACGAGCAATTTTCAACGGCGGTACTGGACTGGTATGACCACCACGGCCGCCATGACCTGCCCTGGCAACAGGGCATCACGCCGTATCGGGTGTGGGTCTCGGAAATCATGTTGCAGCAAACCCAGGTCAGCACCGTGCTGAACTACTTCGACCGCTTCATGGCCTCATTGCCAACGGTCCAGGCACTGGCTGCAGCCCCGGAAGACGAAGTGCTGCACCTGTGGACCGGCCTTGGCTATTACACCCGTGCGCGCAACTTGCAAAAGACCGCCAAAATCGTTGTCGCCGAACATGGCGGCGAATTCCCCCGCGACGTTGAAAAGCTGGTTGAACTGCCCGGCATCGGCTTGTCCACCGCCGGAGCGATTGCCAGCCTGAGCATGGGCCTGCGGGCGCCGATCCTCGACGGCAACGTCAAGCGGGTGCTTGCGCGCTATACGGCGCAAGAGGGCTACCCCGGCGAGCCCAAGGTCGCCAAACAGCTGTGGGCCACCGCCGAGCGTTTTACCCCCCACGATCGCGTGAACGCCTACACCCAGGCCATGATGGACATGGGCGCCACACTCTGCACCCGCAGCAAACCGAGTTGCTTGCTGTGCCCGCTCGAAAGCGGCTGCCAAGCGCACTTGCTGGGGCTTGAGACGCGCTACCCGATCCCCAAGCCGCGCAAAACCGTTCCGCTGAAGCGCACCTTGATGCCGATGCTGGCGAACGCCGAAGGGGCGATCCTGCTTTATCGTCGCCCGTCGAGCGGTTTGTGGGGGGGACTGTGGAGCCTGCCCGAACTCGATGACCTTCAAGATATCGAGCATTTGGCACTGCAACACTCACTGACCCTGGGCGCACAGCACCCACTGGCGGGCCTTACCCATACCTTTAGCCATTTTCAACTGGCCATCGAACCCTGGCTGATCCACGTCAAGGAGTCCGACCATCACGTGGCCGAGGCCGACTGGCTCTGGTATAACCTCGCCACCCCGCCGCGCCTGGGCCTTGCTGCCCCGGTCAAGAAGCTGCTCAAACGCGCAGCCGACCTATTGAACGCTGGAGAGTCCTCATGACCCGCACCATCATCTGCCGCAAGTACAAAGAAGAACTGCCTGCCCTTGAGCGCGCTCCGTTTCCGGGCGCCAAAGGCCAGGACATTTTTGATCATGTTTCGGCCAAGGCCTGGGCTGACTGGCAAAAACACCAGACTTTGCTGATCAACGAAAAGCGCTTGAACATGATGAACGCTGAAGATCGAAAATATTTGCAGGGCGAAATGGATAAATTCTTCAGCGGTGAAGAATACGCACAAGCTGAAGGCTACGTTCCGCCGACCGAATAACCCCCGGTTTTACGGGGCTCGGTCCGTAAGCGACGGTAATAATTAAATATTTTTCAAAAAATGTTTGACGGGTTATCGAAAAAGGCTTCTAATGCGCCCCGTTGCCCAGATAGCTCAGTCGGTAGAGCAGGGGATTGAAAATCCCCGTGTCGGCGGTTCGATTCCGTCTCTGGGCACCACATTCAGTTTTGATGTGGTGTTTACATCACTTCAAAACAAAGAAAACCCGCCTGGTGCGGGTTTTTTTTTGGCCGCGATTTAGCTACGCGCCCGGGTTCGTTCACCCATGACTGCGTCTTTGCCTTGACCCCGGTGCCTCATTACTGAGGCTTCCCGGCGGGTCGGATCGAGTCCCATTCGGTCACGTAGGCCACTTTGGACTGTTTGTTGAAGAGGCAAAGCTCAGTACCACGCTGGCCTTTCATGTGTTTCTGCGGGTATTGACCCTGCAGCAGAATCGCGGTGTAGCCCACCCGATCATCAAACTGCGCAGGAGCGCCGATGGGGGTCGCCTTTTTCAGGGTGCTTGCATGGGTACAACGGGCGAGTACGTCCTTGTCGTAGGTCGCCCACGCATCGGAGCTTGAAGCGTGCGCTTGAACGGCAAAAGCGGTCAGACACAGGAAGGTCAGCGAGGTGATTTTCATGATTCGGTGCATTCCACACGTTCGGCTTGTTGTCTGACATGTGAGCGAACCGGGTGAGATAGGTTCCCGGCTGGCCCGGTTTCACATCCGATAATTGGCTCAATCCATGATCCTCGCTTGGTGATCCCCAAAACCTGAGGTTCAATACCCCCTTAGCCCGTAAAGGACACACGTTCATGGCAACGCCAAAGAAACAGCAAAAGCACGCGCAGCGGGCCAAGACCAAAGCCAAGCAGAACCGCATCGGCAAGCCGGGCAAAGCTTCGGCTGGCACACTGATCGACAATCCGTTCGATGACGTAAAAATCGACCTCAGCACGTTCAACTTCCAGGACATCCTCGACAACGGCTTTGACCCCGCCGATTACGACGATTTGTTCCAGGCCATGAAAGCCGCCGAGGCCACCAGCCTGCAAACGATGTGCACCGTGTTCCTGCAATACCCGGTACTGGAACTGGTGATCTCGGAAGAGGAAGAAGAACCTGCCACTGACTTCCTGATGGGCCTGCTGATCGAGTACCGCATTGCCGTCTATGGCGATGACGAAGACAGCGCCGTGGCCTGGATCGAAACGCCAGCATTCCAGAAAGCCTACGTCGAAGCCTCGCGCCTGCTGACCGAGCGCAACGCCCGGAGCGCGCACTGACAGCAGCCCTGCTCGAACCTGTCTGCCGGGCGTTTACCGAGCCTGCTGCTGACGGTTACCTGCTGGGCGGTTTCGAGTGGCGCCAACCCACACCAGACACCTCACGCGCAGTGGTGATCATCAACGCCGCCACCTCGGTGCGCTGCCTGTACTACTCGCGGTTTGCCCACTACCTGTTCAGCCACGACCTGGACGTGATGCTGTTCGACTATCGCGGCATTGGCGCCTCGCGCAGCGGATCGTTGCGCGGTTTTGAAGCCACGTGGTCGGACTGGGGCGCGCTGGACGCTGAAGCCCTCCTCAAGCGTGCACAGCGCGAATACCCCGGCCAGCCGATCGATGTTGTCGGCCACAGCTTTGGCGGCTGTGCAGCGGGCCTGATGGCTTCTGGGCAGGCTATTCGCCATCTGGTGACCGTGGGCGCGCAATTTGCTCACTGGCGCGACTACGCGCCGGCACAGCGCTGGCAGATGCTTGCCAAGTGGCACGGGGTCATGCCATTGCTGACCCGCGTGTGCGGTTATTTCCCTGGCAAGCGCCTGGGCTGGCTCGAAGACACCCCGTCGGGCGTGGTCAAGGACTGGAGCGCCTTGAGCACACGCTACGAAAACCTTCCCAGCGCGCGCAACTTCGCAGCCCTGCCTTTTGACTCCGTTACCGCCAAAACCCTCGCCATCAGCCTGAGTGACGATCCCTTCGGCACCGTAGCCGCCATCGAGCGCTTGCTGGGTTACTTCAGAGCCAGCTCGCGTACGCATCTGCGCATCCAGCCGCAAGACATCGGCGAAGCAGCCATCGGCCATTTCGCGTTTTTTCACAGCCGCTTTCAAAGCAGCTTATGGCCGATTGCCTTGCAGTGGTTGCAACGAGGGGAATTGGCGACGGATGTGCCGGGAAAGGTGATCAGTAACACCCCCTGAAAGACCGCACTGCCTGTATCGCGAGCAAGCCCACAATCTGCCTGTCCGATACAGTCGGTGATTTCAGACAATCAACGCGCAGCACAGCCTTCAGGCTTGAACACACGCTCGCTGGACGGCGGATTGTTTGCCAGCTTGTTGGCCGGCCTGCGCGGACGCACCATCAACTCCCCGCCGCAATTGGGGCAAAGCCCTCCCAAATGCTGCTCCGTGCACGTTGCACAAAAGGTGCACTCAAATGAGCAAATCCGCGCTTGTGCCGAATCAGGAGGCAGGTCGCAATCACAGCATTCGCAACTGGGGCGTAATTCGAGCATGAGCACCTCACATAGGACCGGTAGTTTTCATCGTTATATTTAAGACGCTTCACGCAAAAAACCAACTGCTAATACAAAATGGCAGTGACATTCTCATTGACCCCTCCGGTCAATGTGCGGCACGGGCCGAGTATGGCAAGCAACTCCTGCCAACGCTGGCCAAGGCCCTGACGGCTGAATTCGGGAAAGGCTTCGATGCTTCAAATTTGCGATATATGCGCTTGTTCTATCAGGCCTTTCCAAACTGTGACGCACTGCGTCACGAATTGAGCTGGACCCATTTCCGCACCCTGCTGCGGGTTGAAAACGACCCTGCACGCCAGTGGTACATGAACGAAACCTCCACGCTGAACGGGTCCTCCCGCGCCCTGTAGCGGCAAATTAATTGCACTTTTTTGATGCCATGAGCTCCTACAATCTTGAGCGTCGACTTCTCGCGCACACAGGGAGCCCTCTTACAAGGCATGCCACAAGACCAAACTTTATCAGCGGTATCGCCCGCTTTGAACGAGCTGCGTTCTGGCACTCAAACACTTCATGTCGCCCTTGAAAAACGCCTGCCGTTCTTCTGCGACACCCTCGACCTCGAACGCTATAAGCGCCTGTTGAGCGCCTACTACGGGTTCTATCACGAGCTGGAAGATCGGCTGCAACACAGCCCTTTGATGACACCCGGTTTTGACCTGCATGCACGGCTCAAGACGCCCGCATTGCATCGGGACCTGCAGGCTCTGGGGGTCAACACCCAGTCGCTCGCGCTGTGCGACACCCTCCCCGTACTCTCCAGCCCGGCCAGCGTTCTGGGTGTGCTGTATGTGCTCGAAGGCGCAACCCTGGGCGGTAATGTGCTGCGCAAACAGATGTCGGAACGCCTGGGCCTTGATGCACACAACGGCTGCGCTTTTCTTTACGTTTACGGCGAAGCAACAGGACGGCAATGGAAGGCATTCATGGATTTTCTGGGCAGCGTACCCCTCGACGCTCAAGCGCGAGGCGAAGCCGTACAGGCCGCCTGCTCTACGTTTAGCTGCTTCGAGCAATGGCTCGAACGACAGGAGGTTTTGTTATGAATCCACAGGACCCTCAAGCCTTTGAACGCTTGCTGGCCAATTGTGCTGATGAACCCATCCGCTTTCCCGGGGCCATTCAACCCCACGGCCTGTTGGTGACACTGTCGCAGCCCGACCTGCGCATTCAACAAGTCAGTCGCAATGTGCAGACCATGTTCGGCCACAGTGCCGAATCGCTGCTGGGGCTGCCACTGGCTGCTCTTACCGGCCCTGAAGCGGCTGACGCGGCACAGCAGGCTGGCGCCCATGACACGCTGACCGATGCGCCGCCTCTGGCCTTGAGCCTGCTGGGGCGCGAATACGAAGGCCTGCTGCACCGCGACCAGGGCATTCTGGTGCTGGAGCTTGAGCTCAAGCCCGATGCATCAGAAATCCACAGCACGATGAACAAAGTGCGCAACCTGAGCCGCATGCTGCAACGCCTGCAATCCGCCAAGACTCTCCCCGCGCTGTATGAAATTTGCGTTCGCGAGATTCAGGCGCTGACGGGCTACGATCGGGTGCTGATCTATCGCTTCCAGGATGAAGGCCACGGCCAGGTCATTGCCGAAGCATCCTCTCCCGCGATGGAGTTGTTCAATGGCATGTTTTTCCCGGCCTCCGACATCCCGGAGCAAGCCCGTGAGCTTTACCGCACCCACTGGCTGCGCATCATTCCCAATGCCGACTACCAGCCAGTACCGCTGATTCCCGAACTGCGCCCCGACACCGGCGAGGCGCTGGACCTGAGTGGAGCCGTATTGCGCAGCGTTTCACCGATTCACTGCCAGTACATGAAAAACATGGGCGTGCTGTCATCCATGAGCATTTCGTTGATGGACGGCGACCGCCTGTGGGGCCTGATCAGTTGCGGGCACCGCCAGACACTGCATGTGCCCCATGAACTGCGCATGGCCTGCCAAACCATCGGCCAGGTACTGTCCCTGCAAATCAGCGCCCTGCAGACGCTGGAGATCAGCCGCCAACGCGAAGCCAAAATGGATGCCCTGGTGTGCCTGAACAGGGCAATGGTGCAAAGCACCGAAGCCGTGTTTGATGGCCTGGCGCACATGCCTGAAGCATTGATGGCACTGACCGGTGCCAGCGGCGTGGCCATTCTGGAAGACAAGGTGCTGCACCGTTATGGCCAGTGCCCGTCTTCAGAAGATATTCGCGGGCTGTACCAATGGTTCAAGGACAGTGGCCAGCCAGTCTTGTCCAGCCACAACCTCAGCGCACTCCATGCCCCGGCAGCGCAGTACAAGGACATTGCCAGCGGCTTGCTGGCCATGACCCTGCCCAAGCCTGTGGACAACGCCGTGTTGTGGTTTCGAAGTGAAGTCAAAGAAAGCATCAAGTGGAGCGGCGACCCCAACAAGCCGCTTAACCTTGAAGCGTGCAGCAATGGCCTGCGCTTGAGCCCGCGCACCTCTTTCGAAATCTGGAAGGTCGAGATGGACGGCATCTCTGCACAATGGAGCCACGGCGATCTGTTTGCCGCCAATGACCTGCGCCGCTCGGCCCTGGAAAACGACCTGTCGCGCCAGGTGCTGCGAGAGCAACAGGCTGTACGGGCACGGGACGAACTGGTGGCGGTGGTGTCCCACGACCTGCGCAACCCCATGACCATCATTTCAATGCTCTGCGGCATGATGCAAAAGGCCTTCAGCAGCGAGGGCCCGCACACCTCGCGGCGTATCACGTCGGCCATCGACACCATGCAACAGGCCAGCAGCCGCATGAGCGTGCTGCTTGATGACCTGCTGGACACTTCGAAAATCGAGGCCGGGCGCTACACCATCAGCCCGCAACCGCTGGATGTAACCCAGATTTTTGAAGAGGCACTGTCGCTGCTTGCGCCGCTGGCGCTGGACAAAGCGGTGGAGCTGACCTTTCACGCCGAACCCGACCTGAAAATCAATGCCGACCCGGAGCGTCTGTTTCAGGTCTTGTCCAACCTGATCGGCAATGCGATCAAGTTCACCCCGGCGCAAGGCAAAATCGGCGTGGTGGCCATGTCCAACGGCGACGATATCGTCTTCAGCGTGCGGGACTCGGGCAAGGGTATTGCCCCCGAGCAGTTGCCGCACATCTTCGATCGATACTGGACAGCAAAAGAAGGCAACGCGCTGGGCACAGGGTTGGGGCTGTACATTTCCCAGGGCATTATCAAGGCCCATGGCGGCCAGCTAGTAGCGCAAAGCACGCCGGGAGAAGGCAGCGAATTTCGCTTTACCGTGTCAAGAATGCTCTGACAGGACTCAGCCATTTCAACGCCCATAAAAAAACCGCCATCCCGAAGGATGGCGGTTTTTTTGGTGACTCAACCGCAAGAACCGTCCTGGCCTCAGTTGAGTACCGTTGCCCCCAACTTCTCAATGCGACGACGACGTGCCACCAGCAGGCCCGCCGACACCACCAGAATGCTCAGCAAACCGGTAGCCATGATTTCAACGCGATGGGCTTCCTGGAACAACATGATCGTCAGAATAGCCACGATGAAGACGATCACCGCGTAGGTCAGCCCCGGGAACAGCCACATCTTGAAAGAGATGTTCTCGCCCAGAGCCGTACGCTTTTGGCGCATGCGCAGTTGCGACACGGCAATCACCAGGTACACCAACAGCGCAATGGCGCCAGAGCTGGCCAGCAGGAACTCGAACACCGCAGCCGGAGCCACGTAGTTGGCGAATACCGCTACAAAAGCTGCGCCGGTGGACATCATCACCGCCCAGTAAGGCGTGCCCGCAGCATTGGTGCGCTTGGCCGCAGCCGGTGCGTCACCGCGCTTGCTCAGGGAGTACAGCATCCGCGAGGAGGTGTAGAGCGCCGAGTTCAGACAGCTGGTTACCGCGATCAATACCACGATATCAACGATCAGCTTGGCATTCGGGATACCCATGCGATCAAGTACGGTCTGGTAGGAGCCCAACTGTGCCAGCGCCGGGTCGTTCCACGGCACCAGGGCCACAACGATGAAGATCGATACGAGGTAGAACAAGCCAATGCGCCAGATCACCGAGTTGGTGGCCTTGGTGATTTGCTTGCTTGGATCCTTGGACTCCGCCGCCGCGATGGTGACGATTTCAGTCCCCATGAACGAGAACATGGTGGTCAACATGGCAGCCAGTACGGCGCCCATGCCGTTGGGCATAAAGCCGATGGTATCGGACAGATGCGCGACACCGCTGACCTGACTGGTAGGCAGGAAGCCGAAAATCGCCAGTAGACCCAAGATAATGAAGCCAATGATCGCCAGCACTTTGACCAGGGCAAACCAGAACTCGAACTCACCGTAGTTCTTGACGCTGAACAAGTTGGTGACCGTCAGCAACAGGGTAATGACCAGGGTAAATACCCAGATCGCCGTGTCAGGGAACCATGCATGCAAGATGGTACCGGCGGCGACGGCTTCCAGCGGGATAACCAGTACCCAGAACCACCAGTACAGCCAGCCGATGGTGAAACCGGCCCAATGCCCGATGGCACGGTCGGCGTAAGTGGAGAACGAACCGGTGTCAGGGGATGCAACGGCCATTTCGGCCAGCATGCGCATGACCAGTACCACCAGGGTGCCTGCTGCGGCATAAGCGAGCAGCACAGCTGGACCTGCTTGGGCAATCGCGTGTCCGGAGCCGACAAACAAACCGGCACCGATGACTCCGGCAATCGACAGCATGGTCACATGCCGTGGCTTAAGCCCTTGTTCCAGACCATTAGAGGATTGCGTATTGCTCATTGGGACTACCTTTCATTGAAGCCATTCCGAGCACCCGCGTTGACTTTCGTAAAAAGTAACCAACGGGGCGTTTAGAATCTTTGACGCAATAACTGAGCCAGAATGTGACAAATGCACGGTTTCCGCGGGCTGCAACGATTTGCAACACACACTGCAACCCATTGAGCGTAATGGCTTTTCGCCCATTTGTTACCGTAACACTCAGTTCCAGGGCTATCGGCGCACCAAAAATACCCAAAATTGCCCATATGGCTCAAAAGCAGTGCACATCTTTAACCTTTAGTAGGTTCGCGCTTCCAACACCGGGCCAAAGCTGGCAACATCGCGACCTTTTTTAAGCGACACCTGTCTGGCCGAACGGCGAAATACGGGGTCGGTTGTTGTCGGCGCGACACTCTGCTGTAGCGATGCGACAAACTGCCACCCTCACGTCTTTTGTGTCTTCAGGGCGGCTGGTTGCCTCTGCAACCCTATGCTAGCTTGGCCTGCGCCAGGAAGGCCGCCCAACAGCAGGATCGCACCCGAACACAATGAGGAACGCACATGGCTTTGGCCACGCCCGCGCTTGAAATCCGCAACTTGCACAAACGCTACGGCGAGCTTGAGGTACTTAAAGGTATCTCGCTGACCGCACGCGACGGCGACGTGATCTCGATCCTGGGTTCTTCCGGTTCCGGCAAATCCACCCTGTTGCGCTGCATCAACCTGCTCGAAAACCCCCACGACGGCCAGATCCTGGTCGCCGGTGAAGAGCTCAAACTCAAGAAAGCCAAAAATGGCGAACTGATCGCGGCCGACGGCAAGCAGATCAACCGCATGCGCAGTGAACTGGGTTTTGTATTTCAAAACTTTAACCTGTGGCCGCACATGACCATCCTCGACAACATTATCGAGGCTCCGCGTCGGGTGCTGGGCCAGAGCAAGGCCGAGGCCATCGAAGTCGCCGAAGCATTGCTGGCCAAGGTCGGCATTGGCGAAAAGCGCCATGCCTATCCATCCGAATTGTCCGGCGGCCAGCAACAACGCGCGGCAATTGCCCGCACGCTGGCCATGCAGCCCAAAGTCATTCTGTTCGATGAACCAACATCGGCACTTGACCCGGAAATGGTTCAAGAAGTACTTAGTGTGATCCGCGCGCTCGCCGAAGAAGGTCGCACTATGCTGTTGGTCACCCACGAAATGGGCTTTGCCCGTCAGGTGTCCAGCGAAGTAGTGTTTTTGCATCAGGGCCTGATCGAAGAGCAAGGGTCGCCAGAACAGGTGTTCGACAACCCGGTTTCGGCGCGCTGTAAACAATTCATGTCCAGCAACCGCTAACGGAGCAACACGAATGCAGAACTATAAAAAGCTTCTCATGGCCGCTGCCGCCACACTGGTTTTCAGCGCCAACGCCCTGGCTGTTGATAAGTACAAAGTAGGGATTGAGGGTGCTTACCCACCGTTCAATAACAAAAACGCCAGTGGCGAAGTCGTGGGCTTCGACCCCGATATCGCGATGGCTCTGTGCGCCAAGATGAAAGCCGAGTGCGAAATCGTTACGTCCGACTGGGACGGCATCATCCCGGCCCTGAACGCCAAAAAATACGATTTCATCGTGTCTTCGCTGTCCATCACTGACGAACGCAAGCAAGCGGTCGATTTCACCGACCCGTACTACTCCAACAAGCAGCAGTTCATCGCACCGAAAAAAGTCGACTTCAAAACCGACATCGCGTCCCTCAAGGGCAAGGCCCTGGGCACCCAGCGTTCAACTCAGGCCGCAACCTGGCTGGATGACAACCTGGGCACCGACGCGACCATCTCCTTGTACGACACCCAGGAAAACGCCTACCTCGACCTGACTTCGGGCCGTGTAGATGCCTTGCTGGCAGATAAGTACGCCAACTACGACTGGCTCAAAAGCCCGGCTGGCCAGGCTTACGAGTTTAAGGGTGAGCCGGTCAACGAAGACGACAAAGTCGGCATTGCCCTGCGTAAAGGCGACAACGAACTGCGCGCCAAGCTGAACCTGGCCCTCAAGCAAATCGTTGAAGACGGCACGTACAAGAAGATCAACGACAAGTACTTCCCGTTCAGCATCTACTGACCTGCCTGACCGTCGCGCCTGCGGGCGCGACAGTCCCTAGCAAAGCCTGCCTACCCCATGACTATCGATCTATACGGATTCGGCCCGGCGCTTGCCGCTGGCGCGCTGATGACCGTCAAACTGGCACTTACTGCGCTGTGTCTGGGCCTGGTGCTCGGATTGCTCGGTGCCTTGGCCAAAACATCCCCCTACAAACCGCTTAGATGGTTGGGCGGCGCCTATTCGACCCTGGTTCGTGGTGTTCCCGAACTGCTCTGGGTGTTGCTGATTTACTTCGGCAGCGTGAATCTGGTGCGCGCCATCGGCGAATACATCGGCATGCCCGAACTCACCCTCAGCGCCTTCGCGGCGGGTGTACTCGCCTTGGGCCTGTGCTTTGGTGCCTATGCCACTGAAGTGTTTCGCGGCGCCATTCTGGCCATCCCCAAAGGCCACCGCGAAGCGGGCATGGCACTGGGTTTGTCCAAACCGCGGATCTTCACCAAGCTGGTTCTGCCACAAATGTGGCGTATTGCCCTGCCCGGCCTGGGCAACCTGTTCATGATCCTGATGAAAGACACCGCGCTGGTGTCGGTCATCGGTCTGGAAGAAATCATGCGTCAGGCGCAAAACGCCGTGACCTTCGCCAAACACCCGTTCACCTTCTACATGGTGGCAGCCGTGATGTACCTGGGCCTGACCGTACTGGCCATGGGCACCATGCACGTGCTTGAAAAACGCGCAGCGCGCGGCTTCGTGAGGAGGACGTAATGGAGTGGGAAGTAATCCTCAAATGGCTGCCCAAGCTGATGCAGGGCGCGACCCTGACCCTGGAGCTGACCGCAATTTCGGTGATCGCCGGTCTGATCGTGGCCATCCCCCTGGGCATCGCCCGCTCATCCAAACTCTGGTATGTGCGTTCGCTGCCTTACGCGTACATCTTTTTCTTCCGTGGCACGCCACTGCTGATCCAGCTGTTTCTGGTCTATTACGGCCTGGCACAGTTCGATCTGGTGCGTGAAAGCGCGTTGTGGCCGTATCTGCGCAGCCCGTTCTGGTGCGCGATCATCACCATGACCCTGCACACCGCCGCCTACATCGCCGAGATCCTGCGCGGCGCGATCCAGGCCATCCCGCCGGGTGAAATCGAGGCTGCACGGGCCCTGGGCATGTCGCGCTTCAAGACCCTGGTGCATATCGTCCTGCCCCGCGCCACGCGCATCGGCCTGCCGGCGTACAGCAACGAAGTGATCCTGATGCTCAAGGCCAGCTCGCTGGCGAGTACCGTGACCCTGCTGGAACTGACCGGCATGACGCGCACCATCATCGCCCGCAACTACCTGACCGTGGACATGTTCCTGACCGCAGGGGCGATCTACCTGCTGATGTCGTTTGTACTGATCCAGGGGTTCAAGCTGCTGGAGCGCTGGTTGCGCGTCGATGCCTGCCAGGGCCGCTGACCACGAGGGCGAGCCGCTGCTCGCCCGCTTTGAGGCGCTGGACAGGTTTTTGCACGACCACCAGCACCTGTGGCGCCCACGGCCATTCACTCATCTGAACATGCCGTGGGAAGCGCAACACCCCGAACTGGCGCACTGGTTGCGCCAGCGTTCGTTGCAAGACGCCGAAGCCAGTCACAACTACCCCCAACACTTGCCTGCCCCTGCGCCGTTCCCTGAACTGGCGGCGACTTCCCTCGCCCTGAGTTCGGTTGACCGCCTGCCCACCCAGCCGCTTGCGCCCGCAAGCCAGCGTTTGCAGGTGGACGTGCCGGGACGCAAGTGGCAACAGATTGAAGCCTTCGCCCGGAGCCTGACCTTCAAGCAAATCCCCGCCCACTGGCTGGACTGGTGCTCGGGCAAAGGCCATCTGGGTCGTCGACTGCTAAGCCCCGGGCAACAACTGACGTGCCTGGAATATGACCCGGCTTTGATCGAGTCCGGCCAGCAACTCAGCCAGCGCCATCACTTGGCCGTGCGCCATGTTCAACAGGATGTGCTCGCGCCCGAAGCGGCCTTGCAGCTCACCCCCGGGATGACCCCGGTGGCGCTGCATGCCTGCGGCGATTTGCATGTGCGCCTGCTGCAACTGGCGTGCGCGGCGGGCTGTGGACAACTTGCCGTGTCGCCTTGCTGCTACAACCGCATCAGCGCGCCGCATTATCAGCCGTTATCCACAGCCGCCAGGGCTTCGCACTTGCAACTGTCACTGGAGGACCTGAGCCTGCCCATGAGCGAGACCGTGACCGCTGGCGCCCGTGTTAGGCGCCAGCGCGACGAGTCGATGGCGCGGCGTTTGGGTTTTGATCTGTGGCAGCGCCAGCACCGTCAGTGCGATGAATATTTATCCACACCTTCGCTGCCGAGTACCTGGCTGAACAAGCCGTTTGCCGAGTACTGCGAAGATTTGGCAGCGCTGAAAAACTTATCCACAAGCGGCAGGGAAGATTGGTCGGCACTGGAAGCAGCAGGCTGGAAACGACTGGCACAGGTGCGCAATCTGGAGTTGGTGCGCGGGCTTTTCCGTCGCCCGCTGGAGGTGTGGCTGGTGCTCGATCGAGCGCTGTACCTGAAGGAAAACGGCTATGAAGTACAGGTCGGCGAGTTCTGCGACAGCCAGCTGACGCCGCGTAATTTGATGGTGATTGCGCAACGCTGTGGATAACCCTGTGGGAGCGGGCTTGCTCGCGATTCAGGCGCTGCGGTCTGACAGGTAAACCACAGCGATCCCATCGCGAGCAAGCCCGCTCCCACACAGGTTTTTGCAGGCCTACGAACCGCGGTACGTCGAGAAGCCGTACGGGCTGAGCAGCAGCGGAATGTGGTAATGCTGATCGGCGTTTTTCACATCAAAAATCACCGGGATTTCCGGGAAGAACGTCTCGTGGCCAGCTTTCTTGAAATACTCACCGGTTTTGAACACCACTCGATATTCACCCGCCTCGAACGCTTGCCTGGCCGGGAACAGTTCGCCAATACGACCCTGTTCATTGGTCACGCCCTGAGCCAGCGGCTGCCAGTCTTTACCCACGTGTTTTTCCAGGGTCACGTTGACTCCCGGTGACGGCAGGCCGTTTTCAAGGTTGAGCACGTGTACGCTCAACGGGTTGCCAGCGGCCAGTGTCAGGCTCGACACAGCGCTCAGGCTCAAAGCCGCCAAAGTGATTCGCAAAGATTTCATCGGTCATCCTCTAATAATGGTTAAAAAACAATCAACTCAGCGTTGAGTCGTCAGGCCAATCTGTTGCGCCGCTTTTATTGCGCAGGCTTCGTCCTGCTCCGCACCGCCAGCACCGGCCACGCCAATGGCTCCCACCAGTTCGCCTTCGGCAAACAGCGGCACACCACCTCCCAACAACAACAGTTCGGCGATGGAATTAAGGTTGCTCGCCTCAGGATTGCTGCGTGCACGCTCGGCAAACAAACGGGTCGGGGTTTTGGTCGACAGCGCCGTGTAGGCTTTGCGCTGGCTGGCCAGCAGGTTGTGCGGGCCAACACTCTCTGGACGCATCGACATCAACACGTTGCCACCACGGTCCAGCACGCTCAGCGCACCGGTGCAGTGCTTGATGGCCGCATCCGCCAACTGGCGGGCGGTGACCAGATCCAGATCGGCATGGCGCACCAGATTGGGGGCTGCCTGGGCAACGCCGGCAACGCCAACGGCAGTCCACAACAACAAGGTTTTCAGCATCATTGGCTAGCTCCTGTACGAATGCGCCCACCTTAACCAGCGACCCTCGTCAGAACTCCGTCAGTTGCATTACAAGTTTGTAATAGGCAACACACCCGAAGGCGCCTAGCCTGTGCAGACGATTGATCGAGGTGTGCGATGCGTTTGTTAGTGGTTGAAGACGAAGCCAAGACGGCAGATTTCCTGGCCAAGGGCCTCAAGGAGTCAGGCTTTGCGGTGGATGTGGCACTGAACGGGCTGGACGGCCGTTACTTTGTCGAGCAGCAGGAATACGACCTGATCATCCTCGACGTGATGCTGCCGGGACTCAATGGCTGGCAATTGCTGCAACTGATTCGCCAGCGCGGCGCCACGCCGGTGCTGTTTTTAACTGCCCGGGATGCCATCGAAGACCGCGTGCGCGGCCTCGAACTGGGCGCAGACGATTATCTGCTCAAGCCATTTGCCTTTGCCGAGCTGCTCGCCCGGGTTCGTACCTTGCTGCGCCGTGGTCCCATGCGCGAAGCCGAGTCGTATGCCATCGCCGATCTTGAAATCGACGTGCTGCGCCGCCGCGTCAGCCGGGGCGGCCAGCGCATCAGCCTGACCAACAAGGAGTTCTCGCTTCTGCAACTGCTGGCCAGCCGCCAGGGCGAAGTCTTGTCACGCACCTTGATCGCTTCCCAGGTCTGGAACCTCAACTTCGACAGCGACACCAATATGGTCGAAGTCGCCGTGCGCCGGTTGCGCGCCAAGGTCGACGACCCCTATATGCCCAAACTTATCCACACCGTGCGCGGGGTCGGGTATCAGCTGGAAGCGCCCGATGAGTAAATCCATCGCCTGGCGTCTGGCGCTGGCGATTGCCCTGACCTGCGCACTGGTGCTGAGTGTGATCGGAGTGTTTCTGTATCGCTCACTGGTCTCGGAACTGGCGTTTCGTGACGATCAGGCGTTGCTGGGGCGCCTTGAACAGGTCCGTGCCCTGTTGCATGACAGCGACAGCCTGGAAGCCCTGCAGGAACGCCCGCGCCTGTATCAAAACATGCTGGGCAACCTGGACAGCGTGTTGCTGGTCAACCGCGAGGACGGCACCCCGCTCATTGCCATCAACCCCCATCAACAAGCCTTGCCCCCTGTGCAGCCGATTGCTCAAGCACAAGCTCCCCGGCGCTCGGATATCAAAATCGCAGGCACGACCGTGTTGCTGGCCGGGATGGCGCAAGGTCCCGCAGGGGAAACCTTGAGAGTAACCGTAGGCAAGCGTCTTGATGAGCGTGAGCAAATGCTCGCCAGCTATCGCATGCGTTTATACGGCGCGGTGGGATTGGGTGCCTTGCTGGCTTTCGGTCTTGGCCTGCTCCTGCTGCGTCGCGGCCTCACACCTTTACGCGAACTGACCCACGCCATGGCTGGCATCGACCCACGCAGCCTTGATCAACGCATGACCGCTGACAACGTACCTGCCGAACTCAAAGAGCCCGTACAGGCACTCAACGCCATGCTCGCGCGCCTGGAAGACAGCTTTGCACGGTTGTCGCAGTTCTCCGCCGACCTGGCCCATGAAATTCGTACGCCTTTGCACAACTTGCTGGGTAGCAACAGCCTGGCACTGAACCAGTCACGCAGCCCGGCCGAGTACCAGGAGGTGCTGGCGTCGAATATCGAAGAATATGAACGGCTCAATCGCATGGCAGAAAACCTGATGTTTCTCGCCCGCGCCGAACACGGCCAGCGCCCGTTGCAGTTGCAAGTGCTGGACCTTGCTGAGGTGGGTGACGGGCTGTGTGATTACTTCGAGGCGCTGGCCGAGGATCGTCAATTGCACCTGGACAATCAGCTCGGCGGGTCGCTGATGGCCGATCAGCAACTGCTGCAACGGGCATTGGGCAACCTGCTGGCCAATGCCGTGCGCCATGCCCAGCCCGGTTCGACGGTACGCTTGCTGCGGCGCGACGAGACCGGGGTTTGCTGGATTGGCGTGCATAACCTTGGCCCGGCGATCGATCCGCAACATATCGACAAACTGTTCGACCGCTTTTACCGGGCAGACCCGTCACGGGCACAACCGGGTGACTCTGGCGGCCTGGGCCTGGCGATAGTGCATTCGATCATGCAGTTGCATGGCGGCCAGGTGCGGGTGGTGAGCGATGCCAGCGGCACGTTGTTTGAGCTGGGATTCAGCCTGTAACCGATTTTTTGGGGCACATCACGGCCCCACAAGTCTTGAGCCATGCAATCAGGCTGATCAGTTGCCCAGGGCTGCGGCAATGGCTTTTCCGACGTCCTGAGTCGAGGCCGTGCCGCCCAGATCCGGCGTCTTCGGACCACTGGCAATCACATCCTCAATGGCGCGCAAAATGGCGTCATGGGCAGCCTGATAACGGTCATCACCCTTCCCCAAGAACTCCAGCATCAGTGCGCCCGACCAGACCATGGCGATCGGGTTAGCGATGTTTTGACCGGAAATATCCGGCGCAGAACCGTGAACCGGCTCGAACAGTGAAGGAAAGTTACGCTCCGGGTTGAGGTTGGCCGAAGGCGCAATACCGATAGTGCCCGCGCAGGCCGGCCCCAAGTCCGACAGGATGTCGCCGAACAGGTTAGACGCCACCACCACATCAAACCGGTCGGGTTGCAGTACGAAACGGGCGCACAGAATGTCGATGTGCTGCTTGTCCCAGCTGACCTGTGGATAGTGTGCAGCCATCGCTTCAGTGCGCTCGTCCCAGTACGGCATGCTGATGGAAATACCGTTGGATTTGGTGGCCGAGGTCACGTGCTTGCGTGGACGCTCCTTGGCCACTTCGAAGGCGTATTTAAGAATCCGGTCTACGCCGCGTCGGGTAAACACGGATTCTTGCAGGACCAATTCGTTTTCAGTGCCTTCAAACATCCGCCCGCCCACCGAGGAGTATTCGCCTTCGGTGTTTTCGCGAATCACTACAAAATCGATATCACCCGGCTCACGCCCTGCCAGCGGGCATGCCACGCCGGGGAACAACCGCACCGGGCGAATGTTCACGTATTGATCAAACTCACGGCGAAATTTGAGCAGCGAGCCCCACAGCGAGATGTGATCAGGCACTTTGTCCGGCCAGCCCACGGCGCCAAAAAAGATGGCGTCGAAGCCCTTGAGCTGCTCGAACCAGTTGTCCGGCATCATCTGTCCATGACGCTCGTAATAATCGCAACTGGCCCACTCAAAGGTTTCAATCGACAGGTTCAGGTCCCACTTTTTGGCGGCGGCCTCCACAACGCGCAGGCCTTCGGGCAGTACTTCGTTACCAATGCCGTCACCGGCGATGGCCGCAATTCTGAATGTCTTGCTCATGGGGCTGACTCTTGATGAGGAGAAGTGGGCCCATGATATAAAGCGAGCCTGCAAAGATAATCAGGTGAAACGTTGATGGATAAGACACGATTCGTGAGCAATCTGCCGAATCTCGACGACCTGCGGGTATTCGTGGTCGTGGCGCGGCGCTCCAGCTTTGCCGCCGCCGCCAGCGAGTTAGGGGTTTCACCGGCCTATGTGAGCAAACGCATACAACTGCTGGAGCACAGTATTGGCGTGCGCCTGTTGCATCGCACCACCCGTCGCGTGGCCGTCACCGATGATGGGGAACGTGTCTATCACTGGGCTTTGCATATTTTTGATGCCGTTGAGCAAATGAGCGACGAAGTCTCGGCACTGCATCAGGAACCTCGGGGACAGTTACATATCGTCAGCAGTTTCGGGCTGGGTCGACGCCATGTTGGTCCCGCGCTTTCAGCACTGTCGCAACGCTACCCGGCGCTGGATATCCGCTTCGATATGTTTGACCGTCTGGTGGATTTGATTGAAGAAGGCTACGACCTGGACATCCGAATCGGCGACCACATTGCGCCCAACCTGATTGCCAAACTGCTGGCCAACAACGCCCGCGTGCTCTGCGCCAGCCCTGAATACCTGCAACGCCACGGCGAACCCCGCACGTTGGCAGAACTGTCAGGCCATGAATGCCTGGTCATCAAAGAGCGCGACCATCCGTTCGGGCTCTGGCGCTTGCAGGGACCGGAGGGCGAAGAAAGCGTGAAAGTGACCGGCGCCCTATCGGCCAACCACGGCGAAGTGGTGCATCAATGGGGGATAGACGGCCGTGGGATCTTGCTGCGCTCGCAGTGGGACGTGCGCAAAAGCCTCGAAAACGGCAAATTGGTGCACATTCTTCAGGACTACAGCCAACAGGCAAATATCTGGGCCGTTTACGCTGCACCGCTGGCCAATTCAGCGAAAGTTCGGGTCACGGTCGAGCACTTGCGCCAGTACTTCAGCGAGCCTCGGCGCGAATCGTGAAAATAGTCTGTTATCAGGGGTTTACAAGCTCAAACATCCGGGTATACTCGTCGCCCATAACGCCGGTATAGCTCAGTTGGTAGAGCAACTGACTTGTAATCAGTAGGTCCCGAGTTCGACTCTTGGTGCCGGCACCATACGCAACACCGAAAGAGGCTCACCGAAAGGTGGGCCTTTTTTGTTTCCGGGGTTTGGGGGGTTCGCAAAAAGCGTTTTCCCACGATCAAAAGCCCTGAACACTCAGCTCGCGCAATGCGGCTGTAGCCAGAAATCCCGAACGCGATGCGTAGCGGTGATCCTTGCTGACTCGTTCATCAATGCGCAGCAACAGGTTTTCAGGTAATGACGCGTTGAATCGAACCGACTTCCCAAGATAGGGAGTCAAATCGAAGTCAACCACGGCCCAAATCCCACCGACATAATCCGGATTCTCAAGGTGAGCATCCACATCCTTGCCCTGGGGCAGTTCGCCGCCATCCGCCACAACACCTTCCAGATGCAAAGCCAGCGCCTGCTGCACGTTGTCCAACGCTTCTGAAAAAGTGCCACCCGCAGAAAAGCAGCCGGGTACATCAGGTACCGTCACGCTGAAATCGGAATCGGCATCTTTATGTATTACAACTGGGAATTTCATGACCGTAACTCTCCTTTGAGACCTGCGGATTTTAGAATGTTGTGCAGCGTCCCTTTCGCAATTTCAGACTTGGGATGTGGAACGGTTACCCGCCCTGCCTTGGCTGGATGCTTGAACTGATGGTGGCTTCCTTTGACCGCTATCTCAAACCATCCATCCGCCACCAACAACTCGATAACTTCACGACTTCGCACTCAGCCACCCTTGCACTTGTGTGTACGCTACACACCATCGAACAATGGTGCAATTTATTTATACACACACTACACACTTAAAAGCGCAAGTCCCTTGGCGTGGTGTTACACGTTGTGAACCCACCTGTTCGGAGATTTATTGGGGATCCCCAGAAAAATGAGTAAAACCAAGTCGGGATCCAGCCAGCCATCGCCCTCCACAGAAAACCCCCTTGCATAAACACTCTGCCATCACAATAATGCGATCGATTACCAATTACATTTTGGTTGCCTCATTATGTCGGCGCTCGACCCTTCAGTGCTTCATCGGTTGTACAGCGATCACAACAGTTGGCTAAAGGGCTGGTTGCGCGTGCGTCTGGGCAATACGGCGGATGCCTGCGACCTGGCCCAGGACACGTTCCTGCGGGTCATGACGGCACGTCATGACATTCCCATTCGTGAGCCGCGTGGTTATCTGAGTGCGATCGCCCGCTCGCTGTTGATCGACAAGGTTCGTCGCCGCACCATTGAGCAAGCCTATCTGCAGGCGCTGGCACTCAAGCCCGAACCTGTGGATATTTCGCCCGAGGTACGCCTGTCGATTATCGAAACGCTGGTTTCTATCGATAGCCTGCTCGATGAACTGGGCCCCAGAACGCGAGAAATTTTCCTCGCCGTGCAGCTCGAAGGCTTGAGTTATGTTGCCGCCGCCGAGCGCTTCATGGTGTCGGTTACAACGGTGAAAAACCATTTGATTCGCGCCATGACCCGCTGCCTGTTGCTGGTCGACAGTTGATGCCCCCTTCCCCGGACCTCAAGGCGCTCGAGGCTGCTGCCACCTGGTACGTGCAGCTCAATGACGGTACTGCCGACGAGACCCGCACCCGTGCCTGGCAAGCCTGGCTGACCTCCAGCCCGCAACATGAAGCGGCCTGGGCGCGGCTCGAAAGGTTCCAGCGCCAATGGGCAATGATGCCCCAGGAAGCCGCCCTCTCCAGTCTCGATGCCGCGAAAGCTCAACGCCGCGATGTGCTGAAAATAGTGGGCCTGTTGTTGGCCGCATGCAGCAGTTCATGGCTGGCGGCGGAGCACGTGCCGTATCGCTCGATGCTTGCCGAGCACCGCACCCACATCCGCGAACGACGCTCACTGCGCCTGGACGATGGTTCGCAAGTGGAACTGAACGTCGACACCGCCCTGGATATCCACTTCGATTCAACACAACGGCTGATCCGCCTGCATCGCGGCGAAATTCTGGTGCAGACCGCCAAGGACCCTGACCAGCGTCCATTTATCGTCCACACCCAGGACGGCAGCGTGCGCGCCCTCGGCACCCGGTTCAGTGTTCGCCAGTTGCCCGAACAGACGCGGGTCGGCGTAGAGCAATCGGCAGTGGAGATTCGTCCGCACGGGCACAGCGATCAGCCCGTGCGCCTCGAGGCCGGGCAACAAGTCACTTTCGACCGTGATGAAGTCGATGCAATCGAGGGTTTGCCTGCTGCCTCAACGGCCTGGGTCAAGGGCATGTTGAGCGTGGACGACTGGCGCCTGGGCGACTTTATCGAGGCGCTGGGACGTTATCGCCCAGGCGTACTGCGCTGCGCTTCGTCCGTTCAGGGCCTGCGTATCTCGGGGGCGTTTCGTATCGATGACATCGAAACGATACTGGAGAACCTGGGTAAAACCCTGCCGGTGAAAGTGCGTTTCCTGACTCGCTACTGGGCCAGTGTCGAACCGGCATAAGCTCAATCCCTATTGTTTTGAACTTTAACCTTGCTGATTTCGATTCTAATCCGTCAATGACATAAGTCGCGACTACAGCGAAATTCTGCCATGACAACGCAAGGATCACCGAATGCCCCCGCTCCCCCTCCATGCCACCCCTAAAATAAGGCGCGCTGTTCGCCTGGCAGTGCTGGGTGCGTCCCTTGCCAGCCTGTCCGGTCTGGCACTGATGCCCACTCAGGCCTGCGCGCAAAGCCAGACGGTTTATCAGATTGCCCCCGGCCCCCTGGGCAATGCACTGACCCAATTTGGCGTACAGGCGGGGGTCACTATTTCGTTCGACACTGAACAGGCCCGACACCTCAACACCGACGGGCTCGAGGGTTCATACAGCGTCGAGGAAGGTCTGGACCGACTGCTCGCCAACAGCGGGCTGCAAGCGCAGCGCCAGAGCAACGGGGGCTATGTTCTGGTCGCTCACGCCACTGACTCGGCGCTGGAGTTGGGAGCCACTCAAGTCATCACCAACCAGTTGGGCACAGTGACCGAAGGCACCGGTTCCTACACGCCTGGGGCTATTGCAACGGCCACCCGCCTGGTACTGACACCCCGGGAAACGCCGCAATCGATCAGCGTGATCACCCGTCAGCACATGGATGACTTCGCACTCGACAATGTCGACGACGTGATGCGCCATACACCCGGCATCACCGTATCGGCCTATGACACTGACCGGACCAACTACTACTCCCGCGGTTTTTCGATCAACAACTTCCAGTACGACGGCATTCCCTCCGCCGTGCGCAACGTCGCCTATTCGGCAGGCAACACCCTGAGTGACATGGCGATCTATGACCGCATCGAGGTGCTGAAGGGCGCCTCCGGCCTGCTCAGCGGTGCGGGGTCGCTGGGGGGCACCATCAACCTGGTGCGCAAAAAACCCACCAGCGATTTTCACGGCCATATCACCGCAGGCGCAGGTTCCTGGGACAACTACCGCACGGAAGTGGACCTCAGCGGCCCATTGACCGAAACCGGAAATGTGCGAGGTCGCGCAGTCGCGGCCTATCAGGACCGGCAGTCGTATATCGACCGCTACTCGAACCAGAGTTCGGTGTTCTACGGCATCCTCGAAGTCGACGTGACACCCGACACATTGCTGACCGTGGGTGCCGACTATCAGGACAACAAACCCCAGGGCTCTACCTGGTCGGGGAGTTTTCCGCTCTACAACTACGCGGGCGAGATCAACAGCGCCAAACGCTCGTTCAGCAACGCCACCGACTGGAGCAGTTGGCAGCAATACACCCGCACCGTCTTCGCGACCCTGGAACAGGATCTGGGCAGTGGCTGGGTGGGCAAGCTGCAACTGGACCACAAGATCAATGGCTACGATGCCCAGCTAGGGGCCATCCAGTTCAACCAGCCTGCCGCTGATGGCACCGCCAAAATCAACGCACAGCGCTACAAGGGCGAAACCGTCAGCGACGCGGCTGACATCTATGTCAGCGGTCCCTACGATTTTCTGGGCCGAGAGCATGATCTGGTGCTGGGTGGCTCGATCAGTACTGCGAACTGGAAAGGCAAAGGCTACTGGGACGTCACGTTCTCCACACCCAACCTCGTCGATTACTTTAACTGGGACGGACACCTGGCCAAACCTGACTGGGGCAGCGCGTCCCAAATCAGCGACGACACTGTGCGCCAGACCGGCATGTACGCCACCACACGCCTGAATGTCACCGATGACTTGAAAGTCTTTCTGGGCGGTCGAGTGGTCAACTACACCCTCACCGGCACCACCAACACTTACCGCGAGTCGGGGCGCCTGATCCCCTACGCGGGTGTCACCTATGACCTGACAGACTACTTGACGGCGTACGCCAGCTACACCGATGTATTCATGCCCCAGGAGTTCTACAACCTGGATCGCAACAGCAAGATGCTTGATCCGGACGAGGGTGAAAACTATGAAATCGGCCTCAAGAGCGAGTTTTTCGATGGCCGCCTGAACGCCAGCCTGGCGTACTTTGAAGTCAAGGAAAGCAATCGCCCCATCCCCGATGATGCCTGGAATAATTTGTCGCCCACCCCGCCCAACTACGCTTTCAAGGGCACCTCGGCAAAAACCAAGGGCTACGAGCTGGAAATATCCGGTGAGCTGAGCCCTGGCTGGAGCCTGCAGGGCGGATACACCCACAAGGTGGTGCGCGATGACACGGGCAAAAAGATTTCGACCTTTGAACCCGAAGACCAGCTCAGTTTCTACACCATCTACAAACTCAAGGGCGACCTGAACAAGGTCTCCGTGGGCGGTGGCGCACGCTGGCAGAGCACCGCCTGGCAAGAGATGTACAACAGCCCCAAGGACAGGTACGAAGACTTCTCGCAAAAACCCTACTGGATTGTGGATCTGATGACCCGTTATCAATTCACTGAAAACCTGTCGACCACGCTCAACGTCAATAACGTTTTCGACAAGTACTACTACACCAACATCGGGTTCTATAACTCGGCGATTTATGGCGAGCCACGCAACTTCATGCTGACCACTCGCTGGGATTTCTGACGCCCAGATCCGGCTGTGGGAGCGAGCAGGCTCGCTCCCACCATTGCTCTCGAACAGATGACCCCACATCACCTGTCCCGTGAAAAACCATCCTTTGTCAGCCCTTCGAGCGGTGCCTTCTAATTGCTGGAAGCAAAGTGACTCCGATCACTTATTTCAACAATAAAAGCGCTTCCCGGAGATCTCCCATGCACAGCGGTCCCACTCTATTGCTGGTGTTGTTTTGCGCCATCGCCCTGATCGTTTTTCTCATCGTCAAAGTCCGCGTCCATGCTTTTCTAGCCCTGACCGCTGCGAGCTTTGTGGTGGGGATCGGTTCAGGCATGCCACTGGCAAAAATTGCTTCGTCGTATGAAGCGGGTGTTGGTGGAACCCTCGGGTTTCTGGCAACGATCATTGGCCTGGGCGGGATTCTGGGCAAGATGCTGGAGGAGTCCGGCGGCGCGGAGCGCATCGCACAGGCACTGTTGAGGGCCCTGGGTAAAGAGCGCGCCTCGTGGGCCATGATGCTGGTCGGATTCATAGCCGGCATCCCGGTGTTTTTCGAGGTGGGTTTCGTCCTGCTGATTCCGCTTATCTATGTGGTCGCCAAAGAAACCAGAATCAATCTTCTGTACCTGGGCGTACCGCTGGCCGTGTCGCTGATGGCCGTTCATTGCATGTTGCCGCCCCACCCCGCCGCAATGGCGATTACCGGGATGCTGGGCGCCGATGTGGGCAAAGTGATCATGTACGGTCTGATCGTCGCGCTGCCGACTGCGATCATTGCCGGGCCGCTGTGGGTCAAGCTGGTGTGCAAACCCGAAGCGCCAGCCACTCAAGAAGCCTTTTTGAACGAACATTGTGATGACAGCAAAACCCGTGACTTACCGGGCCTTGGCGTCACTCTGCTGACCATTGCCCTGCCGTTGCTGCTGATGGTCGGCAAAAGTTTCGCTGCCGGTCTGCTGCCACATGATTCCACGGCATTCAGCGTGATTTCGTTTCTGGGTACACCCCTGATCGCACTGTCCATTGCCGTGGTGTTTGCCTATTGGGCGCTGGGCCTGCGTCGAGGCTTGTCCATGTCCGACCTGCTCAACTACACGCAAAAAAGTTTTCCGCCGCTGGCCAGTATCCTGCTGATCATCGGCGCCGGAGGCGCATTCAATGGCATCCTGATCGACAGCGGCGTGGGTAACGCGTTGTCCGCCTCGTTGACCCAATTGAATATGAACCCCATTGTTCTGGCGTGGCTGGTGGCCGGCTTGATGCACTTCGCCGTCGGTTCGGCAACAGTGGCCATGATCAGTGCCGCAGGCATGGTGCTGCCCATGCTCGGCGCGCATCCGACCGTGAGCAAGGAGATTATTTGTATCGCCATCGGTGCCGGGGCAATGGGTTGGACCCATGTCACCGACTCGGCCTTCTGGGTGGTCAAGGAGTACCTGGGCGTCTCGCTGACCGACGCCCTGAAAACCTTCACCACCGCCACGGTACTGGCGTCGTCGGTCGCATTGGGCCTGACCCTGCTGCTGGCGCGCTTTGTTTGATTCAATCCGTATTTTCAGACTGATCGTTTAAAGGGACCCCGACATGATTTTGGGCAGAACACTTGAAAGCTGGTACGCCAGCTATCCGCTGATACGCGATCTGGTCGCGCTGCAAGAGACCACCTGGTTCAACCCCGGCGTGGCTCCTGTCGCCCAGGCCATTGCCGATCCAGGGCTGACCAGCGCCGATGTCGCCGATGCCAGCGCCCGGTTGTCGCGATTTGCTTCGTACCTGCGCCGCGCCTTCCCTGAAACCGAATGCAGCGCCGGCATTATCGAATCGGACATCGTGCCCCTGGCACAACTTCAGCCGTTGATCGCCCAGCGTTATGGGCACCCCCTGAACGGCGCGCTGTGGCTCAAGCGCGACAGCCATCTGCCGATTTCGGGCTCGATCAAGGCCCGTGGCGGGATCTATGAAGTGCTCAAGCATGCCGAAGACCTGGCCCTGGCCAGTGGGTTACTGACCCTCGACGACGACTACGCGCTGCTGCACAGCGACAAGGCACGGGCCTTTTTCGGCCAGTACAAAATCGCCGTGGGCAGCACCGGCAACCTCGGCATGTCGATCGGCATCATGGGCGCCGCACTGGGCTTCCAGGTGACCGTGCACATGTCGGCCGATGCCCGGCAATGGAAGAAAGACAAGCTGCGTTCACATGGCGTAACGGTGGTCGAGTACGAAAGCGATTACAGCGTGGCCGTGGCCCAGGGGCGCCAGCAAGCGGAGTCCGATCCTGCCTGCCATTTCGTCGACGATGAAAACTCGGTCAATCTGTTCCTCGGCTACGCGGTGGCCGGTGAGCGCTTGAAGCAGCAATTGGCGGCGGCGCACATCACCGTGGATGCGCAACATCCCCTGTTTGTGTACCTGCCCTGCGGCGTGGGTGGCGCGCCCGGCGGCGTGGCTTTCGGCCTGAAGCTGGCCTTCGGTGACGCCGTGCACTGCATCTTCGCCGAACCGACTCACTCACCCTGCATGCTGCTTGGCGTCCACACCGGGCTCCACGACGAAGTCAGCGTGCAGGATTTCGGCATAGATAACGTGACGGCCGCTGACGGCCTGGCAGTAGGCCGGGCCTCCGGTTTTGTGGGCAAGGCCATGCAGCGTTTGCTGGACGGTTTCTACACCGTCAGCGACGAAGAAATGTACAGCTTGCTGGCACTGATGGAACGCAGCGAAGGCCTGCGCCTTGAGCCTTCCGCGCTGGCGGGCGTACCCGGCATTGCCAGGGTCCAGGCCGACCAGCAAGGCTATCTGGCCCGCATCGGGCTGGACACGCAGGCCATGAGCAACGCCACCCATCTGGTCTGGGCAACGGGCGGCAATATGGTGCCTGCTGACGAAATGGAGGCGTATCTGGCCAAGGGTCGTGAGCTGCTGGGCTGATTCACACGCAAAGCGGATGTGGCAAGATGCACGTATTGCCACATCCCGTAAGAAGTCAGCCTTTGGCTTGAGGGAAACCCGCCGTGCTTAACCTGCCTCCCCGTATCAGCTCCAGGCTCAACAGCACCCAGTTCGCCAACCTCCACACCTTTCTGGTGGCTGCCCGTCATCTGAGTTTTGCCCGTGCGGCGCAGGAACTGTGTTTGACCGCGAGCGCCGTAAGCCACCGCATCAGTCGGCTGGAAACCGCGTTGAACATGAAGTTGTTCCAGCGCCTTACGCGTCAGGTCAGCCTGACTGACGAAGGCGAGCGAATTTTCGAAATTCTCCAAAGTGCGATGGGGGAATTGTCCGAGGCGCTTGAACAGTCATCACAGGCAGAAATTGCCGGTTCAATTGCGCTCTATGCCAGGCCTTCGGTCGCCCAGTGCTGGCTGGTGCCCAGACTGGCCGACTTTATTGAGCGCTACCCACTGGTCTCATTGGACCTGCGGGTAGGCAATGACAATGTCGACTTTCGCACGCGCAAGATTGACTTGGCCTTGTATTACGCCAACGGCGAATTTCCCGGTCTCACAAGCCAGCGATTGATGCGCGAACGCATGGCGCCTGTGTGCAGCCCTGAATATGCGCAACGCCATCGCCTGAATGAAAACCCGCACAATCTGAGCAACTGCACCACATTGCACGACTCCCTGGCCTGGGATCATGCGGCCTATGATGCCGAGTGGACGCTGTGGGCCGAACAACACAACCTGCTGTCGGAACTGCCAAAACGGACCCTGACCTTCGACCGTTCCGACCTGAGCGTGACAGCGGCCATGAGCCACGCAGGCATCGCCATCGGACGCCAGCAACTGGTGCAAAAACGGGTTGATCGTGGCGAGCTGGTCCTGCCCTTCGGCGGTTTCAGCCAGTGCGGCCACTATGACTATTACCTGGTTCACCCACCGCTCAGGACAGTGCCCAAACGATTGCAGGTGCTTATGAACTGGTTGCACGAGTGCGCTCAGGAATCGTCATCACCCTGACAATACGGTCTACCTGACAGACCGCGCCGCCTGCATCGCGAGCAAGCCCGCTCCCACAATGGTCCCTGCCAGGCTCGGATGAACTGGGCCCGTCGGTGGGAGGGCCTTCGCTGGCTCGGCAAAAAAAAGCCCCGAACCAGTCGGGGCTTTTTTTGTTCAGATGTCCGGCCTGCTTGACAGGCCGGTCCCATCAGAAAATGCTGATCGGGTAATCAACAAATACACGTACTTCGTTGCCGCCGACGTTGTAGTCGCTGGCGTTGCTCGACACGCGCAACCACGAGCCGCGCAGACGCACGCTCAGGTCCTTGACCGGGCCGCTTTGTACAACGTACTTGGCCTGGTTGAAGATTTCGCGCTCGGTACCACGGCCACGGTCGGAACCGTCGTCGATGTTGGTGCCGCGCACGTAGGCGATGTTGTAGGTCAGGCCCGGGATGCCAACGGCGCCGAAGTCGAAACCATAACCCAACTGCCACGAACGTTCGTCCTTGGCGTTGAAGTCGGACCAGTAGGAGTTGGCCAGCAGGATGGTGTTGCCGCCATCACCCACGCCGCCTGCGTTGCGGTAGCCGCCGTACGGGTAGCCGATTTCGCCGGTGCTGCTCTGGTAAGCCAGGGTCACGGTATGTGCGCCAAAGCCGTAGGTGGTCGCCAGGCTCCAGATCTTGTTGTCCTGGCCGTCAACTTTCAGCACGTCACGTGCGTAGTCATCGTTGACGTGAGTGCGGTAGCCGTTGAAGTCAAACGTCAGGGACTGTTTGTCTTGCAGCGGCAGCGCGTAGGTCACGCCCACGTATTGCTTGCGCAGCTCGTCTTCCATCTCGGAGCCGTACAGGGACGCCGACAGGTTGTCGGTGAACTTGTAGCTACCGCCAAACACGTTGATGCTTTTCAGGTCGCCGCTGTCACGCGCTTCAGCACTCTTGCGCGACTCTGCGGTGAAACGACCGACGTTCAGTTCCAGGCCGTTGATCTCCTTGGAGGTCAACAGGGTACCGGTGAAGCTTTCTGGCATCAGACGGGAGTTGTCGTACATCAGCACCGGCAGCGCAGGCATTTGGTCGCCGTACTTGAGCACCGTGTTGGACACACGCACTTTCACTGCAGCGCCAGCCTTGGCGATGTCGTCAGCTGCTTTGCCGCTGGCGCCTTGCTTGAAGAAGTCGATACCGCCCGCGCCGCTTTTGCCACGGCCGCCGTCCAGACGCAGTGCGTAGATGCCGAAAGCATCCACACCCACGCCTACGGTGCCTTGGGTGAAGCCCGAGCTGAAGGTGCCGAGGAAGCCTTGGCCCCACTCAGCTTTATCTTGTTTGCCATTCTTGTAGTCACGGCTGATGTAGGCGTTGCGCGCCAATACATTGAGGTGACTGTCTTCTACAAAACCTTTTGCATCAGCTTGATCGTTAGCCATGGCCTGGGTAGCACTGAGTACGCCCAAAGCGAGCAGACCTATCCGTTTGTTCAACATATTATTTTCCTTATTCCTGAATAGAGGCGCGCTGTGGATATCAAGCTGAAACATTGAGTGGTGGTTGCTTCACATAACAAAAAAGACCTGCATGACAACTCAATACAGGCCTTTCACAAAGTTGGTGTATGGCTTATCGCCACAGGCGTTGGCGAGAATCCTAGCCGTCGTGAAGGCAAGGTGTCAATTTCGTGAAAAATTTGTTAATTGCCTTCACATCCAGAAGTTTTGATCGAAGTGTCAAAAATTGTTACTGACAACCATCCACGCCACAGGCTGGCGCTAGACCGTTTGGGTGTTCAACGCTCACGCCATCATGCTGAAGCAGCCAGGCAACAAAGGCTTCTGGCTTGCCCAGATACGGCCCCAGGTCGATCACCTGGTATTGACCGGACTTTTCCAGAACCACGGTCGGAAAGCCTTGGCCACCAACACGGGACAACAACCCGCGACTGGCCTTGAAATGCGCTTGGGTCAATTCGCCACTCGCCGCGTCATAAGCTGCGCGAAACCCCTCGACCTCCAGGCCCATTTCGGCAGCCACCGCCATGAGCACGTCTTGATCGGCAATCCGCCGCCCATCTGCGTAATGCGCCGTTTGCAAGCGTCCCAACATCTCAAGACCGCGACCGGCCAACTGCTCAGCGGCCAGCACGGCCGTGGTTGGCGGCGCCGAATCGAACACGGCAGTGGTGTCACGCAACAACCCTTCAAAGTAGGCCTCGCCAAACGGTTGCCCGGTGTACTGCGCAATACGCAAATCGTGGGGCATCACGTAATCGCGCAATTGCGCGGACACCGGCTGGCGCTGGGCACCGGTCATCATCCCGCCGCCATGGGCAACGACTGGCAAAATGCCTCGTGCTGCGTCAATCAGCGGCTTGGCGCCATAGCACCAACCGCACAAGGGGTCGTAGATGTAATGCAGCACGGATGTAGCAGTCATGGTTCGCTCCGAAAAATCAATCACTCAGTGCACCAGCCTAGCCTTGCGGGGCGAGAGGAAAAACGCCGGTATGGCTTTTAGTGTGTTTCGCGAACCGGGCAAATCAGGTGCGGAGCGGGTCACAGGCGCAAGAAACAAACAGATACATATTTACAGGCGGCGTAATTGCTAATTCTTAACATCAAGTAACAAGAACCATTACCATTCGCACCCTAAAAATATAACTCTCCTCTCAACCGCCCGGACACTCCTCAACCATGCTCTCCCCCCGCCGTTTAACGCCCTTGAATCTGGGGCTGTGCGCTTTGCTGTACGCCGGATTTGGCAACGCTGCCACCGTACTTCCCGAACTGTCGATCAGCGCAACCGAAGTGCAAGACGATGACCCACGGGTCAAGAACGTCACCACTGCCACCCGAACATCGACTCCGGCGCGCTATGTCCCGCAAGCCATTGATTCAGTCAAAACCAGCAACGTCCTCGATTACGGAATCAATAGCCTGGGCGAAGCACTGAGCGGGATTCCCAACGTCAGCAGCACGGCCGATACCCGTTTCGACAGCCTTCGCATCCGTGGTTTTGACGCCAGCAACGACTTTTATCTGGACGGTATTCGCGACGACAGCCAATACGTGCGCGACCTGCACAACATCGAGCGCATTGAAGTGCTTAAAGGCCCGGCGGCCGTGCTGTATGGCCGTGGCAGCCAGGGCGGGATCATCAACCGCGTCAGCAAGATGCCGCAGTTCGGCCGCCAGTCGAGCATCCAGGCCCAAGGCGGCAGCGAGGATTTGCGCAGCCTGTACGCCGACCTCAGCACCGACCCGAGCGACACCATCAGCCTGCGCCTGAACATGGGCAATGAAGACAAAAACAGCTTTCGCGATAACGTCAGCGGCAATCGTCAGCTGTTCGCACCTTCGATGAGCTGGCAAATCACCCCGGATCTGAACTGGCTGGTGCAGTACGAATACAGCCGCTACAACCGCACTCCGGATCGCGGTATCCCGAGCATCAACGGGCGCCCTGCCGACGTCAGCCGCGACACGTCGTACGGCGGGAAAAACGATTACATCGATGACAAAACCCAGAACCTGCGCTCACGCCTGAGTTATGAGTTGAGCGAAAACTGGCAACTGCGTCATACCCTTGGCGTGTTCAAACTCGACAGTGAGTTCGAAAACACCTACCTGACCGGCTACAACCCAATCACCAACAGGGTCGATCGTCAGAGCTGGCAGCAGGACATGAGCACTCGAAACATATTCAACAACATCGAGATCGAAGGCGGCTTTGACACCTTTGGTCTTGAGCACCGCCTGCTGACCGGTCTGGAAATCGGCAGTCAGCGTCGCGACCCGAAGCTCTACAAAGCCCTGAGTGCACCCTCGGTTGATCTGTACAACCCGGACCGCAACCTGCGCACGACTGGAGCGATGCCCACATTCAGCGACAGCCATACCGAAGTCGAAAGCCAGGGCCTGTATGTTCAGGATCAGATTCGCTTCAACGATCAATGGCAGGTACTGGCTGGATTGCGCTATGACCGCTTTGATATCGAGTCCACCAACTACCTGAAAAAAACCGACCGTACTGAAGACCGCCAAAGCCACAGCACCAGCCCGCGCCTGGGCGTGGTCTGGACCCCGCTGGAGAACCACTCGTTTTACGCGTCCTGGACCAAAACGTTCTCGCCGGTGGGCGGCGGCCTGATCGGCATCACCCCGGGGGCGGCCGGCAACACCAATGACCTGAGCCCGGAGCTGACCAAGCAGAAAGAAATCGGCGTGAAAAGCGACTGGATGGGGGATCGCCTGAGTACGACGCTGGCGGTGTACGAGCTTGAGCTCTATAACCGTCGCACCAGGGACCCGTTAGATCCGACCATTACCCTGCTTTCCGGCCTGCAACGTTCACGGGGCATTGAGCTGACGGCCAGCGGCAAACTCGGCGGCAACTGGTACATGCGCGGCGGCATTGGCCTGCAGGACGCAACAGTGGTCAAGGACAATAACGGTTTCGAGGGCAAGCGCATCAACGGCGTGGCCAAGCGCAATGGCAGCCTGTTCATTACCTGGAAACCGGAAATGGGCTGGTATGCCGAAACGGGCCTGACCCTGGTAGGCCAGCGTTATGCAGACAACATGAACACCACGGTATTGCCGGGTTACGGGCGCTGGGATGCGTTGGCGGGCTATCGCGAAAAAGACTGGGATGTGAGCGGTGCGCTGACCAACCTGACTGACCGTTATTACTATGAGTCAGCCACCAGCGCAGCGCAGATCATGCCGGGCGAACCACGCAGCCTGGTGATGACGGGGACGTACAAGTTTTAAAATGTACCTCTGTAGCCGCTGACGAGGAACGAAGGCTGCGTCCGGTCGCGAAGCGATCGTGAAAATGCATCTCACCTGCCCAGACGCATGATTTCACGACTGCTTCGCAGCCTCGCTACGCTCCTCAGCGGCTACAGGGGCCGCGCCGTTTATGCTTTGGACGGCGAGGGCTGTTGCTGGGTCAGGCAGTGAATATTGCCGCCGCCCAGCAGCAATTCACGGCCAGGTACCATCACCACTTCGTGCTGCGGGAAGATGTTTTGCAGGATCGCTTTGGCCTGCGCATCCATCGGGTCGTCAAAGCTCGGCGCAATGATGCCGCCGTTGACGATCAGGAAGTTCACGTAAGAACCGGCCAGACGCTCCGACGGGTTGCGCTCCTGGCTACCCGCCACCTTGTCCACGCCATCACACTCTTGCTGGGTGGCATACATCGGTCCCGGAATCGGCATTTTGTGCACCACGAACGGACGCCCCTTGGCGTCGGTGCTGGCTGCCAATACGTCCATCGCCGCGTGGCAACGCACGTAGTTAGGGTCGCGCTCGTCGTCGGTCCAGGCCAGCAGCACTTCACCCGGTGCGACGTAGCAGCAGAAGTTATCCACATGACCGTCGGTTTCATCGTTGAACAGACCGTCCGCCAGCCAGATGATCTTGTCCACAGCCAGATGCGCACGCAGTACGTCTTCGATCTCTTCGCGCGACAGATGGGGGTTGCGGTTGCGGTTCATCAGGCACTCGGCCGTGGTGATCAGCGTGCCTTCGCCGTCGACGTGAATCGAGCCGCCTTCAAGCACAAAACCTTCGGTGTAGTAACGCGGGCAACGTTCAATTTCCAGCACCTTGCTGGCCACTTGCTGATCGCGGTTCCACGGGAAGTACAAGCCGCCGTCGAACCCGCCCCAGGCGTTGAAGTCCCAGTTCACGCCGCGCACTTCACCGCGATCGTTGATGACAAAAGTCGGGCCGCTGTCACGCACCCAGGCATCGTCGCTGGACATCTCGACCACGCGAATATTCGGCACATCGAGTTGCGCACGGGCATTTTCATACTGGGCAGCCGATACACCGACGGTCACCGGCTCAAAGCGCGCAATGGCCTTGGCCACCGCAGCGTGCGCAGCCTGCGCGGGTTTGCCGCCCAGGCGCCAGTTATCCGGACGCTCAGGCCAGATCATCCAGGTTTGGGTCTGCGGAGCCCATTCGGCTGGCATGTAAAAGCCGTCAGCGCGTGGCGAACTGTGCAAAGTGGTCATCTGGACTCCTGGAAAGCGTCGGGGTTTTGATTGCGTCATGTATGAAGACAATGGATGCAGGTCTGCATCGCGTCAACGATAAGCGCCTTTATAGCCGATAAATATCTGCAATTATATTAATTTTTATCAAATCATATCGCATACATGCCTTAAATACGGATATTAATCCGGATATATGCCTGTGTATTGATATTCCTGATCACGCCCACTTGCACCACCCGGCTCATCCCCACAAGCTATACGCCATACGTTTAAAGGTCTTCAGGGAATAGGGAACAACTCCATGCGCATTTTAGTCACCGGCGGCGCCGGTTTTATTGGTTCAGCGCTGATCCGTCACCTGATCAAAAACACCGGTCACGAAGTCCTCAATCTCGACAAGTTGACCTACGCCGGTAATCTTGAATCGCTGCAAAGCATTGCCACCGATACCCGCTACGAGTTCGTACAGGCCGATATCGTCGACCAGGCCGCTGTCAGTGCAATCATTGCGCGCTTCGAGCCACAGGCGATCATGCACCTGGCGGCCGAGTCCCACGTTGACCGCTCCATCGACGGCCCGTCCGACTTTATCCAGACCAATATCGTCGGCACCTACAGCCTGCTCGAAGCCGCCCGTGCTTACTGGCTGACCCTGCCTGAACCGGAAAAAAGCGCGTTTCGCTTCCACCATATTTCGACCGACGAAGTGTATGGCGACCTGCATGGCGTCGATGACCTGTTCACCGAGACCACGCCTTACGCGCCAAGCTCGCCGTACTCGGCCAGTAAAGCGGCATCCGACCACCTGGTCCGCGCCTGGAACCGCACTTACGGCTTGCCGGTGTTGTTGACCAACTGCTCGAACAACTACGGCCCGTTCCATTTCCCGGAAAAGCTGATCCCGCTGGTGATCCTCAACGCCCTGGCCGGTAAGCCGCTGCCGGTGTACGGCAATGGCCTGCAAGTACGTGACTGGCTGTTCGTGGAAGACCACGCCCGTGCCTTGTTGAAGGTCGTGACCGAAGGCGTGGTTGGCGAGACTTACAACATCGGCGGGCACAACGAGCAAACCAATATCGACGTGGTACGCAGCATCTGTGCCTTGCTCGAAGAACTGGCGCCAGTGCACCCGGCGGGTGTTGCACAATTTGCCGACCTGATCACCTTCGTCAAGGATCGTCCGGGCCACGACCAGCGCTACGCGATCGATGCCAGCAAAATCGAACGCGAGCTGGGCTGGGTACCCGAAGAAACCTTCGAAACCGGCCTGCGCAAAACCGTGCAGTGGTATCTGGATAACCTGGACTGGTGTCGCCGGGTTCAAGACGGCAGCTATCAAGGCGAGCGCCTGGGCTGCACTGATCCCAAGGACTTGATCGCATAACGGATGGAGCAGCTTCTTTGAAAATCCTGATCAGTGGCAAAACCGGTCAAGTGGCGGTTGAGTTGCAAAAGCACCTTGCCGGTCTGGGCGAGCTGGTTGTGCTGGGACGCGATGTGCTTGATCTGGCCGTACCCGGGCAAATCCGCAGCCAGGTACGGGCCCACAGGCCTGACTTGATCATCAATGCCGCCGCACACACTGCCGTGGACCAGGCCGAAAGCGAGCCTGAGCTGGCGTTCGCCATCAATGGCATTGCCCCCGGTGTGTTTGCTGAAGAAGCGGCAGCCCTGGGCATCCCGCTGATCCACTATTCCACCGATTACGTGTTCGATGGCCGCAAGCCTGCGCCTTACACCGAAGACGATGCCACCAACCCCTTGGGCGTCTACGGCAAAAGCAAGCTGGCGGGTGAACTGGCCATCGCTGCGAGCGGAGCTCAGCATGTGATCCTGCGCACCAGCTGGGTGTACTCGACCCACGGCAAGAATTTCCTGCTGACCATGCAGCGCCTGTTGCAAGAGCGTCCGGAACTGCGCGTGGTGGCTGACCAGATCGGCGCGCCGACCTGGGCTGGCACCATTGCCCAGAGCACGCGGGCATTGATAGAACGCTGGCAAACCGGCGAGGCCGGGGCCTGGGGCACGTACCACCTGACGGCCCAGGGCGAAACATCATGGTTTGGCTTCACCCAGGCCATTGCCGAACACCTGAGCGCCCTAGGCAAGTCGTGCGCGAGCCTGGAACCCATCCCTGCCAGCGCCTACCCGACGCCTGCCGCACGGCCACAAAACTCGCGGCTGGATTGCAGTCGCCTGGCCCGCGAGTGGAACATCACCCAGCCCGACTGGCAGAGCGCATTGCGCGAGTGTCTGGCCGGGCAGCCACACTAACGCCAACCCCCCTTGTGGGAGCGGGCTTGCTCGCGAGGGCATCACCGCGGCCTGCTTCAAAGACCGCGGCGTTTGCATCGCGAGCAAGCCCGCTCCCACGGGGTTCGTTGGGTATACTGCGTCGTACTCTTGCGGCGCGGCCTCCCGATGATCACCACCTCCTCAGTTCCTCGCAGACCCCGCTGGCGCAGCCTGGCCTTATTGGCGTTGTGCCTCGCACCGCTGTTGTGGCCGCTGCAGCACCTGGCCGAACGCTATTACCGCAGCGAACTGGCCGGACAAAATCGCCAGACCCTCGACCTGTACGTCGCCAACCTGCTGGGCACGCTGCATCGCTATGAGGTACTGCCACAGATTCTCGGCGAACTGCCAGACCTTCGCGCCGTACTGGCCAACCCTGAAGATGTGGAGGCTCAGGCCAAGGCCAACCACTTGCTGGATGACATCAGTAACCAGACCGGTGCCGTGGTCATGTACTTGCTGGACACCCACGGCGATACCCTGGCCACCTCTAACTGGGATCAGGCCGACAGTTTTATCGGGCGCAATTTCGCGTTCCGCCCGTATTTCAGCGAGGCGATGGAAGGCAAGCTGGGGCGCTTTTTCGGGCTGGGCACCACCTCCGGCAAACGGGGTTACTACTTTGCGGCCCCCATACGCGATGGCGATAAAAAACTCGGCGTACTGGTGGTCAAAGTCGACCTGGACCACACCGAACAGCTGTGGGGCAGTACACCCGAGCAACTGCTGGCAACCGACAGTAACGGCGTGGTCATCCTCACCTCACGCCCGGAATGGCGCTTCAGGGCCACCCGCGATTTGTCGCCAGAAGAGCGCCAGGCCATTTTTGCCATCCTGCCCTACCCGACCAGCGACCCTAAACCGCTGAACCTGGACCTCAACGCCTGGCTGGTGCAAACCCAAAAAATCGACGAGACAGGCTGGAGTGTCAATATCCTTGCCCCGCGCACGCTGATCGACCGCTCGGTGCGCACAGTCCTGGCCATCGGTGGCGCCACCTTGCTGGTGGTCATGCTGCTGATTGGCTTGATGATGCAGCGGCGGCGCCATTACCTGGACCGCATTGCGTTTGAAGCCAAGGCCCGTCGTGAACTTGAAATGCGTGTGGCAGAGCGTACCAGCGACCTTGAGGGGCTCAACCGCCTACTGCGTGAAGAAGTGCTGGAGCGCGAGCATGCGCAACAGGAACTGGTGCGCGCCCAGGACGATCTGGTGCAAGCCGGCAAGCTGTCTGCGCTGGGCACCATGTCGGCCAGCATCAGCCACGAACTCAACCAGCCGTTGGCGGCCATCCGCAGCTATGCCGAGAACGCGGAAGTGCTGCTCGACCACCAGCGCATCGAGGACGCGCGGGGCAACCTGAAACTGATCAATGAGCTGACCGGGCGCATGTCTTCGATCATTGCCCACCTGCGGGCCTTCGCCCGGCGTGATCGCCATGCGCCTGAAAGCGTCGCCCTGCAACCGGCTCTGGACGATGCACTGGCCTTGCTGGCCAAACGGCGGCGCGCAATGGAAGTCGAACTGATCCGCGATTTGCCCGCCGCCACGCTGTGGGTCGAAGCCGGTGAAACCCGCCTGCGCCAGGTGCTGGGCAACCTGCTGGCCAACGCCCTCGATGCCCTGACCGAAAAAGGCCCGCCCAGACGCTTGTGGCTAAGTGCCCAATCGACGCCGGAAGGCGTCACTGTGTACATTCGCGACAACGGCCCGGGCTTTTGCCTGGAGGCGTTGGGCCGCGCCGGCGAGCCCTTCTACACCACCAAGACCCGCACTCAGGGTCTGGGCCTGGGGCTGGCCATTTGTGACACGCTGATCCGGGCGTTTGGCGGCGAATTGTTGTTTGCCAACCACAAGGAAGGCGGTGCCTTAATTACCTTACGACTGCGCGCAGGGGCGCCGGGCGTGAGTTTGCAAGCCTCGGAGGACTCCAGGTCATGAGCCAGCCCATCGATCCACGCGTTCAGGTCATCCTGATCGATGATGACCCGCACCTGCGTCAGGCCTTGTTTCAAACCCTGGACCTGGCGGGTCTCAATGTAGTGCCGCTGGCCGAAGCAAACGGCCTTGCCGAACGCATAGGCCGCGACTGGCCGGGGGTCGTGGTCAGTGATATCCGCATGCCGGGCATGGACGGCCTTGAGTTGCTCACTCAACTGCATGGCCAGGACCCGGAACTGCCCGTGTTGCTGATCACTGGCCACGGCGATGTACCGCTGGCGGTTCAGGCCATGCGTGCGGGGGCTTATGACTTTCTCGAAAAACCCTTCGCCAGCGACGCCTTGCTCGACAGCGTGCGCCGTGCCCTGGCCTTGCGGGCCCTGGTCCTGGATAACCGCAGCCTGCGCCTGGCCCTGAGTGATCGCCAGCTACTGAGCACGCGACTGGTAGGTGTGTCGCCCGCCATGCTGCGTTTGCGCGAGCAAATCGGGGCACTGGCGGCGACCAAGGCCGATGTGTTGATTCTGGGCGAGACCGGCTCGGGCAAAGAAGTGGTCGCACGGGCGCTGCATGACTTGTCGAGCAGGCGCAACGGCCCGTTTGTGGCAATCAACGCCGGGGCCCTGGCCGAATCAGTGGTTGAAAGCGAGCTGTTCGGCCACGAGCCGGGTGCCTTTACCGGTGCGCAAAAGCGCCGCATCGGCAAGTTTGAGTTTGCCAATGGCGGCACGCTGTTCCTCGATGAAATCGAAAGCATGAGCCTGGATGTGCAGGTCAAATTACTGCGCATGCTGCAAGAACGGGTGGTCGAGCGTCTGGGCGGCAATCAACTGATCCCGCTGGATATCAGGGTAATCGCCGCCACCAAGGAAGACCTGCGCCAGTCCGCGGATCAGGGTCGTTTTCGCGCCGACTTGTATTACCGACTGAACGTTGCGCCCCTGCGTATTGCGCCGTTGCGTGAGCGGGGTGAAGACGTCCTGATGCTCTTTGATTACTTTGCCGGCGAGGCCAGCGTGCGCCACGACCTGACGCCCAACGTCCTGCAGCCGGCGCAACGGGCGTTGTTACTGCGACATAACTGGCCGGGCAACGTGCGAGAACTGCAAAACGTCGCCGAGCGCTTCGCCCTTGGTCTTGAGCTGGCGCTGGACGACTCGGCTGAAGGCAAAGAGTCAACCGGTCATGAGGTTTCGGGGGGGCTGAGCGAGCAAGTCGAACACTTTGAAAAAAGCCTGATTGCCGCCGAACTGGAGCGCTCCCACAGCTCCATGCGCAGCCTGGCCGAAGCCCTGGGTGTGCCCCGTAAAACCTTGCACGACAAACTGCGCAAGCACGGGCTCAACTTCGACAGCGCCAGTCATCCGCACACTGATGAACTTGATTAAAGAGGCCACTGCATGAACCGCGACAGTCGTTATCTGGAATCAGTTCTCCATCACGACATTCCGCTCACCCGTGAAATGGGCCTTAAAGTGCTGGGCTGGCAAGGCAGGCAACTGCGCCTGCAATTGCCGCTCGAGGCCAATATCAACCACAAGAGCACCATGTTTGGCGGCAGCCTGTACTGCGCCGCAGTGCTGGCGGGCTGGGGCTGGCTGCACTTGAGCCTGCGCGAAGCGGGGATTGAGGACGGGCATATCGTGATTCAGGAAGGTCATATCAGCTACCCGCTGCCCGTAACCGAGGACGCCATCGCGCTGTGTGATGCGCCGGGTGAAGCAGCCTGGACCAAATTCCTGGCCATGTACAAACGCCACGGCCGCGCACGGTTGACCCTCGACACGCGGGTGATCAATGCACAGGGCGGGGAAGATGCGGTGAGGTTTAGCGGGCAGTACGTGTTGCATCGCTGATTCAATTCATGTGGGAGCGGGCTTGCTCGCGATGCAGACGCTGCGGTCTTTCAGTTGAACCGCGTCGATGCCATCGCGAGCAAGCCCGCTCCCACAGATGAAGCTCAGCCTTGTGCCAGATCCAGCAGTTTTTCACGCCACGGTGCCTTGGCAGGCAATGCCAGAAACGAGTCATTGAGCAATGACTCACGGGGCGGGTAGCTGAACGGCTCGCCATCCAGTTGCAACACCACACCACCGGACCCTTCCAGCACGCCTTGAGCCGCCGCCGTATCCCATTGCGAAGTCGGCGCCAGGCGCGGATAGCAATCGGCAGCGCCTTCTGCCAGCAAACAGAATTTCAACGAACTGCCCACACTGGTCAGCTGCAACTCGCCCAGATGCTCACTCAGCCCGGCCAGTAAACGTTCCTGCTCAGGGCTGGAATGCCGGCGGCTGGCAACCACGGTCAACGCCTCGCCCTCAGGCGGCGTGTTGCGCACGCTGATGGGCACACTCACATCGCCATCCGCCCGCCATGCGCCCAAGCCCGCGCCACCGTAGTAGCAACGACCGCTGGTGGGCATGGATACCACGCCAAACACCACTCTGCCCTCTTCGATCAGCGCAACATTGACCGTGAATTCTTCAGTGCCAGAAATAAATTCCTTGGTGCCATCCAGCGGATCAACCAACCACCAGCGCGTCCACCCGGCACGTATGCTCCGGGGAATATTGGCGTCTTCTTCCGACAGCACAGGAATGCTCGGATCAAGAGCTGTCAGGCCATCGAGCAGCACATGGTGTGCTGCCAGATCGGCGGCGGTTACCGGGGAGTCATCGGCCTTGGCGGTGACTTCAACACCGGCCCGCCAGAACGGCAAGATCGCGTCGCCAGCGGCATGGGCCAGGGTGATGACGCCCTCAAGCAACGGATGGGGCAAACCACTCACGGCTGGAACACTCCGCGCTGGGTCAGAAGATCACGCGCCAGATACAGCGCAGCCAGGGCACGACCCTCACTGAATTGCGGGTTGAGCACCAGGCTCGACAGCTCCCGCAGATTGACCCGATCAACACGCATCGGCTCGGGCTCGTCGCCTTCCAGATGCGCTTCATAAAGGTCAGTCGCCAGCACCACCTGGATTTTTTGGCTCATGTAGCCAGGGGACAGTGACAGCTCGGTCAAATGCTCAAGCTGGCGAGCACCGAAACCGGCCTCCTCCTTCAACTCTCGCTCAGCCGCCGCCAGCACGTCTTCACCCGGCTCGATCAGGCCCTTGGGCAGCGAAATTTCGTACTCATCAGTGCCGCCGCAATATTCTTCGACCAGAATTGCGTGTTCAGCGTCGATCATGGCCACAATCATCACTGCGCCATAACCGTTGCCGCGCCCCACCAACCGTTCGTAAGTGCGTTCAACGCCATTGGAGAAGCGCAACTGCACCTCTTCGACCCGAAATAATCGGCTACTGGCAACAATTTCACGGGCAAGTACGGTGGGTTTTTGGCGCATAGCGGCTCCTCAATATGAACGGGGTACTATACCCCGGCTTTTCCGATTGTCTGTGTCGGAAATTTTTACCAGTGGGAGAAGTTTTGCATGACCGTTTTACCTTGGCGCGACATCGATACCGTGCTGCTCGACATGGACGGCACGCTGCTCGACCTGCACTACGACAATCATTTCTGGCTCGAACACCTGCCTCAGCGCTACGCCGAGCTGCATGGCATCAGCCGGGCAATGGCGGATCTTGAGCTGACGCCGCTGTTTGAAGGCAATGCTGGCCAGTTGAAATGGTATTGCCTGGACTTCTGGAGCCGCGAGCTGAAGATCCCGGTACGCGAGCTCAAGCTTGAAACCGCTCATCTGATTGCCTTGCGACCCGACGCCGATACTTTTCTGGCGGCCATCAAAAAAGCGGGCAAACGGGTGATCATGATCACCAACGCGCACCGAGATTCGTTGTCATTGAAATTGGAGCGCATTGAACTGGCGCCTTATTTCGAGCGCCTGATCAGCTCCCACGATTACGGTTTTCCAAAGGAAAGCCCGGCGTTCTGGGATGCACTGCACGCCGATATCGACTTTGACCCGGGCCGTAGCCTGTTTATCGATGACACCTTGCCGATTCTGCGCAGTGCCCGTGATTTTGGCGTGGCCCACTTGCTGGCAGTCAAACAGCCCGACAGCAAAAAAGGCCCGAAGGACACACAAGAATTTGCCGCGCTGGGCGACTATCGCGAACTGCTGGAAGGGCTGTAACGAATCAACCCTGTGGGAGCGGGCTTGCTCGCGATGCAAACAACTCGGTGGATCTGAATCATCGAGGTGATGCAATCACGAGCAAGCCCGCTCCCACAAGATGTAACGGGCTTACTCGGGAATACGCAGCGTCTGACCCGGGTAGATCTTGTTCGGGTCCTTGAGCAGCGGTTTGTTGGCTTCGAAGATTTTGTTGTACTGGTTGGCGTTGCCGTACACCTGCAATGAAATCGCGCTCAGGGTGTCGCCCTTTTTCACCACCACAAAACGCGAAGCGACAACAGTCGGGCCAGTGACCGTAATTTGATCCTCAACGCTGGCCACGCCCGCGATGTTCCCGGCAGCCAGAATGATTTTTTCTTTCTCTTCCTGCGTGGCCACTTCGCCACTGACCGTCACTTTGTCACCGTCAACGGTGGCGGTGATATTTGGATTGCCCAGGCCCACTTCCTCTACGTGTTTCTTCAGCTCCTCACCGGCATTGGCATTACCGGGGGTCAGCAGATTGATCAGTTTTTCACCGGCTTCTTTCACAAAGCTGAAAATGCTCATAAATCACGCTCCTAGGGTTGGAAGATTCAGACCCATGAGCGTAGACCATCATTGACGGCAGCAAGCGCGCTAGAATCGCCCACTCAATTGCGCCGGGAGTGACGATGGACATCAAACAGCTGAAATTCCTCATTGCCCTCGATGAAACCCGGCATTTCGGCCAGGCGGCTGCCCGCTGCCATATCACACAGCCCACCTTGTCCATGCGCTTGCGCAGCCTTGAACAGGAGCTCGACCTGCAACTGGTCAATCGCGGTCAGCGTTTCGAAAGTTTTACCGCCCCCGGTGAGCGTGTCCTGGCCTGGGCCCGGACCGTGCTGGCGGCCTACGACGGTTTGCAGGCAGAAGCAGCCGCCTGTCGCGGCAACCTGATCGGCACCTTGCGCCTGGGGGTTGTTCCGCTCTCGAGTTTTGATCCACTGCCTTTATTGCAGCGCCTGCACCAGGAGCATCCCGAGTTGCGATTCGAGTTGTCGGCGTTGAGCTCTGAGCAAATCCTCGAACAACTGGCCAGTAATCGGCTGGACGTAGGCGTGTCGTACCTCGAGCGCCTTGATCAGGAGCGCTTTGATTCCCTTGCCCTGGACGAGACCCGTATGGGCCTGCTGTACGACCAGCGGTATTTCAACTTTGGCGATCAGCCCCTGAGCTGGGAGGCGCTCATTGAATTGCCGCTGGGCCTGCTCAGTAGCGGCATGCACTTTCGCCAGTCCATCGACTACAACTTCCACAGCCGTGGCCTCACGCCACACCCCCTGCTGCAAACCGATGCCGTTCATCAACTGCTACAAGCCGTCCACGGCGGCCTGTGCTGCGCCGTCATGCCCCTAGATGGCGGGCTGCAAGCATTGACCGATGATTTGCGCCTGCATCCCATTGCAGACGCTCGCACACTGGCCCGACTGGGCTTGATCATGCGTCGTGCTGCCCCGCGCTCAGCCCTGGCTGAAGCCTGTTTTGCGCTTTATCAGAAATCACAAAACCCTTCTTGATCGACGCCATCTATCAATAGATCAGCACTAGCGATTAGACGCGACACTGTGTCACGCCTAGGCTAAGAGCTGAATTGAACGTTGGTACAGCCTTATGAACGCCAAGCGCCCCCTGTGCGCGGCGCCCGCTTCTGTTACGCCCGCGCCTGCTGCCAGCCAGAACTATGACTACGTCACCCTGGATCACAGCAGCGGTGAGCAAACGGCCCTGGCCGAAGAAGTCGCCCTGGCGATTGCCTACAACGGCATCAGCCAGGCCGTAATGCTGGTCACGCCCACCGATCTCGAAGACTTCATCGTCGGCTTCAGCCTGGGCAGCGGCATCATTCACGACGCCAGCGAAATCTATGACCTCAAGCTTACGGGTGCCGGTTCAGCCCACTACGCACAGGTCGAGATCGCCAGCCGCGCGTTCTGGAACCTCAAACAGCAACGCCGACAACTGGCCGGTACCAGCGGCTGCGGCTTGTGCGGTGTAGAAGCGGTCGAACAGGCCCTGCCTGACCTCAAGGTACTGCCCGGCGCACCGTTGCCACCGGCACAGTGGCTAGAAGGCTTGCGCCAGCGCATCAGTGATTTTCAGCCGCTGGGCCAGCACTGCGGCGCCGTACATGCTGCCGTCTATATGGACGGCCAGGGCCAGTTGCTGATGGGCCGTGAAGACATTGGCCGCCACAACGCTCTGGATAAATTGATCGGTGCGCTGGTGCGCCAGCACATCGACCTGACGGGCGGCGCAGCGATCGTCACCAGCCGTTGCAGCCTTGAGCTGATTCAAAAAGTGTTGCGCGCCGGTATCCAGACCCTGATCAGCCTGTCCTCGCCCACGGGCCTGGCGCTGCAATGGGCACGACGCCACAACCTCAACCTTATTCATCTGCCACAAAAAAGCGCACCACGGGTGTACAGCCCGGCGCAGGAGAATCAACCGTGAGCACACACCATCAAGCCGACAAAACCCCGACTCCCCGCTACAAGCCCTACAAAGGCCCGGCCGGTGGCTGGGGCGCGCTGATCAGTGTGGCGCAAGCCTGGTTGACCAGCGACAACGCGCTGAAAAACCTGCGCATGATGCTCAAGACCAACCAGAACGGCGGCTTCGACTGCCCGGGCTGCGCCTGGGGTGACTCGCCGGAGAGTGGTCTGGTCAAGTTCTGCGAAAACGGCGCCAAGGCGGTGAACTGGGAAGCGACCAAACGTCGTGTCGATGCTGCTTTTTTTGCCAGGCACAGCGTCAGCGCACTGCTGGAGCAAAGCGATTACTGGCTGGAATATCAGGGCCGCCTGACCGAGCCCATGAGCTACAACCCTGAAACCGACCGCTACACCCCCATCAGCTGGGACGCCGCGTTCGCCTTGATCGCCCGGCACCTGCTCAACCTGGCCAGCCCCAATGAGGCGGAGTTCTACACCTCGGGCCGGGCCAGTAATGAAGCCGCGTATTTGTACCAACTGTTTGTGCGCTCGTTTGGCACCAACAACTTCCCGGATTGCTCAAACATGTGCCACGAGGCCAGCGGCGTGGCGTTGGCGCAAAGCATCGGGGTGGGCAAAGGCACCGTGACGTTCGACGATTTCGAACACGCTGATGCGATTTTCGTGCTGGGGCAAAACCCCGGCACCAATCACCCGCGCATGCTTGAACCGTTGCGTGAAGCGGTTAAACGCGGTGCCCAGGTGGTGTGCGTCAACCCGCTCAAAGAGCGTGGACTGGAACGCTTCCAGCACCCGCAACACCCGCTGGAAATGCTCACTAACGGCGACCGCCCGACCAACACGGCCTATTTGCGTCCGGCGTTAGGCGGCGACATGGCACTGTTGCGCGGCATGGCCAAGTTTCTGTTGCAGTGGGAGCGCGATGCTCAGGCCGCAGGCGAGCCGGCCGTCTTCGATCACGCTTTTTTGAATGAACACACCGCAGGCATCCTCGACTACATCTCCAGCCTCGATGACACCTCGTGGGATCACCTCGTGGAACAATCGGGCCTGCCCCTGGTGGATATCGAGCGCGCTGCTCGCATGTACCTCAAGGGCAAAAACGTGATCATGTGCTGGGCGATGGGCATCACCCAGCATCGGCACTCGGTGCAGACCATTCAGGAAATCGCCAACCTGATGCTGCTGCGCGGCAACATTGGCCGCCCTGGCGCAGGGCTGTGCCCGGTGCGTGGCCACAGTAACGTGCAGGGTGATCGCACGATGGGCATCAACGAACGCCCGCCGGTGGCTTTCCTGGACGCCCTGGAGCGTCGCTTCCAGTTCAAGGTGCCCCGTGAAAACGGCCACAACGTGGTTGAAGCTATCCACGCCATGCTTGAAGGACGTGCCAAGGTGTTTATCGGCCTGGGCGGCAACTTCGCCCAAGCCACCCCGGACAGCCCGCGCACTGCCCAGGCGCTGCGCAATTGCGACCTGACCGTACAGATCAGCACCAAGCTCAACCGCAGCCATCTGATGCACGGTAAAGAAGCGCTGATCTTGCCGTGCCTGGGCCGCACCGATATCGACATCCAGGCTCAAGGCCCGCAAGCCGTCACGGTGGAAGACTCCTTCAGCATGGTTCACGACTCCAACGGCCAGTTGCAGCCACTGTCCAACCAGATGCGTTCGGAGCCCGCGATCATCGCCGGTATCGCCGCCGCCACCCTGGGCACTCATCCGATTGACTGGAGCTGGGTGGTGGGCGACTACCGGCGTATCCGCGAGCTGATCGCCGACACCATCCCGGGCTTCAAGGACTTCAACACACGAATTCAGCACCCTGGCGGTTTTTACCTGGGCAACTCGGCCGGTGCGCGGCAGTGGAACACGCCGTCGCAGCGCGCCAACTTCCGGCCCAACGTGCTGCCACAAGACCTGGTGGATGCACGCACCCGCGCTACCGGCCAGTTGCCCGACCTGATTTTGCAGTCGATGCGTTCCCACGATCAGTACAACACCACCATTTATGGCCTCGATGACCGCTATCGTGGGGTCAAGGGCCAGCGTGACGTGTTGTTCGTCAACGAAGCCGACATCATCCGCCTGGGCTTCAAGCCGGGGCAAAAGGTCGACATCGTTTCGATCTGGAATGACCAGCACGAGCGCAGGGTCAAAAACTTCACCCTGTTGGCATTTGATATTCCTGCCGGGCAAGCCGCTGCGTATTACCCGGAGGTCAATCCGTTGGTGCCGCTGGAAAGCACAGGCGATGGCAGCCACACGCCTACGTCCAAATTCGTGGCCATTTGCCTGGAAGCCGCCAGCCCGTCGAAACTGATCATGGCCAAGGCCAGCTGACGCAGCCCGCTCCCACATTTAAACCCCATCACATCCAAATTTCAGGCACAAAAAAGGCCGATTTCCTACGAAATCGGCCTCTCCGAACTAGTAAACAGACCACCAAAAATTCATTAAGTTCCCTAGAAAAAACAACAACTTATAGAATTGTGTACAACTCGTGCTACTCGTCGGATTTCGATTGTCACCCATCACCGACAGCCTCAGGATCGCGCCGTCATCTCTTTGAGGCTCATCTATGAAGCTCACCTCGATTCTCTTGTTGTCCCTTGGCCTGGTCAGTGGCGTAGCCTCGGCCGGTGGCACCACCGAAGCCGGTGTAGGCGGCGCATTAGGCGGGGTTCTTGGCGCCGTGGTTGGCCAACAGCTCGGCGGCTCGACCGGTTCTGCCATTGGTGCAGGCGTGGGTGGCGCGGCAGGCAGTGCCGTAGGTGCCGACAAACGCAGCCGGGGCGAAGCGGCCATTGGCGGCGCACTGGGCGCTGCTGGCGGCAACGTGCTGGGCCGCAGTGTCGGCGGCAGCACCGGTGCTCTGGTCGGCTCAGCCGCTGGCGGTGGTGCTGGTGGCGCGCTGGGTAACTACATGGGCAATAAAAGCGACGCCGAAGATCGTCGCTATCGCGATCGTGACAACCGTCGCTACTACCGCGACGACAACCGCGGCCGTGGCCACGCGTATGGCCATCGCAAAAAGAACAAACATCGTCATCATTGATTACCCAAAAACGGGAGCCGAAAGGCTCCCGTTTTTATTGGGGCCTGGCTCGCCTCGCCAAATTGTTTCAATGCATTACGCCCGCCTGTCACAGTGTCAATCATGCAAACTGCATGCACCTGAATCTCAAATAATTATTAACCCATTGAAAGATATGAAATTATCAACAAACACCCTGTTGGCATGTCACCTGCAATCTCTTGAATGAACGCTGCACTTCCTACCATTCAGGAGCACAACAACAATGATCGGGACAACTGAGCGCTATCCCGCAGCCCTGCAAGACTCCTCTGGCCACTCAGGTGTTTCCTGGGCCGCCATCTTTGCGGGGGCAGCCACCGCTGCCGCGCTGTCTCTGCTGCTGATCATGCTGGGCGCAGGCCTGGGCTTTTCGGCAGTTTCACCGTGGGCAAATGAAGGCGTGGGCGCCAAAGGCCTGGGTATCACCGCCATTGTCTGGCTGGCCGTCACACAAATCATTGCGTCAGGGATGGGGGGCTATCTGGCCGGCCGCTTGCGGGTCAAGTGGGCCAACATGCATGGCGATGAAGTGTACTTTCGGGATACAGCACATGGCTTTCTGGCTTGGGCAGTTGCGACGCTGGTTACCGTAACCTTGATCGCAGGCTCGGTCAGCAGCGTGATTGGCAGCGGTGTTCAAGCTGGGGCCAGCGTGGCTTCAGGTGCCGCTTCGGCCATGAGCAGCGCAGCCGCCAGCCACGCCGATAAAAGTTCGGGCAATAGCTCTGATTACTTTATCGACACCCTGTTTCGCGATGATCGCGGCACTGCTGTCAGCGAAGACGCCGCCCACGGCATCGTCACGCGCATCTTTGTTCGCAGCCTGGGCAACGACGGCCAGTTAAGTGGCGAGGACCGTACCTATCTGGCGCAAATCGTCGCTCAACGGACCAACCTCAGCCAGGCCGAGGCCGAGCAACGGGTCGATCAGGTGTATGCCAAAGCCCACCAGGCGGTTGAAGACGCCAAGGTCAAAGCCAAGGAAGCCGCAGACACCTCAGCAAAAGTCGCCGCCTGGACCACCCTGTGGATGTTCATCAGTCTGCTGCTGGGTGCATTTTTCGCCAGCCTCTGCGCCACGTTTGGCGGCCGCCAACGCGATGCCGTGAGCTACGTGGAGCACACCACCAAGCCGCCTGTTTATTAATCAATCTGGAGAATGAAAATGCGCTCATTACTGCTGTTTTTTCTCGGTATCCCGATCCCGATCATCATTCTGATTGCCCTGTTTGTGCATTGATGCAACAGGTATAAACCCTGAACGGCCCTCTTCATGAAGGCCGTTTTTTTGTGGCCCGGATCAAACCGGCAGACACGTGGTGGATTTGATTTCTGACAACGCCACGATCGAATTCACCTCTTGAATACCCGGGACCATCGACAGTTTTTCGAAGAAAAATCGCTCGTAGGCTTCGATGTCGGCAGTGACGATGCGCAGCAGAAAATCCACCGACCCCATCAGCACATAGCACTCCAGCACCTCGGGAAAACCGCGGATCGCGTCGGTGAATTCAGTGAAGTTGGAACGCCCGTGGGCATTGAGTTTGATCTCGGCAAAAATTTGCGTGTTGAGCCCGATTTTCTTGCGATCGAGCAAGGTCACCTGGCCGCGAATGATCCCCTCGTCCTTCATCCGCTGAATACGCCGCCAGCAGGGTGATTGCGAAAGCCCCACCTTTTCGGCGATCTGTGCGCTCGACAGAGAAGCATCCTCTTGCAGCAGCGCCAAAATGCGTCGGTCGTAAGCATCCAGTTCACCCTGCATAAAAATACCTTTAAGCTGTCTAATAGAGACTTGATCAAGTCTATTTATCGTTGATTTAAAACATCTTAGATAAAAAATTTCTCCCACGACGTGTAAATATTTCTCCAGCCTAAACAGGAGCGTTTGCATGTCCCATCTGGAAGTCGTCAACCACTCATCACGCCCCGACGTCTGGGCCAGCAACGCAGCGCCTTGCCCGGTGCGCTATCGCATCCAGGCGGACGCCGATGCTGATGTCTTGTGCCGTGTGCTCAATCTGTTTGCCTTGCAGCAATTGATCCCGCATCAGGTGGAAGTGGTGCGCGATCAGGACACATTGAGCATTGAAATCGAAAGCCATGAGCAGAGCTGGCACCGGGCTCAGGTCATGGGTGAGAAATTGCGCAATCTGATCAGTGTCTTCGACATGGAGCTGCACCCCGTGCAGGCGGCCAAAGCGTCTTTTCTGCAGGTCTCGGGGCAATAGTTCGCAACCATTGGGCACGTGAAGGTGAAAGCAGCGCGACTAGGCTTTGAAGCTCACAGCCAGACAAGGATCCGTCTGAGCCGGTGCCCAAAGGAGCTTTTATGCGCATCCCCCCGCCCCAAGACCAATGGCTGGACCTCAACGACCTGTTGACCGCGTTGCTGGCCAAAAACCGTATCCCCCACAGTTGTGCCGAACAGGTATTGATCACCGGGCGAGAAGCGTGCAATGCAGCCTTGCATCCGCTGGTGTTTCTGGCAGGACAACAGCTCTGTGACCCCAGCCGAGGGGGCAAGATCCTGGATCTTGAAACCCTCACCGCCTGGCTCGCCAGCCACGCCGGACACCCCTACCTGCGCATTGACCCGCTCAAGATCGATGTCACCACAGTGACCGGGCTGATGTCCTTCGCCTTCGCCCAGCGTCATGGAATCCTCGCGGTGGCTGCCGATGATTCGAGCATCACCATCGCCAGCTGCCAGCCCTGGGTCAGCAGTTGGGAGGCTGATTTGCACCCGTTGCTCAAGCGTCCTATCAAACGGGTCATTGCAAACCCCCTCGAAATCCAGCGCCTGAGCACGGAGTTTTTCCAACTGGCCAAATCGGTCAACGGTGCCGCACTCAACGATCAGAAAACCAGCCCCCAGACCAACCTCGAACAATTGCTGACCTTGGGTACAGGCGCCCGCGAGCCGGATGCCAACGACGCGCACATTGTGAATATCGTCGACTGGTTGTTTCAGTACGCCTTTGAGCAACGTGCCAGCGATATCCACATTGAACCCCGGCGGGAACAAGGCTGTGTGCGCTTTCGCATCGATGGGGTGCTGCATAACGTCTACCAGTTCCCGCCGCAGGTGACCGTGGCTGTCGTCAGTCGCCTCAAGAGCCTGGGCCGGATGAATGTCGCCGAAAAACGCAAACCTCAGGACGGTCGAATAAAAACCAGGCCCCCGGGTGCCGCTGAAGTTGAGCTGAGACTCGCCACCCTGCCCACCGCGTTTGGCGAAAAAATGGTGATGCGTATTTTTGATCCGCAGGTACTGCTCAAAGATTTCGACCAGTTGGGCCTGTGCCCCGAAGACCTGCAACGTTGGCAACCAATGACCCGCCAGCCCAACGGCATTATTTTGATCACCGGCCCTACCGGTTCGGGTAAAACCAGCACCCTGTATGCAACGCTCAAACAACTGGCCACTCCAGAAATCAACCTGTGCACTCTCGAAGACCCCATCGAGATGATTGAACCGGCCTTTAATCAAATGCAGGTTCAACCCAACATCGACCTGAACTTCGCCAACGGCGTGCGTGCATTGATGCGCCAGGATCCGGACATCATCATGCTCGGGGAAATACGTGACCTGGAGACCGCGCAGATGGCCATTCAGGCTGCGCTGACCGGACATCTGGTGCTTTCTACCCTGCATACCAATGATGCGCCCAGCGCTATCAGCCGCCTGCAGGAACTGGGAGTAGCGGCCTATTTGATAAAAGCCACGTTGCTGGGGGTCATGGCCCAGCGTCTGGTCAGAACGCTGTGCCCTGACTGCAGGGCCGAGCAGCCACTGGATCCGGGGGACTGGCAGGACTTTGCCCCGGCCTGGTCCGACTCACCGCCCACCTGCACCTGGCGGGCCACTGGCTGCACACAGTGTCGGGACACCGGATACAGCGGGCGAGTCGGCATTTACGAAATCATGGTGATGAGCGAAAAGCTCAAGTCCCTGATTGGCCCCGACACCGACCTCAACGCCATGCGTCGCCAGGCCTGCGCACAAGGCATGATCAGCCTGAGGCTGGCCGCCGCTCAAAAAGTCGCCGCTGGAACAACCTCAATGCCAGAAGCAATTCGAGTTACCCCCGCGTAGTTGAATTGTTTTGACTAAAATCTAATCAGTTACGCGAATTTTTTGATCGTTACACGCCTCGTTCGTTTGATTCTTACACCTCAAAACAAGGAATGGTTATGCAAGCGGGTACTGTGATCCTGTTATTTGTCGCCTTGGCTATCGCCATGCTCTTCATGGGCTTCAAGGTGGTACCGCAAGGATATCAATGGACGGTGGAGCGCTTTGGCCGCTACACCAACACCCTGAAGCCGGGCCTGAACATCATCATTCCGGTGATGGACCGCATCGGGCGCAAGATCAACGTGATGGAAAGCGTGCTGGACATCCCGCCACAAGAAGTGATCACCGCCGATAACGCCACCGTACAAATCGATGCCGTGTGTTTTTTCCAGGTCGTCAACACGGCTCAGGCCGCGTATGAGGTCAACAACCTCGAACACGCCATTCGCAACCTGCTGCAAACCAACATCCGTACCGTATTGGGTTCGATGGAGCTGGATGCCATGCTCAGCCAGCGTGACGGCATCAATGAAAAGCTGCTGCGCACCGTTGATGAAGCAACAGCGCCCTGGGGCATCAAGATCACCCGCATCGAGATCAAGGACATCAGCCCGCCGGCCGACCTGATGGCCGCCATGTCCGGGCAGATGAAAGCCGAACGTATCAAGCGAGCACAAATCCTTGAGGCTGAAGGGCTCAGAGCCGCAGCAATCCTGACTGCCGAAGGCAAAAAACAGGCACAGATCCTCGAAGCAGAAGGTGGTCGTCAGGCTGCGTTTCTCGAGTCAGAAGCCCGAGAGCGCCAGGCTGAAGCCGAAGCACGGGCCACCCAGGTGGTATCCGAAGCCATTGCCTCGGGCAACGTGCAGGCGATCAACTACTTTGTTGCGCAAAAATATATCGATGCCCTGGGCAAGCTGGCCTCTGCCAACAACAGCAAAGTCATCCTCATGCCGCTGGAGGCCAGCCAGGTCATCGGCGCAGTGGGCGGTATCGGCGAAATCGTCAAAGCCACCTTTGATACCAAGAAGGTCTGATTCATGTGGGAGTTTCTGCAACACCTGAACTACTGGGACTGGCTGGCGCTGGGCACCGCGCTGTTGATCCTGGAGGTTTTTGGCGCCGGTGGTTATCTGCTGTGGACAGGTATTGCCGGCATCATCGTCGGGGCTTTGACCTTTCTGGTCCCCGAGCTGCCATGGACCCTGCAACTTCCATTGTTTGGAGTGCTGGCAATCCTCACGGCGGTGTACTGGTGGCGGCGACAGCGCGGCAAGGTCGAGAGTGGCGACCAACCAAACCTGAATCGTCGCGGCCATGAGCTGATCGGCCGTACCTTCATCGTTCAACAGGCGATTGTGGAGGGACGGGGTAAAATCAAGGTCGGCGACAGCGTATGGATGGCCGTAGGGCCTGACGCTGCGGTGGGTACGCCCGTGCGTGTTACCGCCCAGAATGGAACAGTATTAAGCGTAGAAATTGTACCGTGACGTTACGGAACTCCTGAGCGCAATTTGCAATCAAACCTCGTAGCTAATCTATTCGGAGTCACCGTCATGCGCCTCAAATATGCTGTAGCCGCTATCGCCTTGCTGTCTCTTCCTGTTGGGTCTGCAATGGCCGACAGCTTCTGGCGTAATGTGCTGTCTTCCGGTGCAACCACCGGCTCCACCTACCTGACCTTCAAAAAAGACCGCAAAGTCATCGCCGCTCAGGATGACGCGGGCAGCTTTGTTGCCAGCAACGGTTCGATTCGTGGCCCGTACCTGGAATCAGCCATGCAACAAGTGCGTGCTGATAATCCGAACATGAAAGTCAGCGACATGGACCTGGCCAACGCAATTCTGGTTAAAAACGCTACAGCGGAATAACTGCCTTCCCACTTTGGAGGCAACTTCCATGTGGGACCGGGCTTGCTCGCGATGCTGGCGACTTGGTTTGCCTGCATCAACCCGATGTGATGCTATCGCGAGCAAGCCCGCTCCCACCGTTCAACTCAACACACATCTCTCCCTGTGATTCAGCCGCCATACAGAATTTTCACCGGATGTGAGCGATCCTCCGGGTATGATCTTGAGCGCTATGCTATTGCTTTTGGTCACCCAAACTCACTCACATCGGACGTCACGCTTCTATGAGCACGCTGCCTTTCCTGCCGTTTTCCAAACCCACCATTGATGAAGCCACCATTGCTGCCGTGGGCGACGTATTGCGCTCGGGCTGGATCACCAGCGGGCCCAAGGTCCAGGCGTTCGAAGCACAACTGTCCGAGTACTTTGGCGGGCGCCCGGTGCGTACGTTCAACTCCGGCACCTGCACCATGGAAATCGCGTTGCGCATCGCGGGCATCGGGGCGGGCGATGAAGTCATCACCACGCCTATTTCATGGGTAGCCACCGCGAACGTGATTATCGAAGTCGGCGCGACGCCGGTATTTGCCGATATCGACCCGGTGACACGCAACATCGACCTGGCCAAGCTCGAAGCGGCCATCACCCCGCGTACCAAGGCAATCATTCCGGTTTACCTGTCAGGCTTGCCAGTGGACATGGATGCGCTCTACGCGATCGCCAAAAAGCACAACCTGCGCGTAGTGGAAGATGCGGCACAAGCCCTGGGCTCCAGCTGGCAAGGCGAGCGCATTGGCGCACGGGGCGATTTTGTATCGTTCAGTTTTCAGGCCAACAAGAACATCACCTCATCCGAGGGCGGGTGTCTGGTGCTGAACAATGAAGAAGAAGCGCGACTGGCCGAGAAATACCGTCTACAGGGCGTGACTCGCACGGGTTTCGACGGGCTGGATGTGGATGTGCTGGGTGGCAAGTTCAATATGACCGACATCGCGGCTGCGATTGGTCTGGGCCAGTTTGCCCATATCGAAACCATCACCGCCCATCGTCGGGAGTTGGCCAAGCATTATTTCGACTGTTTCGGGCCTGAGTTCGAAGCTCAGTACGGCGCACAACTGCCGGTAGCAGACTTCAACAACACCAACTGGCATCTGTTCCAGCTTGTGCTGCCTGAGCGCAAGGACGGACAGCCTGCACGTGCGACCTTCATGAAAGAGATGCAAGCCTTGGGTGTGGGCATCGGTTACCACTACCCGCCCATTCACTTGCTGAGCCTGTACCGTGCACAGGGCTTCAAAGAGGGGATGTTCCCGATTGCCGAACGTGTCGGGCGCCTGATTGTGTCGTTACCGATGTTTACGGCAATGACCAAGGCCGATGTGGAGCGTTCGGTGGCGGCGGTGAAAGCAGTTTTAAGCGTCGCCTGACTCAACCTGTAGTCGTTGCCGCAGGCTGCGAGCTTTTGATTCCAAACAAAGCTCGCAGCCTTCGGCAGCGACTACACATTTGAGCTTATTCGCCGATTGCGGCTTTATAGCCCGCAGCATCCAGCAGTTTTTCCAGCTCGGCGGTGTTGCTTGGCTTGAGCTTGAAAATCCAGCTGGTGTACGGGTCGCTGTTCAACGACTCAGGGCTGTCCGCCAGTGCTTCGTTGACGGCAATCACTTCGCCAGAGACCGGCGAGTAGATGTCGGAAGCAGCTTTAACCGACTCAACAACGCCCGCTGTATCGCCTGCGGCGAACACTTTGCCGACTTCGGCCAGCTCAACAAACACCACGTCCCCCAAGGCTTCCTGAGCATGATCGCTGATGCCTACGGTAACCGTGCCATCCGCTTCCAGGCGGGCCCACTCGTGACTTTCAGCAAAGCGCAACTCAGCAGGGATCAGGCTCATATTCAGTGTCCTCAAGAATAAATGTAGGCGGCGCACACAAGGTGCTTTCTCGCCAGTAAACGTTAGATCAGGGCTTTGCCCTGACGAACAAAAGTCGGTTTTACTACTCGAACCGGGTACCACTTACCACGAATTTCAACCTCGGCACGGTCAGCCGTTGCCATCGGAACTCGCGCTAGGGCGATCGATTTGCTTAGCGTAGGGGAGAAGCTACCACTGGTGATCTCCCCTTCGCCAACATTGGCGATGCGAACCACTTGATGAGCGCGCAAAACGCCCCGTTCCTCAAGTACCAGCCCCACCAGTTTGAGCTGCACGCCCCCGGCCTTTTCGGCTTCGAGCGCTTCGCGTCCCACGAACTTGCGCGAGGCAGGCTCCCAGGCAATGGTCCAGGCCATATTGGCGCAAAGGGGGGAAACAGACAGATGGATATCCTGCCCGTAGAGGTTCATGCCGGCTTCAAGACGCAAGGTATCCCGAGCGCCCAGGCCAATCGGTGAAATGCCTGCACCCACCAGATCGTTGAAAAAGGCCGGGGCCTGGTCGGCCGGGAGGACGATTTCGAGGCCATCTTCACCGGTGTACCCGGTACGAGCGATAAACCAGTCGCCGCTGCTCTGCCCTTCAAAGGGCTTGAGTTGCTGGATCAACTGGCCACGCGCCTGACTCACCAGTTCGGCCACTTTCTGTCGCGCATGGGGCCCTTGAATGGCCAGCAGGGCCAGTTCCGGGCGTTCCAACAGTTGCACGTCATAGCCCTGACGCTGAGCTTCCATCCAGGCCAGATCCTGATCCCGGGTGGCGGCATTGACGATAAGCCGATAACCCGTGGGCATCAGGTAGACAATCATGTCGTCGACCACGCCGCCCTGCTCATTGAGCATGGCGCTGTACAAGGCACGGCCAGGTGTATTCAGACGCTCGACATCATTGGCCAGCAAATGCTGGAGCCACGCCTTGGCCTGAGACCCGGCGATGTCGATCACGGTCATATGCGAGACATCAAAAACCCCACAGTCGCGGCGCACCTCATGGTGTTCTTCAACTTGTGAGCCGTAATGCAAAGGCATATCCCAACCGCCAAAATCGACCATTTTCGCGCCCAGGGCGAGATGCAGGTCATACAGAGGCGTACGCTGTCCCATGGGTTTCTCCTTCCGGGCTTGGCGAGGGTGCGGACAGGCTGCGGAGCATTTCAAGCCTAAAAAATGGCTTTCTTACACTACGCAGAAACCTGATCTGACAGACAGACCGCACCGAATGCCGCGCATTGTAGCCGCATGAAGGAGGACTGGCACCTAACCGATTCGATGTGCCGAGCGTCGAATCAGTCCGATGACCGGTAACAATCCGACCAGGACCAGCGTCAGGGCGGGCAACGAAGCCCTCGCCCATTCGCCTTCGCTCGTCATCTCGAAGATCCGCACAGCCAGCGTGTCCCAGCCGAACGGGCGCATGAGCAAGGTAGCCGGCATTTCCTTGAGCACATCGACAAACACCAGCAGCGCAGCGCTCAAGGTGCCGGGCAGCAGCAACGGCAGATACACCTTGAAAAACAGTCGTGGCCCACCGACCCCCAAACTGCGAGAGGCCTCCGGCAAGGAAGGACGAATGCGCGCCAGGCTGTTTTCCAGCGGGCCATAAGCCACGGCGATAAACCGCACCAGATACGCCAGCAGCAGGGCCGACAGGCTGCCCAGCAACAGTGGCTTGCCCGCCCCGCCCAACCAGCCCGACACCGGAATCACCAGCTCTCGGTCCAGATAGCTGAACGCCAACATGATCGACACCGCCAGCACCGAGCCCGGCAGGGCATAACCCAGGTTCGCAAGGCTGACCCCGGCACGAATGGCCGCCGTGGGTGCCTGGCGCCGGGCAAACGCGAGCACCAAGGCCACGCTCACGGTGATCAGTGCCGCCATGCTGCCCAGATAGAGGGTGTGCAGGATCAATCCGGCGTACCGCTCATCCAGGTCGAATCGACCGCGCTGCCAGAACCACACGGCCAGTTGCAGCATCGGAATGACGAAAGCACAGGCAAATACCAGCAAGCACCAGCCACTGGCCAGCCACGCTTTGGGACCGCTCAGGTGATACAAGGCACTGACCCGGGGGCGTTCGTTACTGGCGCGGCTTGCCCCACGGGCGCGTCGTTCGCCGTAGAGCACCACCATGACCACCAGCAGTAGCAAACTGGCCAGTTGCGCTGCCGTAGACAGGCTGAAGAATCCGTACCAGGTTTTGTAGATCGCGGTCGTGAAGGTGTCGAAATTGAACACCGATACCGCGCCAAAATCGGCCAGGGTTTCCATCAGCGCCAGTGCTACACCCGCACCGATCGCCGGACGCGCCATGGGCAACGCAACGCGCCAGAATGCCTGCCACGGGCTTTGGCCCAGCACTCTGGCAGCTTCCATCAGGCCTTTGCCCTGGGCCAGAAAGGCCGTGCGCGCCAGCAGATAAACGTAGGGGTAGAACACCAGGATCAGCACGATGATCACCCCACCGGTGGAGCGCACCCGTGGCAACCTCAGGCCCATGCCAAACCACTCACGCAGCAGGGTTTGCACGGGGCCTGCGAAATCCAGCAAGCCGACAAAGACAAACGCCAGTACATAAGCCGGAATCGCAAAGGGCAACATCAGCGCCCAGTCCAGCCATCGTCTGCCGGGGAACTCACACAGGCTGGTCAACCAGGCCAGGCTGACACCCAGCAGCGTGACCCCGACACCCACGCCAACGATCAGGGTCAGGGTGTTGCCCAGCAGACGCGGCATCTGCGTATCCCACATGTGGCTCCAGATCTGGGTATCAATGCTTTGCCAGGACAGCAGCAAAACGCTCAGTGGCAACAGCACCAGAGCGGCAATGACAAAAACCAGCGGATACCAGCGACGTTGAGCAGGATGGGCCACGAAGAACTCTCGGAAGGTGGTCAGGACGAGGTAAAAAACAAATGTGGGAGCGGGCTTGCTCGCGATGCAAACACCGCAGTTTCCAATGAAACCCCGGCGATGCTATCGCGAGCAAGCCCGCTCCCACAGGTATTGCTTCAGATTTTGATCAGTTCCAGCCCGCGCGATCCATCATGCGGATGGCTTCAGCCTGGCGCTTGCCTGCCACTTCTACTGGCAGTGCGTCGGCCTTGAACTTGCCCCAGCTGGCCACTTCGGCAGAAGGCTCAACGCTTGGGTTGGCCGGGAATTCCTGGTTAACACCTGCAAAAATGACCTGAGCTTCAGGGGTGGTCATCCACTCCACCAATGCCTTGGCGGCCTCAGGGTGTGGCGCGTACTTGGTCAGGCCAATGCCCGACAGGTTGACGTGAACACCGCGGTCCGCCTGATTCGGCCAGAACAGTTTCACCGCCAGATCCGGCTTCTGCTTGTGCAAACGGCCGTAGTAGTAGGTATTGACGATGCCCACGTCACATTGCCCGGCGTTGATTGCCTCAAGCAGTGCAGTGTCGTCAGAGAACACGTCCGTGGACAGGTTGCTCACCCAACCCTTGAGAATTTTTTCGGTTTTTTCAGCACCATGCGCTTCGATCATGGTGGCCGTCAGCGACTGGTTGTAAACCTTCTTGGCGGTGCGCAAGCACAGGCGGCCTTCCCAGTTCTTGTCAGCCAGGGCCTCGTAGGTCGACAGTTCTTCAGGCTTAACCCGGTCGGTCGAATAGACGATGGTCCGTGCGCGCAGGCTCAGGCCGGTCCACTCATGGGAAGAGGAGCGGTATTGCGGTGGAATATTCTTGTCGATCACTTCGGACGTGAACGGCTGCAAAATGCCCATTTGCTCGGCTTGCCACAGGTTGCCGGCGTCCACGGTCAGCAACAGGTCGGCGGTGGCATTCTGGCCTTCTGCCTTGATGCGCTGCATCAACGGCGCTTCCTTGTCGGTGATGAACTTGACCTTGACCCCGGTCTTGGCGGTGTAGGCATCAAATACCGGTTTGATCAGCTCGTCGATACGCGAGGAGTAAACCACCACCTCTTCGGCAGCAGAAACGCTGCTCGCAAAAACGGTTAGGGCCAGGGCAGTCAGTAGACGCTTGCGTGCCAACATGATGGGCGGTCTCTCTTGATGCGAATCGGGCGTAAATGGTAGTGAATCACATTTCCCATCTCAACCTAACTCGCCCCGGAGGAGTTACCAGATGTTACGGCTTGGCCAGCGGCGGCAGATCGCCACTCAGGCCCAGTGCCTGACGCACAAACAAGGCCTTGGCCTCGGGCATTTTATTGACCCATTTCAAACCGGTGTTGCGCAGCAATCGTGCCGTCAGCGAGTCAGCCTGGAACAAGCGCTCAAAACCCTCCATGGCGGCCATCAACGCCAGGTTATGCGGCATGCGCCGACGCTCAAAACGGCTCAGCACGCGCACATCCGCCAGACGCTCGCCGCGATCCACCGCGTGCAGCAGCACATGTGCCAGCACCGCCGCATCCAGAAACCCCAGATTCACGCCCTGCCCGGCCAGCGGGTGGATGGTGTGTGCCGCATCACCGATCAGTGCCAGGCCTTCCGCGACATAGCGTTTGGCGTGACGCTGACGCAGCGGCACGCACACCCGCGGATCAGCGCTCAGCACGCTGCCCAGACGGCCTTCAAAAGCCAGTTCCAGCTCGCGGCAGAAGGCGCCATCGTCCAGTGCCATCAAATACTCGGCCTGTTCAGGCGTGGTCGACCAGACAATCGAACACCAGTCCTGCTGACACTCGCGCTCCAATGGCAGGAATGCCAGCGGGCCATTGTCGGTAAAACGCTGCCAGGCGGTCTGCTGATGGGGTTCTGAGCAACGCACGCTGGTGACGATGGCATGATGCTGATAATTCCACTCGCGGGTCTCACAGCCGGTCAGGCGGCGTACAGCCGAGTTGGCGCCATCAGCGGCAATCACCAACGGCGCACGCAAGGTACGGCCATCGGCCAGGGTCAGCAGCCAGTCGTCGCCAGAGCGGCGCATCTGTTCCAGGCGCGCATTGGCCAGCATTTCGATGCTGGAGTCCTGCAAGCACTCAAGCAGCGCATCCTGCACCACACGGTTTTCAACGATATGACCCAGCACGTCGGCATGAACGCTGGTCGCCGAGAAGTGGATCTGCCCCGTGCCGCTGCCATCCCATACCTGCATGTGGGCATACGGGCTGACGCGACGCCGGGTGATGCCCTCCCACGCGCCCAGGCGCTGCAAAATGCGCTGGCTGGCAGCCGACAGGGCACTGACCCGCGGCTCGAACGGAGCCTGGGCGGCAAAGGGTTTGACACTCAGCGGGCTGCCATCGAGCAGCAGGATTTTCAGCCCGCTGTCTTTGAGCGCCAGCGCCAGTGCGCTTCCGACCATTCCGGCCCCGACAATCAGCAGATCTGCACGCATTTCCATGCTTTAAGCCTGTCTCGCTAGCGGCGTACGCCGCACCTGAAAAAATGGATCGACATGGGGCGTGCTCGCCCCGCCGACATCAACTGTCTGCGCGGGTGCCCAGGCCCATCGCTTGACGGGCGAACCAGCGTTTTGCCGGCGGCACCAGATCAAGGCCGAGCAGGCCAAGGTTGCGACCAAACGAAACCAGGGGCTGCTCACTGCCAAACACCCGCGTCACCTTGTCCGAAAAACCGATGGTCAATTGCTGGTCGAGTTTTTGAGCCTGTTGATAACTCAGCAGCGTAGCGAAATCACCGGGCTTTTTATCACTGCCCAGCAAGGCATCGGCCAGGGCCTGGGCATCACGCAGGGACAAGTTGAAACCCTGGCCGGCTATCGGATGCAGGCTGTGGGCCGCATTGCCCAATACCGCCAAATGCGGACGTACCTGCTCTTGCGCTTCAATCAGTGTCAGCGGGTACAGATGTCGGGCGCCCACCTGTTTGAGCGTCCCCAGACGATAACCAAAAACCCCCTGCAACTCGCTGAGAAAACTGCGCTCATCCAGTGCAGCCAGACGCTGAGCGTCCATCCCCAAACGAGTCCAGACCAGCGCACAACGGTTGTCAGGCAACGGCAGCAAGGCCATTGGCCCTTCGTCGGTGAAACGCTCGAACGCCATCCCGCCGTGGGGCTGGCTCGGGGTGATATTGGCGATCAGGGCACTTTGGTTATAAGGCTGTTGGCGCACATGGATGCCCAACTGCTCACGCAAGCCCGAACGCCCGCCATCGGCCAGGACTGCGAGATCGCAATACAGGGTGGTCTCGTCGTTGAGGGTCAGGCGATAGCCGTCTTCCAGCGGTTGCATGTGGATAACTTCAGCCGGGCAACGCCAGCTGATCACATCCGGATCCAGACTTTTCCACAGGCACTGGCCCAGCCAGGCGTTCTCGACCACATAACCCAGCGCCGGAACCCCTTCTTCGCTGGCCGACAACCGTGCCGTAGAGAAACGCCCCCGATCGGACACGTGAATGTCCTTGATCGGTTCGCCACGCTCGGCAATCGACTGCCACAGGCCCAGACGCTCATAGATGATTCGAGCGCCATAGCTGAGCGCCGAAGAGCGGGCGTCATAGCTGGGCTGATAGGTGTTGCCGGGGGCAAACGGCTCGATCAAAACGATCTTCCAGCCCCGTGCCTTGGCACCGGCCTGCAAGGCCAGCGCCAGGCTCGCGCCCACCAGGCCGCCGCCAATGATGGCCAGATTCACGCGACTCATGCCGCACCCGCCATGAGCGCTTCGATAGCGGCGACGGTTTTTGGCACATCGCCGGTCAGGATTTCACAGCCATGCCTGGTGACCACTACGTCGTCCTCGATCCGCACGCCAATGCCACGCCATTTTTTCGCGACATTGAGGTTGTTAGGGCTGATGTAAATGCCAGGTTCCACAGTCAGGGTCATGCCGACTTCCAGCACGCGCCACTCACCGCCCACCTTGTATTCCCCCACGTCGTGCACATCGAGCCCCAGCCAGTGGCCAGCGCGGTGCATGTAAAACGGTTTGTAGGCTTCACTGGCGATCAGTGCCTGCACGTCGCCCTGCAACAGGCCCAGCTCCACCAGTCCGGCGGTAATGACCTGGACGGTTGCTTCGTGGGCCTGATTCCAGTGTTTGTCGGGGGCAATCTGGGTAAATGCCGCTTCTTGTGCTGCCAGTACCAGCTCATAGATCGCTTTTTGTTCCGGTGAAAAACGGCCATTCACCGGGAACGTACGGCTGATATCGCTGGCGTAGCAGTCAATTTCGCAGCCAGCATCAATCAACACCAGGTCGCCGCTTTTAAGCAGTGCGTCATTCTCCTGGTAATGCAGGATGCAGCTGTTATCACCCGAGGCGACGATCGAACCATAGGCTGGCATTTTGGCCCCGCTTTTACGGAATTCGTAATCCAGTTCGGCCTCAAGGCTGTACTCATGCAAACCGGCGCGGCTGGCCTGCATGGCCCGCACATGGGCGCGAGCCGAAATCTGCGCCGCGTGGCGCATGACCTTGAGTTCTGCTGCCGATTTATACAGGCGCATGTCATGCAGCAGATGATCCAGAGCAACAAATTCGTTGGGCGGCTGGGCACCGAGGTTCGCCTTGGAGCGAATCCCGTTGATCCACTCCATCAGGTTGCGGTCGAATTCGGGATTACCGCCCATCGCCGAGTAGACCCGGTCGCGGCCTTCAATCAACCCCGGCAGGATGTCGTCGATATCGGTAATCGGGAACGCGTCGTCGGCACCGAAGTCGCGGATAGCGCCTTCTTGCCCGGCCCGCAAACCATCCCACAATTCACGCTCGGCATTGCGCTCGCGGCAAAACAGCACGTACTCGCCGTGTACCCGGCCCGGGATCAACACGATCACGGCCGCAGGCTCGGGAAAGCCGCTCAGGTACTGAAAGTTACTGTCTTGACGGTAAACATGTTCGACATCGCGATTGCGAATGGCCACCGCCGCAGCGGGCAGAATCGCAATACTGTTGGGCTCCATCTGCGTCATGAGTGCCTTGCGGCGACGTGCGTATTCCGTTTTCGGGATATGGATCATGGGCAGACGGGTTCCCTCTCGACGATCAATCAGTGCAGCGAAGGTTTGGCTGGCGCAGGTTCAGCGGTTTTTTTGGTTTCGGTGAACAGCAGCAGCGGTGCGACACGCAGGTACTCCATCACTTCCATGTAGTCGCTTTCGCCGTCTTCGGACTCTTCAAGTGCATCCTGCACCTGGGCGATGGCTGCCAGGTCGCGCAGTACTTCATTGGCTTCATCGCTCAACGAGTAGGCGCGGCGGGTCAGGCCGAAACCGGACAGGAAACCCTGGCACCACTGGCCCAAAGCTGCGGCGCGCTCAGGCAATGGCGCGTCATCGGTCGGCAGCAACAGCACAACGGTCATGTCATCGCTGGTCAGTTCACCCTTGACCATCTCTTGCAATCCGATCAAGGCATTGCGTACGTTGTCTTGCGGCTCGCCTGCCAACAGCTCGCTGGCTTCAACCAACCAGCCTTCGGCATCAAAACCGGCGCCCGCGCAGCTGCGGCCCAGCAAGTGGCCGTGCAGTTCAGCAGGCGAAACGGAGTGGCCGCTGGCAGTCAGCAGGGTTACAAAGGCTTGATACGGGGAATTCTGAATAGGCATGGTCAGCTAGGCGCCAAGCGGCGCTATGTCTAGAATGGAGGGCTTGTATCCTAGCATTGGCAGACGTGCCAGACCATCGAGGCGTCAGTCCCCATCCATCAGAAAACACACAGTAGGACACAATGGAAGACACCGACCTGCATGCACTGATGGCTAGACTCGAACTGCTGATTAGCCGAGTCGAGCAACTTAACCGCCAAAACGCACTCTTAATTGCTCAGGAAAAGACTTGGCGCGAGGAACGCGCGCACCTCATTGAAAAAAACGAAATCGCCCGACACAAGGTGGAATCGATGATTTCGCGCCTCAAAGCCCTGGAGCAAGACTCATGAGTTCAAGCAGTAGCGTCACCGTGCATATCCTCGATAAAGAATATTCGATCATGTGCCCCCAGGAAGAGCGGAGCAATCTGGTGAGCGCTGCCCGTTATCTGGATGGGAAAATGCGCGAAATCCGCAGCAGCGGCAAAGTCATCGGCGCCGACCGTATCGCCGTGATGGCTGCTCTGAATATCACCCACGATCTGCTGCACAAGCAGGAAGTCGCCGAAGTTCAAACCAGCAGCTCCACCCGTGAGCAAGTGCGCGACTTGCTGGAGCGTGTTGATCTGGTGCTGGCCACTGATCCGAACGAACGTCAAAGCTGATTCAAAACGTTACTTTGGGGTATACTCGCGCCACTCCCTGGAGTATTCGCCAGTTAGCGATGTCCCTGAGCCGATTCGCACTACCCTGGAGCTTGCACGTTGGGCCGGTGTGCATGTCCGCTAGACGGAAAGCCTTAAGGTCTACTGCAACTTCCACCTTGAACTTTCGGGTTCAAGGGCCAAGCCGACAGCGGTACGTCGGGGAGCCTGATTTCCTAGCGCAATGTCAGCCACCTGCTGGCATTGGCTTCCACGAGCCACCCTGTGGTGAACTCGTCCTTGAACAGCACGCCAAATGAACGAACCTGCGACGCCTACCCGCCCGCAACTTCGCCGAATGCTGCGCAAAGCCCGCCGCGACCTGTCGCCCTGCGCGCAACGCCAGGCCGCCCGCGGCCTGTACCGGCAACTGTCACAACACCCGCTGTTTCGCCGCGCCAAACACATTTCCCTTTATCTGCCCACCGACGGTGAAATTGATCCGCGCCTGCTGCTGCGCGAAGCCCAGCGCCGGGGCAAGATCACCTACCTGCCGGTCCTCAGCGCCTGGCCAAGAACCAAGATGGTCTTCCAGCGGGTTGCTCCTGGCGAGAAGCTGATCCCCAACCGTTTTCGGATTCTCGAACCGCGAATCAACCGTGCACGCCAACGCAAGGTCTGGGCTCTGGACCTGGTGCTGCTGCCATTGGTGGGATTTGATGCAACGGGGGGGCGACTGGGCATGGGCGGCGGCTTTTATGACCGCAGCCTGGCATATCAGGCTAGACGCCAAAGCTGGCGCAAGCCGACGCTATTGGGGCTGGCCCACGAGTGTCAGAAAGTCGAATCTCTGGCCCAGGCCAGTTGGGATGTCCCTTTGCAGGGCACCGTCTCGGACAGTCATTGGTACGTCGCCCACTGACAACCAGGGCATCACCGTTCAAGTGATGCCTTCGATCAGGTTTTAGCGTTTGAAGGGTTGTACTTGCTGTTGTGTCAGCTCAATCGGCTCGTCAATCGAGTTTGACCAGAGACTTTGCGCATAGCCCGTTGTAACCACACCCAAACCGAACAAAATAACCAGCATCCACAGTAAATCCGGTTTGCGTTTCATCGATTGCCCTCCTTCAGGCAAATCAACACGATGACAGCAACGGTTTTTGTTATAGGCCGTGCAGCAGCGTCAAGCTTCAAAGCCGGGCATTCTGCGGCAACACGAACACACACGCAAACTCTGGCGTCAACCGACTGTCGGTTTATCAAAATGTTGCCAGACAAAATAACCACAGCATGTTTCTGGAGTAGAAAATGGCCTATTGGTTGATGAAATCCGAGCCTGACGAGTTCTCGATCAAAGACTTGCACACGCTCGGTGAAGCGCGCTGGGATGGCGTGCGCAACTATCAGGCGCGCAACTTTATGCGAGCCATGGCAGTTGGCGATCTGTTCTTCTTTTATCACTCCAGCTGCCCCGAGCCGGGTATTGCCGGGATTGGTCGCATTGTCGAAGCAGCCTACCCCGACCCGACCGCCCTCGACCCTGAAAGCCATTACTTCGATCCCAAGGCCAGCGCCGAAAAAAATCCGTGGAGCGCCCTGCAGGTAGCCCACGAGCAGACCTTCCCCAAAGTGATCAAGCTCGATTACCTCAGACAACAAACGGCCCTGGCCGAAATGCCGCTGGTACAAAAAGGCAGCCGCCTTTCAGTGATGCCCGTTACGGATGATCAATGGGCTGCGGTGATGGGGTTGTTGTAAACACCCGCTCCCACCACTCGCCACGCCTCGTGGCAAGCAACATCCTGTATTCCCGTCTACGCTCTGGTCTTCCTTTGACTGACATCAAGTCGTAATCGCCTTGAAAACGTCAAACTAGAGCGCTCTGTGACACAGGATGTCGGCATGTCTAGCAATTCTCGAATTTCCCATTATTTCGTCATCCCCTTGGCTGTCCTGCTGATCGCAGCAGGCGGGTTCGGGTATTGGAAATCCCGGCTCGACAGCCTTCCTGAAGGCATCAGCATGGCCAACGGTCGACTCGAAGCCACAGAAGTACAGATTGCAGCCAAAACCCCGGGACGCCTGGCCGAAGTGCTGGTCGATGAAGGTGATCGCGTGACTCAGGGCCAACTGCTGGCCCGCATGGATACCCGCACCCTGGAAGCGACCCGCGCGCAAGCCGAAGCCGAAGTGCTGCGCGCCCGCCAAACCCTGGCCGCCAACGAAGCCAATGTGCAATTGCGCCAAAGCGAAAAGCGGCTGGCCAGCCAGGAACTCGCGCGCTTTCGCCAACTGTCCCAACGCGGTTTTGCCAGCGGCCAGCAACTCGACCAGCAACAGGCACGGTTTGATACCAGCAACGCAGCCGTGGTGGCAGCACAGGCCCAGGTTGCAGCAGCCAAAGCCGCGATCGGCTCATCCGAAGCCCAAGTTGCGCAACTCACCAGCGAAATCGATGACAGCAGCCTGCGCGCTCCCATCAACGGCGTGATCCAGTTGCGCCTTGCCGAACCCGGCGAAGTGCTGGGCGCAGGCGGACGGGTATTTATGATGATCGACCCCAGCGACCAGTACATGAACCTGTACATGCCCGCTTCGGTGGTCGGCAAGCTGACCGTGGGTGCCGACGCCCGCATCGTGCTCGACGCCCTGCCCGACCAGGCGCTGCCGGCCAAAATTGCTTTTGTCGCGGCCAAATCGCAATTCACGCCCAAAGAGGTCGAAACCCGCGACGAGCGGCAAAAACTGGTGTTTCGCGTCAAGCTGCGCCTCACCGACCCAAGCGCCGTGCCCCAGGCCAAGCCGGGCATGCCGGGAGCAGGTTATGTACGAACCGCAGACGTCGCCTGGCCGGCTAATCTGCAATGAGCGACCTGGCGCTCAACGCCAGTGGCATCAGCCACTGGTATGGCAAACAACAGGCATTGTTCGACATCGCCTTCAGCCTGCCAAAAGGCACGCGCTGTGGTTTGATCGGCCCGGACGGTGCAGGTAAATCGAGCCTGCTGGGACTGATTGCCGGGGTCAAAAAACTTCAACAAGGCAACCTTGAAGTGCTCGGCGGCCCGATTGACGACCGCCGCCATCGCAACACCCTGTACCCACTGATCGCGTTTATGCCCCAAGGCCTGGGCGGCAACCTTTATCCCGAATTGTCGATCAGCGAAAACATCCGCTTTTTTGGCACCCTGTTCGGCCTCTCAAAAGAGGAGTGCGAACAGCGCATGGCCGAACTGCTCAAGGCCACCGACCTGGAGCGTTTTGCCGAACGTCCCGCGGGCAAGCTGTCGGGCGGGATGAAGCAAAAGCTCGGGCTGTGCTGCGCGCTGATCCACGAGCCGGACTTGCTGATCCTCGACGAGCCCACCACCGGGGTTGACCCGCTATCGCGTCGACGCTTCTGGGAACTGGTGGATGACGTACGCAGCCAGCGCCCTCAACTGACGCTTCTGGTGGCAACTGCCTACATGGAAGAGGCTGAGCAGTTTGAACACTGCCTGATGCTCGATCGCGGCAAATTGATTGCCGCCGGTTTAAGCCATGAGTTGGCGACCGTCACTGCTACCGGCAAGCTCGACGAAGCCTTCACCCATTACCAGGGTGACAGCGGGCACAATAATGAGCCTTTGGTGATCCCGCCTCGCACCAGCGACAACAGCGACAACAGCGATATCGCCATTGAGGCCCACGACCTGACCCTACGGTTCGGCGACTTTACGGCAGTGAACAACGTCAGCTTCGCCATTGGCCGAGGTGAAATCTTCGGCTTTTTAGGCTCCAACGGCTGCGGCAAAACCACCACCATGAAAGTCCTGACCGGACTGATGCCCGCCACCGAAGGCAGCGCCAAATTGCTTGGCAATCCGGTCAATGCCAAAGACCTGGCCACCCGCAAGCGTGTGGGCTTCATGTCGCAAAGCTTCTCGCTGTACGGTGAGTTGAGCGTGCGGCAAAACCTTGTGTTGCACGCGCAACTGTTCGACTTGCCCAAGGCCGAAAGCGAACCGCGTATCGAAGAGTTGATCGAGCGTTTCGACCTGGGCGATGTGGCCTCACAACAGTCCGGCGAATTGCCGCTGGGCCTTCGCCAGCGTTTGTCGCTGGCGGTTGCCGTGCTGCATCGCCCCGAAGTGCTGATCCTCGATGAGCCGACCTCGGGGGTCGACCCTGCCGCCCGCGATGACTTCTGGCGTTTACTGATCGAGCTGTCACGCGAGCAAGGGGTGACCATCTTTCTGTCCACCCACTTCATGAACGAAGCTCAACGCTGCGACCGCATATCGTTGATGCACGCGGGCAAAGTGCTGGCCTGCGACACGCCCGATGCGCTGCAACACCAGTTCAAGGGCGACACACTGGAAGCCGCGTTTGTCACCTGCCTGGAACAGGCACAAAACGATCAGGACGCTAGCCCTGCGCCTGAAGCTGAGCCTGTCGCCACGCCGGTGACCAATGCCCCGCCGCCGATCAGCAAAAAAGGCTTTAGCCTGACCCGGCTGATCGCTGTCGCCAGCCGCGAATCCAAGGAATTGCTGCGCGACAAAGTGCGCATGGCGTTCGCCTTGCTGGGCGCCGTGTTCATGATGGTGATATTTGGCTACGGCATTTCTCTGGACGTCGAGAACCTGGCCTTCGCCGTCTACGACCAGGATCAGAGCCCACAAAGCCGCGCCTACCTGGAAGCCTTCCGCAGTTCACGCTACTTCGAAGAGCATGCCCCGATCAGCAGCGCCGACGAGTTGCACAAACGGTTGCAACGCTCTGAAATCAAAATTGCCCTGGAGATCCCGCCAGGTTTTGGCCGCGACTTGTACGCCGGACGCCAGCCTACGGTCGCCGCCTGGCTGGACGGTGGCATGCCATTTCGGGCCGAAACCAGCCGCAATTATGTCGAAGCGGTACACACCGCCAACCTTGAGCAGCTCTCCACCCTCAGCAGTCAGGCGCAAAACAGACAGGCAGCGGCCAAACTCGAAACCCGCTTTCGCTACAACCAGGACGTCATCAGCGTGAACGCCATCGGCCCCGGCGTGATGGCGCTCATCCTCGCGTTTATCCCGGCCATGCTCACAGCGCTGGGCATCGTGCGCGAAAAGGAACTGGGGTCAATTACCAACTTCTACGCCACGCCCCTCACCCGCCTCGAATTCCTGCTGGGCAAGCAGGCGCCGTATCTGGCCGTAAGCCTGGTCAATCTGGCATTGCTGGTGGCGATGAACCGCTGGCTGTTCGGCGTTCCATTCAAGGGCAGCGGTGTCACGCTGGCGCTGGGCGGGCTGCTGTATGTGCTGGCAACCACCAGCATGGGCTTGCTGATTTCCGCCTTCACCCGCACCCAGATCGCGGCGATCCTGGGCACCATGATTATCACCAGCTTGCCGACCATTCAGTTCTCCGGGCTGATAGTGCCGCGCTCCTCGCTTGAGGGCTCGGCGGCACTGATGGGCATGCTGTTCCCGGCCGGGCACTTTCTCGACATTGCCGTAGGCACCTTTACCAAAGCCCTGGATTTGCGCCAGTTGTGGCCCCAGTGCCTGGCCTTGCTGGGGTTCTTTGTGGTCTTCACCGGGCTGAGCCTGATCATGCTCAAGAAGCAGGAGGTCTGATGCACAAGCTCTCGCACATCCTGCGCCTTGGCCTTAAAGAACTGACCAGCCTGCGCCACGACAGCGTGTTACTGCTGTTTTTGTTCTACGCCTTCACCGTGGCTATTTACATGCCCGCTGCCGGTTCGATTATCGGGGTGCACAACGCCAGCGTTGCCATCGTCGATGAAGACCACAGCGCCTTGTCCCGCAAACTCGCAGAATCGCTGCTCCCCCCAGAGTTCCAGGCCCCGCAAGCCCTGCCCTACGATCAACTGGACCAGTCGATGGACAGCGGCCAGTACACGTTTGTGATCAACGTGCCGGTCAATTTTCAGGCCGACTTGCTGGCCGGGCGTGAGCCGAGCGTGCAGGTCAACGTTGATGCCACGGCCATGAGCCAAGCCTTCATGGGTGCGGGTTACATCGGGCGGATCTTCCAGCGGGAGCTGCTCAATTACACGGGACAGGCCGACGCGGCAGCCAAAACCCCGGTGCTGATCAGTAACCGGGCACTGTTCAACCCGAACCTGGAAGGTGGATGGTTTCTGGCCGTCATCCAGATTGTGAATAACATCACCATTCTGGCCATTGTGCTGACGGGCACCGCCCTGCTGCGGGAGCGGGAACATGGCACCCTCGACCACTTGCTGGTGCTGCCGCTGACAGCTCTGGAAATCATGCTGGCGAAAATCTGGAGCAACATGCTGGTGGTGGTGCTGTGTACCTGGATATCACTGGAAGTGGTGGTGAAGTGGGCGCTGGGCGTGCCGCTGGCGGGATCGCTGACCCTGTTTTTACTGGTCACTGCGCTCTACCTGTTTGCCAGCACCGCGCTGGGAATCTTTCTGGCAACGCTGGCCCGCTCAACGCCGCAATTCGGTTTGCTGGCCATACCCGTGATCATCCCGATGCTCTTGCTTTCAGGTGGCAGCACGCCGCTGGACAGCATGCCCCAATGGCTGCAATGGGTGATGCAGTGCTCGCCGTCGACCCACTTTGTGAGCCTGAGCGCGGCGATACTGTTCCGCGATGCGGGGGTGAATGTGGTGTGGCCCGACTTGTTGGCACTGGCCGCCATCGGGCTGGTGTTCTTCGCCATCGCGCTGGCGCGTTTCCGCAAGAGCCTTGCCTCGTAGTGTCGGGCGTGTTGCGCCTTACTGAACGATCAAATTGTTGAACAGCAAATCGTCCACCATCGGTTTGCCGGTTTCATCGCTCATCACCTGCTGGATCTGCTTCAGGGCTTGCTGACGCAGCTTCTCCTTTGCCTCGACGCTGCCCAGGGTGTCGCTGGTCTGCTGGGTAAACAGCCCCACCAGTTGATTACGAATCAACGGGTCATTGGCTTTAACCGCCTTGGCAGCCTCGGGGCCCGTCACGCGCAAGGAAATATCGGCCTTGTACACCTTGAGTTTCGAACTGCCGTCCAGGCCGTAATTGCCTACAAACGGTGGGCTCAGGGTGATATAGCTAACCTTGTCGCCGCCTTCTTGCGCCTCTTCTCCAACTGCTGCCATCGGCAAGGACAGGGCCAGCATCAACATGATCCACGCTTTCACAATTCGCTCCTTAATACGGTTGGGGGCAAGCATACGGGGCTGCTTGCGGACCTATCTACCCTTATCGGCCAAGCCCTGAAAAGCCGTAGGCCAGCGCGATTCAGTTGTGTCCAGCCCTCCTCTACATAAACACGCGAGATGTTCACAAGCGAAAATCGTGCGTGGGATTATTCCTTAAGCTCCAGGGATAAGGCCTGTCATTTTCAGTAACGAAAATGTAACGTTCGGCACCGCTGATATAACAAGAAATTTGGAGCTCTTGAATGTTTGCTTTTTTCCGACCTGCCGCACACCAGGCTCCCCTGCCTGAAGAAAAAATAGACAGCACCTATCGACGACTGCGCTGGCAGATTTTCGCCGGTATCTTTTTTGGTTACGCCGGTTACTACCTGCTGCGTAAAAACTTCTCGCTGGCCATGCCTTACCTGATTGACGAGGGTTATACCCGGGGTCAACTGGGCGTGGCGATGTCGGCGATAGCCATTGCCTACGGCCTGTCCAAGTTCCTGATGGGACTGGTGTCCGACCGCTCTAATCCACGCTTCTTTTTGCCTTTTGGCTTGATGATTTCAGCTGGGGTCATGTTCATTTTCGGTTTCGCACCTTGGGCAACGTCCAGCGTGACCATGATGTTCATTTTGCTGTTTATCAACGGCTGGGCTCAGGGCATGGGCTGGCCGCCCAGTGGCCGGACCATGGTTCACTGGTGGTCGCAGAAAGAACGCGGCGGTGTGGTGTCTGTGTGGAACGTGGCCCACAACGTGGGCGGCGGCCTGATCGGCCCGCTGTTTTTGCTGGGCATGGCCTGGTTCAACGACTGGCACGCCGCTTTCTATGTACCCGCCACCGTTGCCCTGTTAGTGGCACTGTTTGCGTTTATTGCCATGCGCGATACGCCGCAGTCAGTCGGCTTGCCGCCGATTGAAGAGTACAAAAATGATTATCCGGCGGGTTACGACGCCAGCCACGAAGACGAGTTCAGTGCCAAAGAGATCTTCGTCAAATACGTGCTGCGCAACAAAATGCTCTGGTATATCGCCATGGCCAACGTGTTCGTTTACCTGCTGCGCTATGGCGTACTGGACTGGGCGCCAACCTATCTGAAGGAAGCCAAGCACTTCACGGTGGACACCACCTCGTGGGCGTACTTCTTCTACGAGTGGGCAGGGATTCCGGGCACGCTGCTGTGCGGCTGGATGTCGGACAAGATCTTTCGCGGCAATCGCGGCCTGACCGGCATCGTGTTCATGTCGCTGGTGACTGTTGCGACACTGGTTTACTGGCTCAACCCGCCGGGCAACCCGACCATCGACATGATCGCGCTGTTTTCTATCGGCTTCCTGATTTATGGGCCGGTGATGCTGATCGGCTTGCAGGCTCTGGAACTGGCACCCAAGAAAGCTGCAGGGACTGCCGCAGGCTTTACCGGGTTGTTCGGCTACCTGGGCGGTTCGGTCGCGGCCAGCGCGGCAATGGGCTACCTGGTTGACCACTTCGGTTGGGATGGCGGCTTTGTGCTGCTGATCAGCGCATGCCTGTTGGCCATCGCGTTCATGATCCCGACCCTGCGCCACAAAAATGTGGCCAGTGAAGAACGTGCGGTTACTGCTCCCGCCTAAGGCGTGATCGGCACACAGCGCTTGAGCCGCGCCTCCAGATTTCGATCTGGCATGGCGTGGCTGCGCAGGGCGCTTACGGTCTGCTCGACATAATCGCGAGTCGTACCGTAGCGTCCGCTGGCGTTGGCCAGTACCTGGCTCAACACGCCATCCGGCAAGTTGCCCGCATAGCTGGGTAGATGTCGCTCCAGCACAAACCCCAAAGCCTGCACCTGACTGCCGTCTTCGAGTCGGCACGTCAGCCAGTGCGGTCGATACGAGGGCACTGGCATTTCACGCAGCCACAGGGCGTAGAGCGAAGCGTCGAGGTTGTCTTCCGGCAAGCGATAAGCGAAGCCACTGCACGAACCACCACGGTCCAGGCCAAAGACCAGGCCCGGCCACTGAGGTGTGCCGCGATGCTCGTGAGACCACAAATACAGCCCGCGATGGTAGCCATGAACCCGGCCACGCACGCGTTCGACCGCCGTGCACTCTGGACGCCAGATCAGCGAACCATATGCAAATAGCCAGACCGGCCCGCCTTGATGACGCGCCATGGTGCTGTGCATGGAGTTGAGCAATTGTTCTGGCGTCAGCGGCGCACCGAGATCAAGTCGCGGCGGATAAGCCAGATTCAGGCAAGAAGATTCACTGATATTTATCGCTGGTGGCATTGGGTCCTACAGGCATTACATGCAGTAAACAAAATAACGACATTAATCTTATAGCACCAAATGCCATATGGCCTGCTCGGCAAGACGTATGACCGGGCGACTTCATGATTGCAACTACACTAGAATTCGTTTTGTTCAGGGGATGTTCAAGTCATCCCTTTATAGTTGCTGGCCGCAGGCGCACGCCCAATGAGGTAGGTAGATGAGAAAACTTGGGATTTGCTTCCTGGCGATACTGGCGTATGCCACTTCCGCACTGGCACAAGATGACGCACAGCAAAAAAAAGAGGGGTTTTGGTATCTGCAAACCAGTGTCTATACCCGGCACTTTTCGCCAGACCCTGAGCACAACAACAATCAGGATCTAATCGGTATTGAGCGCCATGACGCTTCAGGCTGGTTAGTTGGCGGGGCAACCTTTCGCAACTCATTTCGCCAGCGTTCGTATTACGCCTATGCGGGCAAGCGCTTTGATAGCGACACCTACCCTGTGTATTTGAAGCTCACAGGCGGCCTGCTGGAAGGCTATCACGGCGAATATCAGGACAAGATCCCGCTTAACCGCTTTGGCGTAGCGCCGGTGATCATTCCTTCGGTCGGCGCCTACTATGGCCCGGCAGCCGTCGAGCTGGTGCTGCTGGGCTTCAATGCCGCAATGATCACCACCGGTTTACGTTTTTGAGGCAAAACCTGTGGGAACGGCGGTGCGACGATTCAACCTGCCGCGATGCAGACGGCACGGTCTACCTGCATGACCGCCGTGATGCCATCGCGATCAAGCCCGCTCCCACACATTCAAGGCCGCGGGCAGTAGGCAAAGACGTCGGCGCGCATCTGGTGCGCGTCCATGCCGGCTGCCACCAGGGCGTCGAGGGTGCCGTAGATCATCGCCGGTGAACCGCTGGCATAGACATGCACACTGGCCAGATCGCTGATGTCTTCGCACACGGCTTCATGCAGCATGCCGCACCGACCTTCCCACCCGCACAGATCACTCACCACTTTGTGCAGGAACAGGTTGGGGATTTTCTCCCATTGCTCCCACTCTTCCAGGGTGTAGAAATCTTCAGGACGACGTACACCCCAGTACAAGTGCACCGGGTGCTTGAACCCTTTTGCGCGGCAATGCTCGATCAAACTGTGCATTTGCGCCATGCCGGTACCCGCAGCGATCAGCACCAGCGGGCCGTCCGGCAATTCGGACAAATGCGTGTCACCGAACGGCAGCTCGAGACGGACCATCTTGTTGCGCTGCAGTTGTTCGATCAGGCGCCGGGCGCTGTCCTCGCGAACCAGCACATGCAACTCAAGGTCGCGCCCCGAGTGCGGGGCGCTGGCCAGTGAAAATGCCGACTTGTCGCCATTTTCACGCTCCAGCATCACGTATTGCCCGGCGTGATAACGCGGCGGCTTGCCTGCAGGCGCACGCAAGCGCACCCGCCACACATCGCCACCCATATCGACACATTCGGTCAACTGACACGCCAGGCTACGCACCGGTAACTCTCCCAACGCAAGCACGCCATCCCACAACACCACACAGTCTTCAAGCGGGGCCGCCAGGCAGGTATAAAACTCGCCATGATCGCGCACGTCACCCGCTTGCTCCACCTGGCCCTCAACCAGCAAGGCCGCACACACGTGGCAATTACCATTGCGACAGCTCTGCGGGCATTCATAGCCCAGACGTTGCGCCGCATCCAGAATTCGCTCGCCAGGCAAGGTTTCCAGCACCGCACCTGAAGGCTGCAAGGTTACACGCATCAATCTATTCCTAATTGATTCCAGATGTCATCGATCCGGCGAGTGACCGCCTCATCCTTGACGATGACACGGCCCCATTCGCGGGTGGTTTCACCTGGCCATTTGTTGGTTGCATCCAGCCCCATCTTCGAACCCAGGCCGGAAACCGGCGAGGCAAAGTCGAGGTAATCGATGGGCGTGTTATCGATCATCACCGTATCGCGCTTGGGATCCATGCGCGTGGTGATGGCCCAGATCACGTCGTTCCAGTCGCGGGCATTGATGTCGTCGTCGGTGACGATAACGAATTTGGTGTACATGAACTGGCGCAAAAACGACCACACACCCAGCATTACGCGCTTGGCGTGCCCCGGATACTGCTTTTTGATGGTCACGATGGCCATGCGATACGAGCAGCCTTCGGGTGGCAGGTAGAAGTCGGTAATTTCCGGAAACTGCTTTTGCAAGATCGGCACAAACACTTCATTCAGCGCCACGCCCAAAATCGCCGGCTCATCCGGTGGTCGGCCGGTGTAGGTGCTGTGGTAGATCGGCTTGACCCGGTGGGTGATGCGCTCGACGGTAAATACCGGGAAGCTGTCGACTTCGTTGTAGTAACCGGTGTGGTCACCGTACGGGCCTTCGGGGGCCATCTCGCCAGGGTGGATCACGCCTTCAAGAATGATTTCAGCCGTGGCCGGCACTTGCAGGTCATTACCCCGACATTTCACCAGCTCGGTGCGATTGCCACGCAGCAAGCCCGCGAAGGCGTATTCGGAAAGGCTGTCCGGCACGGGGGTGACGGCGCCGAGAATGGTCGCAGGATCTGCACCCAGGGCCACGGAAACCGGGAATGGCTGGCCGGGGTGTTTTTCGCACCAGTCACGGTAGTCCAGCGCGCCGCCACGGTGGCTCAACCAGCGCATGATGACCTTGTTGCGACCAATCACTTGCTGGCGATAAATGCCCAGGTTCTGACGTTCCTTGTTCGGACCTTTGGTCACGGTCAGGCCCCAGGTAATCAGGGGCGCAACATCGCCCGGCCAGCAGTGCTGGACCGGCAACTGACCGAGGTCGACGTCATCACCTTCAACGACCACTTCCTGGCACACCGCGTCCTTGACGACTTTCGGGGCCATGGCAATGATCTTGCGGAAGATCGGCAATTTGGACCACGCGTCTTTCAGACCTTTAGGCGGCTCGGGTTCTTTAAGGAACGCCAGCAGCTTGCCGATTTCACGTAATTCACTGACCGCTTCGGCGCCCATGCCCAAGGCCACGCGCTCCGGCGTACCAAACAGGTTGCCGAGCACAGGGATGTCGTAACCCACCGGGTTTTCGAACAGCAAAGCCGGACCTTTGGCGCGCAAAGTGCGATCGCAAATTTCTGTCATTTCCAGCTTGGGAGACACTGGAACCTGGATGCGCTTGAGTTCGCCGCGCTTTTCCAGGCCGCTGATAAAGTCGCGTAAGTCGCGATACTGCATGCTTGAGCCTCGTAGTGGCCGTGGCGTTGGGAGACAGAGTGTAGCGCCCAAGCCGTCTGTTCAGAAGGGAGAGCTGCCCGGATCAAAAAAGCTCAGACAGCAAAAAGCCGGGTTTCCCCGGCTTTTGCTTGCCTGCGACGACTTACTTGCGCTTCATCGACAGGAAGAACTCATCGTTGGTCTTGGTCTGTTTCAGCTTGTCGATCAAGAACTCGATAGCTGCGACTTCGTCCATCGGGTGCAACAGCTTGCGCAAAATCCACATGCGTTGCAGCTCGTCGTCCGCGGTCAGCAACTCTTCGCGGCGAGTGCCGGAACGGTTGATGTTGATCGCAGGGAAGACGCGCTTTTCAGCGATCTTGCGGTCCAGAGGCAGCTCCATGTTGCCGGTGCCTTTGAACTCTTCGTAGATCACTTCATCCATCTTCGAGCCGGTTTCAACCAGCGCGGTAGCGATGATGGTCAGCGAGCCACCTTCTTCGATGTTTCGCGCAGCACCGAAGAAACGCTTTGGCTTCTCAAGGGCGTGAGCATCGACACCACCGGTCAATACCTTGCCGGAGCTCGGGATCACGGTGTTGTAGGCACGGGCCAGACGGGTGATGGAGTCGAGCAGGATCACCACGTCTTTCTTGTGTTCGACCAGGCGCTTGGCCTTCTCGATCACCATTTCAGCAACCTGCACGTGGCGGGTTGGTGGCTCGTCGAAGGTGGAGGCAACCACTTCGCCGCGCACGGTACGCTGCATTTCGGTTACTTCTTCCGGGCGCTCATCGATCAACAGAACGATCAAGTGCACTTCAGGGTTGTTACGCGAAATGTTCGACGCGATGTTCTGCAGCATGATGGTCTTGCCCGCTTTTGGCGGAGCAACGATCAGACCGCGCTGACCTTTACCGATCGGTGCACACAGGTCGATGACACGACCGGTCAGATCTTCGGTGGAACCGTTACCGATTTCCATCTTCATGCGTACGGTCGGGAACAGCGGGGTCAAGTTCTCGAAGAGAATCTTGTTTTTCGCGTTCTCTGGACGATCGTAGTTGATCGTGTCGACTTTCAGCAGTGCGAAGTACCGCTCGCCTTCTTTTGGCGGACGGATTTTACCGACGATGGTGTCGCCAGTGCGCAAGTTGAAGCGTCGAATCTGGCTTGGCGAGACGTAGATATCGTCTGGGCCGGCCAGGTAAGAGGCATCAGCGGAACGCAGGAAGCCGAAGCCGTCCTGGAGAATCTCCAGCACGCCATCACCGGAGATTTCCTCGCCGCTTTTCGCGTGCTTTTTGAGCAGGGAGAAAATCACGTCCTGCTTGCGCGAACGGGCCATATTTTCTATGCCCATCTGTTCGGCCAATTCGAGCAGTTCGGTAATCGGCTTTTGCTTGAGTTCAGTCAGGTTCATATAGGAATGACGTAATCATTTATGGAGGGGGAAATTAAGCTTTTGGCTTAATGAGGCCGCGCCGCAGAGAAGGCGACAGGATCGCGTACTAATTCGATAAGGAGTGCGTCGGCGACGGCTTGCAGGGGGCAGTGGAGAAACCAGTGCGGGGCCGAATGTACCACTTGAGTTTCATAGCGTCTAGTCCTTGAGCCATGAAAAAGCCCCGCATTTAGCGGGGCCTTTATCGACGCTTAGATGTTGGCGTCGAGGAATGCAGCCAACTGCGACTTCGACAGCGCACCGACCTTGGTGGCTTCGACGTTGCCGTTCTTGAACAGCATCAACGTAGGAATACCACGTACGCCGTGCTTGGCCGGGGTTTCCTGGTTTTCATCAATGTTCAGCTTGGCAACAGTCAGCTTGCCTTTGTAAGTCTCTGCGATCTCGTCCAGAACCGGCGCGATCATTTTGCAAGGGCCACACCATTCAGCCCAGTAGTCGACCAGTACAGCGCCTTCAGCCTTGAGAACATCGGCCTCAAAGCTAGCGTCGGTGACGTGTTTAATAAGATCGCTGCTCATGGAAGTCTCCGTGGTTGTAAGCAAAAACGTAGCACATCATAGCCGTCATCACCGCGTTCAGGAAGGTGAGGGATGATTGACTCTTACTATAGTGGTGCATGAGTGCGGATATCGCCCGCTTCACGAGCCGGCAGGGGTGACGAACACTATCCCGGTTCGTGACGCAGCCTGGCGAATGTGCTCGCCCATGGCTTTATGCGCGGGGCCACTGGCGTGGCGGGCCAGTGCCCGGAGTATTTTGCGATGTTCCTGCCAGGTTTCCATCGCCCGCTCACGGCGGATGAACGGCAACTTCTGGCTTTCGAGAAAAATATCGGCGCGGGTAATCAAAATATTGGCCATTGCCTGATTGCCACTGGCGCGCAGAATCAGTTGATGAAACTCGAAGTCCAGTTGCGCGGCCCGCTCAAAATCCTCGGCGCGCAATTCATGACGCATTGCCTCGACATTGTCTTGCAGCACGTCCAGTTCATCACGGGTCAACCGCACCGCCGCCAGCCCGGCGGCAAAGCCTTCCAGCGCGTAACGCAGCTGGAAAATATCCTGCGCGCAGGCCTGCGCCGCAAAGGGCCAGTCCGCCGCCGGCGTCACGACCGCGGGCTCATCTGCCGCCTGGACATACACACCTTTGCCCGGCTGCACGCTGATCACGCCCAGTGCGCTGAGTGAGGACAACGCCTCGCGCAACGATGCCCGGCTGACACCCAGTTGCACGGCCAGCTCGCGTTGAGACGGCAAGGCATCGCCCGGTACAAAACCGTTCTCGACGATCAATTTACGAATGGCCAGCAATGCCACTTCGGGTACGGCCCGTGCGCTTGAATTCATCACAAATCGGCTTGATCGGCTCAGGAAAGCCGTAGTTGTAAAGCTATTGCCAACGCTCGGCAAGTCACGCCCCAAGCCGGTTCAAGCCTTGGAACGAACGCTCGATCGAGGTGCAAAAAACCCGACCACTGTTCAGACCAGTCCGACCACCACAAGCCTTCTTTCATCAGCTTCGCAGGCCATAAATCCCCTGTTGGCATGGCCTGTGCTCTGTCCAAAACAGACACCACCGCCCGCCCGTTCCCGGAGAGTTGCCATGACCCAGCGCTACAGCGCCCTGATTTGCGCCTTGTTCGCCAGCCTGATGCTGAGCCAGGCCCCGGCTCACGCCAATGACCTTGAGGATGTAATTGCACGCGGCACGCTCAAGGTCGCAGTCCCTCAGGATTTTCCGCCCTTCGGCTCGGTGGGCCCTGACATGAAGCCTCGGGGGCTGGACATCGACACCGCCAAACTGCTGGCCGACCAGCTCAAGGTCAAGCTTGAGCTGCCCCCCGTCAACAGCACCAATCGCGTGCCTTACCTGACGACCGGCAAAGTCGACGTGGTGATTTCCAGCCTCGGTAAAAACCCGGATCGCGAAAAAGTCATCGACTTCTCAAACGCTTACGCGCCGTTCTACCTGGGCGTGTTTGGACCGCCAGACGTTCAAATCAAAACCCTGGACGACCTCAAGGGTAAAACCATCAGCGTCACCCGGGGTGCGATCGAAGACATCGAACTGACCAACGTGGCTCCTGCCGGCGTCACGATCAAGCGCTTCGAAGACAACAACTCAACCATCGCCGCTTACCTGGCGGGCCAGGTGGACTTGATCGCCAGTGGCAACGTGGTGATGGTCACCATCAGCGAGCGCAACCCCAAGCGTCTCCCGGCGATGAAGCTCAAACTCAAGGATTCGCCGGTCTACGTGGGCGTCAACAAGGGCCAGCCCGAGTTGCTGGACAAAGTGAACCAGATTCTCGCCACGGCCAAGGCTGACGGCAGCCTGGAGAAAAACGCGCTGCAATGGCTCAAAGAGCCGCTGCCCGCTGACCTCTGATAGCTTGCGACGAGGTCAATCATGGCTTATCAGTTCGACTTTTTACCGGTGCTGCAAAACAGCGACCTGTTAGTGCGTGGCGCCCTGTTCACGCTTGAGCTGACCGCTATCGGCACAGTGCTCGGGGTCAGCCTGGGGATTGTCGGCGCTGTGGTCCGGGCGTGGAATATTCGACCTTTCGCTGCGCTGTTCGGGCTGTATGTCGAGTTGATCCGCAACACGCCGTTTCTGGTGCAGCTGTTTTTTATCTTCTTTGGCCTGCCAGGCCTGGGTGTGCACATCAGCGAATGGCAGGCCGCGGTGCTGGCGATGGTGATCAACCTGGGCGCCTATTCCACGGAAATAATTCGTGCGGGCATTCAGGCCATCCCCAAAGGCCAGCTGGAAGCGGCATCGGCCCTGGCCATGAGCCGGTTCGAGACGTTTCGTTATGTGGTGCTGCAACCGGCGCTGGCCAAGGTTTGGCCCGCCTTGAGCAGCCAGATCATCATCGTGATGCTCGGGTCGGCGGTCTGCTCGCAAATCGCCACCGAAGAGCTGAGCTTTTTTGCCAATTTCATTCAGTCGCGCAACTTCCGGGCGTTTGAAACCTATGCCCTGACGACCCTGATCTACCTGTGCATGGCCTTGCTGATCCGCCAGTTGCTGAACGGGTTCGGCCGCCGTTACCTGAGCAGGAGCCGCTGATGGACTTCACCTTCTGGGACATCGTGCGTAATTTGCTGATGGGTTTGCAGTGGACAGCCGCCCTGTCACTTGTGGCGTTTATCGGCGGCGGCCTGATCGGTTTGCTGGTGCTGCTGATGCGCATCTCCAAAAGCCGCTTCGCCCGCACTCTGGCACGCTGCTATATAGAGCTGTTCCAAGGCACGCCCTTGCTGATGCAACTGTTCCTGATCTTCTTTGGCGTGGCCTTGCTGGGCATCGATATTTCGCCGTGGATGGCCGCCGCGCTGGCCCTGACGCTGTTCACCAGCGCCTACCTGGCCGAGATCTGGCGTGGCTGTGTCGAGTCGATTGCCCACGGCCAGTGGGAGGCCTCGGCAAGCCTGGCCATGAGCCCGCTTGAGCAGTTGCGCCATGTGATCCTGCCGCAAGCCTTGCGGGTTGCCATCGCGCCCACTGTGGGGTTTTCAGTGCAGGTCATCAAAGGCACTGCCGTGACCTCCATCATCGGTTTCACCGAACTGACCAAGACCGGCAGCATGCTGGCCAACGCGACCTTTGAGCCCTTTATGGTCTATGGCCTGGTGGCGCTCGGTTACTTCCTCCTGTGCTACCCCTTGTCGCTCAGTGCGCGCCATCTGGAAAGGAAACTGCATGCCTCTGCTTAGAGTTACCGCCCTGCATAAATATTACGGCGACCACCATGTGCTCAAAGGCATCGACCTGACCGTCGAGCAGGGCCAGGTTGTCGCGATCATCGGTCGCAGCGGCTCGGGCAAGAGCACCCTGCTCAGAACCCTGAACGGGCTGGAGTCCATTAACGACGGGGTCATTGAAGTCGATGACGAATACCTGGACGCCGCCCGCGCCGACTTGCGCAGCCTGCGCCAGAAGGTCGGCATGGTGTTTCAGCAGTTCAATCTGTTCCCGCACCTTAGCGTGGGCGAAAACGTCATGCTCGCCCCGCAAGTGGTGCAAAAAGTCCCCAAAGCCAAGGCCGCAGCCTTAGCGCGGGAAATGCTGGAGCGGGTGGGCCTGGGCGACAAGTTCGACGCGTTCCCCGAGCGTCTGTCGGGCGGGCAGCAGCAGCGTGTGGCGATTGCCCGGGCGCTGGCCATGTCACCCAAGGTGCTGCTGTGTGACGAAATCACCTCGGCCCTCGACCCGGAGCTGGTCAACGAGGTGCTCAGCGTGGTGCGCCAGCTGGCCCGCGAAGGCATGACGCTGATCATGGTCACCCACGAAATGCGTTTTGCCCGTGAGGTGGGCGACAAGCTGGTATTCATGCACCAGGGCAAGGTGCATGAAGTGGGCGATCCAAAAGAGCTGTTCGCCAATCCAAAAACCCCGGAACTGGCGAATTTTATCGGGACGGTGGAGGTGAACGGTTAACCCATCCCTCCGGTGGGAGCGGGCTTGCTCGCGATAAAGGCGACGCGGTGAGTCAGATACACCGTGTTGATAGCATCGCGAGCAAGCCCGCCCCCACAGAAAAACCGACCTGACACGGCACTTAAATCGCACACAAAAAAACGAATTATCCCGGAAGAGCTAACGTCATTGCTTTCGTGCTTCATATCAATGCATCTGACATCACGCGTTGGCGCGAGCCTTTGATCGTGGCACGATGTTCAGGTTATCGACCGAGACCCCTCAACCATGCCCCAATCCCAAGCCAAGAATCCGTCCCTGATCGCCGCCATCGATCTGGGTTCTAACAGCTTTCACATGGTGGTGGCCAAGGCCCAGAATGGCGAAATCCGCATTCTTGAACGTCTTGGTGAAAAGGTGCAGTTAGCTGCCGGCATCGACGAAGAACGCAAACTCACCGAAGAATCCATGCAACGCGGGCTCGATTGCCTCAAGCGTTTTGCCCAGCTGATCAACGGCATGCCGTTGGGCGCTGTGCGCATTGTGGGGACTAACGCATTGCGCGAGGCGCGTAACCGCAACGAATTTATCGTGCGCGCCGAAGAGATCCTGGGGCACACCGTCGAAGTTATTTCCGGTCGCGAAGAAGCGCGCCTTATCTATCTTGGCGTCTCCCACACCCTCGCCGACACGCCGGGCAAGCGCCTGGTGGCCGACATTGGCGGCGGCAGTACCGAATTCATTATTGGCCAGCGCTTTGAACCGCTGCTGCGCGAAAGCCTGCAGATGGGCTGCGTCAGCTTCACCCAGCGTTATTTCCGCGACGGCAAGATAACCCCGGCTCGCTATGCCCAGGCCTACACGGCTGCGCGTCTCGAAATCATGAGCATTGAGCACGCCCTGCACCGCTTGACCTGGGATGAAGCGATCGGCTCCTCAGGCACCATTCGGGCCATCGGCCTGGCCCTCAAGGCGGGCGGTCATGGCAATGGCGAGGTGAATGCCGAAGGCTTGTCCTGGCTCAAGCGCAAGCTGTTCAAGCTGGGTGAAGTGGACAAGATCGACTTTGAAGGCATCAAGCCCGACCGCCGAACCATTTTCCCTGCCGGGCTGGCGATTCTTGAAGCCGTGTTCGACGCTCTTGAACTGCAACGCATGGACCACTGTGACGGCGCACTGCGTGAAGGCGTGCTGTACGACCTGCTGGGCCGTCATCACCACGAAGACGTGCGTGAGCGTACCCTCAGCTCGCTGATGGACCGCTATCACGTCGACCGCGAGCAAGCCGCCAGGGTTGAACGCAAAGCCCTGCGCGCCTTTGATCAAGTCGCCAAGTCGTGGGACCTCAAAGACGGTGTCTGGCGTGAACTGCTGGGCTGGGCGGCAAAGGTGCATGAAGTCGGGCTGGACATTGCCCACTATCACTACCACAAGCACGGCGCCTATCTGATCGAACACTCCGACCTTGCCGGCTTCTCACGTGAAGACCAGCTAATGCTCGCGCTGCTGGTGCGCGGTCATCGTCGAAATATTCCAAAAGACAAGTTCGCCGAATTTGGCGAGGACGGCATCAAGCTGATTCGCCTGTGCGTGCTGCTGCGTTTTGCGATCCTGTTCTACCACATCCGTGGCAACCAGGAAGCTTCGCAGGTCAAGCTGCGCGCCGAGGGCGATCACCTTGAGGTGATCTTCCCCGAGGGCTGGCTTGAGCAAAACCCCCTGACCCAGGCCGACTTCGAACAAGAAGCTCAATGGCTGACCCGGGTCGGGATTGTGCTGACGGTGTCCTGACCCGACACCATTCAAACCAACTGTAGGAGCGGTCTTGCCCGCTCCTACAGGGATTACAGCGTTATACCGAAGGCCCGGTGCTCACCGTCAATACGGGCAGGCTCAAACGCTCCAGCAAGGTTGCCTGGGCGCTGCGCGGGTTCTGGTTACCGGTTGGCGTGTTACGGATGTAACGGCCGTCCGATTGCAGACTCCAGCTGTGGGTGTTGTCGGTCAGGTAGCACTCCAGCTCTTTCTTGACCCGCAAAATCAGCTTTTTACCCTCGACCGGGAAGCACGTCTCGACGCGTTTATCGAGGTTGCGCTCCATCCAGTCGGCACTGGACAGGAACATCTGCTCTTCGCCGCCGTTGAGGAAGTAGAACACACGCGTGTGCTCCAGGAAGCGGCCGATGATCGAGCGCACGTGGATGTTGTGCGAGACACCCGGAATGCCCGGACGCAGGCAGCACATCCCACGCACAATCAGATCGATTCGCACACCAGCCTGGCTGGCTTTGTACAGCGCCCGAATGATTTTCGGGTCGGTCAGCGAGTTGAACTTGGCGATGATATGCGCCGGTTTGCCTTCAACCGCGAACTGGGTCTCGCGGGCAATCATGTCGAGCATGCCCTTCTTCAACGTGAATGGCGCATGCAGCAGTTTTTTCATGCGCAACGTCTTGCCCATGCCGATCAGCTGGCTGAACAGCTTGCCTACGTCTTCACACAGCGCGTCGTCCGAGGTCAACAGGCTGTAATCGGTGTAGAGCTTGGCGTTGCCGGCGTGATAGTTGCCGGTACCCAAGTGCGCGTAACGCACGATCTCCCCTGCCTCACGGCGCAGAATCAGCATCATCTTGGCGTGGGTCTTGAAGCCGACCACACCGTAGATCACCACCGCACCGGCCGCTTGCAGACGGCTGGCCAGTTGCAGGTTGGACTCTTCGTCAAAACGCGCACGCAGCTCGATCACCGCGGTCACTTCTTTACCGTTACGCGCGGCATCGACCAGCGCATCCACGATTTCAGAGTTGGCACCGCTGCGGTACAGGGTTTGGCGCACGGCCAGTACATGGGGGTCTTTGGCCGCCTGGCGCAGCAAATCCACGACCGGGGTAAACGATTCAAACGGGTGCAGCAGCAAAATATCCTGCTTGCTGACCACGCTGAAAATATTCTCGCTGTTCTGCAGCAGCTTCGGGATGGCCGGGGTAAACGGCGTGTATTGCAGCTCAGGGTGGCTATCGAGCCCCGTGATACTGAACAGACGCGTGAGGTTCACCGGGCCATTGACCTGATACAACTCGGTTTCATGCAGGCTGAACTGCTTGAGCAGGTAGTCGGACAAATGCTTGGGGCAGGTGTCGGCGACTTCCAGGCGTACGGCATCGCCGTAACGACGAGAGAACAACTCGCCACGCAGGGCACGGGCCAGGTCTTCTACATCTTCGGTATCGACCGCCAGATCGGCGTTACGGGTCAGGCGGAACTGGTAGCAGCCTTTTACCTTCATGCCCTGAAACAGGTCATCGGCGTGGGCGTGGATCATCGACGACAGGAACACGTAGTTGTCCCCTGCGCCGCCTACCTCTTCAGGCAACCTGATCACACGAGGCAACAGGCGCGGTGCCGGGATAATCGCCAGGCCCGAATCACGACCGAAGGCATCGATGCCTTCAAGCTCGACGATAAAGTTCAGGCTCTTGTTCACCAGAAGCGGGAACGGGTGCGTTGGGTCCAGGCCAATCGGGGTGATGATCGGCGCGATTTCGTCGCGGAAGAACTTGCGTACCCACGCCTTGATCTTGGTGTTCCAGTGCCGGCGACGAATAAAGCGCACCTGATGCTTTTCAAGTTCGGGCAGCAGGATGTCGTTGAGGATCGCGTATTGGCGATCCACATGGCCATGCACCAGCTCACTGATGCGGGCCAGCGCCTGATGCGGCTGTAAACCATCAGCACCGGCCTGTTCACGGGCGAAGGTGATTTGCTTCTTCAGGCCCGCGACACGAATCTCAAAAAACTCATCCAGGTTGCTGGAGAAAATCAGCAGGAACTTCAACCGCTCAAGCAGCGGGTAGGACTCATCCAGCGCTTGTTCCAGCACGCGAATGTTGAACTGCAATTGCGACAGCTCACGATGGATATACAGGCTGCTGTCATCAAGGCCAGGAACGGCAATCGCCGGATGCACCGCCGCATGCGTCTCGGCCACGGCAGGCGCAGGGGCTTGAGGTTCAGGCGGGGTTTCAGAGACTGGCTCAGCAATCGGCTGAGCTTCAGTGGCAACGATTTCAGCAAGTCCTTCGGTATTCATTGAATGATCCTGTAAGAGCGGGTTTGACTCTCGTAACAGTTAAGCGACACCAGCAGTCAAGTTGTCAGAATGCCATCAACGCCAGCGGGTTTAAACCGCTCCAAGGCGCTTTATGCGGGCCTGAGCCTGGTTAGAGGGCGATTTATTGAAATTGTTTCCAGAGGCACCGGCATGCGGGAGCGGGCTTGCTCGCGATGGCATCACCCGTGCTTGCCTGCCAGGCCGCATAGCCCCCATCGCAGGCAAGCCAGTCCTCACAGGTTTGAGGCAATAATCACCTCGCGCATGGTTATAGCGCCTTGCCATGAACACTAGATGACAACGCTAATGATGTAGGTCAAATACACATGATTTGTAGGATTTGTTAACGCTAAGTCACATTTCGATACTTTCCCGAACGTCCCTTAAGGCGTAGGCTGCGCGTTCATTTCGCCAGCATCCAGACAATGCTCCAACAATTTCTTCAAGAATTCGGCTACTTCGCCCTGTTTCTAGGGACGTTCTTTGAAGGTGAGACCATTTTGGTTCTCGCAGGCTTCTTGGCGTTCCGCGGATACATGGACCTCAAACTGGTCATGATCGTGGCGTTCCTCGGCAGTTATGCCGGTGATCAGCTGTGGTACTTCCTGGGGCGCAAGCACGGCCGCAAACTGTTGGCGCGCAAACCGCGCTGGCAACTTATGGGCGACAAGGCTCTGGAGCACATTCGCAGGCACCCGGACATCTGGGTCTTGAGTTTTCGCTTCGTCTACGGCCTGCGCACCGTCATGCCTGTGGCAATTGGTCTGTCGGGATACCCTCCTGGCCGCTACCTGCTGCTCAACGGGATTGGCGCGGCCATCTGGGCCATCGCCCTGGCCACCGCCGCCTACCACTTTGGCGCCGTGCTCGAAGGCTTGCTGGGCAACGTCAAGAAGTATGAGCTGTGGGTGCTTGGTGCCCTGCTGCTGATCGGCCTGTGCCTGTGGGCCCGACGCCGCTTCAAGAATGCGCGCCTGGCCAAACAGACTGCACTTGAAGAAAAGAACAAGACCAGCGTTGAGGTCAGCAACCCGCCAGCTGAGTGATGCGGTTTCGGCACATGTACAGCCCCATCACGCTCAACACGGTGTAACTGAACAGGCCGACCCAGCCCAATGCGCTGGCCGGCCACAGCCCCGCCCAAGGGGCCAGCCAGACCAGCGGCACATTAAGCGCCAGGCGCAACCACTCAAGCTTCAGCGCCCAGGGCCGATTCTCCAGCCCGGCACCCAGCACGAACAATCCCAACGCCATAGCGCCCCATCCCAGCATCAATGCCGGGGTTGGCAATGTCTCGCCCACGTTCAGCAAGTAACTGCCCAGCGCCACATAAACCGCGAATTGCACCGCGATATACAGCTGCTGACGCAATGGTAACGCGATCTCGAACTTTTCGAACTGGCTTAAATCCGGTTTACCCATCGGGTATTTCATCGCCACATCCGCCGGGCGCCAGCCCGTGGGCATGAACCAGATTCGCAGCTTGTCCCGCCAGCGTTGGGTACGTCGTGCATCGGCCAGTAACTGGCCATAAAACTGCCAGTTTGCCCACAGTGGGTTCCAGCTTTTCAGCGGTGTAGTCACGCCATAAATAACCGGCTCTGCGTCGTCCTCTTCCTGGAAGGTGCCAAACAATCGGTCCCAGAGAATGAACACCCCCCCGTAATTACGATCCATGTAGAGAGCATTCTGCCCATGGTGAGCCCGATGATTGGAAGGCGTCACAAAGAACCACTCGAACCACCCCAGTTTGGGTACATGCCGGGTATGGACCCAGAATTGATAGAGCAGGTTAAGCGTCGCCACAGTGGCAAACACCAGCAGCGGCACGCCCAGCACTGCCATCGGCAGGTAAAAGACCCAGCCGAACACAAACCCGGTACTGGTTTGGCGCAGGGCGGTGGACAAGTTGTAGTCTTCACTCTGGTGGTGCACCGAGTGTGCGGCCCACAGCACATTGCGCTCATGCCCGAGACGATGGTGCCAGTAGTAACAAAAGTCGTAGAACACGAAAGCAAACAACCAGACCCACAGGCTGTCTTCCGGCAGTTGCAGCAGTGCCAGATACTTCAGCGCCAGCGCATAAGTGATCAGCCCTACGCCTTTGGTCAGCAAACCGGTGGTGGTCGACAGCACGCCGGCGCTCAGGCTGCTGATGGTGTCTGCCAGGCGATAAGTACGCATCCCGCGCCAGCGGTCGGCCAGCAGCTCGACAGCAATCAGCACAAAGAAAAACGGAACTGCATACAGAATCAGCTTCATGGCACACCCCGACCGACGATCCATCAAGCGTAGGCGGACTTAGTGCGAAACCCTATGGCATCAAGCGCCAAATCAGGCGACATTAACGCCATGAACAAGGAGACCGACATGACCACAAAAAAAGTTGCCGTCATTCTTTCGGGTTGCGGCGTCTATGACGGCGCCGAGATCCATGAAAGCGTGATCACCCTGCTGCGCCTCGACCAGCGCGGCGCCAAAGTGCAGTGCTTTGCACCCGACATTGCGCAACTGCACGTCATCAACCACCTGACCGGCGAACAAATGCCCGAGACGCGCAATGTGCTGGTGGAATCAGCACGCATTGCCCGAGGTGAGATCAAGGATGTTCGTGAAGCCAGGGTCGAAGATTTTGACGCCCTGATCGTACCGGGCGGGTTTGGCGCAGCCAAAAACCTGTCCAGCTTTGCCACTCAAGGCGCCGCGTGCACGGTCCAGGCTGACGTTCTGCGCGTGGCCGAGGCCTTTGCCGAAGCAGGCAAACCCATTGGCCTGATGTGTATTTCCCCCGCCATCGCCGCCAAGATTTATGGCCCTGGCGTGATCTGCACCATCGGTACGGACGCCGATACCGCTGCGGCAGTCACCAAGATGGGAGGCTCCCACGAAGAGTGCGAGGTATCGGAAATTGTCGAAGACAAGGCCCGCAAACTGGTGAGCACACCGGCCTACATGCTTGCCACATCCATCAGCGAAGCAGCGTCCGGCATCAACAAGATGGTTGATCGGGTGCTGGAACTCACTCAAAAGAACTGATCAGCCCCGCGCCAGCCGCGTCAGGATGCGGTCAAGAGCATTGGCGAACGCCTGTTTTTCGCGTTCGCCATAGGCGCCTTGCCCGCCACTGACCTGACCTTGCTCACGCAGATCGGTAAATAGATTGCGCACCGCCAACCGCTCCCCCATGTTCTGCGGATCAAACTCCTTGCCCCGCGGGTCCAGCGCCGCCACGCCCTTTTTCACCAGCCGGTCGGCCAGAGGCACATCACTGCAAATCACCAGCTCACCGGGCACCGCGTGCTCCACCAAGTAGTCATCCGCCGCATCCGGGCCGCTGGGCACCACAATCAGTTTGACCAGCGCGTAGGTCGGCTTGATCTGGCTCTGCCCCGCCACCAGCACCACCTCGAACTGACGCTTGAGGGCGAACTTGATGACCTGATCCTTCGCCGCCTTGGGGCAAGCGTCTGCGTCGATCCAGACACGCATGGGGGTAACTCCTGAAAAATGGGCCAAGGCTATCACCTGCAAGCCAATCAGAATGGAGTACTGGCTCAGCCCTTGATCCTGTAGCCTCCACCTTTAGCGCCTTCATGCAATGCAGACTGAATACGCTCATACAATGCATTGGCTTCTAACGTAGTAATGGAACGCGAACAGTCCCGCAATACCACCCGCAACAAAACGTTTTCTTGCCCGGGTAAGAGCCCAAGCCGTTCAATCGCCTGCACAGGCAATTCATCCATGGCCCAGCGCCCTTTGACTTGCATTTCTTCAACCCAGGCCGAGCGATCACCTGTAGCAAGCAACATCTTTTCGGTCAGCACCTCTTCACTCAAGCCCGGCGCCACTGCAAGGGAGATATCACGCGTGATGCAAGGCAACCGCGAAACGGCCTGCCAGGGTTGCAAATCATGCATCTGGGCCTGAACGCGCTCATCAGGATCCCGTAACAAGCGAATATCGGGTATGCCCTTGCGTAACATGGTCAGGCGATCCAAGCCCATGCCCAATGCCAGACCACCATGCCTGGCAGGATCAATACCCAGTCTTTGCAAAAGCGAGGGTGCAATACACCCACACTCAAGCACTTCGACCGGTTGCTCCTGCGAGATCAGGTTTACCTCGATTCCGCCTTCGGTGTAGTGGTGCGGACTGTCACTGTATACCCACGCCATGTTGGGTACCGCGCACTCAAGGATGTCACCCACCAGTCTCAGCAAATGCGTACGGGTTGAGAGTGCTGGATCGCCGAGCAGCCAGATATCCATCTGATGTGGCTCAGCACAGTGCCATCTGTCGCGGCTATCGCGCCTGAATGTAATACCGGGAGCCGCCAACAGGATGATTTCCCCTGCTTTGCGGTCCTGCGCGACACGTTGCAAAGCCCGTGGGATTTGACTGGTTGTCTGAGTACGCAACAGCGAATGCTCATCCACCCAGCGCGTATGCTCACTGCCTAACGTGACCTCTGCAGGGTCATAGCCAAGCAAACCATAGTTCTCTTGCGCCGAAACAATTCGCGGGCCTCTCAGGATCTGGCCAGCAGGCCAACCACGGCTCACCAGGCCCTCAAGTACCTCACTTAACAAAAGCCCGATGGCATGCGCTGGATTGTCCACTTCTGTGAGATCGCTAAGATCAAGAGCATTGCTGACCGAAAGTGCACCAATATACTTTTTTGACGAAAGCATAACGACTCCTCGCCTGGATCACGGCAAATACCAATAAGTATTAAACAGAGTGCAAAATCTAGATCAGAAACGCTTTAACTCACAACAGAGAAACAATAAAACCCTGAAAACAAGCCAAATATCAGACAATGCCTACATAAAATTCCTACACTAATATCCGAACTTGCTAAATGAGATTAATACAATAGAGAAACAATATAAAAACACATGAAACGTCACTTCAACCTGCCAATCATTAGCCCTAACATAGCAACCTCCTGACACGCTCAGGCATCCAACATACATTTCTTATACTGCACAGCGAGGATAAATAATGACTAACTCAACGCTACCAAAACCAAAATTAAACCGAACCACATCCGACCCGGACAACTTCGGATGGGCTCCACTTGCCTGGGCTTTCCAACCAGATTGAGTGGGTAATATAGACATGTGAGCGCCAAAACAAAGCAGACATATAAATTGGCGCCCACTTCCCATTAGAGGGTATGCCTGTGCCTGCCAATCACTTCCCTTTCAACTTAAAAGACGTGTGCATCGTCTCCGACAATAATGATTTTCTCCAAAGGTGTATTGCTCAAGGCTTTAATGCACAATCACTCAATAACATAGCGTTTCTTCCAGCACAAAGTATCGTCTTTGCCTTTTGCAATGAAGCCGCCAGGCACACATTCAAAATTGCTAAGCAGACCCCTGCCAGAAAAAGTATTTTTTGTGCGGTCCACGTTTTTGAGTCGTCCGTCAGAAGTGCACTCTATGGGCTGGATCTTATCCTGAAGAGTGACTTTGACGATGCACTCCAAAAACAGCGGCTTGTCTTGACGCAGCTTGATACCTACAGGGAGTTCAGTTTGGACGGGAGCAATTCCAAGGCTCGCGTCACTATTTCAGAGCAGGCCATCCCATACGCCATGATCGAAGAAGACATAAACAATGACTTTGTACACTCAATAGCTGAATTTTTTGAAGTGCACTATGCCCACATGAATTCACATGCACCTTGCCCCTTCCAGTTTAACGGGCACCTGACAATCTCCGGCATTCTCACCGTGCTTAGAAAGTCTTCCACATCAACGGACATCGCATTAAAGATAGCCCTTGAACATCTCACCCGTGATGTTGCACACCACACTGCACTCTTGACGGTGGAAAACAACATCCTCACTTCATTCCGGGTCAACGATACAGAACACAAAGAATTACTAAACTGTGCGGCAGGCGCGCGAGGGTTAAAGCTCACAGAGTTTGCAGTAGGGGTGAATAATGCTATCGCACCGTTTATTGATTATCGTATCAACTCTCAAATGAACGAAGGCATTAGCGGAGTGCATGTTGCATTAGGTGATGGCTCGTCGGGGTATCACATCGATTTTCTAAGCCCTGGTGTGGTGTTCACTCCCACACCAGGGTAATCAAGCACAATAGCGCAACAACTATGTCACGCCGAATGGCTTTAGCCGCTGGCAAGCCACACTGTAAGTATGTGGCTTACCGCAAATGCCTGGATGCTTACGAAGCCTGCACCCGGCGCTTTTCCGCCATTTTACTGCGGCTGTACAACACGATAATCGCCACAATGGCGACCGCCTGCGCAGCCAGCGAGTAGGCATCCGCGTGAATGCCCAACCAGTCGAAGTCAAAAAACGCGACAGGCCGCGTGCCGAAGATGCCCGCCTCTTGCAGTGCTTTCACGCCATGCCCGGCGAATACGACCGACAGGGCGCAAAGAAGGGCCGCGTTGATGCTGAAGAACAGCGCCAATGGCAATTTGGCCGAACCGCGCAGGATGATCCACGCCAACCCCATCAGTAACACCAGCGCCGTGGCGCCGCCCGCCAATACGGCGTTATGACCCGCAGGCCCGGCTTGCAGCCACAGGGTCTCGTAGAACAGGATCACTTCGAACAGTTCGCGGTACACCGAGAAAAACGCCAGGATCGCAAAACCAAAACGCCCGCCACCACTGACCAGACTGCTTTTGATGTAGTCCTGCCACGCAGCCGCATGGCGGCGGTCGTGCATCCATACGCCCAGCCACAGCACCATGACGCTGGCGAACAAGGCCGTGCACCCTTCAAGCAGTTCGCGCTGGGCGCCGCTGACATCGATGACATAGGCGGCCAGCGCCCACGTAGCGAGACCTGCAACCAGGGCCAATCCCCAGCCAATGTTGACGCTGCGCACCGCAGACTGCTGGCCGGTATTGCGCAGGAAAGCCAGGATCGCGGCCAGTACCAGAATCGCTTCCAGACCTTCGCGCAGCAAAATCAACAGGCCCGAGATGTAGCTCAAGGTCCAGCTCAAGCCATCGCTGCCCAGCAGCCCGGCTGACTCTTTAAGCAAGGCCTTTGCGGCATCCAGACGCTGCTCGACTTGCTCGATCGGTAAGCCGTCCTGCAATGACTGCCGATACGCCATCAGGGCTTTCTCGGTGTTTTTACGCACGTTGGCGTCGACGTTATCCAGCGAGCTTTCAACCAGTTCAAAGCCTTCCAGATAAGCCGCTACCGACAGGTCGTAGGCTTGTTCACGGTCGCCAGCGCGGTAAGCCGCGAGGCTTTTGTCCAGGGTAGCGCTGGTGTAGTCAAGCAACTGCGCCGGACCGCGTTTGACTTGCGGCGGCTGCGCCCGTTGGGCACGGAAGGTCGCCGTCGCCTCGGGGCCTTCAGCCGCCAGCACTTCATTCGGAGTTTGACGGGCAAGATCCGCCAGATTGTAGGTTTTATCGGCCTTTTCCGCAGCCGGGTCAGCACTCAAGCCTGCGATGTAAGTGGCCAGGTCCCAGCGCTGACGCTCGTCCAGCTGATCGGCAAACGAAGGCATGTCAGTGCCTTCGACACCCAGGCCCAACGTGTTGTAGATCGCGTAGAGGCTCAACCGGTCAAGGCGCTGTACGTCGCGCAGGTTGGCCGGAGGCGGCGTCATCCCAAGGCTGGCGGGACCATCTCCGGCGCCGGTTTCACCGTGGCACACCGAGCAATGCTGGGCATATAACGGCGCGCCACGGGTTGGGTCCGGGGTGATGGCAGGTGCCTGGCTGACCTCGTAGGCCACAGCCAGTCTGGCACCCAGTTGCCGCGCCTCACGGGCAACGGCAGTGCCGTCCTCACGCTGTTCGATGGCGGCTTGCAAGACGTTCACACCCCGAGCCAGCTCGGCTCGCTCAGGGCGCTCTGGCAGGCCCTCAATCAAGCCCTTGAGTACGGTCAGGAACTCCAGCTGCTCGCGGTACTCGGTTTCATCGATGACCTTCCCGTTCTCAACGGTAGGCGGATAGTCCGCACCGATGTAGTCGATCAGGTGCAGCGCTTGTGAGGCGCCTTCCGGGGAGTTGGCAGACACCGTAAGGCTGCACAACGCGAGCACTGGCAACATCAACCAGGCAAAAAAACGCGAGCGGGCGGTCATTGATAAATCCGGATGGAAATGAGAAGTAACACATTGTTCACTTCCAATGACCGCGACTCAAGATGTTTAGGTCGTAGCGCGATGCAACGTCGCAAGAAAACCTGCTGCGCCCACAAACAGGCCTGCAAAGGTGCGGTTCATGCGGCGCTGTTGCTTTGGGGTGCGCAGCAAACGCAGGACCTTGGACGCCAGCCCGGTGTACCCGGCCATCACGATCAGGTCGACGCAGATCATGGTTGCGCCCAGCGTCACGTATTGAGACACCAGAGGCGCAGTAGGGTTTACGAACTGCGGCAGGACCGCGAGCATGAAAACAAGCGCCTTGGGGTTGCTGACATTGACCAGAAAGCCGCGAAATATCAGTGCCAGTGGTTTACCGATGGGGCGTACAGCCGCGTCATCGCTAAGGTCTGCCGGGAGGGCACGCCACTGTTTGACGGCCAGGTAGACGAGATAGGCCACGCCAAACCATTTGATCGCGTAGAAGGCAGTGGATGAGGCGGCCAGCACTGCACCCACCCCGGCGGCGACAATCGCAATCTGCAGCGCCAGCCCCAGTTGCAGGCCCAAAGCGTTCCAATAGCCACGCCAGAAACCGTATTGAAGGCCGCACGACATCGAGGCAATCGCCCCTGCACCGGGCGACAGACTGATGACCCAACAGGCAGCAAAAAAGGCCAACCACGTTTCCAACGACATCGCACACCTCGGACAAGATCTGTAACAAGTCCTTTAAGCTAATGCGTTGGTTGAAAATTGACCACTACTTTTTATAGCCGCTGCCACAGGTGGATAGCGGTGCCTTTAAAGGTCGCTTTCACGCCAGCGACGGACCGAACGCTGAAAGAACAGGCTGTTGGGGACTTGCACCATGCTGCTGCCACTACCGGCTTCGGCGGGCTCGATCAGGGTGGTGTAGAGCAGGTTGATGGCCACGACCCGACCTTTGACGCCGGGCTTGTCGAGGGTGTCGAGGAGTTCCACGATGTCGCCAATGCGAAACGGGCCCACCGTGAAGATCAGCACCGCGCACAGCAGGTTGGAGAGCACGCTCCACATGGCGAAGAAGGCAATCGCTGCCACGGCCACAAAACCCGAGAGCGCAGTCCACAACACGGTGGCCGATACACCCAGGCGCTCCAGGACGACAATCACCGCACTGCCCATGATGAACCAGCGCAAACCGCCCCGCAGCGGCATCATGAGCTGCGGCGGAAACGGGTAACGCTCGCCCAGCCGAGTCAGGAAACGAGCCACTACGCGCTGAGAGAAATAACCGGCCAGCAGAATCAGCAAAATCTGCAAGCCGATCCACAGCGGTGCAATGAATTCGGCTGGCAGAGGTAAGTGCAGGGCTTCCATCAGGACAGGGCTTCCAGTTCCGCTTGCATGGATTCAAGCAGCTCCAGAGCTTCCATCCAGCGCTCTTCCAACTGACCTTCGAGCACTTTGAGCTTGGCCTGTTCAGCCAGCAGATCTCGCAATTCGTCTTTGCGTGCTGCTTCGTAAACCGCGCTGTCACCCAGGCTGGCTTCGATCTTGGCCAGCTTCTCGTTGACCTTGCCCAGTTCGCTCTCAAGCTTGTCGGCTTCGCGCTTGTGCGGCGCCAGTTGCTGACGCAACGTTGCGGCAGCCTGACGCTGAGCCTTTTTATCGGTCTTGTCAGGGTTGACCGGCGTGTTGCTGGCCGGCGCGTTGCGCAAACGGTAGTCAGCCAGCCAGCGGGCATAGTCTTCGAGGTCACCGTCGAATTCTTGCACCTTGCCATCAGCCACCAGCAGGAATTCATCCGTGGTGCTTTTGAGCAAATGCCGGTCGTGAGACACCACCAGCACTGCACCGCTGAACTCTTGCAACGCCATGGTCAGCGCCAGACGCATTTCGAGATCGAGGTGGTTGGTCGGTTCGTCGAGCAGCAACAGGTTTGGCCGACCCCAGGCGATCAGCGCCAGCGCCAGACGGGCTTTTTCGCCACCCGAGAAGTTCAGCACCGGCTCGTCGATACGCGCCCCACGGAAGTCGAAACCACCGAGGAAGTCGCGCAGGGTTTGTTCACGCTCAGCCGGAGCCAGGCGCTGCATGTGCAACAACGGGCTGGCCTTGGAATCCAGCGAGTCGAGTTGATGCTGGGCAAAGTAGCCAACCACAAGGTTTTCGCCACGGGCCAGTCGGCCCGACAGCGGCTCCAGCTCGCCCGCAAGGTTTTTGATGAGGGTCGATTTACCCGCACCGTTTGGCCCGAGCAAGCCAATACGAGCGCCCGGAACCAGTTGCAACTTGACCTTTTCCAGGATGGTTTTATCGCCATAACCCAGACGTGCATCCGACAAGTCGAGCAGCGGGCTGGAGAGTTTGACCGCTTCACGGAACACGAAGTCGAACGGCGAATCCACATGGGCTGCGCTCAGCTCTTCCATGCGCTCCAGTGCCTTGATCCGGCTTTGCGCCTGACGGGCCTTGGTGGCCTGGGCCTTGAAGCGGGCGATGTAGCTTTCCATGTGCGCACGCTGCGCCTGCTGCTTCTCGTAGGCCTGTTGTTGCTGGGCCAGACGCTCGGCACGGGCACGCTCGAATGCGCTGTAACCACCGCGATAAAGGGTGATCTTGCGCTGGTCGACATGGGCGATGTTATCGACCACTGCGTCGAGAAAATCCCTGTCGTGAGAGATCAGCAGCAAGGTGCCGGGATAATTCTTGAGGAAGTCTTCGAGCCACAGAATGGCGTCGAGGTCCAAGTGGTTGGTCGGCTCATCGAGCAGCAATAGATCCGACGGACACATCAGTGCCTGCGCCAGATTCAGGCGCATCCGCCAGCCACCGGAGAAGTCGGCAACCGGGCGGTCCATTTGTTCGTTGGTAAAACCCAGCCCGGCGAGCATTTTGCGGGCACGGGCATCAGCGGTGTAGCCGTCGGCGCTGTCCAGCTCAGCGTGCAGACGTGCCTGTGCGGCGCCATCCTCGTCGGCTTCGGCCTTGGCCAGGTCGGCTTGGACTTGACGCAAGCGCAGGTCGCCATCGAGCACGTAGTCGATCGCGATGCGGTCGAGGGTGTCGATTTCTTGCCGCATGTGGGCAATCCGCCAGTCGGCCGGGAGCAGACAATCCCCGGAATCAGGCGTCAACTCACCCAGCAGCAAGGCGAACAAAGTGGATTTACCGGCGCCATTGGCGCCGACCAGACCGGCTTTGTGGCCGGCGTGCAGGGTCAGCTCGGCGTCTTCTAGCAGACGTTGCGGACCACGCTGTAAAGTCAGGTTCTGAAGTCGGATCATAATGGCGGCGGAGTCTACCAGCTTCCCTCTCAACTGGCGCGAATTGCACTATGCAGACTGACCTGTGGAATTACTGTTTGAACCTTTACGCCCGCCCCGGTGCAGAACCGGCGTGCCTGCACTTGCAGAGCCAGGGCCTGGATGTGTGCCTTGTGCTGTGTGCGGCCTGGCTTGAGGAGCGTGGCGTGGCCTGCGATGAGGCGCGCCTGGGGCAATTGAAAGCCTGCGCCGGGCCTTGGCAGCGTGAGGTGGTGCAGCCCTTGCGATTATTGCGAACACACTGGCGTGAACCGGCGACACGCGACGATGCGCTGGCGGCGCTGCGCGTGCAGATCAAGTCACTGGAACTGGAAGCTGAGCGGACATTATTGCAGCGCCTGGAGTCGGTGACTCAGGGCTGGTCACTCGCGCAATCGCAAGAGACTTGCGGTTGGCTGCAGAGGATGACCAGCGATGCTGGCCACCTTGATTGCGACGCGCTGCACACGCTGCGCGCCGCAATCAACAACGCTTAAGAAGCGCTGGAGGGGGTGGTAGCCGAGTTTGCTGCGGATGCCGGGGTTGGCGTTGCAGCAACAGCCGTCGTAGCGGCAACGGGCGCTACAGCAGGCTTGGCGGGGGTAGCAGCAGGCTTGGCTGCCGGCTTGGCCGCTACGGGCTTTTTAACAGCCGGTTTTGCAGCGGCTTTTACTGCAGGCTTGGCAGCGGCAGGCTTGGCGGCAGCGGCAGGTTTGGCAGCCGCTGTTTTAGCCACGGGCTTGGCAGCCACTTTCACAGGCGCTTTAACTGCAGCCTTGGCTGGCGCTTTGGAGGCAACCGGTTTAGCCGCTGCGGGCTTGGCTGCCGGTTTGGCGGCAGCTGTTTTAGCGGCTACGGGTTTAGCTGCTGGCTTGGCGGCTGCAGTTTTTGGCGCAGGTTTGGCCGTGCGAGCGGCAACCGGTTTGGCCGCAGGCTTGGCGGCCACTTTGGCAGCAGCCTTGACCGGGGCTTTAGCGACTGCCTTGGCAGCAGGTTTTTTCGCAGCTGACGCGGGCTTGGCATCACGCGTAGACAACGCTTTGCCTACCGCCTCTTTGACCCGGCCAATGCCTTGGGCCAACTTCAGGCTTTCTTGAGCATCGCGTTTGAGTTGCAGGATATAGGTGCGCGTTTCGGTTTGACGATCCTTGAGCGAATCGAGCAGTTGCTCAAGCTCTTTGACGCCCGACTTGGCTTTGGCTTGAGCCTTGGATTTGCCAGCATTGGCGGCATCCTGCAGTTTGGCGCGGGACTTGTGCAGTTTTTCCTGCGCTTTGCCGCGCTGCTTTTCAAGCTTGGCGAGCAATTTCTCAGCATCAGCCAACGCTTGGGAACAAGCGTTTTCCAAATGCTCAAGCAGACTGCCTGAGAGCTGTTGGAGCAAGTGCAACGGCGTATTAACGGGCTTCTTATTGGCCGACATGGTTTACCTCCTGGCTGAAGTGAGTGCGGCTCATACTAGACCTCTGTAACTACCGCCGCTAGGGCATGTTGACACTAAGGATAGCTGTGCGTTGCACGACGTCGAAAAACTTGTGCTGGATCAATCTTTAACCATCACAACGGCTAATTTTTGTGGGTGGTTCAACGTTATCCAAACCCCCGAATAAATCATCGCCGCACGCTTTAGCGCTGGCATAATCCCTCGCATATCACGCCGGAGAACCACCATGCCGCGTTACTTCTTAATGACGTTGTTGTGCCTTGCGCCTTTGGCTCATGCAGCCCCGGCTCCATCCCCCGATGCCGCGCACGACCTGGCCTACAGCCTGGGCGCCAGCCTGGGGGAACGCCTGCGCCAGGAAGTCCCGGATCTGCAGATAAAGGCATTGGTCGAGGCCCTGCGCACTGCCTATCAAGGCAAGCCTCTGGCGCTAAGTGATGAGCGTATCGAACAGATATTGACGCAGCATCAGGCCCAAACCGACAACACGCAAATTCCGCCTGAAAGCGAGACTGCAGCCGAGCCTGAACGTGATTTTTTGCTGAAAGAAAAACAGCAGCCTCAAGCTCGCGAGCTGGCTGACGGCATCATCCTGACCGAGCTCAAACCCGGCAAGGGGGCAAAACCTGACGCACAGGATTCCGTCTACGTGAGTTATGTCGGCCGTCTGCCCGATGGCACAGTGTTCGACCACAGCACCCAGCCCCAATGGTTTCGCCTGGACAGCGTAATCGCTGGCTGGCGCAGCGCACTGGTGCAGATGCCCGTCGGTGCGAAATGGCGATTGGTGATCCCCTCCAGCCAGGCTTACGGGGCTGAGGGTGCAGGGGATTTGATCGAACCCGATACGCCGCTGGTGTTTGAAATAGAGCTGTTTTCTATCCGCAAGTGAATGCTCGAAAACGAAAAACGGTGCGCCATTGCGCACCGTTTTTTTGACTTGCCCACGGCTTAAGCCTGAGCAGCTTCTTTCTGTTTGTGCGCGTTGTGCAGCACTTCGATCAGGCAATCTTCAAGCTCGAAACGCTCATCCAGCAAAGCGCCCAGAACTTTGATTTCTTCTGCCAGCTTTTCGCAGTCAGGACGATGGGCCTTGCCGTCGCAATGATCGTTGAAAGCCAGGGCCGCTTCGGTAATCACGTTGATCCGCGGGTAGATGGTCTCGGCCAGGGCAAGACCACGCTCATCATTGAAGGCCTGCGCCTCCTGATTCAGCTGCTCGTAAATTTCGAAATGGCCTGCGGAAACATAGTCGACCAGGATCTGGCAAAACTCTTTTTGAGGCCCACGCTTGGGGTTGTTTTGCTGATCGATCAGAGCAGCATAAGCACTCACAAGTTTACGGCGCTCATGCAACCAGCGATCAACCAGTTGGTGGACGCCGTTGAATCGTTCCTGAGCACTCTCACATCTTTCGAGCATGATGATCTCTCTTCCCTTGTGGGCCCATGCCACCCGACGTCAGCCGGGCCTGTGTGAACCAAAACCTGCGCGATTGCACCGGCATTGGGCGGCATAACTCCAGTAATACGTGCGGGCCAGATTATGCCCGCACGGCAACTGCTTCAAGGTACGTATGAGAGAAAATTCATACAAGCGTTTAATCCTGACTGCTACGTTACGTCGCAGCCACGGCGTAATTTGCCCGCGTGCATTGAGCGCGTTATCTGGAAAATACTCACCACGAGCAGACCGATAAAGGCCAGCAGGCTTAACTCGGGAACGCTCAAATCAAATATGGTCCAGTGAATATGAGTGCAGTCATCGCTGCCCCGATAGATCATCGAAAAAAATTCGCCGGGCGACATGCTGTGCCAGGCACAGGTCAGATCCGGCTGACAGAACATCAACTGTTCAGGCGCCAACACTTGCAGCCTGACCTGCCTCAAGGCACTCGCAGCGCCTCCAAGCGCCAGCAATGTGGAGGCAATGGAATAACACCACAGACCCAAACGCCGTGGGCCATGCACAAAAGCCAGCAGGTTGACGAGACAGAATCCCAGCAGGAAAAATCGTTGAACCTGACATAACGAACAGGGCTTTAGCCCGGGGCCATACTCCAGATACAGAGTTGCACCCATCACCAAGGCGCCGATGAGAAAGGCCAAAAAGAAAATTAAACGTGAGCCTGCCAAAAACATGGCTTTTCCGTAACAAATGAGACAGTTGGTTACGGTAGATGAAAGCCATTAGCCCTTTCAAGATGGGCCTGAGCGGATACTTCTTGAAGAAAGTTGGGAATTACCAACAAGAGCTGAAGGCTTAGAGTGCAAGCCACGTAGGAAATACCGACTCGTACCGCACCCACATTCTACTTCGGCCAGTCTGGCGTGCGCCGAAACGCAGCCAGACTGCCTTTTTCAGAGAGTCGTGGCCGTCGCAGGCAAAGGAGAGGCCAGCAAGCGTTCATCCAGCAGATTCAACCCTTCCTGAAAGAGTTGATTGCTGCGCGTTGTATCCCCTAACTGAGCCAGCAGTCGGGCCAGCTCTGCACAGGTTTCAGGGTTGCGCTCAACCTTCAGACTGCTTTCGAGATAGTCGCGGGCCTTGCCCCACAAGCTGTTTTGCAGACACAAGCGACCCAGGGTCAAGAGCAGGCTGGCGTCCCCCGGGTGGGTTTTCAACCATCCTTCGGCGACCTGCAACTGCTTGACCGGGTCGCTGCCGCGCAGCAGGCCATAGAGGCGCACCAGATGGCTGTCATAGTTGCGTTTGAGCGCCCCGCGCAACACTTCCTCAGCTTCGGCTTGCGCGCCCAACTGGCGCAACTGCTCGGCGTAGGCCAGAACCAGCGCAGGCTCCTGGCGTTGAGCCGAAGTGAGTTGTTGCCAGGAGCGCTGCAGCGATTGCAGCCCTGCCTCGCCTTCAGTTTCGCGCTGGGCCGCCAGGCTAAGATTTTGTCCCCAGGCCCGACGCTCAAGCTCGGCAAGCTCCTTGACTGGCAAAACCTTGTCCTTGCGCAACTCTGGCAGCAAGCGAATCAACGCCGCCCAGTCTCCACGCTGCTGGTGCAGACGCTGCAACTGGCGTAGCACCTGGACGTTATGCGGATGACGCTCGTGCATGGCTTGCAAGGTCACCAGCGCACCATCCGTATCGGCGCGGTCCACCTGCAGCTGGGCATGGCTCAAGGCAATGGCCAGCTCGGCTTGGGGCTGACGCTCCAGTGCGCGCTCAAGCAGGTTGTCGCTTTCCTCGTAATGCCCCTGCTCGTTGGCTGCGCGTGCGGCACCCAGGTAGTAGAGCAACGGTTGCGGTTCGGCTTCAGCGGCTCGCGCCAGATGCTTTTGCGCACTGGCCCAGCGACCTTCGGCAAGGTCCATCTGGCCTTGCTCGATGGCGATCTGAACCCGACGGCTGCGATTGCGCCGCGACCACGGGTTCACCAACCCGGTAGAAGCCGTAACCAGCTCCACCAGCAGCTTGACCCCCCAGACCAGTAACCACAGGACTGCCAACAGAGCGAGCGTTGCCCATAAGCTGGATTCGTAGCGGAAATTTTTGTAGGCGATCAGCACATAGCCCGCGTCCTCAGCGATTGCCAGGCCGATGCAGGCCGCAGCTGCAATCAACAAAAACACAATCACGTAGAAACGCTTCATGGAAGTGTCTCCTGTGCCGGGCTGGCAGCCGCTTTACCCGGCTCGTCGGCACGGACATGCCGGCGCTCCAGATAAGCCTGCACAGCACTCAGGGTGGCCGCGAGGTCCGGGGTTTTGACCGTGACCGGCTGCTTGCCGAGCTCGACCACCTGCTCAAGAATTTTTTTACTCTGCGGGTTATCCGGGTTGAAGTTGCCCTTGAGGACTTCTTGTGCCTGCGCCAAGGCCTGGGTATACACCGACTCCTGACCATTGAGGGCCGCCCACTGGGCTTGCTCCAGCGCAAGGCTCAAGGCCAGGCGAACTTGCGTCAGGCTTTGACCTGCCAACAGCGGGCGCACGTTTTTGTCGGCATTGAAGTCGATACGAATGTAATGCGAGATCTCATCCCACCACTGCGCCCAACGGCTCGCGCCATCGCCATCTGCCGTCAGGCTCGCCAGCGAATCACCTTGATTCTGATAGGCAGGGGCCAGTGCGCTGAGCTGCGCGACCTGGTCACGCAAGGCCGCCAGCTGCAAAAACAGGCCAGTGCGATCCGGCTGTTCAATGCTGCGCAGTGCCGCCAGGCTTTTTGCAAGTTGCTCGCGGGCAGCGAAAGAGCCCGGATCATTTTGCTCGCGTAAAATGGCGTCCGCCCCTTGCACCAGCGCCTGGGCGCTGGTGATGTCCTGCAGTGCCGACAAGCGCAAGGTGGCCAGCCGCAACAAGTGCTCGGCCTCGGCCAGACGCCAGTCCTTGCGGCTTTCACCCAAAACGGTTTCGAGGCGCTGGTTCAGGCGCTGCTGATCGCCTTGCAGCTGCACGACCAATTGACGCTGATTATCCAGCTCACCCGCGGAGGGTAATTGGTTGACGCGCGTCAGCAGTTGCTGCTCGCCCTGCTTGATCGACAGCGTTTGCGCGGCCAAGGCTGGCACGTCGCTCAGTTGCTGTTCGGTGGTGGCTTGCAGCTGTCGTACCTGCCACACCCCCCAGCCGCCGACGGCAATGCCGGCTGCGCCCAGCAACAGGGCGAAAACGGCCAGACCATTGCCTCGTCCCTGCGGCGCAGGGTCAGCATTTTTAGCCGGCGCGTCTGGCGCGGACTGTACGTGTTCTTTGGACAAGACTGTTTCGCTCACGAATCCATCCTTTGCATTAAAAAGCAGGTGCGGGATGTTCCCGCAGCGCCGCCAGCAAAGCCGTGGCACTCGCGCCACGACAATCCACAACGTTTTGCGCCCCGGCGCTGCGTGCCATCTCAGCAACCCGAGGGCTTGGAACAAACAATGGCAGACATCCAAGCTGCGGCCAGGTGTCGCCTGCCAATTGGCGTAAATGTTCAAAACCCTGCCCACTGCTGACCACCAGCGCGTTCAGGCGTTCCACTTTAACTCGCTGATACAGGGTCGCAGGCGGGTACGACGGCAGTTCGCGACGATAGAGTTCAAGATAGTCGACCTGCACTCCAAGGCTACGCATGTGGTCCGCCAACATCTCGCGACCGCCCTCCCCGCGCAGGATCAAAACCCTGGGCTGATCACAGCCAACTGCAGCTTCGAACTCAGGCATCGCCAGCAGAGCTTCGCTGTCATCCCCGCATTGAGGGTAGCTAACATCAAGGCCGTAGTCGGCGAGAATCTGCGCGGTGGCGGCGCCAACACTGAACCACTTCTGCCGGGGCGCTTGCGGCCAGTATTGATTGACCAGCTCAAGCCCCAGACGCGCCGCAGGCTTACTGACCACAATCACCGCGCAATAACGGTCAAGACTCGCAATCAGCGCTCGCTGCACATCAGTCAGGGCCAATGGCCTGATCGCCAGAAGTGGCAGGCTGGTGCTGAAAATCCCGGCAGCCGCCAGCTCATGGGCCAGGGCTGCCGACTCCTCGGCAGGCCGGGTCAGCAACAAGCGCCAGCCTGTCACTCGTGACCTGCCTCACCATAGACGGCTTTGAGGATATCCCCGGCGCCCTGGGCCAGCAGCGCCTCGGCCACCTGCACGCCCAGCTCGGTAGCCGCCTCACGCGGTGCCCGGGCATCAGCGCTCAGCAGCACGCCGCCGCTGGGTTCACCGACCAGTCCGCGCAGCCAGATTTGCTCGCCTTCGAGCACCGCATAGCATGCGATCGGGACCTGGCAGCCACCATTGAGGTGTTTGTTCAGAGCACGTTCTGCAGTAACGCGCACGGCGGTATCGGCATGGTGCAAAGGCGACAGCAAGGCATGGATTTGAGTATCTGCGCTGCGGCACTCGATGCCCACTGCGCCTTGGCCGCCCGCTGGCAGGCTGTCATCGATGCTGATGGCCGAGGTGATGCGGTCTTCAAAGCCGAGGCGGATCAGGCCGGCAGCCGCCAGGATGATCGCGTCGTACTCGCCCGCATCGAGTTTGGCCAGGCGGGTGTTGACGTTACCCCGCAGAAAGCGGATCTCAAGATCCGGACGGCGAGTCAGCAACTGGGCCTGACGACGCAGGCTGGACGTGCCGACAACGCTGCCATGCGGCAAGTCATCAAGGCTGGCGAAGGTGTTGGAGACGAAGGCATCACGCGGGTCTTCACGCTCGCAAATGCAAAACAGGCCCAGACCTTCCGGGAAGTCCATCGGCACGTCTTTCATGGAATGCACGGCGATGTCGGCTTCGTTCTCGAGCAGAGCCGTTTCGAGTTCCTTGACGAAAAGCCCCTTGCCGCCGATTTTCGACAGCGGCGAGTCCAGCAGCTTGTCACCACGGCTGACCATGGGCACCAGCGTCACCAAAATACCGGGGTGAGCCTGCTCTAAACGGGCTTTAACGTATTCGGCCTGCCACAGAGCCAGGGCGCTTTTACGGGTAGCGATGCGGATTTCGCGAGAGGACATGGATCAATCCGTACTGAAAAGATACGGCTGATAATAACAGCTCAGCCAAAACAGCTTTGACTTGTATCAGAAAGTCCTCGGCCTCCCTGGCCCAAAAACGGCGCACCAGCGCCTTTTTCAGCGCGAACTACAGCTGCTGCATCATTTTGCGAACACCCGCCACATGCCTTCGGCTCACGATCAGTGCATCGCCGTTGAGCCCTCTAAGGAACAGCTGGAAGTGCCCCAGCGGCGTGCGCTGCAAACGTTCGATCCGATCCCGCGCCACCAATGCATTACGGTGAATTCGCACAAAGCGTTCACCAAACTCGTCTTCGAGCGCCTTGAGTGGCTCATCGAGCAGCACTTCACCACCAGCGTGACGCAAGGTCACGTACTTATGGTCGGCTATAAAATAGATCACTTGGTCGATGGGGATCAGTTCAATGCCTTTTCGGGTTCTGGCACTGATATGACTGCGCGGACCACTGCCGGTTTGCGCGGCAGGCCGGGTGAGCGCGGCCAGCTGGATGCGATTGGGCCGGTGAGCCTCTTTCAAGGCGGCGCTCAAGTCCTGCGCAGTGACCGGCTTGATTACATAGCTGACGCCGCTGTCCTGCAGGGCCTGCACGGAGAATTCGTCCGGCGCCACGCAAAACACCACCGAAGGCGGTAGCTCGCGTTCGCATAATTTGGCTGCAACCTGCAGCCCGTCCAGGCCCGGCAAGCGGATATCCAGTAAAACGACATCCGGCTTCAGGTTTTCGATCAGGGTAAGTGCCTCTTCGCCATTTGTGGCGCCAGGCTCCAGCAACGTGTAACCCCCAAGCGTGCTGAGCAAGTGGCTCAAATGCTCGCGGGCCAGGGTTTCGTCATCAACGATCAGGACATTCATATAGCGCTGTATTCCTGCGTGAGTCTCGCACAAGGATAGCGTAGACAGGTGAAGTGACGACTGTCACGGCGATCCACGCTAAGACTAGCGCGAAGGCCAAAAAGTGCCGCAAACCTCGCAGCAAAATTCACCTGTCTCGGTTGCTCGATTTAATACCGGATACGTCTGGCAATCTACAAAGACCTGCAATGACTGATCCATACGACCAACTGTAGACGGTTGCCAAGACGAAAGTATTCAAACGATACATTTCGTTTCGGATTTTTGTTTATACCGCACTTCACACAAAAACCTGCCGACCTGCGTCAACGCCTTGATTGGCAACCCTGTTATGATCCGCAGTAACTTTTTGTGTAACTCCCCCTCAGCCGATTACGAGCGAATCCATGAGCACCGACAAGACCAATCAGTCCTGGGGCGGCCGCTTCAGTGAACCCGTCGACGCCTTCGTTGCGCGTTTCACCGCCTCCGTCACTTTCGACCAGCGCCTTTATCGCCACGACATCATGGGCTCCGTGGCTCACGCCACCATGCTGGCCAAGGTCGGCGTGCTGACCGATGCCGAGCGCGACAGCATTATCGATGGCCTCAAGTCCATCCAGAGCGAAATCGAAGCCGGCACGTTTGACTGGCGCATCGATCTGGAAGATGTGCACATGAACATCGAGGCGCGCCTGACCGATCGCATCGGCGTAACCGGCAAAAAGCTGCACACCGGTCGCAGCCGTAACGACCAGGTAGCTACCGATATTCGCCTGTGGTTGCGTGATGAAATCGACGTGATCCTGGCTGAAATTACTCGCCTGCAAAAAGGCCTGCTGGAGCAGGCAGAGCGCGAAGCCGAAACCATCATGCCCGGCTTTACGCACCTGCAAACCGCACAGCCCGTGACATTCGGTCACCACATGCTGGCGTGGTTCGAGATGCTCAGCCGCGACTACGAGCGTCTTGTCGACTGCCGCAAACGCACCAACCGCATGCCTCTGGGCAGCGCCGCACTGGCGGGCACCACCTACCCGATCGACCGCGAATTCACGGCTCAATTGCTGAGCTTTGACGCTGTTGGCGGCAACTCGCTGGACAACGTGTCCGATCGCGACTTCGCCATCGAATTCTGCGCCGCGGCCAGTATTGCGATGATGCACCTGTCGCGCTTCTCCGAAGAGCTGGTGCTCTGGACCAGCGCACAGTTCCAGTTCATCGATCTGCCGGACCGCTTCTGCACCGGCAGTTCGATCATGCCGCAAAAGAAAAACCCCGACGTGCCAGAACTGGTACGTGGCAAAAGTGGCCGTGTATTCGGTGCACTGATGGGCCTGTTGACCCTGATGAAGGGCCAGCCGCTGGCCTACAACAAGGACAACCAGGAAGACAAGGAGCCGCTGTTCGACGCAGCCGACACCTTGCGCGACTCGTTGCGCGCCTTTGCCGACATGATCCCGGCGATCAAGCCCAAGCACGCAATCATGCGTGAAGCGGCATTGCGCGGGTTCTCGACCGCTACCGACCTGGCCGACTACCTGGTTCGCCGTGGCCTGCCGTTCCGTGACTGCCACGAAATCGTCGGCCATGCCGTTAAATACGGTGTCGAGACGGGCAAGGATCTGGCAGAAATGAGCCTCGAAGAACTGCGCCAGTTCAGCGATCAGATCGAAGACGACGTGTTTGCCGTGCTGACGCTGGAAGGTTCGGTCAATGCCCGCGATCACATCGGCGGCACCGCGCCGGCGCAAGTGAAAGCAGCTGTTGTTCGTGGCAAGGCGTTGTTGGCTACCCGCTAACTTCTGAGCAATACAAAAAAACGGGCACCTTCGGGTGCCCGTTTTTTATTCAGCGCCAGTACCCGCGTTATTTCTTGCTACTGATCCAGGCCAGAAACTGCGGCATGGCGGCTTCTTTGTCAGCGCCAATTTTTTGCACGTGCGGGTTTTGCTCCAGCCGCTCCAGCAACGCTTTGGCGCCCGGCATGTCAGCCAACAGGTCCAGGCCAAACACCTTGTGCCCAACGGCGCAGGCCAGATTGACGCTGCAAGCGAAGTAAATATCCGCAACACTCAGGGTGTCGCCCGCCACATAGGGGGCGAACTTGCCGTGACGCCTCAATGAAGCCATCCCTTCCAAGAGCTCGATGCGCGCTTTTTCCTTGATCGCTTCCGGCACTTTCATGCCAAAGAATGCTTCGGGGTAACACGCACGTGCAGGCAGCTCGATGTACAGCTCGATTTCCTTCGCCAGCGCCAGCACTTGAGCGCGCTCAAACGGATCAACCGGCAACAGTTTAGGGCCTGGCTGGGTCTGTTCGATGTACTCGAGGATCACGCTGGTTTCATTGACGTAACCTTGCTCAACCCCCAGCACCGGGACTTTGCCACGGGGGCTGATAGCCAGTGCCTCAGGGGTTTGACCCGCGAAAAACGGCACTTCCTCAAACGGTACGCCCTTCTCCAGCAGCGCCAGTTTGACCATGTTGTAGTAGTTGCTGACTGCAAATCCATAAAGCTTGAGCATCACAAAGCCTCCAGGCCGTGTAGGGGTTGGCTGAAGCTGTTATAGAGCTTCGTTACTGGACTGGCTAGCAGCATCACCCGGCTGAATACCGTTAGACTGGCCATCTTTACTTAAGGAGCCTGCCATGAGCGAGCCAGTTGATATCGATAACGAAGAAGAAGAGTTCGCCGAGTCCACGCTGATTCAGGCCATTGAAAACCAGATTGAAAGCGACAACCCGCCTGCCGCTAAAGCCACGTTCAACAAGCTGACGCTGGTCGGCTACGAGCGTGAAGACATCCTGCAGATGATGGCCCACGTGCTGGCCGTGGAGATTGACGCGATCCTCGAAGAAGACCGCGCCTTCAACACCGAGTGGTACGAAACAGCCCTGCGGGCACTGCCGACGTTGCCGCCAGAAAAAAACTGAACCCCGGCTCAGCCGCGAATGGCGGGGGCTCGCTGCCAGTCCAGTTCCGTGGCCGGCATCGGGCGCCCGAACCAGTAGCCCTGACCCAGGTTGCAGTTGAGGTCGAGCAGGAACCGCGCCTGCTCGACCTGCTCGATCCCCTCGGCGTGCACCTGCAAGCCCATGCTTTGTCCCAGCGCAATGACGGCACGCACGATCGCCACATCGTCATTGTCCCCGGGCAACCCGGCGACAAATCCCTGATCAATTTTCAGTTTCTGTACAGGCAATCGCTTGAGTCGCAGCAACGATGAAAAACCGGTGCCAAAATCATCGATGGCCAGGCGCAAACCCAGCGCTCGCAGACGATGCATCTGTTCCAGTGCGACTTGAGAGTTATCCATCACCGCACTTTCGGTCACTTCCAGCTCCAGCAATGCAGGGTCCAGCCCCGTGTCTGCCAGCACCGTTGAAACCAGCGTGTACAGCTCGGGTCGCGCAAATAACCGGCTGGAAATGTTCACCGCCACAAATGACAATTTCAGGCCAGCCGCTTGCCACTGAACCATCTGCCAACAGGCCTGCTCCAACACCCAGGCGTCAATTTCTGCAATCAATCCGGTGCGCTCGGCGATCGGAATAAACTCTCCCGGCGACAACAGCCCCCGCAGTGGATGTTCCCAGCGCACCAGCGCCTCAACACCAATCAGGCGACTGGTTTGCAGATCGTGCACAGGCTGGTAATACACGCGCAGCTCATGCTGTTCCAGGGCACGGCGCAAATCCCCGGCCACCTCAATACGGTACTGCGCATGGGCTGTCAGCTCTTCGGTGTACAAGGCATAGCCTTCACGCCCTGTGCTTTTGGCCTTGAACAGGGCCGAGTCGGCATTGCGCAGCAATTGCTCGGCATTCAATGCGTCTTTGGGGAATACGCTGATACCGATACTGGCGCTGATAAACAGCTGGTGTTTATCGACATCGAAGGCGCCTTTCATGACCTCCAGCACCTGTTGCGCAGCATTGGCGGCATGGGCCACTTGCGGGCAATTATCGACCAGCACGGCAAACTCATCGCCACCCAGTCGAGCCACGGTGAAGCCTTTGCCAAATACCCTCTGCAAACGGTCCGCGACTGCCTTGAGCAAAAGATCACCGACGTTATGGCCCAGGCTGTCGTTGATGATCTTGAAGTGGTCGAGGTCGACCATCAGCAGCGCACAGCCCGTCTGATGGCGCTGCGCAGAAGCCAGAGCCTGCTCGGTACGGTCAGTAAACAACAGTCGATTGGGCAAGTCAGTCAGCGGATCGTGATGAACAAGTCGTGCCAGTTCGCTCTGGGAGTTCTTGATCGCGGAAATGTCTGAAAAAACCGCGACATAGTGAGTGACCTGACCCTTGTCATCGGTAATCGAGCGGACTGTCTGCCATTGCGGGTAAATCTCGCCACTTTTACGCCGGTTCCAGATCTCTCCGTGCCAGTCACCGCTTTCGTCTATCGACTTGAAGATCGCCTCATAGAACGCAGGACCATGGCGACCCGACTTGAACATGTTCGGTCGATGGCCCAGCACCTCTTCGGCCGAGTAACCGGTGATCTCAACCAACGCTCGGTTCACATGCACAATTACACCGCGACTATCGGTGACCAGCACCCCTTCGCGCGTGCAATCAAAGACCACGGCCGCCTGGCGCAAGCGTTCCTGATCCTGACGCTGACGCTTCAAGCCGGGGCTCATGCCCAAAAAACCGAACAGGCGAGCCCGGGCGAAGAAAATCAGTACGGCACTGAAAAAGGCAAAAACATAACCGTTTATCAGCTGCCAATGCGCCAGCTGCGCTGAATCATCGAAATAACTGTTCAATAAATGATCAGTTGTCAACAGCCAGAAAACCGATAGCAGCCCGTATAACAAGGCCGTACGCAAGGCATCTCGGGAGGAAACAGACATAAGAAAGTTAAAGCACCTACAAAAAAATGGGAATTATAGTGTAAGAAACATCCAGCCACTCTTATCTGAAAGGGCGACTGGTTTTATCTGGCTGCATGGTGATAATGCGTGTTGCAGTTTTTTTCATCTTCCCGAGGGCCAAACAGCCTATGTGGTACAACGGTTTTCTCGACTTGTCGGCCTGGCAACTGGTGGCAGTCACTCTGTTGATGACCCACGTGACCATTATCGGTGTCACGGTTTATCTACACCGCTACTCGGCCCATCGCTCGCTGGAGCTTAACGGTGGCCTGAAACACTTTTTCCGCTTCTGGCTGTGGCTGACCACGGCGCAGAACACCCGTGAGTGGACAGCCATCCACCGCAAACACCACGCCAAATGCGAAACCGTCGATGACCCGCACAGCCCGGTTATCAAAGGGTTATCGACCGTTTTGCGAAAAGGTGCAGAGCTGTATCGCGAAGAAGCTCAAAATCCTGAAACATTGCGTATTTACGGCAAAAACTGCCCTGAAGACTGGATTGAGCGAAATGTTTACTCGCGTTACAAAATGCTGGGCGTGGCAATCATGCTGGTCATCGACCTGCTGCTGTTCGGTGCCATCGGCCTGACCATCTGGGCCATTCAGATGATGTGGATTCCGGTATGGGCAGCAGGCGTGGTCAACGGCCTGGGCCATGCTGTGGGTTATCGCAACTTTGAATGCCGCGACGCTGCCACCAATCTGGTGCCGTGGGGCATCATCATTGGCGGCGAAGAGCTGCACAACAACCATCACACCTACCCCAATTCGGCCAAGCTGTCGGTCAAGAAGTGGGAGTTCGACCTGGGCTGGGCCTGGATAAAAGTCCTCAGCTTTTTGCGCCTGGCCAAAGTTCAGCGTGTAGCGCCAATTGCCCACCGGGTGGAAGGCAAAGGCAATCTGGACATGGACACCGCGATGGCGATCCTCAACAACCGTTTCCAGATCATGGCCCAGTACCGAAAGCTGGTCATTGCACCGCTGGTTCAGCAAGAGCTGGCCAAGGTCGATCACTCGGTGCGTCACCAGTTCCGTCGCGCCAAGCGCCTGCTTTCACGGGAGACCAGCCTGCTTGAAGAGCGTCATCACCAGCGTATCGAAACGATGCTGGAGCACAGCCACTCGCTCAAAGTGATTTACGAAAAGCGCCTGGCCCTGCAACAGATCTGGGTCAAGACCAGCACCAATGGTCACGACATGCTGGCAGCGATCAAGGAATGGGTACACGAAGCAGAAGCCAGCGGGATTCAGTCGCTGCGCGAATTTGCTCACCAGCTCAAGACCTACTCGCTGCGTCCTGCGACGGTTTAAAGACTGGCCCGCCTCCACCGATCAGGTGGGAGCGGGCTTGCTCGCTCCCACCACTACGGTTTATCGATCAGCTGTGAAAGCTGCGACATACCCACCCGCAACAAGCGAGCCGTCTTCCCGCCAGCCACCTGGGCAATCCCTTCTTCTGACTCCAGATTGGCCACTTGCGCCGCAAGATTCATCACCAGCGCTTCGCGCGAATACACCCCGCCACCCAAGTGATAAATCGCAGCTATCAACTCGCGCAACTCCAGCGGCAAGCGCCAGCGCGTGCGTAACGCCGAGCCGTAGGCGGCCCCGAATTCGCTCAGAGATGAGTCAATGGCCTGGGTGTCCAGCTCACCACCGGCCTGCTGCCACTCCTCAAGACTGCGCAACAAGGCCAGATCGCCCAATCGATGCAACAGCCCGGCACAATAGCAACGCTCCTGATCCAGATTGAGCATGCCCGCGAGCGTACGGCCGTAGTGCGCCGTACGCAGTGACACAGCCCACTGCTGTTCGGCGTAATCGGCCAGGCAAGGGTCCGTCAGTTGCGGGTTGCGCTTGAGGGTCAGCCCAAGGACCAGATTCATGCTTTGCGCAGCCCCCAGCGACTGCAACGCTTGTGCAAGGGTCTGGGCAGGGCTGGGGCGATGGTGTGCAGCGCTGTTGGCCGCCGCAATCATGACAGCGGTAATTTGCGGATCAGTGCCCACGCCCTGCTCAAGCCGTTCAAGGTCCAGTCCTTCTGGAACGTGACTGCTCTTGAGCGCCGACTGCGCATCAACCAGCAGCGGTGCACCATCAGAAGATGCACGGCGCTGCTCCAGAAACTTCCTGAGGGTCATGCCGGGGGCCAGCGGTGGTGCTTCGCACGAAATCTCTTGCCCTGCATTGAGCAGCAGCCCCTTGAGCCGCATGGTCAGGCCGGCAATGTCCAGCGGTGTCGTCAGGTAGGCTGTTGGCGCCAGCGGCAATGCTTCGCGCACACTAGCGCTGTCATTACGCGCACTCAGCAAAATAAAAGGCTGCGCTGGAACAGCCCGGCGCTGACGCACAGTGCGCAACAAATCCAGGCCGCTGACTCCGGGTAAATCACGATCAGCAATCACAAGTCCGTAGTGTTTTTTGCTCAACTGCGCGAGCGCTTGCTGACCATCCCCACATACATCCAGCTGGGCATCACAACGTACCGTCAGTACCACCTGCTTGAGCAAGTCCTGAGTCCAGGGGTCGGCCTCGGCAATCAATACAGTGGGCACCGCGCTTAAATCTACAACCGTCATCCAATTTTCTCTCCGCACAATGCCTGCACCTTAGTCAAAGGCCGCACGCGGTTACAGAAAAAATCACCCAAACAGATAGTTCAAACGCAAAAAAACCGCCGAAGCGGTTTTTTTGTGTCTCAGATCACACCCTCAAGGGTGGACTCAAGCCAGTTCAGCGAAGCACTCTTCGATGATGGCCAGGCCTTTGTCCAACTGCTCGTTTGGCGAAGTCAGTGGAACCAGCACACGCAGCACGTTGCCGTAAGTGCCGCACGACAGCAGGATCAAACCTTTGTCGCGAGCCTTGGCAACCACTTGCGCCACTGCAGCCGCGTTTGGCTTGTGGGAATCGCCGCCTTCGAACAGCTCGACCGCAATCATCGCACCCAGGGCACGCACGTCACCGATCACCGGGTACTTGGCCTGAATGGCCTTGAGTCCAGTGACCAGACGCTCGCCAACTTCTTTGCAGCGATCCAGCAGGTGTTCTTCTTCAAACACTTCAAGCACTGCCAGCGCAGCTGCGCAAGCAATCGGGCTACCGGCATAGGTGCCGCCCAGACCGCCTGGAGCGATAGCATCCATATATTCCGCCTTGCCACATACACCGGCCAACGGGAAGCCGCCAGCGATGGATTTGGCGAAGGTGGTCAGGTCGGCAGCAACGCCCATCTGTTCCATCGCGAAGAAGGTGCCAGTACGGCCAGCGCCGGTTTGCACTTCGTCAGCAATCAGCAGGATGCCGTGCTTGTCGCACAGCTCGCGCAGGCGGGCCATGAATGCCTTCGGCGCCACGTAGAAGCCACCTTCGCCCTGTACCGGCTCGATGATGATAGCGGCGATGTCTTTAGGCTCGGCATCGTTTTTGAAGATGCGCTCGATGCTGGCGATGGAATCGTCAACCGAGACGCCATGCATTTCGCACGGGAACAGTGCGCGGAAGATGCCGCCTGGCATCAGGCCCATGCCTGCCGAGTACGGTACGACTTTGCCGGTCAGGCCCAGGGTCATCATGGTGCGACCGTGGTACGCGCCGGTGAAAGCGATCACGCCAGCACGGCCTGTGGCAGCGCGGGCGATTTTCACGGCGTTTTCAACGGCTTCAGAGCCGGTGGTGACCAACAGGGTTTTCTTGTCGAAATTGCCCGGCACCTTGGCGTTGATCTTTTCGCACAGCTCAACGTACGGCTCGTAAGCCAGTACCTGGAAGCAGGTGTGGGTCAGCTTGGTCAGTTGCTCTTGCACGGCGGCAATGATTTTCGGGTGCAAGTGACCGGTGTTCAGAACAGCGATACCGCCTGCGAAGTCGATGAACTCGCGGCCTTCAACGTCGGTGACGGTAGCGTTTTTTGCCGATTCGGCGAAGATCGGGTGAATCTGGCCAACACCGCGCGGTACAGCGGCTTCACGGCGTTTCATCAGGGATGCGTTGGTCTTGTTGCTCATGGTGTCCTCATTCGCCGCTCTTCAAACGGCAGGGTTCAAGGCTGACGCGCCTGGGAGTCAACGATGCCAGTATTCGATGATCGACTGGCATGGCGCTCCCGGCCACAGGAACTAACAGTTTGAAACGCAGGGGAGGCATCGCTCTCGTGCCCCCGCTGCCGAACCACCTGCCGGGTTAGATGCCCAGGCAGAGATATTTGATTTCCAGGTAGTCTTCGATGCCGTACTTGGACCCTTCACGGCCCAGGCCCGAAGCCTTGATACCGCCGAATGGGGCGACTTCGTTGGAGATCAGGCCGGTGTTCACACCCACCATGCCGTACTCCAGGGCTTCCGCCACACGGAACACGCGGCTCAAGTCGCGGGCATAGAAGTACGATGCCAGACCGAACTCGGTGTCGTTGGCCATTGCGATCACTTCAGCTTCATCTTTGAAGCGGAACAGTGGCGCCAGCGGGCCGAAGGTTTCTTCTTTCGCTACGGCTGCGTTTTTCGGCACGTTGATCAGGATGGTCGGCTCGAAGAAGCTGCCTTCCATGCTGTTGCCACCGGCCAGCAGGGTGGCGCCTTTGCTCAATGCGTCAGCAATGTGTTCTTTGACCTTGGCCACGGCCTTGTCATCGATCAGGGGACCTGTGGTGGTGCCTTCGTCCAGACCGTTGCCGATCTTGAGCTTGGCCACGGCCACTTTCAATTTTTCGGCAAAAGCGTCGTAGACCGAATCCTGAATGTACAGGCGGTTTGCGCAAACGCAGGTCTGGCCGTTGTTGCGATATTTGGAAATGATCGCGCCTTCGACGGCCTTATCCAGGTCCGCGTCGTCAAACACGATGAAGGGTGCGTTGCCGCCCAGTTCCAGCGACACTTTTTTGATGTCCTTGGCGCATTCGGCCATCAGCTGACGACCGATTTCGGTCGAACCGGTGAAGGACAGCTTGCGCACGATCGGGTTGCTGGTCAGCTCGCCGCCGATGTCACCCGCACTGCCGGTCACAACGCTCAGCACGCCTTTAGGGATGCCGGCACGGTGTGCCAGCTCAACCAGCGCCAGCGCCGAAAACGGAGTTTGCGAAGCAGGCTTGATCACCATGGTGCAGCCAGCAGCCAAAGCCGGGCCCGCTTTACGGGTGATCATGGCCGCCGGGAAGTTCCACGGGGTGATTGCAGCGGTCACACCAATCGGTTGCTTGATCACGATCAGGCGCTTGTCTGGCTGATGGCCCGGGATCACGTCGCCATAGACGCGCTTGGCTTCTTCGGCGAACCATTCGATGAACGAAGCGGCGTAAACAATCTCGCCCTTGGCTTCGGCCAGAGGCTTGCCTTGTTCCAGGGTCATCAGGCGACCAAGGTCGTCCTGGTTTTCGATCAACAGCTCAAACCAGCGACGCAGCTTGTTGGCACGCTCTTTGGCGGTCAGGGCACGCCAGGCGGGCAACGCTTTGTCAGCGGCTTCAATGGCGCGACGGGTTTCAACCGCGCCCATTTTTGGCACTGTACCGATGATTTCACCGGTAGCCGGGTTGTTGACCTTGATTGTCTGGCCACCGTCCGCATCGACCCAAGCACCATCGATATAGGCTTGTTGGCGGAACAACTGTGCGTCTTTGAGCTGCATGTGGGCTTTCCTTAACAGCACCGCGCAGGCGCGGAGCGAATTATTAATAGTAGAAAGGCGCCATAGAAGGCTGCCGTCAGGAAGTCATTCACTGCCAAAGTATCTAGAAAACGCACAAAGAGTTAGCCGTGCGGTTTAGCACTCAGACAAGAGCGTTTGAAATCTCAAACGAATCCTAGGGTCAAAGGGGGTAAAGGACAATAGCCTGTTCGAAAAAAAGAACAAGCGGCCATCTTTTACCGCTTTTCCCCCCGGCCCACATTAATAGCCCATAACGCACCAACAAACACCTGACGAATCAGCAGCATGGACGGGGGACACGCAGATGAGTATTATGGCGCCCGCGTCGCACCAGTAGCTCAGCTGGATAGAGTACTGCCCTCCGAAGGCAGTGGTCGTGGGTTCGAATCCCGCCTGGTGCACCATCTTCTTTCCCTTGTCCAAGGGAACAGCGTCAAAACCAAGATTCCCCAACGCATTTTTGCCTCTCGCCGAGAATCCGGTGAGTCGTCGTGTGCCTGTGTTTCGGGTTTTTTTTCAGCTAAACGTCAGCCAGGTTAAATTTTTATGGGCAACTGACGAAAGGCTGGTTACTATACGCGGCGTTTCGCGGAGAGCTGGCCGAGTGGCCGAAGGCGCTCCCCTGCTAAGGGAGTACACCTCAAAAGGGTGTCGGGGGTTCGAATCCCCCGTTCTCCGCCATATTTACGCCGTCTATAGATGCGTTCCCTTATTCAAGGGAACCGTGTTTACCCCCCTCAAAAAATGAACACGACGTGCAGTTGCGCGTGGTTTTTTCGCGCCTGCATAAATCCAGTGGGAGCGGGCTTGCTCGCGATTGAAACGCTGCGGTCTTCAGAAAAACCGCAGCGCTCCCACGAATGATTTACTGCTGGCTGGCGACACCGCCAAAGCGTGTGGTCATTGCAGTGATGAAGTCTTCAAGGCTCATTTTCTGACCATTGAGGTCCACCAGGCCTTCTGCGTAATTGAGCGAAGCCAGGATGTTGTTGCCATCCACTTTGGCCAACCCGGTTTGCACGGCCATCACACCTGCCATCTCACTGTTCATGCTGGCCATTTTGGCAATGGTTTGCGGGTCAGTTTGACCGACCAGTTGCGCCTGAACAGCTGACAGGTCAGCAATCATCGGCTTGGACAACTGCAGTTTTGCATCCAGCGCAGTCAGCATTTGCTTGGTGACTTCGATAGGCGCCGCCTCAAACGAGGTTGGCTTGGCCAGGCTCATGGCAACGTTGAGCTGGCTTTCGCCGTTTTCGGTTTTGATCGTGAACTTTTCCAGCGCCAGCTGCGGTTTGGCGGCCAGCAGTTTTTCAACCTCTACCTGCATCAACACTTGTTCGGCCGGGGTCAGCGGTGTTTGCGGCAAGGTGCCGTCAGCCTGAGGCTGGAATTTGTTCTGGTAGATCTGCAACAGCGCCTGCATGGCCGGGATGTCGAGGCTGCTGGCAGTGAGGACCATTTGCGCGCTGCCCACTGGCTTGCCGTCCAGGGTGATGTCACCCACTTTGTAAGACAGGCGCCCGGACATCAGGTTGCCAGTAGCGGAAGAAGAATCCGCGTACTCGAAGTTTTTGAGCTTGATGACCGATTGTGCGGCGCCATACGTCAGTTGGCCTTCGCTCAGTACCATCACGTTCTGGCCGAGATAGAAGCCAAATGGCGTTTTTTTCAGGTCGCTGGCGAGGGTCAGACCATTGAGTTCGACCAGTACGGGCGGGTTGTCGACCGTGACCGCGTGGAGCTTGAGGTGGTCCATGTAGCCTTTGGCTTTCAGGTTCTGGCCATCGGCATCGGTTTGAGCCTCCATGGTCAGGCCCGAGAAGCTGAAGCTGGAGTTGTCGTCCAGCTTGGTCTCAAGCGCCACCAGTTCCATATGACCATCAACCGAGCGGTTGTAACCCATGGTGACCTGGCCTTTGAGCGGCGTCTGATCCTTGGTTGCAGCGAACCACTTTTCGGTGAAAGGGGATTTTTCCAACGCGTAATTGTTGACTGCCATCACTGGCATCCACTTGAACGTCTTGATGCGCGACCACGGCAGCGGGCCATGCTCGATGTTATCGACAAACAGCAACTCTACAGGTGGTGCGTCCGGGCCCGCTTTGTCGTCCTGGAGTTTCAGGCGATAGTGCGCGGTGCTGCTGTAGAGGTTGCGCTCAATAGACACCAGTTCGAGAGTGCCGTGGGTGGTGGAGCCTTGAAGTTGGGTTGCCAGCTCCTGGTTGGATTGCTCAATCGCGGCCTGCAACACACCTTCGATTTTGCTGCCGGTGTACCACGCCCCGGCGGTATTCAGTGCTCCAACAACAATCACAATCCCTGCCAGCACGCCTAATGGTTTGTTCATCAATTGACCCGTTCAATGTCCGTTGTGTTGAAAGTAAAAGCGGTCTTTGCAAAGCCCTTCATGGGCCCAAAGTGCTAGCAGGTTAACACTGGCGACAGAGCAGGCGCTGCTCTTGAGTAACGCCAGGCCTCATGCGGGTTGAGCGTAACGCTGGTCGATCTCGTCAAGTTGATGATCAAAGCTCTTGAGGCTGGCACTCCAGGTGTACACCAGCACTTCCAGGTCGTGGTCGATGCAGGTTTCTCCTACGGAATTGAAAGATACATCCGAATAATCTAGCTGATAGCGCTCACGGGCCATCGCCGCTGCGACATCCGAGAGCTCACGCGCAGTGTCGAGCCATTGGCGATCTTCGGATGGCAGGGCTTTATCGAGTTGCAGGCATTGGGCTTTAAGGGCATCCAGGCTCTTTTCCAGCGGGGTGCCGGTCAGCTCGCCCATGAACTCCTGGAAGGTTCGGCCCGGCTGCCAGTAGCTCCCCCAGAAATAGCGATCGAATACCGTTTCGACCCGGCGCAATGCAACCTTGGTGTCCCAGATAAGGACACGGGTCTGGCCTTGGGTGATCTGGCGCTTTTTGATTTGCCGGGTTTGCACCAGGGCGCAGGCCACTACCACTATGGCCAGTACGGCAATCAGGGCGCTGGCACTGTCGAGAAAGATCATTGCCTTGTCGATCTGGTGCGCCAGCATGATGCCGTAGAAGTAAGTCGCCGAAAGCAGCACTACCGCCGCTACAGCACACCAGAAACCGGGAGCATAAGGGTTTTTCATTATTAGTATCCCCATCAGGCATGGTCTGCACGATGAGGAGGGCTACAGACCCGCAAACGCCCTGAACCATCGTTCTGATACCGATAATTCAGAGCATAGCAACGCTGTCAGGGTTTAGCGTTTGCAGGGGCGTGCGTTCGTCCACTTTCCCAGCCGCCACCCAGGGCCAGAAACAGATCGATCTGGCTCATGGCTACCTGGGTATTGGCAGCCGACAATTGCGCGCGCATGTCGGTGTAGGTACGGGTTGCTTGCAAGTCGGCCAAAAATGACTCGCGCCCGGCCTGGAAGAACTGATGGGTCTGATCGGCCGCGGTTTTTGCCGACTGCTCTGCATCTGCCAATGCATCGCGGCGCTGCAACAGCGCGGTGTATTGCACCAGACTGGTCTGGGTTTCACGGATGGCGTTGAGCACTACGCCGTCGAACCTGGCCAATGCCCCCTGGGTAACAGCCTCTGCTTCACGAATTCGGGCTCGCGAGCCATTGGTCGGAATCGTCCAGCTCAGCATCGGGCCAAAGCCCCAGCGGTTGGTGGGCGCCGTACCCAGATTGTCGATGATGCCCACCGTGCCAATGCTGGCACCGATGCTGATGTCCGGGTACAGGGAGCCCGTGGCGACACCTATCTCAGCGGTCGCTGCGGCCAGATGGCGTTCGGCCTGACGCACGTCAGGGCGGCGCTTGAGCAGCGCGGCACCGTCACCTACAGGCAGCAGTTGCGCGATGTGCGGCAGCTCGGCACAGGTGGCAACGCCAGATGGCAGTTGGTCCAGCGGCTTGGCCAGCAACATGGACAGGCGGAACAAACCGGACTGGCGCAACGCCTCGTAACGAGGCAATTCTGCCCGCAACGATTTGAACTGGGTTTCGGAGCGGGTGACTTGAGTTTCGTCGCCGCGGCCCGCATCACGCAGACGTTGGGTCAGGCTGGTGCTTTGCGCTTGCAGCCTGAGGGATTCATCAGCGATGTGGTGTTCTTCATTGGCTGCGCACACTTGGGTGTACGCCCGCACCACATCCGCTACCAGGGTGATGCGCGCGGTGTCGGCGGCGGCCTGAGTTGCGTCGGCATTGGCCTGCGCCGCTTCGATACCGCGCTGCAAGGTGCCCCACAAATCGAACTGATACGAGGTGCTGATGCCCAGGTCGCCGACGTTGGCCACCGGCACCTTATCCGCCAGCAGGAAGGCTTCCCCGGACTCTTGCAGACGCTGAGCGCCCGCCTTCACCGAGCCACTCCAGCCTCCGGCCGACTGCGCCTGCTCAACCTGAGCCCGCGCCCGCGACAGGTTCGCCGCCGCGACCCGCAAGTCGGTGTTGGAGGCCAGCGCCTGACGTACCAGCTCGTTGAGTTTCGGGTCTTGGTAGAGCTTCCACCAATCATCGGGGACCGGCGCGGACATCACATTGGCACCCTCGCCCGCCAGTTCACCCTGCAAGTCCGGGCGTTGCATGGCCGCGTCTTTGGGCAAGTGGTAATCAGGGCCAAGCAACTGGCAACCGGACAGCAGCAAACCCAGCCCTACGGCTGCCAGGTGAACGGCTTTCATCGCGCACTCTCCGGGGCAGGCCTGTCTTTGGACGAGTCTTCGATAATGGACACTGTCGCAGTGCGACCGGCGATCATGCGAAAGTCCTCCGGCACATCATCAAACACAATGCGCACCGGAATCCGCTGCGCCAGCCGTACCCAGCTGAACGCCGGGTTGACGTTGGGCAGCAGGTTCTGGCCGCTGGTACGGTCACGGTCTTCGATACCCGCCACGATGCTTTCGACATGACCACGCAAACGGGCATTGTCGCCAATCACGCGGATATCAACGCTCTGACCGACATGGATGCCATCGAGCTTTGTCTCCTCGAAATAACCGTCGATATGGAACGAGGTGCTGTCGACAATCGACAACACAGGCCGCCCCGCCGTGACGAACTCATTGACCCGGGGTGCCCGGTCATTGACGTAGCCATCAACCGGGCTGCGCACGACGGTACGGTCCAGGTTCAGCTGAGCACTGTCCACGGCCACCTGGGCCTCGGTGAGCGCGGCCTGAGCGCGCATTTCACGGGACTGGCTTTCTTCGAGCAGCTCACGGGCGACCAGATTACCCAGCCCCTTGTTACGACGGCTTTCACGCTGGGCTTGCGCCAGGGTTTCCTTGCGATCGGCAACCGTGGCCTGGGCTTGGCGCAACGCCAGTTTGAAGCGTTCCTGATCAATGACAAACAACACCTGGTCACGGGTGACGAGCTGGTTGTCACGCACATCGACCTGCTTGATCAAGCCCGAGACATCAGGGGCTATTTGCACAATGTCGGCTCGGATGTGGGCGTCGCGGGTCCAGGGAGCAAACATGTAATACATGGTCATGCGCCAGACCACGACGCAGGCAAACGTCACCACCAATAAGGTGAGAACGACACGGCCCAAGGTCAGTAAAGGTTTTTTCATGTCATCAGATATCGACTAAACGAATCCACAACGCCGAGTAACAGAGCGTAGAGACCGACGTTGAACAAAGCCCGGTGCCAGACCAGACGGTAAAAGTGCACACGCGTGAGTAACCCGTGAACCACCAAAAACAGTAAATAGGTAATGCCCATCAATACCAGGAGCGTGGGCAGGAATACCCCGCTGATATCTACATCACCGATCATAGCGGCGCTCCATCAATGCTTTGAGCCTGAGGATGTGGCAGGTCGTCGTTGTCGACGATAAATTCGACGCCAGGCAGCAAAGCCAGACGCAGCCCGCTAAGGGCATGCAGCAGGTGCACCCGCGCTTCGCCTTCGCCTTGCAGGTCGTTGGCGTTGAGGGCGCGGCGAGTGCGGTCCATGGTCATTTGCAGGCCAAGGGGCATTGGCAAACGCTCACCCGCCTTGAGGCAGGCGCAAAAGTAGTCACCCACATCGCTCACCACCTGACGCAACAGCCGTTGCGGTATACCCGTGACCCTTGGCGCATAGGCCAGCAAGTCCAGAAGGTTGAGTGCGACCCGCAGATCACGCAGAGCGCTGCCCGTGTCCTGCCCGGTCAAGGCCAGACGCGGCAAGTGCTGCATCAGGCGATCAAGCATTTGCGCCCCCATGTGCCGGTGCTCGGCCAGAGTCGCGGGCTGGGTCAGGGTGACGATGTCGCGCCAGCTGAAACGCGTCAGACGCTTGGCCGCCAGCTCGGCACCGAACGGACGCGCAAGCAGGGTCCAGACGAAGGCAAACAGCAGACCGATGGGGCCTGCCAGGTTGGCGTTCATGAACACCATGAAGTCCGCATCGTAGGCGCCCTGAATGCTGATAAACGAAGCGGTGTTGACGATGGTCAGCAATGTGCCCAGGTAAAAACGCGGTTGTACGGTCAGGGTACCCACGCAGATGAACGGCACTGCGAACGCCAGTACCAGCATCGGAAAGTCGTGCAGGTTGGGCAGGATTACAAACAGGTACAGGCTGGCGAACACCACCGACAGCGAGGTCCAGAAAAAGAATCGGTAGATCTGCGGCGCCGGGTCGTCCATCGAGGCAAAAAAACTGCAGGCCACCGCGGCCAGAATCACGGCACTGGCGCCGTCGGTCCAGCCGAGCAATATCCACAGCACTGAGGCGACGACAATCGCAGTCACGGTGGAAAATGCCGAATAGAGCATCAGCCCGCGATCGAGAAACGGCGTCAGCCGCCCAAGGCGCCAATGCCGGTATACGGCACGCCAGACATCCTGACTACCGGTCGATATGGCTTTTTGCAGGCTGCGACAGTCTTGCCACAGGTCGATCCATTCGCCCAGTCGATACAGCACGTTGGAAAAAACCAATTGGCGACGATCATCCAGCGCCGCAGCACTGGGTTGTAACGCTTCGAGTTCATGGCGCAATGCTTGCCAATGCTCGATCGAAGCCCCTTCCCGGGTACTTTCAAGCCACAGCTGAGCATGGTCGAGCAAAGGAGTGACTTTATCGAGCAGTTCAGGGGCGCGACGCTCCAGCGCGTAGAGTGCGTCGTCCAGTGCATCGACCACGGGTAACAAGTGGATCATGCGCCCGCGCAACTCTTTGGTATTGCGCACGGTCTGCGGGTGCGCGCCCTCATGGGGCAGTTGGCCAATCATCATTTCAAGACTGTTGAAGGTCGTGACCATCGATGCGCGCAGGCTGCTGGCTTTGCTCGGCTCAACGTCGCGAGCCAGAAAGTGCTTGCTGTAATTGCTCGCATCGGCGAACCACTTGGCCGCCGAGTCGATAAAAACCGGGGTCAAGCGGCGAGGCCAGAACATGCTGCCGACCACCGCCGCGCAGACTATCCCGAGCATGATTTCCTCGGTACGCGAGACGGCGATGTCGAAGACGTTCAGCGGGTTGTCCACAATCGGCAAAGCGATCATGGGCATGGTGTAACCGGCAAGCATGAATATGTAGCTGTTGGCAGTGCGCAGGTGCAGCGACAGAAACAGCAAAATGCCGGTCCAGAGCGCGATCACCAACACCAGCAGAAATGGCGTTTGCACAAATAGCGGGACAAAAAATACGGCAGCCGCAGCGCCGATCAGGGTGCCCAGTGCGCGGTACACCGCCTTGGAACTGGTAGGCCCGACGAAGGGGCTGGAGACGATGTAAACCGTGGCCATGGCCCAATACGGACGGGGCATTTCCATTAACAATGCGATATACAGCGCGATCATCGATGCGGCGAACGTGCGCACACCATAGAACCAGTCACGGGCAGGCGGCATGCTGCTGAAAAACCCGTTCAATTCATCGCTCCGTCAGGCAGTTGACCGGCCGCTTCAAAGGCTTTGATCACACGCAGTGCGGCTTCCTGGTCAGCCAGCGAAATGCCTGCCAGAGCCGCTCTTCTCAGTTGCACGAGTTGGGCTTCAATCGATTGCACCAGGGCGCGTCCGGTGTCGGTAAGACTCAGGGTTTTGGCGCGTCGGTCGCTGGCATCTTCACAGCGGCGTACGTAGCCGGCCTTGCACAGCTGATCGAGCAGACGCACCAGCGACGGGCTTTCCATCCCGGCAGCATGGGCCACGGTGACTTGTCTCACCCCCTCCCCCAAGCGCCCGATAATCAGCAGCGGCATGGCACAGGCTTCGGAAATGCCGTAGTTGACCAGCGTAGCCTGGCAGACGCGACGCCAATGGCGAGTCGCAACCACCATGCCGGTGCTGATGCTCATTTGCAGTGGATCGAAAGTGTCAGGCAAGAGGCGTCACATAATGTTAGTTTGCTAACTATTAATATTGCGCGGCCAGATGATCACAGTCAAGTGTTGCCATTTATTTCTGCTTACCTACGATCGGTTTTGTGCGCAGCATGAGGTTCAGTTGGTCGACGATTTCAGCCCAATCGGCATCCTCAAGATGCTCTTCACGCAAAAACGCCGCTTGGGCAGGCGTCCAGAAAAATGCGTCTTCGAGCTTCAGGTCAGGCTTGAGCGGTGAGTGGGTTGTGACAAATTTTTCGATATCTTCGGGGCTGGACGGCAGGCCCAGTTGTTTGAACAAGGACGGGAGGCTATGGGTTGGCTTTTGCATTGAGTTGACTCCATTCAGGTTCAGGGCCGCATTCGGCCCCAAGGCAAGTCAAATATAGTCGAGCCTGGGTGTCATCGACGGCCAAGTCCTGTGCTTTGTGCCAACCTGCTGGAATAGAGCCGAAATCATCCGGCAGTTCTTTGCTACTGATCAGCCAGACCCGCCCCGTACCGGCCGGCAAGTCTGCCAGTCGATCAACATAGATTTTGGCCCCATTGGCGTTCACCAGGGTGCCAAACCCGTAGTTGTTAGGACGTCCGGATGCGCCGCTGTCTGTGGGCGGCGTGTAGAGCAGGGGTTCAATCCCGGTCTTGTTGTAGTAGACGTAACTGAAGTACCAGAACAGGTCACTGACTACGATTCGGTCACCAGGCAGGAACTGTTGGTTTACGTGCTCAACCAGACGATCAAAATGGTCGGCATCGCTGCTGAAGTTACTGCGCAGGCCCACCAACTCAGTGCCAACAAACAGTGACAGAAGTGCGAAGGCCAACGCACGCTTGTGCTTGAGCAGGCGATCCACTGCGATCGCCACAAGCAGTGGCAAGCCAAGTGCGGCAAACATCACGTAACGCTCGATAAACAGCGGCGAGACAAACGACACGGCGTAAATGGCCAGGATCGGCAGCAGGGTGTAAATCACGATCAATCCAGTGAATTTATGCCGGGATGAATCGCGAACCGCCATCCATACCAAGCCGCCCAGCAGTGCAAGCGGTGCCAGCCAGAACAGCGGCCAAGGCAGGTTTTCGCCTTCGTCCTGAATCAAAAGCTGCCAGGTCATGGCGGGCAAAGAGCGGGCATCGACTGCAGGCTCCCAGCCCACATCACCGCCGCTCTTGAGGTCGTCCATGTGCTGCAGCAGATCCACCAGGCCGGGGAGCCAGGGCAGAAACAACAACACAATGGCAACATTGGCCAACCACCAGGCGGGACGCTTGATCAACCACCCGGAGCTACGGCCACTGATCAACAGATATAGCCAGTGGGCGATCACACAGAAAGCGGTGAAGTAATGCGTATAGAACGCTGCCGCCATCAACCCGGTGTAAATGACCGGATAACGGAGTTTATGCGGCGCTTTAACCCAATAGACCAGCGCAATCGTGGCGCCTATCAGCCACAGCCCCATGAGCGAGTACATCCTCACTTCCTGGCTATAACGCACTGCAGTCGGCAGCAATGCCAGCAGAAGCCCGGCCAGTAACGCGGCTCTTTGGGTTGCAATCAACCGCACGAGCCACATGCCCAGCAATACGGTTGCGATACCCGGCAAGACACTCAGGGTTCGGATGGAGACAAGACCGTCACCAAACAGCGCCATCCAGCCATGCAGCAGCATGAAATACAACGGAGGGTGAACATCGTGCGACGCATGCAACCAGATTTCGGCGAGGGGATAGTCGCTCAGCATCAGGCTGGAGCCCTCGTCGCACCAGACGGCAGAGGCTGTAAAACCATAGAGCCGCACCACTGAGGCCAAGAGCAATATGCACCACAGCCACGGCTGGCGAACTATTTGGGTGAGTGCAATGTGGGGCGACTCAGGAGTACGCAACCGCAACTCCCCCACATCGTTCTTGCTGAGTACGCCCATCCTTCACCTGCTGTGCATTAAGGCTGCGATTTGGGCAGCTTTGATTTTGGCGATTGTAGGGCACAGGCCCTGACAAAAGGGAGCGGGCTGAAGCGTCCTGGAAAAGAAAGATAGTGGCACCATGCAATCTCTTATCTCGCAGTCAGGCTAAACTAAACGTAACAAGGTTTGACAAGGATTGGGTCAGTACCTAACTTGAATTGGATCCAAACAAGCGTGCTGAACTTTCGGCGTAGGTAGTAGCAACGTGGCCGTCAAACTCAATCCTTTAAACAGCATAGTTGTATCGGGCCCCATACCCGCTCATTTGGCGCGGGTGGTGATTGAAGAAACTTTGCGCAACGCCATTCTTGATGGCCGCTTGCCATGCGGTACCGCAATCCGCCAAGAGGCGTTGGCACAGTTGTTTGGCGTTAGCCGAATGCCCGTGCGCGAGGCACTGCGTCAGCTGGAAGCTCAAGGCTTGCTGCAGGTCGTGCAATACAAAGGAGCGGTTGTTGCTCCTTTGATCGAGGACAACTCGCTGGAGACCTACGAGCTGCGCCTGTTGCTTGAAGCCCAGGCACTGCGTCTGTCAGTACCACTGCTGACTGACGAGGACTTTGAAACGGCCGACAGCTATATCGAGGCACTTGAATCCGAAACAGATTTCGGCAAGATCGGCACACTCAACCGGCAATTTCATCAAGCGCTTTACTGCAGGGCGCCGAATCGAAAACTGCTGGCGTTGATTGAGGCAGGGCTTATCGAGGAAGAACGCTTTCTGCGCTTTAACCTTGAGCAGATGGACCTTGGCAAGTTGTGCCAGGACGATCACAGGGCACTGTTGCGTCATGCCCGAGCCAGAGATGTTGAGTCATGCATTGCAGAGTTGGAGTTACATCTGCAACGCGGTGTTACGGCTATTACCCACTATCTGAACACTCAGAATGCAAAACAGCCCTGACGCTTGAAACGCCAGGGCTGTGGATAAGTCTTGAGCGACTAGCGATCCTCAGATCTTGAAGCTGTCGACCAATTGCTTGAGACGACTGGCTTGCTGCGACAGGGCATCGCAGTCCTTGAGGGTTTCGTTGAGGTTCACCACACCTTGCTGGTTAAGCAGGTTGATCTGGTTGATATCCACATTGAGGGTTTCGACCACGGCGGTCTGTTCCTCGGTTGCGGCGGCAACCGACTGGTTCATTCCGTCGATTTCTTCGATACGTTGAGTCACGCTGATCAATCGAGCCCCCGCCTGATTCGCGACCTCGACGCTTTCTTCGCTGGAAATCTGGCTCGCATTCATGGTGCTGACCGCTTCGCGGGAACCCACTTGCAGCGAGGTGATCATTTTATGTATCTCCTCCGCCGACTCCTGAGTGCGGTGAGCGAGGTTGCGTACCTCATCGGCCACCACGGCAAAGCCTCGACCCGCCTCCCCCGCACGCGCGGCCTCAATGGCTGCGTTGAGGGCCAGCAGGTTGGTTTGCTGAGAGATGCCTTTGATCACATCCAGAATGTGGCCGATATTGTCGGTGCTGGCATTCAGGGTTTCGATTTGCGCACACGACAGACTGATCTTCTGCGAAAGCTCGGTCATGGCCTGGATGGTCTGCTCGACAACCTTGCGACCATCATCTGCCTGCTCACTGGCTCCGCTGGCATGCTGTGACGCGTCGGCAGCATTGCGGGCGATTTCCTGGGTGGCAGCACCCAACTCGTTGATGGCGGCGGCCACGCTGTTGGTTCGCGCACTCTGCTCGTCCGAGCCGACAATGGATGCGTTGGACGATGCCATGACGCGGTGAGACAAATCATGCACATGGCGGGTAGCAGAGGACACTTCGCTGATTGACGCGTGAATACGCTCAACGAACTGGTTGAACGAGCTGGCCAACTCCCCAAATTCATCCTTGTTCTCAATGACCAAGCGCCGTGTCAGGTCGCCTTCGCCTTGCGCGATGTCTTGCATCGCACGCCCCATCGTAGTGAGCGGACGCATTAATACCTGGATCAACAAGCTCAGCAGCAGTGCAATCGCGGCCACGGCAATAAACATCGCAATCACTGCCGATGTGCGGAATTTAGACAGCGGCGCGTAAGCCTTTTCTTTGTCGATGGATTGACCGATAAACCAATCTGCGGACGGCAAGCCTGTCACCGGGGTAAAGGAAATAATCCGCTCCTGGCCGTCGAGCCTGACTTCCTGAACACCTTTTTCAATGCGTAGAGCACTGGACGGGTAGATATCCTTCAGGTTTTTCATCACCTGATTTTTATCCGGACTGACGATGATCTGGCCATCGCTGCTCACCAAAAACGCATAACCCAGACCACCTGAATCAACTGAGTTAATGATTTTGACCAGGCTATCGAGGCTCAGATCACCGCCTGCCACGCCGAGCAGCTCACCGCCTTTTTTAACCGGCATGGCAATGGTCACAATCAGGCCCCCGACAGCTGCCATGTAGGGCGGTGTCAGCATGGTCTGACCAGCGCTTACCGCTTGCTTGTACCAAGGGCGCTCACGGGGGTCATAACCTTCGGGCATTGTGGCATCGGGGCGCTGGGTAAAAACTCCGTTGGCTTGCCCGACGTAGGTGAACTGGAAGTTGGAGGTAAACGCTGGCTGATCGACCAGGCCGGGCAGATCAGCCTGGCTGCCTTGATGCGCAATGCTTTGTGCGAGGCTCTCCAGCACCAGGATGCGGCCACTGAGCCAATTCTGAACACTGCTGGCTGTCAGGTTGCCAGCTTGCTGCACCGAGGACTCGATGTTTTGCTTGATGGTGTCGCGCTGCAGGTAGTCGTTATACAAAGTGAATAATGCAAACGCCAGAACCACGACCCCTGAAGCGGCCAGAAGGATTTTATGGCTGAACTTTAGATTCATAGCATGGGACTTCTTATGCCAAAAGGTTGGATGCGTACGTGGGCACCGTTGTGTGTAACAGCGCAGACAACCTCTTGGCAGGTCTGCTCGTACGCATTGCTCAACAGGCTGTCGGCACCAATTGCGGAATACTTAGCCACTTTTGGTAGCTATGTGTTTAATCCGACGAAAGCGCAGCCGTGGCTTTAAAAAGGGATATGGGAAGGGCTAGAGAACAGAAGGCGCTGGGGATTTATATCGCGCAAAAAACAAAACCCCTGTCTGCGTTAGCAGACAGGGGTTTCGGAATTCAATCTTGACGATGACCTACTCTCACATGGGGAAACCCCACACTACCATCGGCGATGCATCGTTTCACTTCTGAGTTCGGGATGGGATCAGGTGGTTCCAATGCTCTATGGT